>LGRD01000022.1 GCA_001263235.1 Methylibium sp. NZG | reverse complement strand
GCAGTAAATTAAAATCTCAAAGATACGAAAAATTCCGAAAGATGGGCGCTTTTTATGAAATTTAGAGATATATGTTCGGCTTCGGGCCGACGAAGGACACGAGCGACATCACGATCGCTTCGCGGATCGGGTCGATCGGCGGGTTGGTGACCTGTGCGAAGAGTTGCTTGAAGTAGTTGAACAGCGGCTTGTTCTTGTCCGACAGCACCGCCAGCGGCGAGTCGTTGCCCATCGAGCCGATGCCTTCTTCACCGGCCTGCGCCATCGGGCTGAGCAGGAACTTGATGTCCTCCTGCGTGTAGCCGAAGGCCTGCTGGCGGTCGAGCAGGCTTTCGCGGAAGGTGTGCGGCTCGGCATGCGCCGGCAGGTGTTCGAGCTTGATGCGCACGCTCTCGATCCACTGCCGGTACGGCTTGGCCGACGCGAACTGATTCTTCAGTTCTTCGTCTTCGATGATGCGGCCCTGCTCCAGGTCGATCAGCAGCATCTTGCCCGGCTGCAAGCGCCACTTCTTGACGATGCGGTTCTCGGAGATCGGCAGCACGCCCGACTCGGACGCGCCGACCACGATGTCGTCGTCGGTGATGATGTAGCGCGTCGGCCGCAGGCCGTTGCGGTCGAGCGTGGCGCCGATCTGGCGGCCGTCGGTGAAGACCATCGCTGCCGGGCCGTCCCACGGCTCCATCATCGCGGCGTGGTATTCGTAGAAGGCGCGCCGGCGCTCATCCATCAGCGGGTGCTGCTCCCACGCCTCGGGGATCATCATCATCGCCGCGTGCGCGAGCGAGTAGCCGCTCAACACCAGCAGCTCCAGCGCGTTGTCGAAGGTCGCGGTGTCGCTCTGGCTCTCGAAGCTGATGGGGTAGAGCTTGTCGAGGTCGTCGCCGAGCACGGGCGACTTCATCACGCCCTCGCGCGCGCGCATCCAGTTGAAGTTGCCTTTGACGGTGTTGATCTCGCCGTTGTGCGCGACCATGCGGTACGGGTGCGCGAGCGGCCATTCGGGGAAGGTGTTGGTCGAGAAGCGCTGGTGCACCAAGGCCAGCGCCGAGGTCACGCGCGTATCGGCCAGGTCCTTGTAGTACTTGCCCACCTGGTCGGCCAACAGCAGGCCCTTGTAGATGACGGTGCGGCAGCTCATGCTGGGCACGTAGTACTCGCGCGAGTGCGTGAGCTTGAGCGCCTGGATCGCGCTGGAGGCCGTCTTGCGGATCACGTAGAGCTTGCGCTCCAACGCGTCGGGCACGATCACGTCGGGCCCGCGGCCGATGAAGATCTGCTTGAGCACCGGCTCCTTGGCGCGCACCGTGGGCGACATCGGCATCTCGGCGTCCACCGGCACGTCGCGCCAGCCGAGAAGCACCTGGCCTTCGGCCTTCACGGCCCGCTCCAGTTCCTGCACGCAGGCCAGGCGCGAGGCGTGTTCCTTGGGCAGGAAGATCATGCCCACGCCGTACTCGCCCGGCGGCGGCAAGCGCACGCCTTGCTCCGCCATTTCGGCGCGGTAGTACTCGTCGGGAATCTGGATCAGGATGCCCGCGCCGTCACCCATCAGCTTGTCGGCACCGACCGCGCCGCGGTGGTCGAGGTTCTCCAGGATCTTCAGCCCCTGCTGCACGATGTGGTGCGCCTTCAGGCCCTTGATGTGGGCAACGAAGCCGACACCGCAGGCGTCGTGCTCGCGGCTGGCGTCGTACAAGCCCTGGTCGGCGGCGTGGCGGAGTTCTTCCGGGGAGGCCCCGGGCAAGCTGGTGTGAGGCATGGCGCGTTCCACGGCTGGAGATTCAGGGCGTTTGAGAATACTGCGGCGCAGCATTTCACTCAAGCGGATTAAATGGGGTCTGGCCCCAATAAAGTGGTTAGTGCAATCGACTGTTGGTAATTGGGGTCAGAACATTTCGACTGTTGGTTCACGCTACGAAGTGCGCCGGCCAGTGGCGCCCGAACCCTCGGGCTTCACTCGCTGCCAGCGGGCCGCTTGAGCGGCGGCCGACCTGCCGCCAACGGCCGCAGGCGCCGCGCGAGTTGGGTCGAAAGGAGACGCTCGAACCCGGGCGAACCCAACACCCATCCGTGCAGCGAAGCAAGGGCTATGCCCTGCGTCTCGGCATCCGGCGCCGTCGCGCGCATCGCGCTGCGGTAGGCGGCCTCGCGCTCGAAAGGCGTGTTGCCGAGCGCCCAGTAGCAGGCATGTTCGGTGACGAACCCGTCGCTGCGGCGGCCAGCGTGGTGCTCGCTGCTCGACCACGGCACAGCGTCGTCGTCGCCCGGATCGTCCGGCCTGGCGTCGGCGGCATGCTCGACGAAGCGCAGGCAAGGCAGGAAGTACGGCATCGGCTCGACGACGGTCGCCCGGAAGCGCCCGTCCCACAATGCGCCGCGCCGCCCGTGCCGCCGGTTCAAGGCTGCCACGAAGCGCCGGCCGATGAACTGCACCATTTGCCCGAGTGCCTGCGCGTGCGCTGGCGTGGCCAGCAACCGCACTTCGTCGGGGGCGATGCCGTAGCCGTGAATGGCCACCTCGTGCCGGGCGGCCGCTGCGGCCAGGCAATCGAGATAGGCGCGCCGATCGGCAGCGTCGGCGAACACCGGCTCGCGCTGGTGCACCTGCTGAATCGTCAGGTGCAGGTGACCAGGGGCCGACAAGCGGGGGAGGCGGGCCATGGCTATGCGCCGCCGCTCAGGCGAACAGCCGCCGGCCTGTCAACCGATCGTGTTCGCGCAGCGCAAAGCGGTCGGTCATGCCGGCGATGTAGTCGGCCACGCCGCGCTGCGTGCGGGGGCGCTGCGCGTGCTCGGGCGGCATCTGGATGGGGTCGGCGCAGTAGGCCTCGAACAGGTCGCGGATCACCTGGCGCGCGCGGTCGGTGGTGTCGGTCACCTGGGCGTGGCGGTACAGGTTGGTGCGCAGGAATCGCTTCAGGTGCGCGCTGTGCTGCGCCATCGGCTCGCTGAAGCGCACGAGCGGCGGGAGCCGACGGGCCGCATCGGCGCTGTCGGGGCGGTGCTCGGCGACCAGCGCCGAGGTGGCGGCCACCACGTCGGCCACTTGCGCCGACAGCATGCGTCGGATCGTGTCGAACAGCAGCCGGCGGCCGGCCAGCCGGGGGTGCTGGCGCAGCGCTGCTGCGCGGCACTGCGCGACGAGCGGCACCTCGTCGAGCTGTTCCGGGAGGAGCAGGCCGGCGCGAACGCCGTCGTCGATGTCGTGCGCGTTGTAGGCCACCTGGTCGGCCAAGTCGCACAACTGCGCCTCCAGGCTGGGCTGCCTGCGGTCGATGAAACGCTGGGCGACGCCGCCCGGCTCGGCGTCCAGCAGGCGCTGGGCGTTGCGCGCGGAACAGTGCTTCAGCACGCCTTCGCGCGCTTCGAAGCTGAGGTTCAGGCCGTCGTAGGCGGGGTAGCGCTGCTCCAGTTCGTCGACGACGCGCAGGCTTTGCAGGTTGTGCTCGAAGCCGCTGCTGTCGGGGCGGTGGCGCTTCAAACTCTCATCGAGCGCGTCTTGACCGGCGTGGCCGAACGGCGTGTGGCCGAGGTCGTGGGCGAGCGCGATGGCTTCGACGAGGTCTTCGTTCAGCCCGAGCGTGCGCGCCATCGAGCGGGCCAGTTGCGCCACTTCGAGCGAGTGGGTGAGGCGGGTGCGGAACAGGTCGCCCTCGTGGTTGAGGAAGACCTGCGTCTTGTAGACGAGGCGCCTGAACGACGTGCTATGCACGATGCGGTCGCGGTCGCGCTGGAACTCGTCGCGGTCGGTGGCGGCAGGCTCGGCGTACCGCCGGCCGCGCGACTGGTTCGGGTGGCTGGCGAAGGGCTGCAACATGGTGGAGGTCAGCGGGACGATTCGCGAGTCGACGTCGTTTCAGTTCGTCGTCTCAGCGGCGGAACGGCTTCTTCGAAGCTTTGGCTCGCGTGGGTCGTGTCGCCGTGGGTCGATGGCGGGCGTGAAAGTCAGGCGGTGTGGGCCGCGATGACCTGCCGCACCAGCGCATCCGGCGCAGGCCGCACGGCGGCGCGACCGAGCGATTCGATCACGACGAAGCGAATCTCGCCGCCTTCGCTCTTCTTGTCGTGCCGCATCAGCTCCAGGTACCGATCGGCACCGAGAGACGGCCCCTTCAACCGCAGCCCAGCGGCGTGGATCAGCCGCGTCAGCCGCTCGGCCTGGGCCACGGGCAGCAGGCCCAGGCGAGCCGACAGATCGGCTGCCATCACCATGCCGCAGCCGACGGCCTCACCGTGCAGCCATTCGCCGTGCCCGAGCCCCGTTTCGATCGCGTGGCCGAAGGTGTGGCCGAAGTTGAGGTGAGCGCGCACTCCCGCCTCTCGTTCGTCCTGGCCGACGATGCGCGCCTTGATCTCACAAGAACGCTGCACGGCGTAGGCGAGGGCGGCCGGGTCGCGGGCGAGCAGGGCGCCGAGGTGGTCTTCGATCCAGCCGAGAAAAGTCTCGTCAGCGATCGGACCGTACTTGATGACTTCGGCCAGGCCGGCCACCAGCTCGCGCGGGGGCAGGCTTTGCAGCGTGTCGAGGTCGGCCACCACGCGCAGCGGCTGGTAGAACGCGCCGATCATGTTCTTGCCCAGCGGGTGGTTGATGGCGGTCTTGCCGCCGACCGACGAATCGACCTGCGCCAGCAGCGTCGTCGGCACCTGCACGAACGGCACGCCGCGCATGTAGCAGGCGGCGGCAAAGCCCGTCACGTCGCCGACCACGCCGCCGCCGAGTGCGAAGAGCACGGTCTTGCGGTCGCAGGCGGCTTCCAGCAGGTGCGTGAGGATCTGGTTCAACGTCGCCCAGTCCTTGTGGGCCTCGCCGTCTGGCAGCTCGATGACTTGCAGGTTCGGGTACAGCGGCGCGAGCGCGGCCTTCAACCGCGATGCGTACAGAGCAGCGACCGTGGTGTTGGAGACGATCACTGCCGAACTCGCCTTGGGCAGGCCGGCCCAGGCCGATGGCCGGGCGAGGAGATTCGAGCCGATCAAGATGTCGTAGCGCCGATCACCCAGCTCGATCGGTACACGGATGTCATTGCGATCAACCACTGTGTCTGCCATGGGCAAGAGTGTATGCCGGGCCTTCGCGCGGCTGTCGCAGCTCCTCGGGTGCAACGGCGCGGCGAGAGGGCTCAGTGACTCGGCGCTGGACGAGGCTCCACCGACGACGGCACCAGGTCCGCTCGCACCAGGCCGGCCAGTTCGAGCTGCATCAACACCATGTTGACGAGCGTGTGGACCGAGGGGCGCCCGGTCTCGATGATGAAATGGGCCGTCCTTCGATACAGCGGGTCGCGCTCGGCGTAGAGGTCGCGCAGCTTGCGCATTGGGTCGGCCACCTGGAGCAGCGGGCGGTGCATGTCGTGCCGCAACCGACGAAACAACTCTTCGGGCGTGGAGCGCAGGTAGACCACCGTCGTCTGCGTGTGCAGCGCGTGGCGCGACGCGTCGCGCAGCACGGTGCCACCGCCGGTGGCGATCACGCCGGTCCGTTGTGACACCAGCTCGGCAATCACCTCTTGTTCGATGTCGCGAAAGCTCGCCTCGCCTTCACGCTCGAAAAACACCCGGATCGGGCAGCCGATGCGGCGCTCGATCTCGGCGTCGGAGTCGACAAAGCGGCGCTGCAGGCTGCGCGCGAGGTGGCGACCGACCGTGGATTTGCCACCGCCGGGCATGCCGACCAGGGCGAGCGGCTTCATGGTGCGAGGTGATGCATCGAGGGTTCGCCGAAAGCCGGCGAGCATGCCGGCGGAGTGCCGGTGACCCTGAAATGCTAACGCAGCGCCACGGCTGGGTTCGGAACGAACGCTACGTATTGGTTCGGGGTGGCCCCGAACCGCGCCGACGTCAAGCTGTCAGCTTGTTCGTCAACGTGACGACCGTGCGGCGCCCCAGGCGGTCAGTCACCGTCACGCTGCCAGGGTCGAAGCAGCTCCCGCTGGGTGTGTTGGTGAACGTGATCGCAAACGTGCCGCCCAGGTCATCGACTTGCGCGACCACCGAAATTCGATCCGGGAAGCTTGCGCTCAGCCGGTACGGCGGCGCACCGCCTGTGATCTTGACGACCCCAGCGGGGCCAACGTAGCAGGTCGTTGCGCCAGTGGCCGCAGTCCAGCCGATCTCGGCGGGCTGCACATTCAACTCAACCAGACTGCCGGAGAGGTCGTCATCACCTCCGCCGCAACCGAGCAAGACCATCGATGCCAAGACGGGCGCAGCCAACAAGATTGATTTCATTCTCCGACACCTATTCAGTGCCCCAGAACCGGGTCCATGCCGGCCTGGGTGGGTTTCACGAGTCCACGCAGGCTGCAGCGCCTAGCGCGTTGAGGTCTTGTCGCTCAACACCTTCGGCGTGAGGAAGATCAGCAACTCAGTCTTGTCCGACGTCTTCGACCGGGTCTTGAACAGATTGCCGAGGAACGGAATGTCGCCCAGGAAGGGCACCTTCACGACCTCGTCGCGATCGGCCTGCTCGAAGATGCCGCCGATGACCACCGTGCCGCCGTTCTCAACGAGCACCTGGGTCTTGACGTGTTTGGTGTCGATCGCAAAGCCAGCCGACGTGGAGCGGCCAACGCTGTCCTTGGTGACATCGACGTCCAGGATGACGTTGCCCTCGGGCGTGATCTGCGGGGTGACTTCGAGCTTGAGGTTGGCCTTGCGGAACTGCAGTGCCGTGGCGCCGCTGGAGGTTGCCGTTTGGTACGGCAACTCGGTGCCCTGTTCGATCAGCGCCTTCACCTGGTCGGCGGTGATCACGCGCGGGCTGGAAACAATCTTGCCCTTGCCGTCGGCCTCAAGCGCTGAGATTTCGAGGTTCAGGAAGCGGTTCGACGAAGCGCCGAACAGCGACAACGCAAACGTGGCCGCCGGGTTGGTGATGCCTTGCAGCACCGCCGGCAGGTTGACGAACTGGGTGTCGTTGTAGTTGTACGGGGTGGACTGCCCGGTCTGCTGGCCCACGGCATTGAGGTTGCCGCCGACAGTGCCTTGGTTGCCGTTACCCAGGTTGTAGCCAGGCACGCCGCCGCGAATACCGCGCAAGTCGTTGCCACCCAGCCGCACACCCAGCGAGCGACCGAATTTGTCGTCGGCCTCGATGATCCGGGCCTCGATCAGCACCTGCCGGACGGGGATGTCGATCTTGGCGATCATCGCCTGAATCTCTTCGAGCTTCGATGGGATGTCGCTGACGAACAATTGGTTCGTTCGCGCCTCGTAAAGCACGCTGCCGCGGTTGGACAAGATGCGCGAGGTCGTGGACCCGGAAGCACCGCCACCGCCCTGGCCCGTGGTCTGCCCGGTCAGGCCCTTGGCAACTTCTTCGGCCTTCGTGTAGTTCAGCTGGAAGGACTGCGTACGCAGCGGCTCCAGCAAGGCGATCTGCGCCTTCGACTCCAACTCGACCTTTTCCTTCGTCGCCAACTCGTCCTTCGGAGCAATCCAGATCACATTCCCCGACTTGCGCAGGCCGAGACCCTTCGCTTGCAGGATGATGTCCAGCGCCTGATCCCAGGGCACATCCTTCAGGCGCAGCGTGACGTTGCCCGTCACGGTGTCGCTGGTCACGACGTTGAAGTTGGTGAAGTCGGCGATCACCTGGAGCAGCGCGCGCACTTCGATGTTCTGGAAGTTCAACGACAGCTTTTCGCCGGAGAAGCCCGGGCCCTGCGTGAGCTTGTTCGGGTCGATCTTTTGCTGGCGAACTTCGAGCACGAACTGGTTGTCGCTTTGGTACGCGCTGTGCTCCCAGTTGCCCCGCGAGTCGACGACCATGCGAACACGGTCCCCGGTCTGGGTGCTCGAGATGAATTGCACCGGCGTGCCGAAGTCGGTCACGTCAAGCCGCTGGCGCATGTTCTCGGGCAGGGTGGAGCGCAGAAACTCGACGATCAGGCCCTTGCCTTGCTGGCGAATGTCCACACCGACCTGGTTGTTCGGCAGGTCGACCACCACCCGACCGGCGCCGTCGGCGCCGCGCCGGAAGTCGATGCCCTTGAGCGCGACTTGCGAGGTGTTCAGGCTCTCGGCAAAGCGCTGTGAAGAAGGTGCGGTGGCAGGCGCACCGGCCGCAACCACTGGAGCTCCGCCGTCGAGAATCAGGAGCAACACCTTGCCTTCGAGTTGCGCGCGGTACGTGGTCGCCTGCTTCAGGTTGAGCACGAGGCGGGTGCGCTCACCGGCCTGCGCCACGCTGACCGAACGCAGGTTGCCCTGGTTGAGCTCGACGCTCGTGCGCCCCATGGCGTTGCTCACGCCAGGCAGGTCGATCGCGATGCGGGGCGGCGCCTGGATGGTGAAGCCCGCAGGAACCGAGGTCAGCGCCTCACTCAGTTCGATGCGAACCACTTCCGAGCCGGCTTGCTGGGTGCTGTTGATCGACTGGATCGCATTCTGCGCAAGAGCCAAAGCGGGTGCGCCGACAAACAACGCGAACGCCAGGGCACGTGCGCGCCACTTGCTCATCATCTGAATCTCCTGACTGTTGTTCATCGCGCCTTCTCCTGGAGCTGGAGGGCGCTGGTGCGCTCGATCCATTCGCCCGCTGCATCCTGAACGATCTCTCTGAGCGAGACACCGGTTTCAGAAATCTTGGTGATCTTTCCGTAGTTCTGACCGAGGTAGTCGCCCGGCTTGACCTGGTACAGCAGGTTGTCCACCTTCAACAGTGCGTAAGGGCGGCCGGTCTTCACCACGCTGCCCACCATCGTCATGCTGTCCAGCGGGTACGCCTCCAGCGGCTCTCTGCGGCGGTTGATCTCGGCGGACAGAAGGGAGCTGGGCTCACGAGTCACCCGGCCGAGGGCCACCGTCAACTTCTGGGTGCTAAACGGCTCCACACCCGTCAGCGCCGCGTAGCTTTGCGGGTTGAACTTCTTCGGCGGCGACAGAGGCGGCACGTCGGGCTTGACCTCGCGACGCTGCTGTTCCATCCACTGCGCAAGCTCTTCTTGTTCGCCGCTGCAACCCGCCAGAACGAGGGCCGTCAGCGCCAGCGGCGCGAGCAGCTTGAATCGCTCGATGCGCATCATTTCTTCGCCCCTGCCTTCGCCTTGTCGGCCGCCTTCTTGATCTCTTCGAGCTCGGTCGCGTCGAGGTAACGATAAGTGCGCGCGGTGGCTTCCATCGTCAGCAGCCCGGCGGAATCCTTGACGGTGGCAATGCTCAGGTTGTGCAGGGTCACGATGCGCGAGAGGTTGGCGATGTCCGCGGCAAAGGCGCCCAGGTCGTGGTACCGGCCGCTGACCTTGATCGCGATGGGCAGCTCGGCGTAGTAGTCCTTCACCGCCACCTGGCCGGGGCGGAACAACTCAAACTGCAGACCGCGCCCGAGGCCAGCCTGGTTGATGTCGGACAGCAGCGCGTCCATCTCGGCCTTGCCCGGGAGCTGTTTTTCGAGCTGCGTCACATACTCTTCGACCTGCAGCTTCTGCTTGCGCAATTCGCTGAGGTTGACGGCCTGCCCGAGCTTGGCCCGATAGTCAGCCTTGAGCGCGGGTTCCTTGGCGCGCTCGGCGTCGAGTTCGTCGTGCTTGCCCGAAAGCAATGCAAACCAGCCGAGCAGGACGACCGCCACGCCGACCGCGGCCCAGGCCAGCAGCTTCGGAAGGATCGGCCACTGACCGGGCTCGCGGCTGTTCAGCCCGCGGAACTGGGACGCCGCTTCTCCAAACACCGAGCCGAGATCGGCGTTCATCGATTTCGATTGGGTTGCCATGTCGGATCAGGCTTTCTTGGGCGCGCCGGCGCTGGCCGGCGCACCGGGCGCCGGGACTTCGGCCACGGCTCCGGGTTTGTCCTGCGGGCGCTTGACCGTCACGCGGACCGAGAAGTCGAACAGTCGCTTCTGCTCCTTGTTTGCGGCTTGCACCGTGGCGGCCTTGCTCTCGATGAGTTCGGGACGCACCAGCCACTCCGAACTGTTGGCTGTGTTGCGAAGGAACTCGGACACGCGCTCCTGCGTCTGGGCGATGCCCGTCACATTGAGCACCTGGCCTTCTTGCTTGACCGCCGTGAAGTAGATGCCCTCGGGCGTCTGCTTGACCAGTTCGTTGAGCAGGTGGACGGGCAGGTTGCGGTCGATCTGGAGGTCTTCCACCGCCTTTTGGCGTGCCTTCAAGGACTCGATCTCGGCCTTCAAAGTAGCGATGTCCTTGATCTGGACCTCGAGCTTCTTGATCTCCGCGACCAGGTAGTCGTTGCGCTCGCGCTGGGCCGACGTGAGTTGCTGGACCAGCGCATACCAGACGCCGACCACAGCCAAGCCTGCAAAAGCCGCCAACCCCAGGCCGGCAAAGAATGCAACTTTCTTGCGCTTGCGTTTTTCTTCCCGGTGCGGGAGCAGGTTGATCAGGATCACTGCAGAAACCTCCGCATCGCCAGACCGCAGGCGGTGAGGTACGTGGGCGCCTCGCGACGAAGCTTGCTTTCGCGCACGGCGGAGCCGAGCTTCATGTTCTCGAATGGGTTCACGACCATCGACGCAAAGCCGGTCAACTCGGTCACGCGGTCCTTCAGGCCGGGCAAGGTGGCCGTGCCGCCTGCCAGCATGACGTAGTGCACCTTGTGGTGCGGCGTGCTGGTGAAGAAGTACTGCAGCGCGCGCCCGATTTCCTGCGACAGGCTGTCGACGAAGGGCGCGAGCAGCGACGACTCGTAGTCTTCGGGCAGGTCGGCGGCGAGCTTCTTCTGCTCCGCTTCTTCGTACGAAAAGCCATACTGGCGCGAGATCAACTGCGTGAGCTGCGAGCCGCCGAACGCCTGGTCGCGGTCGTACAGCATCTCGTCATCGCGCAGCACCTTCAGGCTGGTGGTGTCAGCGCCGATCTCGAACAGCGCGACGAGCGCGTCCTTGCCTTCGTTGGGCAGGCCCATCACGACGCGGCCCATTGCCAGGCGGGACGCGTGCGACTCGATGTCGAGCACCATCGGCTTCAGGCCAGCCGCTTCGGCCAGGCCCTGCCGGTCTTGCACGCGGTCCTTGCGCGACGCGGCGATCAACACCTCGACGTCGCCAACCGACGTCGGGCTCGGTCCGATCACGCAAAAGTCGAGGCTGACTTCGTCGAGCGAGAAGGGGATGTACTGGTTGGCCTCGGACTCGACCTGAAGCTCCAGCTCTTCATCGCGAAGGCCAGCCGGCAACATGATCTTTTTGGTGATCACGGCCGACTGCGGCATGGCCATCACCACATGCCGCGTCTTCGTGCCGCTCTTGGCGACGACGCGCTTTACAGCCTCGGCGACTTCGTCGAACTTCTCGATCTGCCCGTCGGCGATCCAACCCTTCTCGAAGCTTTCGACACCGAAACGCTCCAGCACGTACTCGCCGGAAGAACTCTGACCCAGCTCCACCAGCTTCACGCTCGAAGAGCTGATGTCCAACCCGATCATCGGCGGATGCTTGCGGCCCAACAACGTGTCTAGGAAGCTCACGACGCCTTTCTCCCAGCGGCAATTTCGGATGCTGGACTGTTAATAAGTTACTTGAATGCTAGCAGTAAAGCCTATGAACGCCAAAGATGTTTCCCGGCTTGCAGCGCCGTGCGCGTTGCAAATCTCACACCTGCTGCGTGCCTGGTAAACGGGGTTTGCGCGTGTCGAGCGGAGCGCTCTTCAAGGCACTTTCGCAAGTCGGCAAAGGCGGGTCGGCGGCGCTGGTCGGGATTTCTGCGCTTTCTATAATGCAGCGCATCACCGTTGGAGTCTCATGAGCGAATCCGAGAGCGCGCCTGCCGCGCCAGCCAGCGCGTCCGCGAGCAATCCGGCGGCCGCGGCGTTCGCCCGCGTCGCGTTGTGGTTCGGCAAAACCGGCGCCTGGATCGTCGGGCTGACGGCGGCCGCAGCATTGTCGATCTTGGTCCTTGTTGCCATCGCGCTGGCCGTGGCCTACCCGAATCTGCCCGAGATCGGCGGCCTGTCCGACTATCGGCCGAAGCTGCCGATGCGGGTGTTCTCGGCCGACGGTGCGCTGCTGGGCGAGTTCGGCGAGGAGCGGCGCAACTTCGTGCCGATCGCGCAGATCCCGAAGATCATGCGTGACGCCGTGCTGGCCATCGAGGACGCGCGCTTCTACGACCACGGTGGAGTCGACTACAAGGGCATCCTGCGCGCGATCCGCGCCAACCTGGGCGAGGCCCGCGGCCAGGGCGCATCGACGATCACGATGCAGGTGGCGCGCAACTTTTACCTCTCCAGCGAGCGTACCTACACGCGCAAGATTTACGAGATCTTGCTGACGCTGAAGATCGAGAGCCAGCTGAGCAAGGACGAGATCCTGGAGCTCTACATGAACCAGATCTACCTCGGCCAACGCGCCTATGGGTTTGCGTCGGCGAGCGAGATCTACTTCGGCAAGCCGCTGGCCGACATCACGCTGGCCGAGGCTGCGATGCTCGCGGGCCTGCCCAAGGCGCCGTCGAGCTTCAACCCGATCGCCAACCCGAAGCGGGCGCTGGAGCGGCAGCAGTACATCATCGACCGGATGCTGGTGAACGGCTTCATCACCACCGCGCAGCACGATGCGGCCAAGGCGCAGCCGCTCAAGTACCGCTCGGTGTCGGAAGTGCCGCCCAACGCCGAATACGTGGCCGAGACGGCGCGACAGTTGATCTTCAACCAGTACGGCGAAGACACCTACACGCGCGGACTCAACGTCTACCTCACGCTCACCTCGACCGAGCAGTTCGCCGCCTACCGCGCACTGCGAAAGGGCATCATGGACTACGAGCGGCGGCAGGTCTATCGCGGCCCCGAGGCCTACGCCGACCTGCCGGCGGATCCGAAGGCGCTCGACGCGCGCATCGCCGAAGTGCTGCAAGAGCACCCCGACAACGACGAGTTGAAGGCCGCCGTCACGCTGGAGGCCAGCCCGAAGAAGCTGGTCGCGGTGCTGCAAAGCGGCGAGTCGGTCACCATCACCGGCGAGGGGCTGAAGCCGGCCACCTCCGGCCTCGCACCCAAGGCCAACCCGAACGTGCGCATCCGGCCGGGCGCGGTGGTGCGGTTGATCAAGAACGCCAAGGGCGAATGGGGCATCACGCAGTTGCCGGAAGTCGAAGGCGCGTTCATCGCGCTCGATCCGCAGACCGGCGCGGTGCGGGCGATGGTCGGCGGCTTCGACTACTCCAAGAGCAAGTTCAACCACGTCACGCAGGCGTGGCGCCAGCCCGGCTCCAGCTTCAAGCCCTTCATCTACTCGGCAGCGCTTGAGCGCGGCTTCACGCCGGCCACCGTCATCAACGACGCGCCGCTGTTCTTCGACGCCGAAGCCACCGGCAGCCAGCCCTGGGAGCCGAAGAACTACGACGGCAACTTCGACGGCCCGATGTCGATGCGCCGCGCGCTGGCGCGCTCGAAGAACATGGTCTCGATCCGCATCCTGCAGGCCATCAACCCCGGGTTTGCGCAAGACTGGGTCACGCGTTTCGGCTTCGACGCCGACAAGCACCCCGCCTTCCTGACGATGGCGCTGGGCGCCGGCTCGGTCACGCCGCTGCAGATGGCCTCGGCCTACGGCGTGTTCGCCAACGGCGGCTACCGCGTCAACCCGATCCTGATCAGCAAGATCACCGACGCCAAAGGCCGCGTGCTCAACGAAACCAAGCCACCGGTGCTGGACGAATCGGCGCGTGCCATCAGCGCTCGCAACGCGTTCATCATGTCCAGCCTGCTGCAAGAGGTCACGCGCAGCGGCACGGCCGGCGGCACGCAGACGCGGCTCAAGCGGACCGACGTCTACGGCAAGACCGGTACCACCAACGACTCGCTCGACACCTGGTTCGCCGGCTGGCAACGCAACGTGGTGGCCGTCGTCTGGATGGGCTACGACAACCCGCGCAAGCTGGGCGACCGCGAGACCGGCGGCAGCTTGTCGCTGCCGGTCTGGACAGACTACATGGGCACTGCGCTCAGAGGCCTGCCGGTGCAGGAGCCCAAGGCGCCGCCGGGTGTGGTCAACGCCAACAACGAGTGGTACTACGAGGAGTACGCCAACGGCGCCGGTGTCAACAGCCTGGGCCTGGAAGAAATCGTCGCGCCGCCGCCCAACGAAGAAGAGCGCAAGGGCATCCTCGACTTGTTCCGCCGCTGACGCGGTGGCAGCACGGCGCTGACGAGGCGCTGCCCGTTCCGAGGCAGGCGATCCGAGCAGTGTTGTCGCCGCCCGGCCACGGAGCTACCTCTCGACCTCGCCCACCGCCGCGCGTGTCACGGCGGCCTGCTGCTCGATCCAGGCGGCGAACTGCCGCACCTCGGAGCGCGCCTGGCTGGCCGCTGCGACGATCAACCAGTAGGCGTACGGGCTGCCGATGCGCCCCCCGGGGCCGAACGGCTCCACCAGTTCGCCGCGCTCAAGCGCCTCTGCCACCAGCGCCACCCGCGCCAACGCCACGCCCTGCCCCGCGAGCGCGGCCTGCACTTGCTGGTAGGTGAAGTTCAGGTGCAACCACCGGCGCGGCTGCACGGCCGGGGCTTGCCGCTGCGCGAACCAGTGGCGCCAGGTCAGGTATTCGGTGCTGACCTTGTCGTCGTCCTCCTCGGCCAGCGTGTGCTCGGCCAGGTCGGCCGGTTGCGACAGCGGCGGCGCGTGCCCCTGCCGGACCTGCTCCATCAGCTGCCGGCTCACCACCGGTGTGAGGATCTCGCCGAACAGGCGCACCGCGCCTGCAGGCGCCTGCGCGCGGCTGCAATAGCGCAGCGCCATGTCGAGCTCGGGGTCGTCGAGTTCCTCGACGCGGTCGTGCGCCGAGACGCGCAGGTCGATGTCGGGGTGCGCCTTCTGGAACGCCTCCATGCGTGGCAGCAGCCACAGCGACGCGAACGACGCGAAGGTGGTGACGCTGACGCGCTGCCGGCCGCGCTGGCTGCGAATCTGACGCACGCCCGCGTCGAGCTGCGTGAGCCACGGCTGCACCACGCGCAGCAGCGTCTGGCCGTGCGGCGTGATGTGAACGTGGCGGGTGCCGCGCACGAACAGCGGCGCGCCGAGTTCGTCTTCGAGCGTCTTGATCTGGCGGCTGATCGCCGACTGCGTGACGTGCAACTCGTCGGCCACCTCACTGAAGCTCAGGCGCCGGGCCAGCGCTTCGAATGCGCGCAGGTTGCCGAGGGAGAGGCTTCGGTGGCGTGGGCTATTCATGGCTTATCCGCATCAATCCGTGTCGTGGTTCTCATTGGAACGCACGAGTGGTATCGCCGATGATTGTGGCACCAACCGCAGGAGATTGATGATGAATGCGCAAGCGACGAAAGGCCTCCTGGTGTCCTCCGCCAACACCGGAGAAGTGGTTCTCGGCCGCCAGGCGCTGACGCTGGGCGGCGTGCCGGGCGAACTCACCGTGGTCCGCGGGCGAATCTGGGTCACCCGCCGCGACGATCTCGGCGACCATGTGCTGGAAGTTGGCAGCACCGTCCGCTTCGGTGCGGATGCGGGTCTGGTCGTCGAGCCGTGGGACGGGGCCGCGACAGTGCGGTGGCGCCGCCAGCCTCAGCCGGCGCGCCCGCCCGCCTTCTTGGTCGCCACCTTGGCCGCGGTCTTGCGGGGCTTGGCAGGCTTGGCCGGCGCCACGGCGGCGGCCTTGCGCGGCGCCGAAGGCGGCTTGGCGGCCCTGGCGCGCAAGGCGGCGGCCAGCGCCAGGCGGGCCCAGTTCTGCATCAGCGGCGGCGACTCCATCGCCTCCTCGGGCGCACTCAAGTAGCTCATGGCCACCGACTTCTCCGAGGTGTCGAACACGAACGGCTCGCAGCCGGCGGCCTCGAACTGCGGCCGGGTCTGCGCATCGACCTTCAGGTACAGGCGCCCGTAGGCGATGAGCGCGATGAACACGTCGTCGAGGTAGAAGCCGACGCCGCCGAACATGCGCCGGGTGCGCACCAGCCCCAGCGGCGACAGCAGCTCGACGCAGTGGTTGGTGAACTCGTCGTGCGGGCCGGCCATGCGGCAGTCTTGCACAATGGGTGCCGAGTCTTCAACCTGGAGCCTTGCATGGCGCCCGACGGTAGTTCCAGCAGTTCCGGCATCCCTGGCGGCACCGGCCTCACGACCGACCCCGACGCATTGCGCAAGAAGCTCGTCGCCGCACGCCAATCCCTGCCCGATCGCCTTGAGCGCGCGGTCGCGCTTCAGCAGGTGCTGCGGGTGTGGCTGGTGGGTCGGCGCGAGGTGTCGATCGGCGCGTACTGGCCGATCAAGGGCGAGTTCGACCCGCTGCCCGCGCTGTACCGCTGGACCGAGGGTGCGCCCGAGGGCGTGACCCGCCGCATCGGCCTGCCTGTTGCGCACCGCGAATCGGGCTCGCTGCGCTTTCACGTGTGGTACCCCGGCTGCGAGACCGAACTCGACGCCTACGACATCCCCAAGCCCAAAGGCACCGAAGAGTTTGCGCCCGAGATGCTCGTCGTGCCCTGCCTCGGCTTCGGCCCCGGCGGCGTGCGGCTCGGCTACGGCGGCGGTTTCTTCGAGCGCACGCTGGCGTCGATCAGCCCGCGGCCGGTGACGGTGGGCGTGAGCTACACCCACGGCTTTTTGCCGCTGCTGCGCGCCGGGCCGAAAGACCTGCCGCTGGACGCGATGCTGACCGAGGACGGCGTGATGTGGGAGCGCGGCTGACGCCGCACCCGCCTGCCCTGAGCTTGTCGAAGGGCCCGAGCCTGTCGAAGGGCTCGCCTGGCAAGATCAGCCGGCGCCCAGCCGCCTGCAGATCTCCAGCGTCACCGCCGACTGGTTCATCGTGTAGAAGTGAATGCCCGGCGCGCCGCCTGCAATGAGCCGCTCGCACAGCTTGGTGACCACCTCGATGCCGAAGGCGCGGATCGACGCCGAGTCGTCGAGGTAGCCCTCCATCTTCATCGCCACCCAGCGCGGGATCTCGATGCCGTCGCGTGCCGCGAACTGCGCGATGCGGCCGTAGTTGTGGAACGGCATGATGCCCGGCACCACCGGCACGCTGGCGCCGAGCTTGCGCGTCTCGTCCACGAAGTGGAAGTACGCGTCGGGGTTGAAGAAGAACTGCGTGATGGCCGAGCTGGCGCCTGCATTGACCTTGTCGGCGTAGTGCTTCAGGTCGTGCGCGGCGTAGCGGTTTTGCGGGTGGTACTCGGGGTAGGCGGCGACCTCGATGTGCCAGTCGGCCCCTTGCGTTTCACGGATGAAGCGCACCAACTCGGCCGCGTAGCGAAACTCGCCCGCGGTGGCGGTGCCACTCGGCAGGTCGCCGCGCAGGGCCACCAGGCGGTGGATGTTCTGCGCCCGGTAGGTCGCCAAAATCTCGCCGATGCTCTCGCGCGTTGAGCCCACGCACGAGAGGTGCGGCGCGGCGTCGAAACCCGCCGCAGCGATCGCCCGCACGGTGTTGAGCGTCTTCTCGCGCGTGGAGCCGCCTGCGCCGTAGGTGACGCTGAAGAACTCGGGCGTCATCGAACCGAGTTCTTGAACCACGGTCTTCAGCTTCTCGTCGCCGACCGGCGTGTTGGGCGGAAAGAACTCGAAGCTGATCGGAACCAGTGACTTGGATGCGGTGGCGGTCATGTCGCCTCTCCTTGCGTTGCCGCGGCCGGTGGCCGGGCCCAGATGAAGAATTCGGTGTTGCCGGCCGTGTTGCCGTGGCCGGTGCCGGCAATGGCGCTCTGGAAGTACGCGTGCACCTTGAACGGCAGCGCGCGGCAGGCTGCGCGGACACGCGTCTCCACGTCGGCGAACGACGATTTGCTCTTCACGATGCCGCCCTTGCCGATGTGCTCCGGTTGCAGCTCGAACTGCGGCTTGACGAGCAGCAGCAGGTGGCCGCCCGGCGCGAGGTAGCGCGCGAGCGTGGGGATCACGAGCGTCAACGAGATGAACGACAGGTCGCCGGTGATGAACCCGAAGCTGTGTTCCGCGTGCTGCGCAGCGAACGCGCTGCCGCTCACGTCGCGGGCGTTCAGGCCCTCGAAGCAGCTCACGCGCGCATCGGCCGCCAGGCGCGGGTGCAACTGCCCGTGCCCCACCTCGATGCCCACCACGCGCGCCGCGCCGCGCTGCAGCAGCACGTCGGTGAAGCCGCCAGTGCTCTGGCCCACGTCCAGGCAGGTCATGCCGGTCACGTCGACGCTGCAGTGGGCTATTGCACTGTCCAATTTGAGCCCGCCGCGCGAGACGAAGCGCAGTTCCGCGTCGTCGGTCACTTCGATCTGGCCGTCTTCGGGCAGGTCTTCGCCGGTCTTCTTGATCACCGTCCAGCCCTTCGGGCCGAGCCAGCGCAGCGCGCCACCGCCGATCAGCCGCTGCGCGGCCGAGCGCGTGGGCGCCAGGCCGCGCAGCATCATCAATTGGTCAGCGCGCATGGCAGCGACGGGCGCGGGTCATCGCTCGCCTCGGTTCAATCATCATTCGTCCTGCTCCTTCCATGCCGTCCAGGCCCAGTGGCTCGCGCCCGCCGCGCCCCAGGCGAGCAGGTGCAGGGCCAGCACCGACATCAGCAGGTTCAGCACGCCGCCGTGCGGCGACTTGGAAAAGCTGTCCATGAACCGGATCAAGCCCAGCACCAGCACACTGAACACGAACGACACCACCAGCACCGGCAGGCCCATCAACGCGTCCCAGGCCGAACTGGCCAGCTCGTCGTCGCGCTCCCGCTGCGAACCGAAGGCGAGCTGCTTCAGGCTGTAGTAGCCGGCAAAGACCACCGGCCACAACAGCGTGCCGACGAAGAATGCGCCGCCCCAGCCGAGTTGCCAGGCGCCGCCGCCCGACAGCATGCGCAGCCCCAGCACCAGCCAGAGCCAGACGAGTGCGGCGCCGAGCATCGGCGGCTCTTCGTTCGATCAGTAGCGGTACGTGTCGGGCTTGTACGGCCCGGCCTTGCTCACGCCGATGTAGTCGGCCTGCTCGGTGGAGAGCTCGGTCAGCATCGCGCCGACCTTCTTCAGGTGCAGCCGCGCGACCTTTTCGTCCAGGTGCTTGGGCAGCACATAGACCTGGCCCACCGCGTAGTCGGCCGACTTGGTGAACAGCTCGATCTGCGCAATCGTCTGGTTGGCAAAGCTCGACGACATCACGAAGCTCGGGTGGCCGGTGGCGCAACCCAGGTTCACCAGCCGGCCCTTGGCCAGCATGATGATCTTCTTGGCCGGCTGGCCTCCCACGGCCGGGAACTTGATGTGGTCCACCTGCGGCTTGATCTCGTCCCACTCGTACTTCTCGACCGACGCGATGTCGATCTCGTTGTCGAAGTGGCCGATGTTGCAGACGATCGCTTCGTCCTTCATTGCCACCATGTGGTCGTGCGTGATCACGCGCTTGTTGCCGGTGGCGGTGACGAAGATGTCGGCCTTGTCGGCGGCATATTCCATCGTCACGACCTTGTAGCCTTCCATCGCGGCCTGCAGCGCGTTGATCGGGTCGATCTCGGTCACCCACACTTGCGCGCTCAAGGCCCGCAACGCTTGCGCCGAGCCCTTGCCCACGTCGCCGTAGCCGGCCACCACGGCCACCTTGCCGGCGATCATCACGTCGGTCGCACGCTTGATGGAGTCGACCAGCGACTCGCGGCAGCCGTAGAGGTTGTCGAACTTGCTCTTGGTGACGCTGTCGTTCACGTTGATCGCGCGGAACATCAGCGTGCCGGCGGCGCTCATCTCCTTCAGGCGGTGCACGCCGGTCGTCGTCTCTTCGGTCACGCCGATGATGTGCGCGCCCTTGCGGCTGTACCAGGTGGCATCCACCGCGAGCTTGGCCTTGATGGCGGCGTACAGGCAGGTCTCTTCTTCGCTGCTCGGGTTGCTCAGCACCGACGGGTCGGTCTCGGCGCGCTTGCCCAGGTGCATCAGCAACGTGGCGTCGCCGCCATCGTCGAGGATCATGTTCGGGCCTTCGTCCTTCGCACCCTTGGCGGCGAACTCGAAGATGCTGTGCGTGTAGTCCCAGTAGTCCTTCAGCGTTTCGCCCTTGTAGGCAAACACCGGCGTGCCGGCCACCACCAGCGCGGCGGCGGCGTGGTCTTGCGTCGAGAAGATGTTGCAAGAAGCCCAGCGCACAGAAGCACCTAGCGCCTGCAGCGTTTCGACCAGCACGGCCGTCTGGATCGTCATGTGGATGCTGCCGGTGATGCGCGCGCCCTTCAGCGGCTGCGCCTTGGCGAACTCGTGGCGAATCGCCATCAGGCCGGGCATCTCGGTCTCGGCGATCCGGATTTCCTTGCGGCCCCAGGCGGCGAGGGTCAGGTCCGCAACGGCGTGGTCGGCGGCGGTGGAAGAAGACGGTTTCAGTACAGCACTCATGAGCGACTCCGGTTCAGGGTTGGACACCTCTGCCGGGAATGGACACTGTGCTCAAGCACTCACCACGCCGGACAGGGGGTGAGCGCGGTTTGACGTATTCCGAGCCTAGGACGGCGTGTCGGGGGTGACAGCGGTCTCGCAGCGCTCCTCGGAATGGGCCGCATTATAGGCAGACCGATGGGCCGCCTGCCGACAAATGGCCGTGCTTTGCGCTGCTGATCCGGGCACCAGGGCCGTGCGAGACTTCTTGCATGAACCGCGACCGTGTGCAGCCCCTCAGCGCGATGCCCGCAGCCGAGTTGAAGGGCGTTCGCGGCGTTCTGACCGACATCGACGACACGCTGACGACCGACGGCGCGATCACCGCCGACGCGCTGGCCGCGCTCGTGCAGCTGCGCGCTGCGGGCCTCCACGTCGTTGCGATCACAGGCCGGCCGATGGGTTGGAGCGAGCCGTTCGCACGCCCGCCGCCGCAGGGCTGGCCGTTGGATGCGATCGTGGCCGAGAACGGTGCAGTCGCGCTGTTCTGCGAAAGCGGCACGCTGCGCACCGAGTTTGCGCAATCGGTGGACGTTCGCGCAACCAACGCGCAGCGGCTGCAGCACGTGGCGCAACGCCTGCTGTGCGAGGTGCCCGGTGCGCGACTCGCGCGCGACAGCGCTGGCCGCGTGACCGACATCGCCATCGACCACAGCGAGTTCACGCAATTGCCGCCGGCGCAGATCGAACACGCCGTGGCGCTGATGCGGGCCGAGGGCATGACCGCCACCGTCAGCTCGATCCACATCAACGGCTGGTTCGGCGATCACACCAAACTCAGCGGCGCGCGCTGGATCGTGCAGCGGCTGTTCGGGCGCGAGCTGGAGACTGAATCCGGGCGCTGGGTCTACGTCGGCGACTCGACCAACGACCAGTTGATGTTCTGCCACTTCCCGCTCAGCGTGGGCGTGGCCAACCTGCTGCGCTTCGAGCGCGAGTTGCAGGTGTGGCCTGCGTACCTGGCGCAGCACGAGCGAGGTGCGGGTTTCGCCGACGTGGTTCGTCACCTGCTGCAGGCGCGCGGCGCATGAGTGGTCGGCGACGCTCCCCGCAAGAGGCTGCCGAGGAGGCCGCCCAAGAGGCTTCATCCGTACCCGCGCCCGTACCCGCGCCCGCAGCCAAGGAGCATTCCACGCTGGTGGTGGCGGCCGCGCTGGCCCTTGCGGCGACTGTCTCGCTCGGCCTGGCGCGCTTCTCATACGCGTTGCTGCTGCCGCCGATGCGCGCCGACCTGGGCTGGAGTTACCTCACGTCCGGCACCATGAACACCGTCAACGCTGCTGGTTATCTTGTAGGCGCGCTGCTCGCCCCGCGCTGGCTCGCGCGCCACGACCCGCGCGCGGTCATGCTCGCCGGCATGGCCGCCACCGCATTGCTGCTGGCCGGTCACGGGCTGGTGCTGCACGACGCCTGGCTCTACGCACTGCGCGCGTTGTCGGGCGCGGCCAGCGCGGCTGCGTTCGTCGGCGGAGGTTTGTTGGCTGCGCGGCTCGTGCGCGCAGGGTCCACCGCCGTTCGCCCTGAGCTTGTCGAAGGGCTTCGACAGGCTCAGCCCGAACGGGAGGGCGGCGCACGCAAGCGCGCCCCAGTCTCCGCCGGCCTCGTGCTCGGCCTGTACTACGGTGGCACCGGCGTGGGCATCATCGCCTCGGCCGTGCTGGTGCCGCCGCTGACGGCGCTGGCTTACTCGCATGCGTGGCAATGGGCCTGGTTGGCGCTCGCCGCGCTGGCGCTGCTGGCCACGGGCGTGACGGCAGCCTTCACCCGGCACATCGCTGCGCCACGGGCCGCGGCGGCGCAGCGCGCGCCCTTCGACTGGCGGCCGCTGGCGTTCGGGCTGGCGGGCTACTTCATGTTCGGCCTGGGCTACATCGGCTACATGACATTCGTCGTCACGCTGCTGCGAGAGAACGGCATGGGCGGCCCGCTCGTCACCGCGTTCTATGCGTTGATCGGCCTGGGCGTGATCGGCTCGTCGTGGTGGTGGGCCGGCATGTTGCAGCGTTTCAGGGGCGGCGAGTCGCTCGCCGTCCTCAACGGTCTGCTCGCACTGGCCACGCTGTTGCCGGTGCTGAGCGCGCAACCGGTGGTGGTGTTTGCGTCGGGCGCGCTGTTCGGCGGCGTGTTCCTGTCGGTCGTGGCCTCCACCACCGCGATGGTGCGCCACAACCTGCCCGAGGCTGCCTGGCCTGCCGGCATCGCCGCCTTCACCATCGTGTTCGCGGCCGGGCAGATCGTCGGCCCGGCGCTGGTGGGCTGGGTGGCCGACGGGCCGGGCGGGCTGGCGCGCGGGTTTGCCTGTTCGGCCGCGGTGCTGGCCTTGGGCGCGCTGCTGGCTTGGCGGCAGCGGCCGGTGGCGTCGCCCGCTTGACGCCAGTGCCGACGCCGACGCCGACGGTCCGGCGCTATGGCGCTATGGCGATCCGTCCAGCTGGCTTGCAGTCAGCGTACGCCGCCGCGCTTGTGCCGGCGCAGCCTGAACGAAGCCTCGTCCAGGCCCAGAAATCGCGCCATCGACGCCAGCTCGGCGTGCAATGCGGCCTCGAAGCCGGCCTCGCGCATGGCGCTGCGCTGTGCGAAGCCGATCTCGGCGTGCAGCGTCGCCTCGCTCACGCTCAGGTTGCCCCAACCCACCACCGCGTCGCCCCAGAGCAGCGGCAGCGCGTAGTAGCCACGCTCACGCTTCGGCGCTGGCGTGTACGCCTCGAAGCGGTAGGCCCAGCCCCAGAACAGCTCGAAGCGGCGCCGGTCCCACACGATGGGGTCGAACGGCGCGAGGAGGCGCACGCGCTCGCCCACTCGCTCGTCTATTGAATAGCGGCGCGAGCGCGGGTTGTCTTGCGCCGGCCAGAGCCACTCGGCTCCGTCGATGCGTGCGCTCGCCAGCCGCGCCCGGGCGCGTTGCAGCGCGCCAGCGCGGTCGTCACGCCACTGTGGCACGCCACCGCCATGCAGGTGGCTCACCAAGTGACCCAGCGATGCCGCCGGCAGCGGCGCGTACTTGGCCACCACCAGGTCGATGAGCGCGTCGTGCCGCGCCAGCCGCTCGGCGCGGTCGGCTGGCTCGGGCGTGGCTTCACGCGCCGCATAAACGCGCACGCCGCCATCACGCCGCGCAATGCGCAGCAGGCCGCGGTAGTGCATGCCGTCGAGCAATTGCGTCGACGCGTTCGACGAACCGCCGAACCAGTTGCGCACCTTGCCGTGCGCAAAGTGCGCGTCCACCTCGCGCGGGTGCACCGCGCCGCGCTCGCGCACGAAGGCCAGCATCGCGTGCGCCTTCTGCCACTGTGCCGCCGGCCACACCGTGCGCGCGGTGCGCGGGTGCATCAGCGCATGGTGCTCGCGGCCGATGAAGCCGTAGTTGACGAAGAAGTCTTCCTCGATCGGCAGCCGCGCATAGCGCCGCTCCAGGTCGCCGGCCACATAGCCGGCCACGCGATGCCGCAGCGTCAGGTCTTGCGCGCGGGCCGGTGCGCGGATCGGGTCGGCCTGCACGAAGCCGAGTTTCGCGATCGCGCGCGGCAGCGTGGTGGGCGCGAACAGCGTGCGCGCGACAGCGTAGCGGCGCAGGTCGGCGAGGGTGACGTCGGTCATGCGAACGCGGCCCGTCACGACAGGTGCTGAACCAGTTGACCGCCCCCGCGCTCGTTCCAGCGCACCGTTGCCAACGCGCCGTTGACCAGCGTGAACTGCGGCGGGCGGTGGCCGATGTCCACATCCACCAGCACCGGGCAGGGCAGGTCGCCGAGCGGGGATTGCAGCGCGTCCTGGTAGCGCAGCGCGGTGGCCTCGGTGCTGTCCGGCGCGGCGCTGCGGCCCACCAGCACGCCAGCCAGCCCTTGCAACCAGCCCGACCAGCGCAGCCGGTGCATCGCTCGCACCAGTGCGGTGGACGAGAGTTCGGCGTTCTCGAGGTACAGAACCACACCCTCGCCGTGGCTCGCGCAACTTTCTTCGCCCGCTCGTTCGCAGCGACTCTCGACACCGCCATCGCCACGGCAACGCTCGATGAACCCCCGCACGTCGCCATGCACCGTGCCGGCGGTGTGCACCAGCGTGTCCAGGCAGCCGCCGATAAGCCGGCCGCTGAACTGCACGTCGTCAATCGGCGCGCTGCTCGCTTTGCGATTGAGGCAACGCCACGCCGTGGGCTCGGTGAGCTGGTAGGTGGTGCCCGGCACAAGCGCAAAGTCGGTCCACTTCGATTGCCAGTGGCTGGACTGCCGCTGCTCGATGCGCGCCCCGCGCGGCGCCGCCAGCAGCGCCATCGCCGCGCGCGTCAGCGCGTCGTCCTGCCCCGGCGCCAGGTCCATCAGGCACGGCCCGTGCGCGGTGGCCCAGCCCAGCCGCAGCGTCACCGCCAGCAGCCAGGTGCTGGTGTCCGAATAGCCCAGCAGCCACTTCGGCCGCGCTTGTTTCAGCGCCTCCCACGGCAGCCGGTCGAGCAGCTCGATCGCCAGCTCGCCGCCCCACGGCGGGATGATGGCCGCCACATCGTCACGCAGCAGCAGCGCGGTCAACTCGGCCGCCCGCGCATCGGCCGGCGCGCTCGCGTCGCGTTGCTCGTCGCGCAGGCAATGACCTTCTTCAACGCGGAAGCCCTGGGCACGCAGATGGCCGATCACCAAGTCCAGCCGCGCGTGCAACGCTGGCGGCACGCCCGAGCTGGGCGCCGTCACCGCGATCAGGTCGCCGGGGCGCAGCGGGGTTGGGTAGGTGGGCGACATGGGGTGAATCATGCCGTGGTTCGAGCGCTGCTTGTCGCGAGCGGTCGACGCTTGATGACGCTACGATCGAACTCGGCAAGCCCGGGCGGTTCTCGCCCGTGACGTTGACGCCTGGCGGCAAGTTGATGAGTGACATGGTCATCGAGGACCGCGGCTGACACTCTTCCCTCGCGTGATGAACCGTTGCCCTCGGTCATGATGAAATCCCCCTCACAACACCAAGCCACAGCCTCGGGAGCATGCCGGTGCAAGCCAAGGATTTCATCCACAAGTGGAGCCCCGGCGGCCCCGCGCACGAGCTGAACGAGCGCGCCGGCGCGCAAGCGCACTTCATCGACCTGTGCCGCGTGCTCGGCGTGCCCGAGCCGGCCGACCCCGACGACTACTGCTTCGAACGCGGCCTCACCAAGACCGGCAGCGCCGCTGTTCTGGGCAAACCCCGCACCGACGGTTTTGCCGACGTGTGGAAGCGCGGCGCGTTCGCGTGGGAATACAAGGCGCCGGGCAAGAGCCTGGAAGGTGCGCTGAAGCAGTTGATGATGTACGCGCTGCCGCTGGAAAACCCGCCGCTGCTGGTGGTGAGCGACCGGCTGCGCATCGAGGTGCACACGCACTTCACCGGCACGCCGAGCGAGCGGCATATGTTCGCGCTCGAAGACACGACCCGGCCCGACGTGCAGCAGCGCCTGCGCAACGTGTGGCTCGCGCCCGACGCCTACAAGCCGCGCCGCACCAACCGCGACATCACCGAAGAAGCTGCGCGCACCTTCGCCGGCACGGCCGAGCGCCTGCGCGTGGCCGGTGTGCCGGCGCACGAGGTCAGCCACTTCCTCACGCAGTGCCTGTTCTGCTTCTTCGCCGAAGACGTGCGGCTGCTGCCCGAGCGGCTGTTCGAGCGGCTCGTCGGCGTCAACATCGACCCCGCGGCGATGCGCGCCCACCTGGGCAGCCTGTTCCAGACCATGCGCGACGGTGGCCTGTTCGGCGTGGACGCGGTGCCGTGGTTCAACGGTGGCCTGTTCCAGGCCATCGCCGTGCCCGCCTTGACGCAGGCCGACGTGGCCGCGCTCAAGGCCGCGAGCGCGCTGAACTGGAGCGCCATCGACCCCAGCATCTTCGGCACGCTGTTCGAGCGCGGCCTGGACCCCGGCAAGCGCAGCCAGCTCGGCGCGCACTACACCGACCCGGCCACCATCCTGCGCTTGGTGGAGCCCGTGGTGCAGCGCCCGCTGCTGGCCGAATGGGCGGCGGTCAAAACCGCAATCGCCGAGCAACTGCACAAGCGCGACGACCTGCGCGCCGAGGCGCAGGCCGTGCCCAGCACCACCAAGGCGCTGAAGGACAAGTTCGCCCGCCTGCGCACCCGCGCCAACGAGGCCGAGCGCGCCGCGCAGTCGAACTTCGCCACTTTTCTGGAGCGGCTCAAGAACTACCGTGTGCTCGACCCGGCCTGCGGCAGCGGCAACTTCTTGTACCTGGCGCTCAAGTGCCTGAAGGACATCGAGCACCAGGTCAACCTGGAGGCCGAGGCGCTGGGCCTGCAGCGCCAGCAGGACGTGACCGGCCCGCACAACGTGCTGGGCATCGAGCTGAACGAATTCGCCGCCGAACTCGCGCGCGTGACGGTGTGGATCGGCGAGCTGCAATGGCGCATCCAGCAAGGCTACGGCTTCAAGACCCAGCCGGTGCTGGAGCCGCTGGACCACATCGAGTGCCGCGACGCGGTGTTGAATGCGGACGGCAGCGAGGCGGTGTGGCCGAAGGCGGATGCGGTGGTGGGGAACCCGCCGTTCGTGGGCGACAAGAAGATGCGCGGGGAACTGGGCGATGCGTACACCGAGGGTCTGCGCGCGGCTTACAAGGGGCGCGTTCCGGGTGGGGCGGATTTGGTTTGTTATTGGTTCGAGAAGGCGAGGGGGCAGATCGAGGCGGGTGCGTTGTTGCGGGCGGGGTTGGTGGCGACGAATTCGATTCGGGGTGGCAAGAACCGCGAGGTGCTGGATCGCGTGGTGAAGACGACGCGGATCTTTGAAGCGTGGAGCGATGAGGCGTGGGTCAATGACGGGGCGGCGGTTCGGGTGTCTCTGGTGGCGTTCGGCGCGGGGAGCCTGTCCTGAATTTTGTGTGCGAGGCATAGCATGACCACCAGGAGCATGTATGCCGATGAGCAAGACGAAGTTGAAGAACGCAGCGATCGCGGCGAAGTCCGCGGCGATGCCTAAGATAATAAAGTAAC
>LGRD01000033.1 GCA_001263235.1 Methylibium sp. NZG | reverse complement strand
GACGTGGCCGCCTTGAGCACCGCCGCCGTCCGCTCGCTGAGCACCGCCGCCACCGCCGCGCTCAGCACCGACAGCATCGTCGCCCTGAGCACCGCACAGGCTGCCGCGCTCAGCACGGCGCAGGTCGGGGCGCTCACCACCGGGCAGGTGGCGGCGATGGACACCGCAGACGTCGTGGCCCTCGGGACCGCAGGCATCCGCGCGTTGGACACCGCCGACATCGTGGCGATGAGCTCCGACCAACTCAGCCGGCTGAGCACCGCGCAGGTCGCGGCCCTGAGCACCGCGCAGGTGGCAGCCATCGCCACCGACGACCTGCAGGCGATGACCACGGCGCAGATCGCCGCGCTGACGACCGCACAGACCGTGGCCCTCACCACGGCTCAGTTCGCCGCGCTGGAAACGGCCGACATCGTGGCCCTGACCACCGCGCAGTTCCGCGCCCTGACCACCGCGCAGATCGTTGCGCTGACGACCGACCAGGCCGTGGCGTTGGAGACCCGCGACATCGCCGCGCTGACCACCCAGCAGATGGCCGCGTTCGAATCGGCCGACGTGGGTGTGCTCAGCGGCGCGCAGCTCGACGCCTTCCTCGCCGCCTCGCCGATCGTGCTCGACCTGGACGGCAACGGCGTCAGCACCCGCAGCGCGGCCGACGGCGTGCAGTTCGACTTGAACGCCACCGGCCAGACCTTCCAGGTGGGCTGGGCATCGACCACCGACGGCCTGCTGGTGATGGACCGCAACCGCGACGGCAGCATCAACGACGGCCGTGAGCTGTTCGGCGTGGCCACGCAGACCGCAGACGGCACGCGTGCCGGCCACGGCTACGCGGCCATGTCGCTCGAAGACAGCAACCGCGACGGCAAGTTGTCGGCAGCCGACGCGAGCTTCAAGGACCTGCAGCTCTGGATCGACGCCAACCACGATGGCAAGACCGACAAGGGCGAACTGCGCTCGCTGGGCGAGTTCGGTATCGTCGAGCTCGACCTGAATGCGCAGGTCGGCACCGAAGTCGACAACGGCAACCTGCTCGGCCTGACCTCCAGCTACACCACCGCCGACGGTGCGCAGCACGCGATGGCCGACGTGTGGTTTGCCAAGGAGCCCGCGCCCGCGCTCGGCGACTTGCTGGTCGCACCGACCGCCGAGGTGTTGCCCGGTGCGCCGCTTGACGCCGACACCACGCGCACAGCGGCCGCCGTTCCGGCCGCGCACCACAACACGATGCCGATCGACCGGCAGTTGTTCAAGGACGACGAGTCGAAGAACAACCCGCTGATCTGATGCGAGGGCCTGGCGCGACGATCAGGCCCGCCGGTCTGAGCCGGACGTCTTGCGCTCGGGCCTGAGGTGCGGGCCTGAAGCGTCGGCCCACGGCGGGGGCATCACGTGCGGTCCTCAGGTGCGCACCAAATGTGAAGCCACGTGAAGGGCTCGCTGCCCTTCGCGTGGTCGTTTCGGTGATCCCTTTCGACGACAGGCCGTTCGGGTTTGGCCAGCCGCACGCCGGGACGCAGCCCGCGCGTCAAGCGCCCGGAATGTATCCCGCGCTGCCGTCTTCGGTGATCAGATTCAGATGCCCGGTCTGCGTGGCCAGCCAGTCGGTCGGCCCGTGCGCTGCGCGCAGGTGCTTGAGCAGCAGGTAGCTGCCCAGCCGCTCGACGCAGAACGACCACACCCGCGCCTGCGCGCCCTCGCGCCGCGTCGCGTAACGCTCGACGCACGCACGCACCACGCGCTCGACGGCGGTGATGCTGTCGATCCAGAACGCTGCGGGGAAGAAGCCGAGCTCGATGCCGCCGGGAAAGAACACCTTCTCCTGGAAGAACGGGATGACCTCGCTCTTGTGCAGCACGCCCAGCTCGACCGCCTCGGACGTGAAGCGCAGCAGGTCTTCGACGTGGTGCACGTCCTTGTACTGGTAGAGGTAGTCGTAGCTCACGTCACCCACGGCAAACTGCCCCGGTTGGCCGACGAGGAAGCCGGGTACGCCAGGCAGCATCGCCTCGGCGAGCGCCGCGGGCTGAAGGTGCGCGCGGTCCAGCACGTCCATCACCTTGTAGTTCTGGGCCGACACGCCCAGGCGCTTGCGCGACACGAACTTGCGGTACTGGCAGATGCCGATCTGCGTGGCCGCAGGGTGCTGCCGCAGCACCAGGTTCTTCAGCGCGAAGGCGCCGGCGGTGCCGCCGAGCACCGGGTGGTGCGGCTCCCATTCGGGCGCCAGGTCCCGCAGGTTGAGCCGGCCGGGGCCCTGTGATTCGCCGGAGTAGATCGTCGTCACATAGGGCGGCATCGCCACCCACAGTGGCACGTGGGTCAGGCAGGCGTAGACCAGGCCGGGCGCGGCGCCGCCGGCGATGTCAGCCACGTCACTTCACCCGCTTCAGGTACCCCTGTGGCGCCACGCTGATGAGCAGCTTGTGGTCCATGTCGCGGTCGATCTCGAACTGCGGATGGTCCTTCAGGTATTCGTACAGCGCCGATTTCGGGTTGTTGCCTGGCCCCCAGGTGCGCTCAGGGTAGATGCCGGCGGGCAAGTCTTCGACGATGGTGTCGAACACCACGCAGTAGCTGCCCACCGTCGCCAGCATCGCGTAGGCGTGCAGCTCGGCCAGCACGTGGTCGTGGGTGTGGTTGCTGTCCAGGCACACCAGCACGCGCGGCTTGGCCCTGGCGCGGGCGCGCACCTGCTCAATGATCTCCGGCGCGATGCTCGAACCCTGGATCATGTCGATACGGCGGAACATCGGGTGCGCCTCGATCGCTGCGCGGTTGTGCGCGCGGATGTCGATGTCCACGCCCAGCACGCGGGCGTCCTTCGGGCCACCGCAGGCGGCGTTCAATTCCAGCATCGAGGCCGAGAAGATCAGCGAGCCGCCGTGCGCGATGCCGGTCTCGATGATGAGGTCGGGCTGCACGCGCCAGATGATCTCCTGCATCGCGACGATGTCCTGCGGGTACTGGATGACGGGCCGGCCCATCCACGCAAAGTTGTACGAATACTTGGGCACCGTCGAGGCGTGCATGAATGCATCGGCGCTGGCCTTGAGTTGCGCATTGCGGCCGTTGTCGTCCAGGCGCTGCTGCACTTCGTTTTCAAAGGGGCTGGTCATGGGGTTACCTGTGGGGTTTGGAAAGGAGAAGAAGCCGCGGCGAGGCAACGGTCGAGCTTGCGACGATCGCCCCAGAACGCCATCGGTTCGTGGTCGGGGTAGGGGAAGTGGCCGAGCGCCGGTGTGATGGCCCAGCCGTTCGCGGCGATCCAGCCTTCGACCAGCGCGCGCACCGAGGTCGGCTGGCCGGAGCAGATGTTGACGATGCCGCAGTCGCGTTGCGCGAGCGCCAGCGTGACGAGGTGCTGCGCGACTTCGGGCGCGCTAAGGTAGTCGCGCAACTGTTCGCCGCCGGACATCGGGAAGCTCGCGTCGCCGCGCTCGACCGCGCGCTGCAACAGCGGCAGCAACGAGTTCGGCGCCTGGCCTTGGCCGTGCAGATAGAACAGCCGCGCCCACGCGAGCGAGAAGGCCTGCGCTTGTTGAAGGCGCGCCTGCTGAAGGTGCTGCAGTTGACGCCGCAGCATGTCCTTGGCGAGCCCGTACGGATTCGTCGGCGCTGCAGGCATCTCCTCGGTCAGCGAGCCCGACTGCATGCCGTACTCGAAACAGGTGCCGCTGACCACCAGGTGCCGCAGCCCGGCACCGACCATCGCCTTGAGGAAGCGGTACTGCGCCGGCAGCTCCTGCTCGAAGTGGTGCAGCGACTTGTAGTTCGGCAGGCCGCCCCAGGCGAGGTGGATCAGCACGTCGGGGCGGCCCGCGAGTTCGAAAGCGTCGGTCGGCGAGTCGGCGATGTCCATGCGCACGATGCGATGGCCTTGCAGCCAATCCGGCGCGGTGGTTGCTGGCCGCAGCAGCACGGTGGCGGCCACGTCGCGCCGAACCAGCTCGGCCAACACGTGCCGGCCGACGAAGCCGCTGGCGCCGGTGACGGCGATCTTCGGCGCGACCTTCAACGCGAGATCCTCAGCTCTGGCACCGCGGTCACGAAGCTGGCGCCCCAGGCGCGCGCGTAGTCCAGTTGCGCCATCACCTCGGCAGACAGGTTCCACGGCAGGATCACGATGTGGTCGGGTCGGTCCTGGCGCAGCCGCTCTTCGGCGACGATCGGGATGCGGCTGCCCGGCATGCACTTGCCCTGCTTGGCCGGGTTGCGGTCGACGACATAGGCCAGCAGGTCCGGGCGCACGCCACAGAAGTTCATCAGCGTGTTGCCTTTGGCAGCGGCGCCGTAGGCGGCCACTTTCTTGCCCTGGCGCTGTGCCTCGATCAGAAAGGCGACGAAGTCGTTCTTCACTTTTTGCGCGCTCGTCTGGAAGCCGGTGTAGGCGGCAGCCGAAGTGAGACCTGCTGCGGCCTCGCGTTCCAGCATCGCCGCAACGGCCACGGCGCGCAGATGCGGGCCGCCTTCGCTGCGCTGGGCGAACACGCGCAGGCTGCCGCCGTGCGTGGGGTGTTGTTCGACGTCGAACACCGCGAGGCCGTTGGCGGCGAACACACGCTGCACCGCAGTGAGCGACAGGTACGAGTAGTGCTCGTGGTACGCGGTGTCGAACTGGTTGTGCCGAATCATCTGTAGCAGGTGCGGGAACTCGAAGGTCGCCACGCCATGGGGCTTGAGCAGCCGCGCGAAGCCGGCGACGAAGTCGTTGATGTCGGGCACGTGCGCAAGCACATTGTTGGCCGCCACCAGATCGACCTGCTTTCCCTGGCCGGCCAGTTCGTTCGCGAGTTCCACACCGAAGAACCGCTCGACGATCTCGATGCCCTTGGCGCGCGCCGCCGCCGCGGTGCTGGCGGTGGGCTCGATGCCGTAACACGGGATGCCGGCCTGCTGCACGTACTGCAGCAGGTAGCCGTCGTTGGCGGCGACCTCGGAGACGAGGCTGGCCGGGCCGAGCCCGAAGCGCTGCCGCATCGCGTGCACGTAGGCACTGGAGTGCGCCAGCCAGGTGGTCGAAAACGAACTGAAGTAGGCGTAGTCGTCGGTGAACAGCGCCTCCCGGCCCGCGTGGTCTTCGGTCTGCACCAGCCAGCAGCGCTCGCACACCAGCAGCCGCAGCGGGAACCAGGTCTCCGGCGCGCGCAGTGCGGCCTCGGTCAGGTAGGCGTTGGACGGCGGCGCGCTGCCCAGGTCGAGGAAGGGCAGCGACAACGCGGCGCTGCAGTGGCGGCACTTCATGGAGTGATTCCAGGGAACGTTTCGGTGATGCGGGCGTGCGCGGCGTCGCGCACCGACAGCTCGGTGATGGGCAGGGGCCAGCTGATGCCCAGGCGGTCGTCCTGTGGGTGCAGCCCGCCTTCGCTTTGAGCGGCATAGGCGGCGGAATGGCAATACAGCAGCTCCACGTCGTCGCTCAGCGCCTGAAAGCCGTGCGCAAAGCCACGCGGGATCAGCAATGCGCAGCCGTTGTCGGCCGACAGCCGCTCGGCATGCCAGCGCAAATAGGTGGGCGAGCCGGCGCGCAAGTCCACTGCCACGTCCCAGACTTCGCCGTGCAGGCAGCTGACCAGCTTGGTCTCGGCATGCGGCGGGCGCTGGAAGTGCAGGCCGCGCACCGTGCCCGCGCGAGCGGTGAAGGTGTGGTTGATCTGCGCGATCGGGCCGCTCCAGCCGGCGGCGGCCAATTCGTCGGCGCAGAACAGGCGGGACAGGAAGCCGCGCGAGTCGCCGAGCTTCTGGCGGCGCACGAGTATCAGGCCGTCCAAGGGCGTGCCAACAACCTCGAAGCGACTCATCGTGCGGCCTCGAAAGCGGCGATGTCCGCCTCGCACAGCGCGCGCGCGTCGGCGCCTTCAGCGAAGCGGCGGTACCAGTTCATCGTCCGCAGAACGCCTTCGTTCAGCGACCAGCGAGGCGACACGCCGAGCCGCTCACGTGCCCGTGCCACGTCGAGCGCAAGCCAGCCGGCCTCGTGCGGCGCGCCGGCTTGCGCTTCGTTGCGCCACTCGCCGCGGCCGTAGGTCTGGCGTGCCAGCGTGATCACGTCGCCGACGGTGGCGGCCTCGTCGGTGCGTGGGCCGAAGTTGTAGGCGCCGGCCAGCGTGGCGTCGTGCCACAGGCATTCGGCCAGCCGCAGGTAGCCGGCCAGCGGTTCCAGCACGTGTTGCCAGGGGCGCGTGGCATGAGGGTTGCGGATCGCCAACACGCTGCCGGCCTGCCAGGCGCGCACGGCGTCGGGGATCAGCCGGTCCTCGCTCCAGTCGCCGCCGCCGATGACGTTGCCAGCGCGCGCACTGGCGACCGCCACGCCTTGCGCGCGCAGGAACGCGTCGCGGTAGCTGGCCACGACGGTCTCGCTGGCGGCCTTGCTGGCGCTGTAGGGGTCGTGGCCGCCGAGTTCGTCGCTCTCGACGAATGGGCTGACGCCACTCAAATCATCGCCACGCTGGCGGTACACCTTGTCGGTCGTGACCACCACCGCCACGCGCACGCCGCCCTGCGCGCGCAAGGCATCCAGCACGTGCGCGGTGCCCATCACGTTGGTGGCAAAGCTCTCCAGCGGCGCCTTGTAGCTGGCACGCACCAGCGCCTGGGCGGCCAGGTGCAGCACGATCTGCGGCTCGGTGCGGCGCACGGCTGCGGCGACTGCCGTGGCGTCGCGGATGTCAATGAAGCTGCTGTCGCAAGTCTGCGCAATGCGCGCCGGGCCGAACAGATCGGGCTCGGTGGCCGGGGGCAGGGCGATGGCGCTGACCTGCGCGCCCAGCCGCTGCAGCCACAGCGCCAGCCAGCTGCCTTTGAAGCCGGTGTGGCCGGTCAGCAGCACGCGCTTGCCGCGCCAGAAGTCGGCACGCGGCAGAGCGCCGGCTGGCAGAGCATCTGCACCCGTCGGTTCACTGTTCGATGTCGTCGGCGACATCACCACAGCTTCCACGGCGCGCGGCCAGACTGCCACAGGTCTTCGAGCAGGTTCTTCTCGCGCAGCGTGTCCATCGGCTGCCAGAAACCGCTGTGCGGGTACGACATCAACTGCCCGTCTGCGGCCAGGCTGGTCAGCGGCTCGGCCTCCCACGGCGTCGAGTCGGCCGCGATGCGCGGGATGCATTTCGGCGACAGCACGAAGAAGCCGCCGTTGATCAGCCCGCCGTCGCCGCGCGGCTTTTCCATGAAGCCGCGCACCTGGTCGCCGTCGAGTTGCAGCGCGCCGTAGCGGCCCGGTGGCTGCACCGCCGTCACCGTCGCCAACTTGCCGTGCGCGCGATGGAAGCGAATGGTGGCCGCCACGTCGACGTCGGCCACGCCGTCGCCGTAGGTGAAGCAAAACGCCTCTTCGTCCTTCACGTAGTCGGCCACGCGCTTCAGGCGCCCGCCGGTCATGGTGTCTTCGCCGGTGTTGACGAGCGTCACTTTCCACGGCTCGGCCTGCCGGTGGTGCACCTGCATGCTGTTGTCGGCCATGTTGAAGGTCACGTCGGACATGTGCAGGAAGTAGTTCGCAAAGTACTCCTTGATCACGTAGCCCTTGTAGCCGCAGCAGATGACGAACTCGTTGACGCCGCCGGCCGAGTAGATCTTCATGATGTGCCACAGGATCGGCTTGCCGCCGATCTCGACCATCGGCTTGGGCTTGAGGTTCGTCTCTTCGGAGATGCGGCTGCCGAGGCCGCCGGCCAGGATCACTGCTTTCATCGTCACTCCAGCATCAAGCCAGCGTCACTCGAGCCAGGCCGAGATGCCCAGCCCCAGCGAACGCAGCAGGGCCGAGGCCTGCTGCCCGTCGTGCAGCGCGTTCACGTAGGCCACGCGCAGGTTGTAGTGCTCGCTCTCGGCCGACATGACGTCGAACAGCGAGCGCCGCCCGAGCTGCTGCCATTGCTGCAGCGTGGAGGTTCGCACCTGCGCGCTGTTGCGCACCACCGCGCTCACCTGGCGCGCGCGGTCGAACGCCGAGGTGGCCTGCTCGTGCACTTCGGCGATGCGGTTCTTGCGGCCCTCCAGCGCTTCGGCTCGCTGCAGCCGCGCGGCTTCTGCGCGTTTGCGAGCCGAGGCGATGCTGTGGTCGCCGCCCGGGTTGAGCAGCGGCACGTTGAAGCTGATGCCGGCCAGCACCGAGCTCGGGTTGCCGTTGCCGACCGCCTTGGAGCCGCTGACCACCCAGTTCACCTGCGGCTTCTGCGCTGCCACGACAGCGCGCGAAAAACTGTCGAGCGCCTGCGCCTGCGCGTCGAGTTGCCCGATCTCGGCGGCGCGCTCGGCCACCGACGCCACGTCGGCCAGCGGCGGTACATCGAGCAGCACCGAGGTCATGCCTTCGCTGCTGGGCATGCCGTCGCCGATGAAGCGCTTCAAGCGCGTCTCGACTTGCCGCACCAGCGACACCGCCTGCGATTGCGCCAGCTCGGCCTGCTGCAGCGTCTTGCGCGCCTGCACCAGCTCGCTCGCGCGGCCGCGGTCGGCCCTGACGATCTGCTCCAGCGCCTGCACCAGGCAGCTCATCTTGCGTGCGTATTGCGCGTACACGCGCGACTGCTGGCGGTAGCGGCTGCGCTCCAGCGCGAGCGAGACGGTCTGGAACGCGACCTGGTCTTGCGCCGTGAGCTGCCCCAGCCGCGCCGCTTCGAAGAGGCTGCTGCGCCAGCCGGTGAGCTCGGCATTGCGGCCGGCGTCGTACAACGGCGCGCCGAGGTTGACGCTGAACACCGCCTGCGCGCCGGTCTGCGTCGTGATGTTTTGGCCCGCGCTGGAGGCCAGGCCGAAGGTGCCCGACATCGACGCTTGCAACTTCGACGCGGCGCGAGTTTCTTCCACGTCGCTCGCCGCGGCTTCGGCCAGCAAGCGTGCGGCGCCCACCGCGTTGCTGCGGCGGATGGCTTCCTGCACCATGCCCTGCAGGCCCAGGCGCGGGGCGCTGGCATCGGGGGCGACGGCGGCGGGGCTGTTGGTGCTGTTCGGGAGGGGGCTGTCAGGCGTGTCTTCGTCGATGCAGCGGGTTGCCGCCGGCTGCGCCAGCGCCAGGGTCGCGGCGCACAAAAGACCGCAGAGAAGCAGCGACCGGGGCAGTGACCAGCGAGCGGATTGCTGCGGCGGCATGGAGGGGCGCAAATTCGGGGTCTTCAATGCAGAGGTCTCCCGTGCCTCGCAGCGAGCCGTGGCACTTTTCTTGAAACCGCGACAGTACACCTCGACACATCTGACGGCGAAGGCGGGATCACCACGGCAATCACCCGTCAGTTTCTGAAGTGTGCGGAGATACCGGATTGAAGGCTAAAGATTTCAGGCTCAGCGGCCCAGCCGATCCAGCCCCACCAGCGCTGCATGCTGCAGCAGCATGATGGTCTTGCCGTCCTGGATCGCGCCGCCGGCCACTTGCTGCAGCGCCTCGGCCAGGGTCATCTCGATCACCTCGATGTCTTCACCCTCGGCGGCGTGGCCCCCGCCGGCCGAAACGCGGTCGGCGTCGTCGTACTCGGCGACGAAGAAGTGCAGCTTCTCGGTCACCGAGCCGGGGCTCATGTAGGCCTCGAACACCTTGTGCGGCGAGCGCACGACGAAGCCGGTTTCTTCTTCCGCCTCGCGCCGGATGCAGGCGTGCGGGTCGTCGCCGTCGAGCAGCCCGGCGCAAGCCTCGACCAGCATGCCGTCGGCCAGGCCGCTGACGTAGGTCGGAAAGCGGAACTGCCGCGTCAGCACCACCGTGCTGCGTGCCGCGTTGAACAGCAGCAGCACCGCCCCGTTGCCTCGGTCGTAGGTCTCGCGGTTCTGCTGCTGCCAAGTGCCGTCGCGCCGCCGGTAGTCGAAGCGCGTGGTCGTCAGCGTGTACCAGTTGTCGGACAGCAGCCGCTCCTCGACCACGCGGACGCGGTCGTTGGGCGGGTAGACGGTGGGGGTGGTCGGGCGGGCCATGGTGCAATCCTAGTCCTGCGGCACGGCAACAAGCCACAGCGCCGAGCGCCACGCCGAGAAGACAGGCCGCTCAACCGTCCTGGAACGCCTCTTTCGACTTGAGCATCGGCCGCAGCAGGTAGCTCATCACCGAGCGTTCGCCGGTGCGCACCTCGACCGAGCCGGTCATGCCGGGCATCACCGGCAGCGGCTTGCCGTGGGCGCGCATCGTCGAGGGTTCGGTGCGAACGAGGGCGCGGTAGTAGGTGGCGTCGCTCGACGCGGCGCGCTCGGTGTCGCCGATCGCGTCGGGGCTGATGGTCTCGATCGTGCCCTTGAGACCGCCGTAGGTCGTGAAGTCGTACGCCGACAGCTTGACCTCGACCTGCTGGCCGACGCGCACAAAACCGATCGACGACGGCTTGATGCGCGCCTCGATCAAGATGCGGTTGCCGATCGGCACGATCTCCATCACCGGAGCACCCGGCGCGATCACACCGCCTATCGTTGCGATGCGGATGTTCTTCACCAGTCCGCGCACCGGCGACTTGAGCACCGTGCGGCGCAGCACATCGGCGCGGCCGGCCATCTGTTCGTTGACCTGCGCCATCTCGGTCTGCACGCGCACGAGGTCGGTGCTGGCCTCCTGCCGAAAGCGGTTGGTGCGCTCCTGTGCCTGCAGTTGCAGGTCGTTGACCTGGCGGCGCAGGCGAATCACCTCGACGTTGGACATCAAGCCCTGGTCGGACATGCGCTGCGCCACGTCGAGCTCACGCTGGATCAGCGCCACGCTGCGGTGGGTGCTGTTCACGGCTTCGAGCAGCGAACGCCGACGCGCGTTGAACGAGGCGGTTTCGGCCTCCACCATCTCGGGCGTGGCGGCCACCTCGGGCGGGAAGCGAAGCGCGCCGCCGGTGGCTTCGGCGGTCAGCCGCGCAATCGTCGCCTTCAGCGCCAGGCGCTTGGCCTGGCCTTCGTTCTGCTGCGACTCATAGCGCGTCGGGTCGATCTGCGCCAAGTCCTGGCCGGCCTCGACCTGTTGGCCCTCGCGCACTTGCAACTCACTCAAGATGCCGCCCTCCAGGCTCGCGATCACCTGCTCGCGGCCGTCCGGCACCACGCGCGCATCGGCGCGGGTGATCTCGTCGACGCGGGTCAGGCTGGCCCAGGTGATGGCGGTGATGATTGCCAGCGCCATCAGGTACAGCGCCCAGGTGGTGCGTGGGGTCGCATCCACCACTTGCGCGGCGCGCAGGGGTGAGAGGTACGCCGTGTCTGATTTTTTCGGCGGTGGCGTTGCTGCGGGTTTGGGTTTGCCGAACATGGTCAGCTTGTCGCGATGAGCGGCTCGCGGCGGGCGGTATTCGGCGGGGGCTCATGCTGGGTCGGTCGGCTGGGTACAGCCGACTGCGCTGCGGTGCTCGGTCTCGCGGCCCGTCGCCGAAACTCACTCCGCGCCGTTCCGGCGCTGCGTTCAGACAGTCGGCGACAAGTCAGTTCACGAACGCGCTTCGCGCGGGGCCGCAAGCCCTGTGCTCCTCGCCGCCCCAGAAATCGCCCCCGCCGAATACCGCCCGCCGCGAGCTGAACCGGATTGGTCTTTCGGACCGAAAAGCCCCGACCTTGTCGCAAAGGCGCGTTCGGGCAGGGCGGAGGGCGCCTCTTCGGCGGCGAGGAGCGCAGGCTCGGGGTCGGCGCGCCTTGGCGCGCTTCGTAATCTGACTCGTTGCCGTTGTTCGAACGGAGCGGACCGAAGGGAGCGAAGTGAGTTCGGCAACGCGACCCCGAGGCGAGCACCGCAGCGCAGTCGGCCGTACTCGGCCGACCGCCGAAGTGAAGCCCTCCGGCCTGTCCGGACGCGCCTTTGCCACGCCACCCGAGGCTTTTCAGTGCACCGGCGGCCATCTAAACCACCGCCTCTTGCTTCGGCACATTCGGCGCAGCAGCACGCGGACCAGCAGCAGCACCCGGTGCCCCGGCACCTGTCGCCCCCGACCCCGGCGTCGCCCCCGACAACGCCGCCAACACCAAATTCTTCGGCCCGTCCAACACCACCTTGCCCGCGTCGATGACGACGACGCGGTTCACCAAGTCGAGCACCGCAGGCCGGTGCGTCACCATCACGAGCGTGCGTGTGCCCGCAGCCTCCTTGAGCTGGCGCAGGAACATCACTTCCGACTGCGCATCCATCGAGCTCGTCGGCTCGTCCATCAGCAGGATCTGCGGGCGCGTCACCAGGCAGCGCGCCAGCGCCACCAGTTGCCGCTGGCCGCCCGAGAGCATGCCGCCCATCTCGCCCACCGACAGCTCCCAGCCCTTCGGGTGCGCAGCCACCACGCGGTCCAGCCCGGTCAGCCGCGCCACCTGGGCGAGCTGGCTCGGGTCGACGTTGCTGCGGCCCATCAGCACGTTCTCGCGCAGGCTGCCGTTGAACAGGCGCGGCTCCTGCGAAACGAAGCCGACACGGGCGCGAAAGTCCGCCGGGTCGATTTGCCGCAGGTCGATGCCGTCCACCTGCACCATGCCCTCGGTCGGCTGATACAGCGCGGCCAGCAGGCGCAGCACGGTCGACTTGCCGCTGCCGATGCGGCCCAGGATCGCCACCCGCTCGCCTGGCTCGAAGTGCAGGTTGATGCCCTTGAGTACGCGCGGTGATGCGTCGCCGCCCTCGTCGGGGTAGGCAAAGCTCAGGTCGTGCAGGCCGATGCGGCCACTCAGCTTGTGGTTGGCGATGTATTGTTTTCCCGGCTCGCGCTCGGTCGGCAGTTGCATCAATCGGTCGAGCGACACCATCGCCGCGCGCGCACCGTGGTAGCGCGTGGCCAGGCTCACCACGCTGCCCAGCGGCGCCACCGCGCGGCCGGCGAACATCACCGCGCCGATCAGCGCGCCGCCGGTGATCGTGCCGTCCTTGATGAGGTACACGCCCCACACCAGCATCACCAGCGTGACGAGTTGCTGTGCGGCCATCGAGATGTTGTTCGTCCAGCTCGACAGCCAACGCGCGCGCAGCGCCGACTCGGCCGCTGCGGCGGTCGCGTTCTCGTAGCGGTGGAGAAAGCGGCCCTGCGCGCCGGCGGCCTTCAAGTCCTCCAGCCCCTCGACGGCTTCGACCAGCACGCCTTGCAGGTCGGCCTGCTGCGCCATGTTGGCGCTCATCGTGCGCTTCAGGCGCCCCTGGATGATCGCGGCCAGGCCCAGGATGATCGGTATCGCCAGCACCATCACCCAGCCCAGCGGCCCGCCGACGATGAAGATCATCGCCACGAACAGCACGATGAACGGCAGGTCGCTGATGGCCGACAGCGTGGCCGACGCGAAGAAGTCGCGCACCACCTCGACCTGCGCCAGGTGGTGCGCGTACGAACCGGCCGACGCGGGGCGGTGCTCCATGCGCACGCCCAGCGTCTGCCTGAACAGCAGCGAGCCGATGATCAGGTCGGCCTTGCGGCCCGCCATGTCGATCAGGTGGCTGCGCAGCTGCCTTGCGAGCAGGTCGAACGCCAGCGCCAGGAAGGCGCCGCTGGCCAGCGCCCACAGCGTGACGAGCGCCTGGTGCGGGATGACTTTGTCATACACCACCGACATCACCAGCCCGCTCACCAGCATCAGCACGTTGCTCATCAGCGCGGCCAGCAGGGCCGAGCGGTAGTAAGGCATGAGGCGCCGCAGCGTGCCCCACAGCCAGTGGCTGCCAGGGTCGCGCAGCAGGCCGTCGTCGTATTCGCTCACGGCGGCTTGCACCACCGGCGTGGCCACGAAGGCGAAGCCGGTGTACTCCGCCGACAGCTCGGCCTCGCTCGCTTCGCAGGCGATGTACTCGGCGCCCGGCATCACCAAGTCGTAGCGGTCCGCCGACGCGGGCTCGTGGCGGCGCACCGCGATGCAGGCGTCGCCGTTCTTGAGCAGCAGCACCGCGGGCAGCAACAGCGAGTGGATTTCTCCGATGCGGCGCTGGATCAGGCCGGCGTTGAAGCCGGCCTCGCGCATCACCCGGATCGCCTGGTCGGGCCCCATCGGCCCGGCGAGTGGCAACTCCGCCAGCAGCGACTCGGCCGAGCGCTCGCGCCCGTGGTGGCGCGTGAGCCAGACGACCGAGTGCAGCAGGGCGTCGTCGATGGCGCTTGCGTGCGATGACTGCGGTGACTGCGGCGTGGGCTGCGCGTGTGCTCCGTGCGGCGAGCCAGCCTCGCCGGGTGGCGAGAGCAAACCGGGTTCGGTGTGGAGCGAGCTTTGGGAGCCAGGCACGGCGCTGCGAAGCGCTGCGAACGGTATCGCGGCGGCATCGAAGCTGGGTTCGACCCGTGCTTGCACTCAGGGCCTTCAGGATCGTGCCGCGAGCGCGAGGCGCACGAATTCGTCGTCGAGCCCGCGCACGAAGGTCGGGATGTCGAACAGCGCCGACTGCCGGCCGTGTTCGGCCAGGTAGCGCTTGTACGACGCAATGCGCAGCGGGTTGCGGCCGAGTTGCACCGCAAGCTGTTCGTAGCCGTCGAGCGAGGTCGTCACCAGGTCCGGCAGGCCAACGTGCGTGAGCAGGCTGCCGGCCATGCGCGAGATGTAGGTCCGGCCCGAGCAGGTAAGGATGGGCGTGCCCATCCACAGCGCGTCGCTCGCGGTGGTGCCGGCGTTGTACGGGAAGGTGTCGAGCACCAGGTCGGCCAGCCGGAAGCGCGCCAGGTACTCGGCCGGGCTCACGCGCGGCGCGAAGATCAGGCGCTCGCGCGCCACGCCCTGTGCATCGGCGGCGCGCAGCATGTTCTCGCGCGCCCATTCGTTGTCGGCCAGCAGCCACAGCACGCTGTTCGGCACCGCGTGCAGGATGCGCATCCAGCGCTTGAACACCTCTTCGGTGAACTTGAAGTTGTTGTTGAACGAGCAGAACACGAAGGCGTCGTCGGGCAGGCCGTAGGTCGCGCGCTGCGGCGTCGGCGCTTCGTCGCGCTGGCGGTCGCTGACCTGGTAGCAGCCGTTCAAGTACAGCGGCTTCTCGGTGCAGTACGGCAGCAGCTCCGGCGGCATCACGAATCGGTCGGCGATCATCCAGTCCACGCCGGGCAGCGCCGACGTGCCGGGGAAGCCGAGGTAGCTCACCTGCACCGGCGCGGCACGAAAGCCCAGGATGGCGGGGCGCGCGCCGCTCGTCAGGCCCTGCAGATCGACCAGCACGTCGATGCCAAGACTGGCGATGAGTTGCGCGGCGTCGCCGTCCGACAGGTGACCGATCGGCACGTGGCGGTCGAGCGCGTTCACCAGCCGTTTGCGCTGCGGCGTGCCGTCCTCGCGGCTCCAGCAAAAGCCGTAGACCTCGATGCGGCTGCGGTCGTGCAGCTCGAACAGCTCGGGCGTGAGCAAGCCCACCGCGTGCAGGCACAGGTCGCCCGACAGGTAGCCGACCTTGATGCGGCCCGTGCGCAGTGGCTGTGCCGCAAACAGCGCCTGGGCTGGCGGCTTGGGCACGCGCTCGTGCACGAAGCGCTGCGCGGCCATCAGTTGCAGGGCCGGGTCGTCGCTGGCACTCAGCATTGCCAGCGGCGAGGTGCCAACCAGCAGCTGGTTGGGTGTGACAGAAGCCACGTCGGCATACAGCGGCCACTCGCACTGCTTTTGCCGAATGTGCACGCAGTGCTGCACCACGTCCGGCTGGGCCGGGTTGTGGGTCAGGCTCCGAACCATGTGGGCTTCGGCTTCGTCGAAGCGGCGCAGCTGTTCGCACAGGCGCGCCAGGTTGTTCAGTGCGTGCAACAGCAGCGGCAGCGACTCGCGCGTCGGCAAAGGTGTCTGGTCGACGACGAGCTGCCATTGCGCCAGCGCTTCAGCGGGTTGGCCCTGCTGTTCGAGCTGGTGGCCCAGGTTCAGCCGGGCGTGCAGAAAGCCGGGGTCGTAGCCCAGCGCCTGGCGGTAGGCGGCTTCTGCCTCGGCATGGCGGCGCAGCGCGCCCAGCACCGTGCCCCAATTGAAGCAGGCCACGTGGCGCAGCGGCGAGTCGGTGTGGGCGATCCAGCTTTCGTACAACCGCGCCGAGGCTTCGGCCAGGCCGATCTGGTGCAGCGCTTGAGCGCGCTCCATCAGCTCGGTGAGCTGCATTGCGCCGGAGCAGGCCAGCGCTATCTCGCGCTCCAGCGCTGCGGAGGTCTCGGTGGGGTTCGTGAGTGTTGACATCGGGGGCGTCACGGGGAGTGCGCACGGCAGCGCCAGGCTTGGATCGCTCGAATTCTGTTGCCCGCCCGTCGGCGGCGACGCCCGCATTAGCAGGGCCTTTGCTGCGCATTTCCGACCCGCTCGTCGCCGGGCGACGGCAGCGCAGAAGCGCCTCGGAGGCGCCGAGTTCTGCCTTGCCCGCGTGTAGGAAGTTGCCTGACACCGGGCGCAGACAAAACTGGACTCAAGCGACAGAACTGGGCTGATGTTGCGTTCCATCTCGGGTCTTCACAATCCGTTTCACGTTGAGACACCAGCCAACGCCAAGACGAACCGCCGACACACAGCACAACGCCCAAGGGAACCACGACATGAACGCTGACCAGACCCTCGCCGACATCCGCGAAGCCAACCTCTCGTACCTGATGCTGGCCCAGAACCTGATCCGCATCGACCGCGAACAGGCGCTCTACCGGCTCGGCATCTCGGAGGAAAGCGCACAGATGATCGGCCTGCTGTCGCCGGCGCAGATGATGAAGGTCGCTTCCGGCAACACGCTGCTGTGCCGCTTCCGGATGGACGACGACGTGGTGTGGGGTCTGCTGACCAACCACGGAAAGAGCGCAGCGAACGAAACCACGAGCCGCCTGCACGCCAGCATCCTGATGGCGGGCCGCCACCAAGAGGCCGCCTGACTTGCCCCCTCTCCCCTTGGGAGAGGGTTGGGGTGAGGGCCCGCGCACCGCCGCCCCTCACCCCAGCCCTCTCCCCAAAGGGGCGAGGGAGCAAAGACCCCCTCGCTCATCGTCTCCACGAACTCCGGAAACAACCACCATGCGCACCAAAAGCATCCTCACCGAAGCCAGCCAGATTCAGCGCGCCGTGACGCTGATCAACCTCGGCGCCCGCCTGCAGGTACTGGAGTCGGAGACCGACCTGTCCTACGAGCGCCTGCTGCGCCTGTACAAGGAAGTGGCGGGCAAGTCGCCCAGCAAAGGCCAGCTGCCGTTCTCGACCGACTGGTTCATGACCTGGCAGCCCAACATCCACGCCAGCCTCTTCCTCAACATCCACGAGTACCTGAACAAGGTTGCCGAGATGGACGAGATCGACACCGTCATCAAGGCCTACCAGCTCTACCAGGAGCAGACGAGCGCGCAAGGGCTGGAGGCGCTGATGTCGGTCACGCGCGCGTGGCGGCTGGTGAAGTTCATCGACAACGGCATGCTGAGCATGACGAAATGCTCCAAGTGCGGCGGCCACTTCGTGACGCATCCGCACGAGATCGCCAAGCACTACGTGTGCGGCCTGTGCTGCCCACCGGCGCGCGCCGGCAAGGGCTCGGCGGCAGGCGGTATCCAGCTGCACTAGAGCCCGGAGCGAAGGGCGAGGGGCCACAAAGGGGACCTTTCGTGCCCCTTCGGGTCGACCGGCGTCGGGATCGGCGAGGGACAGGGCTCGAAGCCCTCGACCGAGCGCCTCAACGTGAATTCACTCAAGACCTGCCACGGAGTGACGAAAACCCATCAAGTCGCAAGCGCGCATTGGTTGTCTCCTCCTGGCACGTCTCTCGTGCCCTTCCAGCGGACCCCCGGGGTCCGCTCTTTTTTGGGCGGTAGCGGCGCCGATGCGCCGAATTGGAACGTCAATCGCGCGCTGATGTCTGCATCTCACCGGCACTCCCGCAAGCAGACTCAAGAGAGTGTCCACAAGGACGATATCTCGCAGGCCATCGTCCGCGCTCGCAAGGCGGCACAACCCTCTCGGATGCCAACAACATGTTCGTGATCGTCGGCTGGGCCGTCGTCTTCATCTGCGTCTTCGGCGTGTTCATCGCTCACGGCGGCAACATGGGCCCGATCTTGAAGGCCTTGCCGTGGGAGCTCGGGATGATCGGCGGCGCCACGCTCGGCGCCTTCATCGTCAACAACCAGATGAAGGTGATCAAGTCGACGCTCGCCAGCGTCGGCATGTGCTTCAAGGGCAGCAAGTACACCAAGGCGCGTTACATGGAGCTGCTGGCGCTGCTGTTCGACATCCTGCAGAAGGCGCGCAAGGAAGGGCTGATGTCCATCGAGTCCGACGTCGAAGACCCGCACAACTCCGCTCTCTTCAAGAAGTACCCCACCGTCGGCAGCGATCACCACGTCGTCGAGTTCGTCACCGACTACCTGCGCATGATGGTCACCGGCAACCTCAATGCCCACGAGATCGAGTCGCTGATGGACAGCGAGATCGAGACCCACCACCACGAAGCGCATGCACCGGTGGCCGCCATTCAGCGCGTCGCCGGCGGCCTGCCGGCCTTCGGCATCGTGGCCGCGGTGCTGGGCGTCATCAAGACCATGGGCTCGGTGGGTCAGCCCCCCGCTGTGCTGGGCGCCATGATCGGCTCGGCCCTGGTCGGCACCTTCCTGGGCATCTTGCTGGCCTATGCTTTTGCCGAGCCGCTGGCCGGCCTGCTGGAGCAGAAGATCGAAGAGAGCGGCAAGGAGCTGCAGTGCATCAAGACCACGTTGCTGGCCAGCATGCAGGGTTACGCACCGCAGGTGGCGGTCGAGTTTGGTCGCAAGGTGCTCTATTCAGGCGATCGGCCGACATTCTCCGAGCTCGAGAGTCACGTCAAAGGCAAGAAGTAGAGCCCACAGGAAGAGACCATGGCCGGCGACAGCAAGAAGCTCCAACCCATCATCATCAAGCGCGTCAAGAAGGGCGGCCACGCTGCCCACGGCGGTGCGTGGAAGATTGCCTACGCCGACTTCGTGACCGCGATGATGGCCTTCTTCCTGCTGATGTGGCTGCTCGGCTCGGTGACCGAGGGCGACAAGAAGGGCATCTCCGACTACTTCAATTCGCCGCTGAAGGTGGCGCTGCTGCAGTCGGGCAGCGGCTCGGGCGACTCGTCGCACGTCATCAAGGGCGGCGGGCAAGACCTGTCGCGCCAGAGCGGCCAGGTCAAGAACGGCGAGATCGAGGCCGCTCGCAAGACCATCAACCTCGCGGCGCTCAAGGCAGAGCAGCGCAAGAAAGAGATGGACCGCCTGCAGGAACTGAAGGACAAGGTCGAGGACGTGCTCGCGTCCAACCCGAAGCTGGCGGCGATGAAGTCGCAGATTCGGCTCGACATGGTGCGCGATGGGCTGCGCATCCAGATCGTCGACGAGAACGGCCGGCCGATGTTCGACAGCGGCAGCGCCTTCGTCAAACCGTACATGCGCGAGCTGCTCGCCAACATCGGCTCGGTGCTGGCCGAGGTGCCGAACCGGCTCACGCTGGAGGGCCACACCGATGCGATGCCCTTCGGCGATGGCGACCGCGGCTACAGCAACTGGGAGCTGTCGTCGGACCGCGCCAACGCGTCGCGTCGCGAACTCATCAACGGTGGCCTGCCTGACGGCCGCATCCTGCGCGTGCAGGGCCTGGCGTCGAGCTCGCTGTTCGACGACAAGGATCCGTACGCCCCGGTGAACCGGCGCATCAGCATCATCGTGATGAACCAGGAGGCCGAGGAGCGGTTGTCCCGCGCGTCGCAGTCGGCCGCGCTGACGGCGCCGCCCGAGGCGGACGGGCAGCCCGTCGGCCAACCCGCCAGCCAACCCGCCAGCCAACCCACGAATCAAACCGCCTCAAGTGGCGCGCCGGCAACCCGATAACTACGAGTGATCTACGAGGCTCCCTCATGACCAACCCGACCGACCTGAAGTTTCTGATCGTCGACGACTTCTCGACCATGCGTCGCATCGTGCGCGGCTTGCTCAAGGAGATGGGCTGCGCCAATGCCGAAGAGGCCGAAGACGGCGCCGTCGCGCTCACGATGCTGAGGGCGCAGAAGTTCGACTTCGTCGTCTCCGACATCAACATGCCCAACATGAGCGGCTTCGACCTGCTCAGCGCGATCAAGAAAGACGACGGCCTCAAGCACCTGCCGGTGCTGATGGTCACTGCCGAGGCACGCAAGGAAGACATCGTGCGCGCCGCGCAGGACGGCGCTGCCGGCTACATCGTCAAGCCCTTCACCAAGGCCACCTTGGAGGAGAAGGTGCACAAGATCATGCAGAAGCTCGCCACGCCGGCCTGACGCTTCAACGAAACAGAGCAACAACATGAAGAGCGACTCTCCCGAGATCCTGTCCGAGCGCGGGATGGAAAGTGCCCCCAGGCCGGCCGAGCCAGCCGTCCCCCGCGCGGAATCGAGCAGCCCGGTGAAGCCGGATCCGCTCAAGAATGCCTCTGCCACCGAAGTGTTCCTGCAGATCGGCAGCATCACGCGGCTGTTGCACGACACGCTGTCGCAACTCGGCGTCATGCCCAAGCTGCAGGCAGCAGCCAACGGGCTGCCCGATGCGCGCAGCCGCCTGAACTACATCGCCGAGAAGACCGCCGCGGCGGCCGAGAAGGTGCTGAACTCGGTCGACCAGGCCAAGGCCGAGCACGCCCGCATCGCCGACGAGACGCGGGCCATGGCGCGCGCCATCGTGGCCGACCCCGTCAAGGCCGTGGCCAGCGGCGCGGTGCTGAACTTCGTCAGCGATGTCGAGGCGTCGACCGCGCGCATCGACGTACACCTCACCGACATCCTGCTGGCGCAGGACTTTCACGACCTCACCGGGCAGGTGGTGGCCAAGGTGGTCCGGCTCGCTGGTGAACTCGAAGACAGCCTGCTCAAGCTGTTGATGCAGGTGATCCCGCAAGACCAGGTCCACAAGGTCGAAGAGTCGTTCTTGAACGGCCCGGTGGTGAACCCGGAAGGACGCAGCGATGTGGTGTCCAACCAGGAGCAAGTCGACGACCTGCTCGCGAGTCTTGGTTTCTGACCGCTCGGCACGGAGCCATGATGGACAACCACCCAGCCACGGAACAGCCTCAGAGCGGCCTGATGCCGTTCTTGACGGCGGCCGACCTGCAGGACCACCTGATGACGGCGACGCACGACCTCGATCGCCTTCAAACCTTGCTCAGCGACGCTTGCGACACACTGGCCGCCGGCTTCTTCGGCGCATCCTCCCAGTTGAGCGACCTGCGCGCTGGCGAGCATTCCGCCAGCCCGACCGTGGAGCGCGCCGTGGCGCACCTCGGGACGGCTGTCACGGCGCTGCAATTCCAGGACATGGCATCGCAGCTCATCCACCACACACGCGGGCGGCTGCGCAACTGCGCCGACCGCCTCGCGCGTGATGCCTTCGCCGGTGACGACGAAGGCGAAGCTGCGGTTGAAAGCGCGCCCTTGCGGCCCAACCCGGTGACGCAGTCGGAGATGAACACCGGCTTCATCGAACTCTTCTGACCCCCCGGCGAACCCACACACCCTGCTGATTCCTGGAGAACCCTATGCACTCGATCCTTGCGGTGGACGACTCCGCCTCCATGCGCCAGATGGTGTCCTTCACGCTGAAGAACGCCGGCTACAACGTCGTCGAGGCCATCGACGGCCAAGATGCGCTCGAAAAGGCCGGCACGCGCGACTTCGACCTCGTGCTGACGGACCAGAACATGCCCCGACTGGACGGCATCGGCCTGACCAAGCGGCTGCGCGACAACCCCAAGTTCAAGACCACGCCGATCCTGATCCTGACCACCGAGTCGAGCGACCAGATGAAGCAGGCCGGCCGCGGCGCCGGTGCCACCGGCTGGCTGGTCAAGCCCTTCGATCCGGCCAAGCTGATCGAGGTCATCAAGAAGGTGGTGCGCTAGCGCGGCCTGCCGGCCGAGGGCCGTCGCCGCCATCGTCAGAACAACAGGAGTGGACCCGCCATGGGTGAAATGACTTCCGAGGGCGCCAACCTCGGTGCCGGTATCGACCTGACGCAGTTCTACCAAGTCTTCTTCGAAGAAGCGGGCGAGAACCTGGACCGCATGGAGAAGCAGCTGCTGGCGATCGACATCACGGCAGCCGACGACGAGGAGTTGAACTCGATCTTCCGCTGCGCCCACTCGGTCAAGGGCGGTGCTGCGACATTCGGCTTCTCCGACGTGGCCGAACTGACGCATCAGATGGAGACGCTGCTGGACAAGCTGCGCCGCCACGAACTCGAACCCACGACCGAGATGGTCGACGTGCTGCTGCAATCGGGCGATGCGCTGCGGGCCCAGTTGGCACGCCACCAGGGCGGCGGCGGCCCCACGGTGGACACCACCGAGCTGTTGTTCGGCATTCGCGCGCTTTCGACCGGCGACAAGCCGGTGTCGGTGCCCAAGGCCGCGGCCCTTGCTGCCGCCGCGCCGGCGCCCCGGCCAGCGCCGGCTGCATCAGCCCAGCACGACGCCGCCCCAGGCAAGGACGCCGACAGCACGCGCGTGCTGGAGCTGCGCGTCGGCCCGCTCGACAAACCCGAGCAAGCCGGCAACCTGATCGAGCTCTTCCAGGAAATCGTCGACCTGGGGCAGATCGAGCCGATCGACGGCGGCCAGGCCAGCGACGGCATTCGCCGCTTCAAGATCACCACCACCAGCAGCGACAACGACCTGCTGGATCTGTTCACGTTCCATGTGCCGCGCGAGGCTGTCTGCCTGCTGCCGCTGACCAGCGGCTACGGTTTCCATGCGGGCTCGCCCGGGGCACCCACCGAGCCGCAGGCGCCGGCCGATGCGAGCTACGGCTTCTTCGACGAGGCTCCGGGTGCGCCATCAGCCGACGCGAGCGCCGCGGCGGCCCTGCCGGCCAGCGCCTCCACCGAGCCCGATTCGAGCAAGGCCCGCTTGCCCGCCCGCGCCGACAAAACGCCTGCCGCGGCAGTCGAGGCAGCCACGCTGCGCGTGTCGATCGAGAAGGTCGACCAGTTGATCAACCTCGTCGGCGAACTCGTCATCACGCAGGCGATGCTGGCGCAGAACAGCGCCAAGGTCGACCCAGGCCTGTACCAGCAATTGGCTGCCGGCCTGGCCGACCTGGACCGTAACACGCGCGACCTGCAAGAGTCGGTCATGTCGATCCGCATGATCCCGATGTCGGTGGTGTTCAACCGCTTCCCACGCATGCTGCGCGACCTGGCGAGCAAGCTGGGCAAGAAGGTTGACTTCGTGACCCGAGGCGAAGCGACCGAGCTCGACAAGGGCATGGTCGAGAAGATCACCGACCCGCTCACGCACCTGGTGCGCAACAGCTGCGACCACGGCATCGAATTGCCCGCCGAGCGCATCGCGAAGGGCAAGCCCGAGCAGGGCACGATCACGCTGAGTGCATCGCACCAGGGCGGCTCGATCGTCATCGAGGTGCGCGACGACGGCAAAGGCCTGTCGCGCGACAAGCTCATCAAAAAGGCACGCGAGCGCGGCATCGACGCACCCGACAGCATGAGCGACGCCGACGCCTGGGCGCTCATCTTCGCGCCCGGCTTCTCCACCGCAGAAGTCGTGACCGACGTGTCCGGCCGCGGCGTCGGCATGGACGTGGTGAAGAAGAACATCACCGCGTTGGGCGGCACGGTCGAGATCGACTCGGCCGAAGGCTACGGCATGAGCGTCAAGGTGCGCCTGCCGCTGACCATGGCGATCATGGACGGCATGTCGGTCGGCGTGGGCGAGGAGGTCTACATCCTGCCGCTGTCGTCGGTGGTGGAATCGTTCCAGGTTCAGCCGGGGCTCATCAAGACCATCGGCGGCAGCGGCCGTGTGGTCGAGGTGCGCGACGAGTTCATGCCGGTGCTCGAACTCGAGCAGGTGTTCGGCGTGCCGCGCTTCGACTTCGAGAACGTCAGCGGGATCATGGTGGTGGCCGAGGCCGAAGGCGGCCGCGTGGCGCTGTTGGTCGACGAACTGCTCGGCCAGCAACAGGTGGTGGTGAAGAACCTGGAAGCCAACTACCGCAAGGTCACGGATGTGTCGGGCGCCACGATCATGGGTGACGGCCGGGTGGCGCTGATCCTGGACGTCGGGTCGCTGGTGCGCCGCGCGCGCCACTGATTGCCTGGCTCAACGCCGGGGCGGAGCCGTTCGACGTCGAGGGCCAGCATGGAACAGCCGGGTCTTGCCCCGTTTGTTGAAGCGATGGTCGCTGCGGGCGACTTCGAAAATCTCACATCGCTGTGAGCCAAGGCATTCAGTCAGGCATGCAATGGGTCGATATCCACCAACGGTCTCGGGCTGCGTTCCGGGCCGACCACGCAACCCCACCGACCATGCGCGATGCGCGGGTCATTGCAAAGGATCCAGCATGAAGCTCCAGCATTTCACCAAGATCGTCTCCGTCTCCGTCGTGCTCGCCTGCGCCGGTGCGGCCCACGCCGATGAAGGTGCCACGTCCGCCCAGGCCATTGCCATGGTCAAGCAAGGCATCACCTTCATCAAGGCAAACGGCAAGGACAAGGGCTACGCCGAGATCTCCAGCAAGATCAGTCAGTTCAAGGACCGCGACCTCTATCTGGTGGTCTACGGGCTGGACGGCACCGTGCGCGCGCACGGCGCGAACGAAAAGATGATCGGCAAGAACCTGATCGACCTGAAGGACGTGGACGGAAAAGCCTTCGTCAAGGAGCGCGTCGAGCTGGCGGCAGCCAAGGGCACGTTCTGGCAGGACTACAAGTTCACCAACCCGACCAACAAGAAGATCGAGCCCAAGAGCATGTACTGCGAAAGGCTCGAGGACAGCGCGGTCTGCGGCGGCATCTACAAGTAAGCCGCGGTTCACCAGCGTCCGCCACGACCCGACCGACGATCCACCGAGCACCCCACAGACCCATGAAGCTTGCGACCCAACTGCTGGCTGCGCCGCTGCTGACCGCTTTGGTGGTTTTCGGCGCGGGGCAGCTCAACGCTTTCACGATGGGCCGTGCGGCGAGTGCCAACCACGCCACGTTCGAGGGTCAGTTCGATGACTTTCGAACCCTGGCGCACGCTGAACACCAGCTGGCGGAACTTCATGCAGGCACCTACCGCACGGTGGCGCTGATCGCATCGCTCGACGACGCCAAGGTCAAGGCGTTACGGGCCGATGCGGCCAAGCAACTGGACGGCATCAGGCGCGTGACAGATGCGCTCGTGAAGGCGCACGGCGGTGACGCCGTACTGCGCTCCACCGCCGAGCAACTCGACAAGGCGATCCAGAAGTACCAGGGCCAGGCGGACCTGGCCATCGAGCTGTCATCGGTCGATCCAAACACAGGCATCGCCGCGCTGCAGAGCGCCGATGCCAGCTTTGATGCCATCTCCAAAAGCATGTCGGCGATGGTCAAGCGCATCGAAGCCAACGCCGACGAGACGATCGCTTCGGCCAATGCGCGCTCGAACCAGCTCGGCTGGCTGTCGGCGGCGGTGGGTTTGTTGTGTGGCATGTTGGCTGTGGGCCTGTCGTGGTGGATGCAGCGCCGGCTGATGGCGGATTTGCGGCGCGCCGCGACCATCGCTGGCGAAGTCGCGCGCGGCAACCTTGCCGTGGACACGCACAGCGATCGCCGCGACGAGGTCGGCGACCTGGTGCGTGCGCTCGGCGCGATGACGCAGCAGCTCGGCACGTCGATGCGCGCTGTGTTCGACTCGTCCAACTCGATCCGCACGGCGAGCGCCGAAATTGCCACCGGCAACCAGGACTTGAGCAACCGCACCGAGCAGACCGCCTCGAACCTGCAGATGACGGCGTCTTCGATGGAGCAGCTGACCGGCACGGTCAAGCAGTCGGCAGAGTCGGCGCGTCAGGCCAACCAGCTCGCGGCCAGCGCCGCCGAAGTCGCCGCCCGCGGCGGCGTGGTGGTGCATCAAATGGTGGCCACGATGGACGACATCAACACCAGCTCGCGCCGCATCGGCGACATCATCGGCACGATCGACGGCATCGCGTTCCAAACGAACATCCTGGCGCTCAACGCAGCGGTCGAAGCGGCGCGTGCGGGCGAACAAGGCCGCGGTTTCGCGGTGGTGGCGGCCGAGGTGCGCTTGCTCGCGCAGCGCAGCGCGCTTGCCGCCAAGGAAATCAAGGGGCTGATCGGCGCCTCGGTCGAGAAGGTCGAGGGCGGCTCGCGCTTGGTGTCCGACGCCGGGCAGACGATGCAGGACATCGTGAACAGCGTCGAGCGCGTCTCCAACATCATCGGCGAGATCACGACAGCAGCCGTCGAGCAGAGCGACGGCATCGGCCAGATCAACGGCTCAGTCGTTCAGCTCGACCAGATGACACAGCAGAACGCCGCGCTGGTTGAGCAGTCAGCCGCAGCGGCCGAGAGCCTGAAGCAGCAGGCCGCGCGGCTCGCCCACGTCGTGGGCACGTTCACGTTGCGCCAGTCCGACGACGCCAGCGAGTCCACCCCAGCATGAAGCCAACCCACGCTCAACCCGGCCTTGTCGTGGCCGGCAACCCCCGCAGTGCCGCGCTTGCGGCGCGCCGTTCCCAACCCAGCCCCGAAAGAGGTAGTCCATGAACATGATGACCGACGCTGCCGTGGTGGCACGCCACGAGGCCGCCCGAGCCGCCATCCAGGTGGGCGGCGAGTTCCTGACCTTCCGCCTCGGTGCCGAGGAGTACGGAATCGACATCCTGAAGGTGCAGGAGATCCGCTCCTACGAACAACCCACCCGCATCGCCAACGCGCCGGCCTTCATCAAGGGCGTGGTCAACCTGCGCGGCGTGATCGTGCCGATCGTGGACTTGCGCTTGAAGCTGGGTTGTGCGGCCGAGTACAGCCCATTGACGGTGGTGATCGTGCTCAACGTCAGGGGCCGTGTGGTCGGGGCGGTGGTCGATTCGGTCTCCGACGTGCTGGAGCTGTCGAAGGACGCGATCAAGTCTGCGCCCGAGATGGCCTCGGCAGTGGACGCCGGCTTCATCACCGGCATCGGCAGCGTGACCACCGGCGACGTGCAGCGCATGTTGATCCTGATGGACATCGAGGCGTTGATGGCGAGCCACGAGATGGGCCTGATCGGCGAGTGAAGCGCCAGCCCGGCCCGCAGGCGACCTCGAACCGAACGCTTGGCCGTTTTCCCAGGGCGAGACCGCCCCTACTGCGGTCTGAACGAACCACCCTCCACATCCACTTCGAGAGGAACTTTTCATGAAGCTCAAGTCCATTTCCATCGGCGCCACCCTGATGCTCGGCTTGTTGGCCGGCGCGCACGCCTACGACCCCAAGGCGACCATCGCCGACCTCGACGCCCGGTTGAACAAGATCGGGGCGGCCAAGGTCGACGGTACCGACACGGTGGCCGACAAGACCGTGCCGGCGCTCTTCTTCGGTGACCGCAAGATCAACAACAACTTCGACGTCGTCGACGCGGTTCGCAAGGCGCACAGCGCCACCGCCACGGTGTTTGTCAAACAAGGCGACGAGTTCGTGCGCGTCTCCACCAACGTGCTCACGCCCGAGGGAAAGCGCGGTGTCGGCACGCAACTGGCGCGCAACAAGGCCTACGAGGCGGTCATCAAAGGCGAGCAGTACTGCGGCCCGATCGACGTGCTCGGCACCGCTTTCGACGCCTGCTACAACCCGATCAAGGACAGTGGCGGCAAGATCATCGGCGTGAGCTACATCGGCCACAAGAAGTAAGCCCCGCGCGTTCTGCGACGACCCGGGGGGCAGCGTGCGCCCGGGCCTCTGCCCTCCAAAGCTACAGGTGAATCCCATGAATATCGTCGCCCAGGCCGGTGCGTTGTTCGGCCGACTGCGTGTCGGGCAGCAACTGCATGCAGCGTTCGCGGTGCTGCTGATCCTGACGGCCGCGCTCGGCGGCGTGGCCCTCTACAAGTTGAGCGTGCTGCACATGGAAGTGAACGTGCTGTCCGGCAAGTGGTTGCAGGGCGTGGGTCACCTCGCGCAGACACGCGCAGCGGTGCTCGAAGCGCGCGATGCCGAGGTCAAGCACAGCCGGGCCGCTGACCGCAGTTACCACAGTGAATACGAAGACAAGATGACTGTGACCGGGCAGGCCGTCGGCGCTGCGATGACGGCCTACGAAAAGCTCGTCGGCGGCAGCGACGAGCAGGCCCTGATGGTCAGGTTTCAGAAGAGCTGGGCGGCTTATCAGCAGGCGCAACAGAAGGTGGTGGCGCTCGGGCGCGACAAGAAGCAGCAGGACGCAGCCGACATCAGCGACGGTCTGAGCAGCACCGCGGCCGACGAGACGGTGATCGCGCTGGACGCGCTGACCCAGTTCAACTTCAATGGCGCCAAGGCGGCCGAGGCCGAAGCGCTGATCGCTTTCAACGAAGCGAGGCGCTCGCTGCTGGGGGTTCTGGCGGTGGCGCTCGTCGTGGGCGTGGCGCTGGCGCACTTCATCACCCGGCGGCTTTTGCGTCAGCTCGGCGGCGAGCCCGGCGTGGCCGCCGCCGTCGCACAGGAGGTGGCCAACGGCAACCTGGCCACCCCCATCGAGCTGCGCGCTGGCGACAGCCACAGCCTGATGGCCCATCTGAAGGCGATGCAGACGAGCCTGGCCAAGGTCGTTGGCGAGGTGCGTCAGGGCTCGCAGGGAGTGGCCCGCGCGAGCGCTGAGATCGCGGCTGGCAACAACGACCTGAGCGCACGCACCGAGCAGCAAGCCAGCGCACTGGAAGAGACCGCCGCGTCGATGGAGCAACTCGGCTCCACAGTGCGGCAAAACGCCGACAACGCCCGCCAGGCCAACCAGCTGGCAATGGGCGCCTCGACCGTGGCGGTCAAGGGCGGCGAGGTGGTCGGCAAGGTGGTAGACACCATGAAGGGCATCAACGACAGCTCGAAGAAGATCAGCGACATCATCGGCGTGATCGACGGCATCGCGTTCCAGACCAACATCCTGGCGCTCAACGCGGCGGTGGAAGCCGCACGGGCCGGTGAGCAGGGGCGAGGCTTTGCAGTCGTGGCCGCAGAAGTGCGCAGCCTGGCGCAGCGCAGCGCCGAGGCCGCCAAGGAGATCAAGGGCCTGATCGGCACCAGCGTCGCGCGGGTCGAGCAGGGCACGCGCCTGGTCGATCAGGCCGGCGTGACGATGAGCGAGATCGTCGGCGCCATCCAGCGCGTCACCGACATCATGGGCGAGATCAGCAGCGCCAGCAGCGAACAGAGCGCCGGCGTGGCGCAGGTGGGCGATGCGGTGACGCAGATGGACAAGGCGACGCAGCAGAACGCCGCACTCGTCGAGCAAAGTGCGGCGGCAGCCGAGAGCCTGAAGCTGCAGGCGCAACAACTGGTGCATTCGGTGGCGGTGTTCAAGCTCGGCGCAACAGCCGGTCAGGTCAGACCGGCGATGCAGGCCGCACCCGTTGCGCACGCCGCCGTGGCTGACCCGAATGCCTCGCAGGATGCGTCGCGTGTGGCGCATGGCACGCCGGTTCAAGTCGAGCGCCGGGGGCCGAACCGAGCCGTCAACGTGGCGCGTCTTCCCTCAAGTGGGCCGGCCAAGCCTGCACCTGCAGCCGACCTGAAACCAGAGGCCGCGGCAAAGCCCGCGCGTGCCATGGGCAGCAGCGACCACTGGGAAACCTTCTGACCCGTGGGCATTCAACTTCTGCAGCAGCGAAACGGAGTGCGCGATGAACATGAGCAACCTCAAACTTTCCACCCGGCTGATCCTGGGGTTCGGCACCATGGGTGCGTTGATCGCGCTGCTCGGAGGCATCGCCCTGTACAAACTGAGCGTCGTGGGCGACGAGTTCGACCTGGTGATGAAGGACCGCTATCCCAAGATCGTGCACGTGAACGAAGTCAAGGGTGGGGTCAATGACGCTGCCCGTGCAGTGCGCAACCTGTTCATCGTGGCAGATGCTGCCGACCAGAAGAAGGAGCACGACGAGATCGCTGCTGCGGACAAGGTGATCGGCAACAACCTGGCGCTGCTCCACAAGGAGATCACCAGCCAACGAGGCAAGACCGTCCTGGCCGAGCTGACCGCCGCACGCGCGGCCTACCTCGCTCCGCGCGACAAGATGCTGGAACTGCTCCGCACAGGCAAGCCGGACGAAGCCAAGCCCATCCTGCTCAACGAGTTGCGGCCGGCGCAGCTGACCTACATGAAGCGCCTGGACGACTTGATCACGTACCAGAGCGACTTGATGGTCGCGGACGGCAAGACCGCCGAGGCGGATGTGGCGAACACCCGCACGTTGGTGATCGCCCTCGTCCTGGGAGCGCTGGTGGCGGGCTGCGTCATCGCCTTCTGGATCATTCGCTCCACGACGAAGCCCTTGAACGACGCCACGCAAATCGCGCGTGCCGTGGCGGCTGGCGACCTGGCGATGGAGTTTCAGGCCGACGGCAAGAGCGAGACCGGCCTGCTGCTGGGCGCTCTGCATGAGATGAAGACACGCCTGGCGTCCATCGTGGGTGGCGTGAGAGCCAATGCCGAGAGCGTGGCCACTGCATCGGCGCATATTGCGCA
>LGRD01000020.1 GCA_001263235.1 Methylibium sp. NZG | reverse complement strand
GCCGAAGCGAAGCCCTCCGGCCTGTCCGGGCGCGCCTTTGCCGCGCCAACTGCAACTGCAACTGCAACTGCAACTGCAACTGCAACTGCAACTGCAAGCGCGACCGCGACCGCAGCCGCGACCACAACCACGACCGGAACGGTGACCCTTGCAATTCGGGAGCAATCAACACGGCCTCACTCAACCCCGAGAAATCGCAAAACTGCTGGCATACGCCGCCGCATTCGCCGGGTCGAACTCCTTGCCCATCACCTTGTATTTGCGGTAGGCACCCTCGGGCACTTTCTGGTCCAGCAGCTTCATCTGCTTCTTCGCGTCGGTCAGCAAGAACACCTGCTCTGCGATCTGCTTGTAGTTCACGTCGCCCTTGATGTAGCCCCAGCGCTTCATCTGCGTCAGCATCCACACCGCCATGCTCTGCCACGGCACGGGGTCGAAGTCGGTGCGGTCGGGCACGTTCTTCACGCCGCCCAGGCCGTCGGCGAACTTGCCGGACAGCACCTGGTTGAGCACCGTCTCGGGTTGGTTCAGGTAGGCGGGCGGTGCGATGACCTTGGCGATCAGTTCGCGGTTCTTGGGGTCGCGCGCCATCGCGGCGGCGCTGAGCACCGAGCGGTACAGCGCGGCAAAGGTGTTCGGGTTCTGCTTGATGAAGTCTTCGCTCACACCGAAGGCGCAACAGGGGTGGCCGTCCCAGATGTCTTTCGACAGAATGTGGATGAAGCCGATCTCGTCGAACACCGCGCGCTGGTTGAACGGGTCGGGGCCGAGGAAGCCGTCGATGTTGCCGGCGCGCAAGTTGGCCACCATCTCGGGCGGCGGCACGACGCGCAGTTGCACGTCGGTGTCGGGGTTCAGCCCCGCTTCCGCCAGGTAGTAGCGCAACAGGAAGTTGTGCATCGAGTACTCGAACGGAATCGCGAACTTGAAGCCTTTCCAGTTTTTCGGATCGCGGTTGTCCTTGTGCTTGAGCGCGAGGGTGATGGCCTGCCCGTTGATGTTCTGCACTGTGGCCACACGCATGGGCTGCGCCACCGAGCCCAGGCCGAGCGAGATCGCCAGCGGCATCGGCGACAGGAAGTGCGACGCGTCGTGCTCCTTGTTCAGCATCTTGTCGCGGATCAGCGCCCAGCCCGCCGTCTTGTTGAGCTGGACGTTCAGGCCCTCTTTTCTGTAGAAGCCCAGCGGGTCGGCCATGATGAGCGGCGTGGCGCAGGTGATGGCAATGAAGCCGATCTTCAGGTCCTTCTTCTCCAGCGGATTCTTGTCCTGCGCCATCGCTTCGAGTGCGCCCATCGGCAGCAGCGAGGCGATCGCCGCGCGCGCCGTGTTGGCGCCCACCGCCTGCAGGAAGCGGCGCCGCAGCGGCTCGCTGGGCAGCAGCGCCTTGACCAGCGTGGCCTCGATGAACTCGCGCGAGTAGCCGGCTTCGTCCGCGTGCTGCTCCGGCGCGTGGTCGCCGCCGCAGCGGCACTTCATCATCAGCGGCCGGTCGGCGTCGAACGGGTTGAAGCGGTTGGCGCTTTCGTGGGGCTTGTCGCCGCGGCTGCTGCTGCTCATCACGTCTCTCCTTGGTGGAACCAGAGGCTAGAGACTGAGCAAGGTCCGCGCCATCGCGCCGGCCGGCATTCGCTTGTAGGGCTGGCCCTACACCAGTTCGGCCTGCACGGCGTACAGCGCCAGCTCCACGTCGTTGCGCGCGCCGGTTTTGTCGAGGATGCGGCTGCGGTAGGTGGTGACGGTGTTGCTCGACAGCGCGAGTTGTTCGGCAATCTCGCCAACGCTGCGGCCCGCGGTGAGCAGCCGGAACACCTGGTATTCGCGGTGCGACAGCCGCTCGTGCAGCGGCGTCTCGTCGCCGCGTGCCTTGCCCGCCCCAATCGCGCCGGCGAGTTGCTCGGCCACCGCCGAGGTGATGAACAGCCCGCCGGCCGCGACCTTGCGAATCGCGCCGGTCATCTGCTCGGAGTCGGCGCTCTTGTTCAGGTAGCCGGCGGCGCCGAGCTTGAGGCTGCGAACGGCGTACTGCCGGTCGGGGTAGGTGCTGAGCATCAGCACCGGCAACTTCGGAAACTCGCCCTTCAGTTGCTTCAGCACATCGAGCCCGTCGCGCTGCGGCATCGCGATGTCCATCAGCACCACGTCGATGCCACCGCAGGTGGCGAACGCTCGCACCTGGCGCACGGCCTCGGGGCCGCTGTCGGCCTCACCGACCAGCGCGATGTCGGGCGCGTCGGCCAGGATCTGCTTGATGCCCTGGCGCACGAGAGGATGGTCGTCGCAGACCAGCACCTTGATCATCGGTGCTCCTCGGCGGCGCGATCCAGCGGTGCGGCTGCGGCGCTGGCGCAGCGCTCGGGCGGCAGCGGCATCGTCAGCAGCACACGCGTGCCGCACTTGGGCGCGCTGCGAATGCTGACCGTGCCGCCGAAGTGCCCTGCCCGCTCGCGCATGCCCATCACGCCGTAGCTGTCGGGCGCGGCGAGTTGCTCGGGTGTGGCACCGACGCCGTCGTCCTCGACCTCCAGATGCAGCACCGGGTCGGGCGGCGAGTCGACCAGCAAGCGGATGCGCACTGTGCGCGCCTTCGCGTGGCGCGCCACGTTGCTGAGCATCTCCTGGAAGATGCGGAACACGCAGATCGCCCAGCGCTCGCCCACCTTGCCTGCAGGCGGCGCCACACCGCGCGTCACGTGCACCGTGAGTTCGCGCTGCAGCTCGGTGGCGTCGATGAACTCCAGCGCCTGCCACTCCAGCGCCGCCCACAAACCCTGGTGGTCGAGGATGCTGGGGCGCAGGTCGGTGATGATGCGGCCGACGTTGTCCACCGCGCGGTCGATCAGCCGGCCCATGCTGCTGCACTTGCATTGCAGCTCGGGCTGGTCGGCCACGCGCTTGCCGAGCCAGTTCACATCCATCTTCAGCGCCACCAGCAGCGAGCCCAGCTCGTCGTGGATGTCGCGCGCAATGCGCGTGCGCTCTTCTTCCCGCACCGTCTCCAGGTAGGCGGACAGGTCTCGAAGCTGCCCGAGCGCCTGCGACAGCTCCGCCGTGCGCGCCTGCACGCGCTGCTCCAGCTCGTCGCGCGCCTCCCGCAGCAGCGCCTCCGCGCGCTTGCGCTCGGTGATGTCGACGAAGGTCGCCACGGCGCCCTGCACCACGCCGCCATCGAGGATCGGGTACGACGAATACTCGGCGCTGAACGAGCTGCCGTCGGCACGCCACAGCACCTCGCTGTCGATGCGGCACGGCAGGCCCTGGCGGAACGCGGCGTAGATCGGGCACTCGGCTTCCGGGTAGTGGCGCCCGTCGCCGTGGGTGTGGTGGATGAGCGCGTGCATGTTGCGCCCGAGCACCTGATCGGTGCGCCAGCCGAGCATTTGTGCACCGGCGCGGTTGATGAAGGTGCAGCAGCCGTCCATGTCGACGCCGAAGATGCCCTCGCCGGTCGATTCGAGCAGCAGTTGAAGCCGCTGGCTCCACGCCGGCCCTCTTTCGTCGGCGGGGGCTGGGTGGTGGGCCAGCGGGTGGGGCCGCCGAGCGATGCGCAGGGACATGGCGAGGGATGCCGCAAAGGGCATGCCAGCGTGGCGCACGTCACCGCGGACATCACCGCGCACGAGCGAGCTGCGGGGCGCCGCGCCGAGACTGCCCGATAAAGTGTGAAGCAAGCCGATAGGCCGGATTCTGTGCATCCCGCGGTTCTTGCGAACCGCCGGACGTGACCGCCATTCCTCTGGGCCGTGCATCGCTGCACGGCTCGGTGCTACCTACCCGCCGGCTCTGCGGAGCCACATCAACGCCGGCCTACTTGGTATTGCTGCGCGCAGAGATTGCCCGTTTCACCCGATGCGCAGGCCTTGCCCCGCATCGGGTGGCTGTTCGCTTCGGGCTTGCGCCCGACCCGGTGCGGCAGGCCACACCGGGCACCGGCTTGCGCCGGCGGCTCACAGAACACCCCGTCAGGGGCCCTGCATCGACTCGTCTCTGTTGCTCTGATCCTCACCTCGCGGTGGACAGCCGTTGGCTGCTGCGCTGCCCTGTGCAGTCCGGACCTTCCTCCAGTGCGCCCTTTCGAGCCTTGCACCAGCGGCGGTCTGGCTTGCTTCACGGGCTGATTATCGCCCTGCGCGCTCGATGCCGCGACTTCGCGTGCAGTGCAGAATCGAATCACGCCCGCCACCTCCGTTGAACCGACCATGGCCACACCGACACCGACACCGACACCCACGGCCGTCCCCTACAGCGGCATCTGGCCCGCATTGCTGACGCCGCTGGACGCCGCGCTGAACATTGACGTCCCGGCTTTTGCCGCGCACTGCAAGTCGCTGCTGGACGCCGGCTGCACCGGTGTCACACCTTTCGGCACGACCGGCGAGGGACCGTCGTTCACCGTCGCCGAACGCATGGCCGCGCTCGACGGGCTGGTGGCGCACGGCGTGCCGGCGGCGCGCATTCTCGCCTCGACGAGTTGCGCTGCGCTGCCCGACGCGGTGGCGCTCACAAGGCACGCGACCGACCTCGGCGTGCAGGGCTGCCTGCTGCTGCCGCCGTTCTTCTTGAAGGGCGTGCCCGAGCAGGGCATCGTCGATGCCTATCGGGTCGTGATCGACAGCGTCGCGGCGCAGGTGCCGCCGCGGCGGCTGCGCATCGTGCTGTATCACATCCCCCAGGTGTCGGGCGTGCCGCTGAGCCATGCGGTGATCGACGAACTGGTGAAGCGGTACCCGCAGACCATCATCGGTCTGAAGGACAGTGGCTGCCAACGCGACGCCTCACTGGCGTACGCACAGGCCTTCATGCCGCCGCTGCAGGTGTGGGTGGGCAACGAGCCCGACCTGCAGACGCTGGCGGGCCGCGGCGCCGTCGGTGCGGTCAGCGGTTTGGCGAACGTGATGCCGCGGCTGGTGCAGCGGCTCGTCAGCGCAGCCGACGCGCCCGGCGCGGGCGCCGACAGTGAACGTGTGGCGGCGATCCTCAAAATCTTCGGCGGCTACGGACTGACGGCGGCCTACAAGGGCGCGATGGCCTGGCTCACCGGCCAACCCGGCTGGCGTCGCGTGCGCGCGCCGCTGGTGGCGCTGGATGATGCGGCGTACGCGCGTCTGGTGCAGCAGCTGAATGCGTTCGAACTGGATCGCGCCCTTCGCTTTGGGTTCTCAGTCGCGGGCATCGAGCCCGCTCCTTCGCCGAGCCCGGCGCTGGTCGATCCCCCTGGCGGGGGCCCCTCGCCCTTCGCTTTGGGCTCTACCGATCCAACGCCGGCCGCTTCGGGTCGAACTTCCAGCCTGGCACCAGGTACTGCATCGCCACCGCGTCGTCGCGCGAGCCCAGGCCGTGCTGCAGGTAGAGCTGGTGCGCGCGCTCGACCTCGGCCATGTCGAGCGCCACACCGAGCCCTGGCTTCTTCGGCACCTGCACATGCCCGCCGACGATCTGCAGCGGCTCCTTCGTCAGCCGCTGCCCGTCCTGCCAGATCCAGTGCGTGTCGATCGCGGTCACCTTGCCCGGCGCGGCGGCGCCGACGTGCGTGAACATCGCGAGCGACACATCGAAGTGGTTGTTCGAATGCGAGCCCCAGGTCAGCCCCCAGTCGCGGCAGGTCTGCGCCACACGCACGCTGCCGGCCATGGTCCAGAAGTGCGGGTCGGCGAGCGGGATATCGACCGACTGCAGCGCCAGCGCGTGGCTCAACTGGCGCCAGTCGGTGGCGATCATGTTGGTCGCCGTCGGCAGGCCAGTGGCGCGGCGGAATTCGGCCATCACCTCGCGGCCGCTGAAGCCGTCTTCGGCACCGCACGGGTCTTCGGCGTAAGCCACCACGCCGCGCAGGTCGCGCATCAGGCGGACGGCGTCCTTCAACAGCCAGCCGCCGTTCGGGTCGAGCGTGACGCGCGCTTTCGGGAAGCGTTCGTGCAGCGCGACCACCGCCTCGATCTCGGCCTCCGCGCGCAGCGCGCCGCCCTTCAACTTGAAGTCGTTGAAGCCGTAGCGCTCGTAAGCGGCTTCGGCCAGGCGCACGATCGCCTCGGGCGTCATCGCCGCTTCGTGGCGCAGGCGCGACCAGGCGTCGGGCGCGCCCGGGTCGCTCGCGTAAGGAAGGTCCGTCTTCGACTTGTCGCCGACATAGAACAAATAGCCCAGCATCTCGACCGATTCGCGCTGCTGGCCTTCGCCCAACAGCGCCGCCACCGGCACGCCGAGGTGCTGGCCGAGCAGATCGAGCAGCGCCGATTCGATGGCGGTGACGGCGTGGATGGTCGTTCGCAGGTCGAAAGTCTGCAGGCCGCGGCCGCCGCTGTCGCGGTCGGCGAACTGCTGCTGCACCTGTTGCAGCAAGCGCTGCTGCGAGCCCAGCGGCTGGCCGACGATGAGCGGCCCCGCGTCTTCGAGCGTCTGCCGAATCTTCTCGCCCCCCGGCACCTCGCCCACGCCGGTGTGGCCGGCGCTGTCGGTGAGCAACAGCAGGTTGCGCGTGAAGAACGGGCCGTGCGCGCCGCTCAGGTTGAGCAACATGCTGTCGCGGCCAGCGACGGGGATCACGCGCAAGGCGGTGATCAGGGGAGTCGAAGAAGTAGTCATAAATGCCTCAAGCAAAAGTCAAAGCGGGGCAAGGTGCGCCCCCAAGCAAACGCCGCGGATCCGGCTCTGCCGGTCCGCTGGTGGCCTTGCAGGCCGCGCCGGGCCAGTGGCCCGACCCTTCGCCAGGCACAGACGGTCCACTGGACCGTCCGTGTCCGGGCTCAGCCCCCCGGGGGAGCGCCGCAGGCGCTTCGGGGGGGTCAAGTGACCGGCGCGGGGTTGAACAAGACGAGCGCGTTGTGCAGCTTCCAGTGCTCCGCCCACGTCTTCTTGCGCCCGCTCGCCACGTCGAGCATCAGGTGGAACAGCTCCCAGCCCACGTCCTCGATCGTTGCCTGGCCGTCGGCGATGCGACCCGCGTTCACATCCATCAGGTCGTGCCAGCGGCGCGCCAGGTCGCTGCGCGTGGCGACCTTGATGACGGGCACCTCGGCCAGCCCATACGGCGTGCCGCGGCCGGTGGTGAACACATGCAGGTTGATGCCGGCAGCGAGCTGCAAGGTGCCGCAGATGAAGTCGCTCGCGGGCGTCGCCGCGTAGACCAGCCCGCTTGTGATGCCGCGGTCGCGCAGCTTCTCGCCCGGCGACAGCACGCCGGTGATCGGCGAGGAGCCGCTCTTCACGATCGAGCCCATCGCCTTCTCGACGATGTTCGACAGGCCGCCCTTTTTGTTGCCCGGCGTGGTGTTGGCGCTGCGGTCGACCTGGCCCTTCTTCAGGTAGGCGTCGTACCAGGCCATCTCCTGGATCATCGCTTGAGCCACTGCGGGCGTGGCGGCGCGCGAGGTCAGCTGGTCGATGCCGTCGCGCACCTCGGTGGTCTCGCTGAACATCACGGTGGCGCCGGCGCGCACGAGCAAGTCGGTGCAAAAACCCACTGCCGGGTTGGCGGTGACGCCGCTGAACGCATCGCTGCCGCCGCATTGCACGCCCACCACCAGCGCACTCGCGGGCACGGTTTCACGGCGGCGGGCGTTCAACCGCTTCAGGTGTTGTTCGGCGGTCGCCATGATCGAATCGATCATCGACATGAAGCCGACGTGCGCGTCGTCCTGCAGGCAGACCACGTCGAGCTCGGCTTCGTCACCCGCCTTTCGCTGATCGACGATCGCAAGGCTCCCCGGCGGCAGCAGCCGCTCCGGCTGCAGCTTCTCGCAACCCAGGCTGACCACCATCACCTCGTTGCCGAAGTTCGGGTTCAGCGTGATGTTGCGCAACGTGCGGATCGGGATGATCGCGTCGGGCGCGTCGATCGCCACACCGCAGCCATAGCTGTGCTCCAGCCCCACCACGTCATCGACGTTCGGGTACTTCGGCAGCAGCTCGTCCTTGATGCGCTTGACAGCGAACTCGACGACACCGGCCACGCACTGCACCGTCGTCGTGATCGCCAGGATGTTGCGGCTGCCGACCGAGCCGTCGGCATTGCGAAAACCTTCGAAGCTGTAGCCGGCGAGCGGTTCGGTGGCGGGCGGCTTGACGGTCGCCATCGGCAGGCCGTCGAGCGAACGTGCGTCGGGCATGTCGAGCAGCCGCTCGTGCACCCAGCTACCGGCGGGGATGGCGCGAGCCGCGCGGCCGATCACCACGTTGTAGCGCCGCACCGCGTCGCCCGCGCCCAAGTCCACCAGCGCGACCTTGTGGCCTTGCGGCACCTTGTCTTTGAGCGTCAGGCCCGACGTGAAGCGCGTGCCCGCCGGCAGGCCGCCGTCGTTGGCGACGATGGCGACGTTGTCGGCGGGGTGCATCGTGATGTAGAGCGGATCGGCCATCGATGGGGTTCCTCTGAGCGTGGGTCTTTCTCACTCTCCCTCGCCCCTTTGGGGAGAGGGTTGGGGTGAGGGGCCTGGGGCAGCGCGGCGGGCCACCCGGCCCCCTCCCCAACCCTCCCCCAGCGGGGGAGGGGGAACTCAGTCCGCCGTGATCTTGCCGACCTCGATCACCTTCTTCCAGCGCGCGAACTCCGCCGCCTGGAACGCGGTGAACTGGTCGGGCGTGTTGCCCACGATCTCAAAGCCGAGTTCAAGCAGCTTCGGCTTCACCGCGGCATCGTTCAACGACGCAACGATCGCCTCGTGTAGCTTGGCCTTGATGTCGGCCGGCAAACCTTTCGGCGCGGCGATCGCCTGCCACGAGTAAACGGTGGCGCCCTTGATGCCGGCTTCTTCGAGCGTCGGCACATCAGGCAACAGCGGCGAGCGCTTGGCGCTGGTGATGGCCAGCGCGCGCAGCTTGCCGGCCAGGATGTTGGGCAGCCCGGTGTTGATGTTCATGAAGGTTGCGTCCACCTGCCCGCCGAGCAGGTCGGCCATGGCCGGCGCGCCGCCTTTGTAAGGCACGTGCAGGCCGGTGGTCTTGGTCTCTTGCCAGAACAGCTCGGCGGTCAGGTGGTCGCTGGAGCCGTTGCCCGACGACGCAAAACTCATCTTGCCCGGGTTGGCCTTGTGGTACGCCAGCACGTCGGCGAGCGTCTTGTGCGGCGAGGCGGCCGGCACCGCCAGCACGTTGGGCGCCTGCACGGCCACGGTGATGTAGTCGAAGTCCTTCAGCGCGTCGTACGGCACATTCTTGATGAGGTGCGGTGCAATCACATACGGCCCGAGCGACGAGACGAAGATCGTGTAGCCATCCGGCGCGGCGCGCTTGACGAGGCCGGCACCCACCGTGCCGGTGGCGCCGGCCTTGTTCTCGATGATGAAGGTGCCGCCGAGGCGCGTCTGCAATTGCGGCGCCAGCGTGCGCGCGATCAGGTCGGTCGAGCCGCCGGGCGGGAACGGCACGAGCAGGGTCACCGGTTTGGCGGGCCAGGCTTGTGCATGGGCGCCTGTCGCAGTGGCAACAGCGGCCAGGCCGATCGCGAGGGTGGTCAACAGCTTCTTCATCGAGTGGTCTCCTTGGGGGTTTTTGACGCGCACCCGCGCGCCGAACAGAAATTGTCTCGCTAACGTCTGGCGCTGGCCTGCGCCCGAACACCGACCTCTACGCGCTCGCGTGTCCAGGCCCGCGCTTGCTCGCTCAGGCTCACACCCAGGCCGGGCCGCGTGGGCACGATCATGCGCCCGCACTTGATCTCCAGGCGCTCGTTGAACAGCGGCTCCAGCCAGTCGAAGTGCTCGACCCAGGGTTCGGTCGGGTAGGCCGCGGCTAAGTGCACGTGCAGTTCCATCGCGAAGTGCGGGCCGAGCATCAGCCCGGCGTGTTCGGCTTGCGCGGCGATCTTCAGGAACGGCGTGATGCCGCCGACGCGCGGCGCGTCGGGCATCAGGTAGTCGGCGGCGCGGTGGCGGATCAGCTCGCCATGCTCGGCGGCGCTGGTCAGCATCTCGCCGGTGGCGATTGGCGTGTCGAACTGGGCGGCGAGCGCGGCGTGGCCTTCGTGGTCGTAGGCGTCCAGCGGCTCCTCGATCCAGACCAGATTGAACTCTTCGAAGATGCGGCACATGCGCTGCGCGGTCGGCCGGTCCCATTGCTGGTTGGCGTCGACCATGATCGGCACCGCATCGCCCAGGTGCTTGCGCACCGCCTCGACGCGTTTGATGTCGAGCGCACGGTCGGGCTGGCCGACCTTGAGCTTGATGCCGCCGATGCCGCGCTCGACCGACGCCGCGGCGTTCACCATCAGTTGATCCAGCGGCGTGTGCAAGAAACCGCCCGAGGTGTTGTAGCACTGCACCGAGTCGCGGTAGGACCCGAGCAGCTTGGCCAGCGACAGCCCGGCGCGCCGGGCCTTCAGGTCGTACAGCGCCACGTCGAACGCGCCGATGGCTTGCACCGCCAACCCGCTGCGGCCGGCCGACGCGCCGGCCCAGCAGAGCTTGTTCCAGAGCTTGGCGATGTCGCTCGGGTCTTCACCCAGCAGCGCCGGCGCGATCTCTTGCGCATGCGCAAACTGCCCCGGCCCGCCAGCACGCTTGGCGTAGCTGAAGCCCAGGCCTTCGTCGCCGTTCGCGGTCTGCAGTTCGACGAACAGCATCGCGACCTCGGTCATCGGCTTCTGCCGGCCGGTCAGCACCTTGGCGTCGCTGATCGGCGTGGCCAGCGGCAGGGTGCAGGACGAGATGCGGAGCCAGGCGATCTGATCAGCGGGGGACATGGTCGGAGCGTTCGGGTGCAGGTTTGTGTTGCCACCCTGGCGCGAATGGTAACGTTGTCATGAAAGTGATGGTAACGTTGTCATCTGTGCTAGTCAATAGCCCGCCCTTCTTGCCAACCCCTCTTCGAACCCGACTTGCCCATGACGCCCTCCACCACGCCGAAGTCCGTCACGCTGCACGATGTGGCGCGCGCTGCCGGCGTGTCGCTGATCACCGCATCGCGCGCGCTGAGCAACCCCGCCGTCGTTTCGGCCGCGACGATCGCGCGCGTGCTGGAGGCCGTGGAGGCGACCGGCTACATCCCCAACCTGCTGGCCGGCGGGCTCAAGTCGCGGCGCAGCATGACGGTGGCCGCGCTCGTGCCGGCCATCTCGGTCGCGCAGTTCCTGCCCACGGTGCAGGCCCTCACCGAGGCGCTGGACGCCGCCGGCTACCAGTTGATCCTCGGCCAGAGCGGCTACGACCATTCGCGCGAAGAAGCGCTGCTGAACACGATGATCAGCCGGCGCCCCGACGGCATCGTCGTGACCGGGCTGGTCCACTCGCCCGCGGCACAGCAGATGCTGCGGCGCCTGGGCATCCCCGTCGTCGAGACCTGGGACCTGAGCGACCAGCCGGTGGACAGGCTGGTCGGCTTCTCGCACGCCCAGGTCGGCGAGGCGGTGGCGCGTTACTTTCTGGCCCAGGGTTGGCAGCGCCTGGGCATTGCCACCGGCGACGACGAACGCGCGCTGGTGCGGCGCCAGGGCTTCATCACCGCCGTCGGCCGCGACGTGCCCACCGCGCGCGTGCCCGCGCCCAGCAACCTGGCGCTGGGCCGGCGCGCACTGGCCGAGCTGCTGCAGCGCTCGCCCACACTGCAGGCCGTGTTCTGCAGCTCCGACCAGCTGGCCCACGGCGTGCTGGCCGAAGCCCAGTCGCGCGGGCTGCGCGTGCCGCAGGATCTGGCGGTGTGCGGCTTCGGCGACGCCGACTTTGCCGCCCACACTGAACCGTCGCTCAGCACGGTGCACGTCGACGGTGCGGCAATCGGCCGGCATGCGGCGCAACTGATCATCGGCCACTGGAGCGGCGAGGCGACGCAGCCGCGTGTGATCGACGTCGGCTTTCGCATCGTCGAGCGGCGCTCCACCCTGCGTGCGGCATGACCCAGCGCGGGCTGATCAGCCTTCCAGGGTCTCGTGGTGCGCCACGGCGCCCTGCTTCCAGTACGCCGCGGCCGCGGATGCACAACGACGGCGTGGGTCTTGCGCACCTCCAGGGCGAGGTCCCACTTCTGCGGGATCGTGAACACGACATCGGGTCGAATGTTGCCGGCCCGCAGCTCCACCCTCACCCGCGCGGCACTTTCCCGACGATCTGCGCTGCGCGCAGGAAGTCGAAGTCCACACCCTGGTTCGCCTGCGTCACGCTCCGCAGGTAAAGCTTGCGATAGCCGCGCTCGGCGCTCGGCTCGGCCACCGGCTGCTCACGCGCGCGCCGGGCCAGTTCGGCCTCCGTCACCTGCAGCGTGATCGAACGGTTCTTCACGCTCAGCGCAATGCGGTCGCCATTGCGCACGTGTGCCAGCGGCCCACCGACTGCGGCCTCAGGCGTCACATGCAGGACGATGGTCCCGAACGCCGTCCCGCTCATGCGGCCGTCGGATATGCGCAGCATGTCTTTCACGCCCGCGCGCGCGAGCTTGCGCGGGATCGGCAGCGCGCCCGCCTCGGGCATGCTCGCGCCCTTCGGCCCGATGTGCTTCAGCACCAGCACGTCCTGCGCGGTCACGTCCAGGTCGTCGCTGTCGATGCGCGCGGCCAGGTCTTCGAGGTTTTCGAACACCACGGCCCGGCCCTCGTGCTCCATCAGCGCCGGGTCGGCGGCCGACTGCTTGATGATCGCGCCGCCCGGGGCGAGGTTGCCCCACAGCACGGCGATGCCGCCCTGCGGATAGATCGGCGCCGCCGCGCTGCGCACCACGCCTTGCGCAAAGGCGGGGCGCGCGCGCTCCATCTCTTCGCCGAGCGTGCGGCCGGTGACGGTCAGCGCGTCCAGGTGCAGCAGCGGCTTCAACTCGCGCAGCAACGTCGCCATGCCACCGGCGTGGTGGAAGTCCTCCATGTAGTGCTGGCCCGAGGGCTTCAGGTCCAGCAGCACCGGCGTCTCCCGGCCCATGCGGTCGAGCGCGTGCAGGTCGAGCTCCAGCCCCACGCGGCCGGCGATGGCCGCCAGGTGCACGATGCCATTGGTCGAGCCGCCGATGGCCAGCAGCACGCACAGCGCGTTCTCGAACGCGGCGGGCGTGAGCAGCTTGTCGGGTGTGAGCCGGTCGCGCGCCATCTGCACCGCCTGCGCGCCGGTCTGCTCGGCAATGCGGATGCGGTCGGCCGTCACCGCCGGTGGCGAGGCGCCGCCGGGCACCGTCATGCCCAGCGCCTCGGCGATGCAAGCCATCGTGCTGGCCGTGCCCATCACTGAGCAGGTGCCGACGCTGGCGACGAGCTGGTCGTTGACCTCAGCGGTCTCGTCCGCGTCGATCTCGCCAGCGCGGAACTTGCCCCAGTAGCGCCGGCAGTCGGTGCAGGCACCGACGCGTTCGCCGCGGTGGCTGCCGGTCAGCATCGAACCGGTGATCAGCACGATGCTCGGGAGGTTGGCCGATGCCGCGCCCATCAACTGCGCGGGCACCGTCTTGTCGCAGCCGCCGATCAGCACCACCGCGTCCATCGGCTGCGCGCGGATCATCTCCTCGGTGTCGATGGCCATCAGGTTGCGCAGGTACATGCTTGTCGGCGCGGCGAAGCTCTCGTGCACCGAGATCGTCGGGAAGGCCATCGGCAAGCCGCCCGCCAGCATCACGCCGCGCTTGACGGCCTCGATCAGTTGCGGGGCGTTGCCGTGGCAGGGGTTGTAGTCGCTGCCGGTGTTGGCGATGCCGATCACCGGGCGGTCGAGCGCCGCGTCGGTGTAGCCAGCGCCCTTGATGAAGGCCTTGCGCAGGAAGAGCGAGAAGCCGGTGTCGCCGTAGCTCGTGAGGCCCTTCTTCATGCCGCGGTCGGGTAGAGCACCGTCGCCGTCAACGTCGTTCGAAGTGTTCGCCATCGCAGGGCCCTTCAGGACAGGCGCTGGAGCACGCCGAGGTCGGAGCTTACTTCTGAGGGCCCTCCGACCCGCCGCTCTGCGTCTGCCCCCGACCTGTGGGAAGGGAAACTGCGGCGGCCCCGCATTTCCCCTTGAGGCCGTGCGAGGCGGTGCGAGGCGATGCGACGCGGCCGCCGGCTCAGTCGACGTGCAGCATCGCCCTTGCCGCGCTGCACACGCAGTCGGTCAACGCGCGCAGCACTGGCGCGTCCAGACCCCAGTGCTGCCAGAACAGCGGCACGTCCAGAAAACGCCCCGGCACCAGTTCCACCAGTTCGCCACTGGCCAGCAGCGGCGCAACCAGCACATCGGGGTTCATGCCCCAGCCCAGCCCCTGCACCGCAGCGTGAACGAAGCCGTGCGTGCCGGGCACACGGTGCTGCGGCGGGTCGAGCTTGCGGCGCGCGAGGGGCTGCGAGATGCGCCGCATGAAACGCGCCTGCAACTGATCCTTCTGGTTGAACACGTTGCACGGCGCCTGCGCGAGCGATGTCTCGTTCACACCCTGCGCAAAGTAGCGCCGCATGAACGCCGGGCTGGCGACTGCGAGGTAGCGCATCCGCCCGAGCGGCCGCACCTTGCAGCCCTGCACCGGCGCCGCCTGCGCGCTCACCGCAGCCAGCACGCGGCCCTGGCGCAGCAGCGCGCTGGAGTGGTCCTGGTCTTCGACGTGCAGGTCGAGTTGCACGGCGTGCTGCTCGCGCAGCGCCGCCAGCGCTGGCACGAACCAGGTGGCCAGCGAGTCGGCGTTCACTGCCACGGCCAGTGGCAGCGCGGCGGTGGCCGGCGCCGAGCGGCGGCTTGCCATCGTGGGGGCGTGCGCCGGGTTGATGCCGAACGGCGCGAGCGCCTGCGCTTCGAGCAACTGCAGTTGCTGCGCATGGCGCTGCAGCGACTCGCCCGCCTCGGTCGCCACGCACGGCGACGCGCGGCGGATCAGCACGCGGCCCAGCCGCTCCTCCAGCGACTTGATGCGCTGGCTCACCGCCGACGGTGTGACGTGCAGCGCCCGCGCAGCGGCGTCGAAGCTGCCTTCGCGCAGCACTGCGGCGAAGGCGGTGAGCTGGCGGGAGTCGATCTGCATGGGTCGGTGAAGTCGGCCTGAAGGGCAACAACATTAGCGCGGCTAATGCTTCTGAAGTCAGTTTAGCTGGATCGAATCGGCGATGGCGGTGAAACTGGCGGCATGACGATCACCATGGACGCGGCCATCGCCCCCAGCTTCATCACCGGCTTTGCCACGTCCGCGGCGTTGATCGTCGCCATCGGTGCACAAAACGCGTTCGTGTTGCGGCAGGGCCTGAAGCGCTCTCACGTTTTGCCGGTGGTGCTGGTGTGCGCGCTGTCCGACATGCTGTTGATCGGCCTGGGCGTGAGCGGCTTTGGCGCGCTGGTTCAGGCCAGCCCGACATTGCTGGCGGCCGCGCGCTGGGGTGGCGCACTGTTCCTGATCGGCTACGGGCTCATCGCCGCCCGCCGGGCGCTGGGCCGCAACGCGCTGGCGTTGCAGGGCGAGGCTGCCACCGACCTGCGCACCGCGCTGCTCACCTGCCTCGCGTTCACCTACCTGAACCCGCATTGCTGGCTCGACACGGTGGTGCTGCTGGGCGCTGTCTCGGCGCAGCAAGCTGAAGGCGCGCGTGTGCCGTTCGGCATCGGCGCGGCGAGCGCCAGCGCGGTGTGGTTCTTCGCCCTCGGCTATGGCGCGCGCTTGCTGGCGCCACTGTTCGCGCGGCCCGTCGCCTGGCGGGTGCTCGACGGCGGGATCGCGTTGGTGATGTGGACGATCGCGGCGATGCTGGTGCGAGGCGTTTGAGAACGCCTCACCACCCGAGGAGCGCGCCGAGCGCCGGGCCGCTGTGGGCTACGCGAGCGCCCCGGGTGGACACGGGCCGCGAGGTGCCGCCTTCGTGACCCCGGGGGGCCGGCCGACGTCCCCGTCGGCCGAGCCACGGTCAAGCCGCTTGCTGCAAGCGCGCGATGCGCTCTTCCATCGGCGGGTGCGTCGAGAACAGCGCCATCAAGCCGCTCGGCCGCGAGCTGATGCCCATGGCCTGCATCGCCTTGGGCATCTCGCCCGGGTCGAGCCCGCCCAGGCGGGCCAGCGCGTTGATCATCGGCCGCTTGTTGCCCACCAACTGCGCCGCGCCCGCGTCGGCGCGGAACTCGCGCTGGCGCGAGAACCAGGCCACGATGATGGCGGCCAGCACGCCCAGCACCAGGTCCATCACCACCGTCGTGACCCAGTAGCCGATGCCCGGGTGGTCGCTGTTGTTGCGCAGGATCACGCGGTCGACCACGTAGCCGACCACGCGCGACAGGAACACGACGAAGGTGTTCATCACGCCCTGAATGAGCGTCATCGTCACCATGTCGCCGTTGGCCACGTGCGCCACCTCGTGGCCGATGACGGCCTCGACCTCCTCGCGCGTCATCGATTGCAGCAGCCCGGTGGACACCGCCACCAGCGACGAATTCTTGAAGGCGCCGGTGGCAAAGGCGTTCGGTGCGCCCTCGAAGATGGCGACCTCAGGCATGCCGATGCCGGCTTTGTCGGCAAACCGGCGCACGGTCGATACGATCCAGACGTGCGTCGGATCCTGCGAGTCGTTGATGACTTGCGCGCCCGTGCTGCGCTTGGCGACGAACTTGCTCATCAGCAGCGAAATGATGGCGCCGCCGAAACCCATCAGCGCAGCAAACCCCAGCAACTGACCCAGGTTCAAGCCATTGGCGCTCATGAAGCGGTTCAGCCCGAGCACGTTGGCGGTGATGCCCAGCACCAGCATCACGGCCAGGTTGGTCACGACGAACAGGAAGATGCGTTTCATGTCTTTCCTCTTGGGAGTCTGGAAATCGGTGCGTCCAGCGGCAGGACTTCCCGCGGGCTGAATGTTAGGGGCTCGAACTGCGTTTCAAGATCGGGGTGACCCTGAATTTCTGGGCGGGCGGAAGACCGCTGCGTCCTGGTAGAAGTTCCCGGCTTCGTTGGGCGGCCACCAGCTCGGCACGCCCAGCACCGGCAGTGGAAGGTGCGGTTGGGCGATCAGCTCGTCCAGCGGCGCGGTCGTCGGCGCGGTCGTCGGCGCTGCGGTCGGCGCTGCGGTCGGCGCAGTGGTCGGCGCAGTGGTCGGCGCAAGCAGCGCCCCCGGAACCAGGCGCACATGTGCCGTGATCGGCTTGCGGGGGCGCAGCAGCTTCTCCAGCAGCGCGTGGCCGAAGATCGTCAGCGTGGCGCCGGCCCAGACCGAGCGATGTTCGACGAACAGGGCTTGCCAGTCGCGCCGACGCAGCGCGTCCGACAGCACCGAGGGCGCGTGCAGCAGCGCGGCGTTTTCGTCGAACAGCGTCAACGCGTCGCGCAGCGCGCCGCGCGTGGCGCCGACGCCGGCCGCCTCGATCTGCTGCACATGCAACGCATTGAGCCGCCGCTTGAGCGTGCCGAAGCGCAGCCACACCAGGCCGTTGAACAGGTCGTGCGCGTGCTCGCGCGTGGGCACGCATCCGGTGCGGGCGATGAAGCTTTCGTAGGCTTCACCGGCTGGCACGGCGCCGTGTTCGACGAAGCGCAGGCCGCGCTCGCGAAGGCTGCCGATGGCGGCGGCGTCGCTGAACGGACCGGCGGTGGCGCTGGCATCGGCTGCATCGTCCACCGCCGCCGGCAACGCTGCATTCAGCGCCTGCACCACGGTTCGACCGGCGACGATCTGCCGGGCCACCCGGCCACCGAGGGGCTGGTAGGGCGCCAGCCAGGGCATCGGCACGTCGGCCGTGCCTGCCAGCGCGCTGCACGCGAGCGCGAGATCGGTGGCAGCCGGGTGCAGCACGCGTGCGCCAGGACGCCCTTACACCACGCGCGGCCCGATGTACTGCACCTTGTTCGGCTGGCGCTCGGGCGTCAGCGCAAAGTGCGTCGGGAACTTCTTGAACAGCCGCGACGACGTGGCGGACTTGGCGAGCAGGTTGCCGGCCCGAAGTTGCTCGGAGGCAATGCCGAGCTCAATGCGGCCACCGCGCCACAGGTCGGGCACCGCGGCGAGGATGCGCGTCACTTCGTCGGGCAGCGGCGCATGGCGCCCGGTGGGCGGCGTGGGCGACGCGGCTTCTCGCTCGTCGTCCAACCCCGCAGCAGCCGCCGCTGCGCGTGCCTTCGGCCGCCTGCCCTCGCCTTGCGCCACCGCCGTGCGGCCCCGCACGGGCGTGTCGGGCGCTCGCGCGGCGCGGGCCGGCGCGGGCTTTCGCGTGGGCACCGCGCCGGCCATGGGCGCGGGCTGCGAGGCGGGCGGGGGTGCAGGCGTGGGCTCCAGTTCCACGTCCACCGCCCTGACCGTCGCGCGCTTGCGCGCCGCCGGCCGCACCGTCGCCCCACTTCGGCCGCCCTTGTGCGCCAGGTCGATGAAGTCGTCGTACACCGGCTTGGAGTCCTCGCCCGTCTTGCCCTGCTGGCCGATGCCCTCGACTCGGCAGCCCTTCTCGCGCAGGCGGATCACCAGCGGCGCGAAGTCGGAGTCGGAGGAGACGACGATCACGACGTCAGGCCGTTCGGCCAGCACCAGGTCGATCGCGTCGACGGCGAGCGAGATGTCGGTCGAGTTCTTGCCGGTGGACAGGTTGACGATCGGGCGGATCGAATGCCGCTTGAACAACTGCAGGTTGGCCAGCGCCGACTCGGCCGTGCAGTACGCGCGCCGCACGTGGATCGCGCCGTGCAGCGCCATCACGTGGCCGACGGCCTGCTCGACCACGTCGGCCGACACGTTGTCGGCGTCGATCAGCAGCATTACTTTCTTCTGGTGGTTCATGTCAGTTTCCAGGTCAAGGTTTCGCCGCCGCGCAATGGCTTGAGTTGCGCCTCGCCGAATGCCACCGCCTCCGGCACGGTCCACGCTTGTTCGGTCAGCGTCACGGTGCCGGCGTTGCGCGGCAGGCCGTAGAAGGCGGGGCCGTTGAAGCTGGCGAAGGCTTCGAGCTTGTCGAGTGCGCCCGCCGCGGCGAAGGCTTCGGCGTACAACTCCAGCGCCGTCAGCGCGGTGTAGCAGCCGGCGCCGCAGACCGAGGCCTCTTTCATCTGCGACGCGTGCGGCGCGCTGTCGCTGCCGAGGAAAAACCGGTCGCTGCCCGACGTGGCCGCCTGAACCAGCGCCAGCCGATGCACCTCGCGCTTGAGCACCGGCAAGCAGTAGTAGTGGGGCCGCAGCCCACCCATGAAGATCGCATTGCGGTTGTAGAGCAAGTGGTGCGCCGTGATGGTGGCCGCCGTGTGCGCGCCGGCCTGCGCCACGTACTGCGCCGCGTCGCGCGTGGTGATGTGCTCGAACACCACCTTCAGTTCGGGGAAGTCGCGCCGCAGCGGCTGCATCACGCGGTCGATGAACACCGCCTCGCGGTCGAACACATCCACCGCCGCGTCGGTCACCTCGCCGTGCACCAGCAGCAGCAGGCCTTCGCGCTGCATGGCTTCGAGCGTGGGGTAGACGTGGCGAATGTCGGTCACGCCCGCGTCGCTGTTGGTGGTGGCGCCGGCCGGGTAGAGCTTGCACGCGACGAGGCCCGCCGCCTTGGCGAGCTTGATCTCGTCGGGCGGCAGCCGGTCGGTGAGGTACAGCGTCATCAGCGGGTGGAAGTCGCTGCCCGGTGGCAGCGCGGCCACGATGCGCGCCTTGTAGTCCAGCGCTTGCGCGGTGGTCGTGACGGGCGGGCGCAGGTTGGGCATCACGATCGCGCGGGCGAACTGGGCTGCGGTGTGCGGCAGCACATGGGCCAGCGCCGCGCCGTCGCGCAGGTGCAGGTGCCAGTCGTCGGGGCGGGTGAGGGTGAGGCTGCGGCGCGGCGGGGTCGTCATGCGCGCGATTGTCGCTGCACCCGGTGATGCGCCGCCGCCGGGCCGCTGCAGCGCAGTGACTCTCGTTTCGCTGCGGTCACGCGCCGACCCTGGCCCGCGCCGCCAGCGGTCAGTGCTGCAGGATCTTCGACAAGAATTCCTTCGCCCGCGGCGAGCGCGCGTCGGGGTTGATGAAGAAGTCCTTGCTGCTGCAGTCTTCGACGATCTTCCCCGCGTCCATGAAGATCACGCGGTGGCTGACCTTCTTGGCGAAGCCCATCTCGTGCGTGACGACCATCATCGTCATGCCTTCCTTGGCCAGCAGCACCATCACGTCGAGCACCTCGCCGACCATCTCTGGGTCGAGCGCCGAGGTGGGTTCGTCGAACAGCATCACGATCGGGTCCATGCTCAGCGCGCGGGCGATCGCAACGCGCTGCTGCTGGCCGCCGGAGAGCTGGCCGGGGAACTTGTCCTTGTGCACCATCAGGCCGACGCGGTCGAGCATCTTCAGGCCGCGGGTCTTGGCTTCGTCAGCGCTGCGGCCGAGCACCTTGGTCTGCGCGAGCGTGAGGTTCTCGGTCACGCTCAGGTGCGGGAACAACTCGAAGTGCTGGAACACCATGCCCACGCGCGCGCGCAGCTTGGGCAGGTCGGTCTTCGGGTCGGCGATGGAGATGCCGTCGACGACGATGTCGCCCTTCTGGAACGGCTCGAGCGCGTTGACAGTCTTGATCAGCGTGGACTTGCCCGAGCCCGACGGGCCGCACACCACCACCACCTCGCCCTTCTTGATGGAGGTGGTGTTGTCGGTCAGCACCTGGAAGCTGCCGTACCACTTGGAGACGTTCTTGATGTCGATCATGAGTGGGATCCTTCTTCGTTGGGCGGGTGGGGTGCCGCGGGGCCCCCATCCCGGCCTTCCCCCAGCGGGGGAAGGAGTAGTCGGTTGAATTTCTATCTGATGATTGCGATCCGCTTCTGCAGTTGCCGAACCAGCATCGACAGCGAGAAGCAGATGATGAAGTACACGACCGCGGCGATCAGGTAGGTCTCGACCGGGCGGTTGAAGTTCTTGCCGGCGACCTCGAAGCCCTTGAGCAAGTCGTAGGCGCCGATCGCGTAGACCAGCGAGGTGTCCTGAAACAGGATCACCGTCTGCGTCAGCAGCACCGGCAGCATGTTGCGGAAGGCCTGTGGCAGCACGATCAACTGCATGCACTGCGCATACGTCATGCCCACTGCATAACCGGCGTGGACCTGCCCTTTCGGCACCGACTGGATGCCGGCCCGCATGATCTCTGAGTAGTACGCGGCTTCGAACACCGTGAAGGTGATGATGGCCGACAGCTCCGCCCCCATCGGCCGCCCGATCAGCAGCGGGATCAGCAGGAAGAACCACAGGATCACCATCACCAGCGGGATCGACCGCAGCGTGTTGACGTAAGCCGCAGCCGGCAGCACCAGCCACTTCTTGCCCGACAGGCGCATCAGCGCGAGCACCGTGCCGAGCGCGATGCCGCCGATCATCGCGATCAGCGTGAGCTGCACCGAGAAGATCAGCCCCTTGAGGATGAAGCTGGAAACGAGGTTCCAGTCGAAGAAGGAGAAATCTAAGTTCATCTCACTTCCCCCCGATCATGCCGGGCACCTGCACGCGGTTCTCGATGAACAGCGCGAGCCGGTTGATGGCGAAGGCGGAGATGAAGTACAGGCCGGTGACGGCCAGGTAGATCTCGATGCCGCGCGAGGTTTCTTCTTGCGCCTGCATCGCGAACATCGTCAGCTCGGCGATGCTCACCGCGAACGCCACCGACGAGTTCTTGATGATGTTCATCGACTCGCTGGTTAGCGGCGGGATGACGATGCGAAAGGCCATCGGCAGCAGCACGTAGCGGTAGGTTTGCGGCAATGTGAGCCCCATCGCCAGCCCGGCGTAGCGCTGGCCCTTGGGCAGCGCCTGAATGCCGGCCTTGACCTGCTCGGAGATGCGGGACGAGGTGAAGAAGCCGAGCGCGAAGACGACGAGGATGAAGCTCGGCACCGAGCGCAGGCTCAAGAACAGCGACGGGATCACGTGGTACCAAAGGAACACCTGCACCAGCAGCGGGATGTTGCGGAACAGCTCGGTCCACGCATTGCCGATGAACTGCAGGCCCTTGCTGGGCACCGTGCGCAAGATGCCCATCAGCGAGCCGATCGCCAGCGCCACGACCAGCGCCAGCGCCGCCACCGACAGCGTCCAGCCCCAGGCCGACATCAACCATTCGAGATAGGTTTGCCCGCCCCCGGTGTCCTGCAGGAAGACCTGCCAGTCCCAATTGCTGCCCAAGGGCGTTCTCCTCTTGTCATGTGCTCGGCGCCAACAAAAAAGCGCGGTGCGGAAAAACCGCAGCCGCGCTCAGGATAAGCAAGCTTTGCGCCCGACGCCGCTAGGGCTTACACCGCCAGGGCTTACGCGGGGCTGGGCCGGTGCTTACTTCTTTGCGTAGTCTTCCATCGGCTTGTCGTTGGGGCTGGCCCATGCCGCTTTGGTCGAGTCGCTCACCATCAGGCCGACCTTGGTGTTGCTCGGCGGAATCGGCTGCATGAACCACTTGTCCCAGGCCTTGGCCATGTCGCCCGAGGCGATCATGGCCTTGATGCTGTCGTCCACCGCCTTCTTGAAGGCCGGGTCGTCCTTGCGCATCATGATTGCGATCGGCTCGACCGACAGGACCTCGCCCACGATCTTGAAGTCAGCCGGGTTCTTGGAACGCGAGATGTTGCCGGCCAGGATGGCGCCGTCCATCACGAACGCGTCGGCGCGGCCCGACTCGAGCAGCAAGAAGCTGTCGGCATGGTCCTTGCCAAACACCTCGTCGAAGTTCACGCCCGTGGCGCGCTCGTTCTTGCGCAGCGTCTGCACCGAGGTCGTGCCGGTGGTGGTGGCCACCTTCTTGCCGTTGAGCTGGGCGATCGAGGTGATGCCCGAGTTGGCCTTCACCGCGATGCGCACTTCTTCGACGAAGGTGGTGACAGCGAACGACACGTCCTTCTGGCGCGTGGCGTTGTTGGTGGTCGAGCCGCACTCGATGTCCACCGTGCCGTTCTGCACCAGCGGAATGCGGTTCTGCGACGTGACCGGCTGGTACTTGATGTCCAGCTTGGCCATGCCGAGTTGCTTCTGGATGTCGGCCAGTGCGCGGGTGCACACGTCCACATGGAAGCCGACGTACTTGCCGTCGCCCAAGGTGTAGCTCAGGGCGCCAGACGATTCGCGCACGCCCATCGTGACGCTGCCGCTGTCCTTGATCTTCTTCAGCGTGTCGGCATGGGCGGCACCGGCGGCCACCATGGCGGCGGCCACGGCGACCGAACTGACCAGCATTGACTTCTTCATTCAGGAACTCCTTGGGGGTTGAAAATGCAACAACGGGATTCTAGGGATACCGGCCGACGCAAAAGTGCGGCTTGGCTCGCAAGCGAGGGTTTGCCAGGGTGCAGCAGCAGCCGTCGGACGGGTTGGCGCGGTGGGGTGCAACCTTCATGCCACCAGACGCACCGGTTGCGTCAGGCGCTCGGGCACGAGCAGCGCGTTCATCTCGGCGCGGCTCATGATGCCCAGCGACTCGGCCACCTCGGCGATCGTGCCGCCGGTGGCCAGCGCCGTCTTGGCGATCAGCGCGGCCTTTTCGTAGCCGATGATGGGGTTCAGCGCCGTCACCAGCGTCACCGACTCGGCCACGCGGCGGGCCAGCAGCGCATGGTTGGCCTGGACGCCCTGCACGCAATTGACCTGCAGCGTCTTGCAGGCCTGCGTGAGGTGGCGAACGCTTTTGTGCAGCGCCCAGCCCATGATCGGCTCGAACGCGTTGAGCTGCAGTTGGCCGGCTTCGCTGGCCATCGTGATCGTCACGTCGTTGCCGATCACCTCGAACGCCACCTGGTTCATCACCTCCGGGATCACCGGGTTGACCTTGCCCGGCATGATCGACGAGCCCGCCTGACGCGCCGGCAGCTTGATGTCGCCGAAACCCGCCTGCGGGCCGCTGGACAAGAGCCGCAGGTCGTTGCAAACCTTGCTGAGCTTGCACGCCACACGCTTGAGCACACCCGAGAGCTGCACGAACGCGCCGGTGTCTTGCGTGGCCTCGATCAGGTTGTGCGCCTTGACCACCGGCACGCCGCTGACCTGCGCCAGCAGCGCAATCACCACCTCGGCGTAACCAGCCGGCGCGTTGATGCCGGTGCCGATGGCCGTGGCGCCCAGGTTCACCTCGGTGATCAACGCGCGCGCCTCGCGCAGGCGGGCTTCGTCTTCGTGGATCATGATGGCGAAGGCCTTGAACTCCTGGCCCAGCGTCATCGGCACCGCGTCCTGCAACTGCGTGCGGCCGATCTTGAGCACGCTGTCGAACTCGACCGCCTTGGCCTCGAAGGCGCCGCGCAACTCGGCCATGGCGGCCAGCAGCGCGTCGATGCCGAACCAGGCGGCCACGCGCAACGCGGTCGGGTAGACGTCGTTGGTGCTTTGCGACGCGTTGACGTGGTCGTTCGGGTGCAGCACGTCGTAGCGGCCCTTCTCATGTCCCATGTGTTCGAGCGCGCGGTTGGCAACCACCTCGTTCGCGTTCATGTTGGTGGACGTGCCCGCCCCGCCCTGGATCACGTCGACGACGAACTGCTCGATGAGCTGGCCAGAAATCAAGTCATCGCAGGCGCGCACGATGGCGCCGGCGCGCGGCCGGTCGATCACGCCGAGCTCGGCATTGGCCATCGCGCTGGCTTTTTTGACGAACGCGAGCGCGCGCACCAGTTCGGGCATCTGCGCCACGCTCTGGCCCGAGATGGGGAAGTTCTCGACCGCCCGGGCGCTGTGGATGCCCCAATAGGCGTCGGCAGGAATGGGCTTGCTGCCGAGGAAGTCGGCTTCGTCTCGGGTGGCGGAGGTGGCGGTCATCGTGGTGCGGGTGCGGGTGCGGCAGGAGTGGCGGCGAGGCGGGATGCGTCGGTTGGCGCGCCGAACTGTAGGAGGACCGGCGCGCCAAATCCAATGCCGAATCTCGGGGCGCCGATGCGCCGCGCGCATAGTTGATTCGCGCAAACCCTCGGATCCACCGCTGTCCACCCTCGCTCAAGAAGGCTGGCGCAAGAACTCCCACAACGCCACCGCGCCAGCTTTGCCGCGCCGCGCCACCGCCGGACGCTCGCGGTAGATGCGCACTTCCATCGTCAGCTCCAGTTGCCCCGCCGCCGCGGCACGGACCAGGCGCTTGCTGCGCAACTCCTTCTTCACCGAGCCGGCAGGCAGGAAGGCCAGGCCGTGGCCTTCGAGCGCCATCGCCTTCAGGCCTTCGGCCATGTCGGTCTCGTACACCGGCTCCAGGTTGAGCGCGGTGGGCGACTGCTGGGTGATGAGCTCCACCATGCGGCCGAGGTAGGCGCCCGATGCGTAGCTGAGGAACGGCACCCGGGCCGCCCCCGCGCCGGCCGAAGGCGGCAGGCAAAACATCGGCTGGCCGGCGGCGTCGGCCTTGGCAAAGGCCATCAGGGTTTCCTGGCCCAGGCTCATCATCTCGTAGCGGTCGGGGTCGAGCTGCAGCGGCTGCGAGGCGTGGTGGTAGGCGATCAGCAGATCGCAGTTGCCCTCGGTCAGCTGCATCACCGCGTCGTGCACGTTGAGCGTGATGAGCCGGCTCTTCATCGCGCCGAAGCGCTTGCGCAAGTCCATGACCCACTGCGGGAAGAACGTGAACGCGAGCGAGTGCGGCACGGCGAACTCGATCATGTCCTGCCCGGCCACCTGGTGGCTGCGCATCATGTGGCGCGTGGCCTGCACCGACCCCAGGATTTCCAGGGCTTGCGCATGAAACGTCTCGCCGGCCGGCGTCAGCCGCGTGGGGTAGCACGAGCGGTCCACCAAATGAATACCGGCCCAAGCCTCCAACGCCTGGATGCGGCGCGAGAACGCCGGCTGCGTGACGTGGCGCAACTGCGCCGAGCGAGAAAAGCTGCGGGTCTCGGCCAGGCTGACGAAGTCTTCAAGCCACTTGGTATCCATGAGCGGGGCAGTTTAGCCAGCGCTCGAACCGGTCTGGCAAAGCCGCAGTGGTTCAGTGCAACGCCTGAGTGCAGTTGGTTACGCTCGGGCAGACGGGCTGCCCGTGACGCAAAGGGCTGCTGTTACCCTACGGCCCTCGCACAAAAATCGGGCACGAAGTTGCGGGTCGCCCAAGGCGCTCGCCGCCACCGCAAACTCCCACCCGAACCCACCGTGAACCTGCTCTCCCACCTCATCAACGCACCCGCGCTGACCGGCGCCGTGGCGCCGTCCTCCCAGTTCCTCGCGCGGGCCATGGCCGACGCGGCCAGCGGCGCCGGCCACATCGTCGAGCTCGGCGCGGGCACCGGGCCGGTCACGCGCGTGCTTGCGCGCCAGCACCCCGAGGCCAGCCTGACGGTGGTGGAGCTTCAACCCGCGTTGGCGCGCAAGCTGTCGCGCGCGCACCCTCGTGCGCAAGTGCATGCCAGGCCGGCGGCCGAGGTGCTCGATGAACTGAAGTACGACGGCCGCCCCGTCGTGCTGGTGTCCAGCCTGCCGTTTCGCTCGCTGCCGACGCTGCTGCGCGCCGAGACGCGCCACAGCATCCTGCAGTTCCTGCGCCGGCACCCGGGCAGCTGGCTGGTGCAGTTCACCTACCAGCCGCGTGCACCTTTCGACAGCGATGTCGACTTCACCTGGAACCGCACCCGCTTCGTCGTCGCCAACATTCCGCCCGCAGGCGTGTGGACGCTGCACGCTGCGGCGTGAGCTGAACGGCGCAGCGGTGGCTCGCTGAAGTCCGACGCTCTGGCGCCAGTCAAACCGCCGGCAGCGCGGCGGCCTCTTCACCCGCTTGTTGCAGCCGCCACATCTCGGCAAACCGCCCGTTCATCGCCAGCAGCTCGGCGTGGGTGCCGCGCTCCAGGATGCGGCCCTGCTCCATCACGAGAATCTGGTGCGCATCGATCACGGTCGAAAGCCGGTGGGCGATCACCAGCGCCGTCTTGTTGCGGGCGGCGCTGCGCAGTTCCTCTTGGATCGCGCGTTCGTTGGCCGAGTCGAGCGCCGAGGTGGCTTCGTCGAAGATCAACACCGGCGGGTTCTTCAGCAGCGTGCGGGCGATCGCGACGCGCTGCTTCTCGCCACCGCTCAACTTGAGCCCACGCTCGCCGACCATCGTCTCGTAGCCTTTCGGTGTTGAGGTGATGAAGCCGTGGATGTGCGCCGAGCGCGCGGCTTCTTCCACTTCGGCCCGGGTGGCACCCGGCCGGCCGTAGGCGATGTTGTATTCGACCGTGTCGTTGAACAGCACGGTGTCCTGCGGCACGATGCCGATCGATTGGCGCAGGCTCTGCTGCGTCACGTCGCGGATGTCCTGGCCATCGATGCAGATGCGCCCGCCGTTCACGTCGTAGAAGCGGAACATCAGCCGCGCCAGCGTGCTCTTGCCCGAGCCTGACGGGCCGACCACGGCCACCGTCTTGCCGGCCGGGATCTCGAAGCTCACGTCGTGCAGGATCGTGCGGTCGGCGTCGTAGCCGAAGCGGACGTTCTCGAAGCGGACCGCGCCGCCGTGGCTTTGCAGCGGTTTCGCGTCGGCTGAGTCGGCGATCTCGCGGTTCTGGCCCAGCAGGTCGAACATCTTCTCCATATCGACCATCGACTGCTTGATCTCGCGGTAGATCACGCCGAGAAAGTTGAGCGGAATGTAGAGCTGGATCATCAGCGCGTTGACCAGCACCAGATCGCCGAGCGTCATCGTGCCGGCCACCACGCCCTCGGTGGCGCGCCACACGAGCAGCGTGACTGCCGTCGCGATGATCAGGCTCTGGCCCAGGTTCAAAAGCGACAGCGACGTCTGCGACTTGACCGACGCCTTCTCCAGCCGCTGCAAGTTCTCGTCGTAGCGCGCCTGCTCGAACTTCTCGTTGCTGAAGTACTTGACCGTCTCGTAGTTGATCAGCGCATCGACCGCCTTGGTGTTGGCCTTGCTGTCCTGCTCGTTCATCGCGCGGCGAAAGTGCGTGCGCCATTCGGTGACCGTGACCGTGAACGCGATGTAGCTCACCAGCGCACCGAAGGTGATGGCGGCAAACCAGCCGTCGAACTTGGCCGCCAGCAAGGTGATGACGAGCGTGATCTCGACCAGCGTCGGCAGGATGTTGTAGACGAAGTAGTTCAGCAGCGACTGGATCGAACGCGCACCGCGCTCCATGTCGCGCGAGACGCCGCCGGTCTGGCGCTCCAGGTGGAAGCGCAGGCTCAAGGAGAGCAGGTGTTCGAACGTCTCCAGGCCCACGCGCCGCGCAATGCGCGCGGCCACCGGGTAGAACAAGAACTCGCGCAGTTCGGTGAACAGCGTGATCGACAAGCGCAGCGCACCATACGCCACCAGCAGCGCCACCGGCACCGCGAGCGCCACGCGCGGGTCGCCGGCCTTCAGGTCGAGCGAGTCGACCAACTCCTTCAACACCAGCGGCACGCCGATGTTGGCGACCTTCGCCGCCACCAGGCAACTCAGCGCCAGCAACACGCGCCAGCGCCATTGCCACACATAGGGCACGAGCTTGCGGATGGTGGCCCATTCGGAGCGCGGGGCGGTGGGCGAGCCGGTGGCAGGCGGCGGGACGGCGATGGAGGCGGGGCGCATGGGCGGGGCTCGGAATGGAGAAGGCGACAGTCGCCGAAGTCGTCGGACGCGGTACGAACAAAAATGGCCGCCGTTGCGGGCGGGGTGAGCGAGCCGCGCGGCGAACGGGCCCCAACGAAAGGGTGGAAGAATGCCCAACCGACTCACGCAGGTGAAGCAATATGCCCGAGATTTCAAGCGACGGCCCCGGCCCGCTCGGCCCCCTCCAGTTGCCCGACGGCCGCCAACTCGTGCTGCGGGTGATGCCGATGCCGGCCGACGCAAACGGCAACGGCGACATTTTCGGCGGCTGGATCATGGCGCAGGTCGACCTGGCGGGCGCCGTGCTGCCGGCGCGCATCGCCAAGGGCCGCATCGCCACCGTGGCGGTGAACCAGTTCGTGTTCAAGCAGCCGGTGTCGATCGGCGACCTGCTGAGTTTTTACGCCAAGGTGGAGCGCGTCGGTCGCACGTCGGTCACGGTCAACGTCGAGGTCTATGCCGAGCGCAACCCGGCGAATTTGTATGTGGTGAAGGTGACCGAGGCGAACCTGACCTATGTGGCGATCGACCGCGAGGGCAAACCGCGGCCGATCCCGGCTGCCGCCGCATGAATTGGGCGCGCGTGGCGGGAACCCGACCGCGCCGAAATGAACCAACCTCCGCCTGAATGCAAACCGCGCCCAACCCGCGCTCACCCCGAACCAACCCGAGGAGCTCCGCCGTGAAACCATCAGAAACCCAAGCCATCCTGAGCTTGAGCCTCATCGCGGCGTTCGTCGATGGCGACAAGCACGAGCGCGAGCGTGCCGAGGTCAAGCGCATCGCCGAGTCGCTCTCGCAAGCCGACGGCGTGAACCTGCCGACGCTGTATCAAGACGTGCTGATGAAGCGGGTGTCGGTCGCGACCGCCGTGCCGGCGCTGGTGAGCACCGAGTCGCGCCAGCTCGCCTACGAGATGGCGGTGTGCGTGTGCGACGCCGACGGCGTGCAGTCGGTGCCCGAGCAGGCGTTTCTGAACGAGTTGCGCAGCAAGCTGGGGCTGGACGCCGCGGCGGCCGGCAGCTTCTCTAACCAAGCCGAGGAGCTGGCGGTGGCCGGTGCTGGGGCTGTCGCTGTGACCGGTGCAACAGCGTCGACAGGGGCTGCACCGAAGCCCGCCAGCGCCGTCGATGGCGCCGCGCTGGACGCAACCATCCTGAACGCCGCGATCGTCAACGGCGCGCTCGAACTGCTGCCCGAAACACTGTCGACCATGGCGATCATTCCGCTGCAGATGAAGCTCGTCTACCGCATCGGCAAAGCGCACGGCTACGAGCTCGACAGCGGCCACATCAAAGACTTCATCGCCACCGCAGGCGTCGGGCTGACGTCGCAATACCTCGAACAAGCCGGGCGCAAGCTGCTCGGCGGGTTGCTCGGACGCGTCGGCGGGGGGCTGCTCGGCGGGGTGGGCAAACAGGCGGTCAGCTCGGGCCTGAGCTTCGTCACCACCTACGCGCTGGGCCACGTCGCAGTGCGCTACTACGCGGGCGGACGCACGCTGTCCACCGCGATGCTGAAGGAAGCCTACGAGAAACTGGCCACCGAGGCGCGCGGCATGCAGGGCCGCTACCTGCCAGCGATGCAAGAGAAGGCGCGAACGCTCGATGCGGGCAAGGTGCTGGCGATGGTGCGGGGCAGTTGAGGCGGCTTCGGTCGCTGAGACACACGGACGTGCCGCGGGCGGTGGATTGTTCCGAATCTGCATTCAAGATTGCGAGGACCGAGGCCATCGGGCAACCGGCTCCGCGATTGTCCTCCGCCGGAGTACCGGCTCCCCCTTAACTTCGCTGCGCCGGTCACCCGACGCCCTCGGCTTGTCGCCATCGCTGAACCTTCACTGAAGAGCCAGCAGACGCACACGAGGCAGGTTGCCACTGCAGGGAAGTCAGCCCATGTGCGAGTCCAACAACCTCGCAATTGTGGAACGCTCATCCAGATTTACGCGGTTCAGAATCGGGAAAAGGCCGGCGCTCAAATCCGCGGCTAAGCCACTCTTCCAGATCCAGCACGGGCTTGCTGAGCAAGGGCGCCGAGCGTCTGACGCTGCTTGTCATCCAGGGTCGGATTTATCCGTACCCTATACAAGCGAAACTGAGTGTCGTAGGACAGCAATTCAACTCCGGACTCTTCAAGCATGCCGTCGAAGTCCTGCTCTGTTGTACTTTAGTGTGGCTTTGGGCTCGACCTGGCGCACGATCTTCTGCAAAAGGTCGTCAGTCATTGTTAGCGTCTTGTGCGAGCCCTTCGCTTCCCAGAATGCACGGTCCGTGGGTTCGACTTCGTAGCGCTTCAGAGTCTCGGGGTCCCGCAGCAGCAGGTCCAATCGGCCGGCATTCGGCTGCATGCGCTCCTTGTCCTTCACGACCACATCACCCAGCCCGAGGATGGTCGGATCTTCAGCGATCTGGTCTTGAACCCACCTCTCGCTCAAACCCTCTGTCCTCTTCAGGCTGACCGCGTTCAGTTTGACCGCTATCCGAATCTCCCGTGACCCACAGTTGGCCGAACCGAAAATCAATCCACAAAGAAGTCGGGAATGAACTCCTTCGTCCCCGGCGTCACGCTGTACCGCTCGAAGTCGGTCACGCCGTGGCTGGCGAGCAGGGTGTCGTCGATGAAGAAGTTGCCGCTGGTGGTCTTGGCGTCGCTGGTCAGGATCAGGTAGGCCGCGTCGGCCAATATCTCCGGCTTGCGGCAGCGCGCGATGTCCACGCCGGGGATCATCTGCAGCGCGGCGGTGGCAATCGCGGTGCGTGGCCACAGGCTGTTCACGCCGATGCCCAGCGGCT
>LGRD01000003.1 GCA_001263235.1 Methylibium sp. NZG | reverse complement strand
GTGTGCTGTACACGCGCTAGCGTTTTGGGATCTGAAGCGCATCCCGCTGTCTCCCCAAGCGTCATCCCGCAGACATGGGCGGCGCGGAGGTGATGGCGTTCCTCACGCACCTGGCGGTTGACCGAAACGTGGCGCCGTCGACGCAGAACCAGGCTAAGTCGGCGTTGCTGTTTCTCTACCGCGTGGTGCTGCAGTTCGATCTTCCGTGGATGGACGAGATCGTGGCTGCGAAAGAGAAGCGCCGCCTGCCGGTGGTGTTGACGCACGGCGAGGTGCGCTCGCTGTTGCACGAACTCAGCGGCACGATGGGCTTGGTGGCCGCGCTGCTCTACGGCACGGGCATGCGGCTGCTCGAGGGGCTACGCCTGCGTGTGAAGGACGTGGGCTTCGAGCGGCGCGAGTTGATCGTGCGCAGTGGCAAGGGCGGCAAGGACCGTGTGACCGTGCTGCCCGAAAACCTGCTGCTGCCGTTGCGCGACCATCTGGTGCGCGTGAAGACGCTCCACGGCCGGGACTTGGCCGACGGCCTGGGGGAGGTGTGGATGCCGCATGCGCTGGCACAGAAGTACCCGAGCGAGTCGCGCGCCTGGGGCTGGCAGTGGGTGTTCCCTAGCGCAAAGGTGTCTGCCGACCCGCGCACCGGGCAGGTGATGCGCCACCACCTGAACGAGGCGTCGGTGCAGAAGGCGGTCACCGTCGCGGCACGGCGTGCGGGCATCGACAAGCCCTGCTCGCCTCACGTGCTGCGCCACTCGTTTGCCACCCACATGCTGCAGGCCGGCTACGACATCCGCACTGTGCAAGAGTTGCTGGGCCACGCAGACGTGAAGACCACGATGGTCTACACCCACGTGCTCAACCGTGGCGGGCGCGGGGTGCGCAGCCCGTTGGATCAGATCTAGGCCAACGCCCGCCCGATCAGAATTTTCTGCACGTCACTCGTGCCCTCATAAATCTGGCACACACGCACGTCGCGATAAATGCGCTCGACGGGAAAGTCGCTCACATAACCATACCCGCCGAACACCTGGATCGCGGCGCTGCACACTTTTTCTGCCATCTCGCTGGCAAAGAGTTTGGCCATCGCGGCTTCCTTCAGGCAGGGCAGGCCGGCATCTTTCAGGCCCGCGGCGTGGTGCGTCAACTGGCGCGCGGCCTCGATGTTCGTCGCCATGTCGGCCAGGCGGAACTGCAGCGCCTGGTGCTCGAAGATCGGCTTGCCGAAGGCGACGCGTTCTTTCGAGTAGCGCAGCGCGGCGTCGAACGCGGCGCGCGCCATGCCGATGCTCTGCGCGGCGATGCCGATGCGCCCGCCCTCCAGGCCGCTGAGTGCGATCTTCAAGCCCAGCCCTTCTTCGCCGACGAGGTTGGCGGCTGGCACGCGGCAGTTCTCAAACACGATCTGTGCGGTGTCGCTGCTGTGCTGGCCGAGCTTGTCTTCGATGCGCGCAACGGTGTAGCCGGGCGTGGTCGTCGGCACGATGAAGGCGCTGATGCCTCGCTTGCCAGCCGCCTTGTCGGTCACGGCCATCACGATGGCGACATCACCGTTCTTCCCGCTGGTGATGAACTGCTTGACGCCGTTGAGCACGTAGTCGTGGCCCACTTCGCTCTTGACCAATGTGGCGGTCGTCTTCAACCCGTCGGCCTGCGAGCCCACATGCGGCTCGGTCAGGCAAAAGGCGCCGAGCATGTCGCCGCGCGCCAGCGGTTTGAGCCACTGCGCCTTCTGCGCATCGCTCGCCCACGCCATCAAGATGCTGCATACCGGGCAGTTGTTGACGCTGATGACGGTGGAGGTGCCGCCGTCGCCGGCCGCGATCTCTTCGATGATGACGGCGAGCGCCAGGTAGTCGAGCCCCGCGCCGTCCCACTCGGTGGGCACGGCCACGCCGTAGCAGCCGAGTGCCGCCAGGCCTTTCAGCTCGGTGGCGGGGAAGTGGTGCTCCTTGTCCCAGCGCGCGGCGTTCGGGGCGATGCGGTCTTGCACATACGCGCGCACGGCGTCTTGCACGGCGCGGTGGTCTTCGCTCAGCTGCATGTCATTGGCCTTGCGCAAGGTTGCAGACCATGCGCACGGCCAGCCCTGTGGCGCGAGCAACAGCGCAGGAAGCATGGGGCGAGGGTACAAACAATGTCTCGGCAGTCGAGGTCATGCGTGTCTTTCACGGAGGTGGGTTCTGCCCGGTGGCAAAGCGGGTTTGCACATGGTGTGCTTGAAGCAAATCATCCTAGCGCGGCCGGCCGCTCGCGCAGCAGGCGCACTGCCAGCGCGATGAACAGCGCACCGCCCAGCACGCCCAGCACGCGCCGCACGGCGCCCGAAGCGCGCAGGCGCGGCAGGCGCGCCACCACCGCCACCAAGATCAGCAGGAACAGCAGGCTCTGCACCACGAACCACGCGCTGAGTAACAGGAACGACACCGTCGGCGCAGGCGACGCCGCGGGCACGAACTGCGGCATGAAGGCCAGGAAGAAAAGCGCCACCTTGGGGTTGAGCAGGTTGGTCAGCAAGCCGGCGCGGAAGTCGGGTTGCCAGCGATAGGGCGGTGGTGGACTGGCCACTGAAGCAGCCGCCGTGCTCTGCGCCGAACCTGCCGCCTCGCTCTGCGCCGACCCCGCAGCCACCGCCTCCGCAGCCGCGCTCGCCTCGCCGCCCAGCGCGCTGCGCAGCATCCCGATGCCGAGCCAGGCCAGGTACGCCGCGCCGGCCCACTGAACCAGCCTGAACGCGCCAGGGTGCAGCGCCAGCAACGCGGCCAGCCCGAAGGCGGCGAGCAGCGCGTGCACCACACAGCCGGCATTGATGCCCAGCGCCGCTGCCGCACCGGCGCGCGCGCCGCCCTGCAGCGTGCGCGAGGCGGTCAACAGCAAATCGACACCAGGGCTGGCGTTGAGCACCAGCACGGCGCTGGCGAACACCGCCGCCTCGGCCGGGCCGGGCAGCAGGCCAAAGGTCACCACGCCAGCGGCTGCCCGTCGTAGTTGAAGAAGCCGCCGTGGTCCTCGGGCCGAGCGTGTGCAACTACTTTGCACAGGCCCGCCACGCTGGTGGCCACGTCGATGTCGGCGTCGGCACCGCCCATGTCGGTGCGCACCCAGCCAGGGTGCAGCGACAGGCAGAGGGCCTTGCCCGCGAACGCGAACGACAAATCCTTCAACACCGAATTCGCCGCCGCCTTGGAGGCGCGGTACAGCCAGCTGCCGCCGTTGCTGCGCTGGCCGATGGAGCCCATCTTCGACGACAGCAGCGCCATGCGCCCGCCGGGCTTGAGCGCCTGCGCGGCCAGCGGGAGCAGGCGCATCGGGGCCAGCACGTTGGTGTGCATCACCGCGTCGAAGTCGCCTTGGGTCGGCGCGTCGGGCGCGTCTTGCTCGCCCTGCGTGCCGTTCAGCACCCCGGCCACGAACCACACGGTGTCGAAGGCCTCGCCGTCGAGCGCCCAGCCGAAGCCGGCGCATGCGGCCAGGTCCGTCACGTCCAGCCGCAGCGGCACGGCGCCGAGCGCGGCCAAGCGCGCCAGCCCCGCCTCGTCGCGCGCGGTGGCCACCACGCGGCAGTGGGCGGCGCGGTGCTGGCGCACGAGTTCGAGCCCGATGCCGCGCGATGCGCCAATGACGAGGACATTCATGTCGTCGGCATCACGTCATTTCGCGAGGACGGTCGTGTCGCCGGCATCACGTCATCTCCACCGCCATCGCCGTCGCCTCGCCGCCGCCGATGCACAGCGCCGCCACGCCCCGCTTGACGCCACGCTTGCGCATCGCACCGAGCAAGGTCACCACGATGCGCGCGCCGCTGGCGCCGATCGGGTGGCCTAAAGCGCACGCGCCGCCGTGCACGTTGACGATCTCGTGGCCGAGGTTGAACTCGTTCATCGCGGCCATCGTGACTGCGGCGAAGGCTTCGTTCACCTCCCACAGGTCCACGTCCTTCGCGGCCCAGCCGGTCTTCTTCAGCACCTTGTCGATGGCGCCGGCCGGTGCGGTGGCAAACCACGCCGGCGCCTGCGCGTGCACCGCGTGCGCGGCAATGCGCGCAAGCGGCTTGCAGCCGTGACGCACCGCGGTCGACTCGCGCATCAGCACCAGCGCGGCGGCGCCGTCGGAGATGCTCGACGCGTTGGCGGCGGTGATGGTGCCGTCCTTTTTGAACGCAGGTTTGAGGCCGGGGATCTTGTCGAGCTTGGCCTTGAAGGGTTGTTCGTCGAACTTCACGACCGTGTCGCCCGACTTGCCTTGCAGCGTCACCGGTGCGATCTCCCAGTCGAACGTGCCGTCTTCATTGGCCTGCTTGGCGCGCTGCGTGGACGCAATCGCAAACGCGTCCTGCGCCTCGCGCGTGAACTTGTACTTGGCCACGCAGTCTTCGGCGAACACGCCCATCGCGAGGCCGCCGCTCTTTGAACGTGTGTAGGCGTCTTCCAGCCCGTCCATCGCCATGTGGTCGAACATCTGCGCCGCGCCGTAGCGCACGCCCTTGCGCGCGAACAGCAGGTGGGGCGCGTTGGTCATGCTCTCCATGCCGCCGGCCACCACCACCTCGGCGCTGTCGGCGCGCAGCATGTCGTGCGCGAACATCATCGCGCGCATGCCCGAGCCGCACATCTTGCTCAAGGTCACTGCGCCGGCCGACTGCGGCAGCCCCGCGCCGAGCGCCGCCTGGCGCGCCGGCGCCTGGCCCTGGCCGGCCATCAGGCAGTTGCCCATCAGCACTTCGCCCACCGCATCGCCGGTGATGCCGGCGCGTTCGACCGCGGCCTGGATGGCCACCGCGCCGAGTTGGTAGGCGGGCAGCGATGCGAAGTCGCCCAACATGCCGCCGATGGGCGTGCGGGCGGCGGAGACGATGACGATTGCGTCGGACATGTGAACTCCTCAAAAACCAGCCACTTGCATTGCTCCCTCGCCCCTTTGGGGAGAGGGCGGGGTGAGGGGCCGCGAGCCGCCTCAAACGTCGGCGCTGTCTTCACCGCTGCGCCCTCACCCCTGCCCTCTTCCAGGGGGAGAGGGGGCCAACGCGCAGCCAGGCTCATCACGCAGTGGACCCTTCCATCGCCTCCAACATCTTGCGCCGGTACTCGAACCTCTTGTGCGCATCGTACGGGAACACGTCGTGCACGTAGCCGGCGAGAATCTGCTCCTTGTGCCCTTGCCAGAACGCCGCGTCCAGCAGGTCGGCGTGGTGGCGCATGAACACGGCGCGCACGGCCGGGTTGCCGAGCAGGAACGGCTCGAAGGTCTCGGGGAACACGTCCTTCGGGCCGACCGCATACCAGACCTCGCCCGACATCTCTTCCTCTTCGTTGCGCGGCGCGGGCACCTTGCGGAAGTTGCAGTCGGTCAGGTACTCGATCTCGTCGTAGTCGTAGAACACCACCTTGCCGTGGCGGGTGACGCCGAAGTTCTTCCACAGCATGTCGCCAGGGAAGATGTTGGCGCGCACCAGGTCCTTGATGGCGTTGCCGTACTCAATGACGACCTGCTCGATCTGCTGCGGCGTGGCATCGGCCAGGTAGATGTTGAGCGGAATCATGCGCCGCTCGATGTAGACGTGGCGGATCACCAGCGAGGCGCCGTCTTCTTCGACCAGGCTGGCGCAGAAGTGCTTCAGCTCGGCCACCAGCTCGTCGCTGAACCGTGCACGCGGGAAGGCCACGTTGCTGTACTCCAGCGTGTCGGCCATGCGGCCCACGCGGTCGTGCTGCTTGACGATGAGGTACTTGCGCTTGACCAGCTCGCGCGTCGTCTCCTTCTGCGGCGGAAAGAAATCCTTGATGACCTTGAACACATACGGAAAGCTCGGCAGGTCGAACACCAGCATCACCATGCCCTTGATGCCGGGGGCGATGCGGAATGAGTCGCTGCTGTGCCGCTGGTGCGCCAGAAAGTCGCGGTAGAACAGGTTCTTGCCCTGCTTTTGCAGGCCGATGGCGCTGTAGATCTCGCTGCGCGGCTTGCGCGGCATCATCGACCGCAGGAACTGCACGTAGGCCGAGGGCACCTCCATGTTGACCATGAAGTACGCGCGCGCAAAGCTGAACACGAGCAACAGCTCGTCTTCGCCGAAGAGGGCCGTGTCGACGATCAGCCCGCGCTGCCCGTGCATGATCGGCAGCGCAAACGGCGTCTCGTTGAAGCCATTGATGACCTTGCCCACCACGTAGGCGCCCTTGTTGCGGAAGAACAGGCTGGAGAGCACCTGCACCTGGAAGTTGGCACGCATCCTGAACTCGCCGAGTTCGGCCGCCACCGCCGCCATCACCTGGTCGATGTCGCGCTCCAGGTCTTCGAACGCGACCTGCAGCTGAAAGTTGTTGACGATGCGCAGCCAGGTGTCGCGCAGCGTACCCAGCGTCGGGTAATAGGCGCGGAAAGTCGGCAGCGAGGCGGGCTCGTCGTTCTCGATGTACTCGGTGCTGACCGCCGGCCGCACGAAGATGAAGTCGTTGTGGAAGTAGCTGCGGTGCAGGATCTTGGTGGTGACCGAATTGAAGAAGGTCTCGGCCAGCTCAGGCTGGTACAGGTTGGTCAGCAGGCCGATGTAGTGCAGCTTGACCTGCTGCCACACGTCCTTGGGCAAGGCGGCGGCCTGGAACTCGCGTTGCAGCCGCTCGGCGGCCTCGCCCACGCGCAGGTCGTAGAACTCGATGCGCTCGCGCTGCGCGCGCTGCTGGCCGTGCCAGTCGGCCAACTCGAAGCGGCGCTGCGCGCCTGCGCTGGCTTCGCGGAACAGCGTGTAGTGGCGCTTGAAGCCGTCGAGCATCGCCTGCGCGATGTCGTAGGCGCGCGAGTCGGTGAGCTTTTGCGGGAACACGCCAGTCGTCCAATCCGTCGTCAAGCGGCCACCGTGGAACCGGCTCTGCCGGGCCACTGGTGGCGCCCCCTTCGAGGGGGAGCGCCGAAGGCGCTTCGGGGGTGGGTCAATTGTTCCACTCGGCGTCGAAGCGCTCCTTCAGCGCGGCGAGCGCGCTGCCGTAGGCGGGCATCACGTCATCGACAGCGGCGGCGGTGATGCGCAGGTCTTCGAGCAAGCCGTTGTGCAGGCCGTACACCCAGCCATGCACCACCACCTGTTGCCCGCGCTGCCAGGCGTCTTGCACGATGGTCGTCTCGCACACGTTGAGCGACTGCTCCAGCACGTTCAGCTCGCACAACGCACGCATGCGCATCTCCTCGTCGGGCATGCCGTCGATCCAGGGACGGTGCTTGTTGCGCACGTCCTGCACGTGGCGGATCCAGTTGTCGGCCAGGCCGATGCGGCGGTTTTGCAGCGCCGCCATCACGCCACCGCAACCGTAGTGGCCCACCACCATCACGTGCCGCACCTGCAGCATGTCGATCGCGTACTGCATGACCGACAGCGCGTTCAAGTCGGAGTGCACCACCACGTTGGCCACGTTGCGGTGCACGAACACGTCGCCCGGCAACAGGCCCAGGATTTCGTTGGCCGGCACGCGGCTGTCGGCGCAGCCGATCCACAGGTACTGCGGCACCTGCTGCTGCAAAAGGCGCGAGAAGAAGTCGGGCGTGCGGGCCTGGGCCTCCTGCGACCAGCGGCGGTTGCTCTCGAAGAGTTCTTTCAGGTCTTGGCTCATGCGGGCATCGGTGGCGGCTCGGTGAAACGAGTGTATCGGCGGACCCGCGTCTTTACGTGCCCCACGGCAGGGGACTGTTCAGGCCGACCCCGCGCCCAGGTGCGGCGGCAGCATCACGAACCTGGGCTGCATTCGCCCATCGACCTCGACCTCCTCGAAGAACATCTCGTACGGGCGCACCCACAGCCCCGCCGCGTCGTACAGCGGGCGGTACAGCACCAGCGGTTCGAGCGTCTCGCTATGCCGCACGACGCCGACGAGTTCGTACTCGCCGCCCTTGTAGTGGCGGTAGCGGCCGAGCCGCGGCGCGGGCAGGGGCGGCAGGTCGCTCATGGTGCGTTCACAGGGTGGCGGCGTCGGCCAGAAAGCCGCGCTCGGCCTCCAGCGTGGCGGGGTGGTCCAGCAACTCAGTGAGCAGTCGCGGCGGGATGGTGATAGCGCCGACGCCCAGTTGCAGCAACGCCAGGTACGCCTCGCGCGTGCGTACGCTGGCCACGAGCAGGCGCGTGGTGGTGCCGCTATGCTGGTTGCTCCTTTGATTGCCTCTGTCGATCAGCGACTGCATCTGCCCAATCAGCGCGAGGCCGTCGATGCCAGCGTCTTGCAAACGCCCGAGGTACGGAGCAGCGTACGCGGCGCCGAGTGACGCAGCGAAGTGAGCTTGCTCGGCGGCATAGATCGCCGTGCAGGTCACCGGCACGCCTTCGGCGCTGAGGTGCGCGCCCGCTTGCAAACCTTGGCGCGTGACGCCGGCGCGCTTGAGCAGCGTCGGGTTGGTGGTGACGCCGTGCACCACCGGGTGCGGCAGGCAAGTGCGCAGCTCGCGGAGGTCGGCGCTGTCGAGGTACAGGTGGAAGCTGCTCATGGAGGTCACGCGCGCCACGCCCAAGTCGACGTGGGCAGTGAAGTCACATCGTCTCCGAAAACAGCTCCCGCCCGATCAGCATGCGACGGATCTCGCTCGTGCCAGCGCCGATCTCGTAGAGCTTGGCGTCGCGCCACAAGCGGCCGAGCGGGTACTCGTTGATGTAGCCGTTGCCGCCGAAGATCTGGATGCCCTCCCCGGCCATCCACGTCGCCTTCTCGGCGCACCACAGGATCACGCTCGCGCAGTCCTTGCGCACCTGGCGCACGTGTTCGCTGCCGAGCAGGTCGAGGTTCTTGCCGATCGTGTAGCAAAAGGCGCGGCCGGCCTGCAGCACGGTGTACATGTCGGCCAGCTTGCCCTGGATGAGCTGGAACTCGCCGATGCTCTGGCCGAACTGCTTGCGGTCGTGCACGTAAGGCACCACGTTGTCCATCACCGCCTGCATGATGCCGATGGGGCCGGCGGCGAGTACGGCGCGTTCATAGTCCAGCCCGCTCATCAGCACCTTGGCGCCGCCGTTGAGTGCGCCCAGCACGTTCTCGGCTGGCACCTCGACATTGCTGAACACCATCTCGCCGGTGTGCGAGCCGCGCATGCCGAGCTTGTCGAGTTTCTGCGCGGTGGAAAAGCCCTTCATGCCCTTCTCGGCGATGAACGCGGTGACGCCGCGCGCACCCATCTGCGGCTCGGTCTTGGCGTAGACGACCATCGTGTCGGCGTCCGGCCCGTTGGTGATCCACATCTTCGTGCCGTTGAGCAGGTAGTGGCTGCCTTTGTCCTCGGCCTTGAGCTTCATGCCGATCACGTCGCTGCCGGCGCCGGGCTCGCTCATCGCCAGCGCGCCCACGTGTTCGCCGCTGATCAGCTTGGGCAGGTACTTGCGGCGCTGCGCCTCGCTGCCGTTGCGCTTGATCTGGTTGACGCACAGGTTGCTGTGCGCGCCGTAGCTCAGGCCCACGCTGGCGCTGGCACGACTGATCTCTTCCATCGCGATCATGTGCGCCAGGTAGCCCATGCCGGCGCCACCGTACTCTTCGCTCACCGTCACGCCGAGCACGCCCAACGCGCCCATCTTGCGCCACAGGTCAGAAGGAAACTGGTCGCTGCGGTCGATCTCGGCGGCGCGCGGTGCGATCTCGGCTTGCGCAAAGTCGCGCACTGCGTCGCGCAGCGCGTCGATGTCGTCGCCGAGCTGGAAGTTCAGGCCGGGCAGGTCGTTCATGGTGGGTCTCCTGACGTGTGATTCTTCAATGCTGAAGGCCGGCGCGGCCGAGCACGGTCATGATGGTGGCGGTCATCGTGGCGACGAGCTTCGCCTCGTTGCCGTCGGCGCCGTGTTGCAAGGCGCGCCCCTCGACCACCGTGATCGTGCGGCCGGGCTTGAGCACCAGCCCTTCGACGCGGAACAGCGGCCCGCGCGCCGGTGCGAGCAGGTTGACCTTGAACTCGATCGTCAGTACCGCAGCATCGGGCGGCATCAACGTGAAGGCAGCGTAGCCGCAGGCCGAGTCGAGCGCGGTGGCCAGCATGCCGGCGTGGATGAAGCCGTGCTGCTGCGTCAGCGACGCGTGGTGCGCCATCGCGATGACCACCGCGCCGGGTGCGACCGACTTCAAGGTCGCCCCCAGCGTCTGCATGGCCGGCTGGCGCGTAAATGAGTCGCGCGTGCGTTGCTCGAAGTGGTCGTCGGCAGGCTTCATCACGCTCCCACGGTGCGTTTGTCGTTGGTGATGTGTTCGGCGCCCTTTTTGTCCGCGGTATTGAGCAGGCGGCGCGCCTCGCGCTCTTGCGCGCGAACTTCATCGAGCGTCGCATGCAAGTCGGCGAGTTGTTGTTCGAGCTGGCTGCGGTGCGCGGCCAACACGAGCAGGAATTTCTTCAGCTGCGGCTGCGTGTCGCGTGGCGACTCGTACATGTCCACCAGCTCCTTCACCTCGGCCAGCGTCAGGCCCAGGCGCTTGCCGCGCAGCGTGAGCTTCAGCCGCGTGCGGTCGCGCGCGGTGTAGACACGGTTGCGCCCGTGGCGCTGGGGCCGCAGCAGGCCGCAGTCTTCGTAGAAGCGGATGGCGCGCGTGGTCAGGTCGAACTCGCGCGCGAGTTCGCCGATGGTGAAGGTCTGCGAAGGGGGTGTCGCCGTGGAGGCAGCACGGTCGGGCATCGGGTCTTACACTGGGGCAATTGACGTATACGTAAAGTGTAGTGGCAAGCGAAGGAACGCGAATGACGCCGATGAACGAACAGGAGAAGCAGCTCAGCTACCCGCTCGGCGATGCACTGCCCGCGCTGGGCACCACGCTCGAAGTCGCCCCCGGCGTGCGCTGGGTGCGCATGGACCTGCCGTTTGCGCTGAACCACATCAACCTGTGGCTGCTGCGCGATGAGATCGACGGGGCGGATGGCAAGGTTCAAGGCTGGACGATCGTCGACTGCGGCATCACCAACGACGCCACGCGCAACGCCTGGGAGCAGGTCTTCGCCAACGAGTTGGGCGGCCTGCCGGTGCTGCGCGTGATCTGCACCCACATGCACCCCGACCACCTGGGTCTCGGCCACTGGCTGACCGAGAAGTGGGGCGTGCGGCTGTGGATCAGCGCGACCGACTACAACGTGGCGCGCGTGGCCAGCGGCATCCCGGGTGCGGGCGGCGTGAGCTCGGCGCGGTTCATGCAGAGCCACGGCGTGACGGACCCGGAGGCCATCGACAAGATCAAAGGCCGCACCAACTACTACGCCAGCATGGTGCCCCAGGTGCCGGCGCAATACCGCCGGCTGATGGACGGCGACGAGTTGCGCATCGGCGGCCATGCGTGGACCTGCCACGCGGGGTACGGCCACGCGCCCGAGCACATCTCGCTGTATTCACCGGCGCTCGGGGTGCTGATCTCTGGCGACATGGTGCTGCCACGCATCTCGACCAATGTGAGCGTGTTCGACATCGAGCCCGAGGCCAACCCGCTGCCGCTGTACCTGGCCTCCATCGCCCGCATGAAGGCGCTGCCCGCCACCACGCTGGTGCTGCCCTCGCACGGCCGGCCGTTCCGTGGGCTGCGCACGCGAATTGACCAATTGACGCAGCACCACGACGAGCGTTTTGCCGATGTGCTGGCCGCCTGCGCGCAAGCCCCGCAAAGTGCGGCCGACCTGCTGATGGTGCTGTTCAAGCGCCAACTCGACCTGCACCAGACGACGTTTGCGATGGGTGAGTCGATCGCGCACCTGCATGCGCTGTGGCTCGGCGGCAAGCTGGTGCGCCGGGTCGATGGGAGCGGGGTCTACCGCTTCTCTACGGCGTGACTCCGGCTCACGCCACGAGGCGCGCGCTCAGATCCACAGCGCCGCGAAGAACACCCCGATCATCAGGAACGTCAGCACGACCTTGATGACGGTGCCCAGCAGCAGGCCGATCCAGGTGGCCACGCCGACGGTGGTCGCCTTCTGCCCGGCGGCGCTCAACTCGCCGCGCGTGGCCGCCGCGCCCAGGCGCTGGCGCTGGCTCCAGTACTCGCCGGCCATCGCGCCGAGCAAGGGCATGAACAGCAGGCCGACCAGCCCCATGAGCACGCCGGCCACCGTGCCCACCGCCGCACCGACGAGCGCGAGCCGGCTGGCACCGGCGCGCTTGGCGCCCATGAGCGCGGCCACATAGTCGGTGACCCACGCGAGCACGGCCAGCAGCGCGATGAAACCGAGCGTCCAGCCCGACACGCGCGTGAAGTCGTCGATCCACGCGCCGAGCACGATGCCTGCGAGCACCAGGATCGTCCCCGGCAGCATCGGCAGCACCGTGCCGGCCACGCCCACCACCATCAGGCCGATGCTGGCGACCCACCAAAGCTGGCTCGAAGAAGCCGCGACGTCCATTCAGTTGCTCCTGCGGGCACCGCGCCCTGCAAACAGCAAGGTGCCGACGATCACACCAATTTCAAGCAGCCGCTGCGGAACTGGCTCCGCCGGGCCGCCAGCGCGCCGTGCAGGCCGAGCCGGGCCCACCGGGCCAGTGGCCCGGCCCCTCGCCAGGCACGAGCGGTCCACTGGACCGCTCGTCTCCGGGCTCAGCCCCCTGGGGCCACGAAGGGGCCTCTTCGCGGCACTTGGGGAGGGCCCAAGGCGCCTCGGGGGGGGTCAATCAAGCACCGGCAGCACGTCGTCCTTCAGCACGCCGCGGGCGCGCTCGTAGTCGGGCAGCACCGAGCGCACCACGTCCCAGAAGCGCGGGCTGTGGTTCATCTCGCGCAGGTGCGCGAGTTCATGCGCGACCACATAGTCGATCGTGTGCAGCGCAAAGTGGATGAGCCGCCAGTTCAGGCGGATCGAGCCGTCGGCGCTGGCGCTGCCCCAGCGTGTTTGCGCCGACGACAGGCTCAGCCGCGTATAGCGCACGCCAAGACGCTCGGTGAACAGGCGGCAGCGCTCCTCGAACACGCGCCGCGCCTGGCGCTGCAGCCAGCTTTGCACCGCGTCGCGAATCTGCTCGGCCGTGGCGGTGTGCGGCAGGCCGATGTGCAAGGTGAGCCGCGGCACGCCGGGCAGTGAGGTGGCGTCGGTGTTGAGCACCGCGCCGGTGGTGCGCGGGTCGAGCACGACGATCACGGTTTCGCCCAGGAAGGGGATGCTCGTGCCGTCGCGCCAATCGACCTTGGCGGCCTGCAGGCGCTGGCCGCGCTCTTGCTGCTCGCGCAGTTTCTTCAGGATCCAGGCGGCTTTTTCTTGCAGCGCGGCTTCGATGTCGCCGATGCCGACCCACTTGGGCGCGTTGACGCTGAGCCCCTCGACGCCGACGATGAAGCCGATGCTGCGGCGTCGTGCGCGCTTGAGCGCGTAGGCGACCAGGTGCTCCTTCAGGCGAATTTCGCGGTCGGCTTGCGGGTGGCGAAACACCGCAGGGGTCAAGCCGCTGGCTGGAGAAGGAGGCACGGCGGTACCGGGCCCCGAGCCGCGCGGCACCGGACGCAAAGGCGAACGCGTCGGCGCGCTGTCAACGGGTTCGACCCAAACCGCAGCGCCACCGCGATCAGGCGGCGCCGCATCGCCTACTTGCGCCGCCGGCTCCGCCTCGCCGAACAGCGACAGCTGCTGAGTGTTGGGCACGGCGGTCGCGCGCGTCATGAACGCAGAGTCTATCGGCTCGGGCTCGCGACCACTGCGGGTCCCGTGCCCGGCGCATACGCATCCGGGTCGAGCCGGCGCATCTCGGCCTCGATCCAGGTCTGCACCTCGCGCATCAACTCGTCGGGCTCGCGGCCGGCAGACGCAATAGCTTGGCCCACCGACACATCGATCACCCCCGGCCGCAAAATGAACGACTTGCGCGGCCAGCAGCGCGCCGACGTCACCGCGATCGGCACCACCGCAGCGCCGGTGGCCACCGCCAGCCGCGTGCCGCCGCTCTTGTAGTTGCCCACCTCGCCACGCGCAATGCGCGTGCCCTCGGGGAACATGATGACCCAATGCCCCTTGTCCATGAAGCGCTTGCCCTGCTCGGCCACACGCGTCCACGCCTCGGTGCGCTTGCTGCGGTCGATGTGGATCATGTCCATGCGGCTCATCGCCCAGCCGAAGAACGGGATGTAGAGCAGCTCGCGCTTGAACACGTAGCACAGCGGCCGCGGCATCAGGCCGGGGAAGGCAAACGTCTCCCACGTCGACTGGTGCTTGGGCAGCAGCACCACCGGGCCGTCGGGCAGATTCTGAAAACCGTGCAGGCGCGCCTGCACGCCGCAGATCACGCGCGCGCCGGCAATCGCCGTCTTGAGCCAGCCCACGCACATCCGGTACACCGTGCTGCCGCTGGCAAACATCGAGAACACCAGCACCGTCAACGCCCACGGCACGACGGTTGCGAAGAGGAACAGCACGAACAGCAGCGAACGAACGCCGTAGAAAAACATCGTCACAAGACATCCTCCGTGCTACGCACTGCGGGGCATGAGCACGCCGGGCCGCCCCAAGGGCGAATTTCGGAGGGCGCAGCCCGAAGGTACTCCAGTAAGCCCTTCGGGCGGCCGTGCGGGCTCATATCAGTTCCCCACCCCGTAGCCTGAATCCGATTCCCCCGAGTCGCCGTGCTCCTTGCGCTGGCGATCGATCAAGTGCGCAGCAAACGCAGCCAGATCGGCATGAACTTGCACCGGCGCACCCGGCACCTGCGCGCAAAGGCGCTCGATCTCGGCCGCGTCCATCGCCCCGGCCTTGCCGGTGCGCACCAGGTGCGGCTGGCACCCCGCCGCTGCACCGGCTTGCAAGTCGCGCAGCGTGTCGCCGACGGCCGGCACATCCTTCAACTCGACGCCGTAGCGCTCGCCGATCAACTCGAACATGCCCGGCAGCGGCTTGCGGCAGGTGCAGGTCTCGGTCGGCGCGTGCGGGCAGAAGAACACCGCGTCGATGCGCCCGCCCAGCTTGGCCAGCGCCTGGTTCATCTTCAGGTGGATCGCGTTGAGCGTGCTCATGTCGAACAACCCACGCCCCAGCCCCGACTGGTTGGTCGCCAGCACCGTGTGCCAGCCCGCGCGGTTGAGCCGCGCGATCGCCTCCAGCGCGCCGGGCAGCGGCACCCATTCCTCCGGCGACTTCACGAAGTCGTCGCGGTCTTCGTTGAGGGTGCCGTCGCGGTCGAGGATGATGAGTTTCATGGTTGGGTACTAGCGACGGTGGGTTGAGTGGACGTCGCCTTCCAGATGAAACGGTCGTCCGCGGCGGCCCAACCGAGGTCGGCCACGTGATCTGCCTGTGTCACCCACGGCCAAGACTGCAAGACCGGCAGCAGGCGAGCCAGCAGGTTGTGATCCAACAACGCCCTCATGCCGCGCGCGAGATGCGCCTGTCAACGTCGGCGAGGTAGGCGAACGTCGCAAGCACGTCGTCACGCGTCAGGTACGGGAAGTCCTGCAGAAGTTGTTCGATCGACATACCGCCCGCAAGGTAGTCCATCACATCGTAGACGGTGAAGCGCATGCCTCGGATGCACGGCTTGCCGCCCATCTTTCCGGGTTCGACAGTGATGATCTGGCTGTAGTCCATGGCATGCAGAGTAAGTCAGGTGGCCAGCTTCGACAAGTCTGCGACGCGGTTCATGGCGGCGTGGAGTTGTGCAAGCAGTCCGAGGCGGTTGGCGCGCAGGGCGGGGTCTTCGGCGTTGACCATCACAGTGTCGAAGAAGGCATCCACCGGAGCCTTAAGCGACGCCAAGGCTTGCAACGAGCCGGTGTAGTCGCCGCGATCAAAGAGGGCGCCCGCCCTCGATTCAACCGCACGGAGTGTGTCCGCGAGGCCCTGCTCGGCGGGCTCGCACAGCAACGTTGCGTCGAACCGTCGCTGACTGGCATCGGTGACCTTGCTCAGAATGTTGCCAACGCGCTTGTTGGCTGAGGCAAGCGCAGATGCCTCGGGCAGCGCCTGGAACGCGCGCAGCGCGGAAAGTCGGGAGGGCAGTTGCGCCAGGCGCCAGAACTTGTCGTCCGCGATGACTGCCTCGACTTCGTGCGCTGTGTAGCCTGCGTCGCGCAAAGAGACCGCCAACCGATCGCGAAGGAACTCGAGCAACAGTCCGCGTAGCGTTCGGACCACACCGCCAGTGGCCGGAGCGGTCTGCGCCCAGTTTGATGGCCACTGCGGAGACTGGATGGCAATATCGATTGCCCTGTCCAGCGCCAGCTCGCCGTCGCCAAACTTGTGCAGATCGCCTAGCGCCCGAAGCACACCCAGCGCATTGCGTCGCAGTGCGAAAGGGTCTTTGTCGCCGCTTGGCAACTGGCCGATGCCGAACAGACCCACCAGGGTCTCAAGCTTGTCAGCCAACGCGACAACGAGACCGACGGGACCGCGAGGCAGCGAGTCTCCTGCGTAACGCGGCCGGTAATGGTCTTCGATTGCCTCAGCTACGGCCGGGGGAACTCCTTCGTGTCGGGCGTAGTAGCCCCCCATCACACCCTGCAACTCCGGAAACTCACCCACCATGTCCGTGAGCAGGTCGCACTTCGCAAGGCTCGCGGCCTGAACTGCCATCGCCGCGACCGAGGGGCCGCCAGCGCCGCTGCTTACTTGCTGGCCGATGACGTCGGCAATGCTGCAAACGCGCCTCACCCGATCACCCATCGAGCCAAGCTTGGCGTGATACACAACCTTGTCCAACCCCGCCACGCGCGACTCCAGCGTCCTCTTCCGATCCTGATCGAAGAAGAAGTTCGCATCCGCCAGCCGCGGCCGAACCACGCGTTCGTTGCCTTCGATCACGCGGCTCGGGTCGTCGGGGCGGATGTTGCTGACGACGAGGAACTTGTTCGTCAGCAGCCCTTGCGCGTCGAGCAGCGGAAAGTACTTCTGGTTCGCCTTCATCGTCAGGATCAGGCACTCCGGCGGCACGCCGAGAAACGCTTCGTCGAAGCGGCACAGCAGCACGTTGGGCCGCTCCACCAGCGCGGTGACCTCGTCGAGCAGGGCCGCGTCGTCGATCGGCGTCAGGCCCTCCTTGCGCGCGGCGGCGTTGAGTTGGCGCGCGATCTCGCCGTGGCGTGCGGCAAAGCTGGCGATCACCGCGCCCTGTTCTTCGAGCTGCCGCGCGTAGTGGTCAGCGTCTTGCAGCACCACCGGCGTCATCGGCGCCTCGAAGCGGTGGCCCATCGTCTCGCGCCGGGCTTGCAGGCCGAGTGCGCGCACCGGCACCACATCGGCGCCGTGCAGCGCCACCAGGCCGTGCGCCGGGCGCACGAAGTGGACCGTGCTCCAGCCGTCGTCGAGCTGGTATTGCATGAGCTTCGGGATGGGCAGTTTGGCCAGCGCGTCGTCGAGCGCCTTCTGCAAACCCTCGGCCAGCGTCGCGCCGCGCACCACGCTGTCGAAGAACAGCGCCTCGGCCTTGCCGTCCATGCGGCGCTGAAGATTCGCCACCGCAGACGCGTCGGCACCGAGCGCGGCGAGCTTCTTCAGCAATGCCGGCGTGGCCTGGCCGCCGGCATCGAGCCCCACGCTGACCGGCATCAGCTTCTGCGACTGCGCCTTGTCGTCGGCGTGGCCGCGCACGCTGCTGATGTGCGCTGCCAGCCGGCGCGGCGACGCGAACGGCGTGACGGCCGAGTGTTCGCTCGCCAGTCCCTGCGCGCGCAGGCCGTCGGCCAGGCCTGCAGCAAACGCCTCGCCGAGTTTCTTCAGCGCCTTGGGCGGCAGTTCTTCGACGAACAGTTCGACGAGCAGGTTCTTGGTGACCATGAGTGATGCAGACGCGGATGTCAGAGGCGGATCAGGGCGAGGCCGCTGGCCTCGGCGTTTCGGTTGAGGAGTTCGTCCAGGCACAACAACGCGCCGCACTCGCTGCGCAGCGCCACGGCCAGATGCAGGGCGTCGCCCGCGCGCAGGCCCGACTGCGGCACGCGGCACATCTGAGCGGCGAAGGAGAAATCGGTCGCCGCAACCGGCGTCAACTGCAATCGGCCATCGCAGGCGGCACCGAACTCGTTCCAGGCTTCGTCGGCCAGGTCAGCGCTCATCTGCCGGCTGCGGACCTTGATGGACAGTGCGCTGGCGACCTCAGGCACGCACCAGTCGGCGCTGACCAGCGGCACCTGCTCGTGAGTTCGTAGCCACTGCTTGATCGCCGCCGTGTACGGCTCGGTGGTCACCAGCGCCACGAGCGCGCTGGCGTCGACGTAGACCTTGGGCGAGTCAGTAGCGGGCATCGCGGCGCATCGAGTCGACCACCGGCTCGGTCATCGGCATGCGCTCGTGCAGCCTGTCGAGCCGGTCGAGAAATGCCTTGGTATCGAACGGTTTGGCGCTGGCCAGGCGCAACTGCGCAGGCCCCACCACCTCGGCCTGGATCACCGAGCCTTCGCTCACGTTCAGCTCGCGCGCCATCTGCGCCGAGATGCGGACGGCGAGGCCGTTGCCCCAGCGGGCCACCGGCAAGTCAAGAGCACCCATTTCATTCTCCATGTAGATACGCGTATCTACACTGTAACACCGCAACTCGTCGGCGCACCGTCGTGTTGAGCAAATCCCGGGCGGCGGGCCAGGCTCATGCCGCCTTCTTCTCTATCAACGCCAGCGCCTCAGCCGCCCATTCCCTGGGCGCCATCGGAAAGCCCAGGCGCGCCCGGCTGTCGAGGTAACTCTGCGCCACGCTGCGCGAGATGTTGCGGATGCGCCCGATGTAGGCCGCGCGCTCGGTCACGCTGATCGCGCCGCGCGCGTCGAGCAGGTTGAAGCTGTGGCCGGCCTTGAGCACCTGCTCGTAGGCGGGCAGCGCGAGTTGCTGCTCCATCAGGTACTTGGCCTGTTTCTCATGGCCGGCGAACGCCGCAAGCAGGAACTCCACGTCGCTGTGCTCGAAGTTGTAGGTGCTCTGCTCCACCTCGTTCTGGTGATACACGTCGCGATACTTCAAGCCGTCGGTCCACGTCAGGTCGTACACGTTGTCCACGCCTTGCAAGTACATCGCCAGCCGCTCCAGCCCGTAGGTGATCTCGCCGGTGATGGGCTTGCAGTCGATGCCGCCGACCTGCTGAAAGTAGGTGAACTGTGTGACCTCCATGCCGTTCAGCCACACCTCCCAACCCAAGCCCCAGGCGCCGAGCGTGGGGTTCTCCCAATCGTCTTCTACGAAGCGGATGTCGTTGACTTTCAGGTCGAAGCCCAGCGTCTCCAGCGAGCCCAGGTACAGCTCCAGGATGTTGCTCGGCGCGGGCTTGAGCACCACCTGGTATTGATAGTAGTGCTGCAGCCGGTTCGGGTTCTGGCCGTAACGGCCGTCCTTGGGGCGGCGGCTGGGTTGCACATAGGCCGCCTTCCACGGCTCGGGGCCGAGCGCGCGCAAGAAGGTCGCGGTGTGGCTGGTGCCGGCGCCGACTTCCATGTCGTACGGCTGCAGCAAAGCGCAGCCCTGCTGGGCCCAGTAGTCCTGGAGCTTGAGGATGATTTGCTGGAAGCTCAGCATGGGCATGCAAGGCGATGGCAAAGAGAGCGAGTTTACGGGGCAGGTGGCTGCTGCCTCGCCGCCGCGTCGCGGCGCACGCAGGCCACGCGGGCACGCAGGACGCTCACGCACCCCCGCGCGAAAACCCTCAGCGGCCCGCCGCGCCCCTGCCGCTACGCTCGCGCAGCATGACGCCCCAGCAACTGATCCTGAGCCTGGTGCTGGCCACGATGGTGTTTTCGGTCGCGCTGGAACTGAAGGTCGCTGACTTTGCACGCGTGGCGCAAACGCCGCGTGCCATCGTCTGCGGCTTGATCCCGCAGTTCGTGCTGCTGCCGGTGGGCACCTGGCTGGCCACGCTGGCGCTGGACCTGCCGCCCAGCGCCGAGGCGGCGATGATCCTGGTGGCGTGCTGCCCCGGCGGCTCGCTGAGCAACGTGATCACGCACATCGGGCGCGGCAACACCGCGCTGTCGGTCAGCCTCTCGGCGGTGGCCAGCGTGATGGCGCTGTTGCTGACGCCGTTCAACTTCACGTGGATGGTGGCGGCCAACCCGGTCACCGCAGGCTGGCTGCGGCAGCTCGCCATCGACCCCTCGGGCATCTGGTGGAGCCTGCTGGCGCTGCTGGCCGTGCCGATGGCGCTGGGCCTGCTGTGCAGCCGCCACCTGCCGGCGCTGGCCGAGCGCATCCGCAAGCCGCTGGGCAACTTCAGCCTGGTCGCGCTGCTGGCGTTCATCGCGCTCGGGCTGGTGCGCGAGCGCGCGCTGCTGAATGCGCAGATCCTGCTGCCGCTCGTGATCGTGGTGCTGCACAACGCCGGTGGGCTGCTGCTCGGGTGGCTGTGCGCACGCGCCTTCCGCGTGGCCGAGCGCGACCGGCGCGCGATCATGATCGAAGGCGGCATGCAGAACTCGGGTCTGGCGCTGGGCATCATTGCAGTGCAATTCAACGCCGATGTCGGCATGGTCATCATCGCGAGCCTGTGGGGCATCTGGCACATCGTGTCGGGCCTGTCGCTGGCCTGGACATGGAGGCGCAAGGATGCTCGATTGGCTGATTGAAGGCGGCACCGTGGTCGACGGCACTGGCGCCGAACCGTTCACTGCCGACGTGGGGCTGAAGGACGGGCGCATCGCCAGCATCACCACCACCGGCCGCGGCACCGAGGCGGCGCGCGAACGGGTGGACGCGCGCGGCGCGTGGGTCACGCCGGGTTTCATCGACATCCACACCCACTACGACGGGCAGGCGAGTTGGGACGAGACCTTCTCGCCCAGCATCCACCACGGCGTGACGACGCTGCTGATGGGCAACTGCGGCGTCGGCTTCGCGCCGGTGAGGCCAGGGCAGGAGCACGCGCTCATCGAGCTGATGGAAGGCGTGGAGGACATTCCCGGCGCCGCACTGGCCGAAGGCCTGCGCTGGGGCTGGCAGAGTTTTGCGCAGTACATGGACGTGCTGGATGCGATGCCGCACAGCCTGGACTTCTTGGCGCAAGTGCCGCACGACCCGGTGCGCATGGCGGTGATGGGCGAGCGCGCGGTGGCGCAGCAGGCGGCCACGGCCGCCGACATTGCCGCGATGCGTGCGTTGGTGCGCGAGGCGCTGCAAGCCGGCGCGGCGGGCTTTTCGACCGGCCGCACCGACAACCACCGCACCGCCCGTGGCCACGAGACGCCGGCATCGGAAGCGAGCGCTGCCGAGTTGACCGGCATCGCCAGCGCGTTCGAGGGCCTGGCTCACGGCGTGATCCAGCTGGTGAGCGACTTCGACCTGCTGCGCAATCCGCAGCACTTCGACGCCGAATTCGACCTCGTCGAGCAGATGGCGCGCGCATCGACCCGGCCGCTTTCGATGACCTGGCTGCAGCGCGACCCGGGCGGTGAACAGTGGCAGCAGATCCGCGATCGCGTCGACGCCGCCGTGGCCGCCGGCCTGCCGCTGTACCTGCAGACCGCCGCACGCGGCATCGGCGTGATCATCGGCCTGGACGCGAGCTTCCACCCGTTCATGGGCTTTCCTGGCTTCAAGGCCATCGCTGCACTGCCGCTGGCCGAGCGCGCGGCGGCACTGCGCGAGCCGGCGCTCAAGGCGCGCATCCTCGCGGAGAAGTCAGAGCGCATGGCCGGCGACGGCACGCCGATCCCACCGCTGGTGGACATCCTGCTGGCGCAGATCGAGCTCGTCAGCGGGCGCATGTTCCCGCTGGGCGGCGCCGACGGCCGCGTGCTGAACTACGAACCAACGGTGATGGAGAGCTTCTACGTGCGCGCCAAGCAGCGCGGCTGCACGGCGCTGGAGGCGATCTACGACCATCTGGCCGAGGGCGACGGCAGCCGGCTCATCTATTTCCCCATCTTCAACTACAACGCCGGTTCGCTCGACACCGTGCGCGAGATGCTCACCCACCCGCGCGCGCTGTGCAGCCTGAGCGACGCGGGCGCGCACGTGGGCACGATCTGCGACGCGAGCTTCAGCACCTTCATGCTGACGCACTGGGTGCGCGACCGCGAGAAAGACCGGCTGCCGCTGGAGCGTGCCGTCGAGATGCTGACGCGCCGCAACGCCCGCTACCTGGGCCTGGCCGACCGCGGCGTGCTGGCGGTCGGGCTGCGCGCCGACGTGAACGTGATCGACCCGCAGCGCCTGGCGGTTGGCACGCCACGCCTGGTGCGCGACCTGCCGGCCGGCGGCCGGCGCTTCTTGCAGAAGGGCGAGGGCTACGTGCGCACGTTCGTCGCTGGCCGATGCGTGCAGGCGGCCGGTGAGATCACCACCGAGCGGCCCGGGCGGCTGGTGCGTTTGGGGCGCTGACCGCGCGACGGCTGCCTTGCCCGCTGCCTTGCGCTTTGCGCGTCGGGCATGGCATGTCCTGTTTGCGTTCTGGCTTCGGCCAGCCCTGGCTCGCAGAGGGCGTCAGCGGCCGATCACTGCGACGCGGCGCCCACGCGCGACCGCCAGCACGACCAGCAACGCGAACGCCGCCGGCAGCCACAGCCCCGTCCGCGCCGCCCACCACGCAAACGGCGTGATGCCGGTGCGGCCCTGCACCGTCGCTTCGAGCACGCCCTGCGTGTGCGGCGGCAGCGCGTGCGTGACGACGCCGCGGTGGTCGATCACCACGGTGGCGCCAGTGTTGGTGGCGCGCAGCATCGGCCGTTGCAGCTCCAGTGCGCGCATGCGCGAGATGGCCAGGTGCTGACCGACGGCGATGGTCTGGCCGAACCAGCCGATGTTGCTCACGTTGGCCAGGATCGTCGGCGCGGTCGCCGCGTTGGCAAAACCGACCGCGAGTTCTTCGCCGAACAAGTCCTCGTAGCAGATGTTGGGCGCCACACGCTCGCCCCGCACCGCAAAGGCCGGCGCGCCCAGCACGCCGCGGTTGAAGTCGCCGAGCGGAATGTTCATCATCTCGGTGAACCAGCGAAAGCCGGGCGGGATGAACTCGCCGAACGGCACGAGGTGGTGTTTGTCGTAGCGGTAGAAGCCGCCCGGCTCCGATGCGCTGGCCGCCGAGATGCCGGCCACCGAGTTGGTGTAGCCCTGCACCTCGTCGCCCAACGGCAGCCCCAGCAGGGCGGCGCGCTGGCCGGTGCGAAAGTGCGCCAGCAACTCGGCCCACCACGCCGGGTCGAGCTGCGCCGGCAGCAGCGGGACGACGGTCTCGGGGCCGACCACCAGGTCGCCCTGCGCCGAGAGCAGCGCAGACCGGGTCCACGCGAGCGCCTCGGGCAGGTGGGCGATGGAGAACTTCTCGTCTTGCGGCACGTTGCCTTGCAGCAGCGAGACCTTGAGCGTGCCGGTCGGCTGGGTGAAGTTTGCTGGCGGCGCCCAGCCCAGCAGCGCAAGGGCCGCAGCCACGCCCAGCGTCGCGCCGATTGCCGTGCCGCGGTGCCCTCGGCTGGCGCGGGCGGCAGCTTCGACGGCCTTTTTGTCGTCGTCAACGCCGCCTGTGTCTTCGCCGCGGTCCCCGCGTGCGCCTGCCACCCGCGCTGCGCGCGCAGCTGAATCCGTCCAGGCCAGCACCGGCAGCGCAGCGAGCCAGGCGGCGGCGAACCCGATGCCGTACACGCCGAGCCAGGGCGCCAGGCTTGCCAGTGGCCCCTCGACGTGCGCGTAGCCGCTCGCCGCCCAGGGGAAGCCGGTGAACAACGCGCCGCGCGCCAGTTCGGCCAGCAGCCACAACGCCGCCAGCAAGAGCGCATCCGGCAACGGCCGGCAGAGGCGCCAGCGGGCAAAGCCGGCCATCGCCGCCGCCAGAAACACCGCCATGAAAGCGCTGAGCAGCAGCACCGCCAGCGCGGCCATCCAGGCCGGCAAGCCGCCGTAGCGGTGCATGCTGATGAACAGCCACCACACGCTGCCGACCAGCCAGGCAGTGCCGAACGCCAGGCCCAACGCCGCAGCGCGCGCAACGCCCGCTGCGCGAAGCAGCCACACCAGCGCAGCGAGTGCTGCCAACTGCAGCCACCACCGGCGGTCAGCGGCGAAGCTCAGGCTGTGCAAGCCGCCCAACGCGGTGGCGGCCACCAAGGCCACCCACACCGGGCCCGCGTGGGGTGGACGGCGGTCGAGGCCGTCGAGCCGCCGCACGGCGCCGGGCACGGCAGCGCTCAAGCCTCTTCGAGGCCGGGCTCGGGCTCAGGAGCCCGCGTCACCTTGAACCAGCGCACCGCGCCGCCGCGCGTCAGCATCACCGAGAACACCAGCCCGCCCACGGTGGTCGATTCACCGCGTCGCGGCACGCGCCCCAGCTCGTGAGCGACGAGCCCACCGATGGTGTCGAACTCGTCGCTCGGCAGGGCCACCGCAAAGACGGCGTTGACCGCTTCGATGCTCGCGTCGCCGGCCACGCGCTGCGCGCCGTCGGCCAGCGTGTAGATGCCGGACTCGCCGTCGGCGTCGTCGAACTCATCCTCGATCTCGCCGACGATCTCCTCCAGCACGTCCTCGATCGTGATCAGCCCGGCGGTGCTGCCGAACTCGTCGATCACGATCGCCAGGTGGTTGCGGTTGGAGCGGAAGTCGCGCAGCAACTCGTTCAGCCCCTTCGATTCGGGCACGAACACCGCTGGGCGCAGCAGCGTGCGCAGGTTCAGGTCGGGCGAGCGCTGCAGCTTGAGCAGGTCCTTGGCCATCAGGATGCCGATGACGTTGTGCTTGTCGCCCTCGTAGACCGGAAAGCGCGAGTGGCCGGTCTCGATCACCACGTGCAGCAGCTCGTCGTAGGCCGCGTCGATGTCAAGCTGGTCCATGCGCGGGGCGGCCACCATCACGTCGCCGGCAATCATGTCGGCCATGCGGATCACGCCTTCGAGCATCATGCGCGACTCGGGCGCGATCAGCTCGCGGTTCTCGGCGTCGGCCAGCGTCTCGATCAGTTCGTCGCGCGAGTCGGGCCCGGGGGACACGAATTCGACCAGTTTCTGAAACAGGCTGCGCCGATCCGCAGGTGAGGCGGCGAGCTTCTCGCCCGGGCGGGTGGTGGAGCGGGCAGGGTGGGGGTCGGACATCGCGCCGGGGCGTGCAGTGACGAGGAGCGGCAGCTTAACCGAAGCGCCAGCTGCGGCATCGTCGCCGGGCGCCGCTGGCGCAGGGTCGCCGGGCTTGACACCGCCGAAGCCTTGAACCAGAGTCGGCGACCCCCATATCCGTCGGTCACCGCAACGCCAAGGCATCGTCATGAGTCTTATTCCCGCCACCATCCTCACCGGCTTTCTCGGGTCGGGCAAGACCACGCTGCTCAAGCGCGTGTTGACCGAAGCGCACGGTCAGAGGATTGCCGTCATCGAGAACGAGTTCGGCGACGAGAACATCGACAACGAGATCCTGGTGCAAGACAGCCAAGAGCAGATCATCCAGCTCAACAACGGCTGCGTCTGCTGCTCGATCCGCGAGGACTTGCGCACGACGCTGTCGGACCTGGCCGAAAAGCGGCGCAAGGGCGAGTTGAACTTCGACCGCGTGGTGATCGAGACCACCGGCCTGGCCGACCCCGGGCCGGTCGCGCAGACCTTCTTCATGGACGACGAGATCGCCGAGAGCTACCTGCTCGACTCGATCCTGACGCTGGTGGATGCCAAACACGCTGGCGGCCAGCTCGACACGCGCCAGGAAGCGCGCCGCCAGATCGGCTTTGCCGACCAGATCTTCATCAGCAAGAGCGACCTGGTGGACGACGCCACGGTGAACGCGCTGATCCACCGCGTCAAGCACATGAACCCGCGCGCACCGCAGCGCCGAGTCAACTTCGGCGAGGTGCCGATCGCCGAGGTGTTCGACCTGCGCGGCTTCAACCTGAACGCCAAGCTCGACATTGACCCGGAGTTCCTGAATCCGCAGGAGCATGCCCACGACCACGATCACGATCACCACGATCACGACCACGAGCACGGCGAACACTGCGACCACCCGCACCACCACGCGCACGACGATGACGTGAAGTCGTTCGTCTTTCGCTCCGACAAGGCGTTCGTGCCGGCCAAGCTCGAAGACTTTCTCGGCTCCATCGTGCAGGTGTACGGCCCCAAGATGCTGCGCTACAAGGGCGTGCTGAACATGAAGGGCACGGACCGCAAGGTCATCTTCCAGGGCGTGCACCAGCTCATGGGCAGCGACCTGGGCCCGAAGTGGATGCCGGGCGAGAAGAAGACGAGCAAGATGGTGTTCATCGGTCTGGACCTTCCGCGGGACATCTTCTTGCAGGGCCTGGAGCAATGCCTGGCCTGATGTCGGGCCTGGGTTGCCCAGGCCGCCACGGCGGACCACCGAAGCAGCTCCGCGCCGGCAACGCGACTGGGGCGCAAGGGCTCTGGGCCGACCTCGCGCAGTGCGCTGCGCCCGCCCGTGAGAACCGACTCGTTCTTGTGCCGAAGACCCCAAACAACGTGGCTACAATCCGCGGCGGCCGATACCGCAGTGCCATGGCGCCAAGCCCTCGTTAAGGAGGGATCACCGCTGTCGCAAGGAGACTCATTTGAGCAAAACCACGGCCTCCAAGGCTGCCCCGAAGAAGCCCGCCACCAAGGCGAAATCGCCCCCGCCCAAGTCAATCGCCAAGCCTGCCGGCAAGGCTGTTGCGAAACCTGTCGCCAGGTCTGTCTCGAAGCCCGCCCCGAAGCCCGCCCCGAAGCCGACCCCGAAACCCGCCCCAAAGCTCGTCTCGAAGCCAGCTTCGAAACCCGTCGGAAAAGCCACGCCCAAGCCGGCATCGAAACCGGCCGCTCCATCCGTTGCCAGGACGGCTTCGCCGGGCTTGCCGGAACGCCATGCCCCGACCAAACCCGCTCCGAAGGCGAACGCTGCAATCCAGCCCGCCCTGGCCCCCACAGCAACCAAGACTCCCGTCAAACCTGCGCAGCAGCCACCTGTGAAATCCATTGCCCCCAAAGAGGCCAAGCCCGCCGCGCCTGCTGCGACCGTCGTTACTGCAGCCCCCAAACCCGCCGAGCCTGCACCCGCACCCGTTCTTAAGAGGTCGGCCGGCCGCCAGGGAGGAAAGGCTGCCGCCGTCGCCCCCGCGCAGGCGCCTCTGCCGGCGCCCACATCTCGCTTCGCCGACCGCTTTGCCCCGCCGCGCCCGCCGACTCGGCAGATGAACAACCTCGAGCTCGACACGCCGAAGCAGACGCATGCGTCCGACCCGAAACTGGCCAACGCCTGGAAGGCCAAGGCCGGCCGCGACCTGACCGAAGCCGAGGTGCTGGCCATGCCCGAGGCCGAGTACATGAACGACAAGCAGCTCGACTTTTTCCGCGTCACGCTGCAGCGCCTGAAGGACGACCTGCTCAACAACGCCGGCGAAACCACCGAGCATCTGCGCGAGGACACCTCCATCGTCCCCGACCCGGCCGACCGCGCCACGATCGAGGAAGAGCACGCGCTTGAGTTGCGCACGCGCGACCGCGAGCGCAAGCTTCTGAAGAAGATTTCACAGTCGCTCGGGCGCATCGAATCGGGCGACTATGGTTTCTGTGACGAAACCGGCGAACCCATCGGCCTGGGTCGTTTGATCGCGCGACCCACCGCTACACTGTCCCTCGAAGCCCAGCAACGACGCGAACTCAAGCAGAAGATGTTCGGCGACTGACGGGCCGCGCCGGCCCCCCGCCATGTCGGAATCCAAAGACTCCCCCAGCTTCTTTCGCAAGATGGTCAAGTTCGTGGCCAACCCGGCCACGGAGTGGGCCGAGTTGACCGCGCCGTCCGACCAGGCCCGCGAAACCGAGTCGGCCAAGACCGAGCTCAAAGCGATGATCGAGCGCAAGCGGCGCAACGACTTCGTGCGCAAGCGGGAGCTCGACATGCTGCGTCGCGTGCGCCGCGAAGGCTTGTCCAGTGAACAGCTCGCTGCGCTCGGCGGTTCGTCGCGTATCGACGACTCCGAAGTGCGCCCCACCGACAGCCTGGCCCGCGCCGATGGCGGCGTGAAGGCCAAGATCGACCAGATCGAGCAGCAGATGGTCGGCGACAGCTACGCCGGTGCGCAGCGCCGCGCGCCTGACTTTTACAGTGCGCCGACACAACCGGCGTCGATCGACGCAGCGACGCCCGCGGCAGCTGCCGCGACGGCAGCCAACCAGGTCGGTGGCCGGGTGTCCGGTTTCTTGCCGACGCGGCCAAGCCGCGACGTGCCTGCCCAGCGCAGCGGCGCTGGCGACGCACCGGCCGCTCCGCCGCCCAAGCTCGAGCCGCTGACGCCCGCGCTCGACAAGGGCTTCAGCGTCGAGGTCAGCGACGTGGTGCACGACCCCGACCTCGACGAGGCGGTGATCGCCTTCGCCAACGCCGACTTCGAGCAGTGCGAACACGCGCTGGCCGCCCTCACCGGCACCGCCGGCAAACGCGCCCAGCACGCCGAGACCTGGCTGGTGTTGTTCGACCTGTACCGCGCGATCGGCCAGCAGCACAAGTTCGAGAGCCTCGCGCTCGACTACGCGCAACAGTTCGGTTGGTCGGCGCCGCAGTGGTACTCGATGCCGCGCATGGTGGCCGAAGCCACCACCGACGAGCGGCCCCGCACGTCGCGCATCGTCGGCCAGGTGGGCTGGGTGTGCCCGGCTTATGTCGATGCCGACGAGGTCGCCAAGCTGTCGTCGCAGAGCCTGCAGATGCCGCTGCCCTGGGTATTCGACTGGGGCGCGCTCAAGGGCATCGACGCCGAAGGCTGCGCGCGCATGAGCGAGCTGTTCCGCAAGTGGATCGGCCAGAAGCTGGACATGCAGTGGCTGGGTGGCGAGCGCCTGCTCACCGTGCTGCAGGACTCCTCGCCCACCGGCGTGCGCGATGCCGACCCCGCCTACTGGCAATTGCGTCTGGACGCGCTGCGCATGACCAACCGGCCCGACCAGTTCGACGAGACGGCGATCGACTATTGCGTGACCTACGAAGTGTCACCTCCGTCGTGGGAGCGCTCGGTGTGCACGGCGCGCGTGATCGGCGCCAACCAGCACAGCACCTTGCCGCCGCCGATGCCGGCCGTGACCGACGTGTCCACCGGCTTCGTCGAGTCGCAGAGCACTGCCGACGGCAGCCTGGCCGCCATCGCGAACTTCGACCTGTCGGGCCAGTTGGTGGGCGACATCGGCCCCACGCTGCGGAAGATGGACGCGGACCTCGGCGACGCCACCATCGTCAACGTTTCGTGCGTGCGACTGATCCGGGTCGACTTCATCGCCGCGGGCGACCTGCTCAACTGGGTGCTGGCGCGGCGCAGCGAGAACCGCCTCGTGACCTTCCTGGAGTCGCATCGCCTGGTGGCGCTCTTCTTCGGCGCGATGGGCATCAACGAGCACGCCAAGGTCAAGGTCCGAACCGTCTGAGGCTGCGGCGCGGCTACGGCGTCCAGCGCCGTGCCGCTAGACTGCGGGCCTCCGCTTGAAGCGGCGCGAATCTGCCGCACCTCAACACCATGGAAACCTACCACGGCACGACGATCGTCAGCGTGCGGCGCGGCAATGTCGTGGCGCTCGGCGGCGACGGCCAGGTGACGCTGGGCAACATCGTCGTCAAGTCCACCGCCCGCAAGGTGCGCAAGCTGTACCGCGACCAGGTGCTGGCCGGATTTGCCGGCGCCACGGCCGACGCGTTCACGCTGTTCGAGCGCTTCGAGTCCAAGCTCGAAAAGCACCAGGGCCACCTGGTGCGCGCCGCCATCGAACTGACCAAGGACTGGCGCACCGACCGCGTGCTGCGCCGGCTTGAAGCGATGCTCGCGGTGGCCGACAGGGAAGCCTCGCTCATCATCACTGGCAACGGCGACGTGCTGGAGCCCGAGCACGGCATCGTCTCGATCGGCTCCGGCGGCAGCTACGCCCATGCTGCCGCACGCGCGCTGCTGGAGCACACGCAGCTCGCGCCAGCCGACATCGTCAAGCAGTCGCTCGTGATTGCCGGCGAGTTGTGCATCTACACGAACCAGAACCACACGATCGAGACCCTGTGAGATGAGCATGACCCCGCAGGAGATCGTCTCCGAACTCGACCGCCACATCGTCGGGCAGGCAAGCGCCAAGCGTGCGGTGGCGATCGCGCTGCGCAACCGCTGGCGGCGCCAGCAGGTGCCCGAGCCGATGCGCGGCGAGATCACGCCGAAGAACATCCTGATGATCGGCCCCACCGGCGTGGGCAAGACCGAGATCGCGCGCCGCCTGGCCAAGTTGGCCGACGCGCCCTTCATCAAGGTCGAGGCGACCAAGTTCACCGAGGTCGGCTACGTCGGCAAGGACGTCGACTCGATCATCCGCGACCTGCTCGACATGGCGGTGAAGCAAGAGCGCAGTGTGCAGATGCGGCGCCAGCGCGCCCGCGCGGAAGACGCGGCGGAAGACCGGATCCTCGACATCCTGGTGCCGCCGCCCCGGTCGGCAGTTGCCGAACTCGGCACGGCGGCAGCGGCCCCCGCTGCCGACAACACCGCCCGCCAGGTTATGCGCAAGCGCCTGCGCGAGGGCCTGCTCGGCGACAAAGAGATCGAGATCGACGTGGCCGACGCCAAGCCGACGCTGGAGATCATGGGCCCGGCCGGCATGGAAGAGATGGCCGAGCAGTTGAAGGGCATGTTCGCCAACGTCGGCGGCCAAAAGCGCAAGGCGCGCAAGTTCAAGATCAACGAGGCGCTGAAGCACTTGGTCGATGAGGAGGCGGCGAAGCTGCTGAACGAAGACGACATCAAGCAGGCGGCGCTCAACAACGCCGAGCAGAACGGCATCGTCTTCATCGACGAGATCGACAAGGTGACCTCGCGCTCGGAGAGCAGCGGCGCAGACGTGTCGCGCCAGGGCGTGCAGCGCGACCTGCTGCCGCTGGTCGAGGGCACCACGGTGAACACCAAGTACGGCATGGTGCGCACCGACCACATCCTGTTCATCGCGTCGGGCGCGTTCCACTTGAGCAAGCCGAGCGATCTGATCCCGGAGTTGCAGGGGCGATTCCCGATCCGCGTGGAGCTGGGCTCGCTCAGCGTCGACGACTTCGAGGCGATCCTGACGCAGACGCATGCGAGCCTGGTCAAGCAGTACCACGCGCTGCTGGCCACCGAGGGCGTGACGCTCGAATTCCAGCCCGACGCGATCCGGCGCCTGGCGCAGATCGCCTACGACGTGAACGAACGGACCGAGAACATCGGCGCGCGGCGCCTTTCGACCGTGATGGAGCGGCTGCTCGACGAGATCAGCTTCGACGCGCCCAACCGCAGCGGCCAGACCGTGGTGCTCGATGCCGAGACGGTGAACGCCAAGCTGGCCGAGCTGGCGAAGAACGAGGACTTGTCGCGGTACATCTTGTAGCCAGCACTCGTGAACCGGGCATCGAGCCCGGTCCACTCGCTGAGCGTTGCGCTGGTCGATCCCCCGAGGCCACTTGAGGGCCTCTTCGTGGCCCAGCGGGGCCCCTCGCCCCTCGCTCCACGCTCAGAGCGCGAGCCGATGCGACTGCAGCTGCAGCAGCCCTTCGAAGATCAGCGTGTCGACCGTCTCGAAAGCCAGGTCGGTGATCGGCGCCAGCTTGACGGCCGCGCCGCCGGTCATCAGCAGCACCGGCGCCTCCCCGGTGCGTGCGCTCAGCTTGCGGTGCATGCGCTCGACGGCGCCGGCGATGGCGTCGGCGCCGCCGCTCATCAGCGCATCGCTGGTGTTGGTGGGAAAGTCTGTCACCTCGCCAGTCGGCGCCTTCAACCCGGCCGTGCCCATCTCCAACGCACGCAGCATCAGCCCGAAGCCGGGCAGGATGAGTCCGCCCAGAAAGCGGCCGCTTGCGTCCAGCGCGTCCACGGTCACCGCCGTACCGACCATCACCACCAGCGCCGGGCGCGGTGCACCCTGCGCCAACACGCGCTGGCGTGCGCCAATGAGCGCGACCCAGCGGTCCACGCCCAGCCGGTTCGGGTGGTCGTAGCCATTCGTCACGCCACAGGCCTGGGCGGTCGAGACGACCCAGCGCGGCGTCACGTCCCACAGCTCAAGCTGTTCTTCGACACGCCGTTTCACGCCTTCGCCGGCCACCACGCAGCCGAGCATGCTGGCCGGGGCCGCGAGCTGTTTCCACTCGTTGTCAGCGAGGCTGTCGATGGTTTCGAGAAACACCGCGCCCTGCGCCAGCAACACCGCGCCAGCCTGGGGCGACGCGTATTGCGCCCACTTGAGCCGCGTGTTGCCGATGTCGATGGCCAGAAAGCTCAATGGAACCCCCCGCCCGGCGAATGCATCGGGTACCTCCCGGAGGCAGCGGCCTCGCGCTCGACACGCGGCGGCATCGCCTTCATAGGGGTGCGGGCGAGGTGTCGCGGCCGTCGAGCACGTTGCGCACGCGGCGCAGGGTCTGCTCGGCCACGAGCGAATGGGGAGGCTTGCCGATGCGTGCGGCCACCTCTTCGATGAGCTGCTCGAGTTCGACGCGGGTGCGCGCGCGGCGCAGGCGGAAGATCGTCAGCGAGCCAGCCACTGGCGCCTCGATGCGCACCGCGCGCAGCAGCATCTCGCGGGCACGCTCCAGCGCGTCGTCGCCGGTCGGGTTGTCCTCGGGCTCGGTCTGCGGCCACGAGGTCGATGCGCCGCTGCCGAGAGCGGTGTCGCTGAAGATCGATTCAGGCGGCAGGGTGCGCGACGCCGGCAGCTCCGAGTCGTCGCCGAAGTCGCTGTTGCCATCGGCCGGTGGAGGCGGCGAGCCGATGTGGACTCTCGCGACGACCGGCGGCGCGGCAGGCTGCGGCGGCGCGGCAATGAGACCCAGCCCGACCAATTCGTCGAAGCAGATGGCCGGCACGCCGGCCTGCGCCGACAGTGCGCGCACCTGCGCCTCGGTGCGCTTGCCGTCGACCAGCAGCAGCATGGTCCGGTGCCGCTGGCTGACGCCGCGCTGGCGGGCCCCCAGCTCCGCCAGACCGGCGGGTGTCTTGATCGGAATGACCGTTCTGTCCACGAAAGCTCCTGCTTGCGCCCACGCCCCCAGCACCGCCTGCGGCCGCCCTGGTCACCACCGTACCTCACACGGGCGCGATTGTGCCGTCAAACCCCGCCCCGGCGATACACTCGCGATTGACGTATACGTCAATCGATAGCACCGCCACAGGAGGCAACTTGGCCAAAAACACCCCCCGCCTGTCCGACCACCAGCACCGCACCGCCGGGGGCGCCAAGGCCGCGGCCTTCGATCTGGCGCGCATCGACCCTGCGAGCAAACCGTTTTCGAGCGGTAACAAAGCCAAGGACAAGTCTGCTGTCGAAACGCTCGCACTGGAGCTCGATGCGCTGCAGGATCTGTTCTACGCCGATCACCGCCACAAACTGCTCGTGGTGTTGCAAGGTACCGACACGAGCGGCAAGGACGGCACGATCCGCGGCGTGTTCGGCCAGATGAGTGCGCTGGGCGTTCACACCGTCGGCTGGAAGGCGCCGACGGAGCCCGAGCGCGCGCGAGACTACCTCTGGCGCATCCACGCGCGGGTGCCGGCGCTGGGCGAGGTGACCGTCTTCAACCGCAGCCACTACGAGGACGTGCTGGTGCCGGTGGTTAACGGCTGGACCACGCCCGAGCAAACGAATCAGCGCTACGAGCACATCAACAACTTCGAGCGCATGCTGACCGAGACCGGCACAGTGGTGCTGAAGTTCATGCTGCACATCTCGAAGGACGAACAGCGCGCGCGGCTGCAAGAGCGGCTCGACGACCCGACCAAGCACTGGAAGTTCTCGGCCGGCGACCTGGAAGTGCGCAAGCAATGGGACGCCTACCAGAAGGCCTACGCCGCCGCCATCGCTGCGACCGGCACGCCGTGGGCGCCGTGGACCATCGTGCCGGCCGACTCGAAGACGCACCGCAACCTGATGATCGCAACCGTGTTGAAGCAGGCGCTGCAAGGCCTCAAGCTGGCCTACCCGCCCAGCGACCCGGCGCTGGCGAAGATTCGTGTCGAGTGACCACCGCCGAGCCACACACACCCCACCGCGCACCGCACACCCGAGCCAACGGAGACCCCCGTGACCGACCTGTCCGCCGAATTCAAGGCCCTGGCCAACTACCGCCCGACGCACAAGGTGCGCTTCGTCACCGCTGCGAGCCTGTTCGACGGGCACGACGCAGCGATCAACATCATGCGGCGCATCCTGCAGGGCATGGGCGCCGAGGTGATTCACCTGGGCCACAACCGCTCGGTCGACGAGGTGGTGACCGCGGCCTTGCAAGAAGACGTGCAGGGCATCGCAATCAGCAGCTACCAGGGCGGGCACGTCGAATACTTCAAGTACATGGTCGACCTGCTCAAGAGCCGCGGCGGTGCGCACATCCAGGTCTTCGGCGGCGGCGGCGGCGTGATCGTGCCGAGCGAGATTGCCGAGTTGCAGGGCTACGGCGTGAGCCGCATCTACAGCCCGGAAGACGGACAGCGCATGGGCCTGGCCGGCATGATCGGCGAGATGGTGATGCGGGCCGACCAGGACCTGTCGGTGCATGCGCCAAAGTCGCTGACCGCGATCCAGGGCCAGACCGAGTCGCACTGGCGCGCGCTGGCGCAACTGATCACGGCGCTCGAAAACGGCAAGGCCGCCGACTCGATCAAGACGGCGCTGCACGCTGAAGCTTTGAGGGCGCGCACGCCGGTGCTGGGCATCACCGGGACCGGCGGCGCGGGCAAGTCGAGCCTGACCGACGAGTTGATCCGCCGCCTGCGGCTCGACCAGAACGACGCCTTGCGCATCGCCGTCATCAGCATCGACCCGTCGCGCCGCAAGAGTGGTGGTGCGTTGCTCGGCGACCGGATTCGCATGAACGCCATTTCTCCTTGGTCGGCCGGCCAACGCGTGTTCATGCGCTCACTGGCCACGCGCGACTTCGGCAGCGAGATCAGCCAGGCGCTGCCCGACGTGCTGGCCGCTTGCAAGTGCGCCGGCTTCGACCTGATCGTCGTCGAGACCTCGGGCATCGGCCAGGGCGACGCGGCGATCGTGCCGCTCGTCGATGTGCCGATGTACGTGATGACGCCCGAGTTCGGCGCCGCGAGCCAGCTCGAAAAGATCGACATGCTCGACTTCGCCGAGTTCGTCGCCATCAACAAGTTCGACCGCAAGGGCGCCGCCGATGCGCTGCGCGACGTGGCCAAGCAGGTGCAGCGCAACCAGGAGGCCTGGGGCAAGCGGCCCGACGAGATGCCCGTCTTCGGCACCATGGCCAGCCGCTTCAACGACGACGGCGTGACCGCGCTGTACTTCGCGCTGCGCGAGCGGCTTGGCGCACTGGGTGTGCAGCTCGGCACAGGCGCACTGCCACCGGTCGCCACGCGCCACAGCACGAATGAGGTGCCGATCGTGCCCGGTGCGCGCGTGCGCTACCTCGCCGACATTGCCGACACCGTGCGCGGCTACAAGGCACGCGCCCGCGCGCAGGCGCGGCTTGCGCGCGAGATACAGCAGCTGCGCGCCTCGGCAGCGATGCTCACCGAAGGCAAGCCCGACAAGCCACGCGCTGCCGAAGCGGCGATCAACCTGGCCGAACAGCGTGAGGCGCGGCTTGATGCCGGCGCGAAGAAGCTGCTCGCGATGTGGCCGCAGATGCAGGCCGCGTATGCCGGCGACGAGTACGTGGTGAAGATCCGCGACAAGGAGATCCGCACCGCGCTCACCACGCAGTCGCTCAGCGGCACCAAGGTGCGCAAGGTCGCGTTGCCGCAATTCGAGGACCACGGCGAGATCCTCAAGTGGCTGATGCTCGACAACGTGCCCGGCAGCTTCCCGTACAGCGCCGGCACATTCGCTTTCAAGCGCGAGGGCGAAGACCCGACACGCATGTTCGCCGGCGAAGGCGATGCCTTTCGCACCAACACGCGCTTCAAGCTGCTCAGCGCTGGCATGCCCGCCAAGCGGCTGAGCACCGCATTCGACTCGGTCACGCTGTACGGCAACGACCCGGCGGTGCGGCCCGACATCTACGGCAAGGTCGGCAACAGCGGCGTGTCGATTGCGACGCTGGACGACATGAAGGTGCTGTACGGCGGCTTCGACCTGACGAACCCGGCGACGTCGGTCAGCATGACGATCAACGGCCCGGCGCCGACGATCCTGGCGATGTTCATGAACACCGCGATCGACCAGAACCTCGACAAGTTCAAGGCTGACAACGGCCGCGAACCGACCGATGACGAAGCGCAGAAGATCAGCGCGTGGGTGAAGGAGAACGTGCGCGGCACGGTGCAGGCCGACATCCTGAAAGAAGACCAGGGCCAGAACACCTGCATCTTCAGCACCGAGTTCAGTCTGAAGGTGATGGGCGACATCGCCGAGTACTTCGTGCACCACCGGGTGCGCAATTTCTACTCGGTGAGCATCAGCGGCTACCACATCGCCGAGGCGGGCGCCAACCCGATCAGCCAGCTCGCCTTCACACTCAGCAACGGCTTCACCTTCGTCGAAGCGTATCTGGCGCGCGGCATGCACATCGACGACTTCGCGCCCAACCTGAGCTTCTTCTTCAGCAACGGCATGGACCCGGAGTACACCGTGATGGGGCGCGTGGCGCGGCGCATCTGGGCGGTGGCGATGCGCGACCGCTACGGCGCCAACGAACGCAGCCAGAAGCTCAAGTACCACGTGCAGACCAGCGGCCGCTCGCTGCACGCGCAGGAGATCCAGTTCAACGACATCCGCACCACGCTGCAGGCGCTGATCGCGGTCTACGACAACTGCAACTCGCTGCACACCAATGCGTTCGACGAAGCCATCACCACGCCGACCGAAGACAGCGTGCGCCGCGCGATGGCGATCCAGCTCATCATCAACCGCGAGTGGGGGCTGGCGAAGAACGAGAACCCGAACCAGGGCGCGTTCATCATCGACGAGCTGACCGAACTGGTCGAAGAAGCGGTGCTCGCCGAGTTCGAGAAGATCGCCGAACGCGGCGGTGTGCTCGGCGCGATGGAAACCGGCTACCAGCGCGGCAAGATTCAGGAAGAGAGCATGCATTACGAGATGCTCAAGCACACCGGCGAGCTGCCGCTGATCGGCGTGAACACGTTCCGCAACCCGCACGGCGAGCCGGCCGCGCAGACGCTGGAACTCGCTCGCTCGACAGAAGCCGAGAAGCAATCGCAGCTCAAGCGCCTGGCCGACTTCCACGCCCGCCACGCCGCCGAATCTCCAGCGATGCTGCGGCGCCTTCAGCAAGCGGTGATCGACAACCGCAACGTGTTTGAGGTGCTGATGGACGCGGTGCGCTGCTGCTCCCTCGGGCAGATCACGAACGCGCTGTTCGAAGTGGGTGGGCAGTATCGGAGGAGCATGTAGTTCTTCGCTACCGTTCAGCCCGCCTTCGGCATGTGCGTCCAAAACGGCAGCCGGACAACGTCAAACTGCGGACTGAGCACTGAGCCAACTGGCTTCGCTGCTTCGTCGGCAGAAACCAAGCGCGCAGCGATGAAAGCGCCAAGTACGTCTTCGACGAGGGAGTTGAACTTTCCGATCATGTCAATGAGCGAGTCGATCATCGGCACCACGGCCTCACGAGGCCTTTCGCCGTCGAGCTTGCCGAACATCCAGTGTTGCGCCAAGGAGTCCGAACCGGCACAGAAGACATTGCCCGATTGATTGGCCGCGAAGACATCGTCATCGGCCCAACTGGCCGAGGGTTCGACGACGGTTCGCCATTGCTTGAAGGTCGGATAGTGAAATGGCGGCTCAATCCGCAGAGCGACTTCGAGGTGGACGCCAGACTTCACGCGGCGGCAGCCGGCGCGTACCGCGTCATGTCGCCGACTCCACCGAGTAACCCGGCGACCGAGATGTCCTCATCAAGTTCTTCCCAGTGAAGCCCAGACGGGCTGAGTTCGACTTGTTGGCGGTGGAGGACGGCGGCAATTGCCGCTCGGT
>LGRD01000018.1 GCA_001263235.1 Methylibium sp. NZG | reverse complement strand
GCCGCGCAGGTGATGCGCGAGTTCGCGACCAAGGTGGAAGTGGCCGACCGGCGGCACCTGGTCGACATCGTCGGCACCGGCGGCGACGGCTCGCACACCTTCAATATTTCGACCTGCAGCATGTTCGTCGCCGCGGCCTGCGGTGCGCGCGTGAGCAAGCATGGCAACCGCAGCGTCAGCAGCAAGTCGGGCAGCGCCGACGTGCTGGAGGCACTCGGCGTGCCGCTGTCGCTCACGCCGCAAGCGATCAGCCGCTGCATCGCCGACACCGGCATCGGCTTCATGTTCGCGCCCAATCACCACCCGGCGATGAAGAACGTCGCGCCGGTGCGCAAGGAGCTCGGCGTTCGCACGATCTTCAACATCCTCGGCCCGCTGACCAACCCGGCCGATGCGCCGAACATCCTGATGGGCGTGTTTCACCCCGATCTGGTGGGCATCCAGGTGCGTGCGCTGCAGCGGCTGGGCGCGGAGCACGCGCTGGTGGTGTACGGGCGCGACGGCATGGACGAAGTCTCGCTCGGCGCGGCCACGTTGATCGGCGAGTTCAAGGACGGTGGCATCAGCGAGTACGAAGTCCACCCCGAGGACTTCGGCCTCACGATGGCAAGCAACCGCGCGCTGAAGGTGGAGACGCCGCAGCAATCGAAGGCGCTGCTGCAGTCGGTGCTCGACAACGAGCCGGGGCCGGCGCGCGACATCGTGATCCTGAATGCCGGCGTGGCGCTGTACGCCGCCAACGTGGCCACCAGCATGGCGCACGGGGTGGAGCTGGCGCGCGAGGCGGTGGCGAGCGGCAAGGCGCTGGCCAAGCTGCACCAGTTCGTCGCGCGCACGCAGGCCCTGCAGGCGGCGTGAGTTGGCACAGCGCACCGAGGTGAAGAGGCCGGCATGGACGACATCCTGAAGCGCATCGTCGCCGTCAAGCGCGAGGAGCTCGCGGTCGCGCGCAAGCGCCGCAGCCTGGCCAGCCTGCGCAGCGACGCCGAAGCGCTGGGCGGCCAGCGCGACTTCGTCGGCGCGCTGCGCGCCAAGGTGGCCGGTGGCCAGGCGGCGGTGATCGCCGAAGTCAAGAAGGCCAGCCCGAGCAAGGGCGTGCTGCGCGAGCATTTCGTGCCGGCCGAAATTGCAGCGAGCTACGAACGCCACGGCGCGGCGGCGTTGAGCGTGCTGACCGACGTTCAGTTCTTCCAGGGTTCGCTCGACTTCCTTCAGCAGGCGCGTGCCGCCTGCGCGCTGCCGGTGCTGCGCAAGGACTTCATGATCGACGCATACCAGGTGTTCGAGGCGCGCGCTCACGGCGCCGATTGCATCCTGCTGATCGCCGCGTGCCTGGACAATGCGCAGATGGCCGACCTCGAAGCGCAAGCCGCCGCGCTGGGCATGGCGGTGCTGGTGGAAGTGCACGACGGCGCCGAACTCGACCGCGCGCTGCTTCTGAAGACGCCGCTGCTGGGCATCAACAACCGCAACCTGCGCACCTTCGAGGTGTCGCTCGACGTGACGCTGGGCTTGCAGCACCGCGTGCCGCCGGATCGGCTGTTGGTGACCGAAAGCGGCATTCTGGGCGGCGTCGATGTGAAGCGAATGCGCGATGCCGGTGTGCACGCCTTTCTCGTCGGCGAGGCCTTCATGCGCGCTGCCGACCCCGGCGCCGCGCTGGCGGCGTTGTTCGGCACCGCGGCCCAGAAAGCGCCGCTCGACATGCCTGCGCGGTGACGGCGGACGACCTGCCGGCCGCGTTCGAGTCGTTGCCCTCGGCATGGCGCCAGGCGCTGCCGAGTTGGACGCCAGCACTTCAAGGCGCGGTCATCGGCCGCATTCGGCAGGCCTCGGGCTCGCGCCCGATTGCGCCGGCCGATCCGTTTCGCGCGCTGCGCTTTGCCCCGCCCGAGGGCGTCAAGTTCGTCATCCTCGGCCAGGACCCGTACCCGAGGCCGGGTCATGCCGACGGCCTGGCGTTTTCGGCCGGCCACGGCAAGCCGCACTCGCTGCAGCGCGTGTTCAAGGTGCTGCAGGCCGACCGGCCGAGCTTCGAGCCCCCCGCCACCTGGGCACTGGATGACTGGGCGCGCCGCGGCGTGCTGTTGCTGAACCCGACACTGACCGTCGAGGTGGGCTCGGCCGGAAGCCACATGGACTGTGGTTGGCATGCGCTCACATCTCAGATCGTCCATCTTTTGTGCTGCTCAGCGACCCCGCCGACGTTTCTGCTTTGGGGCAAGCCCGCCAACGCTTTCTTCGACGAAAGCCAGCCCAAAGGCACCCGGCCGCGCGTGTTGCGCACTCGCCACCCGTCGCACGACTTCAAACGCGAGTTCATGGCCGAAGGCAGCCATTTCGTCGCCACCCAGGACACGGTGGACTGGTGGGCCATCGGCCGGCGACCGGCGTGAACGTGCTATAGTCCCGGGTTCGTCTAGGAGGGGTGCCCGAGTGGCTAAAGGGGGCAGACTGTAAATCTGTTGGCTTACGCCTACGCTGGTTCGAATCCAGCCTCCTCCACCAACGCGCGCGGCAAGAAATCAGGGAGTGGTACACGGTCAAGCGCGGGGTTCAGCGCGGGAGTAGCTCAGTTGGTAGAGCTTTTGCCTTCCAAGCAAAATGTCGCGAGTTCGAGTCTCGTCTCCCGCTCCAGCCATCAAGTCAGTCAGTCGAGAAAGCGGTACGCGGTCCCCAGCGGTTTGCGAATCAAACGTTCGAAAACCCGTGTGGAGCGCCCATGTGGCTCAGTGGTAGAGCACTCCCTTGGTAAGGGAGAGGTCGCGCGTTCGATCCGCGCCATGGGCACCAAGAGTTTCAGCATCGATCATTCAGGTTCCTCGTTCAGAGGTCGCTAGGAGCAGCAAATGGCAAAAAGCAAATTCGAACGCAAGAAGCCGCACGTCAACGTCGGCACCATCGGTCACGTCGACCACGGCAAGACCACGCTGACGGCGGCCATTACCACCGTGCTGTCGGCCAAGTTCGGCGGCGAAGCCAAGGCCTACGACCAGATCGATGCTGCGCCGGAAGAAAAGGCCCGCGGCATCACCATCAACACCGCCCACGTCGAGTACGAAACCGCCAACCGGCACTACGCCCACGTCGACTGCCCCGGCCACGCCGACTACATCAAGAACATGATCACCGGCGCCGCCCAAGATGGACGGCGCGATCCTGTGTGCTCCGCCGCCGACGGCCCCATGCCCCAGACCCGCGAGCACATCCTGCTCGCCCGCCAGGTCGGCGTGCCCTACATCATCGTCTTCTTGAACAAGTGCGACATGGTCGATGACGCCGAGCTCCTGGAACTGGTGGAGATGGAAGTCCGTGAGCTCCTCGACAAGTACGACTTCCCCGGCGACAAGACCCCCATCATCCACGGCAGCGCCAAGCTCGCCATGGAAGGCGACAAGGGCGAGTTGGGCGAAGGCGCCATCATGAAGCTCGCCGACGCCCTGGACACCTACATCCCCACGCCTGAGCGTGCCGTTGACGGCGCCTTCCTGATGCCAGTCGAAGACGTGTTCTCCATCTCCGGCCGCGGCACCGTCGTGACCGGCCGTGTCGAGCGCGGCATCATCAAGGTCGGCGAAGAAATCGAGATCGTCGGCATCACCCCCACGCAGAAGACCACCTGCACCGGCGTCGAGATGTTCCGCAAGCTGCTCGACCAGGGTCAGGCCGGCGACAACGTCGGTATCCTGCTGCGCGGCACCAAGCGCGAAGACGTGCAGCGCGGCCAGGTGCTGTGCAAGCCCGCCAGCGTCAAGCCGCACACCCACTTCACGGCCGAGATCTACGTGCTGAGCAAGGAAGAGGGCGGCCGCCACACGCCGTTCTTCAACAACTACCGGCCGCAGTTCTACTTCCGCACGACGGACGTGACCGGCGCGGTGGAGCTGCCCAAGGACAAGGAAATGGTGATGCCGGGCGACAACGTCAGCATCACGGTCAAGCTGATCAACCCGATCGCGATGGAAGAGGGGCTGCGGTTCGCCATCCGCGAGGGTGGGCGCACGGTCGGCGCGGGTGTCGTTGCCAAGATCATCGAGTAAGGCGGACCATCATGCAAAAGCAAAAAATCCGCATCCGCCTGAAGGCGTTCGATTACAAGCTGATCGACCAGTCGGCACTCGAAATCGTCGACACCGCCAAGCGCACCGGCGCCATCGTCAAGGGCCCCGTGCCCCTGCCGACGCGCATGCAGCGATTCGACATCCTCCGTTCGCCGCACGTCAACAAGAGCTCGCGCGACCAGTTCGAGATTCGCACCCACCAACGGCTGATGGACATCATCGACCCGACCGACAAGACGGTCGATGCGCTGATGAAGCTCGATTTGCCGGCCGGCGTGGACGTCGAAATCAAGCTGCAATAAGTGTGAAGCGGGTGGACGCAGGTTCCTGAGCAATACGGAACCTGCTATACTCGCGGGCTTTCCTAGGTACGCATGCCTCAGGCGTGCGGCCTAAATTCCAGCCCGGCCAATCGATGTCGGGCATGTGCAACAAAGGCTTTTGCTCTGCAAAGAGACGAAGCTGGAGAAAAACCATGAGTACAGCAAGTGCGAGCCATCGCCTCGGATTGCTGGGCCGCAAGGTGGGCATGATGCGCATCTTCACGGACGATGGCGACGCCATCCCCGTGACCGTGCTCGACGTGTCGAACAACCGTGTCGCCCAGGTCAAGACCGCAGAGAACGACGGCTACAGCGCCATCCAGGTGGCTTTCGGCGAGCGCAAGGCCTCGCGCGTCAGCAAGCCTGAAGCCGGCCACCTCGCCAAGGCGGGTGTCGTCGCCGGCGAGGTGCTGAAGGAATTCCGCGTCACGCCCGAGATCGCCGCCGAGTACAAGCCTGGCGCGCAGGTCCCCGTGAGCCTCTTCGCGATCGGCCAGATGGTCGACGTACAGGGCACTTCGATCGGCAAGGGCTTCACCGGCACGATCAAGCGCCACAACTTCAGCTCGCAGCGCGCGTCGCACGGCAACAGCCGTTCGCACAACGTGCCGGGCTCGATCTCGATGGCGCAAGACCCAGGCCGTGTCTTCCCGGGCAAAAAGATGTCCGGCCACCGCGGCGACGTGACCAAGACGACGCAGAACCTCGACATCGTCCGCATCGACGAAGCACGCCAGCTGCTGCTCGTGCGCGGCGCGGTGCCCGGCGCGAAGAACGGCCACGTGGTCGTGAGCCCGGCCATCAAGGCGAAGACGAAGTCTGCGGTGGTTGCACCGGCCGCAGCCGCAGCGCCCGCGGCCAAGAAGCAAGGAGCCAAGTGATGCAACTCGAGCTCCTCAACGACCAAGGTCAAGCCACTGCCAAGGTGGACGCGCCGGACACGCTGTTCGGCCGCGACTACAACGAAGCGCTGGTGCACCAGGTGGTCGTGGCCTTCCAGGCCAACGCCCGCCAAGGCACCCGCGCGCAGCTCGACCGCGCCGAGGTCAAGCACTCGACCAAAAAGCCGTGGCGCCAGAAGGGCACCGGCCGCGCCCGTGCGGGCATGACCTCGTCGCCGTTGTGGCGCGGGGGCGGAAGGATCTTCCCGAACAGCCCAGACGAAAACTTCAGCCAGAAGATCAACAAGAAGATGTACCGCGCCGGTATGGCGGCGATCTTCTCGCAGCTGGCACGCGAAGGCCGCCTGGCGGTCGTCGATTCGATCTCAGTCGACTCGCCCAAGACCAAGCAGCTCGCCGCCAAGTTCAAGGCCATGGGCCTGGACTCGGTGCTGGTGATCTCCGACCAGGTTGACGACAACCTGCTGCTGGCCTCGCGCAACCTGGCCAATGTGCTGGTGGTCGAGCCGCGCTACGCCGACCCGCTGTCCCTCGTCTTCTACAAGAAGGTGCTGGTGACCAAGGCGGCGATGGAGCAACTCAAGGAGATGCTGGCATGACCGCTGCTGCCAAACATAGTGAAAGCCGACTGGCCACCGTGCTCGTCGCGCCGATCGTGTCCGAAAAGGCCACGATGACCGCCGAGAAGCACAATCAGGTGCTGTTCAAGGTGCTGCGCGACGCCACCAAGCCCGAGATCAAGGCCGCTGTCGAACTGATGTTCAAGGTCGAGGTCGAGGGCGTGCGCACCGTCACGCAAAAGGGCAAGGTCAAGCGCTTCGGCAAGTCCACCGGCCGGCGCGACCACGTCAAGAAGGCGTATGTCTCGCTCAAGGCGGGCCAGGAGCTCAACTTCTCCGGGGAGGCCGCGTAATGGCCATCGTCAAAGTCAAACCGACATCGCCCGGCCGCCGCGCCGTGGTGAAAGTGGTGCACGCGCACCTGCACAAAGGCAAGCCCGAAGCGTCGCTGCTCGAGCCGCAGATGCAGAATGCCGGCCGCAACAACAACGGCCACATCACCATCCGCCACAAGGGCGGCGGCCACAAGCACCACTACCGCGTGGTCGACTTCGTGCGCAACAAGGACGCGATTCCCGCGAAGGTCGAGCGCATCGAGTACGACCCGAACCGCACGGCCCACATCGCACTGGTGTGCTACGCCGACGGCGAGCGCCGCTACATCATCGCGCCGCGCGGCCTCGAAGTGGGCTCGACCATCCTGAGCGGCGCCGAGGCGCCGATCAAGGCGGGCAACACGCTGCCGATCAAGAACATCCCGGTCGGCTCGATCATCCACTGCATTGAGATGCTGCCCGGCAAGGGCGCGCAAATCGCGCGGTCGGCCGGCGCATCGGTCACGCTGCTGGCACGCGAAGGCACCTACGCACAGCTCCGGCTGCGCTCCGGCGAGGTTCGCAAGATCCACATCGACTGCCGCGCGACCATCGGCGAAGTGTCAAACGAAGAGCACAGCCTGCGCCAGTACGGCAAGGCTGGAGCGCGCCGTTGGCAAGGCATCCGCCCGACGGTTCGGGGTGTTGCGATGAACCCGGTGGACCACCCGCACGGCGGCGGCGAAGGCCGCACCGGCGAGGGCCAGGCGCCGGTCTCGCCGTGGAACACGCTGACCAAGGGCTACCGCACGCGCAACAACAAGCGCACGCAGACGATGATCGTCGCGCGCCGCAAGAAGTAAGAGGCCGCCATGACGCGCTCACTCAAGAAGGGTCCCTTCGTGGACCACCACCTTCAGGCCAAGGTCGAGAAGGCTTCGGCCACCAAGGACAAGAAGCCGATCAAGACTTGGTCGCGCCGCTCGACCATCCTGCCCGACTTCATCGGCGTGACGATTGCCGTGCACAACGGCAAGCAGCACGTGCCGGTGTATGTGACGGACCAGATGGTGGGCCACAAGCTCGGCGAATTTGCGCTCACGCGCACGTTCAAGGGGCACCCGGCCGACAAGAAGGCCGCGAAGAAGTAAAGGATGACGACGATGGAAACCAGATCGATCGTTCGCGGTGTTCGCCTGTCTGCCGACAAGGGTCGGCTGGTGGCCGACATGGTCCGCGGCAAAAAGGTGGACCAGGCGCTCAACATCCTGACGTTCACGCCCAAGAAGGCGGCCGGCATCATCAAGAAGTGCCTGGAGTCGGCCATCGCCAATGCCGAGCACAACGACGGTGCCGACATCGACGAGTTGAAGGTCAAGACGATTTTCGTCGAGCAGGCGGCCACGCTGAAGCGCTTTTCCGCACGGGCCAAGGGCCGCGGCAACCGCATCAGCAAACCCACCTGTCACATCTTCGTGACCGTCGGCAACTAAAGGCGCAAGAAGACCATGGGACAAAAGATTCACCCGACCGGCTTCCGGTTGCAGGTCACACGCAATTGGGCGTCGCGCTGGTACGCATCGAACAAGAACTTCGCCACGATGCTGGCCGAAGACCTGAAGGTGCGTGAGTACCTGAAGGCGCGCCTGAAGAGCGCCGCCGTGTCGCGCATCCTGATCGAGCGCCCCGCCAAGAACGCGCGCATCACCATCTACTCGGCACGTCCAGGCGTGGTGATCGGCAAGAAGGGCGAGGACATCGAGAACCTGAAGGCTGAACTGACGCGCTGCCTGGGCGTGCCGGTGGCTGTGAACATCGAAGAAGTGCGCAAGCCCGAAATCGATGCCCAGCTGATCGCCGACAGCATCACCCAGCAGCTCGAAAAGCGCATCATGTTCCGCCGCGCGATGAAGCGCGCGATGCAGAACGCGATGCGCCTGGGCGCGCAGGGCATCAAGATCATGTCGTCGGGGCGCCTGAACGGCATCGAGATCGCGCGCTGCGAGTGGTACCGCGAAGGTCGCGTGCCGCTCCACACCCTCAAGGCCGACATCGACTACGGTTTCTCCGAAGCCAAGACGACCTACGGCGTGATCGGCGTGAAGTGCTGGGTCTACCGCGGCGACCGCCTGGGCAAGGGTGAAGTGGCGCCTGCCGCGAAGCCCGAGACCGGTGAGGACGATCGCCGCCCGCGCCGCCCCGCGCGCCCTGGCGCTCCGGATGGCCGCGGCCGCCCGGGCGGTGGTGGCTTCGACCGTGGCGCGCCGCGCCAGGCCACATCCGCAGCGCCGACCGGCGGAGCCGACAAATCGGCCGCGCCCGCGACGCCGGGCGATGCGCCCAAGACGCCCGCCGTCAAGCGCGTGCGCAAGGCCGTTGCACCCGGTACGCCGGGCACGCCTGAGGCCAAAGGAGAATAAGCATGCTGCAACCTGCACGCAGAAAATACCGCAAGGAACAGAAGGGCCGGAACACCGGTGTCGCGACTCGCGGCGCCAAGGTGTCGTTCGGCGACTTCGGGTTGAAGGCCATCGACCGTGGTCGCCTGACCGCTCGCCAGATCGAAGCCGCACGTCGCGCCATCTCGCGCCACGTGAAGCGCGGCGGCCGCATCTGGATCCGCATCTTCCCGGACAAGCCGATCTCGCAGAAGCCGGCCGAAGTCCGCATGGGCAACGGCAAGGGCAACCCCGAGTACTACGTGGCTGAAATCCAGCCCGGCAAGGTGCTGTACGAAATCAACGGTGTGCCCGAGCAACTGGCCCGCGAAGCGTTCACCTTGGCGGCCGCCAAGTTGCCGCTGCGCACCACGTTCGTGGCCCGTCAGGTCGGCGCATAAGGCGCCCCTCGGAGAACAAAGATGAAACCATCCGAACTGCGTTCGAAAGACGTTGCCGGCCTGCAAAAGGAAGTCGGCGACCTGCTGAAGGCCCACTTCGGCCTGCGCATGCAAAAGGCGACACAGCAGCTGACCAACCATTCGCAGCTGGGCAAGACCCGCCGCGACATCGCCCGCGCAAAGACCGTGCTGGCGCAGAAGAAGAAAGAGGGCGCCAAATGAGCGAGCAAGTAGTCACCGCGCCGACCGAAGCCAAGGCCAAGAACACCCGCACCCTGGTCGGCAAGGTCGTCAGCGACAAGCGCAGCAAGACCGTCACGGTGCTGATCGAGCGCCGCACCAAGCACGAGCTGTACGGCAAGATCGTCGCCCGCTCAAGCAAGTACCACGCGCACGACGAAAAGGGCGAGTACAAGAACGGCGACGTGGTCGAGATCGCCGAGAGCCGCCCCATCTCCAAGACCAAGGCCTGGGTCGTGACGCGCCTGGTCGAAAAGGGCAACGTGGTCTGACGAATCACGCGCCTCACCCGCGCAGGCCTCGGCCTTTGAAGGGCTTGGCAACACGACGGTCGGAACGCTGGGATACTGGCGACCGACCGTTTTTTCTTTCAACCGATCATCCCGACCCTCCCGGTCATTTCAGGAGACACCCATGCTGAAAGTTGGCGACAAGCTGCCCTCGGGCACCCTGCAAGAGTTCATCGAGGTCGAAGGCAACGGCTGCTCGATAGGCCCCAACAGCTTCGACGTGGCCAAGACCACCGCCGGCAAGACGGTGGCGATCTTCGCGCTGCCCGGCGCCTACACGCCGACCTGCTCGGCCAAGCATGTGCCGGGTTACGTCGAGCACGCAGCGGCGTTCAAGGCCGCCGGTGTCGACGAAATTTGGTGCCTCTCGGTCAACGATCCATTCGTGATGGGCGCCTGGGGCCGCGACCAGAAGACCGCTGACAAAGTGCGCATGATGGCCGACGGCAGCGCCGAGTTCGCCAAGGCGACTGGCTTGACGCTGGACTTGACCGCCCGCGGCATGGGCCTGCGCTCCAACCGCTACTCGATGCTGGTGGTGGACGGCGTCGTCAAGACGCTCAACGTCGAAGCGCCGGGCAAGTTCGAGGTGAGCGACGCCGCCACCCTGCTCGCCCAGGCCAAGCAGGCCAAGGGCTGATCCTCAAGCGGCCGGGCCCGGCGCCTCGCGGCTGCCGGCCCGCCGCAACGACGCACGAGCAGCAACCCAACAGCAACACGGCAGCACAGCGCAGCCACCACCGAGCAACGGCCATGACCTTGCCCGACGGCTTGCGCAAACACAGCTTTCGCAAGTGGTACGAGCGCGAGCTGTTCAGCAGCCACGCGCACATGCTGTTGCTGTTCCTGTGCACGATCGGGCTGCTCGCTGCCATGGAGGTCTACAGCAAAAGCGCACCGGCGCTCGACCAAGTGATCGATGTGCTGGCGGTGATCCTGTTCACCGCCGTCGGCGTCTGGTCGCTGCGGCGCTACCTGTACCTGCTGATGCATGCCGAGCGGGTGGCCAACCAGGCGGTGTGCGCGCAATGCGAGACCTACGGCCGCCTCAGCCTCGTCGACGAGGACCCGGCCACCAGCCAGGTCACCGTGCGGTGCAAAAAGTGCGAACACGAGTGGCCGATATCGCATTGAGGCGGCGACGAAAACCCGCTGAACGCGGGTCGAAGCGCTGAAGCCATGCCGTGGCCAGCAGCAAGTGCGCCCTGCTCTGCCGCTGAGCGCCTCGCCGCGCGCCACGCGCGGCAGTGCCGGTTCAACGTTGGCGGCGAACGCCCACCAGTTCGATCTCGACGCGACGGTCCGGCTGCAGGCAGCGGGTGAGCTCGGCGCTCGGCCGGGTACCCGGGCACTGGGTCGTCGGGTCGGCGCGGCCTTTGCCGCGGGTCTCGATGCCGGCGGTCACGCCGCGCGCCTGGAGCTCGGCCTTCACCGTCTCAGCGCGTTGGCGTGACAGCCGCTCGTTGTAGGCGTCGCTGCCGAGCCGGTCGGTATAGCCGGTGAGCACGATCGCATCGACACGGCTGAAGGCTGCGTCGATGCGCTTGGCCAGCTCATCGAGCTTGGCGCGGCCTTCGCCGAGCAGGTCGGAGCGGTCGCTGCGGTTGAACGGAAAGAGCGCATGCGCGGCGATAACCAGCTTTTCGCGCACCACTTCAGGCGGCCGGGCGGGCGGGGGGGGGGGGGGGGGGGGGGGGACAGGCGGCGCGGCGACGGGCGCGAGCGCGACCGGCGCTGGGCGGGCGCACGCGTCGGCCAGGCGCCGCGCTTCGCCCAGACGGTCTTCGGCCATCTGCACGTAGGGCTTGGCGTGGCGCCAACCTTGCTGGCGATGTTCGTTGCCCGCGTGCAACAGCTCCACCTCGCCGCAGGCCACCAGCGCTTGGGCACAGGAGAAGCCGGGGTCGCGCTTCAACGTGTCGGCCTGCGCCCACAGGTCGGGGCGCAGGCGCTCCGCGTCGTTCACCAGCGGCGTGCCGAGCGCGGGGTTGGCCACGCCGCTCGGCATCTTTGCCAGAGAGTCGGTGATCGCGCGGCTCTGTGCCAGCGCTTCATCGGGAAAGGCGCTGCGATCGTTGCGCGTGTACTCGTGAAAGCTCACGTCCAGCCAACATTGCGCCTTGGCTACGCCGTAGGTTCGCAACGGGTGCGCGCCGCCCTCGTTGAGCGCCTTGATGGCGGCCTGCTGCTTCGCATAGCCGTCCTTGTCGGCGCGAATGCGCTCATCGCTGAGGCGACGCTTCGAGTCGGCGGTCTCGGTGGCGGTGGTGTTGGCGACGTCGGTGGCGGCCTTGCGCACCGGCTCGCCGCTGGCCGGCGGTCGGCTGGCACAGGCGGCCAACATCAGCGCGGCCGCAGCGGCCAATGCGAGCGGGGAGGATTGAAATCTCATGAGGAGCCTCGTGGGGTCACGGATCAAGGAACACGGATCAACGGTCGAGCGCGCGGTTGACCTCGCGCGAGTCGTGCTTGAAAAGGTCTTCGTCGAACTTGAAACGCAGACGCAGGTAGACGCCGGGTTGCGTGTATTCGTAGCCCTGCAACTGGCGGTCAGCGCTGAAGCCCGAGAAGTTGTAGCCCGCCGACAGCCACAGGTTGGCCTGCAGGAGGTAGCCGACCTCGGCGCCGAACGCGCTCTGGCGTGCGCCGGCCTGGCCGAACATCGTCGAAGCAAGCAGCCCGGCGTCCCAGTTCTCGGTCACGTCCCAGACCGCACGGCCGGACAGCAGCACGGCCTTGAAGTTGTCGTTCACGCCGCCTTCGACCCGGTCGGTACGCCACAACGCCGCCGCGCGGCCGGTGAACCACCAAGGCCGGCTGGGGTGCCAGTCGGCGTGGCCGCTCGCCAGGTGCGAGCGAAAGCTCAGTGGCTCGATGCCACTCGCATCACGCTCGGTCCGGTACTCGTACTTCGCCAGCGCGTTCATGCGGTTGGTGTCGGTGTCTCGGTAGGCCACGCCCAGCTGCGCCCGGTCCTGAAACACACCGCCGCGGGCCACGTAGTCGGTCTTGAGCAGGTGGTTGCGGCCGAGCAGCGTCCAGTCGCGGCTCAGCTTGCGTGCCAGCGTGGCCCGCCACAGCAGCGTGTTGAAGCCGTCGTCGGCCGGCGTGGCGGGGGTGTCGCCGGCATGCCGGTATTCGACGCGTGTCGAGCCCTTCCACAGCGCATGCGCGAACCAGTCGACGCCGGCCGCCAACGCGTACGTGTCGGGCTGCGTGCCGCTGACCACGCGCACGCGCTCGGCGGCGGTCGAGAGTCGCCAGCCGTCGGCGAGGTTCCACAGGTTGCGCACGCCGCTGGCGAGTTGCAGGTCGCGCACCGACAGCGCATCGCGCAGCCGGTACTCGGTGAAGGCCTGCATGTCCTTGAAGTAGGTGGTGTCGATGCCGAAGGCGAACGCATCGCTCTGGCGCTCGCTCGCCGCCTGGTTGCCCGAGGTGATGGCGTACGGGCTGGTGTAGCCCGTCTGGTGCTCGTAGCGGCCGTACAGCCGGGTGCGTTCGGCCACCAGATAGTCAGCGCCGAGTGCGAAGCGGCGCTTGTCGTCGCCCGCGATTTCGTGCTCGATCTCACCGCCCAGGCTGAACCGCTCGGTCAGCCGGTAGCCCGCGCCCAAGCGCAGCGACGTGGCTTGCAGCGACTGCGCGTTGGGCGTGCCGCCGGTGGTTGGCACGAACGCGCCCGGGTTGATGACCGGAATGCCGGTGGCAGGGTCGATCAGGCTGTTGCCGAAGCCGACCGCGCCGCCGCCCGAGCCTGTGGCGACCGAGCCAGTCAGGCCCGAGGTCGAGCCGAACGGCGTGCCCAGCAACGGCTGCAGCGTGCCGTCGGTCTCGCGCACATGCTTGATGCCGCCCTCGAGCGTGAGGCGCTCCGTTGCCCTCCAGTTGACGCCGAGTTGCGCCGCATCGCGGCGGCCGCCGCCAGCGGTTCGGTCTTCGCTGCGCAGCGCCTCGCCGAACAGCTTGACCGGCTCGGTCAGCCGGTAGCTGACGCGGCCCTGGTACTCGCCGCGCCCGCCTTGGAGTGGTGACGCCGGGTTGTTGAATTCGGCATCCGAGCGGCCGAGGAAGACCTTGGCGTCCCACTGCGCGCCCTCGTGCCGGGCCTCGACGCGCCAGGCCTGGCCCGCCACCTCGCCCAAGCGGCCTGCCAGCCCCGGTGTGTTGGCGGTGTTGGCCGGGTTGGTGTTGACCTCGCTCGTGCTGCGCGCGAACTCGGCCACGATCATCGTCTTGTCGCCCAAGCGCCAACTGCCGTTGACGCTGCCCAGCCGGTAGCTCGCCAGCGGGTTGCGATCGTCGACGATCGCACCACCCACCTCGAAGCCCTCGCCCAGCCGCACCTGGGCATCGGCGCCGTAGACCCAGAACGCGTCGCCGCCTTGATCGACCTCGTAGCTCACGCGCAGCGAGACCGGGTTCAGGTCGGTGTCGAAGGCCGGCAGAAAGTTCGTCAGCACGATGCGGCCGGAGAACGGCTCGAAGCCGTAGTCCACGCCGAAGGTGAGCGGTGTGGCGCTCACGATGCGCGAGGGCTGGTTGCGGTCGCGCACCACCGCCTCCACCTTGGCGCTGCCTTCGAGCACCGCATAGTTGTTCAAGCCGTAAGGCCCGCTGCCCTGGCTCGCAAACTCCTCGACCACCTGGCGCAGCGTGTCGCGGAAGGCAAACGCGTTGCCGACCCAGCGCTCGTTCTCGCGGTGTACCCGCGCGCCGGTGGCGCTGCGGTTGTAGTTGCCCAGGCTGCGCTGCGTGAGCGAGGCCACGTTGCCGCCGCCCGAGCGCTGGCTGAAGCCGGCGCCGGTCTCGAAGTCGCCCCAGAGCAGGTAGTCCTTGTTCTGGTCGAGCCGCACGTAGAGCTTGCTGGTCGAGCGCGCGTCGAAACCCTTGAGCGACGAGTCGCCGTAGACCGGGTAAAACTCCTCGGGCCGCACGTCGCGCAGCAGCCGCGCGCGCGTGTCCTTGTCGGAATCGTAGGCCGCCGTCAGCAGCGTCTGGCCGCGGATCACGCCCTTGATGAAGAACGCGGCGCGCGCCGCCACGTTGGCCTTGCCGTTGCTGAACTTGCGCTCCCATGCGCGGATCTCGCGCTCGAACGGGTCGCCCGTGCGCACCGGCTCGATCGAGCCGCCGCGGCGAAGGTTGACGACGCCTTCGAGCAAACCGGTGGCGAGCATCTCGCGCAGCTCCGGCACATAGCTCACCGTGCCCTCGGCCACATGCGCACCGGCGGTAATGCGCAGACGCACGTCCTGCGGCTCGAACGGCGCGAGAAGCTTGAAGCGAGCCACACCCTGCTCCACTGCCAGTTGCACGCCGGGCGTGCTGCGGTCGGCGTCGCGGCCGCGGGGGCCGAACTCGTCGGTTGCGGCGCCGTCGAGCAACACGCGACCGGCGCTGTGCTCGATGGTGGCAAACACCTTGCCGGCGATCGGCTTGCCAGCGGCATCGAACAGTCGCACGGTCACCTCGACCGGCGTTTGGCCGTCGGCCGGGATCGCATCGCGCTGGAGCTCGAAGACCACGCGTGCCACGTTGGCGGCGAGCCGGTAGTCGGCTGCGCCGACGGCGTCCTTGAACACCGACGGCGGCGTGGCCGACGGGCCGGCAGCGCGCGGGTACAGCTCAGAACCGCGCGTCGGGTCGAAGGTCGCACCGAGCGGCGTGTAGCGCGGCGAGGTCGGCGGCGCGCCGGCCGCACCCTGCGCCGCGGCCGCAGACGACAGCACGGCGATGGCCGCCACTGCCAGCGAGGTGAGTGCGCAGCCCAGAGTCTGCTGGCGATCGGATCGAGGGCGGTGCTTCATCGCATGCGGCAAGAGGAGCAACAAGGGCGGCAGGCACCGCGAGCGCTGCCTGGTCGAAGAGGACGGGGTGTGCAAGGCCGGTGGCGGCGAGCCGGGGCGGTGTTCAGCGCGCATGGCTGCCTCCTTGCGGCTTGGCTTCGCTCGTGGCGGCCGACGGGGCCGGCGGCACCGAACGCGGCTCGCGGTCACGCTCCGTCGGCAGCTGCGGCACCGGCACGTCGCGGTCGCTTTTGCTCGGCGTGCCGGGTGGCTCACCCGGCGGGCGGGGTCTGGGCACCGGCTGGTCGGCACCATCGGTGCCCTGCTGCGGCGTGCGCAGCGGCTTGCTCTCGAACTTCAACGCCGGGCCCTGGTTGCGCTCGGTCTCGACGGAGCGAACCTCGCCCTGCGCCCGTCGCGCCTTCACTTGCTCGACCACACCGTTGCTGCACGAGCCTTCGACGAAGTCGGCCCGGTGCAACTCGCCGCTCTTCAGGTCGATGAACAGGCTGTTCGCGTCGCCCAGGTTGCGGTTGCTCGACGTGGTCAGGCGCGAGCCGCGCGGCAGCGTGGCCACGTCGGGCTTGAGGGTGTGGCTGCGTGGCGTGATGCCGCACATCGAGTACTTGCCCTCGCTGTCGCTGACGACGAAGCTGCCGTCTTCCATGTACAGCCGCACGCCGGGGATGCCGAGCTCCTCGGCGTCTTGCACGCTGTTGCCGTTGCAATCGACGAAGACCTTGCCGAGCACACACGCATCGCGGGTGAACACGCCGCCCGTCACCTGCACGCGGGCCTGCGACTCGTTGGAGGGCACCGAGCCGGCAATCGGCACCAGCGTGGCCGGGTCGAGGCAGCCCGCCGGTGTGCCGCAACCGTGGGCGCGGGCTCGGTTGACGCCGTCGCCCTCCATCGCGCCGACGCCCACGCGCACCCGGTAGGTCAGCACGAGCGTCTGCCCACCGCTGATGCCGCCGACGTTGAAGCCGAGCACCGGGCCCACGCCACCGGCCGGCTCGGCGATCACGGCCTGGTTGACCCGCGCCGTGCCGGCGATGTAGGTGAAGCCGGCCGGCAGCCGGTCGCGCACCGTCACCTGCGGCAGGCTCTGGCCCGCCGTGTGGCGCACCGTCACCGTGTACAGCACCGTCTCGCCGACCTCGGCCTGCTGGCGGTTGGCCTGCTTCAGGATCGACAGGCCCGTCGGCGCGGTCGAGTCCAGCGGGATGTGGTTGTGAATGATGTTCGCTCCCGCCGAGCCGCTGTTGACCTGCAGGTAGTAGGTGGTCGAGACGCCCGGCTGCGCGGCCGGTGCCGTGGCCTGCGGCTGCACCAGGAAGGTCGAGGTGGGGCCGCCCGGCGCGGTCAGCGCCGTGGGCTGCGGCGGGATGGCCGTGGACACGAAGCTGTAGCCCGCCGGCGGCGTGACGGTCAGGCCGAAGGTGCAGCTCGCCGGCGCGGCCGGCGCGAACAGGAACTGGTAGAAGCCGTCGGCGCCCACCGTCATCGAGGTCGCGTTGCCGCTCACGGTGTAGCCGCCAGCGGCCACGTTGACGAGCGCGGTGGCCGGGTTGTAGCCGGCACACACACCCACCGGCGCGAGCGTGACCACCGCGCCCGGCACCGGCCGGCGCGTGGTGGCGTCGTAGACCACGCCGCTGGGGTCCACCGGCAGGCTCTGCTGCGGCAGGTTCTCGCCCGGGCGCAGCACCACCGCGAGTTGGGTGATGCTGGTGCGCTCGACGCAGGAGCTGGTGCCGCCATTGGCGATCGCCTGCGCGGTGTTGCACGCGGCGCCCGAGCCGCCGGGCGTGTTGTCGCCGTTGACCGGGTAGCCGAACACCGCATTGCTCGCCGGGTCGCGGAAGCGCACCGCCAGCGGCACGCCCGGGATCAGGTCGGCCACGCGGTAGTTACCCGCCGCATCGCTCACCGCGGTGCGCGCCACGGTGTTGGTGGTCACATCGATGACCTCGACCGTCCAGCCGGGGAGGCGGCGGTCGCCGCCGTCCAGCACCTGCGGCACCGTGCCCACGTCGTACCACACCGTGCCGGAGACCGAGGCGGCCAGTTGCACCGGCGTCGGCTCACGGCAGGCGTCGCTGCTGAAGCTGCCGGTGGTTGCCGTGCACAGCGCCAGGCCGGCCGGGTTGCCGTTGAAGGCGGCCACCTCAGCCGCACTCGGCCGGCGCGCGTCGAGCTCGCCGCCGCCGTCCACCAGCACCGCGTTCTGCACCGGCGACGCCGACGCTGCCGCCGCCGCCACGTTGACGCGCGCGCTGATCGCGTTCGGGTTGGTCGCGCCGTTGGCGACCACGGTGCTGCTGGTGCAGGTGAAGCTGGCAGCGCCGACCGCGCCGACGCACGCCCAGCCGGTGCCCGTCGGCGTGGCCGCAAGCAGCAGGCCGGCCGGCAGCCGGTCGCTCACGGTGTAGCTGCCCACGCTGGGCACCTGGCCGAGGTTGCGCACGGTCAGTGTGTAGGTGCCGACGTTGTTGGTGGTGAAGATGGCCGGGCTGTGCGTCTTGGTGACCTTCAGGTCGGGCGAGTTGCCGATTTCGGCGAAGTTGTTGCCCAGGCTGGCGGCGGCCGGCGGCAGCACGATGGTGCCGATCGCCGACGGCGTGGTGGCAGGCGGCGTGGCCGTGCCCACGCTCGTGCCGTTGATGCGGCCGGCGGTGGTGATGCCGTTGACCGTGTCGGCCGGCTGCGTCGGCTCGGTCACGGTGTAGGTGCCGGGGCGCAGCGTGTCGAAGCTGTAGTTGCCCGCGGCGTCGGTGGAGAGCGTGCGGTTGACGGCGTTGCCCTGGTCGTCGGTGCCGGTCAGCACCAGCGTCACGGTGGCGATGCCCGATTCGTTGCCATCGACGACGCCGTTGTTGTTGCTGTCACTGAACACGCGGCCGGCGATCGACGAGCCCGGCACCTCGGCGAAGTTGTGGTTCGGCGAGGCCTGGTTGATGCCCAGCGGGATCGCGGCGATCGCACTCGGCACGGTGGCAACAGGCGTGGCCGTACCGCCCGTGGTGCCCGGTGTGGTGATGCCGTTGACGGTGCCCGCGGGCTGCGTCGGTTCGGTGACGGTGAAGGTGCCGGGCGGCAGGCTGGTGAAGCTGTAGGTGCCGTCGGCGGCCGTGGTGGTGGTGCGTGTCACCGTCTGGCCGGCCAGGTCGGTGCCGGTCAGGTTGATCGTCACACCGGCCAGGCCGGCCTCGCTGCCGTTGAACAGGCCGTCGTTGCTGGCGTCGGCGAACACGCGGCCAGCGATCGAGCTGTTGGTCGGGATCTCGCCGAAGTTGTTGGCGCTGGAGACGACGCCGGGCACGTTGAGCACCACGCCGCCGATGACGCTCGGCACGGTGGTGATCGGCGTGGCCGTGCCGCCGGCGCTGCCGGGCGTCGTGCGGCCGTTGCTGGTGCCGGGGGGCTGCGCCGGCTCGGTGACGGTGTAGGTGCCGGGGCGCAGGTCGAGCACGCTGTAGTTGCCGGCACTGTCGGTGGTGAGGCTGCGGCTGACGGCCGCGCCCGTGTCGTCGGTGCCGGTCACGACGATGACGACACCCGCGATGCCGGTGTCCAGCGGCGGGTCGATCGCGCCGTTGTTGTTGGCGTCGATGAAGACCCGGCCGCTGATACCCACCGGGGCGATCTCGGCAAACAGGTTGTTGATCGACTGGGCGCCCGCCACCAGCGTGATGGCGCTGACTGCGCTCGGCGCGGTGTTGACGCCGGTGGCGCTGCCGGTGAGCACGCCTGCGATGCTGCCGCGCGTGGTGATGCCGTTCAACGTGGTCGCCGCACCGACCACCGGCTGTGCGGCTTGCTCGGTCACGGTGTAGCCGCTGGCGTTGGCCGCCGGCAGATCGTTGAAGAAGAAATTGCCCGCGCCGTCGGTCGTGGCCGTGCGGTTCACCGCATTGCCGAGCACGTCAGTGCCGGTGAGCGTCATCACCACACCGGCGATCGGCGTGTCGGCGCCGTCGCGGCTGCCGTTGTTGGCCGCGTCGAGGAAGACGCTGCCCGCCACCGAGGCCGGCAGCTCGCCGAAGTTGTTGTTCGGCGAGCCGGCCAGAGTGAGGCCGGTGACGACGATCTGGTTCGAGCCCGCCGTGCCACCCGCATTGCCGTTGCCCCAGGCGACCGGCTGCGTCTGGCACACCGAGTAGGTGCCGCCCACGCTGATGCCGGAGAAGCTGTAGTTGCCGCTGGCGTCGGTCGTCTGCGTCTGCAGCACGGTGCCGCTGCACGCACTGCCGGCGTACAGCGTGAGCGTGACGCCGGGGATGCGCAGCGGGTCGGTGCCGTCGAGCGCGTTGTTGCGGTTGCTGTCGATGTAGACGGTGCCGGTGATCGGCGCGATCGGCAACTCGCCGAACAGGTAGCCGGTCGATTGCTGGCCAGCGCCGATGCGCACGCCGCCGAACACATCGTTGACGGCGGCGCTGCCGGCTGCGGTGGCGGCGTTGCCCAGCGTGTCCAGGCCGTCGTTGAAGGCGCCGCTGGCCGGCGGGATGGCGCCTTCGGTCACGGTGTAGCCGCTGACGTTGGGCTCGACCAGGTTCTCGAACAGGTAGTTGCCCGAGGCGTCGGTCAGCACGGTCACAATGACGGCGTTGCCACGCACGTCGGTGCCGGTCAGCGTGACGGGCACGTTGGCGATGCCGAGTTCACCGGCATCGCGCACGCCGTTGTTGGTCTGGCCGGGCGGGGCCGACTGGTCTTGGTAGACGGAGCCGGCCAGCGAGCCGGCACGCTCGCCGAAGTTTTGCGCCGTGAGGCCGGTGGTCGGCAGCGCGGCGATGACGATCTCGTTCGACGCTGGCGTCGTGCCGTTGATGCCAATCGACGCGCCGTTGGCGTAGCCAGTGGGCTGCGTCTCGCAGATGCGGTAGCCACCGTCGGCGGGCACGTTGCTGAAGAGGTAGTTGCCCGAGGCATCGGTGAGCACCGTCTGGATCACCGTGCCCGCGCCGCAGCTCGCACCGCGCACCAGCGTGACGGTGGTACCGGGGATGCGCAGCGTGTCGCTCGCGTCGAGCACATCGTTGCGGTTGGCGTCGACGAACACCGTGCCGGCGATGGACACCAGCGCCACCTCGGCGAAGTTGTTGCCGGGGCTGACAGCGCCCGGCGTGAGGCCGATGGTGGCGACGGCGCTCGGCGCGGTGCCGGCTGCGGTGGCGGTGCCGCTGGTGCCGGCGGGCGTGCCGTTGACCGGGCCGGCGGTGGTGATGCCGTTGGCGGTGTTGGCCGGCTGAGCCGGTTCGGTCACGGTGTAGCTGCCGGCGCGCAGGTTGCCGAAGGTGTAGGTGCCGTCGGCCGCCGTGGTGGTGGTCACGGTGCCCGAAGCGATGGTCACGTCGTCGCCGCCGCCCACCTGGCCGTCGAAGCCGTAGTCGGTGCCGGTCAACACGAGCTGCACGCCGCTGAGCGCGGCATCGAGCCCGCCGGCCGGTGGCTCGTACAGGCCGTTGTTGTTCGCGTCGAGGAACACCCGGCCGGCAATGCTGCCCGGCGGCCGCTGCGTGAAGTTGTTGTTCGACGAGCCGACCAGCAAGCCGCCGAGCTGGATGCCGCTGATCGTGCTGCGCGAGGCCACGCTGCCACTGGCCGCCCCCGTGCCGCCGGTCGAGCCCGGCGCCGATTGCCCCAGCACGTTGAGCGCGGGTGAGCCGACGAGCGGGTTGTAGCTCACGGTGTAGCCCGCGCCGTTGGCCTCGGACAGGCCGGTGAACGCATAACTGCCGTCGCTGCCTGCGGTGGTGGTCAGGTTCACCGCGTTGCCGCTGGCGTCTGTGCCGGTGAGCGTGACCGTCTGGCCGGCGATGGCGGTGTCGCCGGTGTTGAACAGGCCGTCGTTGTTCACGTCGGTGAAGATGCGGCCGCTGACGCTGCGGTTGGTCGGGATCTCGGCAAAGTTGTTGTTCGGCGACTCGGCGTTCGGCGGCAGCGTGATCGCCACCGTCGCGCCGCCGTTGTTGCCGATCCGGCTGGTGCCCGACGGTGAGGCCACGCTGCCGACCGACGGCGCGGTGGCGCTGCCCGGCACGCCGCCTGGCGCAGCAGTGGTGGTGTTCAGCGTGTAGACCGGCCCGGCCGTGGTGATGCCGTTGGCGCTGCCCGCGGGCTGAGCGCCCTCGGTCAAGGTGTAGTTGCCCGGGCGCAGGTTGGCAAAGCTGTAGGTCCCGTCGCTCGCGGTGGTGGTCGAGAGGTTGACCGCGGCGCCCGTGTCGTCGGTGCCGGTCAGGGTGACAGCCACGCCGCCGATGCCCGCTTCACCCGGCTGCTGCGTGCCGCTGTTGTTGGCGTCGAGGAACACCCGGCCGGCGATGCGGCTGGGCACGACTTCGGCAAAGTTGTTGCCGGTCGAGCTCTGCCCGCCCGCGACGACGATGGTGTTGATCGCGCTCGGCGCCGTGCCGACGGCGGTGGCCGTGCCGGCCGAGCCGCCGGCCGTGGCCGCCCCGGCGGTGGTGATGCCGTTGAACGTGCCCACCGGCTGCGCCGGCTCGCGCACGCTGTAGGTGCCCGGCGCGAGGCCCAGGAAGACGTAGTTGCCGAGCGTGTCGGTGGTGGTGGTCGCCACCACCGCACCGCCGCTGTCGAGCAGCTCGATGGTGTGGGCGCCGATGGCGACATCGGCCGGGCCGAACAGGCCGTTGTTGTCGTGGTCGCGGAACACCCGGCCGCTGATCGAGGCCAGCGTGTTGGTGATCGACAGGTTGGCCGTGGCCGGCTGCGGGCTCGGCCCGCCGTTGGTCTGCAGGCCGCCCGCAGCAATCACGTTGTTGTAGCTGCCCTCCACGCTGCCGGTGACGTTGACGACGATCACGCAGCCGCCGGCCGGGATGCTCGCGCCGTTGGCGTACGTCACCGTGCCGCCGCCCGTGGTGGCGCCCACGCTGCCCACCGTGCAGGTGGTGGCTCCGGTGTCGATGGCCGGGCTGCCGAGCACCAGCGCGCCGGGCGCGGTGGGCAGGTTGTCGGTCAGGGTCGAGGTCAGCGTCAGCGCGACGGCGTTGCGGTTGCCCAGCGTGATCCGCAATTGCGAGGTACCGCCGGTGGCAATTTGCACCGGCACGAACTGTTTGCCCAGCACCGGCGGATCGAACGTGGTGAACTGCGCCGTTGCTGGCGCGGCGTTGCTCACGCCCTCGTAGGTGGTGAGCGCCGCCGCCGGGATGGTGTTGACCCAGGTGCCGATCTGGTTGGTCAGCACATCGGCCTGGAAGGTGCACGAGCCGCCCGCCGGGATGCGTGCGCCGCTGATGCGCATCGACGACGCACCGGCCGTGGCGGTGACCGCCACCGGCACGGTGAGCGTGCCGGCCGCGTCCGGCACGGTGGAGTTGGTGCAGGTGGTGCTGGCGTTGGGCGTGTTGGCCACGAACACGTTGGGCGGCAGGGTGTCGGTGATTGCGGCGTTGTTGATCGCCACCGCGTTCGGGTTGGTCAGCGTCACCGTCAGGCGGTTCGGCTGGTTGAGCGTGCGGCTGGCGTTCTGGAACGCCTTGCTCACCACCACCGGCTGCAGGCCGCGGAAGATCGCGGTGGCCGGGTCGGTGTTGCCGATGGTGATGCCCAGGCCGTTGACGCCTGTCACTCCACCGGCGGGGATGGTGTTGGTGAATGTGCCGGCCGAGGCCGCCTGCACCAGCAGGCTGACCTCGCAGAAGGTCGGCGCCGACGCGCTGCCGGCCGGCAGGGTGCCGCCGCTCATCAGCACGTTGGTCGAGCTCGCGCTGACCGCTGCGCCCGAGCAGGTGGTGGACAGCGCCGACGGCGACGCCGGTGTCACGCCTGCGGGCAGCGGGTCGTTCAGCGACAGGTTGGTGAACGTCGTCGCCAGCGTGTTGATGATGCGGATCGTCAGCCGCGAGGGCACGCCGGGTGCCGCAGCCGGCGGGCTGAAGTTCTTGTCCACGCCCAGCGTGGCCAGCGTGCCGAGCGAGCTGCTGAAGGGATCGGCGTTGGTCACGCCCTGGTCGTTGGTGACCACACCCGAGGGCAGCGTGTTGACGTAGGTTCCCGAGCCGATCAGCGTGGCGTCGAGCGCCACCGTGCAGGTCTGTCCACCGGTCAGCGCCGACAGCGTCAGCGAGAAGCTCGACGCGTTCGGCTGCGCATTGAGCACGCCGCCCACGCAGTCGGTGACGGCGTTGGGCGTCGGGCTCAGCGTCATGCCGGCGGGCATGGTGTCGACGAAGCCGAGGTTGGTCAGCGGCACATTGCCCGGCAACGTGTTCTGCACGTTCACGCGCAGCCTCGAGACCGCGCCCACCGCCGACAGCGTCGACGGCGAGAACGACTTGGAGATGTTCACGCCGGGCGAAGCGAACTTGTTCAGCGTCGCCGCCGCCGGGCTGGCGTTGAAGACGCCGTTGTCGGCCGTCACGTCGCCAGCGGCAATGGTGTTGACCGACGCCGTGGCGTTGGTGCTGACGACGTCGAAGCTCAGCAGGCAGGTCGTGCCGGCAAACAGCGTGACGCCGCTCACCTGCACCCGCGGCGCTGGCGTGGTGGTGCTGGTGATGACGGGCGCGCCGCCGCAGGTGGTGCTGCCGTTCAGCGGTGTGGCCGGCAGCAGGTTGGCCGGCAGGTTGTCGCCGGCCAGCAGGTTGGTCAGCGCCGAGCTGCCCACGTTCTGCAGCGACACCGTCACGCGCGAGACGCCGCCGGAGCCGCCGACCGACGTCGGCGAAAAGCTCTTGCCGACCAGCAGGACTGAGTTGACGGTCAGGTTCGCGGTCGCGGTGTTGGCGGCGTTGAAGGTCACCGGGCCCGGCCCGTTGTCCACCGTGCCCGAGACATTGGCCGCCGGCAGGGTGTTGGTGTAGGGGCCCCCCGGGTTGATGCCGACGACGCGCCAGCTCACCGAGCAGCTCCCGCGCGCGGGCACGCTCAGGCCGCTGGCGGCAAAGCTGGCGCCGCCCGCGGTGAAGGTGTAGGCCGGCGTGCCGCCGCAGGTGGTCACCGGGCTCGTCGGGCTCGCGTTGCGCACCGAGTTCGACCCACCGAACAGCGGCGCGTCGTTGAACTGCGCCGCCGTCATGGTGTTGTAGCTGTTGTTGAACAGCGTGACCGTGACCAGCGCGGTGTCGCCCTGGAAGATCGTTGTCGGGCTGACCGCCTTGGCGGTCGTGAGGCGGTCGATGTAGGGTCGCGTGTCGACGACCGCCGGTCCCTGCAGTGAGGAAGCGCCACCGCCGTAGACGATGTTGGCCGGCGGGATGGTGTTCACGACCGAGGTGTTCGCCGGCCAGGCGTCGGGCACTTGCGCGACGAACTCCAGCGAGCACGTGGCCGGGCTGCCCGCGCTGCCGGCAGGTATCCCGATGCCGCTGAACACCGGTGCGGCCGCGCTGCCGCCGACCGACGACGGCCCGGTGCACCCGGCGCCCGACACGGTCGGCGCGATCGACGAAACATACGTCACCTGCTGACCGCCGGCCGTGGGCAGCGGGTCGGTGACCTGCGCATCGCCGATCGCCGACAAGGTGTAGTTGGAGATGTTGACGCGGTAGCGAATGCGGTTGCCAGGCGACACCGATCCCGCCGAGGCGCCGCTGATCGGGTTCAGGCCCTCTTTGCTGGCGGTGATCTGGTCGTAGGCGGTGAGGGTCGAGCTCGCCGGCCCGTTGGAGGTGGTGCCGACGTTGGTGTCGGCGCTGGTGTAGCTGGTCGAGGCGATCGTGTTGGCGTAGCTGCCGTCGTTGCTGACGTTCACGGGAACGGTGTAAGTGCAGGTTGCGTTGGCCGGCACAGTGAGCGCAGCACCCGAGACCGTGGCCGATGAACTCGCCGCGGTGATTGCCGCCGCGCTGGCGCAGCCGCCCGGGTTGGCCCCCGCGGCGGTCGCGCCGCCAGGGGCTCGGACCAGCATCACGCCCGCGCCGGCCGTCGGCAGGTTGTCGGTGAAGCTGCCGGCGCTGAGCGCAAACGCCGAACGGTTCTGGAACGACAGCGTCATCGTCACCAACTCGTTGGCGCGCGACGGATTGGGGCTGAAGCTCTTGTTCGTGAGCAGTGGCGACTGCACCGTCAGGTTGCCGGTGGCCGCCGGGTTGTTCAGGCTGCGGTCGTTGCCCACGCCGTTGGCGGGCACGGTGTTGCCAGCGGTGTAGCCGTTGTTGGCTTGTGTTTCTGCACGGGCGGTGAAGCTCACCGTGCAAGTGCCGTTGGCGGCAAGCGTGGCGCCGGCCGGAAACGTCAGGTTGGGAAAGGTGCCCCCCATCGCGGTGGCGGAAGCCGGTGTCCCGCCGGGGCAGGCGACCGTGGGCGTCGTCGTCGCCGTGAGGCTGGCCGGCAGGTTCTCGGTCAACGTGCTCAGGCCGACGGTGGCAGCCGCGTTGTTGGTGATCACGATGCTGGCCACCGAGGTCGCCCCCATCGGCACCGTGGCCGGCGAGAAACTCTTGGCGACAGACAGGTTCGCCAGCTTGGTGACCTGAATCGACTGCGATGCCGGCGAGCCGTTGGACACTGGCGCGCCGCCCTCGCTGCCGGACACATTGCCGATCGGAATCGTGTTGAGCAGCGTTGCCACGCTGCCGGCGCCGGTGCCAGTCGGCCCGGTGATCCGCACCCGCACGTAGATTTCGCAGGAGCCATTCACGCCGGCGGCGAAAGCCGGCACGGTCAAGCCGTTGAAGCTGAAGCTGGCGGCACCCGGCGTGGCGGTGAAGTTGCCGGGCCCGCTGCTGGCGCAACCTGTGGATGCAAACGGCGACGGCCCGGTGGCGACCGTGGCGCCGGTGGGCAGCGGGTCGGTGCCGGTGAGCGCGGTGACCGCGGTGGTGGCGCTGTTCAGCACCGAGATGTTGAGCCACACCACGTCGCCTTGCGGCACCGGGGCGCTGATGGGAGCAGGCTCCGCGCCGACGCCGGACCACGAGCCGGGCAGGAAGGTCTTGGACGCCGTGATCTCGGCCGAGACCGGCAGGGCGCCGAAGGCGAGCATTGCCATCACAACCCACGCGCGCCACGTCCGAGTGATGCTGCGGCTCATGATGATGCCGTTTGATCTCATTTGTTCTCCTCGATCGGCGCCCCGGAATTGCCACCGGGGCATGCCGCCAGTCTGCGCTGTAAAGCCCGTAGTTGAGCCGAAAAACAGCCGGCAAAGTACGGCCAGTTCTCAACCCGGTGCGACTCCAAGCGGCAAACTTCACGAGAACAATAACTTCATGTTGATCATTTATCAGCTAAAAATGACAGTTATGCGTATCGCGAGATTGAACGGGGAACTTGCCGGTCTCGTGGCCCGACCGAGCCGCGCGCTGCGGCGTGCCATGCCGGCGTAGCATTGCCAGCAAAATGTTGCCCAAGACGCTCGCGCTCATCGACGACGATCCGGAGTACCGGGAGTTTCTGGCCCAGTTCCTGGGCGACCAGGGCATTGCGGTGACCACGTTTTCGAGCAGCAACGCGCTGCTCGCCCACGGCGACCCGCATGCGTTCGACTTCTACCTGGTCGACCTGATGCTCCCCGGCATCAGCGGGCTGGAGCTGATCGATGTGCTGCGCCGGCGCAGTTCGGCCGGCGTGGTCGTCGTCTCCGGGCGGCTGGCGCCCGATGTGTTCCAGCAGGTGGTCAGCGCAGGCGCCGACATGTACCTGGCCAAGCCCGTCCAGTTCGAGCAGGTGATCGCCGCGATCGAGGCGGTGCAGCGCCGCGCGGCGAGCTCGGTGCGGTCGGCTGAACCGTGGAAGCTGGACCGGCGCGGCCGGCAGCTGTTCGCCCCGGACGGTGCCTGCGTCGATCTGAGCGACATCGACCTCACCGTGCTGATCTGCCTGCTCGAAGCCGGCGGCAAGCCGGTGACCCGGGAGGCGCTTTGCCAGCGCCTGGGGCGACGGGCCGACAGCGACGCCCCCGACGGGCTCAACGCGGTGGTGTACCGGCTGCGACGCCGCATCGAGCGGGCCACGCCACTGGCCGTCCCGCTGCACTCCAAACCCCGCGTCGGCTACCTTTTCAAGGACAAGCTGACGTCGGTCTGAGTGGCCGCGCCTTGGGCCTCAGTCGCCCAGGGGCTGGTTGACGACGAGGCGCATGACCACCTGTTCGGGCCCGTTTTGCGACAGGGTCACGCTGCCGCCGTGCAGGTCCATCACGCGCCGCACGATGTACAGGCCCAGGCCCAGCCCGTGGCCCTGCCGCACGCCGCCGTGCTTGGCTCCGCGCAGGAACAGCCGCTCGACGGTGTCGGCAGTCAGCCCCGCGCCTTCGTTGGCAACGTCGAAGACCACCGCCAGCGGCTCGTCGGAGTCGCACACCGCCAAGGTCACCACAGACGCCGGCGGGCTGTACTTCAGTGCGTTGGACAGCACGTTGCGCAGCGCCAGGCGCATCAGGCTCATGTCCATCGAGGCAGTGCGTGTTCTGCTCGGTCGCTCCACCCGAATGCGCCCCCGCTCGGGGGCCGGCACGTCGGCGACGACGACGCTGATCAGCGCGTCGATGTCGGTGTATTCGCCGCGGTCGATCGGCTCCGGCTGCGCCAGCAGCGACGCCACCGCCAGCGTGTTGTCGATGCTGCCCAGCACCTGGCCCAACACGGTCTGGGCGCGCTGCAGGCGCGACGCGACGGATCGTTTGTCGCTGACGCCGGCCAGGGCATGGCCTGCGCTTTGCAGCGCCGCCGAGGCGTTGTTGAGCGGCTGGCGGACTTCGTGCGCCATCACGTCGAGCATTTCACTGCGTTCGCGCAGCAGGCCTTCGGTCTCACGGACCTGCTCTTCGAGCTGTATCCGCAACGTCTGCTCCTGCTGCAGCTCGAGCCGGCGCAGGCGCTGCTGGGTCACGTCCTGCAGCGCCCCGATCAGCCGGACCGGACGCCCCGCCTCGAACTCGACCTCCCCCAACGCCCGCACCCAGATGTGGCGCCCCTGCGCGGTGACCAGCGGCAGCTCCAGGTCCCAGGGCGTGCCGTGCTGCATGCCGGCGTGCACGGCCGCCTCGATCACCGGGCGCGCCTCTTCGGCGTAGAAGGCAACGCCCTGCTCGAGGGTGGGCACGAAGCCGAGTTCCACTTCGTGGATGCGGCTGGTCTGGGCCGACCAGCTGATCGCGCCGGTTCGCAGGTCCATCTCCCAGCCGCCCACGCCGGCCAGCCGGCCGGTCCGGTCGAGGAAGGCCTCCAGCTTCTTGCGCTCCGTCACGTCTTCCACCGAGCCGACGAAGCCGAGCGCCTGGCCCCGGTCGCCCGCCATGGTGCGCGCGCGCGAGCGCACTTCGCGCACCGATCCATCCGGCCGCTGGATGCGGAACTCCAGATCGAACTCCTGCCTTGCCGCCGTCGCCCTGCTCCAGGCGGCGAAGACGGCTGCGCGGTCCACAGGGTGGAGCGAGTGGGTCCAGCCGGCGCCGAACGCTTGCTGCGCCGTCAGCCCGAAAATCTGCTGCCAGCGAGGGTTGGTGTAGGTGCAGGAGCCGTGCTCGTCGGCCGCGTAGACGCCCAGCGGCGCGGCTTCGCTCAACGTGCGAAAGCGCGCCTCGCTGGCGTGCAGTGCGCGCACCGCACGACGCAGCTCGACGCCGTCGCGGCGACGCTCCAGTGCGCTCGATGCGACGGTGGCGAGGCACTGCAACGCCTTGGCCTGGTCCGCACTCAAGCGCCGCGGGTGCCGGTCGGCCACGCACAGTGTGCCGACGCGCGAACCGTCGCGAAGCTGCAGCGGCGCACCGGCGTAGAAGCGCAAATGGGGCGCGCCGACGACCATCGGGTTGTCAGCGAAGCGTAGGTCCTGGCGGGTGTCGGGCACTTCGAGCAACTCGTCGCCCAGCACCGTGTGTGCGCAAAAGGCGTGCTCCCGAGGCGCCTCGGTCATGCCGGGCAGGCCGTGGTTGGCCTTGAACCACTGGCGTTGAGCGTCGACCAGGCTGATCAACGCGATCGGCACGCCGCACAACCGCGACGCCGCACCGACCAGCGCGTCGAACTCGCGTTCCGCGCCGCTGTCGAGCACGTCCAGAGACAGCAGTGCGGCAAGCCGCGACGCTTCGGCTTCAGGGGTCGGTGCTGACAGCATGGCGGGCTCCTGGGAAAAATGCGGTCCTTACTAGAACGCCTGCGAGATCAACAGAGCGATGAAGCTCAACAGGACGCTGCTCGTGAGTGGCACGAAGAACTCACGCCCGAACAGCCGGAAACGAAAGTCGCCGGGAAACTTGCCCAGGCCGATCTTCTCCAGCCATCGGTGCAGGCCGCTGAAGATCAGCAGCGCGAGGAAGACGACGATGAGCCAGCGGATCACGTTGGCGCTCCTGATCGAACCCAGCGGATCACGCCGGCGCTCCCGAGATACCAGCGCATCACGCTGGCGATCCCGATGGATGAAACCAGCGCATCACAGCGTGTGCGACCGGTCGCCGCTGGAAAAGCCCAGCGCATCGAACTCACCGCCCTTGGCAAAGCCGATCACCTTGAAGAGCTCTCCCATCTCGTGCTCCATCAGCAGCTTCTGTGCGGGCACAGCCGCTCGCACATCGGCGCCTTGCAGCAACTCGCCCAGCCCGCAGTTCAGCAGGAAGCGCGCCTGGCTGGTGTAGCCCAGCACGTCGAGCCCGGCGTCCTGCCCTGCCAGCGCAATGCCGGTGAAGTTGACGTGCGCGGTGATGTCCTTCAACCCCAGGTCGGCCAGCGGATCGGCGTCCACGCAGTGCGCGCGGTGGCACATCAGCGTGCCGCCGGTGCGCTGCGGGTGGTAGTACTCGGCTTGCGGAAACCCGTAGTCGATGAAGAACGCCGCGCCGCGCGTCAAGCGCTCGGCCAGCGTGGCGATGAAGGCTTCGGCCTGGGCGTGGACCTCGGTGACGGTGCCGATCGGCGGCGGCGACTCGAACGGCGCAGACAGCGTGGTGGCTCGGTCTGCCCACGTGAATGCAGCGCCGTCGCCAGCCGCATCGCTGGCCGAGCGGTGATTCGCGATGCTCGCTGGGTGATCGCCCAGGCGTCTGTCCGGGTCGCCTGCCGAGGCAACGTTGTCAACGACCACACCGCGCTCCTGCCAGCCCTCGGCGCCGAAGTGCAGCAGTTGCACCGGCATCGCGTCGAGCACCTCGTTGCCGACGACGACGCCCTGCATCTGCGCGGGCAGCGCATCGGCCCAGGCGACCTGCCCTGCCCAGCGCCGCAGCGCCTCTTGCTGGCGCTCGCGCAGGCTGGCCGACAGATCGACGATCGTGTAGCGCCGCACGCTCGCGCCGAGCGAGCCCAGCAACTGCGCCGCCAACGCGCCCGAGCCGGCGCCGAACTCCCAGACCTCGTCGGTGCCGGTGGCCTGCAGCGCCTGCGCCACCTGGTGCGCCAGCGCCTGGCCGAACAGCGGCGACAACTCCGGTGCGGTGACGAAGTCGCTGCCCGAGGCCGGCAGGTGCCCGAACTTGCGGCCGGTGTTGGCGTAGTAGCCCAGGCCCGGCGCATACAACACCATCGCCATGAAGCGGTCGAAGGGCAACCAGCCACCGTTGCGGGCAATCGCCTCGCGGACCAAGCGCAACAGTGCCGCCGATACACTGGCGCTTTGATGTTCGTGCATCGCCCATTGTAGGAAGCATGCCCTCCCGCCCCGTCGTCCTCGTCACCGGCGCCGCACAGCGCCTGGGCCGCGTCATCGCGCTGGAACTGGCGCAGCGCGGGCACGACATCGCACTGCACTTCCACCATTCGGCCGACGCTGCGGCCGCGACGGTGGCTCAGTTGCGCGACCACGGTGCCAGCGCCGAATCGTTTCGGGCCGACCTGGCCGACGAGGCCGCCACAACAGCGCTCGTGCCGGCAGTGATCGAGCGCTTCGGCCGCCTCGACGGCGTGGTGCACAACGCGAGCCTGTTCGAACACGACGATGTGGGCACGTTCAGCTATGCGTCGCTCAGCAAGCACGCTTGCGTCAACACCGGCTCCGCCGTGCTGCTGGCGCGCGCGCTGCTCGCGCACGCGGGCGCTCGCGACGTGCGCAGCGCGCTTGTGCTGATGCTCGACCAGCGGCTGTGGAACCCGAACCCCGACTACCTGTCGTACGCGCTGTCCAAAGGCGGCCTGGAGCTGCTCACGCGCACGCTCGCCAAGGCGCTCGCGCCGCAGGTGCGGGTGGTCGGCGTGGCGCCGGGGCTCGCGCTGGACAGCGCGCTGATCGACGATGCCCGGCTGCAGCGCATGGCCGCGCTGTCGCTCACCGGCCGCACGGTGCAACCGACCGACGTGGCCGATGCCGTGGCGTTTGCGCTCGGCAACGCGGCGTTGACCGGCAGCACCTTGATGATCGACGCCGGCTACCACCTGCAGCCGATGGCGCGGGACTTTCCGTACCTGTGACGCTGGCCGGCACCTGCCCTGGGATGTGAGACCGATGCTCGACCTCGACGCTACCGCCGCCAACGCTGCTGCCGCTGCTGCCGCTGCCGCTGCCGCTGCCGCCGCAAATCCCAGCTCTGCCTCGGCCCCGCCCGCCGACCTGCCAGTCAGCCTGGCCAAGCTGTCCAAGCGGCTGCACCGTCAAGTCGGCCAGGCGATTGGCGACTTCAACATGATCGAGCCGGGCGACAAGGTGATGGTCTGTGTGTCGGGCGGCAAGGACAGTTACGGCCTGCTCGACATCCTGATCGACATGCGCCAGCGCGCGCCTGTTCAGTTCGACATCGTCGCCGTCAACCTCGACCAGAAGCAGCCCGGCTTCCCCGAGCACGTGCTGCCCGAATACCTGCAAGGCCGCGGCGTGCCGTTCCACATCGCCGCGCAAGACACCTACTCGATCGTCAAGCGCCTCATCCCCGAGGGCAAGACGATGTGCAGCCTGTGCTCGCGCCTGCGCCGCGGCATTCTGTACCGCGTGGCCAGCGAGCTGGGCGCCACCAAGATCGCACTCGGCCACCACCGCGACGACATGCTGCAGACGCTGTTCATGAACATGTTCTTCGGCGGCCGCATGAAGGGCATGCCGCCCAAGCTCGTCAGCGACGACGGCCGGCACATCGTGATCCGGCCGCTGGCCTACGTGGCCGAGGCCGACCTGGAGCGCTGGGCGCGCCACCGGCAGTTCCCGATCATCCCGTGCACCCTGTGCGGCAACCAGGAGAACCTGCAACGCGTGCAGACGCGCCAGATGCTGCGCGACTGGGAGCGCCAGCACCCTGGGCGCATGCACAACCTGTTCAGCGCCATGGGCAATGTGGTGCCGTCACACTTGATGGACAGGAACCTCTACCCGTTCCAGGGCCTCCAAGCGACCGGTGTGGCGGAGCCGCTGGGCGACAAGGCCTTCGACGACGACGATCCCTGCAGCACGCCGGCCAACACGTCCCACGTGACGATCCGGCGGCACCCCGAAGACTGAATACCACCCCAGGGAAGGAGGCTCGCCATGATGAAGTCGATCAGCGTTGTTGCCGCAGCACTGGCCTTGAGCGGCTGTGCGGCGTTCAACCAGCTCAACAGCGAGGTGTCGAGCTACGGCCAGTGGCCGGCCGAGCGCAAGCCGAGCAGTTACGTCTTCGAGCGCCTGCCCTCACAGCAGGCGCGGCCGGAGCGGCAGCAGCAGCTTGAGGACGCCGCCCGCCGCGCCGTCGAATCCGCCGGCTTTACGCTGGCCGCGGACGAGAAAGCGGCCGACGTCAGCATTCAGCTCGGCGTGCGCGTCAACGCCGCCGAGCGCTCGCCCTACGACGACCCGCTGTGGTGGCGCGGTGGCGCGTTCTACTCGCACTACGGCCGCTTCGGGCGCGGCTACTGGGGGCCGGGGCTGGGTGTGCAGTTCGCCACGCCCACCTACGAACGCGAGGTCGCGTTGCTGATCCGCGACCGCAAGACCGGCCAGGCCTTGTACGAAGCGCGTGCCAGCAACGACGGCGCGTCGTCGGCGATCAACTCGCTGCTGCCGGCGATGTTCGAGGCCGCGATGAAGGACTTTCCGACCGGCGGCATCAACCCGCGCAACGTCAGCGTCGAGATCAAGCGGTGACCTCGCGGGACGCTTGATCCCGCGCTTGATCCTGCGCTTCAGCCCGCGATCGACCCGGCGCCTAGGCCCACGGCTTCACGCGCGACCCGGCGCGCGACGCTCACCTTTCAGCGGCCGCCCTCGGCGGCCAGCGCGCGCGCGTCGCCCTCCCAGCCCTTCAGCTTTTGCACCGCCGTCTGCCGCTGCGCCGCCGTAGTGCTGTTGTGCAGGCTGGCCGCAAAGCTGCAGTTGAAGTCGGCCAGGCCCTCGGCGTAGCGCCGGTACTCGTCTCGCGGTGAACGGCGCCAGCGTTCGATGTAGGCCCGCAGCGCCGCCTCGGCCTTGTCGCGCCCTGCCCCTTCGGCGTTCAGGCGAAGCAGCATCTGCAGCGCGTCCTGCTGGCGCCGCTTGCGCTCGCTGAACCACAGGTCGGCGTCGAACGGCGAGCCGCCCACCATCCGCGCCACCTGTTCGCGCTGGCCATCCGTCAGCGTGCCGTACAACAGCTCCGCTCGCTCGATCGCACGGTCGACAGACGCCTTGCGCCGCTTGGCCGGGTCGCCCTGCAAGAACTCGCTGCGGAACTCGCCGTTCGCTTTGGCGTAGCGCCGCTCCATGTGCTGGACTTGCTTCGGGCCGATGCTCAGCATCAGGTCGGCGCCCACTGGCACCGCGCGCTCGAACGCGCTGTCCAGCCGCACGCTCAGCGTGGCCCACCATTCGCACACGCGCGCGGGCGTCGTGTCGGCCAGCGCCTCGGCCTGCGCGCGCACGAGCAGCTGGGCGTAGTCGGGCAACTGGGTGCTGCGGTGCCAGGCGAACCAGCCGGTCAAGCCGTTGCGCACCTTCAGCGTTTGCGCGTCGTCGAAATCGATGTAGCTGTCGAGCCACCAGTAGCCCAGATCGGGCGCCTGGTTATAGCCAAATCGTAACGCACTGCACCCGGCCGACAGGGCCAGCACCACGCACAGCGCCGCAATAATCGGCCATCTAAAAGCCGGCCCAACCGGCCCGCGAGCGGGGCGATCGTTGGCAAATCTGGAGACACCCGAGATGATGTTGGACATCGTGATCATGGCCGCAGGCAAAGGCACCCGCATGAAGTCGGCCTTGCCCAAAGTGTTGCACAAGCTCGCCGGCCAGAGCCTGCTGCAGCACGTGCTGGGCACCGCCACCGGGCTGGGGGCCGCGCGCATCGTGACGATCACCGGCCATGGCGCCGACAGGGTTGAAGCCGCGGTGACCGCGCCGAACCTGCAGTTCGTCCGCCAGATGCCGCAGCTCGGCACCGGCCACGCGGTGCAGCAAGCGGTGCCTGCGCTGCACGACGCGGGCACCACGCTGATCCTCAACGGCGACGTGCCGCTGATCCGCGCCGACACCATGCGCGCGCTCGTGCAGGCCTGCGGCGGCACGCGCCTGGCGCTGCTCACGGTGATGCTCGACGACCCGAGCGGCTACGGCCGCATCGTGCGTGAAGGGCATGGCCATGCGGGCGACGCCGTGCGCGCGATCGTCGAACACAAGGACGCGACGCCGCAGCAACGCACGATCCGCGAGGGCTACACCGGCATGATGGCCGTGCCCACCGCGCACCTCAAGCGCTGGCTGGCTGCGCTCAAGAACGACAACGCCCAGGGCGAGTACTACCTGACCGACATCGTCGCCGCCGCCGTGGCCGACGGCGTGCCGGTGACCGCCGCGCTGGCCGCCGACGAGACCGAGGCGCTCGGCGTCAACAGCCCGCTGCAACTGGCCGAACTGGAGCGTCGCTTCCAGAAGCGGTTGGCTGAAGAGTTCATGGAAGCCGGCGTGCGCCTGGCCGACCCGGCGCGCTTCGACGTGCGCGGCGAGTTGCTCACCGGGGCCGACGTGGAGATCGACGTCAACTGCGTCTTCGAAGGCTGCGTGACACTCGGCGACGGCGTGCGCATCGGTTCCAACTGCTGCATCCGCAACGCGACGATCGCCGCCGGCGCGGTGATCCACCCCTTCACGCACATCGACGGCGAGGCGCTCGGCGTGAAGGTCGGCGCCGGCTCACTGGTCGGCCCGTTTGCGCGCCTGCGCCCCGGCGCTGACCTGGCCGAAGACGTTCACATCGGCAACTTCGTCGAGGTGAAAAACTCGACGATGGCGCGCGGTTCCAAGGCCAACCACCTCGCCTACCTCGGCGATGCGACGGTCGGCGAACGCGTGAACTACGGCGCCGGCAGCATCACTGCCAACTACGATGGCGCGAACAAGCACCGCACGATCATCGAGGCGGATGTGCATGTGGGGAGCAACTGCGTGCTGGTGGCGCCAGTGCGCCTCGGCGCGGGCGCGACGATCGGCGGCGGCTCGACGGTGACGAAGGATGCGCCGGCGGGGCAGCTCACGGTGGTGCGTGCCAAGCAGGTGTCGATCGAAGCCTGGAGCCGGCCGGTCAAGAAGAGGGGCTAGCTGGGGCTGTCCGCTTGATCGGATGCACGTCCAAAACACGTTCAGGTTTCAGAGAACATGTCCGCGTCGTTGCCCACTGGATACACCGGCCCAAGCCTCTCGGGGCAGGTACTCGCATTTCTTACTGTATTGAGGCGGCATGGTTTCCAGCACGCGGTCACGACCGAGCATGCCGGCAAGACGATCAACCTTGAGCACGGCGGCATTCGGTATGGCTCCATCAACGGAAGCGTCCTCTCAAGGCGCGGTACCGTGGGCTATCGCTTTGTCGGCATGAATCATCCCTTTAACGGCGTTCCTGTAGACGAGCTTCAGGACTTCGCCGATAGGTTCTGTGCAAAGTACGACTGCGAACTTGACGACCTCAGTCTTCAAGCAGGCGGAGGCTCGAGTGCAGGTCGCGGATTTCTCATCATCGCGAATCCAACGATAGCTCTCCGTGTCCTCCTCCAGGATGCCCAACTGCCGGTGACTCCAGGTCTTGAGGTCACAAGAGTAGAGGAGACGTTCGTAGAAGGCCTTGTTCGAGACGTCACGCTCAAGCAACTTGAGCGCTCGTCGGCGGCGCGACGCAAGTGCTTGGAGCACCACGGCTATGCATGCGCCGCTTGCAGTATTCGGCTTCGCGATCGCTACAGCGGGCTACCAATTGACGTGGTGCATGTTCATCACCTTGCGCCGTTGGCGTCACGACCAGGGAGGCGGCAAGTCAACCCGGTTGTCGATCTCCTGCCCGTTTGTCCAAACTGCCATGCAGTCATCCACTCGCGGGAGCCGGAGTACTCCATCGCAGAAGTGCGTAGCATGCTCTCGCCCTGAAGTTGGAGTTGGGGTTGCTCAGGCGAAGCTAGCTAGGCCACCGGGGAGACATTCGCCTACCGTAGCTGCCGAATGTAGCTACACTCTGGCATGCGTTTCACATGGTCAGAGCGCAAGCGCGCGATCAACCTTAAGGATCATGGCCTCGATTTCGTCGATGCGCCTCGCGTCTTTGAAAGTGCAACCTACACCTTTGAAGATGCACGCTTTGACTATGGGGAACAACGGTTCGAGACACTTGGCTTGTTGGCGGGTGTCCCGGTTTCAATAGTTCACACGGAGTCCGAAGATGAAATCCGCGTCATCTCCTTCCGCAAGGCAACGAAGCGTGAAGCAGCCATCTACTTCCATCAAGTCCAAGACTGACTGGGCCCGCCTCGCCGATCCCACGCGCTCTGGCAGTCCGAGCGCCGAGCATCCCGAGGCGGATGTCAAGCACATCGTGCGCGGCATTGTCCGCAAGGGTTTGCAGCCTGCGCCGTCCAAGTCGCTTGTTTCGCTGCGAGTGGATCAAGACGTTCTTGAGTGGTTCAAGTCGCAAGGCTCTGGCTACCAGACCAGAATCAACGCAGTGCTTCGCGCGTTTCGTGACGCGTCGGCCTAACTCGAACGGGCGTCACCCCGCCTCACGCCCCGCCCTGCGCTCCCTCACCCACGCCTCGAACTGCACCAGCGGCAGCGGCGGGCTGACGAGGTAGCCCTGGATCTCGTCGCAGCCCTGCGCCGCCAGGAACTCGCCTTGGGCCGCCGTCTCCACGCCCTCGGCGATCACCGTCATGCCCAGGCTGCGGCCCATCTGGATGATGGCGGAGGCGATGGCAACCGAGTTGCGCGCGTCGGGCAGGTCGCGGATGAACGAGCGGTCGATCTTGAGCTTGTCGATCGGCAGGTTCTTCAAGTGGCCGAGCGACGAGTAGCCGGTGCCGAAGTCGTCGACCGAGATGCTCAGGCCCATCGCGCGCAGGCGCATCAGGCGCTGCTTCACCTCGGTCATGTCGTCCATCAGCATGCGTTCGGTCAGCTCCAGCTCCAGCATGCCGCTGTCCAGCCCGTCGGCCGGCAGCACCTGCGCCACGGCGTCGATGAAGCCGGGCGACAAGAACTGCAGCGTCGACAGGTTCACCGCCACGGTCGGCACGCCCAGCTCGATGGCGTGCCAGCGCTTGATGCAGCGCGCCGCCTCCTGCAGCACCCACTGGCCGATGCGCAGCATCAGCCGCTGGCGCTCGGCGAGGTGGATGAACTCGTTGGGCAGCAGCAGGCCGCGCTCAGGGTGGTTCCAGCGGATCAGCGCTTCGGCGCCCACCAGGGCGCCAAAGCCCATGCCCATCTGCGCGGTGACCTGCGGCTGAAAGTACAGCTCGAACTCACCGCGCTCCAGCGCCTGCGCGAGCTGCCCTTCCATCACCAGCGCGGCATAGGCGGCGCTGGCCATGCCGCGGTCGAAGAACTGGTAGTTGGCGCGCCCGCGCGACTTGGCCAGGTACATCGCGGTGTCGGCATGTTTGACGAGTTCGTGCGGCGAGTCTCCGTCGTCAGGGAACATCGCGATGCCCACCGACGGCGTCACCGAGATCGGCCGCCCCTCGGCAATCAGCGGCACCTCGATCGCGGCCAGCAGCTTCTGCGCCACCTCCTCCACGTCGGTGCCGCGCTCGCCGGGTGCGCCTTGAATACCCGGCAGCCCTGGCAGCAGCACCATGAACTCGTCGCCGCCGAAGCGCGCCACGATGTCGGTGGCGCGCAGGCTCGACGTGATGCGCGCCGCCACGGTGCGCAGCAGCGTGTCGCCCACCAGGTGGCCGAGCGAGTCGTTGACGCGCTTGAAGTGGTCCAGGTCGATGAACAGCAGCGCCAGCCGCGAGCCGCTCTTGCGCGCGCCCAGCAGCCGGTGGTCGAGCTGCTCCATGAAGGACATGCGGTTGGGCAGGCCGGTCAACGTGTCGTGGTGCGCCAGGTGGTGGATGCGCGCCTGCGCGGCATGCCGGTCTCGCAGGTCGCGCACGATCGTCATGCGCAGCCGCTCGCCGTGGCGCAGCATGGTGCGCACGACGAACTCCACCGGGATCTGCCGGCCGGCCTTGTCGATCATCACGCTTTCGTAGGCGGTCTCCTGGCCCGAGGCCATCACCGCGCTGACACGGGCCACATGCTCGGGCGCGATGAAGTCCATCGTCGGGCGGCCGCGCATTTCGTCGAGCGTGTGGCCGATCAGCTCGCACATCGGCGGGTTGGCGTCGACGACGACGCCGTCCTTGTGGAACACGATGCCCTCGGTGCTGGCCTGCATGAACTGCGCGAGCCGCCCTTCGGAGTCGCGCACGGCCTGCTCGGCCAGGCGGTGCTTGGTGATGTCGGAGACGAGCACGAACACGCCGATCACCTCAGCCGCCGGGCTGATGTGCGGCAGCAGGTTGACCTCGATCCAGCGCGTCGTGCCATCGGCGGCGGCCAGCGTGCGCTCGTAAGACACCGGCTGGCGCCGTTGCAGCACAGCCTGGACTTCAGGCTCGACCTGGCGCGCCGCGTCTTCACCGATCACCTGCCTGAAGGTGAGGCCGAGGATGGACTTCTCGTCGTGCCCGAAGGCGCGTGCGTAACCGAGGTTGGCGAACTGGCACTGGAAGTCGGCGGCGCGGTAATACGCGATCATCAGCGGCACGTTGTCCGTCATCAGGCGGAACAGGTCGGCCTGGCCTTGCGCCTGGCCCAGCACGCGCCGGCCGAGCGTCTCGTCGCGCAGCAAGCACAAGAAGTCGCCACGCTCGGCCGACCAGCGCGCCAGGCAGTCGAGCCAGCGCGTCTGGCCGTCGGCGTGGCGCCACTGCAGCGGCATCTCGAAGTCGCGCTGGTTGGCAAGCACAGCGAACAAGGCCTGGCGCGACTCGGCGCTCAGCGACGCATGCCAGCCGTGGGCCAGGGCTTGGTCTGCGCTCAACCCCAGGAAGGCCGCGAGGGCGGCGTTCACGTAGCGCGCTGCGCCATCGGGCTCCAGCAACTGCACCATGCCGGGCAGTTCGTCCCAGGGGGACGCGGGGTGGAGGCGCGACGGGGGAGCAGTGGTCATCGAAGGCTTGCGCGAAAGGCTCGTTGACGCGCTGTTTGCATCGATGATAGTCGCCGGTCCGCGCACCACAAGGCGCGCCGGGCGCGGGCGTTTCAACGGCGCGTGCAAGCCTTCACGGTCTCGTCACAGCGTCACTTTGCAGCCTGTCTCGCTGTCTCCACGGCGAGGCACAGGTCGTCCCAGGCGCGCGCTTTTTCTTCGGGCCGGCGCAGCAGGTAGGCGGGGTGGTAGGTCACGATCAGCGGCACGCCGTGGTAGTCGTGCACGCGGCCGCGCAGGCGGCCGATCGGCTCGGTGTTGCGCAGCAGGCTCTGCACCGCAAAGCTGCCCATCGCGAGGATGATCTTGGGCTGCACGAGCGCCACCTGGCGGATCAGGTACGGCTCGCACTGCGCCAGCTCGTCGGGTTGCGGGTTGCGGTTGCCGGGCGGGCGGCACTTGAGCGTGTTGGCGATGTAGACCTGCTGCGTGGCCGGCGCATCCTCGCGCGTGAGGCCGATGGCGCGCAGCATGTTGCCCAGCAACTGGCCCGACTTGCCGACGAAGGGCTCGCCCTGGCGGTCTTCCTGCTCGCCCGGCGCTTCGCCGACGATCATCCAATCGGCCTGCAGGTGGCCGACGCCGAAAACCGTTTGCGTGCGGCCCTGGCACAGGCGGCAGGCGGTGCAGCCGGCCACGGTGGCGCGCAGCTCGGGCCAGTCCATGTGCGCCACGCGGGTCGTCGAAACGAAGGCAACGGGCGCTGCCGTGGCCGGCGGTGGGGCCGCCACGGCGGCTGGCGGTTGGGCGGCGGGCGCCGCGCCGTCCCGCACGGCTGCCGGCACCGCCACCGGCTCTGCCGCGGGCGGCGCCACCACGGCGACTGGCTCTGCACCGGGCGGCTCCGGCCCCAGCCGGATGCCCATCTCCAGCAGCATCGCGCGCTGGCGGTCAGTCCAGCGCATCGGGTCGCTCCGGGGCAGTTGATGCGGCGGCCTCGGCGCCGATCGGCAGGCCCATCACCACCGCGTCTTCACGGCGGCCCAGCGGCGCGGGGTAGTAGCCCTTGCGCGTGCCGATGCTGGCAAAACCGAAGTGCCGGTAGACGCGCAGCGCGCGCGCGTTGCTCTCGCGCACTTCGAGCCACAACTGCTGCGCCCCCTGCTCAGCGCAGCGCGCGACCAGCCACGCCAACATGCCGCGGGCGTGGCCGAGGCCCTGCGCCGCGGGCGCCACCGTCAGGTTCAGCAGATGCATTTCCTGATATCCCGGCAACGCCACGAGGTAGCCGAGCAGCTCGCCGCGTGGGTCGCACAGCACCTGCGCAATGTGGCCTGCCGCGAGCGAGTCGATGAAGTTGCCGTGGCTCCAAGGGAACTCGTAAGCTGCGTTCTCAATGCCGAGCACCAAACCGAGATGCTGTGCGGTCATCGGCGCCAGCCGCACCGCACCGCTCGAACCAGCGCTTGAAGTGGCGCTTGCAACCGGGCTGGGCACCGCGCCCATCACACCGCGCCCGCAGCCGTTGCCCGGCGCGCCGCCTCGCGCTCGGCGGTGGTCTGCGCGACCTTGTCACGCAAGTACGTGGGCAGCGCGAATTCGGCCGCCACGCCGCAGCCTTGCGCCCAGAGCTGGCGCGCCAGGGGCAGCATCGCCGCAGCTCGTGGCAGGGCGGTGGCGATGCGCAGCGCCGAACCCGTCTGCAGCCGGTCGCCGAAAGCGGTGAGCGCATTGCCGGCCACCACCGCGGTCGGCGCCGCCTGCCATGCGTCGTTCAAGGCCTGCGGGGTGGTGAGGCGGGGCGCGCCGAGCACCTGCCAGCCGCCAGCGTCGAAGCGGTAGTGGCCGGCATAGATCTCGTCCATGCGCGCATCCATCGTGACCCAGCCCTGCCACATCGGCTGGCCGGCGCGTGCGTCTTCGGCCACCGCCATCAACGTGTCGATCGGCAGCACCGGCTTGTGCGCGCCGAAGGCCAGCCCCTGCGCCACCGAGCACGCGGTGCGCAGCCCCGTGAAGGCGCCCGGGCCGCGGCCGAACGCGATGGCGTCGAGGTCGCGCAAGCCCACGCCGGCCTGGCCCAGCAGCGCCAGGATGGCGGGCACCAGCGCCGCCGAGGCCAGCGCGCCACCCGCGGCCTCGTGCGTCCACACGCGGTCGGCAACCGCCAGCGCGATGCTCATCTGTTCGGTGGCGGTGTCAAAGGCCAGCAGGGCGTTCATATTGCGTGGGTTGGCCGCTTGAGCGGCAGCGGGCGAGTTTAGCGGCGTGCGATCATCGACGCGTGCATCACAGACGCGTGTTCAACAGGGCCTTCACACTCGTCGCCGCGATACTTTTCGCCGGCCTGCATTCCCTGCTTCTGGCCGCCCCGCGCGTGTTGCCGATCGAAGTGGAAGCCGCACTCGAACGCGCCAAGGTGCCGCCCGAAGCGCTGGTGGTGATGGTGCAGGAAGTGGGCTCGCGCCGGCCCCGCCTGGCTTGGCAGCCCGAGCTGCCCGTGAACCCGGCTTCAGTGATGAAGCTGTTCACCACCTTTGCCGCGCTGGAGCTGCTTGGCCCGGCCTGGGCGTGGACCACGCCGGTGTGGCTGCAAGGCAGCGTGAAGGACGGCGTGCTCGACGGCAACCTCGTCATCAAGGGCAACGGCGACCCCAAGCTCGTGCTCGAACGCCTGTGGCTGCTGATGCGCCGTGTGCAGCAGCTGGGCGTGACGCAGATCCGTGGCGACATCGTGCTCGACCGCAGCGCCTTCGCCGCGCCCGACCAGCACCCGGGCGACTTCGACGGTGAGCCGCTGCGACCGTACAACGTCGGCGCCGACGCGCTGCTGCTGAGCCACAAGTCGGTGGTGTTCAGCTTCACGCCCGACCCGGCCCGCGGCGTCGCCTGGGTGGGCGCCGACCCGACGCTCGCGGGCGTGCGCGTCGAGCCGCCCAGCATCCCGCTCGTCGAAGGCGGCTGCCACGACTGGCGCGGTGGGCTGAAGGCCGACGTGGCCGACCCGCTGCGCATCCAGTTCAACGGCGCGTTTCCGGCGTCGTGCGGCGAGAAGCAATGGACGCTCGCCCATGCCGACGCACGCGCCTACAACGAACGTGCGCTGGTGGGCTTGTGGCGCGAGATGGGCGGCCAGCTCACCGGCTCGGTGCGCGACGGCGCAGCGCCCGCAACCGCGCCGAGCTTCGTGATCGACTCGCCCGCGCTGGCCGAGGTGGTGCGCGACATCAACAAGTTCAGCAACAACGTGATGGCGCAGCAGTTGTTTCTGACGCTGGGCCTCACGCAACGCGGCGCCGGCACGCCCGCCGCTGCGCGCGAGGTGCTGAAGCAGTGGACGGCGCAGCGGCTGGGGCCTGCCGCCGCCGGCACCCTCATAGACAACGGCTCAGGCTTGTCGCGCGACGCACGTTCCAGCGCGCAGGCGATGGCGCGGCTGCTGCAAGTGGCCTGGGCGAGCCCGGTGATGCCCGAGCTGCTCAGCTCGTTGCCGCTCAACGGCGTCGACGGCACGATGCGCCGCTCGCGCACCGCTGTCGGCCGGGCGCACCTGAAGACGGGTTCGCTGCGCGATGTGGCGGCCGTGGCCGGCTACGTGCTTGCCAACTCAGGGCGCCGGCAGGTGATCGTTGCGATCATCAACCACCCTAACGCCAACGCCGCGCGCCCGGCGCTGGACGCGCTGGTGCAATGGACCTTCAACGACACGCAGCCGGCGCCAGACTATTTGAACTGAAGCGGCGCCCCCAGGCCAGGCATCAGAACGGATTGCCGTTCGCGCGCGACGCCGCCAGCGCGCCGAGCTGGCTGTGGCCGCCCGGGCTCAACCGCGTCGGGTCGGCCCACAACCACGAGAACGAGCCCGCCGCGGGCACGGCGCCGTTGACGGGTTGCAGCGTCGTGGTGTTGCACGCCGGCAGCACCGCGGTGCTCAGGCAGGCCGCGCCGACGACGTTCAAGTAACCATAGCTCGATGGAAACTTGGACGCCGTCTGCACCAGCTCGTCGGCCAACAGCAGGCCGATGCGGCGCCCGTCGTTGATGATGTTGGCGCGCAGCTTGGCGTTGAATCGCGCGGTCAGGCGCGACAGCAAGGCAGCGCGGTCGGTGTCGGTGTTGGCGGCGCGCTCGGCAAAGGCAAAGGGCGACAGGCCGAGGTCGGGCACGGTCGCGATCAGCACCTTGCCGCCGGCGTTGGCCAGCGCATTGACCTGCTCAGCCAGCGCGGAGCCGGTGGCTTCGAGCTCGGCGCTCAACTGGGCCTCGCTGACGGCGGGGTAGCGCGCGTACTGCGCGAGCACGTCGTTCGCGCCCGCCAGCACCGTCACCAACTGCGAGCCCGTCAGCGCGCCGACCTGCGCGGCCTGCGCGGCGATGTCGGCCACGCGGGCTCCGGGGGCCGCCAGGCCGCGTGCCCGCACCTCCAGCCCGCCGGGGTTGCACTGCGTGAAGACCATGCCGTACGCACTGGCCAGCGCCTGCACCCAGATCGGGTTGGTGCGGCAGTCGAGCGTGGGGTCGGTGCTCGACGTGGGGCCGTTGATGCTGTACTTGGTGCCGTCGGCGTTGATGACGCTGGTCTCGTCGCCCAGGGAGATGACAGCCGTCGGAACGAACTGGTCGACATCGGTGCCGCCGCCGCACGCCGTCAGCGCGGCCAGGCCGACGACCGCTCCCACCACGGCAGCCGCTTGCAATGCGCGGGCCTTGCCCTTGTTCATCAATCCCATTCAGAACTCCAAAATTTCATTCGGTGATTCAAGACGCCGCAGCGCGTTGCAAGCGGTCGCGCACGCCGTCCCATTCGGCGTCGGGGGGCGGCTCTTCGACCCAGATGAGCGGCACGCCTTCGGCGTCGAGCTCGCGCAGCACCTGGAACAACTCATGCGCCGCCGCCTCGGGCCGCGCCGGCATGCGCCGGTGCAGCACGCCGTGGCCAGCGGGGGCCGGCAGGCTGCGCGAATATACCGCCAGCCTCGGCGGTCGCTCGCCGAGCACCCGCAGCGCTGTGTCGAGCATCGCCGCCGGCATCAGCCGCAGCCGGGCCTGCGGCGCGTAGTGCGCCGCGAGTGTGCCCGAGGCGCGCGGCGCATCGGCATCGGGCTCGTGGAGCGGCTCGCCCGCAGCCGCTTCGATCTGCGCCCGCGTGAGCAGGCCTGGGCGCAGCAGCACTGGCCGCCCGCGCGAGCAATCGACGATGGCCGACTCGATGCCGACGCGGCACGCACCGCCGTCGAGCACGAGCAAATCGTCGCCGAAGGCTTGGGCGACGTGCGCCGCGCGCGTCGGGCTGATGCGGCCGAAGCGGTTGGCGCTCGGCGCCGCCACACCGGCCACCCCGAGCCCGCGCGCCGCCGTCAGCAAGGCCTTCGCCACCGGATGCGCCGGGCAGCGCAGGCCGATGCTGCCCTGCCCGCCCGCCGCCGCGCTGGCCGTGCCGGCGGCACGTTCGACGATGACGGTGAGCGGCCCGGGCCAGAACTGATCGATCAGGCGCTGGGCCACGGCCGGCACGCGCGCGGCAAATGCCGAAGCGTCAACGGCGTCGGCGACGTGCACGATGAGCGGATGGTCGGCGGGCCGCCCCTTGGCGGCGAAGACCTTGGCCACCGCCGCGTCGTCGTCGGCGCGCGCGCCCAGGCCGTACACCGTCTCGGTGGGAAAGGCCACCAGCTCGCCCGCCGCCAGCGCAGCAGCGGCGCGAGCGACCGCGGCGGCGTCGAGTCCGTCAAGCAGCATGGCGCTCAGTCACCCTGATTGGTGGCGCTCTCAGAACGCCTCGATCCCCAGCACCTGCGCTGCCTGCAGCGCGATGATGCGCGCCGCGTCGGCGCTGGGGGCGGTGACCGTCAGGTGGCCCATCTTGCGGCCTGGCCGGGCCTCGGCCTTGCCGTACAAATGCAGGTGTGCGCCAGGCAGCGCAAGCACCGCGGCCCAGTCGGGTTCGACCGGTTGCTTGCCGTGGCGAAACCACAGGTCGCCGAGCAGGTTCAACATCACGCAGGGCGAATGCTGCCGCGGCGCCACGAGCGGCGCACCGGTGAGCGTGCGCACCTGCAGATCAAACTGCGACACATCGCAAGAGTCGATGCTGTGGTGGCCGGAGTTGTGTGGGCGCGGCGCCATCTCGTTGGCAACCAGCGAGCCGTCTTGAAGCACGAAGAACTCGACGCACAACACGCCGACGTAGTCCAGCGCTTCGGCCAGCCGCAGCGCGGCCTGCACGGCAGCGTGCTGCAACTCGGCCGCAACATCCGGCGCCGGCACCCGCGTGACGGCCAGGATGCCTTCGCGGTGCAGGTTCTGCTGCACCGGCAGGTGCACGGCCTGCCCGTCGGCACCGCGCGCGACCACGACGCTGATCTCACGCGCCAGCGGCAGCCGCTGCTCGAGCACGCAAGTCACGCCGCCGAGCGCTTGCCACGCTGTGCGCAATTCATCGCGCGTGCTGACGCGCGCCTGGCCTTTGCCGTCGTAGCCCATGCGCGCCGTCTTCAGGATGCCGGGCAAGAGCGCTGCATCGACTGTGGCCAGCCCATCGGCAGAGTCGATCAGCACGTGCGGTGCACATGGCACGCCGCTGCGCGCGAAGCAGGCCTTCTCTGCAGCGCGGTCCTGGCAGATGGCCACCGGATCGGCGCCGGGCGCGACCCTGCGATGCGCGGCCAAGGTGCGCAGCGCTGGGGCCGGCACGTTCTCGAATTCGGTGGTGATGGCGGCCGAGTGTTGCGCCAGTTGCGCGAGGCCTTGATCGTCGAGATAAGCGGCCTGGATGTGGTGCTGCGCCACACCGCCGGCCGGGCTGCCGGCGTCGGCGTCGAGCACGGCCGCCGTGTAGCCCATCTGCTGCGCGGCGTGCACGAACATGCGGCCGAGCTGGCCGCCGCCCATCACGCCCAGCGTGGCGCCCGGCGCAATGAAGCCGCTCACTTCAGCTCCGCGCTCATCAATCGAGCGGCCTCGGTCTGGCGTGCGCGGTAGGCGTCGAGTTGGGCACGCAGCGCGGCGTCTTCGTTGGCCAGCATCGCCACCGCAAACAAGGCCGCGTTGGCCGCCCCGGCCAGGCCGATGGCGAAGGTCGCCACAGGAATGCCCTTGGGCATCTGCACGATCGAGTGCAACGAGTCGACGCCTTGCAGATGACGGCTGGCCACCGGCACGCCCAGCACCGGCACCGTGGTCTTGGCCGCCAACATGCCCGGCAAGTGTGCTGCGCCGCCAGCGCCGGCAATGATCGCCTTGAGCCCACGCGCCGCAGCGCCTTGCGCATACGCAAACATGTCGTCGGGCATGCGGTGGGCCGAGACGACGCGGGCTTCGTGCGGCACGCCGAACTCGGCGAGAATCTCGGTGGCAGCGCGCAGGGTGTCCCAGTCGCTGCTGGAACCCATCACCACGCCGACCACCACAGGCGCGTGGTTCATTCGAACGGCTCCAAGGGTCGGATCAGCCTTGAATTGTAGGCCGCGCGACGCCATCATCCTTTGCAGCCAACCCCCACCGCGGACCCGTGAACATGCTGGACATCTCGATTCAGAACTTCGAAGCCGAGCTCATCAACGCCTCGGTTGAACAGCCGGTGCTGCTCGACATCTGGGCGCCTTGGTGCGGCCCGTGCAAGTCGCTCGGGCCGGTGCTTGAGAAGCTCGAAGTGGCCTACGCCGGCCGCTTCAAGCTGGCCAAGCTCAACTCCGACGACCAGCCCGACATCGCCGGCCAGCTCTCGCAGATGTTCGGCGTGCGCAGCATTCCGTTCTGCGTGATGTTCAAGGGCGGCCAGCCGGTCGATGGCTTTGTGGGCGCGTTGCCCGAGGCCGAGATCCGCAAGTTCGTCGACAAGCACGTGCCCAGCGCCGAAGAAGTGGCTGCCGGCGAAGACGTGCAGGAGGCCGAAGAACTGCTTGCGGTGGGCGACGTGGATTCGGCGCTCGAGAAGCTGCAGGAAGCGGTTGCAATCAACCCCAGCAACGACGCCGCGCGCAGCGACTATCTGCGCGCGCTGCTGCGTGCAGGGCGGGTCGCCGAGGCGCGCCGCGCGTTCGAGCCCGTCGCGTCAAAAGTGATGCTCGACCCCCGCCTGACCGCCTGCGGCCACTGGCTCGCCGCTTGCGAACGCGCCCCCACCGCCCGCACCCGCGAAGCCCTGGCCGCTGCACTGGCAACGAACAAAAGAGATTTCGACGCCCGCTTCGAATTGGCCCAGGCCCACTTCGCGGCGGCGCGGTTCACCGAAGCGATGGACGAGTTGCTGGAGATCGTGATGCGCGACAAAGCCTGGAACAACGAACTCGCCCGCAAGACCTACGTCGCGATACTCGACGTGATGAGCAAACCCGCCCCGCCCAAAGCTGAGGCAGCCACACCGAAAGGCACCCTAGAGATCGCCGGGAAGGTGAACGCAACCCCGTCTGATCCTGTCGTGGATGCCTATCGGAGGAAATTGAGTATGGCGTTGTTTTGAGGGGCCTGGAGAACGTCGATGATGTGCTGTTGGGTGCTGCTGTGTAACTCCCAAGCAGCTATGGCCAACTCATGGTGCCCTCGGGAGGTGGAGATGTCGCCAAGCGCAGCGAATACTTGAGATAGTCGACTGTGTGCCGGGGCACGATCACCGACCTGGCCAGCTGGGTCGATGAGCGCTTCAGCTGCTCTTGCGTCCACCTCAGCGGCCTTGACGTCACCGAGGTTTAGGCGGCACCAGGCTTGATCTGCAAGTACGCTCGCATGCAAACGGTCAATTCCTTGCCTAACCGCCGATTCGAGATGCTTGTCGCATAGAGTTAGTGCAGCAAAGAACTCGCCCTTGTCCGCGAGGATTTGTGCTCGCAAGATTGGAGACAGCGCGTGAAGACCGTCGGCGCCAACAATGCTCTCGAACTGCAGAGTTGAATCAACGCTCAACAGTGCGAGTTGGCCGCTCGGGCTGATCTCGCCCCCGTTGAATGTTGATTGCCGCATGTTGGCAAACCGCAGCCATGCCATGTTGTGCATCAAGGCGCTGATCGTGGCATCGTCCCCGTCGGCAACTGCATGTTCGTGAGCCTTGGCGTACCAAGGCTTCGCAAGATCTAGACGCCCGGCGAGATGGAAGGCATCGGCCGCTACGAGACTTGCGCGTGACAGGGCTGAGTGATTCCCCTTCTCGGCAAGTTCGATGGCCTCTCGAACATACTTGCCCATATCCACTATGTTCCCGGCCACATAGTCCATGTGGGCGAGCCAGGCTGCACTAGTTGCCCGCAATTGTATGATCCCGGCTGCAGCACTGAGGGCATGTGCGCGGCGAACCTTATCACGTGCCTGCTGACCCATATTGCTGAAATGGATGAGTAGACCCTCGGCCAAACAAAGCCAAGCAGTGATCATTGCGTGCGGATCTCGGTCATACCTACTGCGCATTTCGGCTATAGTTGCCCTCGCATCATCGGCTTGTCCTCGCCGTGCCAAGTAGCAGGCACGCTCAATTTGCAGACAGTGAAGCGAAATCGACTCACTTGAGTTGGCAATCGCCGCGTCCAGTCTATTCAGCAACCTGGCCTGCTTCATGTTAGTAAAAGGTCCATCGCCGTCTGGTAGTTTTCCGCAGTACGCCTTATTACTTCCTCTGGAAGAGCCGGTGGGGGTGCCCGCTTATTCCATATTTTCCCATCCAACCTCGCCTGATCTAGCCAATCTCTAACATACTGTTTGTCAAACCCCAATTGAGTCGCCCCCTCCACGTACTTTTCCGACAACCAGAATCGTGAGGAATCGGGTGTGAGAATTTCGTCCATCAGGGTGAGTCCCCCGGAGGCATCCAGGCCAAACTCAAACTTAGTATCTGCAATAATTATCCCTTTCTCGTGAGCGATCGCTGCCGCTTCAGAGTAAAGACGCAAAGATACATCTCGAATTTGAATGGCCAACGGGGCGCCAACGAGTTCAATCATGCGGGCGAATGTTATGTTCTCGTCGTGTCTACCGGCTTCGGCCTTTGAAGCCGGAGTGAAGGCTGGCTGCGGCAACTTTGATGAGTTTTTTAGGCCCATTGGCAACTCCAGTCCACAGATCATGCGGGACCGTTGGTACTCCTTCCAACCGCTTCCCGCCAAGTAGCCACGCACCACAGCTTCCACTGGCAATGGGCTGAGTCGTTTGACCAGCATCGACCGACCATGTACCTGATTTCGTTCTGCCTCCGTTACCACTGACTCGGGATCGTCCCCCGTCAAGTGATTGGGAATGATGTATTTGAGCCGGTCGAACCAGTACAAAGACATCTGGGTTAGTAGTTGACCCTTACCGGGAATGGGTTCGCTCATGACTACGTCGAACGCACTTAGTCTGTCCGTCGCAATCATTAACAGCCTGTCGCTGTCAACGCCATAGTTATCGCGCACCTTTCCTCTCGCAACCAGAGGCAATGAGGTCAGCGTCGTTTCATAGATGGGCGCGGAAGTCATTCGCTGCTGAGGGAGTCATTTGGTGGCGTGAGACGGCACAAGTCGGGGCAGGCCGAGAGAACCTGTATTGTATTGATGACCGCCTTCGGCAGCGCGAAGTGCAGGATGAATCAGGCGTCGTATTTGCAGACATATGAAAAAACCCGGCCGTAGCCGGGTCTTCAAGGCTTCAAGACCTAAGCGTCAGGGCTTCGTGCCTGTGGGGAAAGGCCACGCAGCTTGAGGACTCAGGGCGGTCTTCGTTGGCAGGGCAGCAGCAGCCGGCGCAGCAGCCGGCGCCTTCGCAGCCGGCTTCTTCGCGGCTTTCTTCGCAGCCGGCTTCTCCGGAGCCTTCTTCGCCGCGGCCTTCTTCGCCGGGGCCTTCTTGGCTGCGGCCTTCTTCGCCGGAGCCTTCTTCGCCGCTGCCTTCTTGGCCGCCGGCTTCTTCGCTGCGGCCTTCTTCGCCGGAGCTTTCTTTGCAGTTGCCATTACATTTCTCCTTGATCAAGTTGAAAAGAAACCGCCTTGCACCGGCGCCATGCCGGTACCCGACAGCTATTCACCGCCAGAGGTCTGCCCAGGAGGGGCGCCCCCGTACGATGAATCGGGGTGTGAACCGAGTGCGACGCTTCTGCGTCGTCGCGCTTCGATTCACGAATCTTGATCTCTCACACATGACCTGTTGCTGTGTCGCAAATGCGAGCATCAGTCCCACGAAAGCGCGCCACCGGATTGATATTCGATGACGCGCGTTTCGAAGAAATTGCGCTCCTTCTTCAGGTCGATCATTTCGCTCATCCACGGGAAAGGATTTTCCTCGTTCGGGAAGAGCTCTTCCAGGCCGATCTGCGTTGCACGCCGGTTGGCGATGTAGCGCAGATAGCCCTTGAACATTGACGAGTTCATGCCCAGCACGCCACGTGGCATGGTGTCTTCGGCGTAGCGGTACTCCAGCTCGACGGCCTTGTTGAACAGGGCCTTGATCTCGGCCTTGAACTCGGGCGTCCAGAGTTGCGGGTTTTCAAGCTTGATCTGGTTGATGAGGTCGATGCCGAAATTGCAGTGCATCGACTCGTCGCGCAGGATGTACTGGTACTGCTCTGCAGCGCCGGTCATCTTGTTCTGACGGCCCAACGCCAGGATCTGCGTGAAGCCGACGTAGAAGAACAGGCCCTCCATCAGGCAGGCGAAGACGATCAGCGACTTGAGCAGCTTCTGGTCGTTCTCGGGCGTGCCGGTGTGGAAGTTCGGGTCCATGATCTGCGCGATGAAGGGCAGCAGGAACTCGTCCTTGTCGCGGATCGACTTGACTTCGTTGTAGGCGTTGAAGATTTCGCTTTCGTCCAACCCGAGCGACTCGACGATGTACTGGTAGGCGTGCGTGTGGATCGCTTCTTCGAAGGCCTGGCGAAGAAGGAACTGGCGGCACTCGGGCGCGGTGATGTGGCGGTAGCTGCCGAGCACGATGTTGTTCGCAGCGAGCGAATCGGCCGTGACGAAGAAGCCGAGGTTGCGCTTGATGATGCGGCGCTCGTCTTCGGTCAGGCCGTTCGGGTCTTTCCATGTGGCGATGTCGCGCGACATGTTGACCTCTTGCGGCATCCAGTGGTTGGCGCAGCTGGCGAGGTACTTTTCCCAGGCCCACTTGTACTTGAACGGCACCAACTGGTTGACGTCGGTCTGGCCGTTGATGATGCGCTTGTCGGCGGCGTTGACTCGCTTCGCGATCGGCGGAGCAACAGACGCAACGACTGTGGGCTTGGCGATCGTGGCGGGTGTTGCGACGGGCGCGGATGGAGCCGAAGAAAGAACTTCCATGCGCCCCGCAGACGGTTGACCGAGCGCGAGACCCGCTTTGTGAGTTGTCGAGGACTTGACTTCTTCTTCCCAAACCAGCATGGCGATTTCCTGTGCGTGTGGATTATCTAAGTGTTGCGATAGAACACCAAGCGTTTATTGACTTTCGACCGCGTTTCCTGTTGCCATATTGCATCGACTGAGCGCGAGACAACGCACGCTTGCGCGTTGTTCTCGAGCTGCCGATCGATGCAATGCGAATCGCCGCAGATGCAGCGCTCGCCAGCACGCTGGTGATCACTGGCACGCTTCGCACGTGGGGTCGTCGATGGCGCAGAACTTGATGTCGGATCCCGCATCGCCCTCGCTCGCAGCCATCACGGGCGACAAGGCCGGCGCGCTGCTCTTGACTGCGCCGCTGTTGGACACAGCATTCATGTGGCCCGCCTTCACGGTCGACTTCTCTGCGTGCGTGGCGCCCACGGTGCGCAAGTAGTAGGTGGTCTTCAAGCCGCGCAGCCACGCGAGCTTGTAGGTCTCGTCGAGCTTCTTGCCCGATGCGCCGGCCATGTAGATGTTGAGCGACTGCGCCTGGTCGATCCACTTCTGGCGCCGCGCCGCGGCCTCCACCAGCCACTGCGTCTCGATCTCGAACGCGGTGGCGTACAGCGCCTTCAGCTCTTCGGGCACACGGTCGATGCGACGCAGCGAGCCGTCGAAGTGCTTCAGGTCCATCACCATCACGTCGTCCCACAGGCCGAGCTTCTTCAGGTCGCGCACCAGGTACTCATTGACGATGGTGAACTCGCCCGACAGGTTGGACTTGACCGACAGGTTGCCGAACGACGGTTCGATCGACGCGCTGACGCCGATGATGTTGGAGATGGTGGCCGTGGGCGCGATGGCGACGCAGTTGGAGTTGCGCATGCCGTGCTGGGCGATGCGCTGACGCAGCGCGCTCCAGTCGAGCGTGGTGCTGCGGTCGACGTCCACATAGCCACCGCGCGCTTCGGCCAGCAGGTCGAGCGAGTCGATCGGCAGGATGCCGCGGTCCCACAGCGAGCCGCGGTAGCTGGAGTAGCGGCCACGCTCAGCGGCCAGGTCGGTCGAGGCCCAGTAGGCGTGGTAGCACACGGCTTCCATCGACCGGTCGGCAAACTCGACCGCCGCGTCGGACGCATAGGGCACGCCGAGTTCGTACAGCGCGTCCTGGAAGCCCATGATGCCCAGGCCCACCGGCCGGTGCTTCAGGTTCGAGTCGCGCGCCTTCTTGACGGCGTAGTAGTTGATGTCGATCACGTTGTCGAGCATGCGCATCGCGGTCGAGATGGTGCGCTTGAGCTTGGCGTGGTCGATTTCCATCTTGCCGTCGACGGCCTTCAGGTGGTGCACCAGGTTCACCGAGCCGAGGTTGCACACCGCGATTTCGGTTTCGCTGGTGTTCAGCGTGATCTCGGTGCACAGGTTGCTCGAATGAACCACGCCGACGTGCTGCTGCGGCGAGCGCACGTTGCAGGCGTCCTTGAAGGTGATCCAGGGGTGGCCCGTCTCGAACAGCATCGAGAGCATCTTTCGCCACAGGTCGCGCGCCGGCGTCGTCTTGAACAACTTGATCTCGCCGCGTGCAGCCTTGTCTTCGTACGCGGTGTACGCCGTTTCGAAGGCCTTGCCGAACTTGTCGTGCAGGTCGGGGCAGGTGCTGGGGGAGAACAGCGTCCAGTCGCCGCCTTCCATCACGCGCTTCATGAACAGGTCGGGGATCCAGTTCGCGGTGTTCATGTCGTGCGTGCGGCGCCGGTCGTCGCCGGTGTTCTTGCGCAGCTCAAGGAACTCTTCGAGGTCGAGGTGCCAGCTCTCAAGATAGGCGCAGACCGCGCCCTTGCGCTTGCCGCCCTGGTTGACGGCCACCGCGGTGTCGTTGACGACCTTCAGGAACGGCACCACGCCCTGGCTCTTGCCGTTGGTGCCTTTGATGTGGCTGCCGAGCGCGCGCACATTCGTCCAGTCGTTGCCCAGGCCGCCGGCAAACTTGGACAGCAGCGCGTTCTCTTTCAGCGCCTCATAAATGCCGTCGAGATCGTCGGCCACCGTGGTCAGGTAGCAGCTCGACAATTGCGAACGCTGCGTGCCAGCATTGAACAGCGTGGGCGTGCTGCTCATGAAGTCGAAAGTGGACAGCACTTCGTAGAACTCGATCGCGCGCGCCTCGCGGTCGATCTCGCCCAGCGCCAGGCCCATCGCCACGCGCATGTAGAAGGCCTGCGGGAGCTCGATGCGCTGCTCGTCGATGTGCAGGAAGTAGCGGTCGTACAGCGTCTGCAGGCCGAGGTAGTCGAACTGCAGGTCGCGCTCGGCCTTCATGGCCGCGCCCAGGCGAACGAGATCGAACTGCAGCAGCTTGTCGTCGAGCAGTTCGGCCTGCACGCCCTTCTTGATGAAGCCGGGGAAGTAGTCGGCATAACGCGCCTGCATGTCGGCCTGCAGCACGTCTTCACCGAGGATCTCGCGGCGGATGGTGTGCAGCAGCAACCGCGCGGTGGCGCGCGAGTAGCCCGGGTCCTTCTCGATCAGCGTGCGGGCAGCCAGGATGGCGGCCTTGTGCACCTCGTCGATCGGCACGCCGTCGTAGAGGTTGCGCTTGGTCTCTGCCATGATGGGGCCGGGCTGCACGTCGGCGCCGAGGCCTGCGCAGGCGGACTCGAACATGGTTTGCAGGCGCGCCAAGTCCAGCGGCACACGCTGGCCCCTGTCGGTCACCATCAGCGTGGGCTCGGCGGGCTCGGCGGGGCGGCCCTGGCGAGCGCGCTCCTGCGTGCGGCGCTCGCGGTACAGCACGTAGGCGCGCGCCACTTCGTGGTGGCCGCCGCGCATCAGGCCGAGTTCGACCTGGTCCTGCACGTCTTCGATGTGGAAGGTGCCGCCGCCCGGGCGCGAACGCAGCAGCGCGCGCACGACGGTCTCGGTCAGTCCATCGACCGTTTCGCGAACGCTCGCCGACGCCGCGCCCTGCGTGCCATGCACGGCCAGAAAAGCCTTCATCAGCGCCACGGCGATCTTGTTCGGCTCGAACGCGACGACCGCGCCATTGCGGCGCAGCGTCTGGTAGCCCTGGTAAGCGGATGTCGGCGCGGCAGCGGGCGCCATCGGGCGCATGGCAGTGACGTTGCCGGCGGTTGGAACGGTGACGGTTTGCATGAATTCCCCCTTCGATCTTGATGTGACTGTCGGCTGTGGGTGTCAGGTGCTGCTCGGCAAAGAGGTCGGGGCCGGTGCCGCGCTTTACGCGCCGCACGGGCAGCCCCGCCCGGGGCCGTCAACGCGCCGTGCGCGCCGTCAAACCGAGAAGCTGCAACGACTCCGGCCTCTGAGGACCACGCGCTGCGAAATGGCATGTTGACAGCAAGGCATTTTCCCCTCTTGTGCGGCTCGGCACCACACTTTGATCGGTCTTGCGCACCCCTTGCTTTTGACAACTGCCAGGGTGGGCGAAAGCACCTTACTCGACCCGACCACTCGGCCCGGGCCCGCGGGCTGCGACCATGCGGTCGAGCGGCGGGTTCGGTGCGTTGGCTCCGAGATGCTCGGCGAGAACACACACTATATCTGTGGTCTGGCGATCAATCAAGCACTAGATGTAGTGTGTCGGCGTGGTTGGGCCGGCACTCGCCATCAGCACGGGGGTGCGACTTCCGTGGGGAAAAAATGCCGCGGCCAACCCAGCATCTCGATCAGGCGCGGCCAGTCGAAACCCAGGCCTGGATCGCACTTGCGGCCGGGCGCCACGTGCTCATGCCCGGCCACACCGAAGAGCGGATAGCGGCACCGCAGCTCGGTGAGCAAGCGCGCGAGTTCGTCGTATTGCGCGGGCTCGAAAGCCTCGCCCTCCAGCCCTTCGAGCTCGATGCCGACCGAGTAGTCGTTGCAATCGGCGCGCCCGCGCCACGACGACAAGCCGGCGTGCCAGGCGCGCAAGTCGCACGACACGAACTGCTGCAGCTCACCGCCGCGGCGCACGACGAAATGCGACGAAACCTCCAACCCGCGGATGCGCTCGAAGTACGGGTGCGCATCCCAGTCGAGCTGGCCCGTGAAAAGGCGTTCGATCGCGTCGCTGCCGTACTCGCCGGGTGGCAGGCTGATGGAGTGGATCACCGCCAGGCTGATCGCTGTGCCTTCGGGGCGCACGCCGAAGTGCGGTGAGTCGATGCGCTGCGCGCGCTGCAACCAACCGTCGGCCCAGGTGGCGTCGTTCATCGCAGGGGACGCGTCACGAGCGGTTGAAGGGGGCGGTGCGGGTGCTTGCACGCGCCACGTCAATCACGCTCGTTGCCGTAGTCGCCGCCTGCGTTGACCCCCAAGCGCGCCATTCGATAGCGCATCTGCCGCAGCGACAAGCCCAGGCTCGCGCCTGCGGCCGTGCGGTTGTAGCGGTGGCGCTCCAGCGCGCGCTCGAGGATGCCGCGCTCGACCTCGTCGAGGTACTCGCCCAGGTCGCTCGGCAGGCTGGGCTGAGGCAGTGCGGCTGGCTGCACCAGGCCTGCATCGACCTCGGCCTGGCGGGTGTTCTCGGTGATCAGGTCGAGCTCCTGCGCGGCGCTGTCGGTGAACACGGCGTCGGGCAGGTCCAGGTCTTGAACGTTGATCTCTTCGGTGCCGGTCAGCGCCACGGCGCGGTGCAGCAGGTTCTCGAGCTCGCGCACGTTGCCGAGAAACGGGTAGCGCGCAAGGTGAACCAAGGCCTCGCGCGTCAGGCGCGGCGGCGGCATCACGCCGGCGTCCTGCGCCAGTCGCGCGAGCACGCGGTCGCAGATGTCGGGCAGGTCCACCAGCCGCTCGCGCAGCGGCGGCACGCGGATCTGGATCACGTTGAGGCGGTAGTACAGGTCTTGCCGGAATCGGCCCGACTGCACGTCGGCGCCCAGGTCGCGGTGGGTGGCACTCAGCAGCCGCACGTTGACCGGCAACTCGCTCACCGCACCGACCGGCCGCACCTGCCGCTCCTGGATCGCGCGCAGCAGCTTGGACTGCATCGCCAGCGGCAACTCGCCGATCTCGTCGAGGAACAGCGTGCCGCCGCTGGCGGCCTGGAAGAAGCCCTCGCGGTCTTCGTTCGCGCCCGTGAAGGCGCCCTTGCGGTAGCCGAAGAACTCGGCCTCCAGCAACTGCTCCGGAATCGCGCTGCAGTTCACGGCGATGAAGGGCTGGGTGCTGCGCACGCTGACCTCGTGGATGGCGCGCGCGACCAGCTCCTTGCCGGTGCCCGACTCGCCGCTCACCAACACCGGCGCCATGCTGCGGGCCACCTTGTCGATGAGGCTGCGCACCTGCTCCATTGCCGCGGAGCGCCCGGCCATGCGCGCCAGCGCCGGGCTCGCCGGGGGCGCTGCAGGTGCGGCCGACGCTGCCAGCACCGGGCGCAACGCACGCAGCGCCGGCATGCCGCCCCGTTCGGAGGGCAGGCTGCTCGGGTCCATCGTCGGCACCGGCGTACCGCCGCGGCCGAGGGCCGACGAGACGACGGCACGGAACTGGCGCAGGTCCACCGGCTTGGTCAGGTAGTCGTAGGCGCCGGCCTGCAACGCCTCTACCGCGTTCTCGGCCGAGCCGTAGGCGGTGATGACGATCGCCTTCTCGCGCCGGCCGGTCTCTTCGAGCCAGCGCAGCAGGTCGAGGCCCGTGCCGTCGGGCAGCCGCATGTCGGTGATGACGGCGCTGTAGGTGCGGTCTTTCAAATGCATCATCGCCTGCTCGACGGTGCCCGCCGTCTCGATGTCGTAGCCCTCGCGCAGCAGGGTCAGCTCATACAGCGTGCGCAGGTCAGGCTCGTCGTCGATGACGAGCAGGCTGAAGTGCGATGCATTGGTCAACGGAGCCCCCGGGCCGGCTTCGGAGCAGCCCGGCGCTCAGCCCGCTGCGGTCGTTTGCGTATCGGTCTCATGAGTCGGCGTGAACCTTGGTTTCCGGGGTGCCGAGCACGCTGCGGCGCATCGCAACGAAGAACTCGTTCCGGTCGACCCCGACGGCATGTCGCAGCCGGTAATCGATGCTCGCGCCATAACGTTCGCACAGCTCGCGGCAAATGTACAAGCCCAGTCCGGTGCCGCGGCTGCGCGTTGAAAAGAAAGGTTCGAAAAGGTAACGCTCCACGTCGACCGGGATCGATGCGCCATCGCTCGACACGCTCAAAAACACGCGCGTCTCGTCGCGCGAGTCCAGCCGCACCTCGATCGCGCCAGCGTTCTGGCTGGCGTGGCGACGCGCGTTGTCGAGCAGGTTGACGAGCACGCGGCGCAGGTGCTCGGGGTCGAACAGCGCGCCCAGCGATTCATCGGGCAGGTGCAATTGCAAGAGGCCCTGTTCGCCCACCGCGATGCCGGCCGCCGCCGCCCACTCGCGGCACACCGCGGCGACCTGCGCGGTGGCGTCGATCGCGTGTACGTCGTGCGTTTGGCCGGGAGCCACCGTCATCACATCGTCGACGATGCGCTTCAGGCGCTGCACGTTCTCGGTCACCATTTGCAGCAAACGTTGCTGGTCGGGGTCGCGTGCGTCTTCGGCCAGCAACGCGTTGGCCTGCGAGATGGCGGCCAGCGGGTTGCGGATTTCGTGCGCCACGCCGGCCGACACGCGGCCCATCGCGGCGAGCTTCTCCTGCCGGCTGCGGGCCTGCAGGATGCGCACGTCCTCCAGGAACATCACGCAGAACTCCTCGCCGCCCTGCGGCTCGGCCTTGCGCGTGAAGCGGATGCGAACGCGCAGCGTGCGGCTGGAGCCAGGCGCGAAGTCGAGCGTCACGTCGCGGCCGGCCTCGGGCCAGGCGGCGTCGACGAAGGCGCGCTCGGCCGTGCGCACCAGCGCCTCCCAGGCGGCCACGCCGCGCATCTGGAACGGCGCCGGCCTGCACATGCCGTTGGCCCACAGCAGCCGCCGCGCCGCCGGGTTGGCGGCGCGCACGCGGCCACTGCGGTCGACCACCAGCACGCCGTCCTGCATCTCCTCAATCACCAGCCGGTTCAACTGCGCTTGCAGCCGCGCGAGCTTCAAACTGCCGCGTGAGGTGATCTCCTCGCGGGCCAGCCGGCCGGCCAGTTCGCCCACCAGCACGGTCAGGATGAAGAAGCCGCTGCCGGCCAGGCCGGCCTGCGTCATCAGCACGGTGATGTCGCCACCCGACAGCGCCGCCAGCCAGGCCGCGCCGAGCAGCGTCAGTGTTACGCCGGCGACGGTGGCCAGCGCCATGGTGCGCGGCGTCAGCACGCCGGCCATGAGCACGGGCATCACCAGCAGCGGCACGTAGTTCAAGCTCGACCCGGGCGCCAGCAGGTGCAACAGCATGAAGCACACCAGGTCGGCGCCGATCGTGCCCAGCCACTGCGGGCTGCCCAGGCGCGCGAGCGACTGCGGCCCGGCCGCACCCCACAGCCGCGGCATCAGCCACATGCTCAGGGCCAATGCGGCGTAGATGATGCTGACGGTTGCGACCGGCACGCTCGGCCGCACGCCGAACATCGTGACCACGCCCAGCGTGGCCACCAGCGCCATGCCCAGCACCGCGCGGGCGCCGATGAAGGTGCGGAACAGGCGGGCGAAGGTGGTCTGCCCCGGCCCCTCGACCGCCGTGCGCCCGTGCGCTGCGGGCGTCGGCTCGTCGCCTGCGGTTTCCGCATCGCCCAGGTCGGCATCCTCGGTGGAGGGCGGTTCGTCGGCTTCCTCGGCGCGCGGCGAAGTCGGGTCCTCGACCGGCCCGAACGCCTTGAACCACGACTCGTCGGCCGACACCGCCCGGCGCGCGCCCCGCCGGTCGCCGACGCGGCGTTCGGTCGGGCGTGGCACGGCGGGCGCCGAGGGCGTGGGCGCCATCGGGGCCGCGGACGGCGCCGCATCACGCGCGTCGGAACTTTCGTTGCGATGGCCGTGAGGGTTCACGTTCAGGCGCCGCCTCGCGGATCAGCGGACGTCGTCGGTCTGCTCGAAGGCCTTGCGGTGTGCGTCGCCGCAGAACACGCCGCCGCGACCGGGCAGCGCCTCGTCGCGGGGCAAGTGCAGGCCGCAATGCGCGCACGTCAGCATCGGCTGAGGCGCTGCGGCGGTGCTGGTATCGGCCGGCTTCGAGCGCGGCGCAGCGGCACGCCGGCGCACGGCACCGCGCACCAGCCACAGCAGCACCACGACGGCGAGGATGAACAGAGCAAGTCTCATCAGGTTATTCCGGCAAGCGCGTTGACAGGCATCAGTTCAGGCGTCGCTTCAGGCACCGGGCGCCCGTTGCAGCAGCACCTCGAACACGAAGCGCGAACCCGCGTAAGCCAGCAGCAGCAGCGCCGCTCCGGCATAGAGCCAGCGCGTGGCCCGGTGGCCGCGCCAGCCGAACAGCTGGCGCCCTGCGAGCAGGCTGGCAAACACCGCCCACCCGAGCACCGACAACACCGTTTTGTGGTCCCACCGCCAGGGGCTGGCGAACAAGGCGCCCAACACAATCGCCGCCGACAGCACGACGAACCCGGCGCCGACGAACCAGAAGGTCAGCCGCTCCAGCCGAAGCAGCGGCAAACCGGGCCCGGGGCCCGCCGCCGCCGCGCGGCCGGCACGCATCAGGCGCTCGGCGCGGTTGAGCAAGACGCCGTGCAGCACCGCCGCGCCGAACAACGCGTACGACGCGATCCCGAGCATCCAGTGCAACGGCGCCCAGCGCGAAGACGCTTGCGGCATCAGATCGCCCGGATACGCCAACGCCAGCGCCACCGCGAGCGCCCCGAGGCAGGCGAGCACCCGCCGCGCGTTCGGCAACGGCACAAAGCGGCTCTCGACGCCGTACACCGCAATCACCAACCACATGGTGACCGACAACGCCGGCGCAAAGCCGAATCGCGCGCCTGCGGTTCCGGTCCCGAAGCCGCTGATGTCGACCGCGATCGCCACCGCATGCAGCAGCCAGCCCACGAGCAACGCGACGCGCCAGCGGCCGTCCAGTTCAGCGGGCAGCGCGGCGACCCCATAGCCGGCGATGGCCAGCAGGCCGGGCAGGCCCAGCGCATAAGAGGTGGTGATCGCACTGTTCATCGGGGATCGAACGATAGAATCGAATCGCACAGTGTACTTTCGAGGTCGCCCACTGTTGTGGGCTGGTCGCCCTCGTTCCCGGCTTCGCAGCTTCTGCCCGACCGCTCTTGCAGCGTCTGCTTCTGCGGGCTTGCCTGGCAGGCCTCAACCGAAACCGACCGACACCGCTCGACACCGACAGCCACCGCCCACTCCCCCATGGCCTCCACCCTCACCGACCGGCTGAGCCGACTTGTCAAGACGATGCGCGGCCAGGCGCGCATCACCGAGAGCAACGTGCAGGACATGCTGCGCGAGGTGCGCATGGCACTGCTTGAAGCCGATGTGGCGCTGCCGGTGGTGCGCGACTTCATCGCCCGCGTGAAGGAGCGCGCGCTCGGCGCCGAGGTGGCGGCGTCGCTCTCGCCGGGGCAGATGCTGGTGAGCATCGTCAACCGCGAACTCGCGGCGACGATGGGCGAGGGCGTTGTCGACATCGACCTGGCAACGCAACCGCCCGCCGTCATACTGATGGCCGGCCTGCAGGGTGCCGGCAAGACCACGACCACCGCCAAGCTCGCCAAGCACCTGATCGACAAACGCAAGAAGAAGGTGCTCACCGTCTCGGCCGACGTGTACCGTCCGGCGGCCATCGAGCAGTTGAAGCTGGTCACCAAGCAGGCAGGCGCCGAGTGGTTCCCGTCGCAGGCGAGCGACAAACCGCTGGCGATCGCGCTGGCCGCGCTCGACCACGCGCGCAAGCACTATTTCGACGTGCTGCTGGTGGACACCGCCGGCCGCCTGGCCATCGACGCTGCGCTGATGGCCGAGATCGGCGAATTGCACGCCGCCCTGAAGCCGGTGGAGACTCTGTTCGTCGTCGATGCGATGCAAGGCCAGGACGCGGTCAACACCGCCAAGGCCTTCAAGGAAGCGCTGCCGCTCACCGGCATCGTGCTGACCAAGATGGACGGCGACTCGCGCGGCGGCGCGGCGCTGTCGGTGCGCCAGATCACGGGCGCGCCGATCAAGTTTGCCGGCACGTCTGAGAAGCTCGACGGGCTGGAAGTGTTCGATGCGCAACGCCACGCCGGCCGCGTGCTCGGCATGGGCGACATCGTCGCGCTGGTCGAAGAGGTGCAAAAGGGCGTCGATGTGGCCGCGGCGCAGAAACTCGCCGACAAGGTCAAGTCGGGCGACGCGTTTGACCTGGACGACTTTCTGGCGCAGATTTCGCAGATGAAGAAGATGGGAGGCCTGTCCAGCCTGATGGACAAGCTGCCAACGCAGATGATGGGCAACGCCGCCCCGCCCGGGCAGGCCGACATGGACCGCGCCGAGCGCGATGTGCGCCGCATGGAGGGCATCATCTGCTCGATGACGCCGCTGGAGCGGCGCAAGCCGGACCTCATCAAGGCCACCCGCAAGCGCCGCATCGCGATGGGCTCGGGCGTTCAGGTGCAGGACGTGAACCGCATGCTCAAGCAGTTCGAGCAAATGCGCGACATGATGAAGAAGATGAAAGGCGGCGGCATGATGAAGATGATGAAGCGCATGGGCGCCATGAAGGGCCTGGGCGGCCCGCGCTGAGCCAGGAGACGCAATGACGACGAATTCATCGATGCTCGTGGCCGTGTTGGTGGTGCTCCTGCTGGCGCTGGTGGGCTGGTGGCTGCGCCAGCGGCGCAACGACGGCTCGGCCGCCGACGCAGGCGACCGGTTGGACACCCTGGCTGCCTGGCCGCCCCAAGTCACCCGCGTTCTCACCTCGCAAGAGCGGCTGGCGCACAACACGCTGCTGCGCGCCTTCCCCGACCACCTGGTCCTGGCCCAGGTGCCGCTGTCGCGCTTTTTGCGCGTGCCCACGCGCTATTCGCATGCCGAGTGGCTGCGCCGCGTCGGGCAACTGTGCGCCGACCTGGTGGTGTGCGACACCGCGACCCAGCCGCTCGCGGTGATCATCGTCGAGCCTCCCGGCGGCTTGCCCTCCGAGCGTGCACGCATGCGCCACGACCGCATGCTGCGCGTGCTGAAGGCTGCCAACGTGCGCTGCTTCGTGTGGATCGAGAACGCCTTCCCGTCGGTCGAGATCGCGCGCGCCTCGGTGCTCGAACTTCGCATCGAGCCGCCACCTGCCCCCGGCGCCGGGCCGGCCGCGGCCCCGGCCATCGTGGTGCCGCCGCTGGCCGCGCCCGGCGCGTTCGACGACACCGAACGCGATTCGAGCCACGGCGGCCCGCTCGACGAAGGCGAGCCCCCGCCGACGTGGTACGACGACATCAACTCCGGGCCGACGCCCCTCCAGCCGGCTCCACAGCCGGCTCGACCGCAGCCGGCGTCGCGGCCTCTGCAGCCCGGCCGGCGCTGAACGCCAGTCAGTTCAACAACGCCAGCGCGAACTCGCGCGCATCGAAGGTCTGCAGGTCTTCGAGCTTCTCGCCCACACCGATGAAGTAGACCGGCACCGGCCGCGCTCGCGAGCGCGACCACAACGCCACCGCGGCCAGCACGCCGCCCTTGGCGGTGCCGTCGAGCTTGGTGATGATGAGGCCGGTGAGCTGCAACGCCTCGTCGAACACCTGCACCTGGCTCAGCGCGTTCTGGCCCGTGTTGCCGTCCACCACCAGCAGCACCTCGTGCGGCGCGCCGTCCATCGCCTTGCCGATGACGCGGCGGATCTTCTTCAGCTCTTCCATCAAGTGCAGTTGCGTGGTCAGGCGGCCGGCGGTGTCGGCGATCACCACGTCGCAGCCGCGCGCCTTGCCGGCCGTCACCGCGTCGAAGGTCACCGCCGCCGGGTCGCCGCCTTCCTGGCTCACGATCTCGACCTGATTCCGCCCCGCCCACACCGCAAGCTGCTCGCGCGCGGCGGCGCGAAACGTGTCGGCCGCGGCCAGCAGCACCTTCTTGTTCGCATCGGCCAAATGGCGGGTGAGCTTGCCGATGCTGGTGGTCTTGCCGGCGCCGTTGACGCCCACCACCATCACCACCGTCGGCGCGTGCTCGCCCACGCGCAGCGGCTGCTGCAGCGGCGCGAGCAGGTCGGCCAGTGCGTCGGCGAGCAGCGCCTTGACCGCTGCGGGATCGGTGGCGCCGGCGGCTTTCACGCGCCTTTTCAAGTCGGCCAAGAGGAACTCGGTGGCCTTCACGCCGGCATCGGCCATCAGCAGGGCCGACTCCAGTTCTTCGTAGAGCGCCTCGTCGATCTTCGCACCCGTGAACACCTGCGCGATGCTGCTGCCGGTGCGGCTCAGCCCACTGCGCAGGCGGCTCAACCAACCGAGCCGCTCGGCCGGCTCAGAAACCTCGGGCGCAGGGCCAGGCGCGGCTGAACGGGCGACACCCGACGCCGCGGTCGAAGACGAGGCGGCTGGCGCGGCCGCGGGCGGCGTTGACGTTGACTCCGCCGGAGGCCTTTTCTTGAAGAAGCTGAACATGCGGAGACGGTCTCGGGTGGCGCGTGTGGGCAAGGGTTTGGCTGCAACGCCACCGGCGAGAGGGGGCCGGTGCCGACGATATAATCCGAGGCTGAAGGCGCTTTAGCTCAGTCGGTTAGAGCGACGGAATCATAATCCGCAGGTCCGGGGTTCGAATCCCTGAAGCGCCACCAACCACTCTCCCTCGGCTCGCATGCCGCACCGCCGTGGCTTTTGCGGCCTGCCAGGGTCAGCGAACCTCTCGACAGCCACTGGATGAACACCATGCTTCGCTGTTTGATCGCCATCCTGACCACCGCGTTGCTTTCTGTGCCGGCCTTCGCGCAAGTCGCCCGCCAGTTTCCGCAGAGCGCACTGCGAGGCGAGATCGCATTTGTCAATCCACCCGAGGTCAAACTCAACGGCAATGCCGTGGTGTTGGCCCCCGGCTCGCGCATCCGTGGGCAGAACAACATGATCGAGATGTCCGGTGCGCTCGCCGGCCAGAAGCTGTGGGTGCATTACACAGTGGACACGCAGGGCTCGGTGATGGACGTGTGGATCCTGCGCCCTGATGAACTCGCCAAGAAGCCCTGGCCGGCGAACCGGGCGCAAGCGGAGGCCTGGCAGTTCGACCCCGCAGCGCAGGCCTGGACCCGGCCCTGAACAGGAGCCCACGATGAGCCGCAAGGTGTTCATCAAGACCTTCGGCTGCCAGATGAACGAGTACGACTCGGACAAGATGGCCGACGTGCTGCGCGCCGCCGAGGGCTACGAGCCCACGACCGACGTGGAACAGGCCGACCTGATCCTGTTCAACACATGTTCGGTGCGCGAGAAGGCGCAAGAAAAGGTCTTCAGCGACCTCGGCCGCGTGAAGCACCTGAAGGCCAAGGGTGTGCTGATCGGCGTGGGCGGCTGCGTGGCCAGCCAGGAGGGCGCGGCGATCGTCAAGCGCGCGCCGTATGTCGACGTGGTGTTCGGCCCGCAGACGCTGCACCGTCTGCCCGAGCTGCTGGCGCGGCGCCGCGCGCAGCAGTTGCCGCAGGTCGACATCAGCTTCCCCGAGATCGAGAAGTTCGACCACCTGCCGCCGGCCCGCGTGCAGGGCGCCACGGCTTTCGTGTCGATCATGGAAGGCTGCTCGAAGTACTGCAGCTACTGCGTGGTGCCCTACACCCGCGGTGAAGAAGTGTCGCGCCCGTTCGACGACGTGCTTGCCGAAGTCGCCGGCCTGGCGGCGCAGGGCGTGAAGGAGGTGACGCTGCTGGGGCAGAACGTGAACGCCTACCGCGGTGCCCTGGGAAACTCTGACGATATGGCCGACTTCGCGCTGCTGATCGAGGAGGTCGCGCGCATTCCCGGCATCGAGCGGCTGCGTTACACCACCAGCCACCCGAACGAGTTCACGCAGCGCCTGATCGACGTCTATGCCAAGGTGCCTCAGCTCGTGAGCCACCTGCACCTGCCGGTGCAGCACGGCAGCGACCGCATCCTGATGGCGATGAAGCGCGGCTACACCGCGATGGAATACAAGAGCACCGTGCGCAAGCTGCGCGCGGTGCGGCCCGACCTCAGCCTGTCGAGCGACTTCATCGTCGGCTTTCCCGGCGAGACGGAGGACGACTTCGACAAGCTGATGAAGCTGATCGACGAGGTCGGTTTCGACGCCAGCTTCAGCTTCGTCTACAGCCCACGCCCCGGCACACCGGCCGCCGCGCTGACCGACGCAACACCGGCAGCTGCCAAGCTGGCGCGCCTGCATCGGCTCCAAGCGGCGATCGACGCCAGCGCGATGCGCATCAGCCGCTCGCTCGTCGGCACGGTGCAGCGTGTGCTGGTCGAGGGGCCGTCGCGCAAGGACACGAACGAGTTGACGGGCAAGACCGCCTGCAACCGGTCGGTCAACTTCCCAGGCCAGCCGCGGCTGGTCGGGCAGATGGTGGACGTGACCATCACCGAAGCCGTGGCGCACACGCTGCGCGGTGAGGTTCGGCTGACGCACGAAGAGTCCGCTGTTCTGTAACGCGGGTGCGCGAGAGACCGGCGCGGCTTTCTGCCGCGTTGATCCGGTGCAGCGGCCTCTGGGAACACAGGCGAGACGCCGAGCATCTGCCCTTCAGCGTGCCCGGCCGAAGCCGGCCCACCACAACGCTGCGCCGCTGCCCAGCACGAGCAGCGCGTAAGTTTCCATGCGGCCGTCGCGGCCGAAGGCCACCAGCCCGCCCAGCAGGGCCGCCGCCGCAGCCGCCGTCGTCCACAGACTGAGCGACAACCACGCCACCGGCTTCAGGCGGCGGCGCCACAGCAGTTTGGCCATGGCAGGCGCGAGCAGCCCGACGCCCAGGGCCGGCGCGAAGAAGTTGAGCAGGTGCCAAAGTGTGTCCAGGGGGCCCAAGCGGCGCGCCTTTTTGCGGGGGAAGAGATCGGTGCGCGGGGCTACCGCCTGTCACGTGTTGCCGCGTCCACGGGGAAACTCCCCCGAGCACTGGGTATTCGGCAATTTTATAATCCGGGCATGAGCGTTTTCGCCCTGGGCCTGAACCACACCACCGCGCCGCTCGACCTGCGTGGGCGGTTTGCGTTCACGCCCGACCAGTTGGCGCCCACCTTGCAGGCGTTTCGTGGCCGCTTGCAGCGCCCGAGCGAGGTGGCGATCGTGTCCACCTGCAACCGCACCGAGGTGTACGTGGGCGACGACCCGACGCAGGTGCCGCCTGCGCTCGACTGGCTCGCCGGCATCGGCCGCGTGCCGAGCCACACACTGCGCGAGCACTCGTACGTGCTCGAAGGCGGCTCGGCAGCGCGCCACGCCTTCCGCGTCGCCAGCGGGCTCGATTCGATGGTGCTGGGCGAGCCGCAGATCCTGGGCCAGTTGAAGCAAGCCGTGCGCGAGGCCGAATCCGCCGGTACGCTGGGCACCACGCTGCACCAGATGTTCCAGCGCTCCTTTGCTGTCGCCAAGGAAGTGCGCACCTCCACCGAGATCGGCGCGCATTCCATCAGCATGGCCGCCGCGGCGGTGCGTCTGGCGTCGCAACTGTTCGAAGACCTGAGCGACACGACAGTGCTGTTCGTCGGCGCCGGCGAGATGATCGAGCTGGTCGCCACGCACTTTGCCGCACGCACCCCGAAGGCGATGGCGGTGGCCAACCGCACGGCCGAGCGCGGCGAGCGGTTGGCGGCGCGCTTCGGCGCCGAGGCGCTGCGGCTGGCCGACCTGCCCGCTCGCTTGGGCGAGTTCGACGTGGTGATCTCGTGCACCGCCAGTTCGCTGCCGATCATCGGCCTGGGCGCGGTGGAGCGTGCGCTCAAGTCGCGCAAGCACCGCCCGATGTTCATGGTCGACCTGGCCGTGCCGCGCGACATCGAACCCGAGGTCTCGCGGCTGTCCGACATCTACCTCTACACCGTCGACGATTTGTCGACGCTGGTTCAGAGCGCCGGCGAGAAGCGCCAAGCCGCCGTCGAGCAGGCCGAGGCGATCATCGAGACCGGCGTGCAGGGCTTCGTGCATTGGCTCGACCAGCGCGTCTCGGTGCCGCTGATCCAGGCGCTGCACACCCAGGCCGACGACTGGCGCGCCGCCGAGATCGCCCGCGCGCGCAAGCTGCTGGCCAAAGGCGAAGACGTGGACACCGTGCTCGAAGCGCTGTCGCGCGGGCTCACGCAAAAGTTGCTGCATGGCACGCTGGCCGAGTTGCACGCGGCCGATGGCGAGCAGCGCGCGCAACTGGCGGCGGTGGTGTCGCGCCTGTTCCTGCGCCAAGGCATTCGCAGCCACAACAGCGACAAGCATTAGCGGCCACCCCGCCCCTTTCGAGGGCAGGGCCGTGTCGCGCCGAACCGGCGCGCGGTGTTCCTGCTCCCTACCGAGCACCACCGAAGCATGAAAGCCTCCCTCCGCCAGCAATTCGAGCGCCTCGCGCTGCGCCTGAGCGAGCTCGACGCGACCTTGTCCGACCCAACGATGGCGTCCGACATGAAGCGCTTTCGCGAGCTGACGCGCGAGCATGCCGAAGTGGCGAGTCTCGTCGAACGCTTTCAGCGCTTCGAGCAGCGCGAGCGTGATCTTGCCGCTGCGCGCGGCATGCTCGCCGACCCCGAGATGGCCGAACTCGCACAGGACGAGATCAACGCGGCGCTGGCCGACACCGAACGCCTGCACTTTGAGTTGCAAACCGCGCTGCTGCCGCGCGACCCCGACGACGCGCGCAATGCCTTCCTCGAAATCCGCGCTGGCACCGGCGGCGACGAGTCGGCGCTGTTCGCTGCCGACCTGGCGCGCATGTACCTGCGCCACTGCGAGCGGCGCGGCTGGCGCAGCGAGCTGATGTCGGAGAGCGTCTCCGACCTGGGCGGCTACAAGGAGGTGGTGTTCCGCATCGAGGGCGACGCGGTCTACGCACAGCTGAAGTTCGAGTCTGGCGGGCACCGCGTGCAGCGCGTGCCCACGACCGAGACGCAGGGCCGCATCCACACGAGCGCCTGCACGGTGGCCGTGCTGCCCGAGGCGGACGAGGCCGACGAGGTCCAGCTCAACCCGGCCGAGCTGCGCATCGACACCTTCCGCGCCAGCGGCGCCGGCGGCCAGCACGTGAACAAGACGGACAGCGCGATCCGCATCACGCACCTGCCCACCGGCATCGTTGCCGAGTGCCAGGACGACCGCTCGCAGCACCGCAACAAGGCCAAGGCGATGGCCGTGCTGGCGGCGCGCCTGCGCGAGAAGGACCGCTCGGAGCGTGCCGCCAAGGAGGCGGCGGCACGCAAGGGGCTGATCGGCAGCGGCGACCGCAGTGACCGCATACGCACCTACAACTTTCCGCAGGGCCGGCTGACCGACCACCGCATCAACCTGACGCTTTACAAGCTGCAGGCCGTGCTCGACGGCGACCTCGACGAAGTGACCGCCGCACTGCAGGCCGCCCAATCGGCCGAACAATTGGCGGCGCTGGAAAGCGGCATGGCGTGACTGGGCCGGGTGGCTTGACGGTCGCTGCCGCACTGGCAAACGCCAAGGCGATGGGGGTGGCGCGGCTCGACGCGCAGTTGTTGCTCGCCCACGCGCTTCGGTGCGATCGCACCTGGGTGCTCGCCCATGACGACGCGCTGCTGTCGCCGTCGGCGGCGGCAGCCTTCACCGCCCACGCGGGCCGGCGGGCCGCAGGCGAGCCGCTGGCTTACCTCGTCGGCGAGAAAGAGTTTCACGGCTTGACGCTGACCGTGAATGCCCACGTCCTGGTGCCGCGCCCCGAAACCGAAGGACTGGTGGACTGGGCGCTGGAGCTGCTGAACGGCGAACTCGCCCACGCAGCGCCCGCCCGCGTGCTGGACCTGGGCACCGGCAGCGGCGCGATCGCACTGGCGGTCAAGCACGCGCACCCGTCAGCGCAGGTCGCGGCGTTGGACGCGAGCGCCGAGGCGCTGGCCGTTGCTGCGGCGAACGCCGGGCGGCTGGGGTTGCATGTCGAGTTTCACCACAGCCACTGGTGGGAGGCCGTCGCCCGCCGGCACTTTCACCTGTTGCTGAGCAACCCACCGTACATCCGGCCGGGCGACCCTCACCTGGCCGCGCTGCAGCACGAGCCACAGTTGGCCTTGACCGCCGGTTCGGGCGGCCTGGCCGCATTGCAAGCGATCGTCGCTGGGGCGGCGGGGCACCTCGAGGGCGGCGGCTGGCTGCTGCTGGAGCACGGCCACGACCAGGCCGAGGACGTTCACGCGCTGCTGCGCCGGCATGGCTTGCGCGATGCGCAGACGCGCGTCGACCTCGCCGGCCTGCCGCGCTGCACTGGTGCGCGCCGTTGATGCAGTGACTCCACTTTGTCGGCGCCGCCATGGCTGTGGCGCAGATGCGTCACCGTCGGGGCCGGACCGCCGCGCTTCGTGGCAAACAGCGCACCCTCCCCCAACCAGGGGATGGGTGGCCGCTGTGCATTCCACACAGCCGCCTGCGCGCGGCGTACGATGAGTTCGACGTGTCGCCCCGTCTCGTCGGCAGGGACGAGCCGGCACACTGCGGTCATCCACCCCTTCCAAGGAGCGTGCCATGCGCCAGGCAAATCGACTTCTCGCTGGAATCGTCGGCTTGGTGAGCGCGCTGGGCGCAGCCGCGGCGTGGGGTGTGGAGGGCGACGGGCTGACCCCCAGCCCGGACGGGCAGACCTGGTCGCGCTGGCAGGGGCGCGTTTTGCTGGGCAACACGGTGCTGCCCTGGCAGGCCGCCCTGGGCCGCGCGGAAGCGGCGGGGCTCAAAGTGGACCGCCTCGGGCTCATTGGCGACTACTACTTCAGCCGCGCCCTGGTCGGACACGGCAGCAGCGGCGGCTTCCGGACCACCGGCGGTCTGTTCCATGCGCCTCGGGCACAGTTGACGCCGCTCAACGCCGGACGGTTGCTGATTGGTGGCGGGGCGGTCGACCGCCAACCGGCCAGCGGCACCGAAGCGTCGGCCCTCGACGCCGACTCTGCCACGCTGCCCTACCTCGGCGTCGGCTACTCGGGCCTGTCGCTCAAGGGGCGCTGGAGCTTCAACGCCGACCTCGGCATGATGGCGCTGAGCCCGGGGCACAGCGTCAAGCTCGGCAAGGTGGTCGGCGGCGCCCAGTCGCTCGACGACCTGCTGCGCGACATGCGCCTGGCGCCCATCCTGCAGCTCGGCGTGTCGTACTCGTTCTGACACGCGCGAGGCTCCAGACAGGGCCTGCTTGCCGAGGGATTTTTCGACCGTCACTTTTATGCCGGCGTGGCTTTGCCGTATAACCACGGCTGCTTCACATCGACCGGCAAAACACCATGAACAACGCTCAGCAACGCATCGACGACCTCGTCAAGAACCACCGTGTGGTCCTGTTCATGAAGGGCACCGCGCAGTTCCCGCAGTGCGGCTTTTCCGGCCGCGCGGTGCAGATCCTCAAGGCCTGCGGCGTGGGCGATCTGAAGACCTTCAATGTGCTGGAGGACGACGACATCCGCCAGGGCATCAAGGAATACGCCAACTGGCCGACGATCCCGCAGCTCTACGTCAACGGCGAGTTCGTCGGCGGCTCGGACATCATGACCGAGATGTACGAGGCTGGCGAACTGCAGCAGGCGCTCGGCGCCAAGGTCTGAGCGGCTTGGGCGCTGCGCCCGCCCGAGTGGTGGTCGGCGTGACCGGCGCCACCGGCGCGGTGTATGCCGTGCGCCTGCTCGATCGGCTGCGAGCGGCGGGGCGCGAGACGCACGTGGTCGTGAGCCCCGCCGGTGTGCTGAACGTGCACCATGAGCTGGGGTTGGACCGCAAGGCCTTCGAAGCGCTGGCCGACGTGGCCCACAGCCCGGCCGACGTGGGCGCCAGCATCGCCAGCGGCTCCTTTGCCACCGAGGCGATGGTGATCGCACCGTGTTCGATGAAGACACTCGCGTCGGTGGCGCTGGGCCTGTCGGACAACCTCATCAGCCGTGCCGCCGACGTGACCCTGAAGGAGCGCCGCCGCCTGGTGCTGATGGTGCGCGAGACGCCGTTCAATCTGGCCCACCTGCGCAACATGACATCGGTGACCGAAATGGGCGGCGTGATCTACCCGCCCTTGCCGGCGTTCTACCACCGGCCGCAGTCGATTGACGAGCTCGTCGACGACACGGTGGAGCGCGTGTTGGCACTGCTGGATGTGGCGCAGGCGGCGCCCAAGTCGTGGGCCGGTCTCTGAGCGGGTACCGAGCCAAGCGCTGGCGCGGCTGCGCTTTCAGGCCGGCTTGAACTCCCACTGCCGCCGCGAGGCGAACACCGCGTTCGGATACTCGGCGCGGCCCCGGCTGCCGTTGTAGCGGCCCAGGCCCAAGAACAGGTCGCCCTTTTCCATGCTCAGGTAGTGGCGCAGGATCACACAGCCGAAACGCAGGTTGGTCTGCATGTGGAACAGCCGGCTCACGTCGCCATCGCCGATCAGCCGGGCCCAGAACGGCATGACCTGCATGTAGCCGCGCGCGCCCACGCTGCTGATGGCGTACTTGCGAAAGCCGCTTTCCACCTGGATCAAGCCCAGCACCAGCGAGGGCTCCAGGCCGGCGCGCTTGCTTTCGTACCAGACGGTCTCCAGAAACTCGACCCGCGTCAGGTTCTCGGCCTTGCGCTTCTTCAGGCGCGTGCTCATTTCGCCGAGCCAGCGAAGGTAGAGCAGGCGCTGCTCGGTCGTTTCGAACACAGGCTTCGGCGGCGCGCTGTTGGCGATGGCCGACGACAGCACAGTGCGCACCGAGTCGGCCAGTGGCTCTTCGACCTGCGCGCCGGCGCTGGCAACGCGCGGCACACCCAGCAGTGCCGGGCCGATCACCGCCGGACCCAGCATGGCAGGACCGAGCACCGTCTGCCCGAGCAGTGCCGACAGGCACAGGCGACGCTTCACTCCCCCAGAGTGGGAGAGCACCTCACTCATGGGTTCAGCCGAGCCTGCAGGAAGGGCAGCACCTCGGCCAGCGGCACCGTCGTCGCTTCGGCGTCGCGGCGGCCTTGGTACTCGACCTTGCCTTCCTTAAGGCCACGATCCGACAACACCACGCGGTGCGGCACGCCGATCAGCTCCCAGTCGGCAAACATCGCACCGGGGCGTTCGCCGCGGTTGTCGAGCATCACGTCGACGCCCTGCGCGACCAATTCGTCGTGCAACTTGTCGGCCGCCGCCTGCACATCGGCCGAGCGGTCGTAGCCGATCGGGCAAAGCACCACCGCGAACGGCGCCAGCGCTTGCGGCCAGACGATGCCGCGCTCGTCATGGCACTGCTCGATGGCCGCGCCCAGCAGCCGCGTGACGCCGATGCCGTAGCAGCCCATCTCGAGCAGCGTCGGCTTGCCGTTCTCGTTCAGGAAGGTGGCGTTCATCGCCTCGCTGTACTTGGTGCCAAGGTAGAACACATGGCCGACCTCGATGCCACGCTGGATCGCCAGCGCTCCTTTGCCGTCGGGCGAGGGATCGCCCTCGACAACGTTGCGGATGTCGGCCACAAGATCGGGCTCGGGCAGGTCGCGGCCCCAGTTGACGCCGGTGAAGTGGAAGTCGGCCTCGTTGGCGCCGCAGATGAAGTCGCTCATCAGCGCGACCGTTCGGTCGGCAACGATCTTGACAGGCTGGCGCGTGCCGATCGGCCCAAGGTAGCCGGGCTTGCAGCCGAAGTGTGAGTCGATCTCGGCGGCCGTCGCGAAGCGAAAGCCGTCTTTCAACCCGGGCAGCTTGCCAGCCTTGATCTCGTTGAGCGAATGGTCGCCGCGCACCAGCAGCAGCCATACGGTCGACTTCTTGATGCGGCCATCGGCCTCGAGTTCGTCGGTCGCCAGCACGAGCGACTTGACGGTGCGCTGCAAGGGCACGCCGAGCAGGTCGGCCACGGCTTCGCAGGTGCTCTTGGCCGGCGTGGCGGTCTTGGCCATCGCCTTCGCCGGATCGGCGCGCGACTTCAGCAGTGGCAGCGCTTCGGCCAGTTCGATGTTGGCCGCGAAGTCGGAGTCGGGGCAATAGACGATCGCGTCTTCGCCGGTGTCGGCGATGACCTGGAACTCGTGAGACCGGTCGCCACCGATCGCGCCCGTGTCAGCCGCCACCGCGCGGAAGGTCAATCCCATGCGCTCGAAAATGCGCACGTAGGCCGCGAACATCGTCTCGTAGCTTTTGCCGGCCGAGGCCACGTCTCGGTCGAAGGAGTACGCGTCCTTCATCGTGAACTCGCGCCCGCGCATCACGCCGAAGCGGGGCCGGCGCTCGTCACGGAACTTGGTTTGTATGTGGTAAAAATTCTTCGGCAGCGCGCGGTAACTGCGCAACTCCTGGCGTGCGATGTCGGTGATCACCTCTTCGCTCGTGGGCTGGATGACGAAGTCGCGCTCATGCCGGTCCTTCACGCGCAGCAGCTCGGGGCCGTACTTCTGAAAGCGCCCCGACTCCTGCCACAGCTCGGCCGGCTGCACGACCGGCATCAGCAGTTCGACGGCGCCGGCGCGGTTCATCTCGTCACGAATGATGCCCTCGACCTTGCGGATCACGCGCAGGCCCATCGGCATGTAGCTGTAGATGCCAGCGCCGAGCCGCTTGATGAAGCCGGCGCGCATCATGAGCTTGTGGCTGGTGACCTCGGCGTCTGCGGGCGCTTCCTTTTGGGTGGAGATGAAGAACTGGGTGGCTTTCATGGGGGCGCGGTTCGGGCTGGGGCTCGGGCGAGTAAGGCGAATCCGGCGCGGTTTGCAACCGGGCTGGCGACCGGGTCAAAGCAAGGGGGTTGCTTCCTGTCACGCCGGTGCAATAATGAATTCAACGAGAGAATTGAGGTTGATTATGCTCGACCGTGAAGGGTTCAGACCCAACGTCGGCATCGTCCTGCTCAACCAGCGAAACCAGGTGTTCTGGGGCAAAAGGATACGCACCCACTCCTGGCAGTTCCCGCAAGGGGGCATCAAGTATGGCGAGACGCCCGAGCAGGCGATGTTCCGCGAACTCCACGAGGAAGTGGGACTCAAGGCCGAACATGTTCGCATCGTCGCGCGCACGCGCGACTGGCTGCGCTACGAGGTGCCCGATCACTTCATTCGTCGCGACGCGCGCGGCCACTATCGCGGCCAGAAGCAGATCTGGTTCCTGCTGCAACTGATCGGCCACGACAGCGATATGAACCTGCGTGCCACCGACCACCCCGAGTTCGACGCCTGGCGCTGGAACGAGTACTGGATCCCGCTCGACGTCGTGATCGAGTTCAAGCGCGATGTCTACCAAATGGCGCTGACCGAGCTGGCGCGCTTTCTGCCCCGCGGTACGCACTACAACCGCTATCTGCGCTCCGGCATGCGGCCGCATCATCAGGACGATGGCTACGAGCGGCACCACCACGCGCGTGACGCAGCCGGTGATCAACGGAACGGCTACCAGAGCAGCCAGGACAAACTGAGCGGTGCCGGCGGCGCTGCCAAAGACGACCCGCTCGCTGAGGGCCACTGAGCGCGCCGCCGTTCTGCGGGTTCAGCTCAGCACCAGGTTGTCGCGGTGGATCATCTCTGGTTCGCCCGTATAGCCCAGCAGCCTCTCGAACTCGCTGGAGGCCTTGCGCGCGATGAGGCGAGCCTCGCTGCTGCCATAGTTGGCCAGGCCGCGGCCGAGCTCGACGCCGGCGGGTGACAGCACCGCGATCACATCGCCGCGGTGAAATTCACCCTGGACCTCAATGACGCCGATCGGCAACAGGCTCTTGCCCTGCAGCTGAACCTTGGCCACTGCACCCGTATCGATCACGACGGCCCCACGCAGCTGCAGGTGATCAGCCATCCACTGTTTGCGCGCGGCCATCTTCTGCGTCGGCGCGATCAGCGCGGTGCCGATGGCCTCACCGGCGGCCAAGCGGATCAGCACGTCGGGCTCGCGGCCCCAGGCGATCACCGTTGACGCGCCGCTGCGCGCCGCCCGCTTGGCTGCCAGGATCTTGGTGAGCATGCCGCCGCGACCGATGCTGCTGCCGGCGCCGCCGGCCATGCGCTCCGGTTCAGGCGCGCCCGCCTGCGCCACATCGACGAAACGCGCCTGCGGATCCTTGCGCGGGTCAGCGGTGTACAGCCCCTTCTGGTCGGTCAGGATCACCATCGCGTCCGCCTCGATCAGGTTGGCGACGAGCGCCCCAAGGGTGTCGTTGTCGCCGAACTTGATCTCGTCGTTCACCACCGTGTCGTTTTCGTTGATCACCGGGATGACCTTCAGCGTCAGCAAGGTCAGCAGCGTCGAACGGGCGTTGAGATAGCGCTCACGGTCGGCAAGGTCGGCGTGCGTGAGCAACACCTGCGCGCTGCCCATGCCATGTTCACGCAGCTTGGTCTCGTAGACATGCGCCAGCCCCATCTGACCGACCGCCGCTGCGGCTTGAAGCTCGTGCAGTTCCTTCGGTCGTTTCGTCCAACCCAGTCGTTTCATGCCCTCGGCGATGGCGCCGCTGGACACCATCACCACTTCGCGCCCGTCCTTCGCCAACGCCGCCAGTTGCCGACACCAGTTGTCCACTGCCTGCTCGTCGACACCGCGGCCCTCGTTGGTCACCAGGCTGGAGCCGACCTTGACGACGATGCGCCGGGCGGCTTTCAAGGTGTCGGTCACGGTGCGGCCCCCGTGTCGGCCGCGGCAAAGCGCGGGTCGGGATCGGCAGGCACCACGTTCTTCAGCTTGGCCACATGCTGGTAGACCGCACGGATCAGAGGCTCGCAGCCTTCACGCGTCAGCGCCGAGATCTCGAACACCGGGCCCTTCCACTTGAATCGCTTGACGAAGTCCTTCACACGTTTGTCACGGTCTTCCGTGGGCACCATGTCGAGCTTGTTCAGCACCAGCCAGCGCGGCTTGTCGTGCAGGGCTGCGTCGTACTTCTTCAGTTCGCCGACGATGGCCTTGGCCTGCGCCACCGGGTCCACCGCGTCGTCGAATGGCGCAAAGTCGACGATGTGTAGCAGCAGGTGGGTGCGCTGCAGGTGACGCAGGAACTGATGCCCCAGGCCCGCACCTTCGGACGCACCTTCGATCAGGCCCGGAATGTCGGCCACGACGAAGCTCTGCTCGGCCGCCACGCGCACCACGCCGAGGTTGGGGTGCAGCGTGGTGAACGGGTAGTCTGCGATCTTCGGGCGGGCGTTCGAGATGGCAGCGATCAACGTGGACTTGCCCGCGTTGGGCATGCCCAGCAGGCCGACGTCGGCCAGCACGCGCAACTCGAGCCTGAGCTTCTTCTGCTCGCCGGGCCAACCCGGCGTCTTCTGGCGCGGCGCACGGTTCGTGCTGGTCTTGAAGTGCAGGTTACCGAAGCCGCCGTCGCCACCTTTGACGATCTGCACTTTCTCATCGGGCACGAGCAACTCGGCGATGACTTCGTCGGTCTCGAAGTCCTTGATGATGGTGCCCATCGGCATTCGCAGCACGATGTCGTCGGCAGCCGCGCCATACTGGTCGGAGCCTCGGCCGTTCTCCCCGCTGCGGGCCTCGTGTCGGCGTGCGTAGCGAAAGTCGATCAAGGTGTTGAGGTTGCGGTCGCCTACGGCAAACACGCTGCCGCCGCGTCCGCCATCACCCCCGTTGGGGCCACCGAACGGGATGAACTTCTCGCGCCGAAAGCTCATGCAGCCGTTGCCGCCGCTGCCGGCGACGACGTCGATGATCGCTTCGTCTACGAACTTCATTGTCTTGTCGTTCCGCTTGCGCGAATGATGCCCGCGGGTAAATCGCAGAGTGCCTGCAGCGGCCGCCAACGCCGCAGAAATACTACGCCGGAAAAAGCAAAGCCCCGGCAATCGGGGCTTCGACGCGAGACGCCGCGGTACGCGGCGCGGCCCTCAAGCCGACTTGACGCTGACCGTCTGGCGGTTGCGCGGGCCCTTGACGGCGAAGCTCACCTCGCCGTCTACAAGCGCGAACAGCGTGTGATCCCGTCCGATGCCGACATTGGTGCCAGCGTGGAACTTGGTGCCGCGTTGGCGCACGATGATCGAGCCTGCAGGAATGCTTTGGCCGCCGAACGCTTTGACGCCAAGCATCTTCGGTTGCGAATCGCGGCCGTTGCGAGTTGAGCCGCCGCCTTTTTTCTGTGCCATGGTGGCCTCCTGGTTTGAACGGACTTAGGCGTTGACGGCGCTGATTTCCAGCTCGGTGAAGGTCTGACGGTGGCCTTGCCGCTTCTGGTAGTGCTTGCGCCTGCGCATTTTGAAGATGCGCACCTTGTCGTGCTTGCCTTGCGCCACCACCGTGGCCACCACACTGGCACCGCTGACCAACGGAGTCCCGACTTTCAGCTCGGCACCGGCACCAATGGCCAGAACCTGGTCAATCGTGATCTCCTGGCCCACGTCCGCAGCAATCTGTTCTACCTTGATCTTTTCGCCCGCAGCAACTTTGTATTGCTTGCCGCCGGTTTTTATGACCGCGTACATATCAGCCCTTTCGATGAAGCGCCCGGCCGTCTTCCAGAACTTCGCCGGATCGCTCGCCAGATTTCGCACAGCCGCGCAGTCTACCACGCCTGGGGCAGTTGGTGGTGCGGCGATCAGCAGCCATGTGTGACGCTGTGGATCGGCGCGCAGCCGGCCTCGCAAAGCAGTGGGTTTCTATAATCCCGCTCAGCCAACCGAGACCAGCGTGCACACTTCACCCACGACATCCGCAGCCGTCGTCTCCAGCGCAGTCGAGTTGATGGCACCCGACATGCGCGAAGTGGATGCCGTGATTCAGCGCAGGTTGACCTCCGACGTGGCGATGATCAACCAGATCGCGCACTACATCATCGGCGCGGGTGGCAAGCGCATCCGGCCCATGCTGGTGCTGTTGTTCTCGAGCGCGCTGGGATTCAGCGGGCGCGAACGCTACGAGTTGGCCGCCACCGTCGAGTTCATCCACACCGCCACCTTGCTGCACGACGACGTGGTGGACGAGTCTGCCCTCCGCCGCGGGCGACAGACTGCGAATGCGCGTTTCGGCAATGCAGCGAGCGTGCTGGTTGGCGACTTCGTTTACTCGCGCGCCTTTCAAATGATGGTGTCGGTGAACAGCATGCGTGTGCTCGAGGTGCTCGCCGATGCGACCAACGTGATCGCCGAGGGCGAGGTGCTGCAATTGATGAACATGCACGACCCCGACCTCCCAGTTGACGACTACCTTCGCGTGATCCGCTTCAAGACTGCCAAGCTGTTCGAGGCCAGCGCCCGACTCGGCGCGGTGCTGGCCGACTCTGCGCCCGAGCTCGAAGAGTCCAGCGCCGCATACGGTCGTTCGCTCGGCACCGCGTTTCAATTGGTCGACGATCTGCTCGACTACGAAGGTGCGACTGCACAACTCGGCAAGAACGTTGGAGACGATCTTCGAGAAGGCAAGCCCACCTTGCCGCTGCTGCTGGCCATGGAGCGCGGGACAGCAGCGCAGCGCGACGTGATTCGCCATGCGATCCAGCACGGCGAGGTTGCCCGCTTGTCGGAGATCGTGCAGATCGTGCGTGACACCGGCGCACTTGAAGCGACGCGCGCCGCCGCCCGCGCCGAGGCGGACAAGGCGAGTCGATGCCTGGACCTGTTGCGACCATCGGCCCACAGAGTTGCTCTGCTAGAATTGTGTGTCCGGTCGGTCGAGCGTTCTTCGTGAGTCGGCCGGGCCAATCAAGGACCAGGCCCTCGGCCCCGGTTCGGCATCGGGGTGTAGCTTAGCCTGGTAGAGCGCTACGTTCGGGACGTAGAGGCCGGAGGTTCGAATCCTCTCACCCCGACCATAATTGCTTCAGTTTGTTTCCGCGACAGATGCTGCTGGCACGCCCGTTGCGGGCGCCGCGGGCTGCACGTGAATTGTTGGCGGCGCGGGTCCGGCGCGATCGTTTACAGCGCGGAATGAATCGGCGATGATGGTCCGGTTTTTCTCAACTTGAACTGAATCCTCGAAACGTGGACACACTTGCGGAAGCTCCACAATCGGCCCTCTCCGGCGTGGCGAGGGTTCTGGTTCATGCCGGAAAGTTGGGGGCCAAGGCTGCGGAAGATCTGGTGCGCGGAGCCAAGGAGCGGCGCGTCAGCTTTATCTCCGCGGTGATCACGGCCGGTGCCGTGTCGCCTTCTGACCTGGCCCACACGCTGTCGAACGCCTTGGCGCTGCCCGTGCTCGATTTGAACGCGGTGGACGTTCAACGGCTGCCGCGCAACATCATCGACGCGAAGTTGTCGGCTCAGTATCAGGTGCTGGTGCTCGGCAAGCGCGGCAACCGAGTCTTCATCGGCGGAGCCGATCCGACCGACCAAGAAGCCGTCGAGCGCATCAAATTTGCGACGCAATTGGCGCCCGAATGGGTGATCGTCGAGCACGAAAAGCTCGCGCGCATCCTTGAGAACACCGGGGCAAGCGCTGCCGAGGCGATCGAGTCGATGGCCTCCGGCGACTTCGAGTTCGACGTCACGGACGACGTCACGTCGCCGCAGGAAACGCCCGACTCTGGGCAGGACGTCGAAGACGCACCGGTGGTGCGTTTCCTGCAGAAGATGCTGATCGACGCCATCAACGCGCGCGCGTCTGACCTGCACTTCGAACCCTACGAGTACCACTACCGCGTTCGCTTCCGGATCGACGGCGAGTTGCGCGAAATCACGCAACCGCCGATCGCCATCAAGGACAAGCTGTCGTCGCGCATCAAGGTAATCTCGAGGCTGGACATCGCCGAGAAGCGCGTGCCGCAAGACGGCCGCATGAAGCTCAAATTTGGCGCCAAGGCGATCGACTTTCGCGTCAGCACCCTGCCCACGCTGTTCGGCGAGAAGATCGTTGTGCGCATCCTGGACCCATCGAGCGCCAAGCTCGGCATCGAGGCGCTGGGCTACGAAAAGATCGAGAAGGATCGCCTGCTCAAGGTCATCTACCGGCCCTACGGCATGGTGCTGGTGACCGGCCCGACCGGCAGCGGCAAGACCGTCTCGCTCTACACCTGTTTGAACATCCTGAACCAGCCCGGGGTGAACATCGCCACGGTCGAAGACCCGGCTGAAATCAACCTGCCCGGCATCAACCAGGTCAACGTGAACGAGAAAGCGGGCATGACGTTCGCGGTCGCGTTGAAGTCCTTCCTGCGCCAGGATCCGGACATCATCATGGTCGGCGAGATCCGCGACCTGGAGACCGCCGACATCGCCATCAAGGCGGCCCAGACCGGCCACATGGTCATGTCCACGCTGCACACCAACGATGCGCCGTCGACGCTGACCCGCTTGCTGAACATGGGCGTGGCGCCGTTCAATATCGCCTCCAGCGTGTTGCTGATCACGGCGCAGCGTCTGGCCCGAAAGCTGTGCGAAAACTGCAAGACGCCGGCCGACTATCCCCGTGAAGCGATGCTCAAGGCAGGCTTCAAGGACGACGACCTCGACGGAAGCTGGAAGCCGTACCGCTCGGTCGGCTGCTCGTCGTGCAGCAACGGCTACAAAGGCCGCGTCGGCATCTACCAGGTCATGCCGATCACCGAAGAGACGCAGCGCATCATCCTCGCCGAAGGCAGCGTGATCGACATCGCCGAGCAGGCACAGCGAGAGGGCGTTCGCGACCTTCGCCAGTCCGGTCTGGTCAAGGTCCGGGCCGGCGTCACCACACTCGAAGAAGTGATCTCGGTGACCAACGAATAGCCCGTAACAATCACAGGGACGAGGATCAGCGTCCTCGAAAGGCACTATGGCGACTGCAGCAGCCGCGAAGACCCCCAGGGACATGCTCTTCGATTGGGAGGGCAAAGACAAGAACGGCAAGCTCGTTCGCGGTGAGATGCGCGCCGGTGGCGAAGCCATGCTCAATGCCAGCCTGCGCCGCCAGGGCATCCTCGTTACCAAGGTCAAAAAGCGCCGCCTGAGCGGTGGCAAGGCGATCAAGCAGAAGGACATCGCCGTCTTCACGCGCCAGCTGGCCACGATGATGCGTGCCGGCGTGCCGTTGATCCAGTCGTTCGATATCGTCGCCCGCGGCAGCTCCAACCCGCGCATGACGCGCATGCTCAACGACATCCGCTCAGACGTCGAGACGGGTACCAGCCTCTCGTCGGCGTTCCGCAAGCATCCTCTGTACTTCGACGCGCTCTATTGCAACCTGGTCGAGGCCGGCGAGGCAGGCGGCATTCTTGAAGCCCTGCTCGACCGCCTGGCGGTCTACCAGGAAAAGACGATGGCGATCAAGAACAAGATCCGTTCCGCCATGATCTACCCGGTGGCGGTGCTGGTCGTCGCGTTTGTGGTGCTGGCGGTGATCATGATCTTCGTGATCCCGGCCTTCAAGGAAGTGTTCTCGTCCTTCGGTGCCGACCTTCCTGCGCCCACGCTCATCGTGATCGCGATGTCGGAATTCTTCGTCACCTACTGGTACCTCATCTTCCTGGTGATCTTCGGCGGCGCCTATGTCTTCTTCGAGTCGTGGAAGCGATCGGTGAAGATGCAAAAGACGATGGACCGGCTGCTGCTGCGCGTGCCGGTTTTCGGCGAGTTGGTCCGCAAGTCGTCGATCGCTCGCTGGACTCGCACCCTGTCCACCATGTTCGCTGCCGGCGTCCCGCTGGTCGAGGCGCTCGACTCGGTCGGCGGTGCGTCGGGCAACGCCGTTTACCAGGAAGCGACCGAGCAGATCCAGAAGGACGTGTCCACTGGCTCGGCGCTGACCACCTCGATGCAGACCACCGGCGTCTTCCCGGTGATGGTGGTGCAGATGTGCGCCATCGGCGAAGAGTCGGGCTCGCTCGACCAAATGCTGGGCAAGGCCGCAGAGTTTTATGAAGACGAGGTCGATGAAGCCGTCAAGGGCCTGTCCACGCTGATGGAGCCGTTCATCATCGTTGTCTTGGGTGTGTTGATCGGCGGCATCGTCGTGTCGATGTACCTGCCGATCTTCAAGCTCGGCCAAGTCGTCTGACGCCCGCGGCGCCGATGGACGCACAGCTCGTCGGCGCGCTGCTGTCGCCGGTCGTCCTGGCGCTGCTCGGGCTGTGCATCGGCAGCTTCCTGAACGTCGTCATCCACCGGCTCCCGCTCATGCTGGAGCGCGGCTGGAAAGCCGACAGTGCCGAGATGCTCGGCCTGACACCTGAACCCCCGAGCGAGCCGCTCAGCCTGTCCACACCGCGGTCGCGCTGCCCGTCGTGCGGGCACCGCATCGCATGGCGCGAGAACATCCCCGTCGCAAGCTACCTGTGGCTGCGTGGCAAATGCTCGGCCTGCAAGACCGCGATCTCACCGCGCTATCCATTGATCGAACTGCTGACCGGCGTGCTCTTCGCCGCGATCGGCTGGCGCTTCGGTGCGACGCTGACGGCGCTGCTGTGGTGCGGCTTCGCCGCTGTGCTGGTGGCGCTGGCCAGCATCGACTGGGACACCACGCTGCTGCCCGACAACCTGACCCTGCCGCTGCTATGGGCCGGCCTGGTTGCCAGCGCGCTCGGCTGGACAATTCCCCTGCCCGATGCGCTGTGGGGCGCGGTCGCTGGCTACTTGTCGCTGTGGTCGGTGTACTGGCTCTTCAAGTTGACCACCGGCAAGGAAGGCATGGGCTTCGGCGACTTCAAGCTGCTCGCCGCGTTGGGCGCCTGGCTCGGCCTCAAGATGGTGTTGCCGGTGGTGCTGGCCGCTTCGGTGCTCGGCGCGATCGTCGGCATCGTGATGAAGATGTCCAGCTCCTTGCGCGAGGGCCGCTACGTGCCGTTCGGCCCGTTCCTTGCCGGCGCCGGGCTGGTGGTGCTGCTGGCCGGGCAGGCGCGCGTGCTGGGGTGGCTCGGCTGGGCTTGATGGCGCGCCGGCATGGTGGCTGACACGCGCCTGCGAATCGGGCTGACGGGCGGCATCGGCAGCGGCAAGAGCACGGTGGCGCGGCTGCTCGCCAGCCTTGGCGCGACGGTGATCGATACCGACGCGATCGCCCGCGAGCTGACTCTGCCGGGCGGTGGCGCCATCGAGCCGATCCGCCTTGCGTTCGGCCCGGAGTACATCGACGCGGCCGGCGCGCTCGACCGCGCGCGCATGCGCACGCTCGCCTTCTCGGACGCCGATGCGAAGCGGCGCCTCGAAGCCATCCTTCACCCGCTGATCGGCCTGGAAACCGAACGTCGCGCTGCCGCGGCCACAGAGCGCGTGCTGGTGTTCGATGTGCCACTGTTGGCGGAGTCGGCCCACTGGCGCACGCAGGTCGACAAGGTGCTGGTGGTCGACTGCCGGGAGCAGACACAGGTCGAGCGCGTCGTCGCTCGCTCCGGCTGGACGCCTGACGCGGTGCAGTCGGTCATCAACCAGCAGGCCACTCGGCCGATGCGGCGCGCCTGTGCCGACGCGGTGGTCTTCAACGACGATCTGCCGATCGACGCGCTGGCCGAACACATTCGCTCGCTCGCCAGCGGCTGGTTCGAGCGCCGCCACTGAAGAGCACGCGTCTGAAGGCTGCGGCGGCGCGCCTTGCAGCAGGTGCTATGGAACAATCTGCCGGCCTGCACCCGCCCAGCCCACGGCACCCGCGCCTTGATCCGCTACGAGTTCCCGTTCAACGAAAGCATCCGCACCCTGTTGCGGCTGGAGCATTTGTTCGATCGCCTCGGGCAGCTCGTCGTGCGCGACGCCGCGCTCGACCATCACCACGCGCTGGCCACACTGTTCGAGATCATGGACGTGGCCGCGCGCGCCGACCTCAAGTCCGACCTGCTCAAGGATCTCGAGCGCCAGCGAGCGCGCCTGAACGGCTACCGCGACAACCCGTCGGTCTCGCAGCCGGTGCTCGACGACATGGTCAGCCGCATCGACGCCGCGTTCAAGGCGCTGAACCAGATGCCCGGCAAGGCCGGCGCCGCACTGACGGCCAACGAATGGCTGATGAGCATCCGCAGCCGCATCCACATTCCCGGCGGCACCTGCGGCTTCGACTTACCGGCCTACTTCGCCTGGCAGCAGTTCGACGCGCCACGCCGCCGCAGCGACCTGCTGCGGTGGGCCGCCTCGCTGATGCCGCTGGCGGAGGCGCTGCGGCTGCTGCTGACATTGCTGCGCGACTCCGGTTCGCCGCATACCGTGCTGGCTGTTGCCGGCCTGTACCAGCAAAGCCTGCCGCCCGGGCGCACCTGCCAATTGCTGCGCCTGCGGCTGAACGGCGCCCCAGAGCTGGTGCCCGAGATCAGTGGTCACCGGCTGATGGTGTCGGTGCGGCTGATGCAGCAAGACGCCGAGGGCCGCCTCAAGCCCAGCACTGCCGACACACCGATGGAGTTGACGTTGTGCCTTTGACCCCGAGCGCTGGCATTGACGCTGCGCCGCGGTTCGCGGCACAGTGACGCCGATGAGCACCGAATCTTTCCCAACCCGCACCGTCAAGTGCCCCGGCTGCTGTGGCCCGAGCGCGTATGCGCCACACAACCCGTACCGCCCCTTCTGCAGCGCGCGCTGCAAGAACAACGACTTCGGCGCATGGGCCAGCGAGCGCTATGCGGTGGCCGCCAAACCCGAACCCGAGGACGACCCCGAAGAGCAGGCGCCCGGCGCCCGGCACTGACCGTCGGGCGGTTGGCGCACCGCGGGCATCACGGTCGCACCGCGGGCGCTTCCAGCAGCATGCCGCGAGCGCGCTGCGCCAGGAACAGCTCCAGCTCAACCAGCTCCGGCGCGCCATACGCAAACGGTTCGGCGCGCACACCCGTCATGCAGTTGCGCAGGCGGCGCTGCAGCGAGCCCAGGCCCTGCCACTCCAGGCGATAGACGGGAAAGCCGGTCGGGTGCGCCTGCGGGATCGGGCTGCTGCCCAGGCGCCGCCCGGCCAGACCGTCGTGGCACTGCGCGCACGACAGGTTCAACTGCCCCAACCGCTGCTCGAAGAGCTGCCGGCCGCGCTCGGTGAAAGGCTGCAACCGCGCGTCCGCATCGGGTGTGATCGGCATCCCGCGGGAGGCGTGAGCGACGGTGCTTTGAAGGCCGAGCAACTCGGCGCTCTCGGCCGCCAGCGGCTCGGCCCGCTGGTGCTGCTGCCGGCAGCGGTTGATGCGCTGCGCCAGATCGACGGGCCGGCGCAGCGTCGCGTCGTACGCTGGGTAGCGAGCGGCCACGCCGCGCAGGCTCGTCTTCGCGTCGCCGTGGCACGAGGCGCACGACCGGTCGGCGCTGCCGGCCTTCTGGTTCCAAAGGTCGTCGCCCGCGGCCACCCACAGCATGCCGGGGTTGAGCGTGTCGTCGCGCTGCATCGCCTGTGTCTGGGGGCTCATGAAGTCGAAGCTGGAGCGGCGCGGGTCGTTCGCTCTTTCGACGACGGGCGAGACGGGTGCGGCGTCGCCAGCTGCGGCAGCGGTTGTCAAAACGGCCGCAAAGAGAGCCAGCGCCAGCACCGCCCAAGCGGGTGCGCCGGCACGCAAGCAGGCCCTCATGTCACGCTGATCGCCACGCTGTCGGTCTGCGCAAAGCCGTTGTCGCCTTCCCACGTGAAGCTCAAGGTGCCGCTGCTCTGCGCCACCGTGAAGAAAGCGATGTACGGGTTGGCGGCCACCGCGGCAAACAGCTCGGCGCGAAACACCAGCTCGCCGTTGTAGCGACACGAAAAGCGCCGCAGGATGTCGCGCGGCCGCACGCGGCCTTCACCATCGGCGCGGTGGCCGCTCTCCATCGGGTGCGCAATCAAGGTGCGGATCTCCAGCACCTCGCCGCGGCGCGCCGTCTTTGGCATCGTGATCAGGGTGCGCGCCATGGCTCAGGTGACCGAACTCACTCGATGCAGGCGGCCAGCGTCACGACGACGTCGATCGTGTGCGACCAGTGCGAGCCGTCGCTCATCAAAGCCACCGCGACGAGTTGTTGCGACGTGGCGAGCCGGATGCGTGACGCCACCACCGCCCGCCCGGCGCGCGGGCCGATAAAGAAGTTGGCGACCTCACGCTGCGGGTTGCGCTCGTTGAACACCGCGATGGCGACCACATGATCGGCGGCAGTCATCGGGCTGTCCACCGTCACCGTCATCGGCACGGTGTTGCCGTTCTCGACCAGCGGCGACACGTCCAGCGTCACCCGGCCCGCGCGGGGAGCCGCGCCGCCGGTGAAGGCTTGGATCGCCGCTGCCAGTTCCTGCGGCGTGCCAGCGGCCGGCCGCACCACCAGCGCCGCGCCGGCCAGCAGCCACTGGCGGCGTGTGGCGCTCGAAGGATTGGCTGCGCGATCGGCGGCACTCATTCGCGCAACGTGGCGAGAAACGCCACGACGTCTTCAACCTGCTGCCCCGTCAGCAGCGGCTGGTCGCGCCACGCTGCGCCGACGCGCGTCAAGCCATCGACGCGGTGGTACGACGGCATGATCGTGGCGGGGTTCACGCGCTGCGCATCGGCAATGCGCAAGCGCAGCTGGCCCATCGACCAGCGCGCGCCGGCGCCCGCCAAGTCGGGTGCGAGGTTGCCCTGGAAGCGCTCTTCAGGAAACGGCCCGGTGTGGCACAGCAGGCACAACCCGAGCTGGCGGTTGGCGACGATCGCACGCCCGCGCTGCGCGTCGCCTGGCGTCGCGCTCAGCGCTTGCGAGATCGCATCGCCTTGCACAGCCCATTCGCCTGGCGGCACCGAAGCGGGTTGCGCTGCGACCCTCGTTTGCGCTTGCAGCAGCGCCACCGTCAGCGCAACGGCAACGACGGCTCCGCGCCTTTGAACATTTGCCACCGGCCGCACTTCCCTGCTTCGATCTCGCTGCTTAAAGCTGGCGTTGCCCGCGGCTCCCCGCCTCAAGCCTTCTTCAAGCTGTGGTTCTTCAGCGGCAGGTCGCGAATGCGCTTGCCCGTGGCCGCGAAGATCGCGTTCAGCACCGCCGGCGCCGCCACCGCGATGGTGGGCTCACCGACGCCACCCCAGAAGCCACCTGACGGCATCACGATGGTCTCGACACGCGGCATGTGCTCCATGAGCATCACCGGGTAGGTGTTGAAGTTGTCCTGCTCGATGCGCCCGCCCTTGACCGTGCACTCGCCGAACAGTGCGGCCGACAGGCCGTAGACGAACGAGCCTTCGACCTGCGCCTCGATCTGCTGCGGGTTGACGGCGTGACCCGGGTCGGTGGCCGCAACGATGCGGTGGATCTTGAGCACGCCGGCATCGCTCACCGACACCTCGGCGCAGGCCGCCACATAGCTGCCGAAGCCCATGATCTGCGCCAGCCCGCGGTGAACGCCCGCGGGCGCTGGCTTGTCCCAGCCCACGCGCTCGGCCACCGCGTTGAGCACCGCGAGGTGCTTGGGCGACTTGGCCATCAGCTTGCGGCGCAGCGCCAGCGGGTCTTGCTTCGTGGCATGCGCCACCTCGTCGAGAAAGCACTCGATGTAGATGGCGTTCTGGTTCAGGTTCACGCCACGCCAGAAGCCCGGTGGCACGTGCGGGTTGCGCATCGCGTGGTCGATCGTCAGGTTCGGCAGCGTGTAGCCGAACGCGCCCTCGGCGCCGCCTGCGGTCAGGCCCTGGAAGACCACCGGGTCGCGCCCGTCCTTGATGTTCTGCGGGAACATGCCGGCGATGATCGACTGGCCCGAGATGCGCATGTGCAGGCCGTCGAGGTTGCCGGCGCTGTCGATCGCGGCGCTGAGCTTGCACTGCGTCACCGGGTGGAAGCGGCCGTGCAGCATGTCTTCTTCGCGCGACCAGATCAGCTTGACCGGCGTGCCCGGCATCTCCTTGGCGATGGCCACCGCCTGGCGCACCCAGTCGTGCACCGCACCGCGCCGGCCGAAGCCGCCGCCCAGGTGCAGCTTGTAGACCTCGCATTGGTTGGGCGGCAGGCCCGACGCTTCAGAGGCGGCAGCCAACGCGGCCTCGCCGTTCTGTGTGGGCGTCCAGACCTCGCAGCGCGCAAACGCACCCGCGGCACCCGCGGCACCCGCGGTGCCGGCCGCCCCGGCCGAGGGCGCAACAGCGGGCGTGAACTTGACCGTGGCGTTCATCGTCTCCATCGTCGCGTGGTTCTGAAACGGGTACGAGTAGACCGCCTCGATCGTGCGCGCCGCCTGCGCCAGCGCCTTGCGCGCGTCGCCGTTCTGGTTGCCGACGGCGGCTTCCGGCGCATCGAGGCCGGCCTTGAGCACGGCGGCGATGCTCGCGCTGCTGACCTGCGCGTGCGGGCCTTCGTCCCACTCGATCTTCAGCGCATCGAGCGCGGTCTTGGCGTGCCACCAGGTGTCGGCCACCACAGCCACCGCGCTGTCGCCCACGCGCACGATTCTCTTCACGCCCGGCCGGTTGGCGATGGATGCGGCATCGACAGCCCGCACCTTGCCGCCGAACACCGGGCAGTCCTTGATCGCTGCGTTGAGCATCCCGGGCAGTTGCAAGTCCATGCCGTAGATTTGTGCGCCGGTGGTCTTCTCGACGGTGTCCAGCCGCTTCACGCGCTTGCCGATCAGCTTCCAGTCCTTCTGATCCTTCAGCTTCACGTCGCTCGGCGGCGTGAGCTTGCCGGCGGCTGCCGCGACCTTGCCGTAGCTCGTGCTGCGGCCCGACGCCGAGTGCGTGATCACGCTGTTGGCCGCGCGGCATTCGGCCGCCGGCACCTTCCATTCGTCGGCCGCGGCCTGCACCAGCATCATCCGCGCGGCGGCGCCGCCTTTGCGCACGAGTTCGTGCGACTCGCGGATGCCGCGGCTGCCGCCGGTCGAGAAGTTGCCCCACACGCGGCTGCGCGCCAGGTTCTGGCCCGGCGTGGGGTACTCGGTGGTGACCTTGGCCCAGTCGCACTCGAGCTCTTCGGCGACCATCTGCGCCAGGCCAGTGAGCGTGCCTTGGCCCATCTCGGAGCGGGCGATGCGCACGCACACCGTGTCATCGGGCTTGACCACGACCCAGGCGTTGACCTCGGGCGACTGCGGTGTGCCCTGGGCGACGGCGCGGCCCGAGAAAGGCAGATGAAACCCGACCGCCAGCCCGCCGGCAGTGGTGGCCGACGCAACGATAAGGCGGCGGCGCGTGACCTTGGCCGACACACCGCTGGCGATGTCGGCGATCTTGGCGACTTGGGCGGTCGAGGCAATCTTCATGGCGTGCTCCTGTAAAGCCGCGTCAAACCTGCGGGGCCGGGCCGCCACTGGCCACCAGCTTGATTGCCGCACGAACGCGGTTGTAGGTGCCGCAGCGGCAGATGTTGCTCATTGCCTCGTCGATGTCGGCGTCGGTCGGTTTCGGCTTGGCCTTGAGCAACGCCACGGCGGCCATGATCATGCCGCTCTGGCAGAAGCCGCACTGCGGCACGTCGAGCGCGGCCCAGGCTTTTTGCACCGGGTGCGAGCCGTCGGCCGACAGGCCTTCGATGGTGACGATCTTCTGGGCCGGGCCGACGCTGGACAGCGGCCGCACGCACGAGCGCGTGGGCACGCCGTCGATGTGCACCGTGCAGGCGCCGCACTGCGCGACGCCGCAACCGTACTTTGTGCCGGTGAGGCCGATCTGCTCGCGGATTACCCAGAGCAGTGGCGTGTCCGCCTCGGCCTGGAACTCGCGCGACTTGCCGTTGACGTTGAGGCTGGCCATCGGGGTTCTCCTGTCCGGTAGATCGGGTTGGGCGTTGAGGTCGGCAGCGTATCAGCGACGCGGTGAGGGGTCGAGGCCGGGCAATCACCCTTGCCGCCACAAGGCCGCATTCAGCGGCCAACTCGATCGGGCGGCCGCCGATCAGGCCGTCTTGATTTCCCGTGCCTTCATCTCGCGCACCATGCTCGCGCGCATTGCGAACTTTTGGGCCTTGCCCGAGGCCGTGACGGGAAACGCGGCGACGAACCGCACCGGCCCTGGCACCTGCTCGGCCTCGCCCTTGGCGCGGCAGAACGCGCGGATCTCCTCGGCGGACGCTGCGGCGCCCGGCGCCAGCACGATCCACGCGCAAAGATCCTCGCCGCGGTTGCCTTCGGGTTTGGCGTCGGACCTTCCTTCTGGCTTCACCTCAGGCACGCCGAACACCTGCGCGTCCTGCACCTTAGGGTGGCGGCGGATCAGCGCTTCGACCGCTTCGGGGCAGACGAGCCGGTTGCCCCGCAACACGCGGTCGCGAACGCGGCCGACGATGCGGCAGTAGCCGTCGGCGTCCAGCGTGGCGAGGTCGCCGGTGCGCATCCAGCCGGTTTCGTCGAAGGCGTCGCGGGTGCGCTTGGCGTCTTCCCAGTAGCCACGCATCACCGAGTAGCCCCGCACGCACAGTTCGCCCAGGCGCCCCACCGGCACGATGCGGTCGTCGGGGTCGACGATCTTCACCTCGATGTTCGGGTGCACGCGGCCGACCGTCGCCACACGCAACTCCAGCGGGTCGTCCACGTCGGTCTGGAAGGTCACCGGGCCGGCCTCGGTCATGCCGTAGACGACGGTCAGTTCGTCCAGACACAGCAACTGCACGGCACGCTCCAGCATGTCCGCCGGGCAAGGTGCGCCGGCAACGATGCCGGTGCGCAGGCTGCTGGTGTCGTATTCCGGCAGCTCAGGGTGGTCCAGCAGCGCCTGGAACAGCGCCGGCCCGCCGTGCAGCACCGTGCAGCGGTGGCGCGAGACGGCATCGAGTGTGCGCAGCGGGTCGAAGTCCGGCCCCGGAAAGACCATCGTCGCGCCGGTGGTCACGCAGGTGAGCACGCCCAGCACCAGCCCCAGGCTCTGGTGCAGCGGGCCGGCGATGCACAGCTTGTCGCCCTCGCCGACCTGCATCGCGCGCGCCGCGAAACGCGCGTTGTTGACGATGCTGAAGTGCGACAGCGCCACCGCCTTGGGCGCGCCGGTGGTGCCGCCGGTGAACTGCAGGCTCACCGCATCGTCCGGGTCGAGCGCCGCGGCCAACGCCGCCAGGCGGCGCTTGCCATTGGCGCTGCCGCGGCGCAGGAAGTCGGAGAAGCGTTCGGCGCGTGCCGGCACCAGGCCTTCACCGAGCACGATCACATGCCTCAGATGCGGCAAGCGGCGCGACTCGAGCACCGGCTTGGCGCCCGGCTGGTCGAGTTCGGGCGCGAGCACTCGCAGCATCCCGAGGTGGTTGCCGGCCGCTGTCGAGCGCGCCAGGATCAGCACGCGGCAACGCACCTTGTTCAGCGCAAACTCCAGCTCGGTGCTGCGGTAAGCCGGGTTCAGATTCACCAGCACCGCACCGATGCGGGCGGCGCCGAACTGAGCCAGCAGCCACTCACGCCGGTTTGCCGAGCACATGCCGATGCGGTCGCCGCGCTGCAGCCCCAGGCCCAGAAGCGCAGCGGCCACGTCGTCGGACTGGCGCTGCAGCTCCTTCCAGCTCATCACCTCGCGCTCCGAGCTGAAGATGGCGGCCGCCCGTGTGCCGTGGGCGGCCACGGTTTCGTCGAGCGCCTGCGACAGCGTAACGAAGCGCAGCGGATCGTCCGTCACGCCGGACACATAGGACAAGTTGCCCTGAGGTCGGCGCAGCACCGCCGGGTCGGCCGAAGCGGCCGTTGCCCCGGGCTTTGCCGGTGTGCTGACATTGAAGCCGTTGGTGAGTACTTGCACGGCGAAGGTCGTGTTGCGGTCGAGTGGCGGCGCGGACATTGCGACGAGATGTGCTCGCCCTGAGGTTACCAATGCCCCGATCGGTGAAACCGTGGGCAAGTGCTCCCGGAATCGTAGCGCCTCGCATGGGCGCCGCCGCCCTGCCGCACCCCTGGATCAAGCGGCGCCACCTGCGCGGGCCCGCTCCATCAGCGGGCGCCGTGACATCTGCACGCTGCACGGGCAGGCGCGCTCAGGGCTTCGGCAGTGCGCGGCATCGGCAGCGGCGTTGCAAAACCTCAACACGCGTGCCTGCGGAGTGTTGCATAGTTAGATTTTTGGGTGACCATCCCCCGGAACGGGGGGGACTCCCTCATCTCGATGCCGTGAGAATGCCCGCAGGGGTAGGTTGGAGCGATTCCGTAACGTCGGCATACTCGAACAAGCCCCGCCGATTGGTTTAGGCAAGCCAACAAGAATTAGTTCGCCCTCGAGTTCGACCAAGAAATAGGTTGAATATGCCTCGAAAAGACCACACTGCGGTAGCGGGTGAATCAAGTCGAGTTTCTCGGTAGGTGCAGCAAGGCGCAAGGCTGGGGAAAACAGTGTTGAAGAACAAGATCAGGTCGTTGATCGGTGTGCTGGCCACAGCGGCGGCGCCCTTTGTGTACGGTCAGGGCGCTCCTTTTGTCTGTGACGCCACCGCCTACAGCATCGCCACCGGCCAACTGGCCACGGCCGCCTACAGCACCACCACCGGTTTGGTATCCGCCGAGATTCCGCTCGGCACGCCTTGGAGTTCCGGCGCCGCGCCTGCGTTGAATTCGCTCGGCTACAACTACCAGGACAATTACCTTTATGCCGTCGCGCGCAGCTCCGACGGCACCGGCCTGCAGCAGCTCATCCGCATTGGCAGCGCAGGTGCCGGCTCGGCCGTGGTGGTGGCCAACATTACCGGCCTGAACCCTGCCTCGCCCAATTTGTTGACCGCTGCGGCGGTGGTGGTGGAAACCCCCGCGGGCCCGCGCTACTACATCGCGGGCGAAAACGGCGTGGCGCCTTTCACCACGCAGTTGTACGAAATCAACCTGACGACCGGCGCCGCCACCAACATCGGCACGCCTGTGCCGTACCGGATCTTCGACATCGCCGTGCGGCCGACCGACGGCGCGGTCCTGTTCGTGGCCAGCAGCCTGACGGTGCCGGATTTCACGATTTATCGATGGGATACGACGACCGGCGTGGTGAGCCCCTACTCCACCTACACCGGCCCGACGCCGAGCAACGCCGGCGGCATCGTGTTCTCGCGCGACGGTCGCTTCATGCTGATCCGCGACCTGAACAATCTGAATTGGCTGACCATCGACCTGGCCACCGCCACGTCGGCCATCGGCGCCACCATTCCTCCCACCCCGGAGCACGACGCCGCGTCGTGCGCACCGCAAACGGTCAACCTCAGTCTGGCCAAAGCCAACCCTGCGAGCTTTACCGTGGGCGTGCCGGGGAACTACACGCTGACGCTGACGAACGGCGCGAATGCCGTGACCTCTCCCGCCGTCGAGATCGTCAACGACCGGCTTCCGCCCAACTTCACCTACAACAGCGCTGCACCCGGCGCCGGGGCCACGGCGGCGAGCTGCACTGCCAGCGGCACGCTTGCGGCTGGCCTGAGCTTGGTGTGCACGGTCACCACACCGGCGGGCATCCCCGCCGGCGGGTCCGCCTCGTTCACGATCAGCGTCACGCCGCAAGCGGCCGCGGCCGGCGTCCCGGCGATCAACAAGGCAGCGCTCGATCCAGGGGGCGGAGTACCCCCCGTCACCGTGCCCGACGCCTGCACCGCCAACAACACGCCGGCCGGCTGCGCGCTCACGCCGCCCATCACGCCGACGGCCGCACCGCCGGCCGACATGAGCGTCACGCTCGGCGCCAGCACGCCCACCGTGGTGCGGCCCGGCCAGACTTTCGCCGGCCTGACGCTGACCTGCACCAACGCCGTCGGCAGCAGCCCCGCCACCACTGCCACCTGCGTGCCCACCGCCAGCGCCGGCACGGTGAGCAACGTGGTGTGCACGCCGGCCTCGGGCAGCACCGTGGCCGCAGGCGCCAGCATCGCCTGCACCTACGACTACGCTGCACCGGGCACCCAAGGCGGGGCCGACGAGGCGACGACCGCCGTCACCTTCACCGGCACCACCGGCGCAACCAACGACACGAACGCTGCCAACAACGTGGCGACGCTGGTCGCCACGGTCATCGACGCGCTGACCGACACCGACAGCAAACCCGGCGGCAGCACCGGGCAGACCAGCAACCTCAGCACCAACGACCAGTTCCCACCCGGCTCGGTGTTCAGCGTGCAACCCGGCGGCACCTGCACCAACGGCAGCGTCAGCGCGGCGGGCATCGCCACCTACGACGTGGTGGCCAGCGGCAATTGCACCGTCAACTACCAGGTGTGTGCTCCGGCACCCAACGCCACCACGTGCGACACCGCCACGCTCACCGTCACCGCCGCATCGGCCGACATGAGCCCGGTGTTCACCGGCCTGCCCGGCGTCAGCGCGCCGGGTAGCGCGGTGGCTGGAAGCATCGTCTGCACCAACGCCGGCCCGGCGGCAGCCGCGAACGCCACCTGCACCACGACGGCGGTGGACAGCAGCGGCGTGGCGGTGCCGGTCACGGTCGGCGTCTGTACGGCGTCCAGCGGCAGCGCGGCCAGCTTGCCCGCAGGCGCCACGCTCACCTGCGCCGTCAGCTACCTGACCCCGGGCACGGCCGGCGGCAGCGACACAGCGCCGGTGGCCGTCACGCTCACCGGCACCACCGGCGCCGCGAACGACACCAACGGCGGCACCACGGCCGGCGGCAACAACAGCGTGGCCGCCACGGTGGTCATCATCGACGCCGTCAACGACAGCACGTCGGCACCGCCCGGCAGCACCGGGCAGACCAGCAACGTCGCGACGAACGACCAGTTCCCGCCCGGCTCCACCTTCACCGTCCAGCCCGGCGGGACTTGCGTGGCGGCCAGCGTCAGCACCACCGGCACGGCCACCTTCAACGTGCCGGCTTCGGGCACCTGCACGGTCAACTACCAGGTCTGCGCACCGGCGCCCAACGCCGCTGCCTGCGACACCGCGACGTTGACCGTCACGGCGGTGGCGACCATCTCCGACATGACCCCGGCGTTCAGTGGCCTGCCCGCCGTGAGCGCGCCGGGCTCGGTCGTGAGCGGCAGCCTGGTCTGCAGCAACATCGGCGCGGTCGCAGCCACCGCCGCCACCTGCGCCGCCACCGCAGCCGACAGCACCGGCGCGCCGGTGGTGCTGACCGTGGGCGCCTGCGTTGCCTCCAGCGGCAGCGCGGCCAGCCTGCCGACCGGCGCCACGCTGACCTGCCCCGTCAGCTACACCACGCCCGGCACGACGGGCGGCACGAACACCACCCCGGTGGCGATCACGCTCACCGGCACCACCGGCGCCACGAACGACAGCAACGGCGGCACCGGCACCGGCGGCAACAACAGCACGGCCGCGACCATCGCGATCATCGACGCGCTGAACGACACCGCCAGCGCGCCGTTCGGCAACGGCGGCACGCTCAACCTGCTGGCCAACGACACCCAAGGCGCTGCAGCCGCCACGGCTGGCGCCGGCGGCAACGTCACGGTCGCGCTGGCGCTCGTCACGCCGCTGCCGCCGGGCATCACGCTCGACCCGGCGACAGGCGTGCTGACCATCGCCCCCGGCACACCGGCTGGCACCTACCCGGTCACGTACCAGATTTGCGCGCTGCCGGCGCAAGCGCCACCGCAGTGCGACACCGCCATTGCCACCGTCACCATCCTCGGCAAGGTCGATGTGGTGAAGGCGGTCGGCGTGCCGCTGCAGGTCGGCCCGAGCAGCTTCGAGTTGCCGTATGTCGTGGTGGTCGGCAATGCCGGGCCGGCCGGCAGCACGGTGTTCAACGTGCAGGCCGACGAAAACCTGCCGAGCACGTTCGGCAGCGCGGCAACCGCCATCAAGGCTGGCAGCTACAGCGTGGTTGCCACCGGAGGCACGTGCACGCCCAACGCGGCCTTCAACGGCACGAGCAACACGCGGTTGCTCGCCGGCACCGACGACCTGGCCGGCGGCCAGCGCTGCACGATCCGCTTCACCGTGGTCGTGACGTTCGCCGGCGCCGTGCCGACCACGCCGCTGGTCAACAGCGTCTATGCGTCGGCAGTCGCCGACGACACCACGCCCAACCCTGGCTACACCTTCCCCGGCGGCACGCCCACGCCGCCGCCGGTGGCCAGCAGCACCGACGTGTCCACCGCCGGCACTTCGCCGCCGGCCGGCAGCCCGCCCGGCACGCCGCCTGCCCCGCCCAACCTGCCGCCCACGCCGGGCAGCGACCCCGCCACGCCGACCGTGGTGACGCTGGCGCAGCAACAACTCGGCGCGGCCAAGCGGGTGGTGAGCGTGACCGCGACCGGGACATCGGCCTACAGCGTGGTCTATGAAGTGACCGCCGCCAACACCGGCACGGTGCCGGCCACGAATGTGCAGATCGCCGAGAACCTGTCGGCCACGTTCCCGCCGCCGGCCAGCGTCACCGCCGTCAGCGGCCTGAGCAACCCGGCCCGGGTGGGCGCCAGCACGGCGCAGTGCGCGGTGAACCCCGCCTTCAGCTTGGGCAACACCAACCTGATGACGGGCCAGACCTCGCTCGACGCGGCGCAGTCGTGCATGTTCCGCTTCACGGTGGTGTTCGCGCCGAACGGTTCGACCGGCCCGTTCAACAACACCGCCATCGTCAGCAGCTACCCGGCCCCGGCCGCCACGCCGGGCGGCACGCCCGCCGGCCCGCCGATCGCCACCGACCGCTCCGACAGCGGCACCAACCCCACCGGCACCAACCCCGGCGCGCCCGGCGACACCGGCGGCAGCAACGACCCGACGCCGCTGACGCTGCCCGGCGCGATCAGCGGCTCGGTGTGGAGCGATACAGGCAGCAGCACCGGCGGTAACCGCGTGCGCGACCCGAGCGAGGCTGGTCTGGCGGGCTTCACGGTGGAGGTGCTCTTCCCGCCCGGCACGGTGATCAACGGCATCAACGTCGGCGGGCAGGTGGTGCTCACCGCCAGCGGCGCGCCGGCCACAGCGCAGACCGATGCGAACGGCAACTACAGCGTCGTCGGCGTGCCCGAGGGCAGCTACCAGGTGCGCTTCCGCGCGCCGGGGCCGGCGGGCGGCGCGGGGCCGGTGATCGGCATCCCGGTGAACGGCGAGAACAACAACCCGCAGCCCAACTCCACGCTCGACCTGACGACGCGCACGCTGCTCGTCACCGTGGCCGCCGGCACGACCGTGCCGCAGCAGAGCCTGCCGGTGGACCCGAGCGGCGTGGTCTACGACAGCACCTCGCGGCTGCCCATCGGCGGCGCGCTGGTCGAGCTGCTCGGCCCCGGCGGCACGCCGCTGCCGGCCGCCTGCGTGCTGCCGGGCCAGCAAGGCCAGACGACGGCCGGCACCGGCGCCACGGCCGGCTTCTACCGCTTCGACCTGCTGCCCGGCGCCAACGCGGCCTGCCCCGCAGCCGTCACGGCGTACACGATCCGCGTCACGCCGCCGGCCGGCTACGGCCTTCCCCCGTCGCGCGCCATCGCGCCGAGCGCGCCGTTGGCCAGCCAAAGCGGCGCCACCTACGCCGTGGTGCCGCAAGCCACCGCGCCAGCGCAGGGCCAGCCGACCACCTACCACCTCGTCATCAGCCTGGGCACAGGCAGCGCGCAGGTGATCCACAACCACATCCCGCTCGACCCGAACGTGGCGGCAGAGCTGCTGCTGCAGAAGGCCGCTGACAAAACGCAGGTGACGATCGGCGACTCGGTGCAGTACCGCATCCGCGTGCGCAACACGAATGCGTTTGCGGTGCCGGGCGTGCGCGTGGTGGACACGCTGCCGCTGGGCTTCCGCATGATCGCCGGCAGCGCCACGCTGCAACTCGGCGTGGCGACGGTGACGCGCATCGCAGACACCGCCATCACCGGCTTCCCCGGCCCGAAGCTGATCTTCGACCTGGGCTTGATGCCGGCCAACAGCGAGGCCCTCATCGTCTACCGCGTGCGTCTGGGGATCGGCGCCGACAAGGGCACCGGCGTCAACGTCGCCTACGTCGAAGCCGGCCCGACGCGCTCCGGCGCCGCGAGCGCCGGTGTGAAGGTCAGCGGCGGCGTGTTCGCCGCCGAGGCCTGTGTGATCGGCAAGGTCTTTGTGGACTGCAACCAGAACAAGGTGCAAGACAGCGGCGAACCCGGTATCCCCGGCATGCGCCTGTACATGGAAGACGGCACCAACGTGACGACCGACGAGAACGGCCAGTACAGCCTGTGCGGCGTGCGCGCGATCACGCACGTGCTGAAGATCGACCCGCAGTCGGCACCGGTCGGCGCGCGCTTCGGCGTCACGTCCAGCCGCAACGCGGGCGACGCCGAGAGCCTGTTCATCGACCTGAAGAACGGCGAGCTGCACCGCGCCGACTTCCGCGAGCAGAGCTGCTTCCCGAAGGTGCTGGAGCAGGTCAACCAACGGCGCCGGCTGGGCCCGGTGTATGTGCCGCAGAAGCAGGTCGGCAAGGACGAACCGTGGGGCATCCAGTTCAACAGCGATCAGCACAAGGTCGACCGAACACCTGCGGCTCGGCCTGCGGACGGAGGTGGCCGGTGATGCGCACCTTCTCCACCCCCACCGATATGAACGCGGCGCGCTCGATGACCGACCCGACCCGACGCTCCACGCCGCTGCTGACGCTGATGTCAGCGGCCGTGCTGATGGCCCTCGGCGCCACCGCGGCGATTGCGAACGAGACCGACAAGGCCATCGACCCCGCCGCCGCCGTGATCGAGAACCAGGCGACCAGTGGCGTCGCCTTCCGCCGCATCGACGGCGTGCCGCTGAGCAGCGAAAACAGCAACCTGCCCGTCGCCGCCGACGAAGGCCTGTGGCGCCGCAGCAGGGGCCTGCCCGAGGGCGCCAAGCTGCTGATGTCGGTCAGCGCGGCCAGCGCGCCGGCCGATGGCAAAACAGCGCTGCGGCTGCGCATCAAGGCCTTCGACGCGGCCGGCAACGAGCTCACCGCGCTCGACGGCGCGCCGCTGCGCGTGCGGCTCGAAACCTCGCTCGGCCGCTTCCAGGTGCCGGGAGTCGCATCGACGCCGGGCAACTTCACCACCGGCACCGCACCCGGCGCGCAGCTGACGACCACGCCCACCGGCCAACCCGTCACCGAACTCGCCGCGGTGGAGTTGCTGCTCGACCGCAACGGCCAGGCCACCGTGGTGCTGATGGCGCCGGTGACGCCGGGCGACGCGGTGCTGCGCGCCTCCAGCGGCGCCGTCGGCGTGCAGGGCGAGATCAGCTTCGTGCCCGACCTGCGGCCGCTGATCGCGGTGGGCATCGTCGAAGGCGCGATCAACTTCAGCAAGGTCAAGAAGACCGACCCGAACGCGCCGACGCTGACCGACACCGAGTTCGAAGAATCACTGCGCCACTGGAGCAAGACCAACAGCGCCGGCGACCGCACGCTGGCCGGCCGAGCCGCCCTCTTCGTCAAGGGCACGATCAAGGGCGAGTACCTGCTGACCGCCGCGGCCGACAGCGACAAGCTCACGCGCGAAAAACTCTTCCGCGACGTCGACCCGAACGCGTTCTACCCGATCTACGGCGACGCCAGCATCAAGGAGTACGACGCGCAGAGCAAGAGCCGCGTCTACGTGCGCATCGACAAGGACAAGAGCTACCTGCTCTACGGCGACTACACCACCGCCAGCAACGACGCCGGCAACCGCCTGGCGAGCTACAGCCGCAGCCTGACTGGCGCCAAGTGGCACTTTGAGAACCAGACGGTGAAGGTCAACGCCTACGCCGCGCGCGACCTCACGCGCAACCTCGTCGACGAACAACCGGGCCGCGGTATCAGCGGGCCTTACGCGCTGGGTCAGCCGAACGCGATCGTCAACTCCGAAGTGGTCGAGCTGATCGTGCGCGACCGCAACGCGCCAGCCATCGTGCTCAAGCGCCAGACGCTGGTGCGTTACGCCGACTACGACTTCGAGCCCTTCAGCGGCCGCTTGCTGTTCCGCCAGCCGGTGCCCAGCGTCGATGAGAACCTGAACCCGGTCAGCATCCGCGTCGCCTACGAAGTCGAAGAAGGCAGCGTGAAGCACTGGGTCGGCGGTGTCGATGCCAAGGTGAAGATCGGCGAGAACCTGGCCATCGGCGGCAGCGTCGCCGAAGACCGCAACCCGGCCGCGCCGTACCGCATCGCCGGTGTCAATGCCGAGTTGAAGCTCGGCACGCAGACCTACATCGTTGCCGAAGTGGCGCAGAGCAAGGGCAACCAGTACGTCAACCAGACGCTGGCCGCATTTGCCGGTGCCGCGCCGATCGACCAGACCGGCCGCGCCGGGCGCATCGAGATGCGCCACGACGGCGAGGCGTTGAAGGCGCGTGCGTACGTGGCGCGGTCGGGCTCGACCTTCCAGAACCCGAGCGCCGGCCTGGCGCCGGGTCGGCAGGAAGCGGGCGTGCGCGGCGACTATCCCGTCACCGAAACGATCACCGCCAACGCCGAGTTGCTGCAGACCAAGGACAACAGCGGCACGGTGACCGACGGCGCCAACCGCAACGCCGCGAGCGTCGGCGCGGGCATCAAGCTGAGCGACCGCATCAAGCTCGACGTGAGCGTCAACCGCATCAGCGAGAACCAGATTGCCGGCACGGGTGGCGTGCTGTCGCCGGTCGATGCGCAGCAATCGAGCCTGGGCGGCTTGGGCTGGAACAGCAACACCACCTTCGGCATCGGCGGCTCGGGCTTGCTCGCCAGCCCGAGCGCGTTCGCCGGCCTGAGTCCGAATGCCGGTGCGCCCGCGCTGGTGCCGAACAGCTACACCAGCGTGAAGGCCCGCCTGACGGCCAAGGTGACCGACGACGCCACCGTGTACGGCGAGTACGAACGCGCGACCGACGATCGCCAGCGTGCAGCGGTCGGCGGCGAGTACCGCATCGACGAGAAGAGCCGCGCGTACGCGAAGCACGAGTTCGCGAACAGCCTGACCGGCATCTACGGCCTGACCACTGACGGAAGCAAGAGCCACAGCACGGTGCTCGGCGTCGACACCGAGTACATGAAGGACGGCCAGGTCTTCAGCGAGTACCGCCTGGCCGGCGCGCAGAACGGCAGCGACGCGGCGGCAGCGATGGGCGTGCGCAACCTGTGGCGCGTGGCCGCGGGCGTGAACCTGACGACCTCGTTCGAGCGCCAGCAACTCAACCCTGCCACCGCCGCCAGCCAGGAGGCGACCGCCGTCAGCCTGGGCGCCGACTACACCGCTGACGCCCGCTACAAGATGGGCGGCCGGCTGGAGTACCGCACGTCGGACACACAGGACGCGTGGCTCTCCAGCCTCGCCTACGACCGCAAGCTGAACGACGACTGGGCCGCGCTGCTGCGCAACCTGTACCTGCGCCAGACCTCGCAAGGCATCGCCGCCGACAACGGCCAGCAGACGCAGGACCGCCTGCAACTCGGCCTGGCCTACCGCGACACGCAGACCAACTTCTGGCACGGCCTGGGCCGGCTCGAACTCCGCACCGAACGCTCCAGCGCCGTCAGTGCGCCGGTGGACAGCCGGGCCTGGATCGCCAGCCTGCACGCCAACGTGCAGCCCAACCGCGCCTGGGTCTTTGCCGGCCAGGTGGCGCACAAGAACGTTGCCGAGGCCTTCGCCAGCCCGACCGGCGCCACCAACGCCAACGGCTTGCCGATCTCGACGCTGGGCGAGCGCGACACCTGGCGCGGCACGCTGCTCAGCGGCCGCGCCACTTGGGACTTTGCCGAGCGCTTCGACGCCAGCGCCTACGCCAGCGTGCAGACCGCCAAGGGCACGCGCCTGAACGGCCTGGGCGGCGAATTGGGCTACCGCGTGATGGACAACCTGTGGCTCTCGCTCGGCTACACCGGCGGCAAGTACAGCGACGTGGACACGTTCAGCAGCAACCAGAGCTGGAACGGCTGGCACCTGCGCTTACGCTTCAAGTTCGATGAAAAGACCTTCTCACGCGACGACCCGCGCGTGAACCGCACGCTCGACGGCGCGGCCGACGGCGCCAACCCGCGGCAGTGGCGTGAATGAACCCGCGAATGAACACGCGAATGAACACGCCAGGCAACCCCCGAACGAACCCGCGAGCCAGCGCGCGAATGAACACGGAAGCCCGACGCGTGAGCGACCTACCGACGCGCAGCACCATGAAGCACACGACCCTCATCGCGACCGCGCTGCTGACCCTGGCCTGTGGCTGCTTCACCGCGAACGCCCAGAACACCACCGCGCCGAGCAACGCCGCCGCGGGCGGCAACGCCGGCACGACCACCACCGAATCGGTGCTGAAGAAGAACCTCCCGCCGGTCAACCTGCAACCCGGCCAGCCCACCGACCCGAACCTGCGCGTGACCGAGCCCGCGCAGTTCGTGGAGCTGCAAGCGCGCATCGCCAAGCTCAAGGCCGGCGCCTCGATGTGCCCGCGCGACTACCACGTCGCCAAGGCGCAGGCCTGGCTCAACTTCAGCCGCGACCAGTACCACGAGCGCGCATGGCAGAAGGACATCCAGACCACCACCTTCGGCGAGGCGCGCCGCATCGTCGATGCGCTCGAAGCAGGGCAGGACCCGGGGCTGGACACGCCGCTCGTGTCCGATGCGCAGAAACTGCGGCCCGACCTGTGGGCGATCGCGCAGAAGATCAAGGCCGACCTCAGTGACACGAAGGGCGGCCCGCTGTGCTGCGCGCAGACCGAAACCGCGTTCTGCGAGGTGCAGCTCGTCTGGAGCGGCCACGCGCTGGCCAACCTGGGCGGCTGGCGCCGCGCCACGCCGCACGTTCGCATGGCCGAAGACCTGTGCGCCGACGCTCAGCGCAACCAGTGCAAGCCGCCGCCACCGCCCGAGCAGCCCAAGGTGCCTGAGACGCCGCCGAAGATCCCGCCGCAAGAGCCGCCGCCGCGCGAGCCCCGGTACGAGAAGATCACGCTCGCGGCTGGCGCGCTGTTCAAGCACGGCCAGTCGGCCATCGACCAGATGCTGCCCGCCGGGCGCAACCAGCTCGACGAACTGGTGGCCAAGCTGAAGGAGTTGAAAGACGTGGACCGCATGGTCATCACCGGCCACGCCGACAAGACCAACAGCTCGGGCGACCCGGCCTTCAACGACAAGCTGAGCCTGGCCCGCGCCAGCACCGTGCGCAGCTACCTCACCTTGAAGGGCGCCGACATGAGCCGCACCGACGTGGCCAGCGCCGGCGACCGCCAGCCGGTGAAGACCGATTGCCCGGTGCCCAAAGGCTCGAACGGCGTGACCGCCGGCAAGGCCACGGCCCGGGCGATGCAGGCCTACTACGACTGCCTGCAGCCGAACCGGCGCGTCGAGCTGGAGATCTTCGGGACGGTCGAGAAGCGCTGATCACGGCTGACCCCGAGCCTGCCGGTTCGGGGTCAGCCCCCTGGATCGGCGCCGGTTTTAGGCCACCTCGCGCACCATCGTGTACTTCACGATGCCGTCGCTGAAGCCGTGCAGCGCCAACTTCACCTCGTACCCGAGTGAGCGGTACAGACTTGGCGCCTGGAAGCTGAAGGTCTCCAGGTAGAACGTGCGGCAACCGCGCGCCTCGGCACGTTCGTGAAACTGCTCGACCAGGCGCTTGCCGACCCCGCCCCGGCGCAGCGCCGGCTCGACCCACAACTGCTGCAGCTCGCAGCAGGTGCCCCAGCTGCGCCCCACCGCACCGCCCACCACCCGCCCGTCGGCCGCGTGCGCGAAACAACTCAGCGGCTGGACTTCGTGCAGCGGGGCGGCGGCGTCGTTGGACGCCCCCAAGCCAGCGTCGACGATGCCCGCCGCGTCGGCGGGCGGCTCGGCGTGCACCGTGAACCGCAAGGAGGATGGAGTCGCGGTCACGGTCAACGCAGCCGTCGACTCAACGATTGCGCGGGTGCCGCGCCGCCAGCTTCTCGTTACCGCGCTTGTAGTTGCCCGTCAGCCGCGCCATCAACTGCTGCGCGTCTGCGCCGGAGCCTTCCGCCACTTCGGCAAGAAACTCCTGCGCCGCCACGCCGCGCAAGGTGGCGGCCAGCGCACCGCGGTGCAACACCTGCACCTCGCCGGTCTTGCGAGTGCGGTGGGTGAAGCCGAGATCGGTGTCGGACATGCCGCCTCTGCCGGACGCGGTCAACGATCTCGATCGGGCAAGGTCAGAGCACGCGGCGCTCGAAGCACGGCGCCGAAACACCGTCTGGCAGACGGCTGGTGGCGTCGAAGCGTTGGCCGTTGAGCTCCACCTTGCCCTCGCACAAGGCCTGTGCCTTGCAAGCTTCTCGCGTGGTGCGCAGCTCGACCGCCGTGGCGGTGAGGTGGACGTACACATGGCACAAAGCGCCGCTGCGCACGCCCTTGCTGCGCAACGGATCGGGGCGAACCACCATCGCCAGCGCTTCCTTGCCAGCGTCACCGCTCAGCCGCGCCACGCCACCGACGTTGCACACCGCGGCGTTCGAACCGGTCACGGCAATGTCGAGCTCAAAGAGCTTGTCGTTCTTGCGGCGCAGGCCGACATGGCTCTGGGCGACGCGGGCATCGCCCGGCGCGGACGCCGCAGCAGGCGTCTCTGCCCGCACGTAGCAGGCCGTCTGCGCGGCCGCGGGCACGGCAAGGCACGCCGCCAGCAGGCCGGTGACGAACGCCCACATCGAGGGCGACGGCGTGATGGCCGACGCGCGTGCCGGCGTACACGCCGCTGCCTGCGCCTGCGCCTGCGCTTGCACATCCGCGGCCGCACGGGCCCACCTCTGCCGAACCGGTGTCGAAGTCATCATGCGTGGTGTGTGTCGCAAGTCCTGGCCTGCGCTGCATTCTGCCCAAAAAGCAACGGCTGCGGGCACCGACAGACCGATTCGGCCGCGCGAGCCCGACCGGGCGCGTTGCATCAGCCACCGCGCGGCGGCGGCTCGTTGCTTTCGCGATCGTAGTAGTCGACCGTGTTCTCCGCGCGGAACATCTTGTGCAGCCCGGGCTCGCCGCGGCGACCGGCGCCGATGTTGATCTTGTTCGAATCCGGGTACTGGCAAGTTTCGATGTCGACGATGTTCGACAGCGCGAGGTAGCGCATCGGCACGCTGCCGGTGTTGATGATCTGATGCGCCACCTCCGGCCCGCCGGTCGGGCACGCAATCACGTCGCGCTTGCGGATCGGGAAGCGTTCGGCGCCGAACCGGAGTTCGCCCGTGCCTTCGAGGATGAGGAACATCTCTTCCTCCCCGTGGTGGCAGTGGAACGGGCATTGCGCCTTGCCCGACGGCAACACGGTCAGGTTGTAGCCGAGTTGCCGGGCGCCGATGCCGTCGCTGAACTGCGCGCGCCGGGAGGTGTAGTAGCCGTTGTCCTCGATGTCGGTGAACTCGACCTCGTCGAGGTTGGCGATCGGCTTGAGCATGTTTCTCCCCTCTGATGGCGTGACCGGATTGTGCAGAGTCAGCGTGCCGACCCCGACCGCATCGGCAGAAAGGCGATGCCATGCGCATGGACGACAGTGCCTGCCGGCACAAACCCCAGCCGCTCGTACACCGGCACGGCATTGAGGCTTGAGTTCACGGTGAAACCTTCCAGCGCGCCGGCGCGCAAGGAGTGCGCGCGCGCGTGGCGCCACAGCTCACCGGCCAGGCCCCGCCGCTGGTGCCGCGCGGTGACGAACAGGTGGAACACATGCGTGCCGTCGCGCATGCCGATGAAGCCGACGACCTCACCCTGGTGCTCGGTGACAAAGAAGGCATAGCGCGGCGAGGCCAGGTACGCGCGCTCGGCGTCTTCCGACACGGACGCGAAAAACTCCTGCGCTCCTGCGCCGTCTGGATCGAGCGTGAGCGTCGGCTGAAAGCTGGCAATGATCTGCGCGATCGGCCCGGCGTCGGCCGGCGTGGCCGGGCGCGTGCGCATGAGGCCCAGTCGGCGAAGGACGTGCGTCGCGCGATGCCCGGGTGAAAGGCGTGGCACTTCGTGCAGCATGTAGCCGCAGTCGGCGTACCAACGCGCGATCCTGGCGTGGACCTCGCGAGCGTCGTCGAAAGTCTGATCCCGCTCCGCGTCGGTCGTGTAGATTGCAGCCCAGGGCGGCAAGATGAAGACGGGTTGATGACAGCGATAGGCCGCCAACCGCGCTGTCAGTTCGGGCCGGGCCAAAGGCTCGTGCGCCTGCAGCCCGCTGATGGACTCGACCACGCCCCGGTCGAAAAACGTCCATCCCGACGAGCCGGCCGCAGCGTGGTGCTTCTCGATGTCGCGCCGCAGGATCTCACGCGCAAACTCGGCTGGCGCGGGCCGTGGTGCGAGCCCGGCGGCCAAGCGTTCGGCGATGACGGCGCGGGCCGATTCGGCGACCGTTGCGTAACCCAGCGACGCCATCTCGGCGAGCAACGTCGTCTTGCCCGCTCCTGGGCCGCCGGTGAAGATGACGCGCGGCATGGTGGCGGTCGAATCGTCGGAAAGGCCGTTCAGACCCGCAGCGTGCAGACTCGCAGCCACCCGCGAAAGCCACGCGCCGCGTAGTACGACTGCGCGCCGTTGTGATACGTGAACACGCGACCGTAGCGGCGATCGCAGAACAGCGCTCCGCCCAACGCCCTCACATCGGCCGGCGTGGCGATCCAGCTCGAAGTCTTCAGGTCGAACTCGCCGAGTTGTTGCAGCGCGCGGTAGCGTTCTTCGGTCAACAACCCGATGCCCATGGCCGCCGCCCATTCGACGGCGCTGTGCTGTGGCTTGGCCTCCTTGCGCGATTCGAGCGCGGCCCGGTCGAAGCACGCGCTGCGTCGCCCGGCGGGACTTTCCGCCGAACAGTCGCAAAACGTGACGGCACCGGCCCGGTCCTGTTCGATCACGTCGGGCTCGCCGCCGGTGGCCTCCATCGCCTGCAGCGAGCGCAGCGCGTCCGGCTGGCCTTCGAGCCGGGCCAGCACGGCCGGCCACGCGATGCCGACGTGTCGGCGCATGTTGCCCTCGAAGCGGGTCTTCAAGGCTTGCAGCAGCTTGTCGCGTTCTTGGGCTTTCATGAATCACCTCTTTCTGCGGACGCGACCGCGACCGCGACTTCGGCGCGTGGCCGCTGGTCAGCCGGCAACAAGCGCGCGCACTCCTCGAACACGCGCACCGTGCAGGTGGCGCAGACGCCGCGGTCGAGCCGGTCGAAGATGGTGGCGATGGCCACGCGCTTGGTCGGGAAGATGTGGTCGCGGCCGATCTCGTCGATGAAGCCGGTGCGCTCCCAGAAGTCGAGCACCGACGGGCGCGGCCGGTGAAAGTACAGGTCGCCGCCGGCCTGGCGGCGTGCCGCCAGCTCGGTGCGCCACAGGTCGGCGCCGGCCAGGTCGATGAAGTTCATGCTCTTGGCCATGATCAGCAAATGCTTCGGCGCCGTCGCACTCGCCCGCAAGGCGCGCAGTTGCTCGCCCACGTGCGCCACGGCGCCGAAATACACCTCGCCCTCCATGCGGATCATCTTCAGCTGCGGGCACTCGGGCAGCGGGTGCGGCGCATCGGCCACAACGACGAATGGCCGCTCGGCTCCGATGGCGTTGAAACCCATTGCGCGCATCGACGGCCGGGCGGTGCGGTACACGAACGCTGTCAACGACAGCAGCGTACCGAGCAGGATCGCCAGCTCCAGCCGCACGGTCAGCGTGGCCACCAGCGTTGCGGTGGCGATCGCAAACTCCTGTCGGTTCTGCCGCCACAGGCGCCGCCAGGCTGCCACGTCGAACAGCTGCCACGCCACCACCATCAGCAAGCCGGCCACACCCGCCAGCGGGATCAGCGCCAGCAACGGCGCGCACAACGCCAGCAGCACCAGCAACCACAGCGACGCGAACACCGCCGCCAGCGGCGTGCGCGCGCCGGCTTGCAGGTTGGGCAGCGAGCGGTTGAGCGAGCCGCAGGCCACGTAGCACGAAGTGAAGCCGCCGACGATGTTGGCCACGCCCTGGCCGGTGAACTCGCGGTTGGCGTCGATCGGCTGGCCGGTGCGCTCGGCCAGCGCCTTGGCGATGGAGATCGACTGGCCGAGCGCAACGATCGTCAGCGCGAACGCGATGCCCAGCAACTCGGGCACGGCCTGCCACTCGACGCTGGGAACCGACAGGCGCGGCCAAAGATCGCCCAGGTTGCCGGTGAGCGCCAGCCGACCCCAGGTGGCGGTCATGCCACTGCGCTGCAGCGCGTAGGCCAGCAGCGACGCCGCCACCAGCGCGATCAACATGTGCGGCAGGCTCTTGTGCAAGCGCCGCAGCACCAACACGGCCGCCACCGTAAAGAAGCCCACCAGCGCTGCAGCGGGCACGACCTCGCGCCACACGCCCTGCAGATGCGCCAGCAGCGCGGCGCTGCCGGGGCTGGCGGGCGCCGGCAGGCCGAGCAGGTCGGGCAGCGCGTGCAGCGCGATCAGCGCCGCAGCGCCGCTGGTGAAACCGCGCAGCGTGGACGGCGAGATGAAGTTGGCGATCGCCCCGAGCCGGAACATGCCGATCAGCCACTGCATCACCCCCACCAGCACCGTCACTGCCAACGCCAGCTGGATGTACTGCGGCGAGCCGGCCACCGCCACCGCTGACAGCGTGGCGAGCAGCGCGAGCGAGAGCGCGTTGGTCGGCCCGGTGACGACATGCCAACTGGAGCCGAACAGCGCTGCCACGATGCACGGCACGATCGCGGTGTACAGGCCGTACTCGGGCGGCAGACCCGCCAGCGAAGCAAAGGCGATGCCCTGCGGCAGCACCAGCAAGGCCCCCAGCACCCCGGCCAGCAGATCGGCCCGCAGTGTGGCGGCGCCGACCTGTCGCACCCAAGAACCGAAGAGCCGCTCGGCGATGTCAGCCATGGCCCGACTGTACGGCGGCATGCACCAACGCCCGCGCCACCGCACCGTGAAGCAAACGCCAGCAGGCCCAGAAAGTACAAACCCCTCCCGACCGCAAAGCCGGGAGGGGTGGGTGGCTGACGCCACCGATTCGAGGCTCTGGAGCAAGTGAGTCCAGCGCCCCTGGTGCGCAGTGACTGCGCCCCGGTGTGTGCCTGCAATCAGGCACTTCAACAATAGAACTCGGGCGGGCAAAGTTCAAGTGAAATCGAGACCGCAAGTGGTGACCGAAAGAGGCCTGCCCCGAGCCGAGCCGTCTCACCCGCGCGAGCCTCAAGACGCCTTGCCGAGCACGTCGCCGAGCAGCGCCGCCACGCGTTGTTCGACCGCCGGGTCCATCGTGATCACGCGCCCCCATTCGCGCGGGGTTTCGCCGGGCCACTTGTTCGTCGCGTCCAACCCCATCTTGCCGCCCAGGCCGCTGACGGGCGAGGCGAAATCGAGGTAGTCGATCGGCGTGTGTTCCACCAGCGTCGTGTCGCGCACCGGGTCCATGCGGGTGGTGATGGCCCACACCACGTCGGGCCAGTGGCGGATGTTCACGTCGTCGTCGGTCACGACGATGAACTTGGTGTACATGAACTGTCGCAGAAAGCTCCAGATGCCGAACATCAGCCGCTTGGCGTGGCCGGGGTAGCTCTTCTTGATGCTGACGATGGCGAGCCGGTAGCTGCAGCCTTCCGGCGGCAGGTAGAAGTCGGTGATCTCGGGAAACTGCTTTTGCAGGATCGGCACGAACACCTCGTTCAGCGCCACGCCCAGCACGGCCGGCTCGTCGGGCGGCTTGCCGGTGTAGGTGCTGTGGTAGATCGGGTCGGTGCGGTGCGTCAGGCGGTCGATCTGGAACACCGGGAACCAGTCCTGCTCGTTGTAGTAGCCGGTGTGGTCGCCGAACGGGCCTTCCAGCGCGTGCAGGTAGCCGCCGATCTCCTTGGTGGCCACGCCGTGCTCGCTGACGCCGGTGAAGCCGGGTGCGGCCACCGGGATGTGCCCTTCGAGCACGATCTCGGCGCTGGCCGGCACCTGCAACATCACGCCGGCATCGCCCACGGTCGAATCGACCACCTCGGTGCGGCTGCCGCGCAGCAGGCCGGCGAACTGGTACTCCGACAGCGTGTCGGGCACGGGGGTGACGGCGCCGAGGATGGTCGCCGGGTCGGCGCCCAGGGCGACTGCGATCGGGAACGGCTGGCCGGGGCGGGCACGGCGGAAGTCGCGAAAGTCGAGCGCGCCGCCGCGGTGCGCGAGCCAGCGCATGATCACCTGCCGGCGGCCGATCACCTGCTGCCGGTAGATGCCCAGGTTCTGCCGTTGGCGCGCGTTCGCGCCGCCCTGCGGCCCGCGGGTGATGACCAGGCCCCAGGTGATCAGCGGCCCGGCGTCGTCGGGCCAGCAGGTCTGCACGGGCAGCGTGCCCAGGTCCACGTCGGCCCCGACGAAGACCACGTCCTGGCATGGCGCCTGGCGCAACCGGGCCGGCTTCATGTCCCACAAGGCCTTGCCCATCTGAAACAATTTGCCAGCGTCCTTCAGGCCCTTCGGCGGCTCGGGCTCTTTCAGGCTGGCCAGCAGGCGGCCGATGTCGCGCAGTTCACTGACCTCGTCGGCGCCCATGCCCATCGCGACGCGCTGGGGTGTACCGAACAAGTTTGTCAGCGCTCGCACTCCACCAGTGCCAGATTTTTCGAAGAGTAAGGCAGGGCCACCAGCGTGAAGGACCGCATCGCTCAGCGCCGTCATTTCGAGGCGGGGCGACACCGGCGAGGCAATCCGCTTCAGTTGGTTCGCCTTTTCCAGGCCGCTGAGGAAGTCACGCAGGTCTTTGTATTTCATACAATCGGTAGGGATGCTGCCAAAGACCGCCTTGACCGCCCGAGACCAGGCTCCATAGAATGCCGCCAAGCCTGATACAAATCAGGGAAAACCCGCAGCTCCGGCAACGGAGCCCGCGGTCGCCGCGACTTGCGAAGGGCCAAGCCTTGTCGCCGAGCCAGGCGCCGGAGAATTCCGGCCCGGGAGCCGCAAACCTCAATTATCGCCGTCACCTGGTCAGCCACGACCTGCGCCCCGTGGCGCGATCTTGGCTGTTGCACGGTGAAGGTCGCACCGGAGGACTGAGATGAAATCGCCTCGCACGTGGTCGACACTGGTCCACGCCGCCAGCCGCGCCCGCCGCGCAACCACCGACTCCATCGGCGTGTTCCTGCGCGACGTCGGGCATGGTCTGCTGGAAGTGAGCCACAACACGCTTGCCCTGCTGGGGCTGGTGGTGGTGGCCGCGCTGGCTTTCACCGCGAGCCACAGCACCGCGTTGCTCTCGGCCGAGACGCAGGTGCTCACGTGGCTGCAGTCGCGCCAGGAGTCGCGCATCGAGCCGTTCGAGGAAGCGCTGGTCGAAAGTGCCGAACCTGGCGCCATCGCGCGCGCCACTGCCGCCGACCCGAAAGACCTGACCAGCCAGCAGGCCGCCGTGGCGCAGTGGATCTCGCGCCGCTACCGCGTGGCGCCCGAACCGGTGAGCCGGCTGGTGCAAGAGGCGTGGGTGGTCGGCAAGCAGGCCGGGCTGGACCCGACGCTGATCCTGGCCATCATGGCGATCGAGTCGAGCTTCAACCCGTTCGCTCAGAGCCCGGTGGGCGCGCAAGGCCTGATGCAGGTGATGACCAAGGTGCACGACGACAAGTACGAGCGCTTCGGCGGCAACCATGCCGCCTTCGACCCGGTGACGAACCTGCGCGTGGGCGTGCAGGTGCTCAAGGAATGCATCGCGCGAGCGGGCAGCCTGGAGGGTGGCCTGAAGTATTACGTCGGCGCGGCCAACCTGCCCGACGACGGCGGCTATGCCAGCAAGGTGCTGGGTGAGCAGCACCACCTGCGCGAAATCGTGCGCGGCAAGGCGGTGTCGCCGACGGCAGTGGCCGCAACGGTCGTCATCCCGCCCACCGTGCCGTCGGGCAATGCACCGGCCGCCAAACCGGCTGCTTCGGCCCAGGCCGACGAGCAAATCGCGCTGCTGCGCTGAACGCGGGGCCATCGCGCGCCGCATCGGCCCTTTTTGGCCGTGCGGCCAGACTCGTTCGCCGCTTCGCCACCGTTCCACCACGACCAGCGCCGCTACACTAACCGCGCTGCACAACTGGCGATGAGGCCTTCCAAAGGCCGGAGGTGGTCAACCACCGGGAAGTGTGGTCGGGGCGCGCACATGGCGCGCCACGGTTCAGCCGTTCGCCTGGGCAGCTTCGTGCTGGCATGCGCCTTGGCGCATGCGGGTTTCCCGGCACGGGGACATCTGACGCACAGGACTGCCCACCATGTTCGACCGCCTCCAATCCACCGTCGCCAACACAGACCCCGAGCTGTGGTCCGTCATCCAGCGCGAGAACCAGCGCCAGGAAGACCACATCGAGCTCATCGCCTCCGAGAACTACGCCTCGCCCGCCGTGATGGCCGCGCAGGGCAGCCAGCTCACCAACAAGTACGCTGAAGGCTACCCGGGCAAGCGCTACTACGGCGGCTGCGAGTTCGTCGACATCGCCGAGCAGCTCGCCATCGACCGGCTCAAGCAACTGTTCGGCGCGCAGCATGCCAACGTGCAGGCCAATTCGGGCTCGCAGGCGAACCAGGCGGTGTTCTTCGGCCTGCTGCAGCCGGGCGACACGATCATGGGCATGAGCCTGGCCGAAGGCGGCCACCTGACGCACGGCATGCCGCTGAACATGAGCGGCAAGTGGTTCAAGGTGGTCAGCTACGGCCTGACGGCGAAAGAAGAGATCGACTACGACGCGATGGAGCGCCTGGCGCACGAGCACAAGCCGAAGCTGATCATTGCGGGTGCCTCGGCCTACAGCCTGCGCATCGACTTCGAGCGTTTTGCCAAGGTCGCCAAGGCGGTCGGGGCGATCTTCATGGTCGACATGGCGCACTACGCCGGGCTGATCGCCGCGGGCGTGTACCCCAACCCGGTGCCGCACGCCGACGTGGTGACCTCCACCACCCACAAGAGCCTGCGCGGCCCGCGCGGTGGCATCGTGCTGATGAACGACGAGGCGATCGCGAAAAAGATCAACAGCGCGATCTTCCCCGGCATCCAGGGCGGGCCGCTGATGCACGTGATCGCGGCGAAGGCGGTGGCCTTCAAGGAAGCGCTCGACCCTTCGTTCAAGGTGTACCAGCAGCAGGTAATCAAGAACGCCGCCGCGCTGGCACAGACGCTGACCGAGCGCGGGCTGCGCATCGTCAGCGGCCGCACCGAAAGCCACGTGATGCTGGTCGACCTGCGCCCGAAGAACCTGACCGGCAAGGAAGCCGAGAACCTGCTCGGCTCGGCGCACATGACGTGCAACAAGAACGGCATCCCGAACGACCCGCAAAAGCCGATGGTCACGAGCGGCATCCGCCTGGGCTCACCGGCGATGACGACGCGCGGCTTCAAGGAGGAGCAGGCACGCGCCACCGCGCACCTCATCGCCGATGTGCTGGACCGGCCGACGGACGAAGCGAACATCGCCACGGTGCGCGCCAAGGTGGCGGCGCTGACCAAGGACTTTCCGGTGTACCGGTAGGTCGAGAGATTGGGCGACCCCGCCCCCACTCCAGCCCTCCCCCAGCGGGGGAGGGAGCGATTGCACTGACGTGCAGGAATTCTTGTGAGATGCCCCTTCTGCAGCTTCGAAGAAACCCAGGTCGTCGAGACGCGCGAGTCCGACGAAGGCGACGTGGTGCGTCGGCGCCGCAAATGCCAGGGTTGCGACAAGCGCTTCACCACGTACGAGCGGGCCGAGATCGCGCTGCCGTCGGTGGTCAAGAAGGACGGCACGCGCGCCGAGTTCGACCCCGCCAAAATCCGCGCCTCGATGAGCCTGGCGCTGCGCAAGCGGCCGGTCAGCGTGGAGCAGATCGACGCGGCGCTCGAGCGCATCCAGGACAAGCTGCTCAACAGCGGCGCCAAGGAAGTGCCGTCGACCAAGCTCGGCGAACTGGTGATGCGCGAGTTGAAGCGCATCGACAAGGTGGCCTACGTTCGCTTCGCGTCGGTGTACCGCAGCTTCGAAGATGTGGACGAGTTCCGGCAGCTGATTCGCGATATCTGAACAAGCGCTGAACGAGCGCTGAAGCCGCCCTCGCAGCGCGTTGACAGCACTCTGACGCCGCATCCCCCGAACGGGGGTGCCCCGCAAGGGGGCCTGCCCTTCCCCACCTGATGGGGTCGCGCCGCGGGTCACCGTTTTCTACAGTGTGTGCATCGGTTCAACGAACGGAGCGCACATGAAAACCCCGAAGCAGGCTCAAGGCAAATCGCAACGAGGCGTCACGCTGGTCGAAGCAGCCATCGTGCTGGCGGTGCTGGGCATCGTCACCACCAGCGCCGCACCGGGCATGACCGGGCTGCTCGACAGCCGGCGCCTCGACGGCACAGCGACGCAACTCGCAACAGACATCCAGTACGTGCGCTCCGAAGCCGTGGCACGCAACCAGCCGGTGCGCATCAGCTTCTACGCGAACGCCGACGCCAGTTGCTACGTGATCCACACCGGCCTGAGCGCGCAATGCACTTGTGCGGCCGACGGCCCCGCGCAGTGCAGCGGCACGGCCGAGCAGATCAAGACGGTGGTGCTGCCGGCGGCACAGCGCGTCGGCGTGCAGGCCAACGTCACCTCGCTCCTGTTCGACCCGCTGCACGGCACCAGCAGCCCGACCGGCACGCTGCGTGTGCTGGGGCCGCAGGGCCGCGCGGTGCACCACGTCGTCAATGTGATGGGGCGGGTGCGTTCCTGCTCCCCGATGAACACCGTGGCCGGCTACCGCGCCTGCTGAACCTGGAGACCTGCGATGAACTCCCTTCCCCAAACCACGTGCCCCGCCCATCGCGACGCCGATCGCCAGACAGAACGCCGAGCCACGAGCCTCGCCGTGGCGGCCCTGCGTTTCCTCGCCACGGGCTGCGCGCCGATAATCAATGCGCCATGCCCTGCCACCGCCGCCCCGCCCCTGCCGCGCACGGCCGGGCTCACAACGACGCGCCGTTCGGCCGCAGGCTTCACGCTGATCGAGATGATGATCGTGGTGTCGATCGCCGGCATCCTGTCCAGCATCGCCTATCCGTCGTTCACGGGTCAGATCCAGAAAGTGCGCCGCACCGACGCGGTGGTGGCCGCGATGCAGGTGCAGTGGGCGCAGGAACGCTGGCGCTCCAACAACCCGGCGTACGGCAGCCTGGCGCAGATCGGCATGGCCGCCGGCTCGCCGGCCGGCCACTACACGCTGCAGGTGAACGACGCCAGCGCCGGCGGCTACGACGTGCTGGCCACGGCCAACGGCACGCAGGCGCGCGACACGAACTGCGCGTTCCTCAAGCTCAGCACGCAAGGTGCGAACACGGTCTACGCCTCGGGCCCGGACGCCAGCACCGCCAACGCCGCAGCCGCGAACCGGCAATGCTGGAGCCTGTGACGTGAGCCAGCGCCTGCACGCACCGCAAGCGCGGCGCCTTCAGCCCCTTCAACGCGGCCTGACCCTGGTCGAGCTGCTGATCGGCATGGCCATCGGCCTGTTCATCGTCGCCGCCGCCACCAGCTTGCTGACCGGCAGCCTGCGCGAGAACCGCAGCCTGATGATCGAAAGCCGCCTGATGCAAGACCTGCGCACCGCCGCCGACCTGGTGACGCGCGACCTGCGCCGCGCCGGCTACTGGGCCGCCGCCACCGCGGGCGTGCGCAGCGAGGGTGGCGGCGCGGTGCTGGCCAACCCGTACACCGACGTGACGCCGGTCGGCGCCGCGGCCGACGCCACGAGCTTTCGCTTCTCGCGCGACGCGACCGAAAACCACACCGTCGATAGCAACGAGCAGTTCGGCTTCCGGCTGCGCAACGGCGCGCTTGAGTTGCAGCTCGGTTCGGGCAACTGGCAGGCGCTGACCGACGTGGCCACGCTGACGGTGACCGAGTTCAGCGTCGCGCCGGTCGTCGAAGAGATCAGCCTGGCCGGCTTTTGCGCGCAACCCTGCGCGGCCGGCGCCGCCGCCAGCGCCTGCCCGCCGCGGCAACTCGTGCGCAGCCTGGCGGTGGTGGTGGCCGGCCGCGCCACGGCCGATGCGCGCGTGACGCGCAGCGTGCGCAGCCAGGTGCGGCTGCGCAACGACCCGATCGTCGGCGCGTGCCCAGCCTGAGCCGGCATCTGATCGGACTCGACCATGCGCCACTTCCGCTCCCCCAAGGCACAACGCGGCGCCGCCGCGCTGATCGTCACGATGGTGCTGTTCTTCGCGATGCTGCTGGCCGCTGCCTACGCCAACCGCAACCTGGTGTTCGAGCAGCGCACGTCGTCCAACCAGTACCGATCGACACAGGCCTTCGAGGCGGCGGAGGCCGGGCTCGAATGGGCGCAGGCGCAGCTCAACAGCCCCGCGCGCATCGGAGCCGATTGCCGGGCCAGCGCCGACGCGGCAGCGCCGACTTTCCGCGAGCGCTTCTTGAGCCCGCAAAGCGGCGCCACCGGCTTCACCGGCAACACCTGGGCTGCCGGCGCGCTGGCTGTGCCGTTGCAGGCCTCGTGCGTGCGTGGCGATGCGGGCTGGGCCTGCAGTTGCCCGGCGCAAGGCCACCCGCAACCCGCGTTGCCGAACACGCCCGGGCTGCACCCGGCGTTCGCGCTCGAGTTCGTGGCCGGTGGAAAGCCGGGCATCGTCAAGCTGGTGTCACACGGCTGCACGAGCGTGGCGGGCGCGTGCGCGCCGGGCGCGAGCACGCGGGCCGACGCGAGTGCGCGCGTCGAGGTCGCGCTCAGCTTGCTGCCGGCGCTGGGCACGGCGCCGGCCGCGCCGCTGACCGCACGCGGCCGCGTCATCACCGCCGCCGCGCTGGGCGTGCACAACCCGGATGCTGCGTCGGGCGGCTGGGTGGTGCATGCCGGCAGCGGCATCACCGCGCCGCTGATGCGCGTGACACCGCCGGCCGGCACGCCGGTGGCCGACGTGTTGGTGGGCAACGACGCGGCGCTCGCCGCGCTGACACCACAGCGGCTGTTCAGCAGCTTCTTCGGCCTGGACCCGACCGGCTGGAAAAACCAGCCGACCGTGCTCAAGCCAATTTGCAGCGGCGATTGCAGCGCGGCGCTCGCCACCGCGGTTCAGGCTTCCGGTGGCAACCCGATGGTGTTCGTGGCCGGCGATCTCGTGCTGACTGGCCCGCTGAGCCTGGGCACGCCGCAGCAACCGGTGGCGCTGGTGGTCGAAGGCGCGGCGCGCTTCGACGGCGCGGTGCGGCTGCACGGCGTGGTCTACAGCGCGTCGATGACGTGGAACAACGCTGGCGCGGGTGCGCTGCTGCGCGGCGCGCTGGTCACCGAAGGCGACGTGCAAGGCACCGGCGTGCCGGACCTCTTCTACGACGCTGCCGTGCTGGCCGCGCTGAAGAGCGGCGGCAGCTTTGCGCGTGTGGCCGGCAGCTGGCGGGACTTTTGAGATGAGCCGCACGATGAACCCCTCGCGCAAGTCACCCCCATTGCGCACCTCGCGCACACCAAGCCGCCACGGCCAGCGCGGCACCACGCTGCTCGAAGGCCTGGTTGCGCTGCTGGTGCTGTCGCTGGGCATGTTCTCGGTCGGCAGCGTGCAGACGCAGTTGCGGCTGAACGCCGACATGGCACGCCAGCGCTCCGAAGCCGTGCGACTGGCGCAAGAAGACCTGGAGCGGCTGCGCGCGTTCTCCGTCGTCGCCGCCACGGCCGGTGCGCGGGCTTATGCCGACATCGTCGACGCCAGCAACACCGTCGATGGCCCGACGCGCTACCTTGTCACGCGCAGCATCGCAGCAGCCCAGGCGCCGAATGCGAAGAACGCGTCGGTCACCGTGAGCTGGGCCGACCGCGGCGGCGCCGAACATCAGGTGGTGCTGAGCTCGGTGATCGGCGGCAGCAACCCGGCGTACTCGGGCGCGTTGACCGTTGCGCCAGCCGCCGCGGCGATGCAGCCAGTGAACGCACGCTCACCGCGCATCCCGCTCGCTGCGAAAGACCTGGGCAATGGCACCAGCGCGTTCAAGCCGGCGCGCGAGGGCACCGTGGCGCTGCTGATGAGCAACACCACGGGCCAGGTGATCGGCCGGTGCAACGGCGTGAGCGCGGCGCTGGCGACAACGGACCTGACCCTCGGCAACCTCGGCCCTTGCGACGCGCTGGTGGGCCAGTTGCTCAGCGGCGCAGTGCGCTTTTCGACCAGCGGCCCGCCGATCGCCGGCCAGGCATTTGACGCGCCGGCCCCCGTGGCCGTGGCGCTGACGTTGACCGGCGGCACCTACCCCACCCCGCCCTGGTGTGGCAGCGACGCGGTGCAGACCGCCGCGGGCGACCGCTTTGTGGCCTACCACTGCGTCGTCTACCCGCTCGCCGGCGGCACATGGTCCGGCCGCAGCACGCTCGCGCCGGCGGGCTGGACGCTGGGCACCACCGCCGACGACCGGCGCGTGTGCCGCTACACCGCCGACCTGAACGCCAGCGGCTCGATCGACACCAACGCCGAGCACCCGGCTGCCTACGCCAATGTCGACGGCCCATTGGCACACCAGAACTTCCTCGTGATTCGCGGCAACGAGGCCTGCCCGGGCGGCACGCCGGTGCAGCTCGACAGCGCGGGCGCCTTGATCTATGCCAACCTTGCGACCGCGCCGCACCAGCCGTGAAGCACCCTGCCGCCCGACTTCCGCGCAGCATGGCCGCTCGGGTTGAGCCCGTCGAAGCCCGCGCCCATCGCCAACGTATTCGATGAACGCCACTGCCACAGCCCACATGCACGAGGCGCTCACCCTCGCGCAGCACGCCGTCGGCCTGAGCGACCCGAACCCGCGGGTCGGCTGCGTGATCGTCGGCGCCGACGGGCAGGTGATCGGCCGCGGCCACACGCAGCAGGCCGGCGGCCCGCATGCCGAGGTGATGGCGTTGCGCGACGCGCAATCGCGCGGCCACTCGGTGCGCGGCGCCACCGTCGTCGTGACGTTGGAGCCCTGCGCCCACCACGGCCGCACGCCGCCGTGCTGCGACGCGCTGATCGAAGCCGGCGTGCAGCGCGTGGTGATGGCGCTGCAGGACCCGAACCCGCTCGTGGCCGGCCAAGGCGCGGCGCGCCTGCGCGCGGCTGGCATTCAGGTTGACGAGGGACCGCTCGCCGACGAAGCGCGCGAGCTCAACATCGGCTTCTTCTCGCGCATGCAGCGCGGCCGGCCGTGGGTGCGGCTGAAGGCCGCCGTGTCCCTCGACGGCCGCACCGCGCTGATCAACGGCGTGAGCCAGTGGATCACTGGCCCGGCCTCGCGCGCCGACGGCCACGCCTTTCGCAAACGCGCGGGTGCGGTGCTGACGGGCGTGGGCACGGTGCTGGACGACGACCCGCGGCTCGATGTGCGCTTGGTCGAGACGGCCCGCCAACCGTTGCGCGTGGTGGTCGATTCGCGCCTGGACATGCCGCCCAGCGCGCGCGTGCTGGCGCCGCCTGGCGCAGTGCTGATTTGTGCCGCGGCGCCTGCGTCGCCAGACGACGCGCCTTCGTTCGACGCTCGCCGCGCGGCGCTCGATGCGACCGGCGCTGAAGTCACCCTGCTGCCCGGCCCGAACGGCAAGGTCGATCTGCCTGCGCTGCTGACCGACCTGGCGCGGCGCGGCATCAACGAGCTGCACGTCGAAGCGGGCCACAAGCTCAACGGCTCGTTCGTGCGCGAGGGGCTGGTCGACGAATTTTTGGTCTACATGGCGCCGCGGCTGTTCGGCGTCGGCCGCGAGCTGGCGGCGTTCGGGCCGCTGGAGCGCTTGCAGGACACGCTGGACCTGCGCTTCGTCAGCCTCACGCAGGTCGGCGACGACCTGCGGATCATTGCGCGGCCGGTCGGCGACGACCTGCGGATCGTTGCGCGGCCGGTCGGCCGCAACCCGCTTCGCACCGACGCGCAGCCCTGACACGTCGGGGACGCCGCGCCACGTGGCGCGCTGCGACAATCGAGGCATGTTCACCGGCATCATCACCGGCCTCGGCCGCATCACCGCCGTCCACGCGCTGGGCAGCGAGCCCGCGCACGGCAAGCAGCTCGCCATCGAAACGCCGCCCGGCTACCTCGACGACGTGCAACCCGGCGACAGCATCGCGCTCAACGGCGCGTGCATGACGGTCACGTCGCTCGACGCGGCGCAGCGCCGCTTCGACATCGACATCTCGGCCGAAAGCCTCGCCAAGACCGCGGGGCTCGACCAGCCCGGCCCGGTCAACCTCGAGAAGGCGCTGCGCGCCAACGACCGGCTCGGCGGGCACTTGGTGAGCGGCCACGTGGACGGCATCGGCTCCGTGACGCACTTCGCCCCGGTGGGCGAGTCGTGGGAGCTGCGCATCGCAGCACCGCGCGAGCTGGCGCGCTTCATGGCGTACAAGGGCTCGGTCACCGTCAATGGCGTGAGCTTGACGGTCAACCGCGTGAACGACCTTGAGCGCAGCCTTGGAAGTGACCTCCAGCCCGAACAGGCGCACGGCTGCGAGATCAGCATCAACCTGATCCCACACACGCTGCAGAACACCGCGCTGGGCAGCCTGGTGGTGGGCGGCCGTGTCAACCTCGAGATCGACCTGATCGCCCGCTACGTCGAGCGCATGCTGAGCCAACCGCCGCGCTGACCGCGCTGACCTGACTCCCAGCGGCGCTTCACCGTGCAGCACCGCGCGGCGCCACCCCGACCCTGCGCTGCGCCGCCCCAACCGCCCACCTACAATTCCGCCATGCCGATTGCCCCCATTCCTGAACTCGTCGCCGAGCTGGCCGCCGGCCGCATGGTGATCCTCGTCGACGAGGAAGACCGCGAGAACGAAGGCGACCTGGTGCTGGCGGCCGAGCACGTCACGCCCGCCGCCATCAACTTCATGGCGCGCTTCGGCCGCGGCTTGATCTGCCTGACGCTCACGCGCGAACGCTGCGAGCGGCTGCGCCTGCAACCGATGGCCTCGCGCAACGGCACCAAGCACGGCACCGCGTTCACGGTGTCGATCGAGGCGGCCGAGGGTGTGTCCACCGGCATCTCGGCGGCCGACCGCGCACGCACCGTGCAAGCCGCGGTGGCGCGCGACGCGCAACCGCGCGACCTGGTGCAGCCGGGCCACATCTTTCCGCTGCAGGCGCAAGACGGCGGCGTGCTGATGCGCGCCGGCCACACCGAGGCCGGCTGCGACCTGGCCGGCATGGCGGGCCTGGCGCCCGCCGCGGTCATCTGCGAGATCATGAAGGACGATGGCACGATGGCGCGGCTGCCCGACCTGGTGGAGTTTGCGCAGACGCACGGCCTGAAAATCGGCACCATCGCCGCGCTGATCGAGCACCGCAGCCGCCACGAGACGCTGATCGAACGCGCCGGCCAGCGCACGCTTGCCACCGCGCAAGGCGAGTTCGACTGCACCGCCTTTCGCGACCGCACCGGCGGCCTGCACCTGGCGCTGACCAAGGGCCGCTGGACGGCCGCCGACGAAGTGCTGGTGCGCGTGCACGAGCCGCTGTCGGTGATGGATTTGCTGGACACCGGCGCCTGCGGCCACTCATGGCCGCTGACCAAGGCGCTGGCCGCGCTGCAGGCCAGCCCGCGCGGCGCTGCGGTGCTGCTCAACTGCGGTGAAGACGCTGCCGCGCTGGTGCCGCGGCTGCGCGCGAGCGAACTCGGCACGGCATTCCATAACCCGCGGCCGCGCGCCCAGATGGATCTGCGCACCTACGGTATCGGCGCGCAAATTCTGCGTGAGCTCGGCATCGCCAAGATGAAGCTGCTCGGCAGCCCGCGGCGCATGCCCAGCATGGTCGGTTATGGCCTGGAGGTGACCGGCTTCGTCGGCGCCGACGCCGTGACCACGGCCTGATGCCAGCGCAGCCATCGCCTCAAGCGCGCTCGATCCGCTTCCCCGCCCCACTCCCCAGGACACCCGCATGCAGGACGCCGACAAAGGCCCGACCACCACGCTCGACGGCCGCGACCTGCGCATCGGCATCGTGCAGGCGCGCTTCAACGCACCGGTGACCGACAAGCTGGCGCAAACCTGCGTGGCCGAGTTGCATGCGCTGGGCGTGGAGGCCAAGCACATCAAGCATGTGACCGTGCCCGGCGCGCTGGAGATTCCGTTCGCGCTCGACGTGCTGGCCGACACCGACGACTACGACGCGCTGATCGCGCTCGGCTGCGTGATCCGCGGCGAGACGTACCACTTCGAGCTGGTCGCCAACCAGAGCGGCGACGGCGTGATGCGTGTCTCGCTCAAGCACCAGGTGCCCGTCGCCAACGCGATCCTGACGGTCGAGAACGAAGCGCAGGCCTGGGCCCGCGCCGAAGACAAGGGGCGCGACGCGGCACGCGTGGCCGTCGAGATGGCCAACCTGATGGAAGACCTGACGTGAGCGACGAGCCCGGCGCGGCAGGTGCCCCCAAGCCCGCCAAGGCTGCCGCGCCTGCGACGGCAACGCGCAAGAAGTCGAGCGCCAAGTCCACCCGCCGCCGCTCGCGCGAGTTTGCGTTGCAGGGCTTGTACGAGTGGCTCGTCTCGGGCGCGCCGGCCAAGGACATCGCCGCCCACATGCGCGAGCAGGACGGCTTCGAGCACTGCGACGCGGCGCACTTCGACGCGCTGCTGCTCGGCTGCATCGCCGAGGCCGCCGACATCGACGCGCTGCTGGCCCGCCACGTGGACCGCAAGACCTCGCAGCTCTCGCCGATCGAGCATGGCGTGCTGATGATCGGCGTGTACGAGCTGACGCACTGCATCGACATCCCGTACAAGGTCGCGATCAACGAAGGCGTGGAGCTGGCCAAGACCTTCGGCGGCACCGACGGGCACAAGTACGTCAACGGCGTGCTCGACAAAGCGGCGGCCGATCTGCGCGGCGTCGAGGTGGCAGCCGCCCGTGCGGCCCGCGCGCGCGCCTGACGCCCACCCTCGCAGTGGTCCTGTGGGAAGTGGCGTGACCCCAGCAACATGAAGCTCGCCTCCCGCCTTGCCCACATCGAACCCTTTCACGTGATGGAGGTGGCCAAGGCCGCCTCGCAGATCGCGCGCAGCCCGGCGTGTGCCGACTCGCCGATGATCTTCCTGAACATCGGCGAGCCCGACTTCACCGCGCCTGCGCCGGTGCAGCGCGCTGCTGAACGCGCGCTCGCGGCCGGCCGCACGCAGTACACCGACGCGACCGGGCTGCCCGAGTTGCGTAAGCGCATCGCGCGTTGGTATGGCGAGCGCTTCGGCCTGGACGTGGCGCCGGGCCGCATCGTCGTCACCGCCGGTGCCTCGGCCGCGCTGCAACTCGCCTGCCTGGCGCTGGTGGACCGCGGCGACGAGGTGCTGCTCCCCGACCCGAGTTACCCGTGCAACCGCCACTTCGTCGCCGCGGCCGAGGGCGTGCCGGTGCTGCTGCCGGCGTCGGCCGAGGAACGCTTCCAGCTGAGTGCGGCCGGCGTCGAAGCGGCGTGGGGGGCGCGCACGCGGGGTGTGCTGCTGGCCTCGCCGTCCAACCCGACCGGCACCTCGATCGCCCCCGACGAGATGGCGCGCATCGCAGCCGTGGTGCGCGCGCGCGGCGGCTTCACGCTGGTGGACGAGATCTACCTCGGCCTGAGCTTCGACGAGCGCTACGGCCACAGCGCGCTCGCCCACGGCGTCGGTCATGGCGACGACGTGATCTCGATCAACAGCTTAAGCAAGTACTTCAGCATGACCGGCTGGCGGCTGGGCTGGCTGGTGCTGCCCGAGGCGCTGGTGCCGGCGGTCGAAAAGCTGGCGCAAAACCTCTACATCTGCGCGTCGTCGCTGGCGCAGCAGGCGGCGCTGGCGTGCTTCGAGCCCGAGTCGATCGCCGAGTACGAGCAGCGCCGCGCGCAGTTCCGCGCCCGGCGCGACTTTTTGGTGCCGGCGCTGAACAGTCTCGGCCTGAGCGTGCCGGTACAGCCCGACGGTGCGTTCTACGCCTGGGCCGACTGCAGCGCGCACGCCACCAGCAGTTGGGGCTTCTGCTTCGAGATGATGCACCGCGCCCATGTGGCGATCACGCCGGGGCGCGACTTCGGCCCACACCGCGGCGAGCAATTCATCCGCCTGTCGTACGCCAGTTCGATGGAACAATTGCAGCTTGCGGTAGACCGGCTGCGCAGCGCTTTGCCTGTCGGTTCGCTTGTCGGTCAGCATGTCGATTTGCGCTGAGCCACGAGATAATCCCGCGCCGGACTGGCAGCCTCCCGGATTGTGAGATTCTGCACACAGGCCCCTTTACCCGCTCGACTAAGCTCGCCCCGTGACGTCCTTCCGCCCCTCCACCTCGCCCGGCCCGCTGACGCCTGACACGCAGCCAGGAGCCATCCCGAGCCAGCCCAACGTCGGGTTGTGGTCGGACTCCGACGTCGGGCTGCCGCAGGGCCCGGCCGCGGCCTTCGTGACGAACCAGGCGAGTGCGTCCGAGACCGAGATGCCCACGATCGGGCACATCGGCCGGTACGCGCTCAAGTACCGCATCGGCGCCGGCGGCCTGGGCACGGTGTATGCCGCGCACGACCCGCTGCTGTCGCGCCTGGTGGCCATCAAGACCTTGAGCCTGGAGCTCTCGGCCGACGAGCGCGAGTCGTTCAACACCCTGTTCCTCGACGAAGCGCGTGCTGCCGGCGGCCTGAGCCACCCGCACATCGTGACGGTGTTCGACGCCGGCGTGAGCGACAACAGCGCCTACATCGCGATGGAGATGCTCAAGGGCCGCGACCTGCGCCAGCTGCGCCAGGAAGGCTGGCGGCCGAGCCCGGCGCAGGCCGCGTTGATCGTGCGCCGCGTGGCCGACGCGCTGGCCTATGCGCACAGCAAGGGCGTGGTGCACCGTGACATCAAGCCGGCCAACATCTTCATGGTTGGTCGCACGCAGCCGCGCGTGCTCGATTTCGGCATCGCGCGCGTGGCGCACCGGCATGAAATCGGCTCGGCGGGCGACATTGCCGCCGGCTCGCCGTACTACATGGCGCCCGAGCAGGCGCGCCACCAGACGGTGGACCGGCGCGCCGACGTGTTCTCGCTCGGCGTGGTGCTCTACGAGCTGCTGGCCGATCGCAAGCCCTTCCGCGGAAACACGCTGACCGAGATCACCAACGCGGTGCTGACGCACGAACCGCCGCTGGCCTGCGAAGTGGACCGCAAGGTGCCGCTGGGCCTGGCCGAGATCGCCGCGCGCGCGATGCTGAAGGACCCCGAGCAACGCTACCGCTCGGCGCGAGCCTTCTCACGCGACCTGCGCCACTGGCTCGACGACAACGCCGCCAACCAGGACGGCGACATCCCCGCATCGGCCAGCCCGAAAGCGAGCCGCCGTTGGGTCACCGCTGCGCTGGCAAGTCTGGCTGTGGGCGGGGTGGTGCTGGCCGTGGCCCTGGCGCCGCGCGAGAAGGCTGCGCCAGCCGCTGCCGCGGCACCCACCAGCGCGTCGGCGGTGGCGGCCACAGCCGTTCCTGCAAGCCAGGTGCCTGCGCGCGCGGCTGCGCAGGCGGTCGCTGCTCCAGGGGTTGCAGCGGGGGTTGCGGCGGGGGTTGCCGCGGTCGGCACCTCCCCGGCCCCGGCCGCGCCTGTCAACGCCGCGGCAAGTGCGGCAAAGGAGGTCACTGCGACCGCCACGCCGTCCTCGGCCACCACGGCAGTGCCAGCGCCGGTGTCCAACCAAAGCGCGGCGGCCCCGTCGGCACCCGTCACTGCTTCATCAACGCGACCCGCCGCGGCAGCGCCAACGACGCCCACCGCCGCTCAAAAGAAGCCGGCCGCCCCACCACCCTCGCCCGCAGCCACCGCCAAGGCAACCACACCGCCCAAGCCGCCGGCCGTCGCCAAGGCGCCCCCGCCCCGGCGCGCGCCCGACGCGCGCGAGACAGACGCTCGGGCCGCCGCCACCGTCGCAGCCGCGACGGTCGTTTCTGCACCAGCAGCCGCCAAGACGACCGGCACGCTGCGCATCGCCGTCAGCCCGTGGGGCCAGGTCGAGGTGGACGGCGTGCCTGCCGGCACCACACCGCCGCTGAACGAGTTGACGCTGCCCGAGGGCAGGCACCAGATCATCATCCGCAATGGCGACTTTCCGCCGTTTCGCACCACGGTCACCGTCACGGGCGGGCAAGCCGTGTCCATCAAGCACAAGTTCGGATCATGACCCTTCGACTTTTTCTGAGCGGCACCGGGGCGGCGCTGCTGCTGTTGCTGGGCGCGTGCGCCGACATGCAGATGGGCCCGGGTGTCGCCGAGGCGATGGAGCGGCCGGCAGAGCGCGCGCTTGTGGCCGGTCTGCGCGCCTACGACGACGCCACCTACCCCGAGGCCGAGCGCCAGCTCAACCAGGCCCTGCAACTCGGCCTGCAGTCCTACCGCGACCGGGCGGCCGCACACAAGTTCCTGGCCTTCATCTACTGCACCAGCAACCGCACCCGCGAATGCGAGGCGGCGTTCCGCGCCGCGCGCGTGGCCGACCCGAACTTCGTGCTCAGCAAGTCCGAGGCCGGCCACCCGCAGTGGGGGCTGGTGTACAAACGCTTGCCGTTGTAGCCCGACGCCGCACGCTCGCCTCGTGCTGAAACAGCGTCCCCTGAACCTCGCCTGAACCCCGCCGCAGCCCGCGCAGCCCCTGATGACCGAGCCCGTGCGCGCCGCCTTCCGCTGGCCGGTGCGCGTCTACTGGGAAGACACCGACGCCGGTGGTGTTGTCTTCTACGCCAACTACCTGAAGTTCTTCGAGCGCGCGCGCACCGAATGGCTGCGCTCGTTCGGGCACTCGCAAGAGACCCTGCGGCAAGACACCGGCGCCATCTTCATCGTGACCGATACTCAACTGAAGTACCTGCGGCCGGCGCGGCTGGACGACGCCATCGACGTGACCGTGGTGCTGGGCCGCCACACCTACACGCGCATGGTCTTTGCTCAGCAAGCGTGGCGCGGCGGCCAGCTGCTGGCCGAAGGCACGATCGGTGTGGCCTGCGTGCACGCGGGAACCTTCAAGCCGCGCGCGATTCCCACTGACCTGTTGAAAAGCATCGCATGAACTCGCAGAACCTCTCGATCGTGTCGCTCATCCTCCAGGCCGGCCTGGTGGTGCAGCTCGTGATGGCCGGGCTGGTGCTGGCCTCGCTGGCGAGCTGGACCGTCATCTTCGGCAAGCTGTTCGGCCTGCGCAAGGTGCGCGCCGCGAACGAAGAATTCGAGCGCGAATTCTGGGCCGGCAAGAACCTGAACGACCTCTACAACGACGCCACCCAGCGCACCGGCGGCGCGCCGATGGAGCGCATCTTCGCGACAGGCATGCGCGAGTTCCTGAAGCTGCGAGAACGCCGCGTGAACGATGTCGGCGCGCTGCTCGACGGCGCGCGCCGCGCGATGCGCGCAAGCTTTCAGCGCGAGATGGACACGATCGAGTCGAACCTGTCGTTCCTCGCGTCGGTGGGCTCGGTGTCGCCCTACGTCGGCCTGTTCGGCACGGTGTGGGGGATCATGCATGCCTTCGTCGGCCTGTCGAACATGACGCAGGTGACGCTGGCGACTGTGGCGCCGGGCATTGCTGAAGCACTGGTGGCCACCGCGATCGGCCTGTTTGCCGCCATCCCCGCGGTGATCGCCTACAACCGCTTCGCGCGCGACATCGACCGCATCGCGATCCAGCTCGAGACCTTCATCGAGGAGTTCTCGAACATCCTGCAGCGCAATGCCGGCGTGCCGCCTGCGCCGCCACCGGCCAACACGAGGTAGCGCACGATGGCCGCTGTCAGCCAGCGCGGCTCGAGCCGCCGCCGCACGATCAACGAGATCAACATGGTGCCCTTCATCGACGTGATGCTGGTGCTGTTGATCATCTTCATGGTGACCGCGCCGCTCATCACCACCGGCGTGATCGACCTGCCGACCGTGGGCAAGAGCAAGCAGCGCCCCGAGCATGTGGTGGAGGTGCAGGTGGGCAGCGACGAGACCATCCGCCTGCGCGTGGACGGCAAGGACACCGCACCGACCACCCTGGCCAACCTGCCCGCGCGCGTGCGCGAGGTGCAGGCCGGTGATGCCAACACGCCCGTGATCATCTCGGCCGACCGCACGGTGAAGTACGAGGCGGTGGTGAAGGTGATGGACAGCTTGCAGCGCTCCGGGGTGCAGCGCGTGGGCTTGTCCGTCAAGACCGGATTGCCATGACCCACCCCCGAAGCGCCTACGGCGCTCCCCCTGAAGGGGGCGCCGCCAGCAGCCCGGCAAAGCTGGTTCCGCGGCGGCCGCTTGATTCCTCGGCTAGGCCTCATCTGCGACCCAAGTGACCACCGCCGCCCTCGCCCGCGACGCGCTGATGCCGCACCGGCCCCCCGGCATGGGCGCGGGGCTGGTGCTGGCACTGATCGCACACGCGCTGCTGATGGCGGCGCTGGCCTTCAGCGTGCGCTGGAACACCAGCCCGCCAGCCGGCGTGGAGGCCGAGCTGTGGGCCGCGGTGCCGCAGATCGCCGCGCCCCGCGCGGCAGCGCCAGAGCCCGCGCCCGTGCCTGTGGAAGTGAAGCCGGCGCCGCCACCGCCACCCCCGCCCGTGGCCAAGCCTGAACCGGCGCCAGTGCCCGACGCGCAGATCGCGATCGAGAAAGCCAAGCGCGAGGAAGAGAAGAAGCGCGCTGACGACGAGAAGAAACGCGAGGAAGCCGAAAAGCGCGCTGAAAAGGAAAAGCGCGACGCGATCAACCGTGAGCAGGCGCTTGCCAAGGAAGAGATCGAGCGCAAGAAGAAGGAAGAGGCGGCCAAGCTGAAGCAGGAGGAGCAAAAGCTCGCGGCTGCGCGCGAGGCCAACTTGAAGCGCATCCTCGGCCAGGCCGGCGCCACCGGCGACGCCGGCACAACAGGCACCGCCGCACGCAGCGCCGGCCCCTCGGCTGGCTACGCCGGCCGCATCCGCGCGCGCATCCAGCCCAACATCGTGTTCGGCGACAGCGTCAGCGGCAACCCGGTCGCCACGGTGGAAGTGCGCCTGTCACCCGACGGCACGATCAACTCCAAGCGCCTGACCAAGAGCAGCGGCGTGAAGGCCTGGGACGACGCCGTGCTGCGTGCCGTCGAGAAGACCGAGGTGTTGCCGCGCGACACGGATGGGCGCGTGCCGCCGGTGATCGAGATCGACTTCAGGCCGTATGACTAGGGCCCCCCTGTCGCTGCGCTCTTGCCCCCAAGGGGCGCCAACTCTACGCCCGGGGAACCCGTGCGTGAGTCGTGGCTTGAGGAGGCTCGCTTCGGTTTCGCCGAGGATTAGACCTTGGCGAGGCCTCCCGTCGCAAGGCCGTCCTCACCGATACCCCGCCACGAACGCCCGGTCGATCCGGTCCTTCCACCACCACACCCAGCGCCCCTCGGCCGACCACGGCCCCCAGCTTGCGATGGCGCGGCGCTCGCCGCAGGCCAGCAGGTTGAGCGCCACGCGCTGCGGCCGGTGCGGCTGCAGTTCGCCCGCGGCGACGAAGCGGCGCAGGTTCAGCGCCAGCGGCGGCCCGGCTCGCACTGCATAGACACCGCTTTTGGGCACCGGCCGCGACGCGCTGGAGGCCACGTCGCCCACGGCAAACACCTCCGGGTGCGAGGTGCTTTGCAGCGAGTCGCCGGTGGCCACGAAGCCGCGCTCGTCCAGCGCCAGCCCGCTGCGCTGCAACCACGGCGGCGCCGCCGCACCGAGCGCCAGCACCGCCGAGTCGCACTCCAGCCGCATTCCGCGGCCGAGCTGCACATGGTTCTGCGTGATCGCGGTACAAGCGTCTTCGAGCACCGTCACACCGCGGCGCTTGAGCGCGCGCAGCGCACGCGAGCGCACACGAACAGGGTGCGAGGGCAGTGGCGGCGGCCCGCCCGTCACCAGGCTCACGCGCGCGCGCTCGCCCAGCCGGTACTGCATCGCCAACGCCAGCTCCACGCCGGCCGCGCCGCCACCGACGACGACGACGCTCAGGACCTGCTGCTGCGTCAACGCAAAGAGGTCGTCCCACTGCACGACGAAGTCTTCCATCGGCCGCACGAACAGCGCGTGCTCGTCGGCTCCGACGATCGCATGCCGGTCGACCACGGGGCCGGTGTCGATGCTCAGCGCGTCGTAGTGCAGCGATTGGCCGTTGCTGAGGCTCACGGTGCGCGTGCGTGCGTCGAGCGCGGTGGCCGCGCTCTGCACGAACGTCACTTTGGCCTGCGCGGCGAGGGGCGCGAGCGGGATCACGCAGTCGTCGACCATGTAGTGGCCAGCCACCAGGCCGGGCACCATGCCGGAATAAATCTGTCGCGCATACGGCGACACCAGCGTGACCTGCGCACTCGGCAGCGGCTCTTGCGCCAGCGCCTTCAGCACATGCACATGGGCGTGGCCGCCGCCCAGCAGGATCAGATGTTTCAAGATATTGTTCTTCCAAGCCGGCCATCGTGGGAGCCCGAGCGCTGCGGGCGGCGGCAATCGTAATCGAGACGGGGGGTGCGTAGACCGCGGGCATGGGCGCGAAAGCAAGGCCGCAACCGTTGCCCAAGGCCGACCTACTCGCGCCCCCAGGTCTCGACTTGGCGCAGCAATTGCGCCTGCGACAACCTGTTGCAAGTTTCTCGCGCTGCCAAGCAGTCACCCTCTGTCGCAATCACCACGGGGGACGGAAAGTGAATGCTTTAGACAGGTCCGAAGAACATTGGGAGGTTCGAGATGACGCACAGTGACGTACCCGCAGCGACCATGCGTGCGTGCGGGCGGGTGGGGGCGCGCAACCGTTCTTCGAACCGAGAACGACAACTGACCACCCCTCTTGCGGCCACGGTTTGGACTCTTGCCCTCCTGTTCGTACCGCAGTCGGGCAGCGCGCGGCATCCTCATCAGCAGTGGACAGATGGGTATCTGGACCCGGTCTACATGGAGGTAAGCAGAGGAGGAGGCAACGTCGTCTACTTCGACCCAGTGGTCATCACGGGACAACGGATGCGAGATGTACCCGTCCATACGGGAAACACCCCTTCTCTCGGCGGAAGGAATGGTGGTGGCGGCTCAGGAGGGGGAGGAGGCGGAGGCGGTGGCGGCGGCAGTGGCAGCACCTCCGGCGGAAATCGCGACCCCGGCAAGGAGGAACGCAAAGAACCCCCACCCAACGACAACTCGAAGCCCGATGACTGCTCCTCCGGCGGCACCTCCAATCCAACCACCGGCAACCCGGTGATCATTGCCACCGGCGAGAAGCTCAAGACAGAAACCGACTTCCTCTCGTTCGGGCAATACGGCCTCAGCCAGCAGCGCACCTATCGCAGCCAGTCGATCGGGCAAGGAATGTTCGGCCCGTATTGGTGGTCGAGCTTGTCCTACCCGAAGTTGTCGCCGTCAGGCTGCATCCGCACACCCGACTACGGCTGCGTCCCTACGTCAGCCACGGTGTGGCGGCCCGACGGCGCCGCCGACGTTTACAGGCATATCGCCGGCACCGACAACCCCTACACGTACAGCGCATCAGGCTCCGCATCTGGCGGGACACTCACCCACTACCCTGGGTTGCAGTGGGTGCTCAAGCGAGACCGGCACACCTACACCTACTCGGCCAACGGCTACGTGCAGAACATCACCGGGCCGATGGGCGTGTCGCTTGGATTCACCTACTCCACGACCACACCGTCGCAGCTCATTCGGGTCACCAACAAGGTCGGGCAGACGGTCAACTTCAGTTGGTCCGGCGGGCGGGTCGTCTCTGTGACCGACCCCGCCGGCGGCATCTGGCGCTACACCTACAACGGCACCGGAATGCTGGAGACCGTCACGTCGCCAGGCACGTCACCCGACGTCAGGCGCTACCACTACGAAAGCAGCGTGTCGTCGAACCTGCTCACGGGTGTGTCTATCAACGACACGCGATACAGCACGTACGGCTACCAGTCCGACCGAAAAACGATCCTCAGCGGCCTGGCCGGTGGCGAAGAGCGAGACACCTTTGCGTATGGCACGAACACGACCACCGTGACCAGTTCGACCGGTCAACCCACCACCTACACCTTCGAATCGAGCGGCGGCGCTCGGCGGCTCAAGTCGACCTCGCGGGGAGCCACCGCCACGTGCCCAGCCGCGGCCGCGCAGACGGTGTACGCCGGCAGCTACGTCGACTACACGCTCGACTGGAACGGCAACAAGACCGACTACGGCTACGACACCAGTGGCCGGCTCGAACAGGTCGTCGTCGCGGCAGGGACGACGGCGCAGCTCACCAAGACCAACGTCTGGAGCACGACCAACCCGCTGGACCTCAAGGAAACCATCTTGAAGGACTCGGCGGGCACGGCCTATGCCAAGGTCGCCTACGGCTACGTCGCCACAGGGCCGGCCACTGGCAGGCTGGAATCAGAAACATGGTTCGACTTGAAGTACAACGTTCAGCGGCAAACGCTTTACGGGTACAGCTTCCATGCCAACGGTGCGATCGCCGGCCAGAGCATCTCGCGCTCGACGCCAGCGGGTAACGCAACGACCACGTACTCGTTCGACACGTTGGGCAACTTGGCCTCGGTGACGAATCCGGTAGGGCACGTGACGACCCTCACCAGCTACAACGCCCTGGGTCTTGTCGGCCGTACGACCGACCCCAACGGCGTCATCACCGACTACACCTACGACGCCAAAGGCAACCTCGTGATCACGGTGCAGTACCTGCCCCACGGCAACCGCAGCACGACCTACATCTACAACAACAACCGCCAGATCACCGACATCGCCTATTCGAGTGACCACTACGATCGATACCGCTACAACGCAGCGGGCCGGATGGAGTACGTCGGCAACCGCCACGGCCAATACGTCCGATCTGCCTTCGACGTGCCCAGCAACACCATGACCACCACGTCCAGCCGAGAGACGCCCAACGTCAGTGTGCCCGGGCTCAGCACCACACCGCCGGTCGCCATCGTGGAGGGTCAGTTCTCTTCGACACGCCGATTCGACAGCCTGCGCAGACCGTTGGTCGACACCGGCAGCAACGGCCAACAACGGACCTATGCCTACGACAACAACGGCAACCTGAAGTCCGTGACCGAGTTGACCGACTCCGGCGGCCGCACCACTTCCTACGAGTACGACGCGCTGAACCGCCCGACCAAGACCACCGCGGCCGATGGCGGCATCACCCGCTACGCCTACGACAACGAGGGACGCCTGCAGTCCATTCAAGACCCGCGCAACCTGCGCACCACCTACACCTACGACGGCTTCGGCCAGAAGCGCAGCCAGACCAGCCCGGACACCGGAACCACGAGCTACGCCTACGACACCGCCGGCCGGTTGACCAGCGAATCGCTTGCCAGCGGATACGTCATCACCTACACCTGGGACATGCTCGATCGCATGGTTTCGCGCAGCAACTCGTCCACCGGGACGGAACTCTTCATGTATGACGAAGGCACCTACGGCAAGGGCCGTCTGAGCCGCACCTCCAGCTACACCGGGGGCCTGACCTACAGCTACACCGCAGCCGGCGAACTGGCCCAGCAGGTCAGCAACATCTATGGCGCCAACCACACGACCACGTGGGCGTGGGACGCCCACGGCCGCTTGACCGGCATGACCTACCCCACCGGGCTGAGCCTGAGCTACAGCTATGACATCCTCGGCCGGATTTCCAGCATCTCCGGCTTGATCAACGGAAGCTGGCAGACCCTGGCCAACGGCTTTCTGTACCAGCCCGCCACCAGCCGCCGCTATGCCTGGCGCCACGGCAACGGTGTGGCCAGGCTCGTTACTCTGGACACCGACGGGCGTGTGAGCAGGCTGTACAGCTCGGGGGCGCAAGACGTGTACTACGGCTTCAACAAAACCAACACCATTCGCTCGATCGCTGAAACGGCGACCCCCTCGCTCAATGCAACCCTGGCCTATGACGCCAACGACCGGCTGACCTCGGTCACGCGCAGCGGCGACAACCAGGCCTTCGGCGTCGACACTGTGTCCAACCGCACCAGCCACACGCGGCAAGGCGCCAGCTACACGCTCACGCGAGACACGGCCAGCAACCGCCTGGCCGCATGGAGCGGCGCCGGCCAGTCACGCAGCTTTGGCTACGACCCGGTCGGAAACCTGCAAAGCGAATCACGCCACGACGGCAGCCGCAGCTACGTGCACGACGCCTTCAACCGGCTGCTCACCCTGACGATCAACGGCGCCGGCCACGGCTACCGCTACGATGTGTTCGGGCACCGGGTCTACAAGAACAGCGGCGGCCTCACTACGAACTACGTGCACAGCCGGGGCGGTGAGTTGCTGTCGGAGATCGGCGCGGTGAACACCAGCTACGTCTGGCTCGACGGCGAGTTGCTGGGCATCGTTCGCAACAACCAGTTCATTGCCAGCCACAACGATCATCTGGGGCGACCCGAGGCGATGACCAACTCGGCCGGCGCCACGGTGTGGCGGGCGCAGAACGCAGCGTTCGACCGCACCGTCACGCAAGACTCGATCGGCGGCATGAACATCGGCTTCCCCGGCCAGTACTTCGATGCGGAGTCGGGGCTTTGGTACAACTGGCACCGGTACTACGATGCGCAGATCGGGAGGTACATCGAGTCAGATCCGATCGGGTTGGCGGGGGGGTTGAATACCTATGCGTACGTTGAAGGAAATCCAGTCAACTACTTTGATCCGACGGGAGCGATTCGCGTACAGGCGACGGTTGGTACGGGTGGGGGCGGAGGGCCGATCGGCGGTGGCGGATACAGCCCAGCGCCAAACTTCGTTGTCACGGCGCGTGGGCAGGCGATTCCCGTCCCTTCGGGTGCCACGGGTCCAGTGCCAGTTATTAATTCATCAGGTAGAACTACCGGGTTTGGCTACACGGGCGGTAGCGGGGGCGCAGGCATGTGTCCTGCCACTTCAAACGTGCGAGTCATGAATCCAACTTCTGCGAATGGTCCGTCACCTGGGTATCCGAATGGCTACGTCAACTACCAGAATTCACTTGGTCAATCGATAAATCCTTACTCAGGCCAGACAGTACCCAAATCAAGTGAATGGTGGCACATTCCAATTGGACCGTAACGCGATGACCAGCAGCACGAATCCAACGTTGGTCGAGGCCTTGGCGGAATTGCGCGCCAAGGAGGTATCGTCTGTAGTTCTCGTAGAGGACTACTTTCAGATTCACTTCGGAGCGGCTCGAATATCGGTCTTGGTTCCAGCCAGCCTTGATAAAGGGGGTCAGACCACCAAGAGCGACAGCAGCAATTTTCCAAACGTCCTCGAAAGTCTAGTTGGCGAGATGCTCAGCTCGGCGCAAAGGGAGCATGGCAACCTAGTTCTGCGTTTCTCGTCTTCGATGGCGCTCGCGCTTTCGCTGACGGATGAGTTGGCCGACTCGGAGCAACTGACCTTCGAAGACGGCAGCGGCCGATACTGGGTTGTTTAGCTGCGGCAGAATCAGCGGGGAGTCTTGCGTGCCGACAAGGTGTCCAACCGTTTCAGCCACACGCGCCAGGGCGCCAGCTACACGCTCACGCGAGACACAACCAGCAACTGGCTTGCCGCATGGAGCGGCGCAGGTCAGTCACGCAGCTTTGTGTACGACCCTGTCGGCAATCTGGAGCGGGAGTCACGCCACGACGGCAGCCGCAGCTACGTGCACGACGCCTTCAACCGGCTGCTCACCCTGACGATCAACGGCGCCGGCCAGGGCTACCGCTACGATGTGTTCGGGCACCGGGTCTACAAGAACAGCGGCGGCATCGTCACGAACTACGTGCACAGCCGGGGCGGTGAGTTGCTGTCGGAGGTCGGTGCCGTGAACACCAGCTACGTCTGGCTCGACGGCGAGTTGCTGGGCATCGTTCGCAACAACCAGTTCTACGCCAGCCACAACGACCACCTGGGGCGGCCGGAGGCGATGACCAACTCGGCCGGCGCCACGGTGTGGCGGGCGCAGAACGCAGCGTTCGACCGCACCGTCACGCAAGACTCGATCGGCGGCATGAACATCGGCTTCCCCGGCCAGTACTTCGATGCGGAGTCGGGGCTTTGGTACAACTGGCATCGGTACTACGATGCGCAGGTCGGGAGGTACATCGAGTCCGATCCGATTGGGCTGGTGGGGGGGTTGAATACCTATGCGTATGTCGACGGCAATCCGATTTCCCGGGTTGATGCCATGGGGCTGTGGTCGGTCGAGTTCGGGGGATATGCAGGGGTCGGCTTTACCGCAACCTTCGGCCAGAATCCAAATGGATCAGGCTTTGCTTCGCTGAAGGTCGGATTTGGTCTGGGCAGTGGCTGGTCTTTTGACCCTCTCGGAAAGCAGGCAGGCTATTCCCCTTGTCAGTGCTCGGCTTGGACCGCGGGACTCGGCCTCTTTGCAGAAGCCGGGGTTCACGCTGGGATCGCGCAGCTTGGCGCTTCAGTTGACGCCGGCAAGACTACGAACAGTTGCAGCGCGAATTCGTTCTTCGAGGCTGGCGTCAAGAATGAATTCAGCGGAAATGGCATGAAAGGGATCGCCGCAGGCGGAGTTAAGGCGTCGATCGGTGGAGGAGGCTCTGCGCCCGGAGGTTGCAAATGCTAGTCAAACGCCCGATGCGGCGGCACGTCTTTCTCTATCTCGGTGCGACTGCCGTTGCGATTTCGATTACGACGTTCATGCTTTTTACAAGCGAGTCGTACGAGTTCGCCAAAGAGTTCGTCATGAACGACCCTCGCGTAGCTCAAGTAACGGGCGCCCAAAAGTCAAGCCGAGTCGCACCGTTCAAAGGGTTTAGATCGACCTTCGGCGATCGAAGCGGTGAAGCGCACTTCACCTTCAAAGTAGACGGCAATCGCGGCAGGTTCGATGTGCGAGTTGAGACAGAAAAGCGCAACGGCCGATGGACGGTGATCAAGGCTCAAGTCACGTCAAGCGACGGCACAACCACAAGTGTGACGGACGCCGGGGTCGGATCGTGAACGGCCGCCAGACGGGCAACGCATGAAGCCGCTCGGCAGATCCCACATGCCCGCGCGTCGGTCACACCGGCACACCAACACGTCCGAGCACGCTCAAAGACAATCACGTTTATCGCTCTACAGTCCTCACTCACGCCCCAACCCCAACCCCGCCACATGCGCCACGCTGCGCCCGCCGGTGTTGTCGGCATCGGCGCCGACGGCCACGCCGATGATCGGCGGCACCTGCGTGGCCTCGGTGCGGAACAGGCGCACGAAGTCGGCGGCGATGTCTCGGCGCTCTTGCTGCCACATGCCGGCCGCCGCCTCGCCGCTTTGCAACACCAGGTAACGCACGCGCGCGGTGTAGGCGTTGGGCAGGGTGGTGCCGGCGGGTAGCAGGGTGTCCCACACGTAGCAGACGGTCGCGCCGGGCAGCGGCTCGGGCGTGGTCGCGCGTGCGAGGCGCAGCAGCTGGCGCTCGCCGAACGGGATCTGCGCCAGCGGCAGGTCGAAGAACACGCAGACCTTGGCGGCCACGTCGTCGCCGTCCTTACGGCGCAGGTCGGCGGCGGGCAGCGGGCGGTCGAGCCGCCACTGCCAGCTCAGGCGCGGGCCGGCGGGCAGTGTTTGCGCGTTCAGCGGGTGCACGAGGTTGCCGTAGGACTTGTCGGCCTCGATGCGCAGCGCGCGCCGGCCGTCGATGTCGACGACGGCGAACTGCGTCAGCGGCATCGCCTGCTTGGGCACGCCGACCACGCGCCACGGGCTGGGTGGCGTCTGGCCCGCGCCCGCCAGGGGCGACAGCAACGGAGCCGGCTGCGCTGGTGCTTGGGCCGCACACGGCGCGACCGCGGCGACCGTCGTGAGCGCAGCGGCGGCCGCGATGGCCCACGTGATGCGAGCGAGCTTCATGCACTCCTCCCTCAGCCGCGCCGCCACGCGTGAAACCGCCCCACCCATTCGAGCAATCGCTTCGGCTGGTGGTTGCGCTTCCATTCACCGGCGGCGTACTTGTTGGCCTCGGCCATCGTCGGGTAGGTGTGGATGGTGCCGAGGATCTTGTTCAGCCCCAGCCCGTGGCGCATGGCCAGCACGTACTCGGCCAGCAGGTCGCCGGCATGCGCGCCGACGATGGTCACGCCCAGGATGGTGTCCTTGCCCGGCACCGTCAGCACCTTCACCAAGCCGTGGGCGGCGCTGTCGGCAATCGCGCGGTCGAGGTCGTCGATGCCGTACTTGGTCACCTCGTAGGCCACGCCTTTTTCTTTCGCTTCTTGCTCGTTCAGGCCCACGCGCGCGACCTCGGGGTCGATGAAGGTGGCCCACGGGATCACCGAATAGTCCGCCTTGAATTTCTTGAACGTGCCGAACAGGCCGTTGACCGCGGCGTACCACGCCTGGTGTGCGGCGACGTGCGTGAATTGGTACGGGCCGGCCACGTCGCCGGCAGCGAGGATGTTGGGGTAGATCGTCTGCAAGTATTCGTTGGTCTCGATCGTGCGGCTCGGCTTGTTCGGGTCGAGGATGCCGAGCTCCTCCAAGCCATACCCCTTGAGCCGCGCCACGCGGCCGACGGCGCACAGCAACTGGTCGAACTCGACGCGCAACTCGGTGCCCGCGTGATCGAGCACGATGAACTTGCGATCGCCGTCCGGCCCTGTTTCCTTCACACAGCGCAGTGCCTTGTGCCCCGTCAGCACGCGCACGCCATCGGCCTCCAGCGCCGCGCGCGCGAGGGCCGAGACTTCCTCGTCCTCACGCACCATCACGCGCGGCAGCATCTCCACCTGCGTGACCTGCGAGCCCAGCCGCGCAAAGCTCTGTGCCAATTCGCAGCCGATCGGCCCGCCGCCCAGCACCACCAGGCGCTTCGGCAACTCGCGCAGGCCCCAGAGCGTGTCGCTGGTGAGGTGGCCCACCTCGTCCAGCCCCGGCAGCGGCGGCACGAAGGGCATCGCGCCGGTGGCGATGACGATGCTCTTCGTCGTCAGCGTCTGCATCCGACCCTCGCCCAGGTCGATCTGCACCGTCCAAGGGTTCACCACTTTCGCGTAGCCCTGCACCACGTCCACGCCCAGGCCGGTGTAGCGCTCGACCGAGTCGTGTGGCTCGATCTCGCGCACCACGCGGGCGATGCGGTCCATCACGTCGGCAAAGCTGAAGGTGGCATCAACCCGAGCGATGCCGTAGTCGGCCGAGTGCTTCATCTGCCGCACCAGCGTGGCTGTCCTGATGAGCGCCTTGCTCGGCACGCAGCCGTAGTTCAGGCAGTCGCCACCCATCTTGTGGCTCTCGATCAGCGTGACCCGGGCCTTGACGACCGCGGCGATGTAGCTGGTGACCAGGCCCGCCGCACCGGCGCCGATGACGACGAGGTTGCGGTCGAAGGTTTTGGGCTTCAGGTGCGCCCACTTTGCATAGACCTTGCGGCCCTGGATCACGTCGACGATCTTCTTGGCGATGAGCGGAAAGAGGCCGAGCAACACGAACGAGCCGACGAGCCCCGGCGACAAGATGCCGCGCAGCGAGTCGATCTGCGCCAGTTGCGTGCCCGCGTTCACGTACACCACCGTACCGGCGAGCATGCCGAGCTGACTGGCGAAGTAGTACACGCCGGTCTTGATGCGCGTGAGCCCCATCACCAGGTTGATGACGAAGAACGGCACCAGCGGCACCAGGCGCAGCGTGAACAGATAGAACGCGCCGTCCTTGGCGACGCCCTTGTCGATCTCGGCCAACCGCTGCGCAAAGCGCGCGCGCACGCTGTCGCCCAACACATAGCGCGAGGCCAGAAAGGCCAGCGTGGCGCCGATGCTCGACGCGAACGACACGATCACCGTGCCCACGACCAGCCCGAAGATCGAGCCACCGGCCAGCGTCAGGATCGCGGCACCTGGCAGCGACAGCGCCGCCACCGCCACATACACGGCGAAGAACGCGCCGATCACCTGCAGCGGCCGCTCGGCGTACAACGCCTCGAAGCCGGCCTGGCGCTGCTTGAGGTAGTCCAGGCTGAGGAACCGGCCCAGATCAAACCAGAAGAACGCGCCGACCAGCACGATCAACGCACCGGTCAGAAGCAGTTTGCGGCGTGACATGGGGAGTCCTCTTGTTGTCGTGGCTGGGAAGTTCACACGCTCGATCGAGCCGTGGCCTGCGCGGTTGGGTCGCGCTGGCCGGGGCGGCGTTACTGCGACAGCACCTGCCAGCCGGCCCACAGCCGCGTTGCAATCGTCAGCCCGCACAGCGCCGCAAACACCATCGCCAACTGTGGGAAGTATGCGGGCCACAGGCACATGGCCGCAAAACACACGATGGTCTCGGTCGCCTCGGTCAAGCCGCCCAGGTAGTAGATGCCTTTGCTCGGGTAGGCCGTGCTCGTCAAGCCACGTTTGGCCGCGAGCACCGAGAAGGCTAGGAAGCTGCTGGCGGTGCCGACGAACGCAGCCAACAGCACCGCGGCGGCGAGTGCGTTGTCCGCAGGGTCGGCCCACGCGAAGGCAAGCGGGATGGCTGCGTAGAACAGGAAGTCGAGCGTGATGTCGAGGAACGCGCCGCGGTCGGTGGGCTGGCTCAACCGCGCGAGGGCGCCGTCGATCCCGTCGCACAGGCGGCTGGTCAGCAGCAGCGCCAGGCCCAGGAGGTAGTGCTGCGCGGCAATCGCGCCGGCCGCGCCGAGGCCGATGGCAAAGCCGATCAGCGTGACCTGATCGGCGTGCAGGCCCACCCGCGCCGAGGCGCGGGCCACGCGCATGAGCGCGGGGCGGAGCAGGTCGATGGCCAGGCGGTCGAGCATGGGCTTCTTGGTGCGATGAAAAAGCGCGAGGAGGGGCGAAGGAGGGGCGGGGCTGGAGGTTCGGTGTCGGCTGCGTCCGGTTCATACCACGGCCGCCGCATGCAGCCGCAGCCGCGGCTGACCGACACCGCCTCTGGCTGCGAGCGCGCTGCCAGTCAGTCGCCGAGGCGGCGCACTTCTTTCAAGGCCCCTTCGCGCAGCGCCCACGCCAGCCACGCGCCGAAGTCGAAGCCGTCGCCGGACTGCGCCAGCGCGCGGGCGATCGCCACGCCGGCCAGCAGCGCCTGTGTCCACGCGAGCGTCTGCGCGTCCACCGCGTGCACGCGGGCGCGCCAACCGCTGCGCGCCACCAGCACCGCCTCGCCCTGCCCGGCGGCGAGCGCGGCGCGCACGTCGGCGAAGGCGGCAGGCGCGTCGGCCGGGTCGGCGCGGTGCGCGCGGTGGATCGTCGCCAGCGGCCATGCCGATGCGAGCGCGGCGGTGCCCGGCATCAGCTCGATGCACAGGTGCTCGGGGTCGGCGCTTTCCAGCAGGCCGAGCGAGGCCGCATCGAACTCGGCGTCAGCGGCGCGTTCGCAGCGGTGCAGCGCCCAGTCGAGCCGGGCACAGTCGCCGAGGTACGGCCAGTCGCCGAAGGCCGCGTGGGCTTGCAGCCAGGCGGGGAAGTCGGCGCCCCACTCGCCCAAGTCGCCCCGCTCGGGCGGGCAGGCACGCCAGAACGCTTGCGCGAGGTGCTTGAACTGGTCGGCGCCCAACATGGCTTGCACGGTGCCGAAAACCGCCGCGAGCGCACGGTCGGCCAGCGCGGCTGCGTTCGCGCGATACGCGGCCAGGCCGTGCGCCGCACGCGCGCCGCTTTGTTGCAGCAGCGGCCGCAGGGCGTCGTCGGCGCTCCCGCACAGCGCGGCGAGAAGGGCCTGCTGGCGCTGCGCTTCGGTGGCGGCGCTCACCGTGGGCGCTCGCAGGCCAACACTGGGGCGCACCTCACGGGCAAGCCGCTGGCCGAAAAGCGGCGCTCGTTCGGCACACCTCGCGCTGCAAGGCAGCGGCGTGCGCGGCCTCGCCCAGCAACACGTCGAGCGCGGGCAGGTCGGTGTCCCACTCCACCAGCGTGGGCAGTGGGCCGAAGCGGCGCAGCGCATGTTCGTACACGCGCCACACGTCGGCGCGCACGCAGCTGCCGTGGTCGTCGATCACCAGGCCGCGCTCGGTGTCGCAGAAGCCGGCCACGTGGACTTCGCCAACGATGCCGGGCGGCAGCGCGTCGATGAAGTCGCAGCAGTGTTGCAGCGGGCTGCGGCGGAGCACGCTGGCGCGCTCAAGGTCGCGCTGAAGGTCGCGCTGAAGGTCGCGCTCAAGGTGACGCGCGAGGGTCGGCGCACCGCCCGCGGCGTCGGCCGCCTCGCTGAGCGGATTCAGCGCATTCAGTGCATTCACCATCAGGTTGTTCACGTCGAGCAGCATGCCGCAGCCGGCGCGGCGGCACAGTTCGGCAAAGAACTGCGGCTCGCCCATCGGTTCGTCGTCGGGCCCGGTGCGAAACGACAGGTAGGCCGACAGGTTTTCCACCAGCATCGGGCGGCGCAGGCGCTCTTGCACCTGCGAGACGTTGGAAACCATCGCGTCCAGCGCGGCGGTGGTGAAGGCGATCGGCAGCAGGTCGTTGCCATGCACGACGGCGTGCCCCGGCCCAGCAAGCGCAAGCGTGGCCCGCGCAAAGCACGCATGGTCCGACACGCGCACCGGCTCGATGCGATTCACCAGCCGCTCCAGCCGGTCGAGGTGCCAGCCGTCGACGCCCGCCATCGAACCCAACCCGAGGCCGACGCCGTGCAGGCTGACCGCGTAGCGCTCGCGCACCTCGTGGAGCACGCCGAGCGCGGCGCCGCCGTCGGCGAAGAAGTTTTCGGAGTGGACTTCGACGAAGCCCAGCGGCGGCGCTTCGCCCAGCACCTGCGCGTAGTGCGGCTGGCGCAGGCCGATGCCGACGTGGCTGGTGGCAGCGGCTCGCGCATGCTCCGCAGGCCTGTGGCCGCGCGCCACGAGGACGGCGGTGTCCAACGCCGCCGAAGCAGCACCGGCTCCTGCGGCCGGCGCCATCGCCATCACTTCTTCATCGCCGCCTTGGCTTCTTCGGCCGACTTGCCACCCATCTGTTTGCAGGTGCCGGTGGCGACGTACTTCCACTCGCCGATGTCGTTGTCTACCTTGGACTGGCCGGCGCAGGAGTGCGTGCCCGCCAGGTTGCCGCAGTCGTTCTGGCCGGCCTTGGCGATGCCGTAGCACTTTTCCTTCTTGTCTTGTGCAGTGGCTTGCGAGACCAGGCCCATGGCGAGCACGGAGGCCAGGGCAGACGACAGAACGAGGCGTTGGTTCATGAAAACTCCTTCGGTGGGACGTGGGTGAAAACTGAACGACAAACAGAGGCGACAGGTCGTCCGCGCAGTATTCGCGAGACGACGCCCTGGGTCGCCTGGTGGCAGCAATCCTTACACCGGCACGCCCGCCGCCTCGCGGCCAAGCATGCCGGCTGCAGTCCGGATGCGACCGGATTCTGCCGAACAGCGCGCCGCGGGCAGCTCGCACGGCCTTGAGGCGGCCGGGGTCATTGCAGCCAGCGCCTCGAACCTTTCAATCACTGCGGTGCGCCGTAGCCGCCGCCGCCCGGCGTCTCGATAACGAACACATCGCCCACGCCCACCTCCACCGAGCCGATGTGGCCGAGCGGCACCACGCTGCCGTCGGCCCGCTCGACGCGGTTGATGCCGGGCAAACCCGCCGCGCCGCCGGCCATGCCGAACGCCCCTGCGACGCGGCCGTTGGACAGGATCGACGCCGTCATCGGCTCCAGGAAGCGCACGCGCCGCACGCCACCGTCGCCGCCGTGCCAGCGGCCGGCGCCGCCAGAGCCGGTGCGGATGGCGTAGCTCTCCAGCCGCACGGGGAAGCGAAATTCGAGCACCTCCGGGTCGGTCAGGCGCGAGTTGGTCATGTGCGCCTGCACGACGCTGGTGCCGTGGAAGCCGCCGGCCAGACCGCCTGTGAGATGGCCCGCGTCGTCCAGCCAGGCGCCGGCGCCGGAGCCGCCGGAGATGGTCTCGTAGTACTGGTGGCGGGCGTTGCCGAAGGTGAAGTTGTTCATCGTGCACTGGCCGGCGGCCATGATGCCCAGCGCACCGTACAGCGCGTTGGTGATGCAGGTGGAGGTCTCGACGTTGCCGGCCACCACCGAAGCGGGGTGGTTCGGGTTCAGCATCGAGCCTTCGGGGATGACGACCTGAAGCGGCTTCAGGCAGCCGGCATTGAGCGGGATGTCGTCGCCCACCAGCGTGCGGAACACGTACAGCACCGCCGCCATGCACACCGCGGTGGGCGCGTTGAAGTTGTTGGTGAGTTGCGCCGATGTGCCGGTGAAGTCGATCACGGCCGTGCGGGCGCTTGCATTGACGCGGATCGCCACGCTGATCTGCGCGCCGTTGTCCAGCGCGAGCGTGAAGGCGCCGTCCTTCAGGCGTGTGATGACGCGGCGCACCGATTCTTCGGCGTTGTCCTGCACATGGCGCATGTAGGCCTGCACCACGTCGAGGCCGAACTGCGCCACCATGTTGCGCAGCTCCTGCACGCCCTTCTCGTTGGCGGCGATCTGCGCCTTCAAATCGGCCAGGTTCTGCTGCGGGTTGCGCGACGGGTGTGGGCCGCCCTGCAGCAGCGCCAGCATCTCTGCTTCACGCAGGCGGCCTTGTTCGACGAGCTTGACGTTGTCGATCTGCACACCTTCTTCTTCGATGCGGGTCGAGAACGGTGGCATCGAGCCGGGGGTCACGCCGCCGATGTCGGCGTGGTGGCCGCGCGAGCCGACGTAGAAGATGGGTTGCCTCCCTCCCCCGCTGGGGGAGGGTTGGGGTGGGGGCCTTCCTGTGCCACCGCGCCCCCATCCCGACCTTCCCCCAGCGGGGGAAGGAGAGGACGGATCGGCTTCGCCGATGTTCAGGTACACGGGCGTCACCACCGTCACGTCCGGCAGGTGCGTCCCGCCGTGGTACGGATCGTTCAGCACGAACACATCCCCGGGCTGCATGCGCCCCGCATTGCGCGCGATCACGGTCTTGATCGACTCGCTCATCGAGCCCAAGTGCACCGGCATGTGGGGCGCATTGGCGATGAGGTGGCCGTGGGCGTCGAACAGCGCGCACGAGAAGTCGAGCCGCTCCTTGATGTTGACCGAGTACGCGGTGTTCTGCAGTTGCAGCCCCATCTGCTCGGCGATGTTCATGAAGAGATTGTTGAAGACCTCCAGCATCACCGGGTCGGCCGTGGTACCGATCGCGCGGCGCTGGCCGAACGTCATGTCGCGCGGCTGCACGCGTTCGAGCACCAGGTGGTCGAGCGCGGTCACGCGCGCGCGCCAGCCGGGTTCGACCACCGTGGTGGCGTTGCGCTCGGCGATGATCGCCGGCCCTTCGATGAAGAGCCCCGGCAGGGCTTGCTCGCGCAGCACCAACGCGGCGTCCCACCAGCGCCCGCCGCTGAACAGGCGCACGGTGTCGGCCACCGGCGCGGGCTGTGGTGAGCGCATTGGTTGCACCCCTTCCACTGGGGTGTCGCCCGCGCCGACAGCTTCGACCGACACCGCCTCCACCACCAACGCGCGCTCCTGCATCAAGAAGGCAAAGCGCTGGCGGTAGGCGGCTTCGAAGGCCGAACCGATTTCAGCGAGCGTTCCGAATGGCACGACCAGCGCCGAGTCGGTGCCCTCGTAGCGCACATGCACGCGCCGGTGCGTGTGCAGGCGCCCGCGGCTCACGCCCTGGTGCAGCAACTGCGCCTCGGCTTCAGCGGCCAGTGTGTCGAGCCGCTGCGCCACGGCAGGCAGCGCGTCGGCCAGCCGCTGCTCGATGGCCGCCTCGCGCATCACGCTCTGGTCGGCCAGGCCCATGCCGTAAGCCGACAGCACACCGGCCATCGGGTGCGCGAACACGCGGCCCATGCCCAACGCGTCGGCCACGCGGCAAGCGTGCTGGCCGCCGGCCCCGCCGAAGCACTGCAAGGTGTAGCGCGTCACGTCGTACCCGCGCGCGACCGAGATCTTCTTGATCGCGTTGGCCATTGCGCCCACGGCGATGTCGATGAAGCCTTCGGCCACCTCCTCGGGCGTGCGGCGCGTGCCGGTGTCGCGTTCGATCTGTGCGGCAAGCTCGGTGAACCTCGCGACCACGACCTCGCGGTCGAGCGGCTCGTTGCCCTGCGGGCCGAACACCTTGGGAAAGTGCGCCGGTTGCAGCTTGCCCACCATCACGTTCGCGTCGGTCACCGCCAGCGGGCCACCGCGCCGGTAGCACGCCGGCCCGGGGTTGGCGCCCGCGCTCTGCGGCCCCGCGCGAAAACGCGCGCCGTCGAAGCTCAGCACCGAGCCGCCGCCGGCCGCCACGGTGTGGATGCTCATCATCGGCGCGCGCATGCGCACGCCGGCCACCTGGGTTTCGAACGCGCGCTCGAATTCGCCGGCGAAGTGGCTCACGTCGGTGGACGTGCCACCCATGTCGAAGCCAATGATGAGCACTGGGCCTGAAGGCCCGCTGACCCCTCCTTCCCCCGCTGGGGGAAGGCCGGGAAGGGGGCCTGGTGGATGTGCAAAGACCCCGTCTTCTCCGGCCGCCAGCCCGCCCCCACTTGCAGTGCGCACAGCGGCTTGCAAGCCGCTGTCGCTCGATGGGCTCGCCGCATGCGGCTCGAAAGCCCCTTCTCGCCCCCAACCCTCCCCCAGCGGGGGAGGGAGCAACTCTCCACTCTCCCTCATCGGGGCACGGAGCAAGTCTCCGCCCTCGCCCGGCGCTGGAGGAAGCAAATCCGCCGCGGCCAACTGCGCCGTGCGCACCATGCCCACGATCCCCCCCGCCGGCCCCGACAGAATCGCATCCTTGCCCTGAAACGCATGCGCATCCGTCAGCCCGCCGCTCGACTGCATGAAGAACAGCTTCACCCCCGGCATCTGCTGTGCCACCTGTTCGACATAGCGGCGCAGGATCGGCGACAAATAGGCATCGACGACCGTCGTGTCGCCACGCCCCACCAGCTTCATCAGCGGGCTGACCTGGTGCGACACGCTGATCTGCGGGAAGCCGATGGCCGACGCAATGGCGTGCGCCGCCAGCTCGTGCGCGGTGAAACGGTAGCCGTGCATGAAGACGATCGCCGCGCTGCGCAGGCCGGCGTCGAACGCGGCTTGCAGATCGGCGCGCAGCGCGTCCTCATTGAGTGGCCGTACCAACTCGCCCCGGGCGCCCACACGCTCGTCGGCCTCGATCACGCGCGCGTACAACAGCTCGGGCAGCACGATGTGCCGGTCGAAGAGGCGCGGCCGGTCCTGGTAGGCGATGCGCAGCGCGTCGCGAAAGCCGCGCGTGATGACGAGCACCGTCGGCTCGCCCTTGCGCTCCAGCAGCGCGTTGGTGGCGACGGTCGTGCCCATCTTCACGCACTCGACCTGCTCGGGCGTGATCGGCTCGCCGGGCCGCAACCGGAGCAAGTGGCGGATGCCGGCGACGGCTGCGTCTGCGTACTGCTCGGGGTTGTCGCTCAACAACTTGTGCGTGACGAGTGTGCCGTCGGGGCGGCGGCCGACCACGTCGGTGAGGGTACCGCCACGGTCGATCCAGAACTGCCAGCGGTTCGCAGGTGTCACGTGCGTGGCTCCTTCATCGCAGCGCTCATCGGCAGTCGACGCGCGATCAGATCGGTGATGCCATGCACCGGCCGCCCGGTGGCGGTGCGCACCGCGTCGGCATACGGCGGCAGGTTGGTGCACTCCAGCACGATGGCGGCCACCTCGGGGTGGCGCGCAACCAGGCGCTGCGCGGCCTCCACGGTGGCATGCCGTGCAGCGTCCACATCGAGCTGCGGCTCATCGTTCAGCAGCGTGCGCTGCAAGGTGCAGCCGGGGGCCAGCCCCTCGATGGGCGTGTCGGCCGATGCGCCGGCGCAGCGCAGGTGGTCTGCGGCGAGCGACGCGGCATCGGCCGTCACCACACCAACGCGGCGGCCTGCCGGCAGCGCATCCTGCAACTCCGGCAGCAGCAGCAGGCTCGATGTCCACACCGGCACCGGCAACGCGGCCTGCAGCTCGCGCTGGAACAGCACGAGGAAGCCACAACTCGTCGTGACGGCCGTGGCGCCGTCGCGCACGAGGCTGCGGCCGGCGTCGATAAACGGCTGCAGCAGCGACGCGTCGCGCTCGCGCACGACGCGCTGCGGCGAGGCGCCGTGCACGGTGGCGTACAGCACGCCGTGGTCGAAGGTGGCCGCATTGCCGATGTCGCCGACGATGCGCGGGAAGCGTGTGTCGAGCATCAGAATGCCGAGCTTGGGCACAGCGGCGCCGCCGCGAGGTTCAGGCGCGGGCGGCGCCATCACAACGACGTTGCCGTCGGGTCCAGGAGCGTGCGGCGCCGTCACAAGGACGTCGCCGCCCGCGCGGCCTGGTCGTACAGCCCCGACATCGTGCGCAGCAGGCGCGCCATGTCGCCGATGTCGGCGTTGCGCTCGACGTCGAGGTTGTCCACCAGGCAGGCCTCGCGCACCTCGCGGTACTTCTGCACCGCCGCCTCACCGGCCGGCGAGGGGCTGTAGAAGACCTCCTTGCCGACCTTCTGCGCCAGCGCCAGTTCGGCCGCCACCAACTTCTTCAGCGAGTAAGCCACGACGTGCGTGTCTTCGTAGTTCAGCACAAAGCAGATGTCGGCCAGCTTCTTGTTGCGCGCGCGGTGGTTGATGTGGTGCAGCACGAGCACGTCGGTGATCGTCAGGTCGGGGCAGCCGGCGGCGGCCATGCAGCGCATGGCCCAGCGCGAAAACGCGTTCCACGCGACGATGAGCCCGAACTCCAGCTCCGACAGCTCCACGCTGCGCGGCGACACGAGGTGCGACGACGACACGATGCCGCGCGCCGCGCCCTTGCGGGTGCTCTCTTGGGCCGGCTTGCGCCCCTTGGGTGGCGCTGGTTGGGCGGCCACAGCGTCGGCCGCGTTGCGGCCCTTGGGTGCTTTCCCTGAGTTCACGGTTTTTTGAGCCTGATTCATACACAAGTCGTTGACAATTTATCGGAATAGTCTCTAGACTGCAAGCGTCGCATTCGTCGATCGGTGCCGTTCGCCGTGCGGGCAAGCGTGGATGCAAGCTGGTGCGGCACGCTCTATGCTTTTCTTTCCCCCGAAGCTTCGTTTCCAACCGTCCTTCTGTCTACCGCTGAATGGAGAGCACATGAACCTGACCCAACGTTCGATCGTCACCGCCGCCTTGCTGGCCTGGGCCACCACCGCCTCGGCCCAGACCAAGTGGGACCTGCCCGCTGCCTACCCAGCCACCAACTTCCACAGCGAAAACCTGGTGCAGTTCGCGGCCGATGTGGACAAAGCCACCGCCGGCAAGCTCAAGATCACCGTGCACGCCAACGCGTCGCTCTTCAAGGCGCCCGAGATCAAGCGCGCGGTGCAGGGCGGGCAGGCGCAAATGGGCGAGATCCTGCTGGCCAACTACCAGAACGAGTGGCAGATCTTCGGCGCCGATGGGCTGCCCTTCCTGGCCGACAGCTACGACGCCTCGATGAAGCTCTACAAGGCGCAGAAGCCTGTGATGGACAAGAAGCTCGGCGAACAAGGCCTGATGCTGCTGTATTCGGTGCCGTGGCCGCCGCAGGGCATCTACGTGAAAAAACCCATCACCTCGGCGGCCGACCTGAAGGGCGTGAAGTGGCGCGCCTACAGCCCGGCCACCGCACGCATCGCCGAACTGGTGGGTGCGCAGCCGGTGACGGTGCAGGCGGCGGAACTGCAGCAGGCCATGGCCACCGGCGTGATCGAGAGCTACATGTCCTCGGGCTCGACCGGCTACGACACGAAAACGTACGAACACATCAAGTACTGGTACGACACGCAGGCCTGGCTGCCCAAGAACGCCGTGCTGGTCAACAAGGCCGCGTTCGACGCGCTCGACAAGCCGACGCAAGCCGCCCTGCTGAAGGCCGGCGCCGACGCTGAAACGCGCGGCTGGGCCACCTCGAAGACCAAGAACACCGAGTACATCGAGTTGCTGAAGAAGAACGGCATGAACATCGTCGCACCGCCGGCACAGCTGACCACCGACATGAAGAAGGTCGGCGACACGATGCTGAAGGAATGGCTCGAAAAAGCCGGCCCTGAAGGGCAGGCGGTGGTGGACGCCTACCGGAAGATGTAAGCCCGCCAGGTACGCCCGGCAGACAAGTACAGCCCCTGACCATGCGCCGCGCGCTCGACAGGCTGTTCACGCTGGCCGGCCAGTTGGCCGCGCTGTGCGTGCTGACGATCTTCGTGCTGATGATCGCCGCGTCGGTCGGCCGCGTGGCGGCGTGGCGCGTCGGCTGGGTCAACGATGTGGTGTCGTGGCTGTGCGCGGCCGCCGCCTTTTTGGCGATGGCGCATGCGTTCAAGCATGGCGACTTCGTGCGCGTCACCTTGCTGCTCGACCGCATGAGCCCGCGCGTGCGGTTCGCGTTCGAGACCGTGTCGCTCGCGGTGGCGTCGGTTGCGATCGGCTACCTCGCCTTCTGGGCGGCCCGCTTCACCTGGGAGAGCTGGAAGTTCAACGACATGGCGACCAACATGGTCGCGATCCCGATGTGGATTCCGCAGCTCAGCTTCGTGGTCGGTTCGGCACTGTTCCTGCTGGCGGTGCTCGACGAATTGTTCACCGTGCTGCGTGGGCAGAAGCCGACCTACGTGCGGCTGGTCGAAGAGCGCCACGCGCGCGGCGATTTTTCGGAAGACTTGTGAACGCACAGTCCAGCGCAATGCGAAAGGTGCCTTCATGGGACTGATCGAAGTCGGCGGCTTGCTGCTGCTGATCCTTTTGTTTCTGCTCGCCGGCGGTGTGTGGATCGCGATGTCGCTGGCCATCGTCGGCTGGATCGGGCAGTTCTTCTTCACAACCACGCTGCCGGGCAAGAACCTGTTCAGTGCGTTCTGGGAGAGCTCGGCGAGTTGGGAGCTGGCGGCGTTGCCGCTGTTCATCTGGATGGGCGAGATCCTGTTCCGCACGCGGTTGTCGGAGCAGATGTTCGAGGGCCTGGCGCCGTGGCTCAACCGCATTCCGGGGCGGCTGATGCACACCACCATCCTCGGCTGCGGCATCTTCGGCTCGGTGTCGGGTTCGTCGGCAGCCACCTGCGCCACCATCGCCAAGGTTGCGCTGCCCGAGCTCAAGCGGCGTGGCTACGACGAGAAGCTGGCGCTCGGCTCGCTTGCCACCGCGGGCACGCTGGGCATCCTGATCCCGCCGTCGATCACGATGGTCGTCTACGCGGTGGCGGCCGAGGCGAGCGTGATCCGGATCTTCCTGGCCGGCTTCTTGCCGGCCTTCCTGCTGATGCTGCTGTTCTCCAGCTACATCGCCTGGTGGAGCTGGCGCAACCCAGCCAAGGTGCCGCCGCCCGAAGCGCCGACCACGCTGATGCAAAAGCTTCGGCTGTCGGCCAGCCTCATTCCGTGCGGGCTCTTGATCGTCTTCATCATCGTGGTGCTGGTGGCCGGCTGGGCCACCGCCACCGAATGCGCGGCCTACGGCGTGCTCGGCTCGCTGGTCATTGCCGCGGCGGGTGGCTCGCTCAACCGGCGCAACTTCTGGGACGGGCTGATGAGCGCCACGCGCGTCAGCTGCATGATCATGTTCATCCTGGCGGGCGCAGCCTTCCTGGCCAAGACGATGGCCTTCACCGGCATCCCGCGCGAGCTGGCCGAGTGGGTCGCTGAAAAGCAGTTGAGCCCATATGCGCTCATCTCCGTGCTGGTGGTCGTCTACCTGGTGCTGGGCACCGCGCTGGACGGCATCTCGATGATCGTGCTGACCAGCGCGGTGGTGCTGCCGATGGTGCAGAAGGCCGGCTTCGACCTGATCTGGTTCGGCATCTTCGTGGTGCTGCTGGTGGAGATCGCCGAGGTCACGCCGCCGGTGGGCTTCAACCTCTTTGTGCTGCAGAACATGACCGGCAAGGACAGCAACACGATCGCTCGCGCGGCCATTCCCTTCTTCATGTGCCTGGTGCTGTGCATTGCGCTGGTCACGGTGTTCCCAGCCATCGTCACTTGGCTGCCCGACACCGTGATGGGTGTGCAGAAGTAGGCACGGCGGTGGGCACGCGGGCGCAATCTGGCGCCTGAAATCTGGCCCCAGAAAGCCGGCCTGTTCCGCGCCTTGCCGGGGCAGCCGGCGGCCTACGATCGCTTCATGGCTCTGGTCCGCAATGGCGCAATTTCGCCGTCGCGGCAAGCGGGGCAGCGATAGAGCCGACACCCCATGGGCGAACCCAATCCATTTTCGAACTGGGAACTGACGCTTCTGCCGGAGCCTCAGCCGAACATCGACGCCGAGGCCAAGACCCGGCGAGAAGGCTTCGCCTGGCCGACCCCTCCGTTCGCCAGCTTCCCCGAACCGGTGCAGCAGACCGACCCGCTGCCCTGCGAAGTGATCGGCCGCAACGGCGCCAAGAGCCACAGCCGGCTGACCTTCTTCGTGCCCGAAGACGCGCTCGCGCACGTGCAGTCACCGCCGGCGCGCACCACGTTTCCGCTGCGCTTCCACCAGTTCCGCTGCATCGTGCTGACGACGCCGCTGCACTCGCAACTGCCGGCATCGGGCGACCCGCACGCAACGTTGCTGGGGCAACGCGGTGCGTCCAGCTACCGCGTCACGCTCGCCTCGGGCGAAGAGATGACGGGCATGTCCATCGGCCACGTGGAGTCGCCGTACGGCCTGTTCCTGTTTCCGCCGGCCGGCGACGACGGCAGCGTGCTGCGCATGTTCATTCCGAAAGTCGCCTACACCGCCGTGGAACTGGGGCCCCGCATCGGCGAGGTGTTGATCGAACAAGAGCGCGCCACGCCCGCCCAGGTAGAGCAAGCCGTGGCAACGCAGGAAGCGCTGCGCAAGCAGAAGATCGGCGACATCCTGGTGCTGCGCCAGATCGTCTCGCCCGAACAGTTGCTGGAGGCGCTGGAGCGCCAGGCCAAGATGCCGATGATCCGCATCGGCGATGCGCTGATGTCGATGGGCCTGGTCAACCAGGTGCAGCTTGCCGCCGCGCTCGACCAGCAGAAGCTCGACCGCAGCGTGCCGCTGGGCGAGTTGCTGGTGCGCATGAACGTGGTGTCGCGCGACGACCTGCAAGAAGCGCTGTCGCGCAAGATGGGCTACCCGCTGGTCGACCTGGACGTCTTCCCCGTCGAGCCCGACGCGCTGCGCAAGCTCAGCCACTCGGTTGCGCAGCGCTTGCGCGTGATGCCGCTGTTGTTGCGCGAAGGCCGCCTGGTGGTGGCGCTGGACGACCCGGCACGGCGCCGCGCTGCGGTCGAAGAGGTGGAGTTCAACTGCGGCATGAAGGTCCTGCCGGTGCTGGCCAAGTGCCGCTCGATGGACAAGCTGCTGCGCGCGGCCTACGAGAAGATCGGCATGGACACCGGCAGCCAAGCGGGCGGCGACGCGCCGCTGACGCTCGACCTGGAGACGGCCGACACCGGCAAGCTCGTCGAGACGCTGGAGAAGGAAGGCCTGGACAGCCTGAGCCTGGACAGCGGCGATGCCATCGAGCAGTCGGACAACTCGCTCGTGCGGCTCATCAACAACATGATCATCGAGGCGCACAAGGACGGCGTCTCCGACATCCACGTGGAGAGCTACCCCGGCCGCGAGAAGATCCGCATCCGCTTCCGCAAGGACGGCGTGATGCGCTCCTACCTGGAGCTGCCGCCGAACTACCGCAGCGCACTCATCGCCCGCGTGAAGATCATGTGCGACCTCGACATCTCCGAGAAGCGCAAGCCGCAGGACGGCAAGATCAACTTCGCCAAGTTCTCGCCGCAGCACAAGATCGAGCTGCGCGTGGCCACGATCCCCACCAACACCGGGCTCGAAGACGTGGTGATGCGCATCCTGGCCTCCGCCCGGCCGGTGCCGCTGGACAACCTCGGTCTGTCGGACAACAACCTGCGCAACCTGAAGGACGCCATCGAACGGCCCTACGGCATGGTGCTGTGCGTCGGCCCCACCGGCTCGGGCAAGACGACCACGCTGCACTCGGCGCTGAGCCACATCAACGTGCCGGAGCGCAAGATCTGGACGGCCGAAGACCCGATCGAGATCACCCAGCCCGGGCTGCGCCAGGTGCAGGTCAACCCGAAGATCGACTGGACGTTTGCCAAAGCGCTGCGCGCGTTTTTGCGCGCCGACCCGGACGCGATCATGGTCGGCGAGATCCGCGATGGCGAGACGGGCCAGATGGCGATCGAAGCCTCGCTCACCGGCCACCTGGTGCTCAGCACGCTGCACACCAACAGCGCGCCCGAGACGGTGACCCGCCTGCTCGACATGGGCATGGACCCGTTCAACTTTGCCGACTCGCTGCTGGCCGTGCTGGCGCAGCGGCTGGTGCGGCGGCTGTGCACCCAGTGCCGCGTCAGCGAGCCGGCCAGCGATGCGTTGATCGAGGAGTTGTTGAACAACTACATGCACGCCTTCGGCAGCAACGAGCCGCCGGTGCAACGCGACGACGTGCTGGCCGGCTGGAAGCAACGCAACAGCCGCGGTGGCCGCCTGCAGGCACACCACAGCCCCGGCTGCAAGCACTGCGACGACAGCGGCTTCAAGGGCCGCGCCGGCCTGCACGAGTTGATGATGGTCTCGCGCGAGCAACGCCACCTGATCCAGACCGGCTCGCGCGCCGAGGCGCTGCAGAAAGTGGCGATGGCCGAGGGCATGCGCACCCTGCGGCAGGACGGCATCGACAAGGTCTGGGCCGGCATCACGACGATCGACGAGGTCCGCGCCACCAGCAACGGCTGAGCCGGGCCCGCCGCGCGCGCCGCGGCGCAGACCCGCGCCCATGCCCCAACTCGCGGGGCGGCGATCGATTCGGTCTATGCTGGCGACACCCTCAAGGAGCGCGCCATGGCCGCAGCCAACCGGACCGTTGCCCACCGGAACAAGGTGGTGCCCGACAGCGCGACGGGCTATCGCGGACCGAGCGCGCTGATCTCGCAGCCGGCGCACCTGGCGCTGATCGAACAGTCGCACCAGCGCTGCGCGGCCCTCGGCCTGTCGCGCATCGAGCGGCCCGACTTCACGCCGATGATGCGCAGCGACCTGGCGGTCGCGCGCGAGCGCAACCAGCGCCTGTTCACGCACGCCGCGCCCATCATGGAGATGCTGTTCGAGCAGATCGTCAACACCGAAAGCATGATCGTGCTGACCGACGCGCAGGGGACCATCCTGCACTCGGTCGGCGACGACGACTTTCTGGACCGCGCCGGCAAGGTGGCGCTGTCGCCGGGCGTGAACTGGGCCGAGCATTCCAAGGGCACGAACGGCATGGGCACGGCGCTGTTCACCGAGTCGCCCACGCTGGTGCACGCCGACGAACACTTCATGTACGCGAACAGTTTTCTCACCTGTTCGTCGGCGCCGATCTTCGACCCGCGCGGCAACATGCTCGGTGTGCTCGACGTGACCGGCGACCAGCGCAGCTACCACCAGCACACGATGGGGCTGGTGCGCATGTCGGCGCGCATGATCGAGAACCACTGGCTCTCCGACGACTACGGCGACCGGCTGCGGCTGCACTTCCACAGCCGGGTCGAGTTCATCGGCACGCTGCTCGAAGGCATCATCGTGGTCGGCGGCGACGGCCGCATTCTGGGCGCCAACCGCAGTGCGCTCGACCAACTCGACCTGACCGGCGCAGCGCTGCGTCTGCACACGCTCACCAGCCTGTTCGGCACCACCGCGTCGGCGGTGATCGACCACTTCCGCGCGCCGCTGTCGGTGCCGATGTACCTGGGCCTGGACAACGGGCGGCAGTTTCACGTGGCGGCGCGCTTCAACTGGCAGGCGCGGCCGCTGGTGGGGCAGCCACGGCCTGCGACCGGGGCCACGCAGGCCGACGCCGACACCGCCGATCTCGATGCGGCCGACTCCGCAGCCGCTGCGCCGGCCGGGGCGCACCTGATCCGCACGACAGGCCCGGCCGGCCGCGCCGCGCCGCCCTCCGGCCTGCAGTTCCTGCAGACCGGCGACGCGCACATGGAAGCCGTGGTGCAGAAGGTGCGCCGCATCATGAACCGCGACATCCCGCTGCTCATCCTGGGCGAGACCGGCACCGGCAAAGAGCTGCTCGCGCGTGCGCTGCACCAGGACTCGATTCGCTCACGCCAGCCGTTCGTCGCGGTGCACTGCGCGTCCATCCCCGAGGCGCAGCTCGAGGCCGAGCTGTTCGGCCATGAAGAAGCCGCGCCCAACGGCGCCAAGCGCAAAGGCGCCACGGGCCGCCTGGTGCAGGCCAATGCCGGCACGCTGTTCCTGGACGAAATCGGCGACCTGCCGCCGGGCCTGCAGGGGCGGCTGCTGCGCGTGCTGCAAGAGCGCTGCGTCACGCCGCTGGGCAGCCGCAAGTCGATCCCCATCGACATCGCGCTCATCACCGCCACGCACCGCAACCTGCGCGAGATGATCGAGCGTCACGAATTCCTCGAAGCGCTGTACTACCGCTTGAACGGTCTGGTGGTGCGGTTGCCGAGCCTGCGCGAGCGCACCGACCTGGGCATGGTCGCGCGGCGCATCCTGCAGGCCGAATGCCCCGTCAGCACGCCCGAGATCAGCCCGACGGTGATGGACCTGTTCCGCCGCTATGGCTGGCCGGGCAATGTGCGCCAGCTGGCCAACGTGCTGCGCACGGCGGCGGTGATGGCGATCGGCGAACGACAAGTCACCGAGGCGCATCTGTCCGACGACTTCCTTGAAGACGTGAGCCGCATCGCACCGGCGGTGCACCCGATGGCGGCGCGGCCGGCGGCGGCGGAGGCAACGTCGGAAGGCGGTTCGACCAGCGCCTCGTTCTACTCAGCGCCACCCGCTGGCGCAGCCACGCTGGGCTCGGCAGCGCTCGTTGCGTTCGGCGCTGCTGCGCCGAGCGCGCCTGCGGCCCCTGCGGGGGCTGACCCGGCGCCTGCCGCGGCGCCGGTCACCGGCGCCAAAGCCGACAAGCCGCCTCCCGTGACGCTGGAAGAAGCGGAAGTCGAGATGATGCGCAACGCACTGGCTGCCGCCGGCGGCAACATCTCCGAGGCCGCCAAGCGACTCGGCATCAGCCGCAACACCATCTACCGCAAGCTGCGCTGGAACCGGGCAAGCTCGGACGGCCGCTGATGGCGACGCACCAGCCGTCGTCCCGACAACTGCTTTCACATCGACCTGGCACCCACGCCCGAGCGGCATCGGTCAGCGCCTGCCGCATCGGCGCCGCGTTCATGTCGTGGCCGGCGGCGAGGGCACACAATGGCAGACGAGCACCACCGCGTACCTCCTGATGCGCCGCAACGACTTCCCGCGCGAAATGCGCTACCAGCACAAGAACGTCGCCATGCAACACAGCATCGACGCGGCCGGCGTGGCGCTGGACACGCCGGCGGGCCGCTTCGACAACTGTCCGCGTGTGAAGGGTGATGCCAGCGTTCGCATTGACGTCGATCCCATCCCGGGCTGGCGCGACCTCGCGGTGACCACGCTGAAGTGGTGCTGCCCCGGCGTCGGGCTGGTCCGGCTCGAACGCCACGAACCGGTGGCCCCGGCGTTCCTGACCGGTGGAAGCTTGACGATGGAGCTGGCCTCGTGGCGATGACTCGTTCGCCCCGCAGCGCCTCGCGCCGCCGCGCGTTGCGCATGCTGGCCGGCGCTGCCGCGCTGGCCGCACCCGCAGTGCGTGCGACCGAGAGTTTTCTCGCCCGCCCCATCACGCTGTGGGTGCCGTGGCCCGCTGGCGGCGCCACCGACCAGACGATGCGCCTGCTGGCCGACCTGGCGGGCAAGCACCTGGGGCAGCGCATCGTGATCGAGAACCGCGCCGGTGCTGGCGGCACGCTGGTGATGCCGGTGCTGCAACAGGCCGCGCCCGACGGCTACACGATCGCGCAGATGCCGCACCCGGTGTTCCGCGCGCCGCACACGCAAAAGGTGCTCTGGGACCCGATCCGCGACACCACGCCGATCATCCAGGTCAGCGGTGTGACCTTCGGCGTGGTGGTTCCGGCCGCGAGCGAGTTCCGCAGCCTCGAAGACCTGATGGCCTGGGCAGCGGCCCACCCGGGCGTGCTCAGCGTGTCCACCAATGGCGCCGGCACCACGCCGCATGTGGTGATGGAGGAGCTGTTCGGCCGGCGCAACCTGCGCTGGATTCACGTGCCGTACAAGGGCACGTCGGAGCAGATGGTGGCGGTGGCGGCGGGGCAGGTGATGGCCGGCGTCAACTCCAACGGCTTTGCGCCGTTCGTCGACGGCGGCAGCCTGCGGCTGCTGGTCACGTTCGGCGAAAACCGCACCAAGCGCTGGCCCACTGTGCCGACGTTGAAGGAGTTGGGCCTGGGCGTCGTCGCCAGCTCGCCTTACGGACTGGCGGGCCCGCGCGGCATGGCGTCAGGTTTGGTGAAGACCTTGCACGACGCCTTCAAGGCCGCGATGTTCGACCCACAGCACGTGGCCGAGCTGACCAGGTACGACCAGGAAGTGATCTACCTGAACAGCGACGATTACGGCCGGTCAATGCGCGAGACCTTTGCGAACGAACGGCGCATCGTCGAGAGGCTCGGGCTGGGCAAGCCCGTCTGATGCCGGCGCGCCGCGAGCGGTGCGGTCGCGGTGAACCGCTTGCGCAGCGCAGCGGCCTTCAGCCTGTGACGAGCCCCTGCATCAGCACCACCTCGAAGTCTGAGCCCCTCACGCTGCCGAGTTGCTGGGTCAACTCGGTGTTGTTCCAGCGCTCGTCGGGTGCGCCGCTGACGAACCAGTTGCTGCCGTTGTCGGCCACGAACATGCCGTAGGCCTTCATCGCGGTGAGGATCGCGCGCACCTCGGTGCTGAAGTTGGCCGGGATCACGTAGCTCGCCTTCAGCCGCACCCGCATGCCCATCGGCGGCAGGTTCACGTTGGTGCTGTTGGACGCGAAGTGCGTGGCCGGCGGCACGTAGGCGCGCCGGCTTTGCTGCACGGTGAAGCGCAACGCATGGCGAATGCCGCCGGGGCCGCGCGCCGCCTCTTCATAGCGCACCAGGCCGGGGAAGATCGGCAGGCCGGCGGCGTCGGCGCTCGTCCAGCCCGGCTGGCCACCCGGGCGCACGTTGTTGTTGTCAAGGTGGAACAGCGCGCCCGAATCGGCGTTCCACGAGTTGTTGGCGTTCTTGAAGGCGGTGAAGAGCTCGTACAGCCGGTTGTTGTCGCGGTCGATCACGATCACGTGCCGGTCGCCGTTGTTGGCAGGGTTGCTCGCACCGCCCTCGACAGGCGCGTCGGGCGGCACCGGGTACGGGCCCGGGTCGCTTTCAGCGCCGAACGCGGTGAAGACGATCGCCACGCGCGACTGCGTGCCCGCCACAGTGACATACGGAATGCCGATCGGCCCGCCGTTGAAGAGCCCGGCACCGAAGTCGCCGCGCAACCCGGTGGCCGCGCCAATGCTGTTGATGAGGTTCGCCGAGTTGGGGTCGACCGGCTCGGCCGAGATGTCGGTGTTCCACGGGTTGCTGGCGGGGAAGGCGAGCGCGCCGTTGGTCGGCGCGCCGATGCCGAGCGTTGCGCCGACGAACGAGCCGTACACCGGCGTGACCGGCACGGGCGCAGGCGCGGGTGCCGGAGACGGCGGTGGCGGTGTGGGCGCGCCAGGTGTACCCGGCGCAGGTGCGGGCGACGGCGACGGGGCCCCACCGGTCGGTGGCGGTGCAGGCGCATCACCACCCCCGCCACAGGCAGACAGCCACAAAGCGGACAGCGCGGTCAGCGCAGCGCGTCGGTCGGGGTGTGTCATGCGGTTGTCTCCGTCGGTGCGTGGGGCCCGGATTGTCGTTGTGCGCCGCGGCTTTTCGGTCCTGCTTGCCGCTGGGCGCACAAGTTACGGGCGGTCACAAAGTCATCGGTGGCGCCATGGGCATTCGCCTGAAGCACGCCACGACCACGCATAGATCACCCCGCGACGAGTCCATCCATCCGGATCACTTCAAAGTCGCTGCCCGTCACCTGCTTGAGGGGGCGAAGGTCGCCGTTGTCCCAGCGCTCGTCGGGCGCGCCGGAGATGAACCAGTCGCCGCCGTTGTCGGCCATGAACATGCCGTAGGTCTTGAGCGCCGTCAGGATGGCGCGCACCTCGGGGCTCAGGCGCGGGGAAATGTGGAACTTGGCCTTCAGCCGCACACGCATGCCCATCGGTGGCAACTGGGGCGAGCGGTCTCTCGACGCAAAGTGCGTGGCAGGCGGCACGTAAGCGCGGCGCGAACGCCGGACGGTAAAGCGCAGCGCGTGGCGAATGCCGCCTGGGCCGAGTGCCGCTTCTTCGTAACGCGCCAGGCCGGGAAAGATCGGCAGGCCGGCCGCGTCGGCACTGGTCCAGCCGGGCAGCGCGGTCGGACGGACCTGGTTGCTGTCGAGGTGGAAGACGGCGCCGCTCTCGGCGTCCCACGAACCGTCGGGTAGCGGGAAGGCGCGGAAGAGTTCGTACAGCCGGTTCTGGTCGCGGTCGATCACCAGCACATGCCGGTCGCCGGTGGCGGCTTGCCCGCCTTCGACCGGCGCGTTGCGCGGCACCGGGTACGGCCCGGGGTCGCTTTCGTCGCCATACGCGGCGCCGGTGCTGCCGCCGCCCGGCCGCGTCTTCCATTGGATCTGCACGCGCTTTTGTTGGCCATCGACGATGACATACGGGATGCCGATCGGCCCGCCGTCGTACAGCCCGGCGCCGAAGTCAGGGTGCAGGCCGGTGGTGGCACCGATGCTGGCGATGATCGCGTCGGAGTTCGGGTCGACCGGCGCACCGGAGATATCGGTGTTCCAGGCGTTGTCGGCGGGGAAGGCCACCGCGCCGTTCGTTGCCGCGCCCACGCCGAGGGCGGCCCGGTTGAAGTTGCCGAAGGTCACGTTCGTCGGCGGCGCCGTTGCGGCCAGGCCGGTGGAGGGGAGCGCACCGATCCACGGTGCGGCGAGCGCTGCCAATGCAGTTCGGCGGTCATGTCGGGTCATGGGTCAGGTTCCTGTGTCGATGGGTACGCGGGTTCGCCCGTTCTCGGGCGTTTGGGCCCGCGTCGCTGACGGACGCCGCATCATGCCGCGAGTTCCGCAGGGCCGCGCTGCACCCACCGCCGCCGTGAGCGGCCTCACAGCGTCGCCGCTTCGGTCGGCGCAGCCGGTGCGGCCGGCCGGACCACGACGTCGTCGGCATCGTCCTCGCCGAGGAAGCCACCGCTCTGGTGCGCCCACAGCCGCGCGTACAAGCCGCCCTGCGCGAGCAGGCTGCGGTGGTCGCCTTCTTCGACGATGCGGCCCTTGTCCATCACCACCAGCCGGTCCATCGCGGCGATGGTGGAAAGCCGGTGCGCAATCGCCACCACCGTCTTGCCCTCCATCAAGCGGTAAAGGCTCGCCTGGATGGCGGCCTCCACTTCGGAGTCGAGCGCGCTGGTGGCTTCGTCGAGCAGCAGGATGGGTGCGTCCTTCAGCATCACGCGCGCAATGGCGATGCGCTGGCGCTGGCCGCCCGAGAGCTTGACGCCGCGCTCGCCCACGTGCGCGTCGTAGCCGGTGCGACCTTTCGGGTCGGTAAGGCCCTGAACGAAGTCGTGTGCCTCGGCGCGTGTGGCGGCGGCGATCATCTGCGTGTCGTCGGCGTCGGGCCGGCCGTACAGGATGTTGTCGCGCACCGAACGGTGCAGCAGCGAGGTGTCCTGCGTGACCATGCCGACCTGCGCACGCAGCGAGTCCTGCGTGACGCCGGCGATGTCCTGCCCGTCGATCAACACCCGCCCCTGCGCCACGTCGTGGAAGCGCAGCAGCAGGTTCACCACGGTGGACTTGCCAGCACCCGAGCGCCCCACCAGGCCGATCTTCTCGCCGGCGCGAATGTGCAGGTTGAGCTTGTCGATCACCGGAGGCTTCGTCGCATCCGTGCTGCCGTAGGCGAATGTCACCGCATCGAAGCGCACCTCGCCTCGACTCACCTTCAGCGGCACCGCGTCGGCGCGGTCCACCACCGCGTGCGGGCGCGACAGCGTGTTGACGCCGTCCTGCACCGTGCCGATGTGCTCGAACAGCGACGACATCTCCCACATGATCCAGTGCGAAATGCCGTTCAGCCGCAGCGCCATCGCGGTGGCCGCCGCGACCGCGCCGACGCCGACCTGACCCTGCATCCACAACCACAGCGTGGCGCCGGTCGTCGCCAGGATCAGCAGCATGCTCAACACCTGGTTGGTGACCTCGAAGCCGCTGACCAGACGCATCTGCGCGTGCACAGTGGCGATGAACTCCTGCATCGCCGAGCGCGCGTAGCCGGCCTCGCGCCGCGCGTGCGAGAACAGCTTGACGGTGGCGATGTTGGTGTACGAATCGGTGATACGCCCGGTCATCAGCGAGCGCGCGTCGGCCTGCTCGGTCGCGACCCGGCCCAGACGCGGCACGAAGTACCACACCGCCACGATGTACAGCAGCAGCCAGCCGATGAAGGGGAGCAACAGCAGCAGGTCGAAGCTGCCGACCACTGCGATCATCGTGACGAAGTAAATCACCACGAAAACCATGATGTCGCAGATGATCATCACCACGTCGCGCGCGGCCAGCGCGGTCTGCATCACCTTGGCCGACACGCGGCCGGCGAACTCGTCCTGGTAGAAGCTCATGCTCTGGCCGAGCATGCGGCGGTGGAAGTTCCAGCGCAGCAGCATCGGCATGTTGCCAGCCAGCGTCTGGTGCTTCAAAAACGTCTGCAGCGCAATGAACAGCGGGCTCGCCAGCAGGATGCCGGCCAGCAGCAGCAGCGTGTCGCGCTCTTTGGCCCACAACTGCGACGGCTCCACCGCGCCGAGCCAGTCGACGATGTGCCCGAGCATGCTGAACAACAGCGCCTCGAACGCGCCGATCACCGCCGTCAGCAGCGTCATGCCAGCGATGTAGGGCCGCAGGCCGCGCGTGCAGTCCCACACGAAGGCGAAGAAGCCGCGCGGCGGTTGGGTCGGCTCGGCGTCCGGGTAAGGGTGAACGAGCTTTTCGAAGTAGCCGAACAATCGGGGCTCCTGGGTGCTGACCGGGCCCAGCGCACAAGGTCGAGAGGGTGGGCGCGTTTCGGGCGAGGCGGCGAGGTTAGCCGATCGGACGGGGCGTCCGTGAAAAAAGGGGGTGAATGTCACCCTGCTTCCACCGACCAGTAGCCGCGCAGCCCGGCACAATGCGAACCTTCAAAGGCGACAAACCGACCGCACGATTGGGCGGGCCTCCGGAACCCGTAACCGGCGCCAGAAAACCGTCTCTGTGCATCGACGCGATGCACGTGTCCGGCAAGCCTTGGGCCACCTCGCGGTGGCCCTTTGCTTTTTGAGGCGCGTGCGGCGCTACTTCGCGCCCGCAGCGGCCGGGATCGTGTGGAACGTTCCCAGAGCGGCCGTGCTCGTGTCCTTGCTCCCAGAATAGGACGTGGTCTTGCTTGCTGGCGCGCTGGCGCCGGGCGCCACCGGGGGCGGCATCACGCCCGCCAGCACCGGGTAATCCGTCAACGGGCTCACGCCGTTGAGCGGCTTGTAGCTGCCCTTGTGGCACGTGGCGCAGCCGACTTTGGGGCCATCTCCCTCCGCGCTGAGCCGGTTGACAGGGAACAGCGGCTGCATCGGGATGAGGTAGGCCGAGTTCAGTTCGCGCACCATGCGGATGCCGTGCCACGCGGTGGCGCGCTGCGGCGTGCTCTGGTCCCAGGCCTCGAGTGCGCGCGAGGCGTGGCAGAACGTGCAGTTCACGCCGAGCGAGTTGGACATGTACATCATCAGCGAGTAGGTCCACTCTGCTTGCTTGATCGAATGGATGTTGTCGCCGGCCAGCGCTTTCGTGCCCTGAATGCGGATGTTGTTGTCGGTGATGAGGAAGGTCGACAGCGGATCGGTCGGCAACGACGAACCGCCCGCGTTCGGGTTGGGCGTGTTCTGCCCGGCCCGATTGCCCAGCATGCCGGCGGTGCCGCGCAGGTCGGGCGCGGCAAACCAGTCGCCCGAGGGCACCGCCTCGCCGCGGTGGCAGGTCCAGCAGGTCACGCCGGTGCCGGCGACGTGGGCTTTCCAGTCGGTGTTGATCTGGCGCGTCATCGTCAGCATGCGGCGCGCCACGACCTTGGTGTACTTCTCGTCCGACGCGAGGTCGTCGGCGTTGTGGCAGAAGTCGCAGCCCTCTTCGGGCGCGACCCAGGTGGACAGCGCCTGCATCAGGCGCGAAAACTCGGTGGCACTCAGGTCGTTCAACACCTGCACGTTCTTGAAGACCTCGGTGGCCATCGGCGAGTCGGGGTCGGCGGGGTCTTCGGCCACCGGGATCTTGTTCAACTCGGCCACGCTGGCGAGCTTGTCGGAGGTGTAGAGCTGCGCGGTGTTCAGGCCGCGAAAGCCGTGTTGGATGGAGTGCGGCCGCTCGCACGCGACGAGTATCGCCAGCAGGCCGGCGCACGCCGCCCCCAGCCAGCGACGCTGGCTGCCCCCGACCAACCAGCGACGCTGGCCGTCCCCGACCAACCAGCGACGCTGGCTGTGCCCGCCCTGCCAGCGACGCCCGCCGTTCACGCCTTGGCCTTCTTGACCTTGAAGTTGCGGCACCAGCCGTCCACCGGCACCTGCCGGCCGCCGAAGAACGAGCAGGGCCCGAGCGGCTCACCGGGTTTGCCGGAGAACAGCTGGCACTCGCTGCACTTCTGGCTCACGTCGTGGCGCGGGAACTTCACCTTGTCGGCGTTGGCGGTGTTGAGCCTGAAGCCCATCGACTTCGCATACGGGTCGGCCTCGGTCAACTTCTCGGAGCTGACCTTCACCTCTTTCTCCTGCGCCTGGAGCCCGGTTGCGGCCAGCAGCGAACTGCCAGCGATCACGTGAAGTGTGAAAACACGTCGGTTGCATTCGTTCATCGAGAAGTGCTCCTTTGAAGGCTTTGAAACGAAAATTTCAGGAAATCGCGATCTCGTCGGTGCGGCGTTCGCCCCGTGTGTCGGTCCAGGCCACGCTCACGCGGTCGCCCACAAGACCGCCCTTGAAGCGGAACGACAGCAGCGGGTCTTGCGACACCGCCATGCTCATGCGCGCACTCAGCACCGGCCGGCCGGCGACGCTGACCTGCACGTCGGTGATGTGGTGCACGGCCACCAGCTGCCCGGCCGCGTCGGCGCGCAGTCCGGTTTCCATCGGGTGCGGCATCAGCACCTGGACGTCGGTCAGGCCCTCGCGCAGGCGCGCCCGGATGCGAATCGGCGAAGGCGTCATCGTCTCGTTCCCGAGGTGCGTGCAGGTCGGGCCGGTCAGCCGCAGCCGCCGACCGTGACCTCGACAGAGCGCGATGCGGCGAAAACCCCGCGATCGGTGACCACCGCCGCCACCACCGTACCGCTGGTGGCCATGCGGATGCGCGTGGAGACCACCGGCTCGGTGCCCAGCGCAAAGCTGAAGTGCACCGCCACCGGCACCGGGTTGCGATCGCACAGCAGCACGATCTCGCGCGTGCCGGGCAGCGCGCTCGACACGGTGATGGGCACGATGGCGCCGTTCTCCACGAGCGCAGGCGCCACGAGCGTGACCTGCCCCGGCGCAGCGGGCGCGGCCCCCAGCGCAGCCATGGCATCTTCGAAGGTTTGCGCGGCAAGCGCCGCTGTGGGCCCAGCCGTGGCCTGCAGAGTCGCCGCCATCGCCCCGGCCACCGGCAAGCCCGCAACGCCGATCAAGGACACCGCACCCGCGCCCTGGAGCAGGCGCCGCCGGGGCGCGCAGACCGCACCTTGCATGCAATGCCGCTTCATGGCCCGGTGCGAACGAGTCGCACGTGAAAACGCTCGTGCTTGCGCGCCAGCAACACGCCCTCGGCGCCGAAGCTCAACGCCAACGCGCGGTCGCCGACGTTCTCGCCAGGGCGCGGGGTCGATGACCAGTACGGCGCTGCCGGCGTGCCCGGGAAGATCGACACGTTGGTGCGCGGGTTCTTGCAACCGCGGTCGGTGATCGTTGCCAACTCGCGCAGCGAGGGCACGCGCCAGTCGTTGAAGAATGCCGTGCCGTTGCGGCTCACCTGCTCGGCGTGGCGCTGTGCGTCCACCCAGCCGAAATCGGCAGCCGCGCTGGTGCATCGGTTACCGCTCCACTGCTGACCGCCGGAACAACGCATCCACATCAGTTTCGACTCCACATCGGTCACCGTGCCGTCGCCGTTGTCCTGGAAACGCGTCGAAGGCAACGAAACTTCGCCGCCGTTGCAGGACTGAGCGGCCGCCGCGCTTTGCGTGGCGGCCGACCCGGCGAACACCACCGCTGCGACGAGGGCCAACGGCCCTCTGCCACGGTGGTCGACCTGCCCCAGGATCACTTGTCGAAACCGATCCCGGTGCCCTTGACATTCAGGCCACGCGCGTTCTTGGGCGTCGGCGGAGACGTCTGGCGGGTTTGCAGCCCGGTCTCGATCGGCACCCCGTTGTGCAAGTAGAACGAGTAGGCCTCGAGCGCGATCATGTCGGCGCTGTTCACATCAAGCGCCTTGCCGCCTTGCGGGTTCTCGATGCACCAGTTGACCATGTCGCGGTAGGCCATGACCTTGTTCGTCTGGGGCATGAACTTCGGGAAGGTGTGCGGGTTGGTCGCTGCCGTGTCCGGGTGGCAGTTGGCGCAGGCCAGCCCGTTGTTGGCCATGTCGGCGCGGGCGCCGTACCACATGTCGTAGCCGCGCTTGGCGGACTCGGTGAGCTTGTCGCTCATGGCTTTCAGCTCTTCCTTGGTGAAGGGCTCGCGTGCCATCGCAGCCGGGGCCGTTGCGATCACGGCCAGGGCGGTCAGCGGCACCGCCGCGCATCGAAGGATCTTGTGGAGGATGTTCATGGTTGCAGTCCTGTTCTTTGCGGCTTCAGACCTTGAAGCCGTTCTTCATCTTGGGGGGCAACGAGTCGGCGAAAGGCTGGTACTTCACGAACGCCTTTCCGCCTTGGTCCATGCTGATCGCCGCGCTGCCCATGCCGTCGGAGGTGTTGCCCGGGTCGGCGCGGTACTGCTGGAACTCCGGGAAGGGCAGCTTGATCGGCGGGTAGGGCCAGGGCCACGAGGTGCTCATCGTGCCGATCGACGTGAGGTTGCCGATTCGGTTATAGACGGTGTGGTGCACATGGCCGTGGAAGGCGGTGACGGCCTTGAACTTGCTCAACAAACCACGGATCTCCTTGTGGTCGGAGACCTGGAAGTTCCAGCGCGGGTAGTAGTCCCACAGCGGCGAATGCGTGAAGATGACCACGGGCGTGCTGGCCGGAACCTTCGCCACGTCCTTGGCCAACCAGGCGCGCGCCTTCTCGCCGCAACCCCACACCCCGGGCACCGGGCTGTTCAGTGGCATGAACCAATCGCGCCGCTGCGCAGGGGTGAGCTTCGCCTCGGTCCAGAAGTCGGGCACCAGGATCGAGTTCATGCCGATGAAGTGCACGCCCTTGTGGTCGAACGACCAGGTGTCCGGGCCGAAGGCGTCGGTCCAGCCCTTGCCCATGTCGAGGTACCAGTCGTGCTCGCCGGGGATCGAACGGATCGGCGCCTTGAGCTTGGACAGGATCTGCTTGCCCTTGGCGATCTGGTCGAGCTCGCCGTGGTGCGACACGTCGCCCATGATCATCACGAAATCGGGCTGCTTGGGCATGGCGTTGACCTGTGCGACGGCGTCTTCGAGCTGCTTGTCGAAGACATGGTCCTTTTCACTGTACAGGTGGGGGTCGGCAATGATGGCGAAGTCGAAAGGCGCCGCCTTCGAGCCGGCCGCCGCGGCCACGCCGACGAGGCCGAGGTTGACGCCGATGGCCTGGGCCGTCAGCGTCGTCAGGCCGGCTTTGCCGGTGAGCGCGAGCAACTCGCGCCGGGTGGTATCAATGGTCTTGGACATCGGGTTTCTCCGGATTATCAGGATGGGGTTTGGTGCTTTGGTCTAGGCAAGCAAAAAAACTATCTCGAAGCAGCGGGTGGTTGCTCGCGCCGCATCGACGAAGCCGCTTTTCCTGAAGAACCGAGAAAGGGGTCTCTGCTCAAATCGTCCGACACTGACATATTCAAGTCTCCATGGATTGACGTCTACTGCCATGGCGATGGCCGAGGAGATTTGGAATCCGCACCTCACTCGATCGAAACCCGCCGGAGCCTCGATCGGTAGAAACTTCAGTCAAGAGTAATCCCTTATAGGGAATATACCGACCTGTGTTGCCAAAAGCTGCGTCTTTCAATGCGCCGACGCGACTCTAATAAAGGTTCGTCTCAAAATGAAATTGATTGTTTTGACATCGATGCCGCGTTTTTCTAATATCAGTCCATGACCCTGGCCAAGACCTCATCGCTGCGCCAGCTCACCACCTTCCACACCGTGGCGCGGCTGGGCAGCGTCTCGCTGGCGGCCACCGAGCTGCACCTCACGCAGTCGGCGGTGTCGATCCAGGTGAGTGGGCTGGAGCAATCGGTGGGCTCACCGCTGCTGTTGCGCACCGGGCGTGGCGTGCGGCTGACCGAAGCCGGCGAGCTGCTCAACGGCTATGCCGAGCGCCTGCTGACGCTGTGGCATGAAACCAGCGAAGAGATGGAGTCGTTTCAGGGCGCGTTCTCGGGCACGCTGAACGTGGGCGCGGTCACGTCGTCGGAGTACTGGCTGCCGCACCTGCTCGTGACCTTTGCGGGGCGCAACCCACGCGTGAAGGTCAAGCTGCACGTGGGCAACCGCGACGAGATCGTGCGCAGCCTCGCGTCGCACAAGATCGACATCGCGATCATGGGCTTCCCGCCCGAAGAGCTGAAGGTCGCCTCGGCCCCGTTCGCCAAGAACCCGGTGGCCTTCCTGGCCGCACCCCACCACCCGCTGATGGCCGACCCGAACCTGACCATGGCCACGCTGGCCGAGGCGCACCTGCTGGTGCGCGAGCGCGGCTCGGGCTCACGCACGACGGTCGAGCGGCTGTTCCGGGAGGCGGGCCTGAAGCTGCGCATCGGCTCGGAGTTGTCGAGCAACGAATCGCTCAAGCAGATGTGCGCCGCCGGCTTCGGGCCGGCGTACCTGTCGATGCACACCTGCACGCTGGAGATGAAAGCCGGCCAGCTCCAGTTGCTGCGCCTGCCCAACAACCCGGTCGAGCGACAGTGGTTCGTCGTGCGCGTGCCCTCGAAACCGCTGCCGCAGGTGGCGCTCGCGTTCGAGAAGTTCCTGCTCGACGAAGGGCAGATGCAGATCCTCAAGCGCCTCGATCAGCGCCCAGCCGAGCCTGTTGCGCCGACGCTGCCGGACGTTCTGGCCGGTGCCGGGCCTGAGGTGCGGCCGAAGGCTCGACGCAACGGCAGCAACGGCAGCATCCACGCCGCCTGAACCAGCGTCGCCGCAGGCGACGGACGCGGCCCGGTGGCGGGCCGGCGAGGCATCAGGCTTCGCGTGCCAGCAGGCTCTCCAGGCACTGCTCCCGAATGCCGTAGAAGCGCTTGATCTCGTCGATCTGCGCCAGCACCTCGTCGGGCGCGGTCGGGTGGGCGCGCTTCACGGCCAGGATCATCTTGTTCTTCTGCGTGTGTTCGAGCGAAACGAACTCGAACACCTGCGTCTGGTAGCCGCGCGACTCGAGCAGCAGCGCGCGCAGCCCGTCGGTCAGCATCTCGGCCTCCTGCCCCAGGTGCACACCGTGCTGCAGGATCGGCCGCAGCGGGTGCGGGCTGAGCAGCTGCGGGCGCAACTGCTTGTGGCAGCACGGCGAGCACAGAATGATCGCCGCCCCGGCGCGGATGCCTTTGTGGATCGCGTGGTCGGTGGCGGTGTCGCAGGCGTGCAACGCGATCATCACGTCGAACGCCGCCGGGGCCACGCTGCCCACGTCGCCCTGCTCGAAGTGCAGGCCCTGCAAGCCGAGCCGGCTGGCGGCGGCGTTGCACAGCGCCACCATGTCGGAGCGCAACTCCACGCCGGTGACCTGCGCCTGCAGGCCGAGTGCGTGGCGCAGGTGGTCGTGCACGGCAAATGTCAGGTAGCCCTTGCCGGCGCCGAAATCCATCACGCGCACCTCACGCGCAGCGGCCAAGGGCGACGACGCGAGCGCGTGCGAGAACACCTCGACGAACTTGTTGATCTGCTTCCACTTGCGCGCCATCGCGGGCACCAGGCGCTGCTGAGCGTCGGTCACGCCGAGCGCTGCGAGGAAGGGCCGGTCGAGCTCGACGAGGTGCTGCTTGGCGCGGTTGTGGTCCTGCGCCGCGGCAGGCGCTTGCGCATGCGTGGCGAGCTTCGTCGTGCGCAAGGTGCATTGGCCGCGCTGACTGATGGAGAGTTGAACCTCCTCGGTGGTGGTGTGCAGGTGTGCGTTGCGAAAGTCACTGCCCAGCAGCCCGTCGATCAGGCGCAAGCCGTCCGGGATCGGCAGGTTCTTGGTGATGTCACGCGTGGCGTGGCGATACACCAGCGACAGGCAGGGCTCGTTGCGCAGAATCACGCTGCGCACCAGCAACTGGTTCAGGTCCGGCTCGCTGCCGCGGTACTTGGCGAGCACCAGGCTGACGAAGCGGCCGGCCGCGCCATCGGCCCGTGCAAGGCTGCCTTCGAGCAGCGTCAGGAAACTGGTGCGCGCGGCGTGCGCGGGCGCCAACAACCGATCCTCTGTGCCTGGCGCCTGCATCCGAAACCTCGGTTCTGACCCACTCGTTCCACCGCCAGCATTGTCTCTCGCCCCGTGGCGGCCACTCATTGTTCGGGCTGGGACGTTTCGCTAGGCGCCGGTGGTGCCCCCTCACGCCGCCACGACCCCCAGCGCGATCAAGCTGCGCGCCGCATCGGCAATGCTTTGCTCCACCGGCCTCGTCTGCCAGCCGAGCACGGCCTTCGCATGCGATGCGTCCTGGTGGCGCACCGAGCCGAGTTCGCCCAGCACGGCCCGCGCGAGCGGGCTGAACAGCGCGGCGATGCGCACTGCCCAATCGGGCACGTCGCGCGTGGTGACGCGGCTGGCCTGCGGGCCCAGTTCGGCACGCAGCGCGTCGGCGATCTCGCGCAGCTTCATGAAGCGGCCGGACGCGATGAAGCGCTCGCCGGCCAGGCCCGGCGTGGTGAGCGCGCGCATGTGCAGGTCGGCCACGTCGCGCACGTCGACGACGCCGAAGCCGATGTCGGGGCAGGCGCGCAGGCTGCCGTCGAGCAGCTTCTGCACGATCAAGACCGAGGCCGAATAGTCGCGGCTCCACACCGGCCCCAGCACCACCGACGGGTTGATGGTGCAGAACTCCATGTTGCCGCCTTCGCGCTCGACCCAGTCGCGCGCGGCACGCTCGGCGATCGTCTTGGACTGCACGTAAGGCGTGATGCCGGGACGGTCGAGCAAGGTCCAGTCGGCTTCGGTGAAGTGGTGCACGCCACGACCGCGGCCATAGGCTATCGCCGCCACCGACGAGGTCATGACAAAGCGCTGCACGCCCGCCGTGCGGGCAGCACGCAGCGCCCGCAGCGCACCGTCGCGCGCCGGCACGATCAGCTCGTTGGCGTTTTTGGGCACGCCCACCGGCAGCGGCGACGCCACGTGGGCCGCCACGCGGCAACCGGCCATCGCCTCGGCCCAGCCGGCGTCGGCGGTCAGGTCGGCGGCGAACAGGTGAAGGCGGCGGTCGTCGACGGCCAGGCGCTGGCGCAGCGCCGCTTCACCGGCCAGACTGCGCACGGTGGTGCGCACCGTCCAGCCTTCGGTCATCAACTGACGAATCAGGAAGCCAGCGATGTAGCCACTGGCGCCGGAGACGAATGCGGTGTCGGTCATTGAAAACTCGCGTGCGGTGGTGCCGCGACGGATTCTGGCGGCACCGCGCTACAGCGTGACGTTGCCTTTGCCGAACATCGCCGCGAGCTTGCCGCTGGACAGCAGAGCGTTCATCGCTGCCTGCAGCGCGCGGGCGTGGGCCCCGGGGGCTGGCCAAGCCCTGGGTCGGCGGCCCGGGTCACTGTGAAAAACTGCCCTCGAAGCGGCAAAGCATGCCGGCCGAGGCGTGCCAGGGTCGCCGCGACCGCGCAGACTGCGACCCTCTCGTTGTAACAGCCGCCGATCAAAACCGAGCGCCCAAGGCGCCCACCAGGGATGGAGAAGATGGCAGACATCAGTTCAATGCGCTCGCGCGCCGGCGTGGCGCCTCGGCACCTTGCGGCCATGGCCCATCGCCACACTTGCGCAGACCTGTCGCGCAGGACTCATGCGTTGGTGCTCGCCCAGGGGCGCGGCAACGGCCTGATGCATTTGACCGAGGGGCGCGCCAAGCCGGCGGTGCCGTTTGCCGGTGGCTTGCGCATCATCGACTTCGCCCTGAGCAACTGCATCAACTCCGGCATTCGGCGCGTCAGCGTGTTGACGCAGCACAAGGCGCAAAGTCTGGTCTCCCACGTGGAGAGCGGTTGGGGTTCTCTCGACTCGCCGCTCGATGAGTTGATCGACGTGTTGCCGGCGCACCCCCTTACCTGCCACACCGGCCGCACCGGCCACCGCGCCGGCGACAACGGGTACCGCGGCACCGCCGACGCGGTGTTCCAGAACATCGACCTGCTGCGCGAGGCAGATCCTCAGTACGTGCTCGTGCTCGCCGGGGATCACGTCTACACGATGGACTATCGTGTGATGCTGGCCGAACACGCCAGCAGCGGCGCCGACGTCACCATCGCCTGCACGCCAGTGCCGATCGAGCAGGCCGGCGCCTTCGGCGTGCTTGAGACAGACGCCCACGATCGCGTGACTGCCCTGCACCAGAGCCCGCCCCGCCCGCCCACCGTCCCCGCCCCCGCGCCCGCGCGGCGTCCCCTGGCGAACATGGGCATCTGCGTCTTCAATGCCAGCGTTTTGTACGACGCGCTGGCGCGTGACGCGGCCGACCCGATGTCGAGCCACGACGTCGGCCACGACCTGCTCCCTCGCATGCTGGCGCGTGCGCATGTGCAGGCGCACCGCTACGAACGCAGTTGCGTGCAGACACTCGGTGGCACGCCGTGCTGGCGCGACGTCGGCACGGTGGACGCGTACTGGGAGGCCCAGATGGACCTGATCGAGGTGCAACCGCAGCTCAACCTGTACGACGACGACTGGCCCGTGCGCAGCCTGCCGCGGCAGCTCGCGCCAGCCAAGTTCGTGCTCGACGCCACCGGCCGGCGTGGCATGGCGATCGACTCGGTGGTGTCCAGCGGCTGCATCGTCAGCGGCGCCACGGTGCGGCGCTCGCTGCTGTCGTTCGAGGTGCGCGTCGAAGAAGGCAGCCGGGTCGAAGACTGCGTGGTGCTGCCCAACGTGCGCATCGGCCGCGGCGTGGTGCTGCGCCGCTGCATCGTCGACGAAGGTTGCCAATTGCCCGACGGTTTTGCTGCAGGCATGAACGCCGCGCACGACGCAGCGCGCTTTCACGTGACCGAACGCGGCGTCACGCTCATCACGCCCGCGATGCTGGGCCAGGGGCGGCAGCGGCATTCGTGCGGTGACGCGATGGCATTGCAATGAGGACCTCGCCCTCTTCCGCCACCTCACCGGCATAGGCCGGTTTGCCGGTCGCCTGCTCGATGAGGCTCAGCAGTTGCCTCTGCCGATCTCTCATGAAAGCATCGAATCGATCGTGCCGAAGCGTGTCTGCCTCGATGAGATGTGAGCGCAAATAGCCGCCCAGTCGCGCGGAGTCGATGGGTGGTGTCGCGGTATCGCCAAAACTGGGCAACAAGGCAACTCTGCACAATCGACAGTGCGCTGCGAGAGTCAAGGCAGACGCATTTGCGCTCGCCTCACCGAACACCTTACAATTCTTCCGTATGTAAGGAGTTTCACATGTCCGAAGCCACCCTCACCAGCAAAGGCCAGGTCACGATCCCGGCCGACATCCGAAGGGCGATGGGCCTGTCTGCCGGTGAACGGGTGGTGTTCACCCAGCTCGACGACGGCACGACCGTCATGCGCGCCAAGACGAGGTCGCTGAATGACCTGAAGGGGCTGCTGAAACCGGCGGTCGGCAGGCGCAAGGTCGCGATCGAGGACATGAACATCGGGCGCGGCTGATGGCCGGCCTGGACACCAACGTGCTGGTGCGTTGGCTCGTGGCCGACGACGACACACAAGCGGACCAGGCACAACGGCTTTTCGACGCGGCAACAGTGGCTGATGAACCTCTGTTTGTGCCCGCCACGGTGTCGCTGGAGCTGGAGTGGGTGCTGCGCTCGCGCTATCGGCTCGACAAAGAGACGGTCATCGCCGCCTTCAACGCGCTGCTGGAGACCCGTGGTCTGGAGCTGGAGTCCGAGAGCGCCATCGAAAGAGCCTTGCATGCCCACCGCAACGGCAGCGTCGAATTCGCCGACTGTCTGCATGCCGGCTTGTGCCAGGCTGCCGACCGTGCGCCGATGTTCACGTTCGATGCGAAGGCAGCGCGCGTGACGGGCGCAGCGCTGGTACCCGGCTGAGCCAGCCGCCTGTGCAGGGCCGCCTCACCCTCGCACGCACACCCCCGTCGCCTCCGGCATCGCCGAGCCTTCCTTCTTCTGCAGGAGGCTCACGCCGTTCTTCACCGCAGTGATCTCGGCGACGATCGAGACGGCGATCTCGGCGGGCGTCTTGCTGCCCAGGTCCAGGCCGATCGGGCCGTGCAGGCGGGCGATTTCGGCGTCGGACAGGTCGAACAGCTTCAGCCGCTCCTTGCGCGCCGCGGTGTTGCTGCGCGAGCCCAGGGCGCCGACGTAGAAGGCGGGCGACTTGAGTGCTTCGAGCAGCACCATGTCGTCGAGCTTGGGGTCGTGCGTGACGGCGATGACGGCGCTGTGCGGGTCGAGCTGCAGCGCCAGCACGAGGTCGTCGGGCATGGCCGTGCTGAAGGTGGTGCCGGGCACGTCCCAGGTGAGGTTGTATTCCTCGCGCGGGTCGCAGCAGACCACCTCGAAGTCGAGCGCCAGCGCCATGTGCGCGACCGCGCGCGAGAGTTGCCCGGCGCCGATGATCAGCAGCCGCCAGCGCGGGCCGAACAGCGCGCGAAGCACGGTGCCGTCGAAAGTGAAGGCGTCGCCGCGCGACGCGGGTTCGATTGCGACCGTGCCGGTGGCGAGATCCAGCCGGCGTGCGACCAGCTCGTGGCGCGCGGTGCGGGCGAGCACCTCGTCGATCCACACGGTGTCGGCCAGCGGCTCTTGCACCAGCCGCAGGTTGCCGCCGCAGGGTAGGCCGAAGCGCGCCGCTTCCTCCTTGCTGACGCCGTAGTTGATGAGCGACGGCTGGCCGACGCGCTCGCCCTTGCGCACGCGGTCGATCAGGTCGTCTTCGACACAGCCGCCGGAGACCGAGCCGACGACGAGCCCGTCGCCGCGCATCGCCAGCAACGCGCCGGGCGGGCGCGGCGCCGAGCCCCAGGTTTCGATGACGGTCACCAGCCACACCGGGTGGCCTTGGGCGTGCCAGTCGCGGGCTTGGGCAAGCACTTGAAGGTCGAGGCTGTCCATGGCGTGTCTCCCAGCGAGCGTTGCGTGATCGTCTAGGGCCTGTTCACATTACGGGGAGGCACGCGCCGGGGTGGCCCAAGGCGCTGGGCAAGGCGCGTCGCGCAGCCCGGGCTAGGCGCCCGGGCAAGCGGCGCAACGCGGCCCAGCGCCTTGGGCCGCCCCGGCCCCTGGCCCTGAAAGTGCCCCTTCGTGGCCCTGGGCGATCTCAGCAAACGGGCGCCGGCCGCGTTGCAAATCCTCGCCATAGCAGCCGCTATGGCTGCGGCACAGGCAAGCGGAGCGCAGGCTACGCCTGCTTCGGCCTTGCCGGCGCCCGTTTGATGAGTCACGCGTGCCTCCCCGTAGTGTGAACAGGCCCTAGCGGGACAGCAAGTAGATCACGGCCACCAACACCACGGCGCCGACGACCCACCACAGCGTTTTGTTGCTGCCCGCGCTGGCCTGCACCGGCGCTGCAGAACCCTCGGCGGCCGGCGCCTCGGCCGGCGCCAGCGCAACCTCGAAGGCCTTGAAGAAGTCTTCCGCGATCTTGCCCGCCGCTGCATCGACGAGCCGCGAGCCGACCTGCGCCAGCTTGCCGCCGACCTGCGCGCGGGCGACGTAGCTCAGCCGCGTTTGCGCGCCCTCAGCCGCCAGCGACACATCGGCCGAGCCCTTGCCGTGGCCGGCCACGCCACCCTGGCCGTCGAAGTGGATCGTGTAGCTCGTCGGCGGCTTCACGTCGGAGAGCTTCAGATTGCCCTTGAACTTGGCGCTGACCGGGCCGACCTTGACGGCCATCACGGCCGCAAAGCCGTCGTCGCCGACGCGCTCCAGCGATTCGCAGCCGAAGATGCAGGCCTTGAGCACCTCGGGGTCGTTCAGGGCCGCCCAGGTGGTGTCGATCGGCGCAGGGATGAGTCGTTCGCCTTTGAGTTCCATGATCGGTTCACTGAAGTAGGGAAGTTGGGATGCGCACTGGCTGGCGCAACGCCGTGGCGAGATCGGCGAGGCTGGCGAGGTTGTGCACCGGCAAGAAGCGATCGACATGCGGCAGCAGCGAACGCACGCCGGCAGCGCGCGGCTCGAAGCCGTCGAAGCGCAGCAGCGGGTTGAGCCACACCAGCTCATGCGCGGTGCGGTGCAGTTGCGCGGCGACCTGGCCGAGCTGGCCGTCGTCGTCGCGTTCGAGCCCATCGGTCACCAGCAGCACCGCGGCGTTGGCGCCGAGCACGCGGCGCGCCCAGTGGCGGTTGAAATCGGCCAGGCAACTGGCGATGCGCGTGCCGCCTTTCCAGTCGTGCACCTGCGCGTCGGCGTGCTGCAACGCCACGTCGGGGTCGCGGTGCTTGAGGCTGCGGGTGATGTTCGTCAGCCGCGTGCCGAAGGTGAAGGTGTGGACCTTGAGGTAGCGCCGCGTCAGGCCGTGCACGTAGTGCATGAACAGGCGCGCGTAACGGTCCATCGAGCCGGAGATGTCGAGCAGCACCACCAGCGGCGGCGTTTCGCTGCGCGCTTGCGTGAACGATGGCGCGAGCGTGTGCGGCTGGCGCGCCATGTGCAGCAGCGTGCTGCGCAGGTCGAGTGCGCCGCGCGCCGCCGCCTCGTGCCGGCGGCGCCGCACCGGGTGCACCGGCAGCGGCGCGCGCTCGGCGAGCTTCTTGGCCCATTCGTACTCGGCCGTTGTCATGCTCTCGAAGTCGGCTTGCTGCAGCCGCTCGCGTTCGCTGAAGCTGAACTGCGTCTCGAACTGCACCTCTTCCTTGGCCGTCTGGTTGGCCGGGTTCGGCGGCTGCGGCTTGGCCGGCGCCGCGAGCGCTTCGGCCAGCCGGTTGGCGCGCGGCGGGCGGTGGCGCTCGCCGCGGCCGGTGATCTTGGGCAGCAGCAGGTACATCAGCTGTTCGAGCAGCTTGGGGTCGCGCCAGAAGGTGTCGAACGCGGCGTCGAACAGCACCTGTTGTTCGTGCCGGTCGAGCATCACGGCGCTCAACGCGGCACGCACGTCCTCGCGCCGGTCGAGGCCGACGACCTCGACCGCCGCGAGCGCCGCGAGCACGCGGTCCGGCCCGATTGGCATGCCGGCGTTGCGCAGCACGCGGGCGAAGTGGACGATGTTGTCAGCGAGCATGATTGCGCGAAGCGCACCGTCCTCTCCTTCCCCCGCTGGGGGAAGGTCGGGATGGGGGCTGGTCGCAGTACTTCAACCAGCCCCCATCCCATCCTTCCCCCAGCGGGGGAAGGGGCAACGCCAGCAAGGAACGACGCAGCGCAATCATTCGAGCAAGGCTCTGGCTCGCAACTCATCCAGCAACTTCGCGGTGTCCCCGCTTTGCAGCTTGACGATGTCGTCCTGGTACTTCAGCAGCACGCCCAGCGTGTCCTGCACCGTGGCCGGGTCGAGCGAGAAGGCGTTGAGCGCCACCAGCGCGTTGGTCCAGTCGATCGTCTCGGCCACGCCGGGCGCCTTGAACAGGTCGAGCGTTCGCATGCGCTGCACGAACTCGACCACCTGCACATACAAGCGGTCCGACGCACCCGGCGCCTTCAGCCGCACGATCTCCAACTCGCGCTCGACGCTCGGGAATTCGACCCAGTGGTACAGGCAGCGCCGCTTCAGCGCGTCGTGGATTTCGCGCGTGCGGTTGCTGGTGATGATCGTGATCGGCGGCGCGGTGGCGCGGATCGTGCCGAGCTCGGGCACGGTGATCTGGTTCTCGGCCAGCACTTCGAGCAGGAAGGCATCGAAGGGTTCGTCGGCGCGGTCGAGTTCGTCGATCAACAGCACCGGCGACTGCGCTTGCGTCAGCGCCTGCAGCAGCGGGCGCTCGATCAGCATGCTGCGGGCGTAGAGGTTTTGCGCCAGGCGCGTCTTGTCGCCGGCATCGTTGACCTGGTGCGCCGCTTCGGCCAGGCGGATCTCGATCATCTGCCGCGCCACGTTCCATTCGTACGCGGTCTGCGCAACGTCCAGGCCTTCGTAGCACTGCACGCGCAGCATCAACGTGCCCAGCGCGCGCGACAAGGTCTTGGCCAACTCGGTCTTGCCCACGCCCGGCTCGCCTTCAACGAACAGCGGGCGCTGCAGCTTCAGGCTCAGGAACAGCGCGGTGGCGAGGCGCCGGTCGCAGACGTAGTTCTGGGTGGCAAGCAGTGCGATGACTGCGTCGACGGAGTCGGGGAGTGGCAAAGCTGAGGCAGTCATTGGGGAAGTGTCGCTTCAATCTGCGGGGCACGTCGGTGCGGGCCGAGGCCGCCGGGCAACCGGCTCCGCGAATGTCCCCCGAGCCGGAGTACCGGCTCTCCTCCTTTACTTCGCTGCGCCAGTCACCCGACGCCCTCGGCTCACCACCGCGCGCTGCCTGGGTTGGAAGAGCGTGGGCCGCTTCGTCGCTGCAGGATCAGGCCGGTGGGGCGCTTTGCGCAGCGAAGTAAAGGGGGAGAGCCGGTACCCCGGCTCGGAGGACATTCGCGGAGCAGAGTGCCCCAGCGGCATGATCCCGCGCCGAGCTTTCAGCGGAACGGAATCAGCCGGGTACTCAACGCGCCAGCGCCGCCGCCACCGCCCGCGACGCCATCACGCTGATCATCGACGCTCGATAAGCCGCCGACCCGTGCATGTCGCTGTTGATGTCGGTCGTGGGCACCTTCACCGCCTTGGCAGCGTCGGCCGTGAAGCTCTTGCCCAGCGCGGCTTCGAGCTCAGCGCAACGGAAAGCGCAGCCCTTGGCGCCCGTCACCGCCACACGAACGCCGCCAGCACCTTGGCTGACGAACACCCCCACCAGCGCAAAGCGCGACGCCGGCTGCTTGAACTTGACGTAGGCTGCCTTCTGCGGAATGGGAAAGCTCACCGCGGTGATCAGCTCGCCCGGCTGCAGCGCCGTCTGGAACAGGCCGGTGAAGAACTGGTCCGCAGCAATCGTGCGTTTGTTGGTGTGCACCGTGGCGCCGAGGCCGAGCAGCGCCGACGGGTAGCAGGCCGCAGGGTCGGAGTTGGCCACTGAGCCGCCGATCGTGCCCATGTTGCGCACCATCTGGTCGCCGATGCCGCCGGCCAGCTCGGCCAGCGCCGGGATGGCGCGCTGCACGTCGGCCGAAGCGGCCACGGTGGCATGCGTGGTGGTGGCGCCGATGGTCACGCTGGTGGCATCGACCTTGATGCCCTTCAGGTCGGCAATGCCACCCAGGTCCACCAGCACGTCGCTGTTGGACAGGCGCAGCTTCATCGCCTGGATCAGGCTCTGGCCGCCGGCCAGGTAGCGGGCTTCGCCTTTGTAGGCGCCGGCAGCACCGGCGCGGTCGGCGGGACGTTGGTAATTGAAGGCGTACATGTGTGTGTGCTCCTTGGAGGTTGGGCTTCAGCGCTTGACGGCGTTCCAGACGCGCTCGGCCGTGGCCGGCATCGCGATGTCGCGCACGCCCAGCGCATCGGTCAGCGCGTTGATGAAGGCCGGCGGCGAACCGATGGCGCCGGCCTCGCCGCAGCCCTTCACGCCCAGCGGGTTGTGCGTGCACGGCGTGTTGGTGTGGGCCAGCACGAAGCTCGGCAGGTCGTCGGCGCGCGGCATGGTGTAGTCCATGTACGAACCGGTCAGCAACTGGCCCGACTCGACGTCGTACTGGCAGCCTTCCATCATCGCCTGGCCCAGGCCCTGCGCGATGCCGCCGTGCACCTGGCCCGACACGATCATCGGGTTGACGATGTTGCCGAAGTCGTCCACCGCAGTGAAGCGGTCGACCTTGGTGACGCCGGTGTCGGGGTCGACCTCGACCTCGCACACGTAGCTGCCCGACGGGTAGGTGAAGTTGGTCGGGTCGTAGAACGCATTTTCGTTCAGACCCGGCTCCAGCTTATCCAGCGGGTAGTTGTGCGGCACGTAGGCAGTGAGCGCCACCGAGCCGAACGGCACTGATCTGTCGGTGCCCTTGACCTTGAACTCGCCGTTCTCGAACTCGATGTCGGTGTCGGCCGCCTCCAGCAAGTGGGCTGCGATCTTCTTGCCCTTGGCGATGATCTTGTCGACCGCCTTCACGATGGCCGTGCCGCCGACCGACAGCGAGCGGCTACCGTAGGTGCCCATGCCGAACGGCACGCGGCCGGTGTCGCCGTGAACGATCTCGACCGCTTCGACCGCGATGCCGAGCTTGGCTGCGACGACCTGCGCGAAGGTCGTCTCGTGGCCCTGGCCGTGGCTGTGCGAGCCGGTGAACACCGTGACGGTACCGGTGGGATGCACGCGTACCTCACCGGCTTCGAACAGACCGGCGCGCGCACCGAGCGCGCCGGCGATGTTGCTCGGCGCCAGGCCACACGCCTCGATGTAGTTGCTGTAGCCGATGCCGCGCAATTTGCCCTTGGCTTTCGACGCCGCCTTGCGCGCTGGGTAGCCCGCCACGTCGGCCAGTTCGACCGCCTTGTTGGTGTGCGCCGCATAGTCGCCGGTGTCGTAGGTCAGGCCAACGGGCGAGGCGAACGGGAACTGCGTGATGAAGTTCTGCTTGCGCAGCGCGATCGGGTCCACGCCCAGGTCGCGCGCGGCCGTCTCGACGAGTCGCTCGACGACGTAAGTCGCCTCCGGCCGGCCGGCGCCGCGATAGGCGTCGACCGGCGCGGTGTTGGTGAACACCGCCTTCACTTCGGCGTAGATCGCCGGTGTCTTGTACTGGCCCGACAGCAGCGTGGCGTACAAGATGGTCGGCACGCTGGAGGCGAACGTGGACAGGTAGGCGCCCATGTTGGCGATGGTCTTCACCCGCATCGCGAGGAAGTTGCCCTGCGCGTCCATCGCCAGTTCGGCGGTGGTGGCGTGGTCGCGGCCGTGGGCGTCGGTCAGGAACGACTCGCTGCGGTCGGCCGTCCACTTGATCGGCCGGCCAACGCGCTTGCTGGCCCAGATCAGCGCCGTCTCTTCCGGGTACAAAAAGATCTTCGAGCCGAAGCCGCCACCGACGTCGGGCGCGATCACGCGCACCTTCGACTCGGGCAGGCCGAGCACGAAGGCGCACATCAGCAGCCGTTCGACGTGCGGGTTCTGGTTCGACACGTAGAGCGTGTAGCTCTCGTCGTGGCGCGTGTAGTGGGCGTTGGCGGCGCGCGGCTCCATCGCGTTCGGGATCAGCCGGTTGTTGGTGAAGTCCAGCCGCGTGACCTTGGCGGCGGTCTTGAAGGCGGCGTCCGTCGCGTCCTTGTTGCCGTGGCCCCAGTCGTAGCAGACGTTGCCCGGCACGTCGTCGTGCACCGACGACTTGAAACCATCGGCGCTGCTGATGTCGATCACCGGCGTCAGCTCTTCGTAGTCGACCTCGATCAGTTCGGCGGCGTCTTTGGCCTGCAACTGCGTCTCGGCCACCACCAACGCCACCTGGTCGCCCACGTGGCGCACCTTGCCCTGGGCCAGCACCGGGTGGGCCGGCTCCTTCATCGGCGTGCCGTCCTTGCTGTGGATCAACCAGCCGCACGGCAGGCCGCCGACCTTGGCCTCGGCCAGGTCGGCGCCGACGAAGATGTGCACCACACCCGGCGCCTTCAAAGCGGCGGCGGTGTTGATCGACTTGATGCGTGCATGCGCGTAGGGCGAGCGCAGGAACACCCCGAACGTCTGGCCTTGCAGCACGACGTCGTCGGTGTACTGGCCGGCGCCGGTCAGAAAGCGCTGGTCCTCGCGGCGCAGCAGCGACTGGCCAATGGGGGACACATTCTTGATTTCGGACATATCGGTCATGACGTTTCCTTTCAGGCGGTGGCCGTGCCGACCTTGCCGCTCTGGCAAAGCTGGATCGACTTGACGATGTTGTGGTAGCCGGTGCAGCGGCAGATGTTGCCCTCCAGGCCCTCGCGGATCTCTTGCTCGTTGGCCTGGGGCTTGTCCTTCAGCAACTGCACCGCAGACATCACCATGCCCGGGGTGCAAAAGCCGCATTGCAGGCCGTGGCACTCGCGGAAGGCGGCCTGCATCGGGTGCATTGTTCCGTTCTGAGCCAGGCCCTCGATGGTGGTGACCGTGCCGCCCTGCGCCTGCAGCGCCAACATCGAGCACGACTTCACCGCGCGGCCGTTCAGGTGCACGGTGCACGCGCCGCACTGCGCGGTGTCGCAGCCCACGTGCGTGCCGGTGAGTTGCAACTGCTCGCGGATGAGTTGCACCAACAGCGTCCGAGGGTCGACGCTGGTGTTGATGGACTTGCCGTTGACCGTCAGGGAAAGAGGAATGCTCACGGGGTGTCTCCTGAGAAACTGGGGTGCGAAATCTGGGGCAAATGTCGGGGCCGATCGCCGGACCGAAGCGCATTGTTCGAGCAAGCGCAATGGGCGCAAAGCACAGGCGTACCCCTATGAACTAGATTTCATAGGTCGGAGTAGGGGTTGCTTGGGACTTGCCCCTGTTCACGGCAGGAGCAACTGCCCTCGGGCGCCCAGCGTCGCCGCCCGGCTCTGCACGGGCGCTACCGCGCAACGCTCGGGAAGAACAGCGGCTCGCCGTCGATGCGGTACGACGCGATCGTGGCCTGCCCGTCGGCCGACACCACCCAGTCGGCAAACGCCTGCGCCAGCGCGGTTTTGGTGTGCGGGTGCCGCGCCGGGTTGACGACGATCACGCCGTACGGGTTGAAAAGCCGCGAGTCGCCCTCGACCAGGATGGCCAGGTCGCCGCGGTTCTTGAAGCTGAGCCAGGTGCCCCGGTCGGCCAGCAGGTAAGCGTTGGTGGCCGAGGCCATGTTCAGCGCCGGGCCCATGCCGCAGCCGCACTCGCGGTAGTCGAGGTTGCGACCGGCCACCTTGGCCGCCGGTGCGTCCACACCGGCCGCCTTCCAGAAGCGCAGTTCGGCGGCGTGCGTGCCGCTCTTGTCGCCGCGGGAGATGAACGACGCGCTCGGTCCACCGCTCGTGCCGCGGCTCGTGCCGCCGCTCGTTCCACCGCTCGCGCCGCCGAGCTTGCCGAGCTTGTCCAGGGCCGCGACCACGTCTTTGCCCTTCACACCGACAGGGTCGGCCTCGGGCCCGATCAACACGAAGTCGTTGTACATGACCGGCAGGCGCTTGAGACCGAAACCGTCGGCAACGAACTTCTCTTCGGCTGCCGTGTCGTGCACGAACAGCACGTCGGCGTCGCCGCGGCGGCCCATGTCGAGCGCCTGCCCGGTGCCCTGCGCGACCACACGCACGTCGATGCCGCTGGCGCGCTTGAACGCCGGCAACAGGTGCGCAAACAGGCCTGACTGTTCGGTGCTGGTGGTGGAGGCCATCACGATGAACTTGTCCTGTGCGGCGGAAGCCCCGGCCAGCACCAGCAGGCCAGCGGCCACGCACCAAGACTTCAACTTCACAACACGCTTCAAGCCAAAGACCATGTCAACTCTCCTTTGAGGAACAGGTCGGCCGGCCCATCGCCCTGCTCGCTGAAGAACCGGGCCGTGGGTTGGTCCAACCGGATTTCGCCGCGTTCGAGGTACACGACGCGCGTGGCCAGCCGCTTGGCCTGGCCGAGGTTGTGGGTGCTCATCACGAGCGTCATGCCGTCGGCCGCGAAGGCTGCGAGCACGGCCTCGACTTCCTTCTTGCCCGCGGGGTCCAGGCTCGCGGTGGGCTCGTCCAGAAACAAGATCTGCGGCCGCACGCCCCAGGCCCGCGCCAGCGCCAGGCGCTGCTGCTGGCCGCCCGACAAGGCGCGCGCCGGCCGGTCGCGCAGGTCGGCCAGGCCGACGCGCTGCAGCGCTGCTTTCGCCCGCGCCGTGCGTTCGGCCGCAGGCACGCCGGCCAGCCACAAGGCCACGCGCAGGTTGTTCCACACCGACAGGCGCAGCATGAACGGCTTTTGGAACACCATCGCCTGCACCGCCGTCGCGTCGGCCACGTCGCGCCGGCCCTGGTGCGCGAGCAAGCCGTGCAGCAGCCGCAGCAGCGTCGTTTTGCCCGAGCCGTTGGCGCCGACGAGTACGATGAATTCGCGCCGGCGCACGTCGAGCGCGACCTTGTTCAGCGCCTGCACGGCGCCGAAGCGCACCGAAGCATCGGTGAGCCGAAGCAATGGAGGCTGCGCGGACGAGTTCATCGCACCCCCGCCAACGCCGACCCCTGCCCACGCTGCACCAGCCCGATCGCCACGTTGACCAGCCCCACCACCGCCAGCAGCACCAGGCCCAGCGCCATCGCCAGCGGCAGGTCGCCCTTGCTGGTTTCGAGCGCTATTGCCGTCGTCATCACGCGCGTCACGCCGTCGATGTTGCCGCCGACGATCATCACCGCGCCGACTTCGGCGATCGCGCGGCCGAACGCGGTGAGAAGCACCGTGACCACCGCCCGGCGGTCGTGCAGCAGCATCAGCAGTGCGCACATCAGCGGGCCGGCGCCCATCGACAGCAACTGGTCGCCGCCGTCGCGCAGACTGTCGGCCACCAACTGGCGCGACAGCGCGGCGATGATCGGGAACACCAGGATCGTCTGCGCGATCACCATCGCGGTGGGCGTGAACAGGATGCCCCACGACCCCAGCGGCCCGCTGCGCGACAGCAGCAAGTAGACGACCAGCCCGACCACCACCGAGGGCAACGCGAGCAGCGTGTTGAGCAGCATCAGCACCGCACGCCGGCCCGGGAACTTGGCCACCGCCAGCCAGGCACCACCGAGCAGCCCGAAGCCGGCCGCGAACAAACACGCCAGGCCGCTGACGCCGAGCGACAAGAGAACAGTGCGGACCAGAACGGCATCGGCGCGAACTACCAGGTCAAAGGCGGTGCGGACACTCTCGCCGAGTGAGCTCATTGAGGCACCCTACGGCCTGCGGCCGGTCCCGCCAAGCGGGAACATGAACCCAAGGTCCACTCAGGTGGGCCCGTTCGTGGCCCGCGACGGCCCGGCGGGTTCATACAGACTCTTCCATACTCGGCATTCTCAAGCCCGCCCCGCTCCAAAACGATATGTACGCACATGCATAGAGTGCACCTGACCTACCTGTTGTCGGGCTCGACCGACGAGCGCCAGAGCCTGCACCACCCACTCGTCGCCATGCTCGCCGCGGTGCACGACACAGGGTCGATCTCCAACGGCGCCAAGCGGCTCGGCCTGTCGTACCGCCACGTGTGGGGCGAGCTCAAGCGCTGGGAGACCGAGCTCGGCCAGACGCTCGTCACCTGGGTCAAGGGCCAGCCTGCGCGGCTGTCGCCGTTCGGCGCCAAGCTGCTGTGGGCCGAGCGCCAGGCCCAGGCGCGGCTCGCGCCGCAGATCGAGGCGCTGCGCAGCGAACTGGAGCGCGCCTTCGCGATTGCCTTCGACGCCGGCAGCGACGTGATCTCGCTCTACGCCAGCCATGACGAAGCGCTTCCGCGCCTGCGCGCGTGGCTCGGCCAGCGCGACGGGCTGCACCTCGACATCCAGTTCACCGGTAGCGTGGACGCGCTCGCGGCATTGAACGAAGGCCGTTGCCTGCTCGCCGGCTTTCACGCCATCACGCACGCGGGCGTCCGCTCGCCCACAGCCAAGGTGTACCGGCCGATGCTCAAGCCGGGGCGGCACAAGCTGATCGGCTTCGCGACGCGCACACAGGGGCTGATCGTTGCGCCCGGCAACCCACTGGGCATCCACGGGCTGGCCGACCTGCAGCGCGCGGGCCTGCGATTCGTCAACCGCCAACGCGGCACCGGCACGCGCGTGGTGCTGGAGGAACTGCTCGCCGCGGCGGCGCTGTCGGCCACGAGCATCGGCGGCTTCGAGGCGACCGAGCCCTCGCACCAGGCCGCCGCGCAGGCCGTGGCCAGCGGCGCGGCCGACGTGTCTTTCGGCATCGAGGCTGCGGCCCGAGCGCGCGGGCTGGAGTTCGTGCCGCTCGCGCAAGAGCAGTACTTCCTCGCCACGCTGGCCGAGAACCTGGACAACCCGAACGTCAGCGCCCTGCTGGCCGCGCTGCGCACGCCGGAGTGGGCGGCCGACCTGAACGCGATCCCCGGCTACCGCGCCGAGCGCAGCGGCGAGGTGCTCTCGCTGCGTTCGGTGCTGCCGTGGTGGACGTATCGCAAGCCGAAGCACTGAACCATGCCGCCTTCGCCCGGTCTACCAAAGCCCATTGAAGGACCCTCGATGTCGAATGCCAAACTTTGGAATGCGCGAGTGCGGGCATCGGTGCTCGCGCCCGTGCTCGTGACACCGCGCCGGTGCTCGGTGATTCGAGCCGCCGCATGGGCGGCCGTGGCGATGTCGGCGACAGCCGCAGCGCCGCTCGCCCGCGCGCAGACTGCTGCGGGGCCGGCGATCGCCAGCGCCGAGTCGTCCGCACCCGCAGCCGCCCCCGCAGCCGCCGCCGCGCTGCAAGGTGCCGCGCTGGTGGCCGCGTTGCGGCGCGGCGGCTACGTCGTGTACTTCCGCCACACCGCGACCGACTTCTCGAAGAACGACGCCGCGATGACCGGCTACGCCGACTGCGCAAACCAGCGCCTGCTGTCCGCACAGGGTGAGCGCGACGCCACACAGATCGGCCAGCGCATCAGCGCCCTTCGCCTGCCGGTGGGCGAGGCGCTGGCCAGCCCGATGTGCCGCACGCTTGATCACGCGCGCCGCATGCTGAAGGACGCCAAGCTCGCGCGCGACGTGACGCCGCGCAACGACATCCGCGAAGTGGAAGGCAATGACTACACCGGCCTCAAGCGCCTGCTCGCCGCACCGGTGCCAGCCGGCACCAACCGCTGGATCGTCGGCCACGGCACGCCGTTCCGCGCTGTGGCCGGGCCACCGCACCTGGCCGAAGGCGAGGCGGTGGTGATCGAGCCCGGCACGACGCGCTGGACGGTGGTGGCGCGCATCGCCGTGGCCGACTGGGATGCGTTGGCCGCAGCGCGCTGACCGTCAGCCGCAGCCGCGCGGCCCCGCGCGCACGAAGCGCCGGCCCGGGAACTGCGACGCCGGCCCGCTGAACTGCGTGACCTGAAGCGTCTGGCCTTCCGCGCGCAACACGATCGCTGCGGCTTTCGAATCGCTGCCGGCGTGCAGCACGTCCGCTGCGATGCGGCCGTCGAACACCAGCACCGGCGCGGCGGCGCCGTCGGCCGACAAGGTGGCAGAAAAAGTCTGGAAGCGCTGTGTGACGTTCAGCGACCCACCCGCCGTGCACCACAGCCCGTGCACCTGCGCCGGCACCACCCAAAGGTGCACGGTGGAGCGTTTGTCCAGGCCGATCGCCTTGTCGGGCACGGACAGCGTGAAGCTGCGGTCGGGCCGCCAATCGCCCATGTCCCAATCGTGGCTGACGATGCGCGTGCCGGCCGCAAGTGCCAGCAGGCGCGGGCGCAGTTGCAGGTTGACCTCGGGCAGCAGGTACATCGTGACCACTTGCGCGGCCGACAGGTCGGTCTGGAACAGGTCCTGCACGCGAAACGCGGCGCGGTCGGCCACGCCGGCGACCACGGCATGGCGCTGGCTCGCGGTCACCAGGTCGGGCACGATCTCGACACCCAGCCCGCGCGCGCCGAAGCGCTTGGCCGCGGTGATGACGATGCGGCCGTCGCCCGAGCCGAGGTCGACGACGAAGTCCTTCGCCGTCACGCCGGCCAGCTCCAGCATCGCCAGGGTCACGTTGTCGGGCGTGGTGATGAAGGGCACCTCGTCCTGAGCGCGCGCTGTTCCGGGGCGCAGTGTTGAACCCACAAACGCCACGCACGCCAAGGCCGTCGCTGCCGCGGCGCGGCGGCGTTGCCGAGCCATCTTCATCAGGGCAGTGTGCAAAGGCGCGTCTCCAGGGACCGCCGATGGTATCGCCGCCGGAAACGCCGGATGGCCCGGCTGCTTCGAAATGGAGCAAGCACATTCCCTAGCAGCCGACTTCATGATCCGCCACCAGAATCGCAACGCTTTTCTAGCCGCGCACCGCACGCCCTCACCATGCTCCGAATCGACGGTCTCACCAAGCGCTATGGCGAGCGGCCGGCGTTGAAGGCGCTGTCGCTGTCGCTGCCTGCCGGCCAGTTCGTGGCGCTGCTCGGGCCCAACGGGGCCGGCAAGTCCACGCTGTTCCAGGTGCTCACCGGCCTGTTCGCGGCCGACGAAGGCGAGGTCGAGGTGGCGGGCCATTCGCTGCGGCATGCGCCGACGAAAGCGCTGCGCCACATCGGCGTGGTGTTCCAGCAGATCTCGCTCGACCTGGACCTGAGCATCCTGCGCAACCTGCTGTTCCAGGCCGACCTGCACGGCCTGCCGCGCGCGTTGGCGCACCAGCGCATCCGCACCGACTGCGCGCGCCTGGGCGTGGACGCCGACCTGAACCGCAAGGTGCGCGAACTCTCCGGCGGCAACCGCCGCAAGGTCGAACTGGTGCGCGCCAACCTGCACCGACCCGCCGTGCTGCTGATGGACGAAGCGACGGTGGGCCTGGACCCGAAGTCGCGCCAAGACCTGCTCGCCGCACTGCGCGCCGATGTGCGCGAGCGCGGCGTGTGCGTGCTCTGGGCGACCCACTGGGTCGAAGAAGCTGAAAGCGCCGACCGCGTGGTTGTTCTGCACAAGGGCTCGCTGCTGGCCGACGGCTCGCCCTACGAGGTGACGCGCGCCTTGGGCGAAACCACGCTGGAGGCGGGCTTCATCAAGCGCGCCAGCTGACCGACGAACCTCGATTCCCGCAACACGCCGCTCACCCCTTGCAAGGAAACTTCAACATGCAGACTGCTGCCCGAACCCTCGTCGCCGCGGCGCTGGCCTCGTCACTCGGCGTTGCAGTCGCACAGGGCACAGCCTATGTGTCGAGCGAAAAAGACAACGCCATCACCTTGATCGACCTGAAGACGCAGGCCGTCACCGGCACCATCAAGACCTGCAAGCGCCCGCGCCACATGCAGCTCACGCCGGACGGCAAGCAGCTCGCCGTGGCCTGCGGCGACTCGCACCAGGCCGACTTCATCGACCTGGCCAGCGGCAAGTCTGCCCGCCTGGTCGGCCTGGGCCAAGACCCCGAGATCTTCGACATCTCGGCCGACGGCAAGACCTTGTACGTCTCGAACGAGGAGGACGCCGAACTGGGCATCGTCGACCTGGCCAGCGGCAAGCGAACCGGCCAGATCAAGGTCGGCGGCGAGCCCGAGGGGGTCAAGATCTCGGCCGACGGCAAGACGGTGTACGTCACCTCGGAGGTCGCCAACATGGTGCACGCGGTCGACCTGGCCACCGGCAAAACCGCGCACAACATCAAGACCGGCAAGCGGCCGCGGCGCTTTGCGCTGTCGCCCGACGGCAGCCAGCTGTGGGTCACGAACGAGCTCGACGCCAGCGTCACCGTGATCGACACGAAAGAGAACAAGGCCGTGGCCACGCTCAAGTTCGAGGTCAAGGGCGCGCGCGCAGCCGACATCACGCCGGTGGGTATCACGATGAGCCGCGATGGCAAGCGAGCGTTCGTGGGCCTGGGCAAGGCCAACCACGTGGCGTTTGTCGACGTGGCCTCGCGCAAGGTGACCGACCAGGTTCTGGTGGGCAAGCGGGCCTGGAGCGTGGCGCTCGACAAGGCGGAGAAGAACCTCTATGTCGTCAACGGCATGTCCGACGACCTGACGATCGTGGACGTGGCCAGCGCCAAACCGCTGAAGACGATCAAGGTGGGCCGGGTTCCGCACACCGTGCTGGTGGTCGAGTGAAGCTTCCGTCGGCGCTCCTGCTGGTACCGCTGGCTCTGCTGGCCCTGCTGGCGGCGAGCCCACCCGCCGAAGCAGCGACGTTCAAGGTCACGTTGCTGGCCCCTGCGGACGACCCGCGCCTGGACCGCTCGCGCGTGGAGCGCGCCTACCTCGGTCACCCCACCGGGCCGGCCGCCGACGCACTGCGCGTGGCCTTCACGGAAGGGCAGCTCGAACTCGACACCGCCGGCGCGAAGCTCGAACTCCAGGTCGTCGAAGTGGCCGATGCGGCCGCTGCCCGCAGCGCCGCCGCGCAAGCCGCCAAGGCCGGCGCCGCGGCGCTGGTGGTCGATCTGCCAGCCGCCTGGGTGGGGCCGGTTGCAGAGGCGGCCGCCCTGCCCGTCCTCAACGTCGGCGCCGCGGCCGACTCGCTGCGCGAAGCCGGCTGCCGCAGCAACCTGTTCCACCTGGCCCCGAGCGACCGCATGCGCGCCGATGCGCTGGCGCAAACCCTGGTGGCCCGGCGCTGGACCAACGTGCTGCTGCTCACCGGCACGAACCCGGGCGATGCCGAGCGCATGGCCACCGTGCAAGGGGCGATCAAGCGCTACGGCATGAAGGTGGTGGCCAGCAAGCCGTTCAAGCTCTCGGGCGACCCGCGCGAGCGCGAACTGGCCAACCCGCTGTTGCTAACGCAAGGCACCTACGACGTGGTGTGGGTCGTCGACAGCGACGGAGAGTTTGCCGCCGGCCTGCCCTACCGCACCGCGCTGCCGCGCCCGGTGGTGGGCGACGGCGGGCTGGTGGCCGTGGCCTGGTCGCCCAAGTTCGAGCGGTTCGGTGCGCCGCAGGTGTCGCGCCGCCTGAACAAGGCCGTCGGCAGGCCGATGGGGGCGCACGACTGGCCGGCGTGGATGGCAGGCAAGGCGCTGATCGCCGCCGCCGTGGCCGCGCCGAAGGGACCGACGGCCGCGTTCCAGAAGGCGATTGCGGTGGGCGAGGTCGACGGCTCCAAGGGCGTCACGATGAGCTTTCGCGCGTGGGACGGGCAGTTGCGGCAACCAGTGTTCTTGACCGACGGCCAAAGCGTGGTGGCCGTGGCGCCGGCCGACGGTGTGCTGCACCCGCGGAACACGCTCGATACGCTGGGCGCCGACGCGCCCGAGAAGCTCTGCAAGGCAACCCGTTGAGCGCCCTGCGCAAGGCCCCCGACGCCGGCCGATCGGCCGCCCGCCTGCCCACCCGCGCGGCCGCGCAGTGCGGTCGCCTTGCACCATGAGCCCTGTGGGCAAGGCCAGCCCCGCCGGCCCTGCCGAGGTCGGCGCACGTCGCGGCATGCCGCATGCGCTGCAGGCCATGCAGGCGATCGTCATGCGCGAGTTGTTCAAGTTCTCGCAGCAGACGGGGCGGCTGATTTCGGCGCTGGTGCGCCCGCTGCTGTGGCTCGCAGTCTTCGCGGCTGGCTTTCGCAACGTGTTCGGCATCGCCATCGTCGAGCCGTACGACACCTACATTCCGTACGACGTCTACATCGCCCCCGGCCTGGTGGGCATGGTGCTGCTGTTCAACGGCATGCAGTCGAGCCTGTCGATGGTCTACGACCGCGAGATGGGCCTGATGCGCCTGCTGCTCACCGCCCCGCTGCCGCGCCCGTGGTTGCTGTTCAGCAAGCTGTGCGCCACCGCGCTGCTGTCGGTGCTGCAGGCGCTGGCGTTCATCATCGTGGCCGCGCTGATTGGCACCACGCTGCCGGTGCTGTCGCTGGCCGGGCTGCATGCGCTGGTGGCGCTGATGTGCGGCGCGCTGATGCTCGGCGCACTCGGCCTGCTGCTGAGCGTCCACATCAAGCAACTCGAAAATTTCGCCGGCACGATGAACTTCGTCATCTTCCCGATGTATTTCATGTCCACCGCGCTGTACCCGCTGTGGAAGCTGCAGGAGTCGGGCGCCGAGTGGGTGTATCAACTCGCCCGCTTCAACCCGTTCACGCACGCGATCGAGTGGATTCGGTTTGCGCTGTACGGCAAAGACCCCGGGTTGGCGCCGTACGTGGTGCTCGGTTGCCTGGCGGTCTTCTTCGGGCTGGCGTGCTGGGGCTACGACCCGCAGCGCGGCTTCGGCGGCTTGGCCAAGCGCGGGGGCTGAAGTATTGGTCCCTCGCCCCTCTGGGGAGAGGGTTGGGTGAGGGGCCGGCCATGCCGAGGTCTGCGAGGGCCGAGGCCATCGGGTAACCGGCTCCGTTCATGTCCCCCGAGGCCGGGGCCCTGCCCTGCCTCTCCTCCTTTACTTCACTCCGCCGGTCACCCGACGCCCTCGGCTTGCCACTGCTTGTGTTGGGCGACAGACCACGGCATGCCGTGGGCGTTTGCTTGAACGGGAAGGTTAGCGAAGTAGTCGGGCTCCACGAAAGTCGGGGAGGTCACACTCTGTTGATGACTTGCAGGAACGCTGTGTCGGGAACGCTGCTTGGCGACAACTTTCGCACTGCCGCCGCTTCTTTGGGCAGCACTACCAACGCGTCGTTGATGTTCGCTTGCGACATTGGCAGTCCTCCGCGTTGTAAGTTGGTGAGGTCTCCAACGTGGTTTAGCCTGCGTTTGAGACTCACGGGCGCGAACCACGGCACGCCCGATCAGGCCGGTGCGGCGCTTCGCGCAGCGAAGTAAAGGAGGAGAGACGGTACTCCGGCTCGGGGGACATTCGCGTAGCGGAGTGCCGCGGCGGGCTGATCCCGCTCCGACGGTTGCGGGAAGTTCGTGACAACCAGCCCTCACCCCCGCCCTCTCCCAGGGGGAGAGGGAGCAAGTCAAACCGCGCAACTCCTGAACCCACAAAACACATCATCCCGCTCCGGAGAATAGAAGTTGCGGAACTTCGGGTTGCGCACCCGCGAGCTGGTGGCGAAGGACGCGCCGCGGAGCACCTTGTGGGTGCCGAACCAGGGTTGCGAATAGTCGCGGTACGGGTCGGCTTCGAAGCCTGGATACGGCCGAAAGGTGCTGGCCGTCCACTCCCACACATCGCCCCAGCGAAAGCCGCGCGTGGCGCCCTGGTGGGCGGCCACTTCCCACTCCACTTCGGCGGGCAGGCGGCGGCCGGCCCAGCGGCACCAGGCGTCGGCTTCGAACCAGCTGACGTGCATCACGGGCTGCTGCATCGGCACGCACATCATCTTGCCGTGGCGGCGCAGCAGCACGCCCTGGCGCATCTGGTCGACGTGGCGCGGCGTGCGGCGCTCCAGGCGCTGCACCCAGGCCCAGCCGTCGTCGCTCCAGAAGCGGCGCTCGTCGTAGCCGCCGTCTTCGACGAACTCGCCGTATTGCGCCCAGCTCACGGCTTGCGCGTCGATCTCGAACTCGGGCACCTCGACTTCGTGGCCCCACTTCTCGTTGTCGAACACGAAGCCGCCGCCGACACGGTCCACCACCGGGTCGCGCGCGCGCCGCTTGGGCCGCGCGCTGCCCAGACTCCAGCGCGTGGCCGGGAACAGCAGCGGCTCGCGGGGGTTCAGCGTTGCCAGCGCGGGCAGCAGGCCGGCGTCGAAGTCGAGCGTCTGCGACAGCATGGCCAGCGCCTCGACGTGCATGTCTTCATGGAACAGCGCGAGGCGGTAGAAGTAGAGCGCGTCGTCGTCGTCGGGCGTTTGCTCAAGCAGCTCCAGCGTCGTCTCCAGCGTGTGCACGAGGTACTGCTTGGTGTCGCTCAGATTCGGCAGGTCGAGCTGCCAGCGCGTGCTGTGCGGCACGTGGCTGCTGTCGTACCAGCCGTCGGCGCCGGGCAGGATGGAGGCCAGGCGCGGCGTGGTCGGGTCGCAGCGGGGGCCGCGCTGGCGCTGCACGTTGCGGCCGATCCAGTGCTCCTGAAACCAACCGACGTGGCCCAGCTCCCACAGCGGTGGGTTGATCTCGGCCATCTGCGGCACCACCATCGGCGGCCCGCCGAGAGCGCGCTCGCAGGCGGTGATCCAGCGCAACGTATGATTTCGCGCGTCCATCAACGCCAAGGACAACAGGTCGCCGCCCGCGGTGCGCATGCGCGCGGAAGGAATGGCCGTCACTTCGATGTCGAGCAAGACAAGACCCCGGGTGTTGATCGCGAGCCCTGCGCTGGCAGCGGCCAACAATGGCAACTGGCATACCGCGTGGCGCTGGTCGCGCATGCTGGCCGATGATTGTCGCACCGGCATTCTGGATGCCTGGCGCGGCGAACCCTGCGAGCTGCTGATCGCGCTGCATGCGCGCCGCTCGGCCGCCAGCATCGATGCGTTCGCGCGTGCGCACCCGAACCGGCCGCTGGTGGTGGTGCTGACCGGCACCGACCTGTACCGCGACATCCACGCCGACGCCTCGGCCCAGCGCTCGCTGCGGCAGGCCACGCACCTCGTGGTGCTGCAAGACCAGGGCGTGGACGAGTTGCCGGCCGCGTTGCGGCCCAAGTGTTCGGTGATCTACCAGTCGGCCACGCGGTTGCAGCCGGTGCCGGCGCCACGACGCGTGTTGCACGTGGTGAGCGTGGGCCACTTGCGCGACGAGAAAGACCCCGCCACGTTCATGCGCGCTGCACGGCGACTGCGTGAGCGGCGCGACATTCGCTTCGTGCACATCGGCGACGCGCTCGACCCCGCGCTCGGCACGGCCGCGCGGCGCACGCAAGCCGAATGCGCGACCTACCGCTGGCTCGGCGGCCTGCCACGTGCGGCTGCGCGCCAGCACATCCGGCGCGCGCAGGTGCTGGTGAGCACGAGCCGCATGGAAGGCGGCGCGCAAGTGATCCTGGAGGCTGCGCAAAGCAGCACGGCGGTGCTGGCATCGCGCATTGCGGGCAACGTGGGCATGCTCGGCGCCGGCCATGCGGGGTACTTCGAACTCGGCGATGATGCGGGCCTTGCCAATTTGGTGATGCGCGCACGTGATGAGCCCGGCCTCCTGACGAACCTTCGCGCGCAGACCGTCGCCCGCGCGCCCCTGTTCGAGCCCGCCGAAGAACAGCGCCGGCTCATCCACCTGATCACCACCGCCCTGGAGACCGCCCCATGAATGCCCCGAACGACACGGCCCGCGACAAGGCCGTGCGCCTGACCTCCCTCTCCCACGGCGGCGGCTGCGGCTGCAAGATCGCACCCGGCGTGCTGGCCGAAATCCTGAAGAACTCGACCGGCTTCCCCGCGCCGAAAGAATTGCTCGTCGGCATCGAGACCGCCGACGACGCGGCCGTCTACAAGTTGAACGACGAGCAGGCGCTGATCGCAACGACCGACTTCTTCATGCCCATCGTCGACGACCCGTACCACTTCGGCCAGATCGCCGCCACCAACGCGATCAGCGACGTGTACGCGATGGGCGGCCGGCCGATCATGGCGCTGGCGCTGGTGGGCATGCCGATCAACGTGCTGCCGCTGGAGACGATCGGCCGCATCTTGAAGGGCGGCGAAAGCATGTGCGCCGAAGCGGGCATCCCGATTGCGGGCGGCCACACCATCGACTCGGTCGAGCCGATCTACGGTCTGGTGGTGATGGGCCTGGTGCACCCGGCCAAGGTCAAGCGCAACGCCGACGCGAAACCCGGCGACGTGCTGGTGCTGGGCAAGCCGGTCGGCGTGGGCATCCTGTCGGCTGCGCTGAAGAAAGATGCGCTGAGTGCCGAGGGCTACACGCAGATGATTGCGACCACGACCAAGCTCAACAAGCCCGGCATCGCGCTGGCCAACCTGCCCGGCGTGCATGCGCTGACCGACATCACCGGCTTCGGCCTGGCCGGCCACAGCCTGGAACTGGCGCGCGGCGCCAAGTGCACGGTGCAGATCGATTGGGCAAAGGTGCCGATGCTGAACGGCGTGCGCGAGATGGCAGCGCAGGGCATGGTCACTGGCGCCTCCGGCCGCAACTGGGACGGCTACGGCCGCGACGTGAGCGTGCCCGACAGCTTTGCTGCTGCCGACCGCGCGCTGCTGACCGACCCGCAAACCAGCGGCGGCCTGCTGGTGGCGTGTGCTCCCGATGCGGTCGACGAGGTGCTGGCGATCTTCCGGCGCGACGGGTTTGCGCAGGCGGCGGTGATCGGCAGCGTGATCGAGGGGCCGGGGCGGTTGGTCGTACGCTGAGGTATTCCTCCCTCGCCCCTTTGGGGAGAGGGCTGGGGGTGAGGCGGGGCTTTTGAGGCGCACGCGCCGAGCCCGCCGAACGGCGCCGGCATGCAGGCCGGCGCGCGCACTGCAAGTGAGGGGCCGGCCTACTCGCCAACGTCACCTGTTCACCACGAGCCCGCCCTCACCCCAGCCCTCTCCCAGAGGGAGAGGGAGTAAATCAGCGCTCCTTGCGCTCCTTGCGCTCCGCAGCCCGCAGCGTCTCGGCGACCCACGCCATCGCCTCCGGCACGTCGTAGTTGCCACCGTGCGGCCGGTCCCAGGCCAGGCGGTAGTTGACGTCGCGCACGCGCCGGTCGGCCTGCAGCGCGCGGGCGAGGTTGATCGACACGGTGAAGGACGTGTCGCGGTCGCGCGTGCCGTGGCGCACGTACCAATAGGGCGCGGTGTCCGCGCGGGAGTCGATGTAGTGCATCGGGTTGATCAGCCGCAATTGATCGCCCACGCCGCTGCTGGGCAGGCGCACGTAGTCGCGCCAGAGGGTGCCGGTGTCGTCCTGGCCGGAGCCGTCGCCGGCAACCGTGTTGTGGTTCCACGCGAACGCCGAGAAGTTGAGCCCTGCCTGGTTCCGGGTGCCGAACAGCGAGTTCTCGCTCATGCCGCCGGGGAAGGTGGCCACACCAGCGTTGTCGAACGCAGGCGCGGGCTTCAGCACGGCTTGCGAGGCGACAAAATTGAGGTAGCGCGCCATGTCGAGCGAGACCACCTTCTTCGTCGTGTCGTCGGCCACGATCCAGTCGTTGACGAAGCTCGTGGGCACGTTGCCGACGTTGTAGGTGGACGATGCGCCGAGCGCGGGGATCGTGCCGCCCGCCGCCAGATGCGCTTCGGCCGAGCGGACGACCTCGGCCTGAACGGTGGCCAGCATGTTGTCGGCGGTGAGCCGGCTGCCGTCCGGGTTGCGCAGGCGCAGGCTGCGCTGGTAGTCGGCGAACGACGCTGCCATCTCGGCGCTGCCGGCGGGGTGGTTGTTGCGGCTCACCGCCGCGCGCGTGCCCAGCGTGGTGAACATCCACTCGTAGGCGATGTTGGCGTGGCCCAGGTCGGTGATCGGGCAGTAGGCGACCACGGCGAACACATCGTCGCGCAAGGTGCTGCCGAGGGCCGAGCCGCGCTTGCCGATGCCGGCGGCGCCAGTCTCGGCCAGGTACGGCACGTGGTCGCGGCTGTTGCCCGAGGCGCCGAGCGCCGACACCAGCGCACCGCCGCCGCTGGTGCCATTGACGACGATGCGCTCGGCACTTCCCGGCATCACCTTGTCGTTCAAGCGCAGGTAGCGCACGGCCGCCTTGGCGTCGACGACCACCGTCGGCGCCTTGCCGGCCTGCGTGCCGTCGGCCGCCAGCAGGCGGCGGCTGCGCGTGCCGACGTTGACGAAGACATAACCCGCCTTCAGCGCCGCGCCGACCTGGCTCGTGGTGCTGTCGAAGCTCGCGCCATTGGTGACGCTTGCGGCCACGTAGCTCGCGAACCAGCCACCGTTGGCGACCTGGAAGTAGATCGCGGTCTTCTGGTCGGCGGCGGCGCTCTCGGGCACGAAGATGTTCATGCTCTGGTAGCCGCATTGCGGGTTGGCGATCGCAGCGTTGTTCTGCACCGGCGCCATCAGTTGTGGCTGCGCGACGTAGCAGACTTCCCTGTACCAGCGCACCGCCATCGGCTGGCCGTCGATGGTCACGTTGAGCGTCGTGTAGGCCTCTTTGTCGAAGGCCAACGCGCTGTCGTACAGGCCGTCTCGGTAGCCGTCGAGGCCGCTGCTGTGGCCGCTGCTGTGGCCGTTGAGCCCACCGTTGGCGCAGGCACTCGCCGCAAGCGCGGCGAGGGCGCTCGCCGCAGTAACGCGCAGCAGGCGCGGCAGTTTCTTGCCGAGGGAATCGGTCATGGTCATCTCCGCTGTTTGGGGTTGAAGCAAGCTGTCAGTCGAGCGACGCCTTGGCGCGCTTGATCACCTCGGCGTACTTGGCCGACTCGGCGCCGATGAACGCATTGAACTGCTCGCGCGTGGTCGGGAAGGCCTCGTAGCCGAAGGTCGAGAAGCGCTCCTTCATGTCGGGCTCGGCAAGCGCGGCGTCGATGTCTTGCTGGATCTTGTCGGCCACCGCCTTGGGCAGGCCCTTGGGCGCGGCGATGGTGGTCCAGCCCGTCATCTCGTAGCCGGCCGGGCCGCCCGACTCGGCGACCGTCGGCACGTCGGGGAACGCGCTGTGGCGCTTGGGCGCGGTGACGGCGATGAACCTGATCTTGCCGGCGCGCTGCAGCGGCCCGGCGGTCGCCAAGGTGCCGAGCGCGAAGTGCAGCTCGCCCGTTGCCACGCCCGCATACAGCAGCGACGTCTCCTTGTAGATGATGTGCCGCATCTCGGTGTTGGTGGTGGCCTCCAGCAGCGCCGAGCCCAGGTGCACCGGGTTGCCCACCGACCACGAGCCGTAGTTCAGCTTGGCCGGATTGGCTTTGGCATCGGCCACGATGTCGCCGACCGTCTTGTACTTGCTGCCCGCGCCGACGCCGACGAAGAAGTAGGTGCGGAACAGCGGCGTCAGCACATCGAAGTCCTTCGCGGCGTCGTAGGGCAGCTTCTTGAACAGGTGCGGGTAGGCGGCCAGGTGCACGTTGTCGAGCTGGATCAGGTCGTGGCCGGAGGTGTCGCCGCGCTTGAACGCATCGATCGCGATGAAGCCGTTCGCGCCAGGCTTGTTCTCCACGATGACCGGCTGGCCCCACTTCTTCTGCAGCTTCTCGGCCAGCATGCGCAGCACGGCCTCGGGGCCGGCACCGGCCGGGAACGGTGTGAGGATGCGCACCGGCTTGGTCGGGAAGGTCTGGGCGTGGGCCGCAGCCGACAGCCCGGCCGCGACGAGGCCGATGGCCAGGAGTCTGGAAAGCTTGATCATGAATGTCTCCTTTGAAGGGTCGATGAGGTGAGTTCGCGTGGGCTCAAGAGGTCGGCGAGGGCACGCGGTCCCAGCCGATCGCGCCGGCCTCCTTGCCGGCCACGGAATAAAGCGCGTTCGGTGCGTTGCGCGTCTTCTGAAAATCTTCCAGCGTCTCGCCGCGCATCGCCGCGTAGATGTGCAGGTTGGACACGCCGATCACGGCGCCGAGCTTTTCCAGCATGAAGAAGATGACGCCGTGCTGGATCATTCCGCGCCAGTCGCGGCGCTGAACGAGGCTGCGTTCGGTCTCGTCGAGCCCGGCGCCCTGCAGGCACGCCGCTTCGTCGGCCAGGAAGCGCGCGCGGTGTTCAGGGCGCACCAGGCCATGCAGGAAGCGGTTCAAGCGGTAGGCCTTGACGCTGCGCTCCAAGGTGAACGGGTAGGTGCCGGGCAGCTCGCTCGCACCCGCCAGTTGGGCACCGACATGCGCGCGGTGGCGCGCCAGCGCGGCGGTGGACGCAGCTTGTTCGACCGGCTCGATCGGCTCCATCGGCGCATAAACGGCGGTCGCGATGCCGGTCATCGACGGCAGGTAGTAGCTGCGGTGCAGGCAGCGCACCTGTGCGGCGAGCGCGCCGCGCATCACCAGCCACATGATCACTTCGGCACCCTCGAAGCCGCCCAGCGTGGCGTACTCGGCCTGCGTCATGTCGAGCAAGGCTTCGGGGTCGCGCTCGAACAGGTCGAGGAAGCGTGCGTCCCACGCGGGGTTGTTGAACCCGGCGCGCTCGCCATGCACCTGGTGCGACAAGCCGCCGGTGGCGACGATCGCCACGCGCAGGTCTTGCGGATAGCTCTCGATCGCGCGGCGCAGCGCCTGGCCGAGCTTCCAGCAGCGCCGCGCGGAAGGCACCGGAAACTGCAGCACGCCGATCTGCAAGGGCACCAGGCGCACCGGCCAGCCGGGCTGGCCTTCGGCGTGCCCTTCCCCGTGCCCTTCCCTCTCGTGCGGGCACAACATCGACAGCGGCGAAAAACAGCCGTGGTCGAGCGCACGGTCCTGGAAGAACGACATGTCGAACTCGTCGGCCATCAACGATCGGCCGACGTGCGCAGCGAACGCCGGGTCGCCACCGATGGCGGGCAAGTCGCGCGCGCCGCCGCCCTCGTCGGCCACGTCCCACCGCTCACCGACGCCGAGCGCGAACGCCGAGTAGTGGTCGAAGAAGAACGAGGTGACGTGGTCGTTGTAGATGAAGAGCAGCACGTCGGGCTGCTGGTCGGTGAGCCACTGCCGCACCGGGTCGAAGGCGGCGAAGATCGGCGCCCACACCGGGTCGGCGCGCTTGTCGCGGTCGAACGCGAAGCCGATGGTCGGCGTGTGGGAGGCGGCAACGCCTCCGATGATCTTCGCCATGCAGGAACTCCTTGGATCGGTCCGCACTGTAGGGAGCTGCACGCTGCTTCGGAAGATGCCGCGTTCGTAGGCGCGATAACCCACCGTTATCATCGAACGGCCATGAAGGACCGGCCACGAAGGAGCGGCCATGAAGCTCACCGCACTGCGCGCCCTGGTGGCCGCGATCGAAGAAGGCAGCCTGCGCAGCGCAGCGCGGCGCGTCGGCGTGTCGCAGCCGGCGCTGACGAAGATGATCCGCGAGCTGGAGCTGGAGCTGTCGACCACGCTGTTCGTGCGCTCGACCACCGGCGTGATCGCCACCGCACAGGGCAAGGTGCTGTACGAACGCGCCTGCGCCGCCGAACGCGAGCTGACCCAGGCAGTCGACCAGATCAGCCAGCTCGACGGCCGCATGACCGGCGACCTGCACATCGGCGCGGTGCCGCTGGCGGTGCTGCTGTTGATCCCGGAGACGCTGCGCACCTTCACGCGAGAGTTCCCCGGCATCCGCATGCGCATCAGCGAGGAGCTCTACATCGCCCAGCTGACGCGGCTGCGCAAGGGCGAGGTCGACATCGCCGTCGGCCCGATGCCCGAGGGGCTGCCGCAGGGCGAGTTCGCGGTCGAGCCGCTGATGCCGATCTCGATGGTGATCGTGGTGCGCAAGGGCAACCCGCTGGCCCGCGCACGCTCGCTGCTCGATCTGCTGGAGGCGCCCTGGGTCTTCACCGGCGCGTCGGCCGACTCGGGTTACGCCAAGCTGATGTACGCCCAGCACGGGCTGCCCGCGCCGCCGGCCGGTGCGGTGGTCAACTCGACGCTCGGGCTGCTGTCGCTCATCACGAGCGGCCACTACGTCGGGCTCATGCCCTACCAGATTGCGGTGCACCCGCTGGCCGCCGGGCACCTGTCGGTCGTGCCGGTGCGCGAGGGGCCGCTGCAGCTGACGGTGGGCGCGATGATCCGCGCCGACGCCGCCGTGTCACCGAGCGTGCGGCACTTCATCGCCCACCTGCACCGCGCGGCCCACCACGCCTCCAGAGGAGCCTGAGCCTGAGGGCGGGCGGGTGGGTGAGCGACGCGGCGCGGCGCGCAGCGGTATCCTTCGCTCCCCGCCCGCACCGCACCATGGCCGCCCTGCACATCACCGACATCGAATCGGCCATCAACTGGTGGCGCGAGCGACAGCCCTCGCCCGACGGCATCACCGCCTGCGCCGAGGTGCGCGCGCTGGCCGAGGTCTACGGCCTGATGGTGTACTACCGCGAGCACGAGTGCGACGAGGCCTCGATGCCGCCCAAGGCGCGCGACGCCTGGCTGGCGTGGTACGCCAGCACGCCGGATGCGCCCTGCATCGCCATCTGCTCCACCAGCCAGGGCGACGCGGTGTGCAAGGGCTGCGGCCGCACCTTCGACGAAGTGCAGCACTGGACGAAGATGACGCCGGCCGAGAAGCGCGCCACCTGGCGCCGCATCACGATGGACAACACCGCCTGGCGCTTCAACAAGTACGCCGAGCGCGCGCACGAGCGGACACACGAGCGCACGCACGCGCGCACGCAAGAGCAGGCCGAGGCGGCGCGGCCCGGCGCCCCGCCCTCCGGGCAAGGCACCACATCCTGACCGACGACGCCCCCGAGCAGCGCCCGGCCACGCTGCGGCACAACGCCGGCCGCATCGCCCGGCTGGCCTGGCCGGTCTTCATCGGCCAGCTGGCGGTGCTGGCCTTTGCCACGGTCGACACGGTGATGGCGGCGCGCGCTTCGTCGCTCGACCTGGCGGCGCTGGCCATCGGCGGCTCGGTCTACACCTCGGTGTTCGTCGGGCTGATGGGCGTGGTGCTGGCGATCGGCCCGATCGCCGGCCAGTTGTTCGGCGCGCGCAAGCTCGCTGAGGCCGGCCAGCAACTGCATCAGGCGGTGTGGCTGGCGCTGGCGTTGTCGGTGCTGGGCTGCGCGGTGCTGCTGTTCCCGCAGCCCTTCTTGAGCCTGGCGCGCGCCGAGCCGGCCGTGGCGGAGAAGGTGCGTGGCTACCTCACCGCGCTGGCGTTCGCGCTGCCGCCGGCCCTGCTGTTCACCGCGTTCCGCGGCTTCAACACCGCCGTGTCGCGGCCCAAGATCGTGATGGCGGTGCAGCTCGGCGCGCTGGCGCTGAAGGTGCCGCTGAACGCGCTGCTGGTGTTCGGCCTCGCCCTGCCCACACCGCTGGGCACGCTGCAGGTGCCGGCGTTGGGTGCGGTGGGCTGCGGCGTTGCCACCGCCATCGTGATGGCGGGCCAGCTCGGCGTGGCCTGGCTGCTGCTGCAGCGCGATCCGTTCTACCGCCGCTTCGCGCTGGGCCGGCGCATCGGCCCGCCGCACCGCGCCAGTCTGGTGGGGCTCGTGCGGTTGGGCGTGCCGATGGGCTTGTCGATTGCCGTCGAAGTGACCGGCTTCACCTTCATGGCCTTCTTCATCGCGCGCTTCGGCACCACGCCGGTGGCGGCGCACCAGATCGCGCTGAACCTGGTGTCGCTGATCTTCATGCTGCAGATGGCCATCGGCAACGCCACCGGCACGCTGGTGGCGCAGCGCATCGGCGCCGGCGACGCCGCCGACGCGCGCCGGCTCGGCTGGCACGGCGTGGAGGCCGGGCTGTTGATCGCCGCCGTGGTCGGCAGCGCCGTGTACCTGCTGCGCGAGCCGATCCTGGGCATCTACACGCGCGACGCCGCCGTCATCGCCATCGCCGGGCCGCTGCTGGCCTGGGTGGTGCTGTTCCACGTGGCCGACGCGGGGCAGATCCTGGCCGCCTTCGTGCTGCGCGCCTACCGCGTGGCCACCGTGCCGCTGCTGGTGTACGTGGTGGCGGTCTGGGGTGTGGGCCTGGGCGGCGGCTACGTCGTCGCCTTCAACACCACCGGCTGGAGCCCCGCGGCGCTGCAGAACGCCCAAGGCTTCTGGGCCGCGGCGACGGCCGGGCTGGTGGTGGCCGCGGCGGGGTTGTGCGGGTTTCTGGCGTGGATGTTGCGGCGGCAGGGGGCCCGGGCCTTCGATGGATCGAGCCGGGACGACCCTCTCCACCATCTTGAGGATTGAAAGTTCGGCAAACCTCACATCTACTGCACCCACCCAGACGCAAGACAGCGGCGCTCACGAGCAGCGTCCCGTCGTGCGTCAGGACAACATAAGACAGTGCTGTGGGAGGAACCTGGATGTACTGGCCGTCGAAGCGCGTTCATGCGCGCCGCATTGCAAGCACGCTCCGTTCGCGCATTTTGCTGAGGGTGGTCACCGCGCTTTTCGCTCCCTTCCTCGCGCCGTCAGTTCAGGCGGAGTTGCGTGTGACAGATGGGGGCATGCCTGCTTTCAGCCACTCCATCGCTGTGCCGCCCGGCATCGCGGGCCTCATGCCCAACGTAGGACTGCTCTACGGCGGAGGCGGTATCAACGGTCCCGTGGGCCACGGCTGGTCCATCCAAGGCGTGTCCGCAATCACGCGATGCCCGGGCATCAGGGCGATAGACGGCACGCCGCGCGCCGTGGACAACGGCGCCAGCGACAAGCTTTGCCTGGACGGACAACGGTTGATACAGACCGACGCCGGCGGCAGCCCCGTCGCGTTCCCCCAAAGCAACGACGCTTTGGGCGGCACAGGCATGGTCCGCGAGTACCGCACCGAAAAAGACAGCTTCGCACGCATCCGCGCCTACGGCGCAGCGGCAGGGACGGCGGCCAACGGCCCGGCCTACTTCAAGGTCTGGACCAAGGCCGGCCAGGTCTATGAATACGGCACCAACGCCAACACCACCGCCAACGCCACCATCACCGTGCAGGCCAGTGGTACCGCCGTCTCGGTCTGGGCGGTCAGCCGAATCAGCGACACCCTGAGCAACTACATCGACTTCCAGTACGAGCAGCGAGATGTGGCCTGGGGCAGTGGGCCCACCACGGGCAGTCCGACCCTGGGCAAGGAATGGAACCTGCAGGAGATCCGCTACACCGGAACACCGACCCAACAGCCGATGAACCGGGTGCAGTTCATCTACAGCGACCGGCCCGATACACCGGGCTCCGCCCAGGACAGGTCAGAGGCCTATCACCAAGGCAAGAAGAACGTCAGCGTGCGTCGGCTCGATGCGGTGCGCACGTACACCAATTGGGCGGGCAACGCCGCCCCGTACCCGGCCGCCGCCCCGGCCGGTGCGATCAAGGTCAAGACCACGAAGCTGGTCTATGAGTTGGGGCCCGTCACAAAGCGCAGTCGGGTCAAGACCATCACCGAGTGCGTCGGCGCGGCTGAAACGCAGTGCCTGCCGCCAACTTCGTTTAGCTATGCGGCAGGGGGGAACGATGCCTTCCAGGCCAACCTGCTCTTCGGCACAAGCCCCTTGGCCACTTTGACGCTCCATGACCCGGCTGGAAACTACGGCGTCATTCCGTTGGACTTCAATGGAGACGGCAAGACCGACCTGCTCCGATGGTCGACCAACCCCGCAGAGAACCGCCTCTATGCCAGCGTGGGCGGGGGAACATTCACGCAAGTCCCCAACGGCTTGGGCAACGGCCAGTTCAACATCACCGATCAGCAACTCTTCGGAGCTGCCGGCTGCTTCTTCTCGATGGGTCGCTGACTTCAACGGCGACGGCCTACCGGACATCCTGCGCCATTCGGCCTTTCAGAACATCGGCAGCGACGTCACTTGCCCGAACCAAGGGTCGAACTACCTCTACCTGTCAAGGGGCGACGGATCGTTCACCCGAGCCGTCGTTGCCGGTGTCGGCCTCTCGCGTCGCCAGAGCAAGCAAACGTCGGACTGCTTGGTCACGCCGGGGCCGAACGGCGGATGCGCAGAACCCGGGGACAAACGAGGTTGGACACCCGGACGAAATTTCTATCTGCTTGACGCCGATGGCGACGGCAAGATGGACTTGGTCGACTCGAACCTACCCCTGGTGTCTCCTGTCACGACGCCCACCGATCCCTGCATCGGGAGCACGATCTGCACCAGGTTTTTCAAGGGCGACGGACTGGGCAACTTCACCCAGATGACGAGCAACATGGGCGACAAGCCCACCTTCGTGCAACCCGCGAGCGGCTACACCTTGGGGGAACCGTCCGTAACTGCGGATCTGAACGGCGACGGCTTGCTAGACATAGTCCAAGGCGGAAACCCCTGGCTCTCCACAGGAGGTGCGTGGCGATCTCGCGGTGACGGCAACTTCGACCCGACCACCTCAGGTTCGGCTTGCAATGTCCCGCTGGACTTCAATGGAGACGGGAGGGGAGACTGTCTTTTCGCGGGGACGAATCCGACACCCAGCACGTTGCGTGTTGCCGATGGTCTCGGAACCCAAGTGGTCGCCAATTTCAACCTCACAGGGGTGGGTAAGGAACTCGCTGGCACCGGCGTCGGCTTCGCAATGGCCGACGTCAACGGTGACGGCCGACAGGACATCGTTCGGTGGAAGGACGACCCGGCCCAGACGACGCTGTACGTCAGCAACGGCGACGGCAGCTTCTCCGAGACGACCGCCTTCAAGGCCTTCTTTGGCTCAGCCGCTCGCCAGTTGAAGAAGAGCGATGGCTCCAGCGACTTCGTTCTGGGCGACTTCACGGGCCGCGGTTCTGCAGAGATTTTGCGCCTCAAGGCTGCCCCCGCCGGCACTGCCGAAGCCACGACGAACCAGTTGTACGTCAAGACTGACTCCCTGCCCGCCGACTTGTTGACGAGCGTCGTCAGCACCACTGGGCTGGTCACCACCCTCAGCCACGTGCCAATCAGCAACGCTGCTGAGCCAGTGCTCGGCGCTCGATACACCACCGATCGCAGTGTGCCTGGCGCGACCAATCCCAACGCCGCCGTCTACCCCAATATCGACATCACCCCGCCGATGTACGTGGTGAGCAAGAGCGAGTCCGACAGCGGCGTGGGCACCACCAAGGTCGCCACAGAATTCAGCTACGTCGGGATGAAGGCCAACATCGACGGCCGAGGATTGCTCGGATTTCGGGAGGTCCGCCGGCAAAGCCCCGGCCCCAACGGCGCTGCCCTCACCACGATTACACGAGTCCTGCAGGACTACCCCTACATCGGCAGCACCGCACGCAGCGAGACCCGGCTCGGAACCGTCAACAGCACCACTGCGCAACTGCTGAGCAGCACCGAGCTGACCTACTGCGACAAGACCGCCGCGGCGGGCGCAGAAGCTGTGGCCTCCGTCAGCATTCCGTGCCCGACCACGGCCAAGGTGATGCGGCCTTACCTGCGCCGCTCGGTCGAGTCCGGCACAGACCTCGGCGGCGTCGCACTGCCCACCGTGACCACCACCAACACCTTCAGCAACTCGATCGACCCGACCCAGATTGCCGTCAGCGTCACCGGGACCGTCGCCGGAACCTCGCAGACGGCGACCAAGACGACCACGAACACCTACTTCGCCGACACCACCAGCGGGGACAACTGGGTTCTCGGGCGCATTCAAAGCGCCACCCAGCAGAACGTCGTCACCAACTTCCTTGCCCAACTGGCCACAACCGCAGGCAGTGCACCTTATGCCACGGCCATCCAGGGAGTCGCACCCAATCCTGCGGGGACACTGACCGCCGTTGCGTTTGGCAGCGTGGCTGTCGGTTCGTCGAGCACCCTGGTTTCGACGGTCTCCAGCACCGGTGCCGCGGCGCTCAGCATCACGGCTCCGACGGCGGCCTCGGTCAGTGGCACCGACTTCAGCTTTGTCTCGACCACGTGCCCGGCTTCGCTGGCAGTGGGGGCCACCTGCACGATCAGCGTGAAGTTCCAACCGACTGCAGGCGCTGCACGAACCGGCACGCTCAGTCTTGCCACCGGCGCCGGAACGCTGACGGCCAGCCTGAGCGGCACCGGCTCGGCCTCGAACGTCAGCGTGACCACCAACAACGCCACGGCGTTGTCGGCAGCCCAAGGCGCAGCCAGCGCCAGCGGCACCGTGGTGTTCACCAACAGCGGCAACCAGGCCGTGACGCTCACTCTGAGCGGGCTGAGCAGTCCCTACTCCGTTTCTCCCGCTTCATGCAGCGCAGCCGCCGGGGGCGGCACCTGCACCGTGACGGTCACGATGACCACCGGGGGCGCCATCGGCAGCCAAGGGTCGCAGATGCTGACGGCCTCGGGCGGCACCGGCGGCAACATCACGGCAGCCGTGGCCGGCACCGTGACGGGCAGCATTGCCACGCTCACCAGCGCAGCCCCGAACCTTGGCACGCTGTGGTACGGCAACACCGCGCCGAGCGCCACCGTCACCTTCCGCAACGACGGCAACGTCAGCATGACGCTCAGTGGGTTGAGCGGCTTGTCGTCGATCTTCCAGGTGTCGGCCAACGGCTGCTCCAGCATCGCGCCGAGCACCTCGTGCAACATGACGATCACGATGCCGACCACGGCGGCGGGGTCAGGTCCCAACCCGGTGAGCACGGCCGGGGCCAGAGTCAATGCGTCCTTCAGCATCAATGGCGCGGTCTACTCAGCGGTGAATCGCTGGGCAACCTCGTCCATGGCGTTCGGAAATGTCGGCGTCGGCTCGTCGAGTACCCAGAACATCACGCTGTTCAACGATGGCTATGGAGCCAACATCGACTGGTCGGCGCCGTTGTACAACTTGCCTTCAGGCTTCAGCGCGAACACCAGTGCTTGCTCGTCGGTGGCCCCAGGCGGCGGTAGCTGCAACGTGAGCATCACGTTCAGCCCAATCGCTGCGCAGGCCTACAGCGGCAGCAGCATCATCCCGCCCAACATCAGCTACTCAAGCAATCTGCTTGCAGTGTCAGGCACAGGGGTGAGCGCGTCGCCGACGGTGGGCGGCAGCCCGGCAACGCTCGCGTTCGGTGTCGTTGCCAAAGGAAACGACGCCGACCTGACGATGACTCTGACGAACTCGGGCACGGGCACTGCCTCCGGCCTGACGTTTGGAATCGCCTACACCAGCGGCACCACAGCGGTCGGCATGTACCAACAAGTTGGCGGCACCTGCGCTGCTGGAGGTTCCATCGGACCGAATTCCAGTTGCACGGTTGTCATGCGCTATCTCGCAACCTGCGGAACAGCTTCAGGCCCTCGAAACGGCACGCTCACAACCTCCGGCTCGAACTTCACTGCCGTGGTGACGACGTTGACCGCAGGCACTGGCACGGGAGTCTGCAATTGATGGTCAGGCCGGTTGATCCTTTCCGCAAGGAGTTGAGAATGATTCTGGACAAGTGCCTGGCCCTCGGACGAGTACGACAGACCACGGGCAGGGAGTAGTCAAGTGCAGTCATCGTCGAACCTCATTGCCCGACTCGGCAGCGGCATGGCCCGTGCGCAGGGCAGCCCTGTGAGCCGCAGCCTTGTCCAGCTCTGGTCCTGGCTGCTCCCGTTCCTGTTCGCGCTGGGCGGCATCCTGGCCAGCAGCGCTGCCCTGGCCGGGCCCACGAGCATCACGATGACGGCTTCTCCGAATCCAGTCGCACAGGGCCAGCCGGTGACCCTCACCGCCACCGTCGCCGGTGGCTCCAACCTGATCAGCACGGTCCGCTTCTACGACGACGGGGTCGAGCTCGCGCGGGTCAATCTCGTCGGCAACGTCGCCACGCTCAGCGGAGTCACCCTGTCTGTAGGCACCCATCCCTTGTGGGCGCTGTATCCGGGAGACGCCAACAACGACTACAGCGAGACCGCCGAATACCTGTACCTCACCGTCACCGCCGGCGCGCAGACCTCCACCGCCACCAGCCTGACCTCCAGCGTCAACCCCAGCACCGTCGGCCAGAACACCACCCTGACCGCCACGGTCACGCCCTCGGCGGCCACCGGCAGCGTCACCTTCCGGGACGGCGCCACCACGATAGGCACCGGCACACTCAGTGCCGGTGTAGCAACCCTGTCGACGAGCTTCAGCGCCAGCGGCGCCCGCAGCCTCACCGCCGTGTACGCCGGCAATGCCAGCTACACCACCAGCACCTCCAGCGCGGTGAGCCAGACCGTCAACACCGGCGCGCTCACATCGACGACGACCGCCCTCACGTCCAGCGTCAACCCCAGCGGCGTCGGCCAGAACACCACGCTGACTGCCACAGTCACCCCCAGCAGCGCCACTGGCACTGTCACCTTCAAGGACGGTGCCACCACCCTCGGCACCGGCACCCTGTCCGGCGGGGTGGCCACCTTGGCCACCAGCTTCGCCAGCGCCGGGACCAAGAGCCTGACCGCCGTCTATGGCGGTAACGCGTCGAACAACACCAGCACCTCGGCCGCGCTGAGCCAGAGCGTCAGCGCCGCCCCGCCGCCGCCGCAAGGCGGTACGGCGGTGCCCGACCCATACGCGCAAACCCGGACCGTCTCCTTCACCTACTACGGTGCCTCCGACGGATCGAAGAACGGGCTGCTCAAGACCGAGACCGTCGAGCCCAACAATACCCAGTTGTGCGTGGTCACCACCCACGACTACGACAGCACCGGCAACAAGACCAGCACCAGCACGGCCAACTGTGCGGGCGCCAGCGGCCGAGCCATCTTCTCTTCCCGCGCCGCCTCCAGCACCTACTCCTCGCAAACCGTCACCGTCGCTGGTGTCACCGGTGTCGTCATCCCTGCCGGCGCCTTCCCCGTCACTGCCAGCAACGCCCTCAACCAGAGCGAGACCCGAACCTACGACCCCCGCTTTGGTGCCGTCACCGGCCTCACCGGCCCCAACGCCCTGAGCACCACCTGGCAGCTCGACAACTTCGGCCGCAAGACTCAGGAGACCCGAGCCGACGGCACCCGCACCGTCAGCGCCTACTGCTACATCAGCGGCCGCATCAATGGGGCCGACCTGTCCAGCAACAGCAGCACCACCAGCGGCGACCCCTTGAGCTGCCCCGCGCCTGCAGCCGCCGAGATCCCAGGCGATGCCACCCTGTTCGTCCACAGCGAACCGCGCAGCACCGCAAACGCCAAGAACGGCCCCTTCACCCGCACCTACAGCGACAAGGCCGGGCGCACCATCCGCAGCGTCACCGAAGCCTTCGATGGCGCGAGCCAACCCGGCGGTACCGGCCGCCTCGTCGTTCAGGACACCGACCACAACCAGTACGGCGCCCAGATCGTCGCCACCCAGCCGTACTTCCTGGACACCTGCGCCTCCACCGCCAGCGCTGCCAGCAGTTGCCCCAGCGGCAGCTACGGCATGAGCCGCACCGACTACGACGCCCTCGGCCGACCCACCACGATCTACACCACCGATCCTCTGGGCGCCGGCGGCAGCCAAAGCTTCGGCAACAGTGGCTCCCGCGGCAACCGCGTCACCGCCAAGACCACGATTGCCTACGCCGGTCTGGTCACCACCACCACCAACGACAAGAATCAGGCCCGCGTCGAACAAAAGAACGTCGACGGCAAGCTCGTGCGCATCACCGACGCACTGGGCGCCCAGCTGGCCCACCAGCACGACGCCTTCGGCAACCTCGTTGCCACCAAGGACGCGCTGCAGAACACCACCACCATCGCCTACGACGCGCGTGGCCGCAAGGTCAGCATCACCGACCCCGACACCGGGCTGTGGACGTACGACTACAACGCCTTGGGCGAACTCGTCTGGCAGCAAAGCCCCAACCAGCGCGCCGCCACCCTTGCCGCCGCCCAGCAAACCACCATGGCCTACGACGTGCTCGGCCGCATGACCAGCCGCGTCGAGCCCGAGTACACCAGCACCTGGAGCTACGACACCTACATCGGCGGGGGTGCCTGCACCAAAGGCATCGGCAAGCTGTGCGAGAGCAACACCACCAACGGCGTGAACCGCAAACAGGTCTACGACAGCCTGGGCCGGCCCCTGAACAGCCGCACCACCATCACCAGCGGCCCCAGCTTCGCCAGCACAGTGAGCTACGACGCCACCCACGGCCGGCTGGCCAGCATGACCTACCCCACCGGCGTGAAAGTCAACTACGGCTACACCGCCAAGGGCTACCTGAGCCAGCTGACCCTGGCCCAGGCTGCCACCATCACCCCCCTGCCCGCCACCGCGGGCGGCACGGCGGGGAGCGCCTTCTCGCTGGCTGCCAACAGCTCGCTGTGGAGCGCCCAGGCCTACAACGCCTGGGGTCGGGCCGAGCAGAGCACCCAGGGCAACGGCGTCGTCAGCCGCGCCGTCTTCGATGCGGCCACCGGCCGCGTGAGCAGCAGCACCGCCGGCAAGGCCACCGCTACCGAGACCGTCCACCTCGGCTACACCTGGGACAGCCTGAACCGGCTCGTGCAGCGCAACGACAACCTCGGCGACGGCAGCACCGGTGCGGTGACCGACAACTACGCCTACGACAGCATCGGCCGGCTGCAGAGCTACACCGTGGCCGCACCGGCCATCGCCGGCTCGAGCCGCACCGTCACGCTGCAGTACAACGCGCTGGGCATGCTGCTCTACAAGAGCGACGTGGGCGTCTATACCTACGGCGCGCAGGCCACGGCCGGTGTGAAGCCGCATGCGCTGCAGTCGGTGTCGGGGGCAGTGACGGTGAGCAACACCTTCGATGCCAACGGCAACCTGGCCACTGCCAGCAGCGGCAAGTACCGCAGTGTGAGCTACACGAGCTTCAACCTGCCGGACAGCCAGACCGGGCTGCAAGGCGCCAGCGGCAGCCCGAAGTACACCTGGGTCTATGACGAGCGCCATGCGCGCATCAAGGAGACCCGCGTCGTCGCTGGCGCCACCCGCACCACCTGGAACCTGCACCCGGACAACCAGGGCGGGCTGGGCTTCGAGTGCGAGGGGGCGGGCTCGGACGTGAGCTGCAGCACCGCCTCCACGCAGCGGCGCCACTACCTCAGCGCGGGCGGCACGAGCCTGGGGGTGCTGGTGTCCACCGGTGCGTTGCCGACGCTGGCGGCAGCAGACCGGGCGCCGCCGGTGGTCACCGGCACGCTGGCGGTGGTGAAGCTGGAGTATTGGCACAAGGACCATCTGGGCAGCCTCATTGCCACCACCGACCACACGGGGGCAGCCACCGCACGCTATGCCTACGACCCGTTCGGCAAGCGGCGCCAGGCCAATGGCAACTACGACGCCTTCGGCAGTCTGGTGATCGACTGGACCACCAACACGAACAAGGGCACGGATCGCGGCTACACGGGGCACGAGCAGCTAGACGACGTGGGGCTGGTGCACATGAATGGGCGGATCTTCGATCCGGCGCTGGGGCGGTTCATGCAGGGCGATCCGTTGATCCAGAGCCCGGCCAACCTGCAGAACTTCGATCGGTATGGGTACTGCTACAACAATCCGTTGACGTGCACCGACCCGAGTGGGATGTCGTCCTGGACATCGTTCAGAGATGGGGCGATTCGGGCAGTCGCCGCCGTCGCCGATGGTTGGTTTTGCTATGGGTTCTGCAGCGCTGCAGTCGGCGCCTACCAAGGGCGGCGCACTGGCGGCGACCGCGGGGCTTTCGTCGGTGCCGTCGTGGGCTACTTCGGCTACCAATTGAACGTGGGCGGATACAGCGAGGCTGCTGTGGTCGGTTTCTCTGCGGCCGCGGGATGTGCGGGCGCTTGGGCGTCGGGCGGAAAGTGCGGACAAGGAGTCGTCGGGGGCGTCGTTCAGTACTACGGCGGGCAGTACGGCTTCGAAGGACAGGTGGCGGCTGGCTGTGTGTCAGGCGCGGTGACGGGTGGGAGTTGCCGAGAAGGCGCACGTGGGGCGTTTGCGAGTTCCCTGGGTAGCTCGGTTGGCACTTGGGTCGGTCAAAGCGCATATGAGCAAATGTCGAGGCCGAGGGCGGTGGTCGTGCAAACCGACTCATTTGGGAGTGCGGTGAACGTGGCGTCTGCCGACAACTCCGTTGCTCTTGAGTACCTCATTGGGCAGGTAGCCAACGCACCAGCCTTGCCGGTTCTCGTCGGGGGCGGATTTGCTGAGTGGGTTGGAGGTCTCGGCAATCGACTGCTGGGCATCTTCTCGTTGCCTTTGGGGCTCTCAGGCGATACGACGCGAGACGATTCGCTTGAGAGAGTCAACAGGTACATGTCCCAAGCCGAGGCTGAAGCGACAATGCGTACTGGGCTTGCCCGAGGCGGAAGGGACGGCGTCACCTTCGTAACAAACGACTTCTATTCAACCGCGAGCGCGGCGCAGCGCGCCTTGGCGCTTCCAGGCATGCCAGAAGTGATGCTTGTTTTCAGCGTCACGACTGGCACGTTCTCCCCGCCTACGACGGTTGATCCTGCATTCGGTCAGCCTGGCGGAGGGACCGAGCGAACTGGAACGGGGAGAATTCCGGTGAAGGTTCTCGACATAGTCAAGTTGAAACCCGGGGGGTGAAGATGAGCGCCATAGCAACTGACCTTCGCGTACTTGTCAGCATCTCTGATCCTTGGGATTTCGTCACTGACAACGGCGAGTCGAGAACGGGCACTGTCGTCACCCAGACCTGCGGGCAAGGCGGATCGTCGCCCCTGCTGAGAATTCGCCTTGATCGCAGAGTAGTTGCGTCAGGCGTATCTGCGGAAACTGTGGTCGCGTCCTTCAGGCATGCAGGGGCTACGCTTCAAGATCTGTTGTCAGGAGGTCTGATTCCCTGCAACTTTGCCGCTGAGTTAAACGAAGGAGGCGTACTGGGTGGGCCCCTTGCATTCATCGGCTGCCTTCAACTTTCACCTTGACTGACGCGCCGGCAGCGTGAGCTACACGAGCTTCAACCTGCCGGACAGCCAGACGGGGCTGCAAGGTGCCAGCGGCAGCCCGAAGTACACCTGGGTCTACGACGAGCGCCATGCGCGCATCAAGGAGACGCGGGTGGTGGCCGGTGGCACCCGCACCACCTGGAACCTGCACCCGGACAACCAGAGCGGCCTGGGCTTTGAATGCGAGAGCGCGGGCGCGAGCGTCAACTGCAATTCCACAACCACCCAGCGGCGCCACTACCTGAGCGCAGGCGGCATGAACATCGGCGTGCTGGTGTCCAGCGGCGCACTGCCCACGCTGGCGGACTGACAATGCACGGGTCAAAAGACATGGATCAGGTCTCGCACCGCAACGCGAGTGCGCCCACTTTTCCGAGGAATCGCAACATGACCACCATCGAAGTCTTCGACGCCAGGAACCGCTGGTCCGAACTCGTCGAGCGCGCCTTTCGTGGGGAAAAGATCGTCATCACACGGCGTGGCCAGGTCGTCGCGCGGCTGATGCCTCCCCGAGCAGATGCGCAGGGCCAAGCACGGGCGTTGGCTGCGCGCATCCGCTTGAACCGTGTCAAGCATCAGGCAGCGAACACTGGAATCTTGACTCGGCAGATGATCGAAGACGGTCGTCGTTGATGCGTGAAACTTCTTCCAGCCCGCTGGTGACGGCGGGTTGGATGGTCGACGCCTCGGCCACGTGAGCCCGCGTCGGGCCTCTCCGCTCACGCCGCCGATTCTTAAGTGGCCACGACAACCTCACCCCGGCAGGCTGAGCACAAAACAACTCCCACCCCCCTCGCGCGCCTCGCAGCGCACGCTGCCGCCGTGGCGTTCGGCGATCTGGCGGACGAGGCTCAGGCCCAGGCCGACGCCGCCGGCTTGTTCGGCGTGGCCGGGCAGGCGGTAGAAGGGCTCGAAGATGCGCTCGCGCAGCGGCTCGGGCACGCCGGGGCCACGGTCGCACACGCGCACAACGGCCTGGCCGGCGGTGCGCTCGACGCGCACCTCCACCTCGCCGCCGCCGTAGCGGCGCGCGTTCTCGAGCAGGTTGCGCAACGCGCGGCGCAGCAGGCGCTCGTCGCCGGTGACGGTGAGTGGCACGCCACCCGCCGTGGCGTCCACGCGCGCGGCTTCTTCGGCCGCCAGCGCCAGCAGGTCGACCTTCTCACCGGCGTCCAGCGGGGCTGCGCTCGTCATGGTGGCAGCGTCGAGCCGGCTGGCGAGCAGCACTTCTTCGACGAGCGCGTCGAGCTCGGCCACGTTGGTGTCGATCTCGCGCTTGAGCTTGTTCCGCTGCTCGGCACGCTGCGCGTCACCCGAGCCCGGCGGCGCGTCGTCGAGCATCGACACCGCCATCTTCATGCGCGCCAGCGGCGAGCGCAGTTCGTGGCTGGCGTTGGCCAGCAGCGACTGGTGCGAGCGCACCAGCGCCTCGACCTTGGCGGCCGCCTGGTTGAAGCTGGTGGCCACGGCGGCCACCTCGTCGCGGCCCGACACCTCGACACGCTGGCGCAAGTCGCCGGCGCCGAAGCGCTCGACGCCGAGCTTGAGCGCCTCCAGCCGGCGCGTGAGCCGCCGCACCACCGGGTAGGCGCCGGCCGAGACGGCGAGAAACAGGATCAGCAACAGCACCGCCAGGCCGACGCTGCGCTGCCAGTCGGGCGGCACGAACGGCAAGGGCAGCGGCATGGGCAGGGACGACGGCCCGACCCGCGAACTGCCCACCCCCACACCGCCACCACCGCTGCCGCCGCCGACCCCGGTGGCCGCCACGCTGCCATCCGCCTGGCCAGTGCGCTGGCCGCCACCCCGTTGGCGCATGCCCGGCCGCATCACCCACAAGGTGCGGCCGTCTTCCAGCCGAACCGGAAAACCACGTGCGCCAGCCTCGGCCTCTCGCCGCACGAACGACTCGGACACGGCGATGCGCTGGCCGCTGGTGTCGTCGAGCGCGAGCGGGATGCGCAGGCGCTGCGACCAGTCCTTCAGCGCTGCGGCCTGTTCGGCGGGCGGCGAGTCCAGCCCCGGCAGCGAGCGCTGGATCAGGTCGCCCCAGGCCTCCATGCGCTCGCTCAACACCGACTCGGAGCGCACACGCTCCTGGTCGATCTGGCGCTGGAACAGCAGGCCCGACGCGAACGCGAACAGCAGCAGCACCGCCACGACGGTGAGGTAGATGCGCAGGTACAGGCTATTGATGACGGCACCCCGTTCGCCGGGTACGGCAAACGACCCTCCCAGGGCCACGTAGGGGCCTCTGCGTGGTCCCGGGTCGGGCCTTGCTTGGGGCGGCCCGGCGCGGCGGCCCGGCTCGACGGCACCCAGACGCGCTGCCTCGCGCCACCTCACTCACCGTCATCGCTGTCCTGCTTCTTGGCGAACACGTAGCCGGCGCCGCGCACCGTCAGCACGCGGCGCGGCGCTTTGGGGTCGTCTTCGATGACGGCGCGGATGCGCGAGATGTGCACGTCGATCGAGCGGTCGAAAGCTTCGAGCGGGTGGCCTTTGAGCAGGTCCATGATCTGGTCTCGCGACAGCACGCGGCCGGGGCTTTGTGCCAGCACCACCAGCAGGTCGAACTGGTGGCTCGTCAGGTCGCACGGCACGCCGGCCACGCGCGCCACGCGGGCGCCCAGGTCGATCTCCAGCCGGCCGAAGCGCAGCAACTCGTCGCCCACCGTTTGCGGCGCGGCGCGGCGCAGCAGCGCCTTCACGCGCGCCAGCAGCTCGCGCGGCTCGAACGGTTTGCCCAGGTAGTCGTCGGCGCCGAGCTCCAGGCCGACGATGCGGTCGGTCGGCTCGCCGCGCGCCGTCAGCATCAGCAGCGGCAGGCTGCGCGTGCGCGGCTGCGCGCGCAGTTCGCGGCACAGGTCCAGGCCGTCGCCGTCGGGCAGCATCAGGTCGAGCACCAGCGCGTCGAACGGATCGCCGCCGGCCAGTTGTTCGCGGCCGGCGGCGAGCGACGCGGCGACCGTCACGTCGAAGCCGGCCCCGCGCAAGTAGTCGCCCACCATCGTCGAGAGGCGGGCGTCGTCGTCGATCAGCAGCAGGCGGGTGGTCATGTCAGGGTGGCAGGTGGAGCAGGAACCATCGGCGAAAAACCGCCGTGCAGCCGTTGGCATGCAAGGCGGGTGTCGGGGCGCGGCGGCAGCAAGTCCAGAAGCAGCGCAATCAGCGACGATGGTGGGCAGCATAGCGCGCCGCTTGCGCGGCGGCTCGCGGGCCGAGGGGCGGAGCGCGGGTATCGACCGGCCGGCACGCGCAAGGGTCGAATCGGAGCCCGCGGGCTCGGCTCGCGCCGAGCCGACACAACCGCCGACCCAACGGCCGACCTTACCGCCGACCTTACCGACTCAGCCGCGACCGTCGTGCCGCGCGCCCCGCTGCTTCATGCGCTCGGCCATCTTGGCGCGCTGCTCGGGCGTGAGCACACGGCTCACGTCGAGCATGGCCTGCAGCGTGCGGCGGCTGCTTTCGTCGTGCTTGACGACGAGCTGCTGGCGCACCGACTCGGCCGCCGCCGCGTCGACCACCGGCGCAGCGAAGATGTCGCGCGCCTTGTCGCGCAGCGCGCGGGTGCTCTGGCGCTGAGCTGACAGGTCGGCGGCCGCGGCCTGGGCGATCTGCTTGACCTGGGCGCGTTGGGCGTCGGTGGCGTTCAGGCCGTCGAGCATGTGATCGACGCCACGCGCCACGCGCTCGGGCGAGCCGCCGAACATCATGCCGCCGCCACCACCGCCGTGACCCATCGGCTGGGCCCAGGCAGACATCGCCACCGTGGCCGACACGGCCACCAACATGCTCAGCATCACCCAGCGCAGGCCGCGAGATTGGGCTTGGGCACGGGCTTGGACGGGCCGCACCCCGGCCGGCATCACTTGCGTTTTGTCCATCGTTCACTCCTTGATGTGGGCCGATTGCCCATGAACGAATGGTCGGCGCCGGCCGTGAACGAGGCTTGGCGGCGGGGTAAAGATCTGTGAACCCTGCGGCGCGGGCGCGCGGCGCGTTCAGCGCATCACGGCATCGGCTTGGTGCGGCACTCGATCGTGTTGTCGATGAAGGCGTTGCACATCACGACGAGTCTCTTGTTGGTGTCGACGTACCACGCCACCTGGCCAGCGGCGCCCAGCGGCACCAGCTGCGTCAGGCCGGGCGCCTGCGCCTGGGCGCTGGGCAGGTGGGTAACGAAGGTGAAGGCGGCAGCGGTGGCACACACCGCCAACGCGGTGGAAACGACGGTCTTGTTCATCGAGGGCTCCTGTTCGATCGCACGGTGCATCAGTGCACGGCCGATTGTGTCGGAGCCTCGCAACCCCGCTTCAGCCCTTCACCGCCCCCGCGGTGAGGCCGGTGATGATCTGCCGCGCCGCGACGAAGGTGAAGATCAGCGGCGGAATCGCGATCAGGCTGCCCATCGCCATCACCTTGCCCCAGTCCACGCCCATGTCGGTGATGAACAGCGAGGCCGCCACCGGCAGCGTGCGCGTCTGCCGGTCGGTCAGCACCAAGGCGAGGATGAACTCGTTCCACGCGATGCGAAAGGTGAAGATCGAGGCCGCCGCCAGACCCGGCGCCATCAGCGGCAGCAGCACCTTGGTGAACACGCGGATCGGCCCGCAACCGTCGATGGCCGCGGCCTCCTCCAACTCGATCGGCACCTGCAGCACAAAGCCGTACAGCAGCCAGATGGTGAACGGCAGGTTCACCGCCACGTACAGCAGCACCAGGCCCCACAGGCTGTTGATGAGTTGCCACTCGTTCCAGATGAGGAACACCGGAATCGCCAGCACCGCCAGCGGCACGGTGCGCAGCAGCAGCGTGGTGTAGGCCACCGCGTTGCGGCCCGGGAAGCGAAACCGCGCCAGCCCGTACGCCGCCATCACGCCCAACACCAGCGTGATGACGGTGGAGACGATGCCGACGAACAGGCTGTTGAGCAGGTAGCGGTCGAACTTGTCTTCCTGCAGCACGGCGCGATAGTTTTCCAACGTCGGTGTGAAGATGAAGTTCAGCGGCTCGGCAAAGATCATCACCTGCTGGCGCAGGCTGGTGGTGAAAATCACCAGGATCGGCGCGATGCAAAGGAAGGCGAGCACGATGAGCATCGTGTAGTGGGCCGCGACGAGAGCGACAGGCCGCTTCATCGCTGATCCCCCTTCATCGGGTTGGACAGCCTCAGCGCGCCCCACGACAACAATGCCACCACCACCAGCAGCAACACCGAAATGGCCGCAGCGACGCCGAGCTGCTGGCCGACGAACGCCGTCTTGTAGATGTGCAGCGCCAGGATCTCGGTGCTGTCGCCCGGCCCGCCGAAGGTCAGCACGTACACCACTTCCAGCACGCGGAAGGCATCGATCAACCGCATCATCAGCGTGATGGCGATGACGTGCATCACCATCGGCAGCTTGACGCGAAACGTCATCTGCCACCAGCGTGCGCCGTCGATGCGCGAGGCCTCGATGACGGCGCTGTCCACATTCGCCAGCGCAGCGATCATCATGATGAAAACGAACGGCGTCCACTGCCAGATGTCGGCGATGACGATCGCTGCGAACGCGAGCGTCGGGTCGGCGAGCCAGCTTTTCGCGGCGATGCCGAACAACCCGAGCACCGCGTTGATGAGCCCGAATTGCGCGTCGAACAGGTAGCGCCACGCCAGGCCGACGGCGATCGGCGCAATCATCATCGGCAAGATGAACAGCGTGCGAAAGAACGCCATGCCGCGCACTGGGTGTTCGAGCGCGAGCGCCAGCGCGATCCCCAGCACCATCTCGGCGCTGACGCACACGGCCGCAAACATCAGCGTGGTCCACAGCGACGACCAGACGCGCGGGTTGGAGAACGCCGAGACAAAACTGTCGAAGCCGACCCAGCGCGCGCTGCTCCACGGTGTGCCCATGCTCCAGTCGAAGAAGCTGAGCTGGAACGCGCTGACGACGGGGTACAGGCAGGCCGCGGCCATCACCAGCACGGCAGGGCCGAGGTAGAGGGCGGGGACCCAGCGGGGGGTTTTCATGTCTTCGCGCTCGATGCGCTTCTTGCTCTTTTGCCGTGCGTGCAGAACGTCGCAGCGGTCAGAGCGGCGCGGCAGGCGGTACCCGGCCGGGGCTCATGCTGGGTCGGTCGCCGGGTACGGCGACTGCGCTGCGGTGCTCGGCTTGAGGTCGTGTCGCCGAACTCACTCCGCTTGCTTCGCGGCGCTACGTTCAAACAACGGCGACGAGTCAGTCTACGAAGCGCGCTGCGCGCGCCGACCCCAACCCTCCGCTCCTCGCCGCCCCAGAAATCGCCCCGGCCGGGTACCGCCTGCCGCGCTGCCACCGTCCTAGTTTCTCCACGAAGAGCAAGAGCCACCTTGTGCGTCGCTGGCGAGGAAGCTTTTGCGTCGCGCACCACCAACGTTTCAGCAAAGGCGCGCTCGGACAGGTCGGAGGGCGCCTCTTCGGCGCTGAGGAGCGCAAGGCTCGTGGCCCGCGCGCAAAGCGCGCTTCGTGAACTAACTTGTCGCCGACTGTTTGAACGTAGCGCACGCAGGGCGCGGAGTGAGTTTCTGCGACGGGCCGCGAGACTGAGCACCGGAAGGGAGTCGGCTGTACCCAGCCGACCGCCGAAGTGAAGCCCTCCGGCCTGTCCGGGCGCGCCTTTGCCGCGCCGACGCTGAAAGTCGGCATCCCCGCGATCGCCTCCAACTGGCTGCGATGCGAGCCGCCCGGCCCTCACCCCAACCCTCTCCCAGAGGGAGAGGGAGCCAGTTCCAAGTGCTCGTCCGCCGGGAAGGCTCAAATCTTGTACCCCGCCTCACGCATGATCGCTGTCACCTGCGGCACCATGCCGTTGAGCGCGTCCTCAGCGCTCTTCTTGCCGGTCAGCGCTTCAGAGATTCCGACCCCCAGCGCCTGCACATTGATCTTGTCCCACACCGGGATGATCGGGCGCCAGTCGGGGTTGCTGTACTTCAGTGCTTCCTTGAAGACGATGAACTCGGGGTACTGGCGCACCAGGTCGGCGTCGGCCATCGTCGAGTTGCGCATCGGCGCGCCGCCGAGCTTGGTGACGGCCTTGTCTTGCGCTTTCGACGTGAGCCACTGCATCAGTAAGAAGCCGGCTTCCGGGTTCTTGGCGTTCTTCGGGATCGTGAGGCCCAGGCCGCCCGACTGCGACGCGCGCCGCACACCCATCGGGTGCAGCGCCCAGCTCACGTTGCCGGCCACCTTGCTGCGTGCGGGGTCGTTGATCACGCCGGCCAGCGAGGTCGAGTCGAGGTACATCGCCGCCTGGCCTTGCAGAAATGCCGTGTTGGCCTCGCCTTGGCCGTAGCCGGGGATGCCGGCCGGGCCGGTGGCCACCACGTCTTGCAGGAACTTCAGCGCGGCCACGCCGGCCTTGTCGTTGAAACGCGGCTTCCACTGGTCGTCGAACACGCTGCCGCCCAGCGGGTTCAGGTGCAGCAGCCAGGCGTGTACGCACTGGTGGCCGGCCTGCCCGCGCGAGGTCAATGCGCCGATGCCCGACTGGTCCTTGAGCACGCGCAACGCCTTGCCGAAGTCGTCGTACGTTTCGGGCACCTTCAGGTTGAGCTTGGCGAAGATGTCGCGCCGGTAGGCCAGCACCGAGGTCTCGGCGCCATAAGGCAGGCCGTACAGCTTGGCGCCGGGGCCGGCGAGGTAGCCCTTGGGGCCACCGACCAGGCCCAGGTTCTCCAGGTAGATCGGGATGATGTCCTTCATGTCGTACGCCGGGTCGGCGAGCGCGGCGTTGGCGAGGAACGGCTCCAGCGGCTGCACCAGGTTCTTGGCGACGTACTCGCCCTTCCACATCACGATGTAGCAGGCCAGGTCGTAGTCGCCTTGCGGCTTGGCCATCTCGAGCAGCTGCTTTTCTTTCAGGCGGCCGATGGCGAGCTTGTCGATCTCGACCTTGATGCCGGTTTCCTTCGTGAACTCGGGCAGCAGCTTGGTCGCGGCGTCGTAGTGCGGGTGCGCAGGGATGTTGATGATCACCGTCTTGCCGGCGTACTTGGCGTAGCGGTTTTGCGCGACGGCGCCGCTGAAGGGCAGGCCGGCGCCGAAAACGGTGATGGCAGCGTTCTTGATCAGGTCTCTGCGTTGCATGGTGCGGGGACTCCTTGGGCTGGGATGGAGAAAGCGTCTGGGCGGGATTGCCGGGTGAAGGGGAAAGAAGAGAAAGAGTGAGAGAAAGAAGAGGTGAAGAGTTCAGGCCCGCAATGCAACGCCGCTGTCGCTGTCGAAAACGTGCAGTTGGTCGGCCTCGGCGCTGAAGCCCACGCGCGTGTGCGCCAGCGCGTGCGCGTCGCCCGGCACGGTGGCGGTCACGCGCGGGCCACCGGCTGAGGCGAGCGCGCCCACCACCTGGCTCTCGGTGCCGAGGTACTCGACCACGTCCACGTCGATGGACAACGGCGCAGCCGATGACACGGCCGACGCTGGCACCACGCGCAGAGACTGCGGTCGGATGCCGACCGTCAGCGCCTGCTCGGGGCCTTTCCATCGGGCGCGCAACCAATCCGGCGCGCGCAGCTCGAAACCCGCGCCGTGCAGCACCAGGTGGCCGCCTTGCTCGCGGCAGCGCGCGGGCAGCAGGTTCATGCTCGGCGTGCCGATGAAGGCCGCCACAAACAGAGTGGCCGGCCGGTTGAACACCTCGCTCGGTGTGCCGATCTGCTGGATGCGGCCTTTGTCGAATATGACGATGCGGTCGGCCAGCGTCATCGCCTCCACCTGGTCGTGCGTCACGTACACCGTGGTCTTGCCCAGTCGCTCGTGCAGCAGCGCGAGTTCGGCGCGCATGTGGCCGCGCAGCTTGGCGTCCAGGTTGGACAGCGGCTCGTCGAACAAGAACACCTTGGGCTCGCGCACGATCGCGCGGCCGATGGCCACGCGCTGGCGTTGCCCGCCCGACAGCTCCTTGGGCTTGCGCTTGAGCAGGTGTTCGATGTTGAGCACCTTGGCCGCCGCGGTCACCTTGGCGCTGATTTCAGTGGCGGGCCGGCCCGCCAGGTCGAGCGCGAACGACATGTTCTGCGCCACGTCCATGTGCGGGTACAGCGCGTAGTTCTGGAACACCATCGCGATGTCGCGGTCCATCGGAGGCGCGTCGGTCACGTCGCGCTCGCCGATGAAGATGCGGCCCTCGGTCACGTCTTCCAGGCCCGCCACCATGCGCAGCGTGGTGCTCTTGCCGCAACCCGACTCGCCCAGCAGCACAACGAACTCGCCCTCGCCGACGGCCAGGTCCATCTGCTGCACCACGGTCACGTCGCCGAAGCGCTTGACGACGTTCTTCAACTCAAGGCCGGCCATCGGGGCTCCGTCGGTTCATCGTGTTCATGCCGTCGAGTATCCACGCCGCACTTCCATCAGCCCAGCGGCCGCCGGACGCCCCAGCCGGTGGGCGCGACGCGGTTGCCGGGGTGGTTGCGGTCGGGGCCCCAAATGGCCTGGTAGGTGTCGATGCAGCGGCCGCGCGTTTGTAGCACCACGAAGGCCGCCACCAGCAGCGCCCACCACAGCACCAGCGCCGCCGCCATCCAGCGCGGCGCATCGGCCACCACCAGGCCCAGCCCGGTCACACCGACCGCCGCCACGACGCTGAGCCAGCCGAGCGACTTGTGGATGCGTTCGAAGCCGCGACGCCAACGCGTCATGTCGTAGTGGTCGCCGCGCAGCCGCGCATCGGTCGGCCCGCCCTTGCTGCCGCGCGCCATGGCGCCGGCAATCTGCAAGCACGCGGCCACGCACACTGCCCAGCCGGCCCACGCGTGAACCACGGCCGCGGTTCCGCGCGAGTCAACCATCGTGCCTTCAGCCACTGCGCCACCCGCGCCGCCCTGGCTCCAGGCGAGCCACAATCCCACCAGCATCACCCCCACGCCGCCCCACTGCAGGCTGCGGTGGCCGTGCCACCAGTGCTTGTCGTCCAACTCGCGCGGCCAGTCCTGCCGCGGCCTGACCTTGTAGAAGCGCGCCAGCAGCGCGCCCAGCGGCAGCAGCACCGCCCAGGCCAGCACCATGCAGCGCGCATGCCAGTAGGCCCACGGCGCGATCTCGTGCGAGATCGCGCCGCTGAGTGAGGCGAGCCACCATTCGGTCATCAAGCGTCCGTTCGCGTTGGCTCCCTCGCCCCTTTGGGGAGAGGGAGCCAACTCATCACTTCGCCCAGATCTTCTTGTACTGGTTGCGGTAGCCGTTGTCGGGGTCGAACACGTTCTTCGGCCCGCCGTCCTTGCCGACGTTCTCGGCCGTCACCAGGTGCACCTTGGGCACGTAGCCCGACCACGGCTGCTTGGCGAACGCGCGGTTCAGCTCGTCGACGATCTGCCAGCCCTGCATGTTCAGCGGCTCGGGCACGGTGCCGGCCTGGAAGCGCTTGCTGCGGATGCGCTGGTAGGCGGCCTCCGAGCCGTCACCAGCCGACACGGCCTTCGGGTTGCCATCACCCTTTTTGCCCGCGGCGGTGAGCGACGGGCCCATGAAGTCGAAGTACAGGTCGTTGATGGCCAGCGAGTGCGTCCACTTGTCGCCGAAGCGCTGCAGCAGCGAGGTGGTGAGCTGCGGCATGCGGGTGGAGCTTTCGCTGATGGGGCTGTCCTCGAAGCTCAGCACGGTGCAGCCGCCGCACTTCTTGATCACCGCCTCCATCGCCCGCGCCTTGTACAGCGCGATGGCGTACTGCGAGTCGGTGAAGATCACCACGCCGGCCTTGCCGCCGCTGTCGACCACGGCCCACGAGGCGGCCACGTCGGCCACGTCGTCGGTGATGGTGGTGACGTTGGCAAACAAGCCCGCGGTCGGGTTCGGCCCCGGCTTTTCGCCCGAGTGCCAACCCACCAGCGGAATGCCACTCTTGCCCGCGCCCTCGAACGCCGCCTTCTGCTCGGTGGTGTCGAAGCCACCCACCACGATGCCGGCCGGCTTGACCGCCAGCGCCTGGTTCAGCGCGGCGGTGCGGCCGCTGACCGTGCCCTGGCCGTCGATCACGCGCACCGTCCAGCCGATCGCCTTGCCGGCTTCTTCGACGCCCTTGGAGACGCCGACGATGCCGCCGTTCTTCATGTCACCGGCGACGAAGACGATGGTCTTGCCTGCTTCGGCCTTCGGCCCGCTGGTCGGGCCGTCCCACTTTTCCTTGGTCATGGTGGCGGCGGCGATCTTCTTCTTGGCCGCGGCCAGAAACTCGTCGGCAACGGCTGGAGGGGCAAAGCCAGCGGCGGCGATGGCCAGCGCCAATGCGCTGCGGCGTGCGTGGGTTCGAATCATCCTTGTCTCCTTGTGTGGTGGATGTTTGTCGGTCAACGAGAGGCCGCGCTCTGAGCGGCCGGGGGAGAAGAGTCCGCCGAGGCGGCGGTGGCAGTGGCCGGGGGGTCGGCGTGCGTTGCGTCCGACAACTGCCGCTCGGCTATGCGCCGCTTGATCGACAGGTTGCGCCGCTGCTGCGCCCAGCCGGCGATGCCGATGGACACCAGCAGCGTGAGGCCATTGAACAGCGGCTCCACATAGAACGCGCCACCGAACTGCTGGATACCCGAGATGCCGATTGCCAGGATCGCCACGCCCACCAGCGTGCCCCACACATTCACGCGGCCGGGCCGGATGGTGGTGGAGCCGAGGAACGCACCGACCAGCGCCGGCAGCAGGAATTCGAGCCCGACGCTGGCCTGCCCGATCTGCAAGCGCGAGGCCAGCAGCACGCCGGCAAACCCCGACAGCGCGCCCGACGCGACGAACGCACCCATCACATGCTTGCGCACCGAAATGCCGTTGAGCTGCGCCGCCTTCGGGTTCGCGCCGATCACGTACAGCGCCCGGCCCAGCGGCGTGAACTCGGTGACGAGCCACAGCGCCACGCTCACTGCAAGCACATAGAACGCACCGATCGGCAGGCCCAGCAAGTTGGCGCCGGCAATGCCGACGAAGCCGTCGGGCAATTCACCCACCACCTGGCGCCCGCCGCTGTGCCACATGGCCACCGCGTAGATCACCGTGCCGGTGCCCAGCGTGGCGATGAAGGAGTCGATCTGCGCCAGCTCGACCAGCAGGCCGTTGAGCACACCAAAAAGCGCTGAACAGGCGATGACGATGACCACCGCCAGCGGCCACGGCACGCCGAACTTCGTCTGCAAGCTGATCGCCAGGATGTGCCACAACACAATGCCGTAGCCCACCGTCAGGTCGATCTTGCCGGTGATCATCGGGATCGTCGCGGCCAGCGCGAGCAAGGCGATCACCGACTTGTCGGACAAGATCGCGCGCAGGTTGAACAGCGTCGGGAAGGTGTCGGGCAGCAGCACCGAGAACAGCAGCGCCAGCGCGATGGTGAGCACCACCAGGCCGTACACCGGCATCGCGCGCACGAGCCGCTGCGCAAGCGTGGGCGCGTCGCCGTCGAGCGATGCGTCCGGCTCGAGCGCGGTGGACTTGATGGAAGACGTCACGCCGCAATCCCCAAGGCCATGCTCCCTCCCCCACTGGGGGAGGGCTGGGGTGGGGGCGCACTCACGGCACCCCCCGCCGCCAACGCCAGCAACCGCTCGACCGTGATGTCGCCACCCACCAGCTCCGCCGCAATCAACCCATTCCGAAACACCAGCACCCGCGTGCACACCGTCGCCACCTCTTCGAAGTCGGTCGACACGACGATCAGCGCCGCACCCGCCTCGGCCCGCTCGCGCAGCACGCCGTAGATCTGCCGCTTGGCGCCCACGTCGACGCCTGCGGTGGGTTCTTCCAGCACCACCAGCGGTTTGTCGAGGTGAAACCAGCGCGCCAGCACCACCTTCTGCTGGTTGCCGCCCGACAGTTGCTGCACCTCGGCGGCCGGCGCCGGCGGGTTCACGTCGAAGCGGCGGATCAACGCCAGCGCCGTGCTGCGCTCCTGGCCGCGGCGCTTGAACGAGAAGCCACCGTCGCCATGCAACGCCGGGTGCGGAAACAGGTTCTCCAGCACGCTCATCGACGCGGCCAGGCTCTCCTCCAGCCGCTCGCCGGCCACGTAGGCCACGCCCGCGCAGATGGCGTCGTTCGGCGCGGTGAAACGCGCGTCGCGCCCGAGCACCTGCATGCGACCGGCCGACAGCGGCTCGCGGCCGAACAGCGCGCGGCTGATGGCCTCGTGCCCTGCCCCGCGCAGGCCGACGAGCCCCACCACCTCGCCACGCCGCACGCTGAAGGTGACCGGGCCGGCGTTGCCGCTGGCGGCGTCGTCGAGTTGCAGCACGACCGGCGTGCCGGTGGCCGGCGCCGCCTTGACGACCGAGGTCGACAGCGCCTTGCCGACAATGAGGCTCACCAGCTCGGCCTCGTCGGTCTGTGCGGTCGGGCGCACGGCCACCAGCTTGCCGTCGCGCATCACCGCGCAGCGGTCGGAGATGGCCATCACCTCGTCGAGCCGGTGCGACACGTAGATCATCGCCATGCCCTGGCGGCGCAGCTCGCGCAGCACACTGAAGAGGCGCTCCACGTCGCTCATCGGCAGGCTGGCCGAGGGCTCGTCGAGCACCAGCAGCCGCGCCTGCACTTCAAGCGCACGGCCGATGGCGAGCAGCGACTTCTCGGCGCGAGTCAGCGAAAAGACGCGGCGTTCGGGATCGATGTCGCAACCCACGCGCGCCATCACACGGCGGGCTGCGGCGTGGGCAGCGCGCCAGTCCACCAGACCAAAGCGGCGCGGGTAACCCATGCCCAGCGCCACGTTCTCGGCCACCGTCATCCAATCCACCAGCCCCAGGTCTTGGTGAATGAAGGCCACCGGCTGGCGCGTGCGGTCGCTGCTGCGCCACTGCGATTCGGGCTGGCCGTCGAACAACATCTCACCGTGGTCGGCCGGGTAGATGCCGGCCAGCAGCTTGATCAGCGTGGACTTGCCGGCGCCGTTTTCGCCCAGCAGCGCGACGATCTCGCCGGCATGCACGTCGAAGCTCACGCCGTCCACGGCCTGTGTGCCGCCGAAGCGCTTGCTGACAGCTTGAAAGCCGAGGATCGGTGCGTTCATGGGGAGCCGATCTTGCATCGAGTTTCGTTACCGGTAACTAGGCCTTTCCCCGACAGAAATTCTGGTGGGTGTCGCTCTATCATCCAGCCCCGAGTCGGCCTGAGTCGGTGAGTGACGGGTGCGCCTCGCCAAACCGCTGCTGTTATCGGTACCCCACCGGATCTCCCCGGAGTTCGTTTGCCCCAGACCAAGACGCCCCCCGCCCGCAGCGCACCGCCTGCCGGCCACGCCCTGCGCCACGTGACCATGGCCGACGTGGCAGCGCGCGTGGGCGTGTCGAAGATGACGGTGTCGCGCGCGCTGAACCGCAGCGGCCGCAGCAGTAGCAGCGACAGCAGCGAGCGCAGCACCTCCGAGGCGCTGCGCCAGCGCGTGCTGCAGGCGTGCGAAGAGATGGGCTATGTGATCGACCAGACGGCGCGCACGTTCTCGTCGAAGCGCTCGGGTTTCGTCGCCACGGTCGTTCCGTCGCTCAACAACTCCAACTTCTCGGAGACGGCGCAAGGCATCACCGCTGCCGTCGAGGCCAGCGGGCTGCAGTTGCTGCTGGGCTACTCCGACTACCGCATCGAGACCGAAGAGCAGTGGGTGCGCGCGATGCTGATGCGCCGCCCGGAAGGCGTGATCCTGACCGGCGGCAGCCACACGCCGCACACCCGCGCGATGCTGCGCGCCGCGGGCGTGCCGGTGGTGGAGACGTGGGACTTGCCGGCAGACCCGATCGAGCACACCGTGGGATTCTCGAACGCGCAGGCCGCGGCCAGCATGGTGCGCCACCTGCATGCGCGCGGCTACCGGCGCATCGCCTTCATCGGCGGCACCTCCAACCGCGACACCCGCGGCGCCGACCGCAGGCGCGGCTACAGCGAGGCGATTGCCGCACTCGGGCTGCCGGCCGGCCGCGTCATCTCGTTCGGCCAGCCGCCGATCTCGATCGCGCAAGGCGCTGAGGCGATGGCGCAACTGGTGCAGCAGTGGCCCGACGTGGACGCGGTGGTGTGCGTCTCCGACCTGTCCGCCTTCGGCGCCCTCACCGAATGCCAGCGCCGCGGCTGGCGCGTGCCCGAGCGGATCGCGATTGCCGGCTTCGGCGACTTCGAGGTCGCCAAGAACTGCCATCCGCGCCTCTCCACCGTGGCGCTCGACTGCGTCGCCATCGGCCGCGCCGCCGGCGAGCTGCTGCTGCGCGCGATCGACGCCGCGCGCGTCGGCGAGCGGTTGCCGCCAGAGACCGTGCTGATACCGTTTCGCATCGAGCAGCGCGAAAGCACATGAAGCCACACTCCAAGGAAGGCACGCCATGAAACTCTTCGACCTGACCGGCCGCACGGCCCTCATCACCGGCGCCAGCAAGGGCATCGGCTACGCGCTCGCGCAAGCACTGGCCACGGCCGGCGCGCGCGTGGTGCTCAATGCGCGCGACGCGGCCAAGCTGCGAGAGGCGCAGCGGGCGCTGCAAGGCCAGGGTTTCCAGGCCGAGGCCGTGGCCTTCGACGTGACCGATGCCGACGCCGTCGAGGCCGGCGTGGCGAAGGTCGAAGCCGACATCGGCGCCATCGACATCCTGATCAACAACGCCGGCATGCAGCACCGCAGCCCGTTTGCCGAGTTCCCCACCGACGCCTGGCACAAGATCACCACCACCAACATCGACAGCGTATTCTTCGTCGGCCGCGCGGTGGCGCAGCGCATGATCCCGCGCAAGCAGGGCAAGATCATCAACGTGTGCTCGGTGCAAAGCGAACTCGGCCGCCCCGGCATCGCGCCGTACGCCGCCACCAAAGGCGCGGTGAAGATGCTGACCAAGGGCATGGCCATCGACCTGGGCAAACACGGCATCCAGGTCAACGGCCTCGGGCCCGGCTACTTCAAGACGGAGCTGAACCAGGCCTTGGTGGCCGACCCCGCCTTCAGCACCTGGCTCGCCGGGCGAACGCCGGCAGGGCGCTGGGGGAATGTGGAGGAACTCGGCGGGGCGGCGGTGTTTCTGGCGTCGGACGCGGCGAGCTTTGTGAGCGGGCACATTTTGTATGTGGATGGGGGGATCACGGCGAGTTTGTAGGCGCGAGCCGACTGCGATGCGCTGTTTACCGTCGAGTGAACACCTTTGCCTTTTCCATGATGTCGTCGAGCAGCGGGCGGAGCACTTGCCCCTTGGCTTGGATGATGTTCTGCACCTCGTCGCTCGTGTAGCGCCCGCCTCGATCGCACGCCAACTTCAACGCCTCGTCATATTCGCGCGTGGCGGCGACGTGCTTCCTGTAGGCCTCATCGTAGGCGTCGCGCTCTGCTGCGGTGATCTCCATCGCATATCCTGGTGGTGTACGGGCGAGAAGTATCGCGCGCTCCGCGGCGAGGCATCTATCCATGCGCCCTAGCACTTGATGAGATCAATGATGGCTGACTTCGGAAAGATGGAGGATGTCGACTCGTGGGTTAAGCAGAACGGGGAGGAAAAGTTGCGAGAGGCGGTGCAGATCGGCACCTTGCATGCGAGCAGCGAGCGCGTCGCACGGGCATGGATCGATCGCAAAGAGCGCATTGACGCTGAGCTCGAAAGAGCCGCAGCGGTCGCCGCAGCGAGGGATGCAGCCGAGTCAGCGAAAAGCTCGGCTTTCTGGACGATGGTGGCGGCCGCAGCTGCTGCGGTTGGCGCTATCGCAACCGCGGCCCAGGCGTACTGGTCGGCGAGGTCGTGAAGACAACGAGTTGCGCGTTACTTCCCCTGCGAAAACATCTCGCTGCGGTGCACAAGTATTCTGGCGGAGAGGGTGGGATTCGAACCCACGGTACCTTGCGGTACGCCTGATTTCGAGTCAGGTACATTCGACCACTCTGCCACCTCTCCGGTGTTTGTTCAGATCAGCAGGTCGATGACGAGCCGACGATTCTAGCCGAGCGGGTCAAGCGGTCGTGGTCAGCGCCAGGCCGCTCAGGCGACGGTCGCTGAGTCGAGTCTCCCAGCGTTGGCCGGGCAGCAGCGGCCAGGCCTGCGGTTGCGCAGCCATCGCGTCGACCCACAGGCGCAGCGCAGTGAGCGGGCCGTCGAGCACGACAATGGCGGCTCCGCTGTCCACCACCGTGCCGTCGCGCAGCAGTTCGAGTTGCAGCGCCGCCAGCTCGGGGCCGAGCCGGTCGAAGCGGTTCACCGGCACTTGCGGGCCGATGAGCAGGCGGCCATGGAACGCGTGGTCGGCCACGGCGTCGGGCGCCTTGAAGCGCCACGCTTCGTAGTGCGTGTGCACGATCTCGAAGCCGTGCGCGACCCAGGCGAGGCAGCCGGTCAGCTCGGCCTCGCTCATGCCGGCGCGCGGTGTTGCGCAGAAGCCGAACACGACTTCAGGCTCCAGGCGCGGTTGCGACAGGCCGGTGAGCGAGACGTTCGCCGTGGCGCCATCAAGTTGCCGCGCCGTCGTGTCCCACACCGGCCCCCAGACCGGCTCGTGAACGCCATATACCGGCCAGATGCTGCGGTTGGTGAAGCCGATCTTGTAGCCCCGTGTGCGCTCGCCGCGCGCCAGGCGCAGCGTGCGCGCGTGGTCGGCGACGGCGTAGGCGTCGGCCATCGTGAAGGCGGGCTCGCGCGAGGTGATCGTGGGTGCGAGCGTGGCGCCATCGAAGGCGGCCAACAATTCGGTGGCGAGGGCGTGCGGTGCGGCGCTCACCTCGCTGCCCTCCGCGCTGCGTGTTGCAGAAAACGCGCTTGGGCGTGGCCCGCAACGCTCATGCGTGCAACTCCTTCAGCCCACCCATGTAGGGCCACAGCGCCTCGGGCAGCGTGATCGAGCCATCGGCGTTCTGGCCGTTCTCAAGCACCGCCACGAGCGTGCGGCCGACGGCCAAGCCCGAGCCGTTGAGCGTGTGCACCCAGTCGTTCTTGCCCTGCGCGTTCTTGAAGCGCGCCTGCATGCGGCGCGCCTGGAACGCGTCGCAGTTGGAGCAGGAGCTGATTTCGCGGTAGGTGTTCTGTGCCGGCAGCCAGACCTCCAGGTCGTAGGTCTTGTTCGACTGGAAGCCCATGTCGCCGGTGCACAGCGCCATCACGCGGTACGGCAGGCCGAGTTGTTGCAGCACGGTCTCGGCATGGCCGACCATCTCGTCGAGCGCTGCCTCGCTGTGCTCGGGTTGCACGATCTGCACCATCTCGACCTTGTCGAACTGGTGCTGGCGGATCATGCCGCGCGTGTCGCGCCCGCCGCTGCCGGCCTCGCTGCGAAAGCACGGGCTGTGCGCGGTGAGCTTGATCGGCAGGTCGGTCGATGCCAGCACGCGCTCGCGCACGGTGTTGGTCATCGAGATCTCGCTGGTGGAGATGAGGTACTGCTCTTGCGGCGCCTGCTCGGCTTGGCCGTCGCTACCACCAGCGGCGGCTTGGCCGTCGCTCCCTCTGAATACCCAGAACATGTCGTCCTTGAACTTGGGCAACTGCCCCGTGCCTTCGAGCACTTCGCGGTTGACGATGTAGGGCGTGTAGCACTCGGTGTAGCCGTGCTGTTGCGTGTGCAGGTCGAGCATGAACTGCGCGAGCGCGCGGTGCAGCCGGGCGACCGGGCCGCGCAGAAAGCTGAAGCGCGAGCCGGACAGCTTGGCGCCGGTGTCGAAGTCCAGCCCGAGTGGCGCGCCGAGGTCGACGTGGTCCTTCGGCGTGAAGCCGAACTTCGGCGGCGTGCCCCAGCGGCGCACTTCGGCGTTGCCGGTCTCGTCGGCGCCCACGGGCACGCTGTCGTGCGGCAGGTTGGGCACCGTCATCAGCATCGCCTGCAGTTCGGTCTGGATCGCGTCGAGGCGGTCGGCCGAGGTCTTCAGCTCGTCGGCCAGGCCGTTCACTTCGGCCAGCAGCGGTGCAGCGTCCTGCCCCTTGGCCTTGGCCTGCCCGATCTGCTTCGACAAGCTGTTGCGCTTGGCCTGCAGGTCTTCGGTGCGGGTCTGGATCGCCTTGCGCTCGACCTCCAGCGACGAGAAGCGCGCGACATCGAGAAACGGTTGCGGCGCCTGGCGCTTTTCGAGCCGATTGATGACGTGCGCAAGGTCCTTGCGCAGCAGGTTGATGTCGAGCATGGCAGCCGGCGCCGTGGCGCGCCGCGGGAGTTGGCGAATGGGAGGCGCCGATTGTAGGCAGCGCAGCCGCAACAGCGTCGCGCCGCCAGCGGCTCCGCTCAGCCCGGCTCCACCCACCCCATCGACTTGTCGCCCAGCCCCATCGGCAACGGGAACTGAATCGTCTCTTCCACCCCCGGCAGGCTGCGCACCGACACCGCCCCCAATGCGCGCAGACGATGGATCACCTGCTTGACCAGGATTTCGGGCGCCGAGGCGCCGGCCGTGAGGCCCACGGTGCGCTTGCCGTCGAACCACGAGGGCTTGAGGTCATCGGGCGCATCGACCATGTAGGCCTCGGTACCCAGCCGCTGCGCCAGTTCGCGCAGGCGGTTGCTGTTGGAGCTGGTCGGGCTGCCGACGACGATGACGATGTCAACCGTCGGCGCCAGCACCTTGACCGCGTCCTGCCGGTTCTGCGTGGCGTAGCAGATGTCTTGCTGCTTGGGCTCGCGCACGCTCGGAAAGCGCCGCTTGACGGCCGCCAGAATTTCGGCGGCGTCGTCCACCGACAGCGTGGTCTGCGTGACGACGGCGAGCTTGTCGGCCTGCCGCACCTGCACCGTCGCCACGTCGGCCACGTCCTCGACGAGGAAGATGCCCTCGCTCAACTGGCCCATCGTGCCTTCGACCTCGGGGTGGTCTTTGTGGCCGATCATGATGAAGTCGTAGCCCTGCTTGTGCAGCTTGGCCACCTCCACGTGCACCTTGGTCACGAGCGGGCAGGTGGCGTCGAACACGTTGAAGCCGCGCTCGGCGGCCTCGTGCCGCACCGCCTGGCTGACTCCGTGGGCGCTGAACACCAGCGTCGCGCCAGGCGGCACGTCGGCCAGGTCTTCGATGAAGATCGCACCCTTGGCCTTCAGGTCGTCCACCACATACGTGTTGTGCACGATCTCGTGGCGCACGTAGATCGGCGCGCCGAACTTCTTGAGTGCGCGTTCGACGATCTCGATCGCGCGGTCCACCCCGGCGCAAAAGCCGCGCGGCTCGGCCAGCACCACGTCTTCCAGCTTGCCGCTCATCAGAGGACTCCGATCAGTTGCACTTCAAAGGTCACCGGCCGGCCGGCCAGTGGGTGGTTGAAGTCGAACAGCAGCGAGTCGCCACCCACCTCGCGCACCACGCCGGCGTAGGCGCCCTGTCCGTTGGGCGTGGGGAACTGCACCACGTCGCCGACGTGGTAGCGCTCGTTCGCGTCGCCCAGCTCGTCGAGCAGCGAGCGCTTGACGCGCTGGAGCAACTCGGGGTTGCGCTCGCCGAAGGCCTCGCCGGCCGCAAGCTCGAACTTCGCGTGCGTGCCTTCCGTCATTCCCATCAGCCGCGCTTCCACCGCAGGCGCCAACTCGCCGGTGCCCAGCGACAAGGTGGCGGGCTTGTCGTTGAAAGTGTTGATGAGGTCGTCTCCCTGCGGCCCGCACAGCCGATAGTGCAAGGTCAGGAAAGAGCCGGCTTGGACTTGGTTCAAGGAGATTCCCTGTTCGATAGACTGGCCTGGATTTTACGAGGCCAAATGAGACCACCCCCGACGCGGCTTCGCCGCCTCCCCCTCGAAGGGGTCAACGCCAGCGGCCGGGCAGAGCCCGATCCGCGGCGCTCGCTTGATGACGCCATCGCGTCGTGCGTCACCCGCGGTGGACCGTGACATGGCCATGAAAGACACCCCGCCCGATGCGCGCCCGCGCGAGAAGCTGCTGGCCCTCGGCCCGGCGGCGCTGGCCGATGCGGAGTTGATCGCGTTGCTGCTGCGCACCGGCTTGCCAGGCTTGTCGGTGCTGCAGATGGCGCAGCAGATGCTGGACCGCTTTGGCGGCCTGGCCGGCTTGCTTCAGGCGGGGCCGAACGAGCTGAAGCAGGTCAAGGGCCTGGGGCCGGCCAAGCGCGCAGAGATGGCCGCGGTGCTCGAATTGGCGCGCCGCTCGCTGGTGCAGCAGTTGAGCGAGCAGCCGGTGTTCGACGCGCCCGCAAAGGTGAAGGAATATCTGCGGCTGCAACTCGCCGCCCACGAGCACGAGGTCTTCGCGGTGATGTTCCTCGACGTGCAATCGCGCCTGATCCGGCTGGAAGAGATGTTCCGCGGCAGCATCGCGCAGGCCAGCGTCTACCCGCGCGAGGTGGTCAAGCGCGCTCTGGAACTGCAGGCCGCCTGCGTGATCCTGGCGCACAACCACCCCTCGGGTGTGGCCGAGCCGTCGAAGGCCGACGAGTACCTGACGCAGACGCTCAAGAGCGCGCTCGCATTGATCGACGTGCGGGTGCTCGACCACCTGGTGGTCGGCCAGAGCGGCGTGGTTTCGTTCGCCGAGCGGGGGTTGTTGTGAGCCACTCGCCATGAAGGCCCGCGGCTTGGCCGAGCTGGCCGGCCTGAAGGCCGCACTTGTGCAAGCCCAGCGCGACGCCGCCGAGCGCGCCGCCCGCGAGCGGGAACGCGCGGCACGCGAGAGACTTGAGCGCGAGTTGTTCGCCACCACCGTCGGCCGTGTGCAGCCGCTGCGCAAGGCCGCGGCTCCCGGGCCGTCGCGAGCGCGGCCGACGCCGGTGCCGCGGCAGCGTCAGCTCGACGAAGCGGCCGTGCTGGTGGAAGCACTGTCCGACGAGTTCGACGTCGAAACCCTGCTCGACACCGACGACGCCTTGTCGTTCCGCCGCCGCGGCATTGGGCCCGAGGTGGTGCGCAAGCTGCGCCGCGGCGTGTGGGCCATCCAGGGCCAGCTCGACCTGCACGGCCTGCGGCGCGACGCCGCGCGCGAGCGGCTGGCCCTGTTCGTGCGCGAGGCGGTGCGTGACGGGCACCGCTGCGTGCGCGTGATCCATGGCAAGGGCAACGGCTCGCCGGGGCGCGAGCCGGTGCTCAAGTCGCGCGTGAAAAGCTGGCTGGTGCAGAAGAACGATGTCATCGCCTTCGTGCAGGCCCGCGCCTCGGACGGTGGGCACGGCGCGCTGCTGGTGTTGCTGCGCCCGGCGAATCCCTGACAAAGGCTGGTTCAGGTCGCTACCGACCGGCCGAGGTGAACCGACACATCAAGCAGACGCCGCGGAACCGGCTTCGCCGGGCCGCTGGCGTTGCCCCAAGGGCCCCGAGGGGCCCGTGCCGGTCCCAGGGGGAGCGCCGCAGGCGCCTCGGGGGGGTCACAGATTCCGCATCCAATCGGCGGTGTTGAAGAACGAGTCTTGCAGCCGCTCGGCGAGTTGCGGGTCGACATTCATGTCGGTCATGGCCTGGCGCATGCAGGCGAGCCACTGGTCGCGCTCTTGCACGCCGATCGAGAACGGCAGGTGCCGGGCCCGCAGCCGCGGGTGACCGAAGCGCTCTACATAGTGTTGTGGCCCGCCCATCCAGCCGCACAAAAACCAGAACAGCTTGTCGCGCGAACCGTCGAGAGAACCAGGATGCAACTGGCGAATGACGGCGTGGCCGGCTTCGAGGTCCATCAGGTCGTAGAACCGGTCGGCCAGCGCGCGCACGGCTGGCTCGCCACCCATCAGATCGAATGCGCTGGCGGGCTGTGCCGCGGGCACTGCCGCACCGTCCTGCGTCACTTGGCTTCGTGGAACCAGGAGGTGTCGAACAGCGCCGGGCGGCTCTCGGCCTCGCTGGGCAGCATCGGCGGCACCTCCAGGCGCGCGCGGTTGCGCCCTTCTCGTTTGGCGATGTAGAGCTGCTGGTCGGCACGCGACAACCACTGCTGCGCTGGGATGCGCGCCCGCTGCGGCGCAAACGCGCCGCCGATGCTGACGGTGACCGACACCTCTTGCCCCGGCGCAATCAGCACCGAGCGGTTCTGCACCTTGGTGCGCACCCGCTCGGCGGCGGTCTGGCCGAAGTCGAACGGGCAGTTGGGCAGGATGATCGCAAACTCTTCGCCACCGATGCGCGAGACGGTGTCCATCGGCCGGATGCAGCCCTGCAGCACATGCGCGACCGACTTGAGCACCAGGTCGCCGGTGGCATGGCCGTAGGTGTCGTTGACTTGCTTGAAGTTGTCGATGTCGATCATCAGCACGAGGGCCGGCTCGCCGGCACGGGCGACGCGGTCGATCTCGCGGTCGAGCGCGAGCTCGAAGTGGCGGCGGTTGGCCAGGCCGGTGAGCGGGTCCTGGCTCGACAGTTCGCACAACGAATCGATCACCGCCTGCAGCCACGCGGCCCGGCCCACCGCATGCAAGCTCGGCAGGACGTGGCCGGACTGCTCCAGCAACTGCAACGCTGCGTCCAGGCGCAGGGTCGCCGTGTCAGGAGCAAGGGGGGAGGGTTTGGCGCGCACGACAGACATCAATCGGCTTCACGGCAGTCTAGCAGTGGGGGCCCTGCGGCCCCCGCGGCGCTGTGCGCATTTGTGCGTCAGTTACAGCGCGCTCGCGCGACCAAATGTGTGTAACAAAGTGCATGGCGCCGAGGTCGTGGGAGCGCGTGCGACTGCTCACTCCAGGAACAACGCCTGCAGGTCGCTCAGCAAGTCGAAGCCGCGCGGCGTGGGCACGATCGATTGCAGGTCCCGCGTCACCAACCCTCGGGCATGCGCCTGTTCGACCCCGCGCTGAAGCGCCGTCGGCGGCAGCCCGGTGCGTTCGCTGAATCGTGCGAGCGACACACCCTCGCGCAGGCGCAGCCCGTTCAGCATGAACTCGAACGGCAGTTGCTCGCGCGCCACTTCTTCGTCCTGCGCCACGGCGCGGCCTGCCAGCGCGTTGTCGACGTAGCTCGCCGGGTCGCGAAACCGCACTTGGCGCACCACCCGGTGCGGGTACGAGAGCTTGCTGTGCGCGCCAGCGCCCAACCCCAGGTAGTCGCCGAACTCCCAGTAGTTGAGGTTGTGGCGGCAACGGTGGCCCGGGCGGGCGAAGGCCGAAACTTCGTAGCGCTCCATGCCGGCTGCGGCGGTCCGATCGGTGATGAGGTCCAGCATCTCGAAGGCCGTGTCGTCGTCGGGCACGGCCGGCGGGTGCTTGGCGAACAACGTGTTCGGCTCGATCGTCAGGTGGTACGCCGACAAGTGCGGCGGCTCGAACGACAGCGCTCGCGCCAAATCAGCCTCGAACTGCGCCACCGTCTGGCCCGGCAGCGCGTACATCAGGTCGAGGTTGAAGGTGTCGAACGCATCGCGCGCTTCTTCAACCGCAGCGCTCGCCTGCGCGCTGTCGTGCACGCGGCCGAGAGCGCGCAGCTTGTCGTCGTCGAAGCTCTGCACGCCCACCGACAGCCGTGTCACGCCCGCCGCACGAAACGCGCGAAAGCGGTCGCGCTCGAAGGTGCCAGGGTTGGCCTCGAGCGTGATCTCCAGGCCCGGCTCCAGCGGCATGCGGGCGCGGATGTCGGCGATCAGCCGGTCGATGCCCTCCGGCGAAAACAGGCTGGGCGTGCCGCCGCCGATGAAGATGCTGTGCACCCGCCGGCCCCAGATGAAGGGCAGCGCGGCTTCCAGGTCGCAGCGCAGCGCGTCAAGGTAGCGCGCTTCGGGCAGCGCTTTGCCGCCGAGCCACTCGTGTGAGTTGAAGTCACAGTACGGGCACTTCTTGAGGCACCACGGCAGGTGAACGTACAGCGACAGCGGCGGCAATGCCGCCAGCGACAGCGTACCCGGGCGCATGTACCTCGCCAGGCGTTGCTCGGCAGACTCGGCCGGGCCCGCAGGGCGGTCTGCTGCGCTGGCGATCTCAATCAAGGCGCCAGACCTCGCGCATCAGCACCAGCATCTGGCGGGCCGCGATGGCTCGGTGGCTGTGCGCGTTCTTCACCTCCAGCGCGAGCGCGGCCGCCGCCTGGCCCAATGCCGGAATGAACATCAGCGGGTCGTAGCCAAAACCGCCGTGGCCGGCGGGTGCGCGCAGGATCTCGCCCTCCCAGCGGCCGGTGGCGATGAGCGGCTCGGGGTCGTGCGCCGATCGCACCGCAACCAGGGTGCTGACGAAGCGGGCGCGACGATCGTCGATGCCGGCGAGGCGTTCGATCAGCAAGCGGTTGTTCGCGTCGTCTTGCGCGCCGCGCTGTGTCTCTCGATCTGGATCGGCTGCCACGGGGCCGGCCCAGTGCGACCCAGTGCGGACCGGCGCGCCGACCAGCGCATCCACGCACAGGCCAGAGTCGTCGGCGAGCGCCGGGCCTTCGGCGCACTGCGCGGCGTGCCGGGCCTTGGCCAGCGCGTTCTCGATGAAGGTGGCGTGCGGCTCATCGGCTTCGGCGACGCCGAGCGACCCCTGGGTCACCAGTTCGAGCCGCAGCGGCGCGAACAGCGCCTGCAGCTCCTTCAGCTTCTTGGCGTTGTTGGACGCGAGAACCAGCCGCACCGCCTCCGCTCCTCAGGCCCCGAGCGCGCGGCGCTGCGCCGCCACCAGTTCGCCGATGCCTTTGCCGGCCAGGGCCAGCAGCGTGTCCATCTGTGCGCGCGAGAACGCGGCGCCTTCTGCGGTGCCCTGCACTTCGACGAAGCCGCCGGCGGCCGTCATCACCACGTTCATGTCGGTGTCGCAGGCCGAGTCCTCGACGTACTCCAGGTCCAGCAGCGGCGTGCCCTCGACCAGCCCGACCGAGATGGCGGCCACGAACTGGCGGATCGGCGACGCGCTCAGCTTGCCCTGCGCGACCAGCCAGCTCACCGCGTCGTGCGCGGCCACAAACGCGCCGGTGATCGCTGCGGTGCGCGTGCCGCCGTCGGCCTGGATCACGTCGCAGTCGAGCGAGATCGTGCGTTCGCCCAGGGCCTTGAGGTCGAACACGCAGCGCAGCGAACGGCCGATCAGGCGCTGGATCTCTTGTGTGCGGCCGCTTTGCTTGCCGCGCGCAGCTTCGCGGTCGCTGCGGGTGTGGGTGGCGCGCGGCAGCATGCCGTACTCGGCTGTCACCCAACCTTCACCGCTGCCGCGCTTGTGCGGCGGAACCTTCTCCTCGACCGATGCGGTGCACAGCACCTTGGTGTGACCGAACTCGATCAGCACCGAGCCCTCGGCGTGCATCGTGAAGGCGCGTGTGATCGTGACTGGCCGCAATGCGTCAGCGGCACGGCCGTGCGTGCGAATGAAACTCATGGTGAATCCTTAAGCCCTGAATGTTCGGGATGTGTGGGCGACGATTCTCAGCGGCCCTTGCAGCAGCGGCAAGGCTAGGTCGTTCGTCGTTGTGGGACGACCGGTCGGGCAAGCTGCCCACCGGCGTCGGTCAGTTCTTCTTCTGCTGGGACGAGCGCTGGATCGCCTCGTTGATCTCCCGGATCGAGCGCTCGATTTCTGCGTCGTCGAGTTCGTCGGGCGGGTCCGCGCCGAGCACGCTGGCCTGGATGGTCGACGCAAACACCTCGTCGCCCAGCGATTCGGTAGACACGTCGCTGGCCCCGGCGCTGTCTTCGGCAGACTCCCACTCCACGGCGAGCACCGACACGTTGTCGCTCTTGGCGCCACCGTTGCGCAGCGCCTGCTCGACGAGTTCGGGCACGGCGTCGGAGATGGCGTTGCGGCTGAGCATCTCGGTGATCACGGTGTCGGCCACCGTGCCCCACAGGCCGTCAGAGCACAGCAGCATGCGGTCGCCAGGTTGCATCAGCATGGGGCCCACGGTGTCGACCACCGGCTTGCCAGGGCTGCCCAGGCAGGTGAACAGCACGTTGCGGTTGAAGCGGTCGCCCATCGGCACGACCTGGCTGATGGTGTGCTGCAACTCGGAGTACGAGTGGTCGCGCGTGCGGGCGATGAGCTTTTCGCCACGGACCATGTAGAGCCGCGAATCGCCGCAATGCGCCCAGTAGGCCGCGTTGCCTTGCAGCAGGCACGCAACGACGGTGGTGCGGGGCGTGTCGATCAGCGCACGCTGGTTGGCATAGCGAAGCAACTGGTGGTGGCCGGCGATGATCGACTCGTGCAGGAAGCGCAGCGGGTCGGCCAGCGTGGGCTTGGCATCGCGCTGAAACATCGCGCTGAGGGTCTGCAGGGCGAGTTGCGAGGCGACCTCGCCCTCCGGGTGGCCGCCCATGCCGTCGGCCAGCGCAAACAGACCGGAGTCCCGCGTGTAGCAGTAGCCCATGCGATCTTCGTTCTTTTCGCGACCGCCTTTGCGGCTGATCTGGTAGACCGAGAAGCGCATTGCGTGCTAGCTCTTCGCGCCAGACGTCAGATTTTCAAGCTGCAGCTTGAGGCGTTCACTGAAGCTGAGCTTGGTGTAGTGGCGCTCCGTCTCGCGCGCGAGTTCCTTCTGCAGCGCGAACACGCTCTGCGGGCGCGACAGCGGGTCGAGCGACATGCACCACTCGGTCACCTCGATCAGGTTGTCGGAGTAGACATTGCGCAAGCGCGAGAGGCTCAGCGCCAAGCGGTCCTTTTCGATGCGCTGCGGCGCGTCGTTGGGCGGGTAGCCCTGCATGCAGGCGTAGATGCACGCGCCGATGGCGTAGATGTCGGTCCAGGGGCCCAGCGTGCCGTCGCGGCGGTACATCTCGGGCGCAGCAAAGCCCGGCGTGTACATCGGGCGGATGAAGTTGCCTTCCTTGCTCAGCACCTCGCGCGCGGCGCCGAAGTCGAGCAGCACGGCCTTGTTTTCGTTGGTGATGAAGATGTTGGCGGGCTTGATGTCCAGGTGCAGCATCTTGTGCTGGTGCACGATGCGCAAGCCGCGCAGGATCTCGTCGAACAGACTGCGGATGGTGGACTCGCGGAACACCTTGTCGCGCTTCAGGTCGCGCGCGGTGACGATGAAGTCTTGCAGGGTGTCGCCCTGCAGGTAGTTCATCACCATGTAGACGGTTTCGTTCTCGCGGAAGAAGTTCAGCACCGACACCACGCTCGGGTGGGCGATCTGCGCGAGCGAACGGCCTTCTTCGAAGAAGCTCTTGAGCCCGAGGCGGTACAGCGGCAGTTTTTCGGGCTTGACGCGAGGGGTCAATTCGCCCGCCGCACGCTCGGCGAGGGAGGCAGGAAGGTACTCCTTCAGCGCGACCAGGCGGCGGTCGGAGTCTTCGGACAAGTACACCACACCGAACCCGCCGGCCGCCAGCTTCTTGATGATCTGGTAGCCACCCACCACGGTGCCAGCAGGCAAAGGGGCGGGCTTCAGCTTTGACATAATTGAAATTTCAGAGGCACAAGTCCGATGGCAGTCTACAGTATGACCGGCTACGCAAGCGCCTCCGCGGGCGTCACTTCCGCACACCTTTCAGGGGTGCAAACGGAAGGCGCAGCGCCCCGGCCGCAAGGCTCCGTGCAACCGAATGTGAGCATCGAACTGCGGTCCGTCAACGGCCGCTTTCTGGACCTTGGTTTTCGCCTGCCGGATGAGTTGCGGTCGCTCGAGCCAGGCCTGCGCGAACTGCTGACCACAGCGTTCCGGCGCGGCAAGATCGAGTTGCGACTGAACACCCGCAGCGACGCCGACACCGCATGGCCGCAACCGCAGCCGGATCAGCTCAACCGCTTGTCGCGCCTGGAAGGCACCGTGCAAAGCTGGCTGCCGAAGGCTGCCGGCCTGTCGGTGCACGAAGTGCTGGTGTGGTGCAAGGGCAGCGCGCCTGCGGAGAAGCTCGACGAGGCCGCGCTCGACGCCGCGCGGCGCTGCATCACGGGCCTGAAGGAAGCTCGCGCCCGCGAAGGCGATCGCCTCGTGGGCGTGCTGATGGAACGCGTGCAGCGCTTGCGCGAGTTGAGCGATCAGGCCGAGCCGCTCGTGCCGACCGTGGTCAAGCGCCAGCAGCAGCGCTTTCTCGAACGTTGGCAAGAGGCGCTGGAGTCGACAGGTGCCGCACAAACCATCCCGCGCGAGGCGCTGCAGGAGCGCGCACTCAACGAAGCCGCGGCCTACGCGATCCGCATCGACGTGGCGGAGGAACTGGCACGCGTGCGCGCGCATCTCGACGAGATCACCCGCTTGCTCAAGGCCGGCGGCGAGGTGGGCAAGCGGCTGGATTTCCTGATCCAGGAGTTGCTGCGCGAGGCAAACACCTTGGGGTCGAAGGCTGCGTCGCTGGAGTTGACGAACGTCGCCGTCGAGATGAAGGTGGCCGTCGAGCAGATGCGCGAGCAGGTGCAAAACATTGAGTAGCTCCCTGGCAATCCGCAGCGCCGAAATGGGGGGGCGGTAGCACGGCCCATCACACGGCCCGTCGGAGCATCATCTCCTTGATCTTGCCGATCGCGGCGGCCGGCAACAGGTTCTTCGGGCACACGTCCACGCAATTCAGGATGCTGCGGCAGCGGAAGACGCGGTACGGATCTTCCAGATTGTCGAGCCGTTCTGTCGTGGCCGTGTCGCGGCTGTCCGCCAGGAATCGGTAGGCCTGCAGCAGGCCCGCCGGGCCGACGAACTTGTCGGGGTTCCACCAGTAGCTCGGGCAGGCCGAAGAACAGCAGGCGCACAGGATGCACTCGTACAAACCGTTGAGCGACTCGCGCTGTTCGGGCGACTGCAGCCGTTCGCGCTCCGGCGGCAGCCCGTCGTTGACGAGGTAGGGCTTGATCGAGTGGTACTGCTTGAAGAATTGCGTCATGTCGACGATCAGGTCGCGGATGACGGGCAGGCCCGGCAGAGGTTTGAGCACCACCCTGGCGGGCAGCGTACGCATGTTGGTGAGGCAGGCCAGCCCGTTCTTGCCGTTGATGTTCATCGCATCCGAGCCGCAGATGCCTTCGCGGCAGGAACGCCGAAAGCTCAGGCTCGGGTCGATGGCCTTCAGCCGCGCCAACACGTCTAGCAGCATGCGGTCGCCGGGATCGACTTCGAGTTCGAGCACCTGCATGCGCGGCGCGTCGTCGCGGCCCGGGTCGTAGCGAAAGATGTGAAAGTGGTGCATGGCGGAAGGCGTCAGGCCGCGGGCCCGACGCGAAAAGGGGTAACGCGAAATGGGGCAACGCGAAATTGGGTGGCGCGAAAAGGGGTGGCGCGATCGAGGAGGCTGCGCATCTCGTCTGCGGCCCGCAGGGTGAGGTGATGCGGCGTGCAGCCTGGCCGAGGCGAGATGTAGCCTGCCATGTCGCGCGCCAGGGCGAGTTGCTCCACGGGCACCTGTGCCAACAGGGCGATGACCAGGTTCTCCAGCGCGATGACACGAACGCGAAGTTGCTCCGCTTCCATTCGCTCACGCAGACGCTCTGCCGCCTCTTCAGCCAGCGGTGGGGCCGTCGAATCTGGCGAAAGCGGGGTCTTGTTGTCGAGCATCGCGTTGGCCTTGGCATCGGTCTGCAACATCGGGTGGCGCGGTCCTCCGGAGGGCGGGCCACCGGTCGTCGTGGCGTTGGGTGCCGGGCCGGCGACACCCGTTGCCGACGGCTCGCGGAGGTGTCATCGCGTCCCGATCTTGCGTCTGCCCCGATGGCCGGTCTGTGCGACAGCGCACGTTGCAAGACAACGGCCACGCGCGACGGCGGTGGTTGCCAGGGGCGCGACAAGCTGCCCCATGGCGGACCGGCCCCGGAGCGGCCCAACGCGTCCGCATCAGAGTCGGCTGATAGACTGCCCGGCAGTAGCCCTTCCCCAACGGCGAACCGCTCATGGACTACCCCGGAAACCTCTTCGTCGTGGCCGCCCCCAGCGGGGCCGGCAAGTCCAGCTTGGTCAAGTCGCTGCTCGAACTGGACCACCAGCTGGTGGTGTCGATTTCGCATACCACACGCTCGCCGCGCGGGCAGGAGCAGCAGGACCGCGAGTACCACTTCATCGACGAGCCGGCGTTCCGCGCGATGGTGGCGCGTGGCGACTTCTTCGAGTGGGCCGAGGTGCACGGCCACTTGTACGGCACCTCGCGCGCGGCGATCGAGGCGCGCATCCAGGGCGGGCAGGACGTGGTGCTCGAGATCGACTGGCAGGGCGCGCTGCAGATCAAGCAGCTGTTCCCGAACGCGGTGCTGATCTTCATCCTGCCGCCGAGCTGGACCGAGCTGCTGCAGCGGCTGCAGCGCCGCGGCGAAGACCGGCCCGAGGTGATCGAGCAGCGCATGGCCAATGCGCGCATCGAGGTGGCGCAGGCTCGGCATTTCGACTTCGTTATAATCAATTCTTTGTTTGAGGCGGCGGTCTTCGACCTGAAGACGATCGTTCACTCGCAGCGACTCAAGTACGCCGCTCAGCTCCGAAGCAAGTCGGCCGTGTTTGCCGCCCTCGATCTCAGCTGACACTGTTTTCGCACCCTCGCGTTCACCCTGACTGGAACCTTGCCCATGGCCCGCATCACCGTTGAAGACTGCCTTGTCAAGATTCCGAACCGCTTTCAGCTGGTTCTCGCCGCGACCTACCGCGCGCGCATGTTGAGCCAGGGCCACGCCCCGAAGATCGAGACCAAGAACAAGCCGGGCGTGACCGCGCTGCGCGAAATTGCTGCAGGCGAGATCGGCATCGAGATGCTGAGGAAGGTCCCGGTCTAGGGGCCAGAGCGAAGGGCGAGGGGCCCCGTTCACGGGGATCGACCAGCACCGGCCCCGGCGAAGGAGCGGGCTCGATGCCCGTGACTGAGTGCGGCCCGAGATGCGGCTGACCCCGCTAGGGCTTCCCCTGCAGCACACCCTCGCGCGGGCAATCCGCGCTAAATTCGGGCCATGGGTTCCCGAACTCCCACCGCACTGCAAGACCCCCCGCCGGCCGCTGGCAAACGGCCCCGTGCGACGGTGAATTCCGTTGCGCCCGACCCCGCCGCCGCTTCGTTCGCCGCCCTCACCCGCAAGCTCGACTACCTCGACGCCGCCGACCTCAAGCGCGTGCGCGACGCGTACCGCTTCGCCGACGAAGCGCACCTGGGCCAACTCCGTGCCAGCGGCGAGCCCTACATCACGCACCCGATCGCAGTCGCCGGCCTGTGCGCCGACTGGAAGCTCGACGTGCAGGCCATCATGGCCGCGCTGATGCACGACGCGATGGAGGACTGCGGCGTCACCAAGGTCGAACTGATCGAGCGCTTCGGCGCGCCGACCGCCGAACTGGTGGACGGCCTGACCAAGCTCGACAAGCTGCAGTTCTCGACCCGAGAAGAGTCGCAGGCCGAGTCGTTCCGCAAGATGCTGCTGGCGATGGCGCGCGACGTGCGCGTGATCCTCATCAAGCTCGCCGACCGGCTGCACAACATGCGCACGATGGACGCGGTGCTGCCGAACAAGCGCATGCGCGTGGCCGGCGACACGCTCGACATCTATGCGCCCATCGCCCACCGCCTGGGCTTGAACCAGACTTACCGCGAGCTGCAGGAATTGTCATTCCAGCACTTGCGGCCGTGGCGCCACGCGGCGCTGTCGAAAGCGGTGCAAAAAGCGCGCGGCTACCGGCGCGATATCGTCGAGCGCATCCAGCGTGACGTTGAAAAGGCTTTTACGCAGGCCAAGGTCACGGTGCAGGTGAGTGGCCGCGAGAAGACGCTGTTCTCGATCTACAACAAAATGCGCGAGAAGCGGCTGACGTTCGCGCAGGTGAACGACATCTTCGGCTTTCGCATCGTCGTGAGCACGCTGCCCGAGTGCTACATGGCGATGGGCGTGCTGCACCAGTTGTTCAAGCCGATCCCGGGGCGCTTCAAGGACTACATCGCCATTCCGAAGGCGAACGGCTACCAGTCGCTGCACACCACGCTGGTGAGCCCGCTGGGCACGGCGGTGGAGTTCCAGATCCGCACCGAGCCGATGAACGCGGTGGCTGAAAAAGGCATTGCCGCGCACTGGATGTACAAGGCCTTCGACAGCGGCCCAGCGCACGCGCAGGAGGCACAGCGCCTGAGCGCGATGTGGATGCAGTCGCTGATCGACATCCAAGACGAAACGCGCGATGCGTCGGAGTTCCTCGAACACGTCAAAATCGATCTGTTCCCCGACGCGGTGTATGTGTTCACGCCCAAGTCCAAGATCCTCGCGCTGCCGCGCGGCGCCACGCCGGTGGACTTTGCCTACGCCATCCACTCCGACGTGGGCGACCATTGCGTGGCCGCCAAGGTCAACGGCGAGCCGGTGGCGCTGCGCACCGTGCTCGGCAGCGGCGACGTGGTCGAGGTCGTCACCGCACCCAACGCACGCCCTAACCCGGCCTGGCTCAACTTCGTGCGCACCGGCCGCGCGCGCTCGAAGATCCGCCACTACCTGAAGAACATGGAGCAGGAAGAGTCGGAAGACCTGGGCGAGAAGATGCTCGGCCAGGCGCTGCGTGCCGAAGGCCTGCAACTGCCAGGCACGCCCAGCCCAGCCGGCGGGCCAGGCAGGCCCGGCCCGGGCACCGAGAAAGACAGCGCCGACGCCGCCATCTGGCAGGCCCTCGCCCGCTGGAGCGGCAACCGTTCGCGCGCGGAGTTGCTGATCGACATCGGCCTGGGGCGCAAGATCGCCACCATCGTCGCCAAGCGGCTGGCGCGGCTGCTGGCCGAACGCGGCACCAAGCCCGACCCGCTCACGCTGACGATGGGCCGCTACGGCAGCGACGACAACGTGCCCTCGCAAGGCCTGGTGGTGATCGACGGCAGCGAAGGCGCCACGGTCCAGATGGCGCCGTGCTGCCGGCCGATCCCCGGCGACGAGATCGTGGGCTACCTCGGCCGGGGCGAAGGCCTGGTGGTGCACACCAGCGAGTGCAGCGTGGGCAAGCGGCTGTTCGAGCGCGACAGCGAGCGCTGGATGAGCGTCGAGTGGGCCGAGCAGCCGACCCGCTCGTTCGAGACCGGCATCAACCTGCTGCTGCACAACGGCAAGGGCGTGCTGGCCAAGGTGGCCGCGGCAGTGAGCGCGGCCGAAGCCGACATCACCCACATCGACATGGGCAGCGAGCCGGCCGCCGAGTCGACCGAGTTGCGCCTGCTGCTGAGCGTGCGCGACCGTTTGCAGTTGGCCAGCGTGATCCGGCAGCTCAAGCGATCCAGCGCGGTGATGCGCGTCGCGCGCGTCAAACCCTGATCGCGGTCCCTCAGCCGAGGGGCCGCGGATAGCTGACCGCCACCACCTCGATGCGTTCGACGCCACCGGGTGTCGCCAGGGCCACCTCGTCGCCGACACGCGCCTTCAGCAGCGCGCGCGCGATCGGGGCGATCCAGCTCACTTCGCCGGCCAGGCTGTCCACTTCGTCGATGCCCTTGATGGTGATCGTGCGCTCGTCGCCGTCGGCGTTCGCATAAGTCACCGTCGCGCCGAAGAAGACCTGGTCGCGGCCGTGGTGCACCGACGGGTCGGCCACCTCGGCGATGTCCAGCCGTTTGGTCAGAAAGCGGATGCGCCGGTCGATCTCGCGCAGCCGCTTCTTGCCGTACAGGTAGTCGCCGTTCTCCGAGCGATCGCCGTTCTTGGCCGCCCACGACACCACCTCGACCGTCTTCGGCCGCTCCTCGTCGAGCAGGTTCAGCAACTCGCCGCGCAAGCGCGCGTAGCCGGTGGGGGTGAGGTAGTTCTTGGTGCCTGTGGGCAACGCGGGCGGTGCAACGTCGTCTTCGTCGCCTTCGTCGCCTGGCGCGCCCTCGGGCTCGCGGGTGAATGCCTTGCTCATGCCGAGCTGCGGCCCCGGCTACTTTGCAGCCGCGGCTGGCGCGGCCGGCGCTGCTGGCGCCGATGCCGCCGTCGGTGTGCCGACCTTGCGCGCCACGGTGCCGGCCGCGCTGCTGGCGGCACGTGCGCCCCGCTCGACACCGCCCGCCGCCGCCTTGACGCCGCGCTCCACCCCGCTGGCGGCCACTTGCGCGCCGCGCTGCACGCCGCTGGCCGCCGCCGTCATGCCGCGTTCAACGCCACTGGCCGCAGCTTTGACGCCGCGCTCGATCGCGCGCTCCACCTTGACGGCCACACCCGAGGCCTTGTTGGCTGCAGACTCGACCGCGCTCTGAGCCACGGCCGGCCCAGGCCCCGACAAACCGAACAACGCCACCAGACTCGCCCCGGCGGCAACGCGAAACATCGTGTTCATGGCAAGCTCCTGTCCATCGTCTCAGCCGAGCGCCCAAATGCTGCAACGCTGCGACGCCGCGATGATAGTCAGCGCTGTGGCCACCCCGGCATCACGCTGTCCCGCAAGCCATTCAGGGGCGCGGCGGTCTGCGCAGCAGGCTCGCCGAGACCGCGGCGGCGGCCAGCACGACCAGCGCGCCACCGGCTGCCGCAAACCGCAGCGCGTCGGCAAACGACGCCTGCGCCGCAGCCTGTAGCGCCGTGCCGGTCGCCCCGCCCAGCGATTGCGCGACTGCCACCGCGCCGCCCAGCGTGGCCAGCGCGTTGCCGGCCAACTCTGGCGATAGCGCCACGGGCATCTGCGCCGACAAACCCGTGCGGTAGATCACCGTGCCCACGCTGCCGAACAACGCGATGCCGACCGCGCCGCTGAACTCAGCCGCGGTCTCCGACAACGCCGACGCCGCGCCCGCCCGCTCGGGCGGGGCGGCGGTGATGATCATCTCGTTGGCAATCGTGAACACCGGCGCGAGGCTCAAGCTCATCAACACCGTGGCCGCCACCAACACCGCCAGGCCGTGGCGGCCGGCCGCCAGCATCAGCAGGCCGAAGCTGATGGCCGAGACCGCCAACCCGACTGCGAGCAAGAAGCCCGGCGCGACGCGGCGCGCCAGCCGCGGCGCCATTAAGGAGCCGAGCACGAAGCCCAGCGCCCACGGCACGGTGGCCAGGCCCGCCTGCAGCGGGCCCAGCCCGAGCACGAGCTGCAGGTGCTGGGTGATGAAGATGTAGATGCCGAACATCGCCACGCTCGGCAAGGCGTACGCCGCGATCGCGGCGCTGAAGGCCGGTTGGCGGAACAGCGCCAGGTCCAGCAGCGGGTAGGCCAGCCGCCGCTGGCGCGCGACGAACGCTGCGGCCAGGCCCAGGCCGGCCGACAACAGCAGCACCGGCAGCCACGCCAGGCCGTGTTCGGCGAGTTGCTTCAGGCTGTAGATCATCGACAGCACGGCAGACAGGGACAGCAGCACGCTGGGCAGGTCCAGCCGTCCGGCGGCCGGGTCGCGGTACTCGGGCAACAGTGCGGGGCCGAGCAGCAACAGCAGCAGCATCACCGGCACCGCGACGAGGAAGACTGACCCCCACGCGAAGAACTCCAGCAGCACGCCGCCCACCAGCGGGCCGAGGGCGGCGCCGGCCGAGAAGCTCGCCATCCACACGCCGATGGCGAACCGGCGCTCCTGCTCGTTGTGGAACATGTTGCGGATGAGGGACATCGTCGATGGCGCCAGCGTCGCGCCAGCCACGCCCAGCAGCGCGCGCATGGCGATCAGCATCTCCGTGCTGTTCGAGAACGCCGCCACGGCCGACGCGGCGCCGAAGGCCGCGGCGCCGATCAGCAGCAGCTTGCGCCGGCCGATGCGGTCGCCCAGGAGCGCGTGACCTGCGGCGGCAGCGTCGGCGCTGCCATTCATGGCGTGGACGCCACCGAGCAAGCCGAGCTGCTGCACAAAGCCGACCTGGCGCTCTACCAGGCCAAGGCCGCCGGGCGCGGCACCTTCAGCTTCTTTGATGAAGCCACCGAGGCACAGCTCAAGGAGCGCCGGCAGCTCGCTGCCGACCTGCAGGCGGCGCTCGACACCGAGCAACTGTCCTTGCACTACCAGCCGCTCTACGACTCCAGCAGCTGCTCGCTCACCGGCTATGAGGCGCTGCTGCGCTGGAACCACCCGGTGCGCGGCAACGTGCCCCCGATGGACTTCATCCCGCTGGCCGAGGAAACCGGGCTGATCGAGCCGCTCGGCCTGTGGGTGCTGCGGCGCGCATGTGCCGACGGCGCCAGCTGGCCCGAGCCGTTGACGGTGGCCATCAATCTGTCGCCGGCCCAGCTCGTGAATGCCAACCTCGTGGGGCTGGTGCGACAGGCGCTGGCCGACGCCGGCCTGCCAGCGCGGCGCCTGGAACTGGAGATCACCGAGTCCATGCTGATGAGCAACACGGAACAGGTTCTGAGCCAGCTGCACCAGCTCTCGGCGATGGGTGTTTCCATCGCCATGGACGACTTCGGAACGGGCTATTCGAGCCTGGCCTACCTGTGGCGATTCCCGTTCGACAAGGTCAAGATCGACCGGGCCTTCACACAGAACCTGGAGAGCGATCCGAAGGTCAACCTGATCGTTCGCTCCATCATCTCGCTCGCCCACTCGCTCAACATTCGGGTCAACGCCGAGGGTGTGGAGACCAGCCAACAGATGGCCACGCTGCAAAAGCAGGGATGCGATGAGCTGCAAGGCTATCTGCTGGGGCGCCCCGGGCCTGTGGCCGGGCTGACGCACAACAGCCAGGTGCCGCCGAGCGAATCACCGAGCCGGCGCCAGCATGGCGCGTCCGCCCACGACTCGATCTTTGCAGAACTGTCGGCCATGCAACCCCCTGGTGTGCTGTCCACTCAGAGGTGACGGCTCGGCGCGCGCGCCGACGTGCGTCACTTCGTGCACCTCAGCCGTTGGGCTTGGTCGCCCTGCCCCGCGCGCAGCAGCGCTTTCTTCTTGTCGAGGCAGGCGAACTCGGCCGTGAGTTTCTCAAAGCGCTGCACCGCCAGCATGTGCTCGCGAAGGCGCGCCGTCTGTTCCTCTGAAACCTTGCCGGCGTGCAGCACGCAGGTGGCCGTCGCGTCTGCGAGGGCGGTGGCCGAATCAGACAAGCCAGCGCGGTAGTGGATCGTGACCACGTCGGGGTCGGCGTCGCTGGCCGAAGCGGCTGCCAGGCGCGCACCCGTCGGGTCGGCGAGCAACGCGCGTTGGTGATCGAAACAAATTTGCCCGGGGTCACCGACCATCCGTCGCCAGTCCTGGCGCAAAGAGTCCGACACGCCCACCGGCACGGCCAGCACCGTCACCGCGGCGGCGCTCATTGCCGCTGCCATCCACTTCGACCCGACACGCACAACGCTTCCTTGCTTCCCGTCGGGTGTGCAACGCCCGCGGCGCCGTAATCACCCAACGGAAGCACTGTGCCGAGCGCTTCACGAAGCGCCAACCCCCTGTTCGCGCGGCCCGCCCCGAGTCGCCAGGCCAAGGGCTTGCGATCGACGTCGGGCCAGCTGGGGTGGGCCGCCGCGCGTCAGCCGTGAAAGTGCACCAGCGTCTTGGTGGTGCTCACTTCCTCAAGCGCCAGCAGGCCTTTCTCGCGGCCGTGGCCGCTGCGTTTGGTGCCGCCGAAGGGCAGCTCCACGCCGCCGCCGGCGCCGTAGCAGTTCATGAACACCTGGCCGGCACGCACCGCCTTGGCCACGCGCTGCAGGCGGCCGGCGTTCTCGGTCCAGACGGCGGCAAGCAGGCCGTAGTCGGTACCGTTGGCCAGAGCGATGGCATCGGCTTCGTCGTCGAAGGGCATGGCCGCCAGCACCGGGCCGAACACTTCCTCGCGCGCCAGCGCTGCGTCGCGCGGTACCGGGCCGAACAGCGTGGGCTTGACGTAGAAGCCGGTCTTCGGCGCGTCGGCTGCCACCTTGCCCTCGGCCAACACCGCAATGCCGGCGGCCCGGGCCTGGTCGATGTAGCGCTGCACACGCGCGAGCTGCGCCGGGTTCATCACAGGGCCGCAATCGAAGTCCATCGCCGGCGTGCCGACCCGCACTTGCGCAAACGCCTGCGCCACACGCGCAACGAAGGTGTCGAAGATCGAGCGCTGCACCAGCAGGCGGCTGCCGGCGGTGCAGGTCTGGCCGGCGTTCTGAACGATGGCGCGCACGATGATCGGCACCGCGCGCTCGACATCGACATCCTCGAACACGATTTGCGGCGACTTGCCGCCGAGTTCGAGCACGCACTTCACCGCGTTCTTCGCCGCGGCCTGCTGCACCAGCGTGCCGACCTCGTTGGAGCCGGTGAACGAGATGAAGTCGATGCCCGGGTGTGCGGCGAGTGCGGCGCCGGCCTCCTCGCCGAGGCCGGTGACGATGTTGAGCACGCCCGCGGGCAGGCCGGCGGCGGTGGCGATCTCGGCAAAGCGCAACGCCGACAGGCTCGTGTCTTCTGCCGGCTTGAGCACCGTGGCATTGCCCATCGCCAAGGCCGGAGCGACCGTGCGGCCCAGCATCTGGGCCGGGTAGTTCCACGGAATGATGTGCGCGGTGACGCCCAACGGCTCACGCAGCAGACTCACCTGGTGGCCAGCGAGAAACGGGATGGTCTCGCCGTGCACCTTGTCGGCAGCGCTGCCGTAGAACTCGAAGTAGCGCGCCAGCACCTTGATGTCGTTGCGCGCGGTGGTGATGGGCTTGCCCGTGTCGCGCGCCTCGATCTGCGCGAGTTCCTCCTGGTTCGCCAGCACCGCTTCGCCGATCTTCACGAGGATGCGGCCGCGCTCGGTCGCCGGCAGGCGGCCCCACGCGCCATGCTGTGCTTCGCGCGCAGCGGCTACCGCCTGATCGACCTCGTGCGCGCCGCCGCGCGGGATGTGATCGAAGGCCTCACCGTCGGAGGGTGACACGACCGCGATGGTGCGGCCGTCCTGCGCGGCCAGCCAGCGACCGCCGATGAACATCTGCTTCATGAGTCTCCTCGTCGTCTACGAACTGCAATGCTCGGAGACTGTAGGCAGGTCTTGCATCCGGGTGAATTGGAAAGTCGGCAACGTCGCCTTGCCCTCAGCGCAAACCGACAGCGACAATCGCGCCATGCTGCCCGACATCGACTCGCTCGCGCTCTTCGTGCAGGCCGCCGAGATGCGCAACCTCACCCGCGCGGCCGAGGCCAGCCACATCACCGTGCCGGCGGCGAGCCGACGGCTGTCGCTGCTGGAGCACCAGTTCAAGGCGACGCTGTTCGAGCGCCACTCGCGCGGTTTGCAGCTCACGCCGGCCGGCGAGCACCTGCTGAAGCTGGCGCGCGAGGTGGTCGCGGGCGTCCACCACATGCGCGCCGAGATGGCCAACTACGCTTCGGGCCGCCACGCGGTGCTGCGCGTGCACGGCAACACCTCGGCGATGACGCAGTTCCTGCCCGCCGACGTGGCGGCGTTCCAGGCGGCGCACGAGCATGTGCGCATCGTGCTGGAGGAATGCTGGAGCGAAGAAGCGGTGCGGCGCGTCAGGAGCGGCGAGGCCGACCTGGGCGTGGTGGTCGGAGGCGGCGACGTGAGCAGCCTGTGGAGCCGCCCCTACCAAAGCGACCAGCTCGCCGCGGTGATGCGCGCCGACGACCCGCTCGCTGGCGCGTCGCAAGATGAAGCCCGGCTGGCTTTCGCCGATCTGCTCGAACGCGACCTCGTCGGCCTGGAAGGCAGCAGCACGCTCACCCGGTTGCTCACCGCGCAGGCCGCACAACAAATGCGGCCGATGGCACTGCGCGTGCAGGTGCGCAGCTTCGAGGCGGTGTGCCGTGCGGTGGAGGCGCGGCTGGGCATCGGCATCCTGCCGCTGGCGGCGGCACGCAGCTTCGCGGATGCGATGCGCCTGAAGGTGCTGCCGCTGTCGGACGCTTGGGCGTCGCGGCGCATGCTGCTCGTCACGCGCAGCCAGCCGCCGAGCCAGACGCCGCTGGGCACGCTGCTCGCGCACCTGGAGGCTTGCGCGACCGGCGGCGAGGGCGATCAGGCTGCGGATCAGGCTGCGGAGCAGGCTGTGAATCAGGCTGCGATGTAGGGCCGCGTCTTCGCGAACGAAGGCCGCATGTTCCACGCGTCGGCGAGCGCCTTCAAGCGAGGCGTCACCGGCAGCCAGGGCTGGTCGCCGAAACGCAGTTGCTGGTAGTCGTACAGCGTGACCGCGGCGATCGCGTCGAGCATCGGCGTGCCGCCGATCGCAATGTCACCGGCCTGCGCCTCCAGCCGCTGCATGCCCTCCACCATCGAGCGGCGGCGGCGCAGGCCGACCGGTGTTTCGTCGAACAGCACCGGCGCGGTGACCTTGCGCGTGATGATGGTGATGGTCGACGCCTCGATCGCACTGACGGCGATGCCGGTGCGCGACAGGATGCCCGCCGCCGCGGCGCCAAGGCCCACCACGCTCGGCCAGTCGGGCGCCGGCCGCGTCGTCTCCAGCCACTGCACGATGAGCATCGCCTCGGTGAGCGGCGTGCCGTCGCCCAGCACCAGCGTGGGCACGCGCGCAGCGGTGTTGGCCGAACGCAGCCGCGCGTCGTCGGCCCACGGGTCGACCAGCGTGGGCTCGATGTCCAGGCCTTTCTCGATCATCACCGTGCGTGCGATGCGCACGAACGGCGAGGTGGTGTTGGCCAGCAGTTGCATCGTCGGAGTCTCCGCGTTTTCTGTTCTCAGTTCGCGTCTCAGTTCGGCAAGGCGCCGAGCTGCTTCATCATGCCCAGGTTGTCGAGCAACGCCCAGTGCTCGACCAGCACGCCGTTGCGGATCTGGAACAGGTCGAGCACGCCGATGTCGATCTTCCTGCCCGAGGCGGGCAGCTCGCCGAACGCGCCGGTCTGCGTGGCCTTGACACGCAGGCGCACCAGCACCTTCTCGCCTTCGGCGACGAAGTCTTCGAGCGGCAGCTCCATGTCGGGGAAGGCCGGGACCAGTGCGTCATGCAGCGCCGCCACGCCCTGCGGGCCGCGCACCTCGAACGGCAGGCCGGGGTCGTGGCGCACGAAGTCGGGCGCGATGTGCTTGGCCATCCACGCCGTGTCGCGTGCGAGGAAGGCTTTGAAATAGTCGCGGCAGATCTGCTTGTTGGCTTCTTGGACGTTCATCGGTGTCACGTTCATCGGTGTCTCCGGGTCGCAGGGTGATGGTGGGTCAGGCCGCGACGACGTCGAAGCCGAGGCGGGGGAAGTGAATGTGCAGGTCGCCGGCCTGCGCATCCCTGCGGTGGACGATCACCTCGGTGTCGCTCGCGGCCACCAGCGTGCCCCTGACAGGCACGCGCGCGTTGTCGTCGGGCGTGACGACGACGGGGCATCCCGCCAGCAGGCCGCCGGGGTCGCCGTTCGGCGCGAGGTGCGTGACCGGCGCCGGCTGCGCGGCGCGGGCGGCCTCGAACGCGGCTTCGGCCGTCGCGGTGGTCGGCAGGCCGTGGCCGAAGGCGGCGATGCGTTCGTACCAGGGCACGAGAGGCGCCAGGCCGAGCAGCGCGTCCACCTCGGGCGGGCAGTTCTTGCGCAGCAGGAAGATCGTCTGCCAGCACGCCAGGTCGGCCGCGCTGGGCGCGTCGCCGAAGAGGAAGGGCCGCGCCGCCAGCGCCTGCTTCAGCCAGGCGAGCTGCCCGCGCACGAACTGCAGGTGCTGCGCGAACTGCGGCGCCATGGCCTCCTTGCTGATGTCGATCATCAGGTAGCCCTCTTTGCGGTCCTTGATGAACTCGGGCGGAATGTGCTCGCCGATGTAGTGCACCAGCACGCCGATGGTCGGCACCCACATCTGCCGCTCCCACGCGAAGCCCAGGCCTTGCGCCACACCCTCGCTGCCCTTCGGGTACAGCGGCTTGGCCGGATGCAGCCGGTCGAGCGCCGGCAGGATGATGTTCGTGTCGCAGTAGATGTCGGCCCCCACCTGCAGCACCGGCGCTCGCCGGTAGCCACCGGTCAATGGCGCCAGCAGCGGGCGTGGCGGCAGGCCGGCGATCTCCACCGACTGGTAGGCCAAACCTTTGTAGCCGAGCGCGGTGCGCACCTTCTCCGAGAAGGTGGAGAAGGGGTAGTGGTGCAGGATGATCTGGTTCATGGCGTTGTCTCCTCGTCCTCAATACATGATGTGGCCGCCGTCGACCACGATGGTCTGGCCGGACACAAAACCGGCCAGGTCCGACAGCAGGTACAGCGCGGTGCCGACCAGGTCGTCGGGCTTCTGCTCGCGCGAGATCGCGCGTGCCTTCAGGAAGCTCTGCTGCCATTCGATCGGGCGGTTCTTCGTCGCGTCGGTGATCACGAAGCCGGGTGCGATCACGTTCACGCGCACGCCGTGCGGCCCGCACTCCTTGGCCAGGCCCTTGGTCATCGACAGCACCGCCCCCTTGGTCGCCACGTAGTGCAGGTAGCCGGGCTGGCCAGCCACCGCGACGACCGAGGCGATGTTGACGATCGCGCCCGACTTCTGCTCGCGCATCGCCGGCATCACCGCCTTGCAGCATTGCCACACGCCTTTGACGTTGACGGCGAAGATGCGGTCCCACTGCGCGGGGTCGAGTTCCTCGAACGGCGTGAGCTTGACCTCGCGGAAGTAAGCTGCGTTGTTGACCAGGCCGTCGATGCGGCCGAAGCGATCGACCGCTGCACGCGCCATCGCCTGCACCGAGGCGTTGTCGGCCACATCGACGCGCACCGCGAGCGCCTTGCCGCCCGCGGCCTCGACGGCGGCGACGGTCTCGTCGGCGGCGTTCATGTCGGCCACCACCACGTTGGCGCCCTGCGCCGCTGCGCCGACGGCAAAGGCCTGGCCGATGCCGGTGGCGGCGCCGGTGACGATGACGGTGCGGCCGGCGAGCAAGTCGTGCGAGGGCATGGTTCAGGCTCCTGAATTCCGAATGCGATGCAAGAACTTTGGCACCGACCGACCGCCACGACCATTCCAAAGACGTGCACGCAGCCTTAGGCAGGCGGCAACGGTCGCCTCGCGCCGCCCCGCATCGCCTCGGCTTGTGCTCGGCTTGCGTCGCCTTGAATGCTGGATTCGCGCATCGGCAATGGCCGGCGCCGGTACGTGCTGTTCACAATCGCGCCGAATGCCGGCGTTCGTCGCGCCCATCGAATTACTCCGACCCTGGACCCACCATGCCCTTGCCCGACACCGCCGACGCAGCACCGACCGCACCCCGCCCGCTGGACGGCGTGCTCGTCGTCGCGCTCGAGCAGGCGGTGGCCGCGCCCTATTGCAGCAGCCGGCTGGCCGACGCGGGCGCGCGCGTCATCAAGATCGAGCGCAAGGAGGGCGACTTCGCGCGCGGCTACGACCGTGCGGTGCACGGCGAGTCGTCGTACTGGGTCTGGATCAACCGCGGCAAGGAATCGGTCGCGCTGGATGTGAAGAACGCAAACGACCTCGCGCTGCTGGGCCGCCTGCTCGCCCAGGCGGACGTTTTCATCCAGAACCTCGCCCCCGGCGCAGCCGAACGGCTGGGCATCGGCTCGGCAGCGCTGCGCGAGCGGCACCCGCGTTTGATCACCTGCGACATCAGCGGCTACGGCGACGACGGCCGCCTGTTTTCGCTGAAGGCCTACGACCTGCTGGTGCAGGCCGAAAGCGGCCTGGTGTCGGTGAGCGGCGCGGCCGGCGACGGCGCGGAGTCGCTGGGCCGCATCGGCGTCTCGTTGTGCGACATCAACGCCGGCCTGAACGCGCTGATCGGCATCCAGCAGGCGCTGATGCAGCGCGAGCGCACCGGCCGCGGCTCGGCGGTGAAGGTGTCGCTGTTCGGCTCGGCCGCCGAGTTGATGGCGGTGCCTTACCTGCAAACGCGCTACGGCGGCAAGGCGCCCGAGCGCGTCGGCCTGAAGCACCCGACGATCGCGCCCTACGGCGCGTTCACCTGCGCCGACGGGCGCGACATCGTGATCTCGATCCAGAACGAACGCGAGTGGGCCGACTTCTGCCGCGGCGTGCTGCGCCGCCCCGAGCTGCTGCACGACCCGCGCTGCGCCGGCAACGCCGCCCGCGTGGCGAACCGCGCGTTCGTCGACGGCGTGGTGGCCGACGTGTTCGGCAGCCTCCCCGGCGCCTCCATGGTGGACCGGCTGACCGAAGCGCAAACGGCCTTCGGCAACGTCAACTCGGTGCACGACCTGATCGACCACCCGCAGCTGCGCACGCGGCGCATGGCGGTGAACGGGCGCAGCGTCGACGTGCCAGTGTCGCCCTGGGGTGTCGAGTGGGACGGCGCGGAGTTTGCGCCGGCCCCGGCGCTGGACGCGCAGGGCGCGGCGATCCGCGCAGAGTTTGGGGCCCCTCCCGACGCTTCGTGACCGCACGGCCACGGCCCGAACCCGCCGAGTTGCGGGGGGCCGGAATGACACTGCGCCAAGCGGGCGCCGCTAGACTACGCCGCAGAGATTGAACTCCGCATTCATGAAGGCCATCGTCGCGCAGCCCAACCTCGTCGAACAGGTTCGAGACGCCATCCTGGAGGAGGTCGCCTCGGGCGCGATTGCGCCGGGTGACCGCATCATCCAGGAGCAGATCGCCCAGGCGCTCGGGGTCTCGCGCCAACCCGTGCAGCAGGCGCTGGCGTTGCTGCGCAACCAGGGCGTTCTGCTCGATGCCCCCGGTCGCGGCCTGCTGGTTGCGCCGCTCGACCCGGCTCACGTGCAGCACATGTACGACATCCGTGCGGCGATCGAAGGCCTGGCCGCGCGCCGCGCTGCAGAGCTGGGCGCGGAGCGCGCGGCCAAGGCCGGCCCGGCGCTGATCGAAGCCGGCCGCAAAGCGGTGGCAGCCGGCTCGGTGGCCAAATTGATCGCCGCGGACATGAAGTTCCACGAGTTCATCTACGCCCTGTCGGCAAACCCGCTGATCGCAACGGCCCTGGAGGCCCACCTGACCTACACCCAGCGTCTGATGGGTGAAGTGCTGATCCGCGACGAGAAGCCCCGCGACATCTGGGACCAGCACGAGGCCATCCTGAAGGCCATCGTGAGCGCAGACGCGGAGCGCGCCGAGACGCTGGTCCGCTCGCACCTCACGCAAGCGGCGGGATTCATGGTGAAGCGATTGCGAGGCAAGTCGGCCGAGGCTGCCGGCTCAGCGCGCTCGTTGTCGGGCTGAATGAAAGACGGGTCAGTCACCGGAGTGAACTGACCCGTCAGAAAATTGGTGCGGCTGGCAGGATTCGAACCCACGACCCCTTGGTTCGTTGGCGCAAACCGTCTTTTCGATGTTCGATGAAATCAGACACTTGCGACGCTTGCCGCACTCGACAAATGCAGCGTCAAGGCACACCCCTGGCACAGGCATTGTTGCGCGGGCCCGCAACGGGAACGGCAGACGATTCCTTCTTTGAGAAGACCAGCGGACGACAGCTATTCGCCGGCGCGCTAGTCATCCTTGTAGTACTGCTTCTGCCTTGCTTCCTCAGCCGCTCGATCGGCAACGAAATTGAGCAGATCCTTCAAAACAAGGACCTCAAAAACCATCTCGGAGGAAGACTCCGCGAACGCTTGATGGGTAGCGCCGAAGTGGACCCTTTCTGACCCCTCGTCGCCAATCAACAGCGAGCGGAAGAAGAACTTGTCCTGGTACCTTCGCGAGACAGACCAGCAGACGACGAGCTGAATGTGCGATTGGCTCTTGACCTCTTGCTCGATGTCATCAAGTAGGCCGTCAAAGTCGTACTTGTATTCGAGAACACGCGGCTCCGTTGACGAGCCCAAGTATCTTGCCGCAACTCCAAGTGGGCGTATCGCCTGTTCATACCTGTATTCTGGTGAATCAGGGTAGTCGAGCTCATACAAAGAGTCGTACGTTTCGCTCTGGGATGTGGCGAAGATTCGATACCCCTTCAACAGGCCCACGCCGAGTAGTTCATGGAAGAGACCTACGACGTCCTGTTCTTGTTGAGGCTCGGAAACCAGAGCCAGCCGCATGCCATTGAGAGTCAGATCTAGTGGCTTACGATCTCGATACGCTTCCTGCGCCTTCTTCCACTCGTGCAGTTGCTTGCTGGCAGAGATATTGGGCGGACCCGCCTCAGGCCGGCGATGCTGGAGATGTCGCTTGAAGAGGCCCACGGCTCGCACAGCTAGCTTCTCAGCCATACGCTTTAGTTCGGGTTGGAAGACTTTCCGCCCCATGTCTGGGTTGCCTTCCGTCAAGTGAACGACAACGTGCGCGTTGGCCTGGTATCCAATCGTGCTAGTTAGAGGGATTACCAAAGGATCCCCCTGGACCATGCCGTCGCAGGCCAGTTGGAGGCCACCCTGCATGATCCTTTGGCCCTTGCGAAGGCCAATCACGTTGTCGTTAAAGTCACTCCACTGTTTTGACGAAGACAAGAATGCTGCGTAGACAACGACCTTATGTCGCTCTACGAGGATCGCTTCCTCCGCGTCGAGCACGCTAGCGAAGTCGGACGTGTCGTCCAAGATTGCCTTCTTGTCCCAAACCTCATACATGCAATCGAGCTTCTTGTACTCGTTCCCGAGTTTGGCGAACTTCGTGGCAGCGTCGCCTGGAACCTTTTCAAGCGCAGTCTTGATGTCCGTCAGCGATGCGACTTTCCCTGTGATTTCGTGAGGGTAGTAGTACTCAGCATTCGATGACGTTTCGTACGTGCTCACCCCATCCGGATCCACGACTTGGATGTGGACGGTAGGTCGGAAGGGCGGCGTCCGAAGAGTCACCGCGCCGAGCGGCGTCTTGATGCGTAGAACATCGAGCCATTGCTTGGCGTTCCTCGCGCCAATCCAGTTCAGATCACGTGGCCGCTCTCCTGGAGAGTCTCCGAGAATCACTTCGAACGACGCACCGCTGGACTCAGACTCCAACTCGGGAACATCAAACGGTTTACCCTCAAGCTTTGGGCGAGGGACAACGCCACTGATGTCCTCGGCCCACCTGCGACCACCTCTGAGGATCGCAGCGATTGAGTGGTTTGCATGCTTAGATTGAATGCGCACCAGCGAGAATCCATAGGCCAAGTAGGTTGCGCCGACACCCTTGTTCCCACGCAGGCCGGCCCCACGCTTGAAAGTCACGTTTGGTCTGAAGCAAAACTTGAACTGGTCGATGCCCATGCCTACACCGTTGTCGGTCACTCGAACGCGACGACTCTTCATATCAACCAGGATCCAAAGCCTGGGCGTATACGTGGCATCGGTGCGCGCCTTAACCTGTACGGCATCCAAGGCGTTCTGAACCAGTTCAGAAAACAGGTCGTAGAACCCTGTGTAAGAGTTCAGGACGTTGAGGATCACTGGTTTGTTCGGATCCTCGTCGTTGTGTGGTTGGGGGGCGCCTTGAAGTGGGTCAAAGCCGTCCAGCTCCTTTATCTGCGACTCAAGTTCAGACATTTCCAACCCCTTTCCCGCTTCGAGTCCAAAATTGAGATCGTATGCGACAGCTCATCCGGGCGGTGCGGTCGACAGCTGAACGGCCACCTTCCTTGCTCTTCTACACGGCACAGACGTGACATATCCACGGCCCCCGCCGCGGCGCCTGCAACGCTTGCGGCGTGGGGGTGGGGCGGGTATGAGTGCGCGCTCGCCGGCTACCGGGATCTCCGGTGGTTGCTACGCTTAGAAGCGTCGCCACCAAGAAGCGCACAAAGGAAAACGGGTCAGCCCCCGTGGGAGCTGACCCGTCAAAAAATTGGTGCGGCTGGCAGGATTCGAACCCACGACCCCTTGGTTCGTAGCCAAGTACTCTATCCAACTGAGCTACAGCCGCACAGCCGTGGAGTATAGCAGCCGACGCCGGGCCGTCAGGCGACGCGGGCAGCGGCCTCGAAGGCTGCGGCGGCCCGGGCGTCGTCACCTTCTTGTCGCGCCAGTTCGGCCAGCGCGATCCAGGCTTTGCGGCGCAGGGGTGCGGCGAGTTGTTCGTCGGCGTTGGCCTGCTCCAGCAGGCGCCGCGCCATGCCCCACAGTTGCCGCTCGGCCAGCGCGCTGCCCACGGCCATGGCAATCGCGCCTTCTCGGGGGAACGCCTGAGCGGCGGCTTCGAGGCGCGGGAGCCACTCTGCGCCCATGCCGGCGGTGACGGCGGTCGTGGTCTGGGCAATGACGGCGCGCTCATCGACCGTCAGCTCCGCCATGCGGTCCCAGAACGGGCGCAGCCAGCCGCGCGCATCGTCCAACGCGCCCAGCGCGCCCGCCCGCGTGGCGGCGCGCGAGGCGACGAAGGGGTCGCGCCGGTCCACCGAGTCGAATTGCAGCCAGATGCGGCGCAGTTGGTCAGCGTCGCGCGCGGTGTCGAGCGCCTCGAACGCGAGCGCGCGCAACAGGCCTTGGGCGGCACCTTTGGAGAAGGCCTGGTGCTTGGCCAGCAAACGCGCGGTCTTGAGCGCCTCTTGCGGCTGCTGGCCGAGGCGCGAGGCGAGCAGCTTCAGGCGCAGCGCGTGCGTGCGCCGCGCGACGCCCAGTGGCAGTTCGGCCAGCAGTTGCAATGCGCGCGGTGCGTCGCGATCGTCGAGCGCCCACTCGGCCGCCAGCAGACGCGCCCCCTCTTCGCCCACGCGCGCGGCCGGGCTGTTGCGCGAGAGGTCGAGCGCGCGCTGCAAGGCGTCGTTGCGGCCGGGCTTGTCCTGCAGGCGGTGCGCGCTGCCGGCGGCGAGCAGGTGGCCGAGCACGGTGAAGTCGTTGTCTTGCATCAGCTCGGGCGTGCGGCCCTGCAGCAGCAGCGCGCGCTGGGCCGATTTTTGCGCGCGCGCATAGCGGCCGCCGAAGAACTGCACCAGCGCGTCGCGCAGCGCCGCCTGCGCGCTGCGGTCGCGCCGGGCCACGCGCCACTCGCGCGCGCGCTGCGGCAGGCCGAACAGCGAGTTCACCGCCTGGATCACTGTGACGAGCAAGAAGCAGCTGCCCACCAGAACCAGCAGGAACAGGTTCAACGACACGTCGAAGCGCCATGCGCCCGCATAGATGCTGACGAGCCCGTCGTTGGTGCCCAAGGTGCTGGAGGCCACCACCGCCACCGCGAACAGCAGCACGAACCAGATGACGATGCGCATGCCTTGGCCGGCTTCTCAGCGCCGCGTGTGCCGACCGACGCCCGCTGGCGCGGGCAGGCACGAGCCGGCGGGGGCACGGGACATCATCGGCCAGCGCCGGCCGCGGCCAGGGCCGCCAGCGTGTCATCGGGCCGCGGTACGCCCACCTGGCGCGCTTGTGTCGCCACTTGCTTGATGAGGTCGGCGGCCTGCACCGTGCGGCGCGCGGTTTTGTCGAAGTAGCGGTCGAGCGAGGCCTGCGCCACCTTGAGGTCGGCCTGCGCCGTCTCGAACTGCCGGCTCAACAACGCGAGCCGGGCATTCAGCAGGCGCAGCTTCAGGTTCTCCTTCAGGAAGAACGCCTGCTCGGGGGCCAGCAGCATCGCATCGGGCTGGTCGATGCGGGTCACGCGCACGAGCGACTTCACTTCCAGCCAGACGCCCTGCCAGAACGCGTCCCAGCCCGCGCCGAGATCGCGAAACCACGCCAGCGTGCCGATGCCGGGCGGTGGCGTCCGGGGTGCGGTGGTGGCGGTGGCGCTGGTGGCAGCGGTGGTGCCGGAAGTGCCGGCGGGAGTCACCGCGGCAGCGGCGGCAGCGGCGCCTTCGGCCAAAGGCCGTACCGCGCCCGCGGGCCGGCCGCGCGGCTCGGCGGCCGAGAGCAGCGGCAGCTCGTCGACCATGCGCACCACGTCGTCGAGCTTGATGGTGAGGGTGAAGATGTCGGTGACGCTGACGGCCTTCACACGGTCCAGGTCGCGCGTGATGGCGCGGCGCACGCCTTCGAGCCGCGGCTGGTTGTAGCGGGCCAGGCGCTCGTCGCTCTGCTTCAGAGTGGCCACCAGCGGCTCGGCGCTGCCGGTGATGGCGTTCTGCTGCAGGGCAACGCGGATCGAGGCCTCGATGTCGACCACCACGTTCTCGTCGCGCGAGCGCGACAGCGACTGCAGCAGTTCTTCGAGCTGGCTGCGCTGGATCGCGACCTCGGCGACACGGCTTTCGGTCAGCGCGAGCTTGGCGGCCATCTCGCGCATGCCTTCTTCTGCCGCCTTGGCAAGCACGCGTGCTTCGGTGGCCTGGCCGGCGCTGTCCATCTGGCGCTTGACCAGCTCTTGTTCGAGGCTGCCGATGCGCTGATCGGCCTTCCAGGCCAGGCCCAGGCCCAGCGCGGCCAACACGAACAGGCCGGCGGCCACGGCCACCCACGGCCCACGGTTCACGGTCGCGGCACCTTTGTCGGCCGGCGGTTCAATCGCAGGGACGGTGACGGGGGCAGTGACCGAAGCAGCGTTCTCGGCGGCGGGGGGCGGTGCGGCGTTCACGTTGCCAGGGATTGTATGCAGGCCGCCACGGCGTCGATGGCCGGGCGCGTCTGCACCACGTTGCTGAAACCCAGCTCCTGCGCACGCGCGGCGATGCGCGGATGCGTGGCCACCGCCCACGCCTTGTGCCAGTTGCCGAAGGTGACGGCCGAGGCCAGGTGCGTCACCGCCTCGGAGCTGCTGAACAGCCACAGGTGGTGCTGCGGAAACGCCAGAGCCGCGTTGAGCTGCGCACGCTGGGCCTTGTTGAACTTCGGCGCTGTGCTGTGGTAGGCCACCACCTTGCTCACTGCTGCGCCTTGGCTGGTGAGTTGCTCCGACAGCCACTCGCGTCCGCCGTCGCCGCGCACCAGCAACACGCTGGCGCCCTGCCACTGCATTGTGGCCAGGCGCGTCCACAGCGATTCGGAGTCGAACTGCGGCGCGTCGGCCGCCGGCTCGATGAGCCGGTCGCGCGGCACGCCCAGCTTCAGCAGCATCTGGCCCGTGCCCGGCCCGGTGCAGGCCGCATGCACCTCGGCCGGCCAAAACATGCCGGCCGGCTTGACCGCAAAGAACTGCTCGGCCGCATTCGGGCTCACGAACACCACCAGCTTGCGCTTGGCCAACTGCACCCAGGCCAGCACCACCGGCATGGTGTTGATGGCCGGCGAAATGCCGATCAAAGGCAAAGCCGCCGCGTCCAGGCCCTTGGCGCGCAACTGCTGCACCCAATCGTCGGCCTGGGTGGCGGGCCGGGTCACCAGCACCTTCATCGGCCGCCCCGGGCTGTGGCGTCGCGGGCCTCGACCTGGCTGGTCGCGCTGGGCACGGCAGCGCGCCCGTTGACGCAGGCAGCGGCTGTGAAGTCGGCCCCGCCCACGGTGCCCGCGCTGCCGGAGTTCACGCCGGCCCGGCGGCCAGCGCGTCCAGGTAGGGCGCGGCCCCGAGCGTGTGCAGTTCGGCGGCGACGCGCTCGCCCATGGCGCGCGCTTCGGCCTCGGTCGCCACCTTTTGTCTCACGACGGTCTTGAGGAGCGGCGCGAGCGGCTGCAGCCCGTGGCCCAGCGTCGCGCGCAACTCCAGCTCGCCGCCGTTCCACACCGCATGCGCCGCCAGCGGCATGCTGCAGCTGCCGCCCAGCGCGCGCGACACGCCGCGCTCGGCCTGCACCGCCAGCAAGGTCGGCCGGTGAACCAGCGCGGCCAGGCGCTCGCGCAGCGCCGTGGCGTCGGCACGCACCTCCAGGCCGAGCGCGCCCTGGCCGGCGCAGGGCAACATCTGAGCGGGGTCGAAGACGGTGCGGATGCGCTCGGCCAGACCCAGCCGCTTCAGCCCAGCCGCGGCGAGCACGATGGCGTCGTAGTGGCCCTCGTCGAGCTTGCGCAGCCGGGTGTCGAGGTTGCCGCGCAACGGCTCGATCGTGAGGTCGGGCCGCAGCGCGCCGAGTTGCACCACGCGGCGCAGGCTGGACGTGCCCACGCGCGCGCCCTGCGGCAAGTCGGCCAGCGTTGCGAACTTGTTGGAGACGAACGCATCCCGCGGATCTTCGCGCTCGAGCACGGCGGCCAGCTCGAAGCCGTCGGGCAGGTCCATCGGCACGTCCTTGAGCGAGTGCACGGCCAGATGGGCCTGGCCTTCTTCGAGCGCGGTCTCCAGCTCCTTCACGAACAGGCCCTTGCCGCCGACCTTGGACAGCGCGCGGTCGAGGATCTGGTCGCCCCGCGTCGTCATGCCCAGCAGCGACACGGTCAAGCCGAACCGCGACTGCAGCAGGTCGCGCACATGTTCGGCCTGCCACAGCGCGAGGCGGCTTTCGCGGGTGGCGATGGTGAGGCTGTCGGGCAAGGGTCTGGACATGTTTCGATGCTATCAGGCGGCTTTCAGGGGAGCCTCGGGCCGCCTCGGGCGGTGTGTCGGGCGCGCCTCTTGCTTTGAGCCTTGCACTGCTACGATGCCTCGGAGTCCGGCACCCGCCGGCCCGATCACAACAACGAGACAGCCATGCCCCGCAAAGCCGCACCCTCCCGCGCCGCCGGCGGGCCGTCGTCCGACGCCGCAGAGAAGAACAAGCCACTGGTCGACGACATCCGCCTGCTCGGCCGCATTCTCGGAGCCGTGATCCGCGATGCAGAGGGAGAGGCCGCGTTCGAGCTCATCGAGCGGGTGCGGCAGCTCTCAGTGGCCTACCGCTTGAAGCGCGACGCGCAGGCCGGCCGCGCACTCGACCGGCTGCTGAAGAACCTCTCGGGCGACCAGACGGTCAGCGTGATCCGCGCGTTCAGCTACTTTTCGCACCTGGCCAACATCGCCGAAGACCGCCACCACGTGCGCCGCCGCGAGCACCACGAGCGCCAGGGCCACCACCAAGAAGGCTCGCTCGCCACCAGCTTCGAGCGGCTGGCGCGGGCCGACATTCGCGCCGCCGACATCGCAAAGGCGCTGCAGCACGCCTACATCTCGCCGGTGCTGACCGCGCACCCGACCGAGGTGCAGCGCAAGAGCATCCTCGACGCGGAGCGCGCCATCGCCGAACTCGTGGGCGAGCGCGACCAGTTGCGCACCGCGCGCGACCTGCTCGACAACGAAGCCGCGCTGCGCGCCCGCGTGACGCAGCTCTGGCAAACGCGCATGCTGCGCACCGCCAAGCTGACGGTGGCCGACGAGATCGAGAACGCGCTGAGCTACTACCGCAGCACCTTCCTGCGCCAGATTCCGCGGCTGTACCGCGAGATCGAAGACGCCCTGCCCGGCCACGAGATCGCCAACTTCTTTCGCATGGGCAACTGGATCGGCGGCGACCGCGACGGCAACCCGTTCGTCACCGCCGACACGCTGAAGATGGCGCTGGCCAGCCAGAGCGAGACAGTGCTGCGCTACTACCTGAACGAGCTGCACGAGTTGGGCGCGGAGCTGTCGATCTCGGCCACGCTGAGCCCGGTGACGGCACAGATGCGCGCCCTGGCCGAAGCCTCGCCCGACGAGAACCCGCACCGGCTGGACGAACCGTACCGGCGCGCGCTGATCGGCATGTACGCGCGCCTGGCCGCCACGCTGCACGAGTTCACCGGCACCGAGGCGCTGCGCCAGGCGGTGGCGCCGCAGCGGCCGTATGCGTCGGCCGAAGAGTTGCTGACCGAGTTGCGCGTGATCGAGGCCTCGCTTCTGTCGCACCACGCGCACGCGCTGGTGGGCCTGCGGCTGCGGCCGCTGATGCGTGCGGTGCAGGTGTTCGGCTTTCACCTCGCCACGGTCGACCTGCGCCAGAACTCCGACAAGCACGAGATGGTGCTGGCCGAACTCCTCAAGGTCGCCCAGGTGGAGGCCGACTACAGCGCGCTCTCGGAAGACAGCCGCCGCACCCTGCTGATGGCCCAACTGAACGACGCGCGGCCGCTGAAGGTGCGCGCCGCAGAGTACAGCGAGCACACGCTGGGCGAGCTGGCGATCTTCGAGACCGCCGTGCTGATCCTCAAGCGCTACGGGCGCAACGCCCTGCGGCACTACATCATCTCGCACACCGAAACAGTGAGCGACCTGCTGGAGGTGCTGCTGCTGCTGAAGGAAGTGGGGCTGTTGCGCGGCACGCTGGAGCACGACGCGGAGGTCCACGAGTCGTCGCCTGGCGGCGCCGTGACCGACCTCATCGTCTCGCCGCTGTTCGAGACGATCGGCGACCTGCAACGCTCGGCCGAAATCATGGGCGAGTTCTACGCGCTGCCCGGCATTGCGGCGCTGATGAAACGCTCCGGCGCCGAACAAGACGTGATGCTGGGCTACAGCGACAGCAACAAGGACGGCGGCATGTTCACCAGCAACTGGGAGCTGTACCGCGCCGAGATCGCGCTGGTGGATTTGTTCAGCACGCTCGGCAAGGAGCACGGCATCACGCTGCGGCTGTTCCACGGCCGCGGCGGCACGGTGGGGCGCGGCGGCGGCCCGAGCTACCAGGCCATCCTGGCGCAGCCACCGGGCACGGTGCAAGGGCAGATCCGGCTGACCGAGCAGGGCGAGGTGATCGCCTCCAAGTACTCCCACCCCGAGATCGGCCGGCGCAACCTCGAAACGCTGGTGGCCGCGACGCTGGAGGCCACGCTGCTGCACCCGACCAAGAGCGCGCCCAAGGGCTTCCTCGAAGCCGCGCAAGAGATCAGCGTGGCGAGCATGAAGGCCTTCCGCAAGTTGGTCTATGAAACGCCCGGCTTCACCGACTACTTCTTCAGCGCCACGCCGATCCGCGAGATCGCCGAGCTCAACATCGGCTCGCGCCCGGCCTCGCGCAAGGCCACGCGCGCGATCGAAGACCTGCGCGCGATTCCGTGGAGCTTCAGCTGGGGCCAGTGCCGCGTGGCGCTGCCGGGCTGGTGCGGCTTCGGCTCGGCGATCGAGACGTTCTTGGGCGGACCCTTGGGCAATGACTCCGGCAAGAACTCCGGCAAGGAGTCCGGCAAAGACGCGGCGCAGCGGAAGGAGCGGCTCGCGCTGCTGCAGAAGATGCACAAGCAGTGGCCGTTCTTTCGCACGCTGCTGTCCAACCTCGACATGGTGCTGGCCAAGAGCGACCTGGGCATCGCCGCGCGCTACGTGGAATTGGTCGAAGACAAGAAGTTGGGCAAGCGCATCTTCGGCCTGATCCAGGCCGAGTGGCAGCGCACCAGCGACGCGCTGTCGCTCATCACCGGCGAGACGCAGCGCCTGGCCTCCAACCCGTCGCTGGCGCGCTCGATCGAACACCGCTTCCCGTACCTCGACCCGCTGAACCACCTGCAGGTCGAACTGATGCGCCGCTACCGCCACCGCGTCGAAGGCGACCCCGGCAACGCGCGCGTGCAACGCGGCATCCACATCTCGATCAACGGGGTGGCGGCGGGGTTGCGGAATACAGGGTGACTTGTTGTTAGCGTACGCCCAACGTACTAACATAGCGTACGTTCAGCTACGGAGCCATTGATGACCGCTGCCACCCGATCTGCCCGGCTCGGCCTGCGCGCCACGCCCCAACAAGAAGCCGTGCTGCGCCGTGCGGCCGAGGTTTCTCACAAGTCGATGACCGAGTTCATCCTCGACAGCGCGTACAAGGCTGCGGAGCAGACCTTGCTCGATCAACGGCTCTTCCTGATCTCCGAAAACCAATCGCAGGCCTTTCTCGACCTGCTCGACAGGCCCGAGCAAGACAACGCGGGCCTGAAGGACCTGCTTTCCAGGCGTCCACCCTGGAGCAAGTGATGGGGCTCGGCCCACCGGTGGCGCTGAACAGCAGCCACTCGGCCGATTCGTTCGACTGCGGCAGGCAGCCTCTCAACGACTGGCTGAAGCGACATGCATTGCAGGCCCAGGCGAGCGGGTCGGCCAAGAGTTATGTGGTCACCGACGGCAATCGCATCGCGGGCTACTTCAGCCTGACCGTCGGCCAGGTCGACTCGGTGGACGCGCCTGAGCGCATGCGAAAAGGGATGGGCCGCTATCCCATCCCGGTGGTGCTGCTGGCACGGCTGGCCGTCGGCTTGCAGGACCAGGGTCGAGGCCTGGGAGTCGGCATGCTTCAAGAGGCAGTCCGACGCGTCGTCGTCATCGCCGAACAGGCGGGGGTCCGGGCGCTGCTGACGCACCCGATCGACGAGCAGGCGGAACGCTTCTATCGACGATTCGGTTTCGAGTCGTCGCCGGTTCGAGAACAACAACTGCTGTTGCTGATGAAGGATGCGCGCCGCCTGTTGTTGTGAAGCACCGCTGGCTGCGCGTTCACCGCGCGCTGACGTGACCCGCAACGCAGCGCCGTTCTTCGGCACGGCTTTTGCATGGGCTATTCTTCAATTGGCGTGGCCCCAATCGCTCGGGCGCCAACGCATTCAAACTCACTCGATCACCCTGGAGACACAACAATGCCCTTCCGCCCCCCGCTTGCCAAGCTGGTCGCTGCCTTCGGCGCCTCGCTGCTGATCGCCGGCACTGCCGCCGCACAGACCGCGCTCGACGACGTGATGGCCAAGAAAGTCATCACCATCGCGATCCCGACCGACTTCCCGCCCTACGGCTTCGTCGGCACCGACCTGAAGCCGCAGGGGCTGGACATCGACATGGCCAACCTGATCGCCACCAAGCTCGGCGTGAAGGTGGAGCTGGTGCCGGTGACCAGCGCCAACCGCATTCCGTATCTGCAGACCAAGAAGGCCGACCTGGTGATCTCCACGCTGGGCAAGAACCCGGAGCGCGAGAAGGTCATCGACTTCACGGCCGGCTACTCGCCGTTCTTCCAGGCAGTGTTCGGCCCGAAGACGCTGAACGTGAAGACGCCCGCCGACCTGACCGGCAAGAGTGTGGGTGTGACGCGCGGCGCCATCGAAGACCAGGAGCTGACGAAGATCGCGCCGTCGGGCGTGGACATCAAGCGCTTCGAGGACAACAACGTTACCGTCTCGGCGTTCGTGTCGGGTCAGGTTCAGCTCATCGCCACCGGTGCCTCGGTGGCCGGCAACATGATGGGCAAGAACCCGCAGCTGGGCACCGAGTTCAAGCTGCTGCTGAAAGACTCGCCGAACTTCATCGGCGTGGCCAAGGGCGAAGACAAGCTGCGCCTGAAGGTCAACGAGATCATTGCCGAGGCCAAGAAGGCCGGCGAGTTGGACAAGATGGCGGTGAAGTGGCTGGGTCGGCCGGCGGGCGAGTTGCCTTGATGAGACTCGCGTGTTTCGCCCCCTCTCCCCCTGGGAGAGGGTTGGGGTGAGGGCGCGTCCGCTGAATCGATGATCACCTTCGACTTCCCCGCCGTCCTGGCCGAATGGCCGCTGCTCGCCAAGGGCGTGGGCGTGACCATCGTGCTCACTGCCATCTCCGCCGTGGTCGGCGTCGGTCTGGGCACCGCCTGCGCGTGGGCGCGCTGGCAGGGCGCGGCGTGGCTGCGGACGATCGTGGGCGTGTACGTGGAGCTGATCCGCAACACGCCGTTCATCGTGCAGCTCTTCTTCATCTTCTTCGGCCTGCCGTCGCTGGGCGTCAAGCTCTCGCCGGAGTTCGCTTCGGTGCTGGCGATGGTGATCAACCTGGGCGCGTACTCGGCCGAGATCGTGCGCGCCGGCATCGCCAACACGCCCAAGGGGCAGATCGAGGCGGCGCAAAGCCTGGCGCTGAGCACCGCGCAGGTGTTCACGCGCGTGGTGCTGCCGCCGGCGCTCAAGCGCGTGTGGCCGGCATTGGTCAGCCAGATCATCATCGTGATGCTGGGCTCGGCGGTGTGCGGACAGATCTCGACGGAGGAACTCTCGTACGCCGCCAATCTGATCCAGTCGCGCAACTTCCGTGCGTTCGAGGCGTTCATCATCGCCACGCTGATCTACCTGGCCTTGTCGATGCTGTTGCGCAAGCTGCTCAACTGGATCGGCCCGCGCTTCATCTTCGGCGCTTGACCGCACTCGATGGTCGACTTCACCCTCTGGGACATCTTCCGCAACCTGCTGCTCGCCGCGCGCTGGACGATTGCGCTGTCGCTCATCGCCTTCATCGGCGGTGGCATCGTCGGGCTGGCGCTGCTGGTGGCGCGCATTGCCAAGCTGCCCGGTGCCGAGCCGCTGGTGGCCGGCTACGTGCAACTCTTCCAAGGCACGCCGCTGCTGATGCAGTTGTTCCTGGCGTACTTCGGCCTGGCGCTGTTCGGCCTGAACGTGTCCCCGTGGGTCGCCGCGGCGCTGGCGCTGACGCTGTACAGCAGCGCCTTCCTGACTGAGATCTGGCGCGGCTGCGTCAACGCCGTGCCCAAGGGCCAGTGGGAAGCATCGACCGCGCTCGCGCTGAACCTGCGCGAGCAGTTGCGCTTTGTCGTCGGCCCGCAGGCGCTGCGCGTGGCGGTGCCGCCGACCGTGGGCTTCTTGGTGCAGGTGGTCAAGGGCACGGCGCTGGCGTCGGTCATCGGCTTCATCGAGCTGACCAAGGCCGGCACGATGATCACCAACGCCACCTTCGCACCGTTCAAGGTGTATGCCTGCGTGGCGCTGCTGTACTTTGCGCTGTGCTATCCGATTTCTGCGTGGAGCCTCCGGCTCGAAAGGAAGCTGCATGGCCAGCGTTGAACAAGCCGCCGGCGCCGTGGCGAATTCGGCGAACGCCGTGAATGCAGCGCCCATCGTGAAGGTCAGCGGCCTGCGCAAGCGATTCGGCTCGAACGAAGTGCTCAAGGGCATCGACCTGGACGTTAAGGCCGGCGAGGTGATCGCCATCATCGGCAAGAGCGGCTCGGGCAAGAGCACGCTGCTGCGTTGCATCAACGGGCTGGAGACGTTCGAGGACGGCAGCTTGAGCGTCGACAACCAGCCGCTGCTGCACGGCAATGCCGCCGCCATGCGCGCGCTTCGACAGCGCGTGGGCATGATCTTCCAGAGCTTCAACCTGTTCCCGCACCTGAGCGTGGGCCGCAACGTGATGCTGGCGCCGACGCTGGTCAAGAAGAGCAACGCATCAGAGGCTGCCGAGACGGCCAAGAAGCTGCTCGCCCGCGTCGGCCTGGCCGAGAAGTTCGACGCCCGGCCCGATCAACTCTCCGGCGGCCAACAGCAGCGCGTGGCCATCGCCCGCGCACTGGCGATGGAGCCGGCCGTGCTGTTGTGCGACGAGATCACCTCGGCGCTCGACCCCGAACTGGTCGGCGAAGTGCTGCGCGTCGTCGAGTCACTCGCCGAAGAGGGCATGACGCTGCTGATGGTGACGCACGAGATGAGCTTTGCGCGCAAGGTCAGCGACCGGCTGGTGTTCATGCACGCCGGGCGCATCCACGAAATGGGGCCGCCGGAGCAGCTGTTCGGCAACCCGCAGACGGCGGAGTTGAAGCAATTTCTGTCGGCGCTGCACGATTGACCGTGCCGCGTGGGCGGCTGGCCTGAAGCCGCCGCCGTTCAGAACAGGGCCTGCAGCCGCACGCTCAGGCCCCGGCCGGTGGTCTGGCCCAGCGCATTGGCGTCGTCGGACTGGGCGCGGTGCACATTGAGCATCCCGCGCCAAGTGTCGGTCGCGGTCCAGCCCAGGCCGGCGGTGTGCACGGTGGCCGAGCCGCCGTCGTTCACCGCCAGGCGGTCCAGGCGGTAGAACACCTCCCAGGCACCCCACCGCGCATCGGCGGGCTTGGCGCCGCGAAAGCGGCCTCGCTTGTCGTCGTAGCGGCGCGGCTCGCCGGTGAGCGACCAGGCGGCCAGCACGTATGCACCTTGCGCGGTTCGGCCGGCCTGCCCACCGGTGCCGCCGAGGCGGCGCTGCAGGGCTTCGGCCTGCAGCATCCCCGGGCCGTGCTGCCACGCCACCTCGACGCCGAACGCGGTGTCGCTGTCGAAGGCAGCGGGCGGCACGGCCGGCTCGCCGAAGGTGCTGCGGCGGCCGAGGTCGTTCTCGGTCACGCCACGCACCGCGAGCCGTGTGCGGATGCGGCCGTCGTCGCGCCAGCCCTGGCTGGTGGCCAGCGACGCGCCGACGTGCAAGCGACCGCCCGGCGTGTCGAACAGCAACCCCGTGGCGCGCGCCACGGCAGCACGGTGGCCGCGCTTGTCGTACAGGCCGGCACTGGCGTGCCAGCCGTGGAAGGCCTTGCCCTGGAGGTCCACGCGCAGGCCGGCGCCTTCGTTGGCGTCGGCCACGTCGGGCGCCAGGTCCCAGATCGCGGATCGCTCGATGCCGAAGGTCCAGCTGCTGCTGCTGGACGGCTCGAGCCCGAAGTCGGGGTCGATCCGCCCGAGGCGCAGGGCCAGTCCGTCTCGCGGCTCCCAGGCCACGGTGGCCGAGTTCAGGGTCAACCGGGTGTCGCTGTCCAGCTCGAGCTCTGCGGATGCACGCCACTGCGGGTGCCAGCGCAGCCCGGCCTCGAGGTTGGCGCGGCGCAGGTAGGTGGCGCCGTGCCAGGCGCCATCGCGCGAGTACACGCCGTTGAAGCGGGAGTGGTCGAGCTGCACCCGTGCGCCGAAGCTCCACTCGGGGCTCTGCGCAGCCGGGCTCCCCGCGGTCGGCTGGGCCGGCGCGCCGGTCATTGCGCCGGCCAGCAGCAACGTTGCGACGGTGGTCTTCAGGTTGAACAGAGGCTGCGACATCGCGGTCATGAAGTGTTCCTGGTTGGGTCGGGCGTGCCTGCGGCGTGCGGGTTTCGCTGCAGGTTTCGCTGCGGGTTTCGCTGCGGGTTTCGCTGCGGGGTTTCGCTGCGGGTTTGGCTGCGGGTTTGGCTGCGGGTTTGGCAACAGAGCGGCGCAGACCGCCTCAGATACACCGCCGTGGCGTGTCAGCGCAGGGTTCGGCAGTCAGCGCGGCAACAGCCGGACCTGCCACAAGCGGGTCGGTTGTTCGCCACCCGCGCCACCGTCGCTGACCAGCCAGCAGGTGCCGTCGACCGTGCAGGCCAAGCCTTCGACGTTGTCTGCGCCGACGATCTGCTCGGGCAGCACCCGCAAGTGCGGCGCGACGCAACGCACCGGCTCGCCGCAGGTGGCAGGGTCCAGCCAGCGCAGCACCGTGTGGAGCCGCTCGTCGCCGGGCAGGCGCACGCGTTCGAGCAGCAGCAGCGAGCCATCGGGCCGGGCCTCGATGGCCTTGAGCTGGCTCTTCGGGCCCGCCGCTTCGAAGCCCCAGCGCGCGCCCGAGGTCGCGTGGATCCAGTGCCATGGCGCATCGGGGCGGCTGGCGACCGGTGCAGCCCGATGCGGCCGCTGGAGCCCTGCGAGCAAGCCGTGGCGGGCATGCCAGGTGATGGCCTCGACGCCGTGGCGCGTGCCGTCGGCCAGGCTGGCAGACAGCGCATCGCGCACCGCCGCGGGCCACGCCAGCTCGCCGCTGGCCTGCCCGTCGGGCGCGAGCCGCCACACCCGGTCGCCGTGTTCGCCGGCCAGCAGCAGCTCGCCTGGCGCGCGCCACGCGAGCGCCTCGGGGTTCAGCCGCTCGGTCCCTTGCGCACCGGGCGGGTCGATCGCGAGTCGCCGCGCCAGCACGACGTCGGCCTGCAGCCGCCCGTCCTTCACCGTGAGCCGGTAGCGGAAGAGGCGCCCGCGGTCGGACGCCGCCACCAGCTCGCGCGCCTGCGGGTCCCAGGCCAGCGCCGAGAGCTCCCGGGGCGCCAGGGCCGAGACGGTGGCCGCAGAAGGCGCCAGCTCGATCACGTGGTCGATGACGGCCCGCCAGGGCGCTTCGGCGCGGCCATCGGTGGCCGGCGCAAGGGCCGGCCGATCCTGGGCCGGCGCACCCGGCGCCTGCGCGACACAGAGCACCGCCGCCGCGCATCGAAGCACCGGCAGCACGCGCCGCACTGGCAGCAAAGTCAGCACCGGCAGGCCCCGCACAGCCCGCTACCGCCGCTCACGCACTTCGCGACGCAAGGTCTCGCAGGCCACTCGGTGCAGGAAGATCGGCAGGAAGGTGGTGACACGCGCCCCGCTGAACTCCTGCTCCAGCAGATCGGTCAGCACCCGCTCGACGCGCTCGCGCGGCACCTCGCCTGCGAAGCTGCGCAGCACGCCGTCGGCGACCATGCCCAGGTCGATCGTCGCCGCGTCCTCGACGGTGGCGGATCGTCCTCGCGCGGCTGCGTTCATCGGGGCGGCGCTGGTTTCAGTTTGAAAGGCCATGGCTCAGCTCCAGCAAAGGGGTGGACGAAGGTGCGGCGCTGACATCGCTGTCGAAGTCGGGCAGTGCGCCCAGCTTGCGAAGCGCCGGGCGAAAGCGGTTGAAGTGATCGACCGCGCCGGTCAGGCTCATGCCGACGCAATACTTGGAGCAGCCGTTGGTCGGGTGCTGGTGGTGCCGGCGCAGCACCGCGTCGGCGATGCCGCGGCCGTGGGCCGACTTGGTCTCCACGATGAACACCTCGTCGCCGGTGCGGCGTTGCGCCGAGCGGCCGCCACCGCCCACGCTGCCATTGAAGTGGATGCCGGTGTCGATCGTCATGCGCTCGCCGCCCTCGCGCGCCACCAGCGTGATTCGGCGGTAGCTCATGCTCAGCACCGGCGTGAGCCGCTTGCCGAAAGGCCGCCCGTACAGCGCCTGGTGAGACTGCTCCACGTGCGCCAGCGCTTGCGCGTCGAGCGTGCCGAAGAGCGCCGGGTCGTAGGGCATACGCTTTTTCACCGTGCTGCCACGCTTGTCCTTGAGCTTCACTTCGACGAAGCACAACGCCGCCTCCACGTACTTGCGCACGCGCACTTTCACGCGCTGGCGCCGGCCCTGGTGGTGGTCGTGGTAGCTGCGCAGGTCGGCATCGTCGAAGTAGCAGGTGTCGTAGGTGAAGCTGCGCTGGCCGTCGATCTCCAGCACGTCGAACAGCTCCGACAGCTCGTGCGCCGCGGCGGCCAGCACCGGCGCGCGCACCACGTACTTGTTGTCCAGGCGCTCCAGCATCGCCGCCTTGGCGTTCAGGGCCTTCAGGCTGATGGGTGCGAACTGCTGCGTCAGCCAGTTGTCGGCGGGGCCGGCCGCCACGCTTCGCGGGTGGGTGTGGGTCGTCATGGTCGTGCCTCCTTCAGTGCTTGCGGTAGAAGACATGCAGCCGCGCCATGTCGTTGATGTAGTCGAGCGCGGTGATCTGGTAGCTCATCACGTCCACGCCCAGCCGCTTGGACAGGTCGGAGCGCATCGCATCGGGGTCTGAGAGCGCGTGCATCTCGATCTTGTCCAGCGTGATGCGGATGCCGTCCACCGACTGCAGCACTTTCGGGTGGTCGATGATCCAGGCGCCCAGCACCACCACCGTCACCACGCCGGCAACGAAGGGCAACGTGGTGCCCTGCACCGAACAGATGACGGCGATCGCCACGCTGCCGAAGAAGTAGGTGATCTCGGTCTTGCCGATCGGCTCCGACCGCAGCGTGAACATCGCCAGGATGGCGAACAGGCCGAAGCCTGCGGCCAGCCCGAACTCCACCTTCGACAGCACCGTGAGCACCGAGAAGATGAAGACGTTGAACAGCGCCGCCGCAGTGACCAGTTCCTTGTCACGGTAGCGGCGGTAGTACAGGCCGAAGACCAGCAGCAGCATGGCGACCAGGTCGATGCCCAGTCGGGCGAGCAGCGGTGCTGCGTCGGCGAGCGCTGGCTGGGCCAGGGTGAACAGGTCATTCATGCGGCGGTCCTCTGTGGTGACATGCAGCCTGGCGGGCCTGCTATCGCGGTGCCTGCCAGGCGTGTGACTCACAGAGGGACGGCTGTCACATGAAATACATCAAACTGTCATAAATCGGAGAAGGCTGTCACAAAGCTGAAAACAAAGCCGAAAGCCGTACATCAACGGCAGATCGGCCCGCTGAGCACGACGTTGCGCACCGCCGCGTCGGCGTTGACCTGGCGCAGCACGGTGCCGCACAACGGCACGGAGGTCTCGCGCAGGCGCTTGGTCACGTCTTCGGGTTTCCAGTCGGGGTTCTGCTGAAACAGCAGCGCGGCGACGCCGGCCGTCAGCGGGGCGGCCATCGAGGTGCCGCTCCAGACGGCGTACCGGCCTCCGGGGATGGCGCTGGTGATGCCGTCCCCGGGCGCGGCCAGGTCGATCCAGCTGCCGCGGTTGCTGAAGTCGGCCACCCGGCCGGCGGCGTTGCTGGCGGCCACCGCCAGCGAGCCGGTCGCGCCTTCCGCAGCGGGGTACAGCCTTTCGGTGGCGTTGCCGCTGTTGCCGGCGGCCGAGATCACGACGGCGCTGCCGAGCACGTTGCAGCGGTCGCGGTCGCCCTGGTAGCCCGGGTCGTCCAGCGCCACCTTGTCGTCTTCGTCATCGTCGTCGTCGCGGTCGTCGCATTCGGCCAGGCGCTTGGCCAAGTCGAGGATGTCGGTGCGCTCGGTGGTGCCCAGGCTGAAGTTGACGACGCGCGCGCCGTCGGGCGTGGTGGGCACACCGTCGGGGTCCACGGCGTAAAGCAGCGCCTCGGCCAGCACCCACACATTGCCCTCGCCAGCGGCGTCCAGCACGCGCAGCGGCATGATCTTCGCGCCCGGCGCTGCCAGCGCCACCAGGCCGGCCACATGGGTGCCGTGGCCGTAGGCGCCCTGCACCGCCGTCGCCACCTCCGACGGGTCGTTGTCGTCATCGACGAAGTCGCGGCCCGGCACCAGTCGGCCGGCCAGCGCCGGGTGGTTGAGGTCGGCGCCGGTGTCGAGCACCGCCACGCGCAGCCCCTGGCCGGTGGCGAGCGTGTGGGCCTGCGGCAGCGCCAGGCCGGCAGGCGCCCACTGGGTGCCGTACTGGCCGGGCTCGCCGATGGCCCACACGGTGCGCTTGCGCGCCTCCGGCGCACCGGCGGTGTAGTTGGGTTCGGCCACCACCACCCGCGGGTCGGCCCGCAACGCCGAGACCGCGTCGTCGACCGACGTGTCCGCGGGCGCCTGGAAGCGAAAGATCGGCCGGCTGCCGAAGCGCGACTTCAGGCTGAGCCGGTACTGCGTTTGCACCGCCGGCAGGTCGGCGCCGAAGCGAAGCTGCACCAGCACTTCTCCGGCGACCCGGCCTTCGGTGGAGGCAGCGGCAGCGGCATCTGGGCTGCCGCCCCCGCAGGCGGCCAGCAGGGCCGCCGCGGCAAGGCCGTGAACGAGGGAAAGGGCCGTTCGGCCATGTCGCGGGCGCTGCGGCGCGCGGCGGTTTTTCGGTGCTTTCATGGTGCGTCGGCTCCTGGTTGTCGTTTGCACAGAGCGCTGCCGGCGCGCGGAAATACATCAGCCATCAGTTCTCCTGTCCACCGACGCCGCCGTGCAGGACGAAAGCCGCCCAGTGGTGCGGATGCGGGTGCGTCTGGCGCAATTCTGCCCGCGCGCGCTGCAGGGCCGGCCCGGCCTGCCCGCCGTTGCTGCTCCAGTGGCGGTAGAAGCGGCCCATCAGCAAGGCCGTGGCCTCGTCGTCCACGGCCCACAGGCTGGCCACGACCTCCTGCGCGCCGGCCAGCAAGAAGGCGCGCACGAGGCCCACGCCCTCGTCGCCAGGGGTCGCCTGGGCCCGGCCGGTGTCGCAGGCGCTCAGCACGACCAGCCGGGTGGCCGAGCGCTGCTCTTCGATCTGCGCGGCGGTCAGCACACCGTCGCCCAGGTGCAGGGCCGAGTGGCCGGGGCTGTCGGCGCGGAATTCGGCGTGGCAGGCCAGGTGCAACAGCTGCGCGGCGGGCAGCGCTTCGAGCGTGGCGTGCACGGTGGCCTGCGCATCCATCAACACGGTGGCCCGGCCCAGTGCGCGCGCCGCCGCCTCCAGTTCGGCCCGAACGAAAGGCAGGCGCGACGACTCGCCCATCAACACACGAGGCCCTTCGGTGTCGCCGGCTTCGACCGCTCGCAGCGCCATGGCCGCGCTCGGCACCAGGTGCAGGCGGCAACGCTCGTCGAGCCAGCCTGCGCCGTCGTGCAAGGCGGCAAACGGCAGCGCCTGCAGCACGTCGCAGGGCACCACCGCCACGTCGGCCGCGCCGGCCAGCGCCGCTTGCAACGGCGCCCACAGGTCGCGGTGCAAGGCCTGCAAGTGGGCGGTGGCGCGTTGCAGCAACTGCGGCCCGTGGTCGGCCATGCGCGCGGCGCCGGCGCGCAGGCTGTCGATCTGAAAGCGCAGCCGCTGCACCCGCCCCTGCACCACCGACCAGCCCGCCAGCCGGCGCAACAGCTGCACCCGCCCACCGGCCACCACGACGGCCAGCAGTTCGTCGCAGACCGTGCCGTAGACCACGAGCGCGCGTGCGCCGCAAAAGTGCCGGCGCAGCGCGGCAACGTCCAGTTCCACAGGCAGCGCCGCTGCCTCCACGGCGCCGCCCGCGCCCTCGTGCTGGCGGGCTTGCAGCGCCCGCGCCCGCCGCGCGATCTCGAGCACCTCGTGTTCGATCTGGCGCGCTTCGTCCAGCATCGCCGCGGGCAAGGCCTCGTCGCCGTCACGGGCGCGGCGCTGCTCTTGGCGTCGGATCCAGTTCAGCCGCGCGCGCAGCGGCAGGAGCGTTTGGCGCGTGTCCTCGTCGACGACGCGGCTGTCGTCGGCGCCGCGGCCCAGGCGCTCGCTGAGCACGCGGGCGCGGTAGCGGTCGAGCCAGCCCAGCACCGCTTCGGGCGGCTCGGCCAGCGCCCCGAGCGCCAGCGCCAGGCGGGCCTGGAACGGGTGCAGGTGGTCGCTCAACGAGGCGATCTGGAAGTCGTCGCCCGGCAGCGCGGCGCGCATGTCCTCGAACACCTCGATGGCTCGTTCGTAAGCGTGGGCGGCGGCCACCGGGTCGCCCAGCGCCTCGTGCGCGTGGCCGGTTTCGTCCCACGCGCGGGCTTGTCGCTTGGGTGCAGCGGCCGGCCCGGTGGCCGCCACCAACGGGCTCAACAGGGCCAGCGCCTCGGCCGGCCTGCCGGCCAGGCGGCAGGCCACCGCCTGCAGCAGGCGGGCGCGATCTGCAGCCTCCGCAGGCAGCGCCGCACCCAGCACGGCAGCGCGCTCGGCGCACGCGGCCACGGCTTCGGCGGTGGGCGAATGGCCCAGCCGCCGTTCGATGTCGGCCAGTTCGGCCAGCGCAGCGCCCGCAGCGTTGTCCTGCTGCGTGAACTTCTGCTGCGCCTGCACCAGCGTCGCCTCGGCATCGGCGTCACAGCCCGCCAGGGTCAGCGCGCGGGCGCGTTGCAGCAGCAGCCAGGGCAGCGTGGCCTCGTTGCCCTGCGCTTGCAGGCGCAGCGCCAGCGCGTCGTACAGCGCCAGCGCCTCGGGCAGCAGGCGCAACTCCAGGTAGGCATCGGCCAGGTCGCGCTCGGCCTCCGTGAGGTAATGGTCGACCTCGAACTGCGCAAAGGCGCGCTGCGCCAGCACCAAACCGGCGAGCGCCTCGCGGTAGCGGCCCTTGCCCAGCGCCAGCAGCGCGCGCCCGTGCTGCGCCGAGGCGGCCAGCACAGGCAAGTCGTGCTGCCGCGCCCGCATCTCGGCACGATCGTAGATGCGCGCGGCTTCGTCAGTGCGGCCGTCGTAGCCCATCGCGTCGGCCAGGCCAATGTCGGCCATCACCGAATGCACCTTGTCCCCCAGCCGGGCGAAGCGGATGCCGGCCCGCCGGTAGTACGCCGTCGCATCGGCATAGCGGTCGCGGTGCATCGCCAGGCTGCCCAGGTTGAGCGCCACCCGCGCCGCACCGTTGGCATCACCGTGGGCCGTCAGCTCGGCTTCGGCGGCCTCGCCGGTGGACAAGGCCTCGTCGAAGCGGCCCAGCAAGGCCAGCGGCATCAAGAGCGCAACGCTGGCCTGGGCCGCGTGCAGAGGCTGCGATTGCAATTGCCAGGCCGCCACAGCCTGGCGCAGGTTCGTCACTGCATCTGCAAATTGACTGTCGGCCAGCGCGCCGATGCCGTCGGCCCAGAACGACAGCGCGGTGAGCGCTGGTGTGCCGTGGCGGGCCGCGAGCGCCCGCACGCCGAGTGCGGCAGCGCGACAGCGGGCGGGGTCGTTCGTCCAGCCGGCAAGGCAGGCATCCTTCAGCACCCAGGCCAGCGCTTCGGGGTCAGGGGCCGCGGTCGCAGCGCCTTCGGGCGGGGTGCGCCCGGCCAGCAGCGCCTCGGCCAGCGCTCCCACGCTGGCGTCGACTTCCATGCAGATCAGCCCTCCGGCCCGGTGGCGCTCAGGTCGATCGGCGACAGGTAGACGACGTGGCCGGCCAGGCGCAGCCGGACCACCCCCCGCGCGCTGGTCAGCCCGGAGATCACGAACTCGCCCAGGTCGTCGAGGGCGACCTCCTGACTACCCGTCGCATCGGCGGTCTCGACCGTCTCGGCGCCCGCGCCGGGGGCCAGCGGCAGCCACGTCACGCCGCCTTCGGTGGCCGGGCCCAGCACCTGCCCGCTGATGGCGTGCCGGGGCTCGGGCCCTTGGAGGCTGAGAACGCGCAGGTCGATGTCGTGCCCGCCCACCGAAAACAACAACTGGCGCGGCCCCTGCGACCGACCGCGCAGCGCCAGGCCCGGTTGCGGCTGCCAGCTGTCGAAGCCGAGCGTGGCCGTCAGCCGCTGCAGCAAGCCGGGTGCGGGAGCGGCCGAAGCCGGCGTTCGCCACACCGCCAGCGCCCGCTCAGTGGCCCAGGGCGGTACGTCGGGCAGCGCTTGCAGGCTGCGCCTGAGCAGCAGAGCCAGTTCGTCGTCGGTGGGGTCCATGGGGGCGGGCATGACAGGGTCCTTCAAGGGCGGCGGCGGTCGGGTGAACTCGCAGCACAGAGCCGGCAGGCAGCGTTCAGATACATGTCTTTGTTCACACTTCTTGGTTCACGCTTCTCGGTTCACACTTCTTGGTTCAGTCTTGGCGCTATTGCGTTCGGCCGCCGTGCGGCTTGTGAAGGTACAGCCGCCGGAGCTTGTCGAGGCAGCGGCTGCGCGTCGGGCCGATGCTGCCTTCGGGCATGCCCAGACGCTGGCTGATCTGGTCGTAGCCGAGGCGCTCGTCTTCGTCGGCGAACAGCATCGTCAGCAGGTCGCGGCAGCGCGGGTCGAGCCGGTCCAGCGCCAGGCGCACGGCCTGCGACTCCTGCAGGTCTTCGAGCAGTTCTTCAGCCAGCGGGGCGGCATCCGGGATCTGCGCGATGGCGTCGGCGCCGTCTTCGTCGGCCGCGGCGGGCGCGGAGGCAAACCGGTTGGCATGGCGCAGCAGGGCCAGCGTCTCGCGGCGGGCGGTGGTCACCAGCCAGGCGTGCAGCCGGTCGGGCTGGCTCAAACCAGGCAGGTGCTCGAACAGGCGCGCGAAGACGGTCTGCAGCACGTCGGCCGCGGCGTGTTCGTCTAGCCGCGCCCGGCGGGCAACCGTGAATACCAGCCGCTGATAGCGATGCACCAGCGCGCGCCAGGCGTCTTGTTTGCCGGCCAGGCAGCGCTGCACCAGGGCGGCGTCGTCGAGGTCTTGAAGGTCGGTGGGCACGTGTTTTTGGGGAGCGGTGCCATCGAGGTCGGCACCTTGGAGCGCGCCCGTGACCCGATCGACAGCGTTGGCTGATAAGACTGGTTTGATGGTAACTGCCCCTGCGGCGGCACGCCGGGGCCGGGCGACGCCAGCAGCGCGTGATCTGACTCGTTCAACGTGACGTGCGCCTCAACGGCCACCCCGAAAGGCAAGCGCCGCGCTTGAGCGACACTTGCCCGACCCATGAAAACAGCCCGAACCCATCTGCTTCGCATCTTCATCACCGGCCTGCTCGCCGCCTTGCCGCTGGCCGCCACAGTGCTGGTGTTTGCCTGGGCTGCGAGCCTGCTGTTCCGGTGGCTGGGGCCCGACAGTGCGGTGGGCTCGGTGCTGGTGGCCCTCGGCCTGGGCGTCACCGGCTCGGAGGTGGTGGGTTACCTGATCGGCATCGGCATCGTGCTGCTGGCCGTGCTGGCGCTGGGCGCGCTGGTCGAGGCCGGCTTTCAGCGCGGCCTGTCAAGCGTGATCAACGGCGTGGTGCGGCGCATCCCGGTGGTGCGGCAGGTGTACGACGTGGCGCACCGATTGGTGGGCCTGCTCGGCCAGCGCGGCGACGACGGCACGCGCGCGATGCGGCCGGTGTGGTGCCACTTCGGCGACGGCCGTGACGGAGCCGTCGTGCTGGGCCTGCAGTCCAGCAACGACGTCGTGCTGGTCGGCGGCCGGCGCTGCCTGGTGGTGCTGGTGCCCACCGCGCCGGTGCCGGTCGGCGGCGGCCTGCTGTTCGTGCCCGAAGCCTGGGTCGAGCCGGCCGAGTTGAGTGTGGAGGCGGTGACGAGCTTGTACTTGTCGATGGGGGTGACGGCGGGGCAGCATTTGCCGGTGGTGGCGCGAGAGTCACCAGAGAACGCTACGCCGCTGAGGTGAAGGCCGGCAGCTTGGGCGCGGGCGACGCTCAGCGCCTGTCAGGCTTGACGTCCCTACGCCGCAAGCTGCTCTCGAACCGGAACCTTGCGCTGAATGTCGCCCATCGTCGGAAGCGTCTTCAAATCGTAGTTGGCCTGCATGACCAACCACGACGCCGCGTCGCCGCCGAAGTACTTAGCGAGCCGAGCCGCCGTATCGGCCGTGACGGCACGACGCTCCTTGACGATCTCGTGAATGCGCGTGGCGGGCACACCCAGCGCAACGGAAAGCGCGTTCACGCTGAGCCCGAGCGGAGCCAGATAGTCCTCGCGAAGGACCTCACCGGGATGAACCGCGCGCATGCGATTGATCAGACGTGCCATGTTGATTCCTTCAGTGGTAGTCCACGATTTCGACGTCGACGGGGCCAACGACTGACCATGCAAAGCAGATTCGCCATTGGTCGTTGATACGAATGCTGTGCTGACCCTTTCGATCGCCCTTCAATGCCTCAAGGCGGTTGCCAGGAGGAGCCTTCAGAAAGTCCAGCGTCTGAGCCGCATCAAGCTGAGCGAGCTTTCGCTCTGCAACTGCCACGAACGCCTTGAACCTCCTGGGGCTGCTGCCCTCGTACAGTGCCTGGGTGTCTTTGCACTTGAACGACTGGATCATGGAGGGAGTGTATTACGCGGCGCGTAATAGCGCAAGGGCAAGCTGGCGAAGGGTTTGGGCACCGAGCCCACAAGCGCTCTTAGTGCTTATGTGTCGCCTCGACAACGCGCTCAAGCAGCGCATGCGTCGAAGTCGCCTCGTCGAGGACTGATCGAACATGCTCCTCTGTCAGGTACTGCTTGCTTCTTACCGGCCTCGTAGTACTCCAACAAAGGGCGACCATCGCGAACATCAATGTACAGAACCCCGTGGGCGAACCTGTTTCGACTGTCGTTCAGGTCCTTGAGGCCGGAAAGCAGCTTCTTTCGCTGATACTCAGAGAGTGCTTGATGCGGCACACCAGTCATTTTGAATGCTCCGCGCAGCATTCGCCATTTGGCAAAGAACGATCCTGACTCTGGCTCAAGTACCAACGATCGAAAGAGCTGCACTCGAGAAGCGTCGCTTCCTATGAAGATTTGGCAGAGAAGTGCCTCAAGCCTGCTCTCCAAGAATATGCATGCTTCGATAACCTCTGACCGGTATGCTTTGAAGAGAGCGTAAGTCGGTTGATGCTTTATTGCCAGACCCGACAAGCCAAGAGGCGTATCGAAGCCAGTTAGTTGTATCGTTCCCCATGCATGCATATTCGATGAGCCCTACTGTTATGAACGGAATCTCCATTTTTGAGAACAGAGCCGCCATTGCCCCCTTGCCCGGCACGCTCTGAAGCGTCGTCAAGCGGCGGCAGCCCTCCCATACCGCTCCCAAATCCGCCCCGCCCTCGCCGGATCCACATTCACCCGCTCCAAATCACCCCCCACATGCGGCAGCGCCATCAACCGCGGGTCCATCACCTTGAACCACCACCACGGCACGTACGCCATCGGGAACATGCCGAAGTAGCCGCTCGGCAGTTGGGGCAACTGCTCGAAGTGGCGCAGCGACTGGTAGCGGCGCGTGGGGTGCGCGTGGTGGTCGGAGTGGCGTTGCAGGTGGAACAGCGCGAGGTTGGTGATCAGGTGGTTGGTGTTCCACGAATGATGCGGCTGCGGCACCTCGTACTGCCCGTTGGCGCCGCGCTGGCGCAGCAGGCCGTAGTGTTCAACGTAGTTGGCCGACGTGAGCTGCCACCACGCCACCACGTTGTGCACCGCCAGGAAGGGCAGCATGACCCAGCCGAAGGCGACCACCAGGCCGAGTTGCAGCACCGCCGTCACCGCGTACGACTGCAGCATCGTGTTGTGCCGGCTCCAGGGCGAAGACCCAAGTTGCCTCAAGCGCTGCGACTCCAGCTGCCACGCGCGGCGGATGCCGCCGGGCAGCTCGCGCAGCGCAAAACGGTAGATGCTCTCGCCCATGCGCGCGCTGGCGTGGTCGTCAGGCGTGGAGACGAAACGGTGGTGGCCGCGGCCATGTTCCACCGTGAAGTGGCCGTACGCCGGCACCGCCAGCACCAGCCGCGCCAGCCACTGCTCGACCGCCGTCTGCTTGTGGCCGAGTTCGTGGCCGGTGTTGATGCCCAGGCCCGAGTCGGTGCCGGCGATGTAGGCCAGCATCAGCACCGCCCACCACGACAGCGACTGCGTGCCCACCCACCAGGCGCAGCCGATCAGCGCCACAAAGTGCAGCGGCACGGTGGCCCAGGTGAGCCAGCGGTAGTAGCGGTCGGCCTCGAGCTGCGGCACCACCGCCTCGGGCGGGTTGTTGCGGTCGTCGCCGATCAGCGCGTCCAGCAGCGGCATCAGGCCGTAGCTGATGAGCAGAGGGATGCCGAGCAAAATTTGGTAGCCGGTGGCGGCGTGCGCGCCGATGCCGACGAACGGGATCAGCGGGTAGACGACCGACAGCAGCCACCACCAGCGCTTGCGGTCGCGGTATTCGACGCGCCCGAGCACGGGGTCGTTCGCCACGTAGAGCTTTGACATCGACGGCTCCGAAACAGCATCGGCCCAGGCAGGCCACGGCGGCCGGTCCTATTGTTGATGCGAAGCCGGCACCAGGCAAGCCAGCCGGCTACGCGAAAGCCCGCAGGCCGGGCGCGGCGCAAGGTGCTTAGACTTGGTTTTCACGCCGCTGCCGGACGCCAGCGCCTGACGCCAGACCCTGACGTCAGCGCCCGACGCCACCGACGCACGCGGCGCAGGAGGCTCACTTGCAACTCACGAACCAAGTCAACCCGACCTACTTCCACAAGGTCGTCGATTGCCAGTGGGCCTGCCCGGCCCACACCCCCGTGCCCGAGTACATCCGCCTGATCGGCCAGGGCCGCTACACCGACGCCTACATGATCAACTGGGTGTCCAACGTGTTCCCCGGCGTGCTGGGCCGCACGTGTGATCGGCCGTGCGAACCGGCGTGCCGGCGCGGGCGGGTCGAAGAGAACAACGGTCCTGATGTTGGGAAGTTCGAGCCCGAGCCGGTGGCGATCTGCCGGCTGAAGCGCGTCGCGGCCGACCACAAGGACGACGTGAAATCGCGCATGCCCACCGTGGCCCCGAGCAACGGCAAGCGCGTGGCCTGCATCGGCGCTGGGCCGTCGTCGCTGACCGTCGCGCGCGACCTGGTGCCGTTGGGCTACGAGGTGACGGTGTTTGACGGCGAAGCGAAGGCGGGCGGCTTCATCCGCACGCAGATCCCGCGTTTTCGCCTGCCCGAGTCGGTGATCGACGAGGAGACCGGGTACATCCTCGACCTGGGCGTGCGTTTTCGCAGCGGCGAGCGCATCGGCTCGATGAACACGCTGCTGGCGCAGGGCTTCGATGCGGTCTTCGTCGGCTGCGGCGCGCCGCGCGGGCGCGACCTGGTGCTGCCGGGGCGGCAGGAGGCGGCGGCGAACATCCACATCGGCATCGACTGGCTCGCCTCGGTCTCGTTCGGCCACGTCACCAGCGTCGGCAAGCGCGTGATCGTGCTCGGCGGTGGTAACACCGCGATGGACTGCTGCCGCTCAGCCCGCCGCCTGGGCAGCCGCGACGTGAAGGTGATCGTGCGCAGCGGCTTCGACGAGATGAAGGCCTCGCCGTGGGAGAAGGAAGACGCGCTGCATGAGGGCATCCCGATCCTCAACTTCCACGTGCCGAAAGCGTTTGTCCACGAGGGCGGCAAGCTCACCGGCATGACGTTCGAGATCGTCGAGGCGGTCTACGACGACAAAGGCCGCCGCAACCTCGTGCCCACCGGCGCGCCCGATGTGTTCGTGCCAGCCGACACCGTGCTGGTGGCGGTCGGCCAGGAAAACGCGTTCCCCTGGATCGAGGCCGACTGCGGCATTCAGTTCGACCGCTGGGGCCTGCCGACGCTGAAGGCCGAGACGTTTCAGTCCACGTTGCCGCATGTGTTCTTCGGCGGCGACGCGGCCTTCGGGCCGAAGAACATCATCACCGCAGTAGCGCACGGTCATGAGGCCGCCGTGTCGATCGACCGATTTCTGAACGGCGAAGACCCGGCCAAGCGCCCGCCGCCGATGACGACGTTGATGTCGCAGAAGATGGGCATCCACGAGTGGAGCTACAGCAACGACGTGTCGGACGATGCGCGCTTCAAGGTGCCGTGGGCGGCGGCCGAGAAGGCGCTGGCGAGCATCAAGGTCGAGGTCGAACTCGGCTTCGATGCCGCCACCGCCTTCAAGGAAGCCAGCCGCTGCCTGAACTGCGACGTGCAGACGGTGTTCAACCGCGACACCTGCATCGAATGCGATTCGTGCGTGGACATCTGCCCGATGGACTGCATCACCTTCACCGCCCCGGGCGACGAAGCCGACCTGCGCACGCGGCTGATGGCACCTGCCCTGAACGCGACGCAAGACCTCTACGTCTCGACCCAACTAAAGAGCGGCCACGTGATGGTGAAAGACGAAGACGTTTGCCTGCACTGCGGCCTGTGCGCCGAACGCTGCCCGACCGGCGCGTGGGACATGCAGAAGTTTTTGCTGCACACGACGCAGGCCGGGCCGAGCTGCCGCGACAAGCAAGACGTCGCCGCGAGGGCGACCGCATGAAGCCGATCGAATCCATCAACGACTTCGTCATCAAGTTCGCCAACGTCAACGGCTCGGGCTCGGCGTCGGCCAACGAGCTCTTTGCCAAGGCGGTGCTGCGCATGGGCGTGCCGGTGAGCCCGCGCAACATCTTCCCGAGCAACATCCAGGGCCTGCCGACCTGGTACGAAGCGCGCGTGTGCGAGAAGGGCTACGCCGGCCGGCGCGGCGGCGTGGACATGATGGTGGCGATGAACCCGCAAACCTGGGACGCCGACATGGCCGAGATCAGCCCCGGCGGCTACCTGTTCTACGACAGCACGCGGCCGATCCCGCCTGATCGGTTCCCCGAGGGCGTGCAGATCATCGGCGTGCCCCTGACCGAGATCGCCAACGAGGCGTATGCCGACCCGCGCCAGCGCCAGCTCTTCAAGAACATCATCTACGTCGGCGCGCTGTCGGTGCTGCTGGACATGGACGTGGCGGTGTTCGAGCGCCTGTTCGCCGAGCAGTACAAAGGCAAGGAGCGCCTGCTCGGCGCGAACGTGCAGGCGCTGAACCTGGGGCGCGATTACGTCCAGCGCTACATCAAGGCGCCGATCGGCCTGCGCGTGCGGCGGGCCGACAAGGTCGGCAACCAGATCTTCGTCGACGGCAACAGCGCCGCCGCGCTGGGCTGCCTGTACGGCGGCGCCACGGTGGCGGCGTGGTACCCGATCACGCCGTCGTCGTCGGTGCCCGAGGCGTTCGAGAAGTACTGCCAGAAGTACCGCATCGACCCGGCCACCGGCCAGCATCGCTTTGCCATCGTGCAGGCCGAGGACGAGATCGCGTCGATCGGCATGGTGGTGGGCGCGGGCTGGAACGGCGCGCGTGCGTTCACCGCCACGTCTGGCCCCGGCATCTCGCTGATGACCGAGTTCATCGGCTTGGCCTACTTCGCCGAGGTCCCGGTGACGATCATCAATGTGCAACGCGGCGGGCCGAGCACCGGCATGCCCACGCGCACGCAGCAGTCCGACCTGCTGGCCTGCGCGTACGCGTCGCACGGCGATACCAAACACGTGCTGCTGCTGCCGCAAGATCCGCACGAGTGCTTCGAGCACGCTGCCGCCGCACTCGATCTGGCGGACCGCTTGCAGACGCCGATCTTCGTGATGACCGACCTGGACATCGGCATGAACCAGCGCCTGAGCCAGCCCTTCGCGTGGGACGACGCGCGGCCGTTCGACCAGGGCAAGGTGATGACCGCCGAAGAGCTCGACGCCGGCAAGGACTTCGGCCGCTACAAGGACGTGGACGGCGACGGCATCCCGTGGCGCACCCTTCCCGGCACGCATGCCAAGAAAGGCGCCTTCTTCACCCGCGGCACCACGCGCGACCCGTATGCGCGCTACTCCGAACGCGGGCCCGACTACACCTACAACATGGAGCGGCTGCTGCGCAAGTTCCGCACCGCCGCGGACCTGGTACCGCAGCCGGTGCAGCGCAAGGCGGCGCAGCCCACGCGCGTGGGCGTGATCTATTTCGGCTCCACCAGCCCGGCGATGCAGGAGGCGCTCGACGTGCTGGAGGCCGAGGGCATCCACCTCGACGCGCTGCGGCTGCGCGCGTTCCCGTTCTCCAAAACCGTGCCCGACTTCATCGCCGCGCACGCCAAGGTGTTCGTGGTGGAGCAGAACCGCGACGCGCAGATGCACTCGCTGCTGGTGAACGAACTCGACATCGACCCGGCGCGCATGGTGCGCGTGCTGCACTACGACGGCACGCCGATCACCGCGCGCTTCATCGCGGGCGCGATCCGCAAGAACATGGTGTGGCAGAAAGAGACGGAATCAGCATGAAGCAGGCCGAGCGCCGGGCCGCTCCCAAGCCGGCCTGCGTCCCCTCGGGGGACCGGCCGATGTATTCATCGGACGAGGGGTACACATACTCATGACCTTCATTGCCAAGCCTCGGCTGCATCACCCAACCTTGAACGTCAACAAGGTCGGCTACACGCGGCGCGACTACGAGGGCCGCATCTCCACGCTGTGCGCCGGCTGCGGGCACGACTCGATCTCGGCCGCCATCATCCAGGCCTGCTGGGAGCTCGACATCGAGCCGCACCGCGTGGCCAAGCTCTCGGGCATCGGCTGCAGCTCGAAGACGCCCGACTACTTCCTCGGCGCCAGCCACGGCTTCAACACCGTGCACGGCCGCATGCCCTCGGTGCTGACCGGCGCGAACCTGGCCAACCGCTCGCTGCTGTACCTGGGCGTGTCGGGCGACGGCGACTCGGCCTCGATCGGCCTGGGCCAGTTTGCCAACGCGATGCGGCGCGGCGTGCGCATGGCCTACATCGTCGAGAACAACGGCGTTTACGGCCTGACCAAAGGCCAGTTCTCGGCGACCGCCGACCGCGGCTCCAAGAGCAAGAAGGGCGTGATCAACAACGACTCGCCGGTCGATCTGGTGGGCATCGCGCTGCAACTCGGCGCGACGTATGTGGCCCGCAGCTTCTCGGGCGACAAGGCGCAGCTGGTGCCGCTCATCAAGGGCGCGTTCGCGCACGGCGGCGCGGCCTTCATCGACGTCATCAGCCCGTGCGTGACCTTCAACAACCACGGCGGCAGCACCAAGAGCTACGACTACGTGCGCCAGCACAACGAGGCGGTGAGCCGCATCGACTTCATCACGCCGGGCGAGGAGATCACGGCTGTCTACGGCGAGGGCGAGGTGATCGACGTGCCGCAGCACGACGGCTCGGTGGTGCGCCTGCGCAAGCTGCACGACGACTACGACCCGACCGACCGCTGGGCCGCGATGAGCTACATGCAGCAGCACGCCGCGCGCGGCGAGGTCGTCACCGGGCTGCTGTACCTCGACGCGCTGGCGACCGACCTGCACACCTCGCTGAACACCTGCGCCGCGCCGCTGAACTCGCTCGGCGAGCCGGAGCTGTGCCCGGGGTCGGCGGCGCTCGAGAAGATCAACGCGGCGTTGCGCTGACGCGCCGCTCGCCACAAGGAACCAGTCCGTCACCACCGTTCGGGCTGAGCCTGTCGAAGCCCTTCGACAAGCTCAGGGCGAACGGTCCGAATGCGACGCTGCCAGCTCGACAGCTTCGCGAACAGTTGTTCGCATTGAGAAAGGAGTTGCCACCATGCCCGAACGCACCGTGTTCCAGGCCATGTCCCGAGGCCACGTCGTCAGCGTCGGCACGAACGCCACCGTGTTTGAGGCCGCCTGCGTGATGACCAGCGCCAACTGCGGCAGCGTGCTCGTCGTCGACACCGCCGGCAGCATGCTCGGCATCCTGACCGAACGCGACCTGATGACGCGCGTGCTGGCCAAGGCCGTCGACCCCGCCAAAACGCTCGTCACCAAGGTGATGACGCCCAACCCGCGCTGCGTGGCACCCGAGACACGGGTGGCCGACGCGGTGCTCATCATGATCGAGCGCGGCTTTCGCCACCTGCCGATCGTGGCCGACGGCGGCAAGATCCTCGGCGTGTTCTCGGCCCGCGACGCGCTGCCGCGCGAGGTGGGCACCGCCGTCGGGCTGGCGGAATTCAACGAGCAGGTGAATGACGCGCTGGGGTGAGAGAAGAGACCTCCTCACATTTGCAATCGAACCAGATATGCCGCTTCCTAGAAGGAGTCGCAACTGCCAACCGGGGCAGGCGAAGCTGTTTACGCTCAACGACGCGGTATCAATGTGTCGCTCATACAGCGACCAAACACACAAGTTCTGGGGCTACTTCCAAGCAGTCACGGTCGCAGTGGTCGGGTACTCCTGGGCCGCCGAGGATCTACCGCCTCACATTCTTGCCACTCTCGCTTGGGTCTATCCAGTCTTTGCATTGCTCAACCATCGACTTGTGGTTGAGTCCCAGAGCTCGACGCTTGCAGTTTGGGCGTCTATTCAAGCCTTTGCTGCAAAGTCCCACGCCAGCATCACTCAAGAGTTCTTGCCAAACCTTTCGCTATCGAGGCCCGTCGAGCCCTTTGCGGTCGCCGCAATGCATGTGGTTCTCGCCGGCGGCGCTACCGTGGCCGTGCTAGAGCGGTACTGCAGTTCGAGCTCGTATTGACCGATCGAGTGAAGCGTCCTGCGGTGCGACTTGCCTAGAGCCTTCCGCCATGTTGAGAGCTGAGCGCCGCAGCAACAACGGCACTCGCTTTCATGCCGCGACGCGCGCAGGGTCAGCCGCGCCGCACCTTCACCGTATAGCTCCCCTGCCCCGTCGCCTTGTTGTAGTGCCGCACCTGCACGTAGTAGAGCCCTGGGATCAGGTCGCCGCGGATCAG
>LGRD01000034.1 GCA_001263235.1 Methylibium sp. NZG | reverse complement strand
GCCCATGCCGGGGCTGATCCCAGCGTGCGGCCCGCCACGCGGCGGCTGACGACGGCCGACCTGCGCGAGGCGCTGCGGAAGGGGACCGAAGGGAGCGAAGTGAGTTGGGCGACGGGCCGCGAGACTGAGCACCGGAAGGAAGTCGGCTGTACCCAGCCGACCGCCGAAGTGGAGCCCTCCGGCCTGCCCGGACGCGCCTTTGCCGCCCGAACGGTGCGAGCTTGGCTCGATGCCGACAACGAAAACGCGGCAGAAAGCGAGACCACCCTCATCCCGCCTCCGCCACCCGCTCACCCACCATCAACATCCCAATCCGTGCCTCGGTGCACGCTTTGATCGGCAACTCGCCAGAGATGCGCCCCTGGTTCATCACAATCACGCGATCGGCGAGCGCGAGGACTTCATCGAGCTCGCTCGACACCACCAGCACCGCGCACCCCGCATCGCGCAGCGCGCGCAGCCGGCCGTAGATGAACTCGATAGCGCCGATGTCCACGCCGCGCGTCGGTTGGCCCACCAGCAGCACTTTCGGTGCCTGGCCCAACTCGCGCGCGAGCACCAGCTTTTGCTGGTTGCCGCCGGAGAACTTGGCGCTTTGCAGACGCGTGTTCTGCGGGCGCACGTCGAAGCGGTCCATCATCTGCGCTGTCGCGCTGCGCATGTTGCCGTGGCGCATCCAGCCCTGGCGGCTGAATTCGGGCAGGGCTTCGTAGCCCAGCACGGCCGACTCCCAGGCGCCGAAGCTCATCACCATCGCACGCGCGTGGCGGTCTTCGGGCACGTGGGCCACGCCCAGGTGGCGGGCGGTGCGCGGGTCGAGCCAACGGGCTGCGGTGAACGCCTGCTCGCCAACGCGCAGTTCACCGGCGCTCGGCGCCAGCAGGCCCGACAGCACCTCCAGCAGTTCGCTCTGCCCGTTGCCGGAGACGCCTGCGATGCCTACGATCTCGCCGCCGCGCAACGTGATGTCCACGTCTTGCAGCCGCGTCACCTTCAACGCGTCTTGCACCACCAGGCCGCGCGCCTGCATCAGCACCGGGCCGGCCTGCGAGGCGGCGTCGCCCTGGCGGCCCATGTTGACCTTGCGGCCGACCATCGCTTCGGCGAGTTGCTCGACCGAGGTCTCGGCGATCGCCGCCTCGTGCACCACGCGCCCACCGCGCATCACCGTCACGCGGTCGCACAGGCGCAACACTTCCTTCAGCTTGTGGGTGATCAGCAGGATCGTCGTGCCTTGTTCGCGCAGCAGCGACAGCACGCCGAAGAGTTGTTCGGTCTCCTGCGGCGTGAGCACTGCGGTCGGCTCGTCGAGGATCAGGATCTTCGCGCCGCGGTACAGCGCTTTCAAAATCTCGAGCCGCTGGCGGTCGCCCACCGGCAGGTCGGCAACCAGCGCGTCCAGGTCTACCAGCAGGCCGGTGGATTTCATCAGCGCCGCCAGCCGCGGCCGCACCATGGCCTCGGCCTTGTGCAGCAGCGCGTCGGGTTCGGCGCCGAGCATCACATTGTCGAGCGCAGTCAGCGTGTCGACCAGCATGAAGTGCTGATGCACCATGCCGATGCCGCGCGCGATCGCATCGCTCGCGTTGCGGATGTAGGCCGGTTCGCCGAAGACTTCGATGCTGCCGCTGTCGGCCGTGTAGAAGCCGTACAGGATCGACATCAGCGTGCTCTTGCCCGCGCCGTTTTCGCCGACGATGCCGTGCACCGTGGCGCGCGCCACCGTCAGGCTCACGTCGGCGTTGGCCTGCACAGCACCGAAGCGCTTGTGGATGCCCGCCATGTGCAGCGCCGGCGGCGCTGCGGGGGAGTTCCGGGGCGGCAGGTCCGCCTTCATGCGGTGGCTGCCGGTGCCCGTTCAGCGATGAACGAAGACGGTCAGAACTTGCAGGCGTTGTCGGCCATGTAGTCGGCCACCTTGATCTTGCCGCTGATGATGTCGGCCTTGGCAGCTTCGACCTTGGCCTTCATCTCGGCGCTGACCAGCTTGGCGTTGTGCGTGTCCATCGCGTAGTCCACGCCGCCTTCCTTCAGCCCCAGCACCGTCACGCCGGGCGCGTGTGCCTTGGCGGCGTTGTAGACCGCCACGTCCACGCGCTTGAGCATCGACGTGAGCATGGTGCCGGGCTGCAGGTGGTTCTGGTTGCTGTCGACGCCGATGGCGAGCTTGCCGGCGTCTTTGGCCGCCTGGTACACGCCGATGCCGGTGCCGCCGGCCGCGGCAAACACCACGTCGGCGCCCTTGGCGAATTGCGCCTTGGTGAGCTCACCGCCGCGCGCCGGGTCGTTCCAGGCCGCGCCGGTGGTGCCGGTCATGTTGGCGAACACCTCGACCTTCGGGTTGGCGAACTTCGCCCCTTGTTCGTAGCCGCACTGGAAGCGACGGATCAACGGAATGTCCATGCCGCCCACAAACCCGACCTTGCCCGTCTTGCTCGCCTGTGCCGCCATCACGCCGACGAGGAAGCTGCCCTCCTGCTCTTTGAACACCACCGACTGCACGTTGGGCAGCTTGACCACCATGTCGATGATGGTGAAGTTGAGCTTGGGGAACTCCTTGGCCACCTTCTCGATGCTCGACGCCTGCGCGAAACCGATACCGATGATCGGGTTGGCGCCACGCTCGGCCATGCGGCGGACCGCCTGCTCGCGCTGCGATTCGTTGGACACCTCGAATTCAAGATAAGGTTTGCCCGTCTCCTTCTTCCAGCGCTCGATGCCGTTGTAGGCGGCTTCGTTGAAGGACTTGTCGAACTTGCCGCCCATGTCGTAGACGACGGCGGGCTCGGCACGCGCGAGGCTGGTGCCGGCAAGCGCTGCAATCAGAATGGCGAGGCGGGTGTGGTGTTTCATGGTGCCCTTGCTTGGAGTGGGTTCGAGAATGCCGAAACGGTCACGAATGATAGGGCGCAAACTCGCCGCGGCAAGCGCCCAACGCGGCCACGCGGGCCTTCGCGGCTGGGGTGAACCCTGCCCTTGGAGCGGCCCGTGAGCGGCCTTGCCGCTGCCCCGATGCCGGCCACCGACTGGCAGGCTTTGCCCAAGGTCTTGCTCCACGAGCACCTGGACGGCGGCCTGCGCCCGCAGACCTTGCTGGAACTGTGCCAGGCCAAGTCCTTGAGCGTGCCAGCCACGGATGCCGCCGGCCTGGCCGCGTGGGTGCAGGCCAACGCCGACTCCGGCAGCCTGGAGCGCTACCTCACCTGCTTCGGGCTGACGGTGGCGGCGATGGCGTCAGAAGCGGCCTGCGAGCGCGTTGCCTTCGAGGCCGCCGAAGACGCGCTGGCCGACGGCTGCGTGCTCGCCGAGTTCCGCATCGCGCCGTTGTTGTTGGAGCCGTTCGGGCTCGCCGGTGACGCTGCGGTCGAGGCGCTGTTGCGTGGCTTGAAGCGCAGCCGCCTGGCCACCGGCCTGATCGTCTGCGCCATGCGCACCGACCCGCCCGAACACACCGAGCGCAGCGCGCGGCTGGCGGCGCGCTACGCAGGTCGTGCAGGGGAGGGCTTGGTCGGCTTCGACCTGGCCGGTGCCGAGCGGGGCTTTCCGCCCACGCCGCACGCCAAGGCGTTTGCGATCGCACGCGACGCCGGCCTGGGCCTCACCTGCCACGCGGGCGAGGCCGACGACGGCGCGCGCGTGCTCGAGGCCGCGGCGCTCGGCGCCACGCGCATCGGCCATGGCGTGCAGATCATGCAAGGCGACGACGCGGTGGTGGCGCAACGCACCGAGGCAGCACGCCGCCTCGGCCTGCACTTCGAGGTCTGCCCCACCAGCAACGTGCACACCGGCACCGCCGCGTCGCTCGCGGCGCACCCGATCGGTGCGATGGTGCGGGCGGGGCTGTCGGTGTCGTGCTCCACCGACAACCGGCTGATGTCGGGCGTGACGCTCAGCGGCGAGTTGCAGGCGGTGCAAGCGCACCAGTCGTTGTCGGTGGCGCAGATCGTCGAGATGAACCGCGCTGCGGCCAGGGTTTCGTTTCTGCCCGCAGCGGCACGTGCCACTGCGCTGCAGGCGATCGAGCGTTGGGCAGCAACGGAGAGTTCGTCGTGAACCAAACAGTCATACCGCAGCAGCCTTGCGGTGCGCGCGGCTACACGAAGCCGCGCCACGGCGGGTCGCCGGCCCGCCGCTGAATCCAGTTGCTCGCCGGGTAGTGCGCCGCCGCGCTGACCGCGTGCAGCGTGAACGCATGGCGCGACTGCGCCGAGCGGTTCGCCTCCGAAAGGTGCGGGAAGCTGCCGTTGAACGCGATCAGCGTGCCGAGCGGCACCTCCAGCCACTCCAGGCCGGCCGTGTCCCAATGCAGATCGGGCTGCAACGCCTCCAGCTTCAACGCGCCGTCGGGCTGGCGACGGAACACTTCCTTCAACCCGCGCCGGTGTTCGCCCGCCAGCCCACCCAGGCAGCCGTTGCCGCGGTGCGCGTCTTCGATGGCGAACCACAGGCCGAGCACCGATTGGGGTTCGGTGTAGAGGTAGGTCGAGTCCTGGTGGCAACCCACCTCGCCGCCGATGCCGGGTTGCTTGAAGATGTACATCGACTGCACCAGCCGCGCGTCGGCCAGCCCCAGGCCTTGCGCCACCGATTGCAATAGCGCGCCGCTTGAGAAAGCGCGAAAGACCGGGTCGAGGTCGTGCATCGCATGGCCGAGCTTGTTGATGGCGCGGTCCAGCGGCACGCACAACCGGCCGTGCGCGTCGAATGCGCCTTCTTCGAAGAAGGGTGAGATGCGGTTGGCGGAGGCCTCGAAGTAAGCGTCGCGCGCGTGGCGCTGGTCGCGGGTGGAAAACACCGTGCCGGGCGCGTGCGGTGCGTGCTCGGCGACGAGTTCGAGCGCGCGCTCGCGCAGGGCCGCGCACTGCGCACGGGTCACGAAGTCTTCGATCACGACCACGCCGTCGCATGAGAACGCCTCTGCGGCGCTGGCGGGCAGCGGCCGGTCGGCGTCGAGCCGGCAACGGTGGATCATGGTTCCGGCCTCGACAACGACGCTGTCTCGGAGATCTGAACCGCACGCTGGTGCGCGTACTCGACGGCAATGGCCGCCGCCAGCCGCGCGTTGTTCAGCACGAGTTCGATGTTCGCAGCCAGGCTGTCGCCACCCGTCAGCTCGCTCACGCGCGCCAGCAAAAACGGCGTGCTCTCCTTGCCGCTCACGCCTTGCGCCTGCGCCTCGCGCAGCGCCTGCGCGATCGCGGCGTCGATGCGCTCGCGCGGCATCGCAAAGGCCGGCGGGATCGGGTTGGCGACCACCAGCCCGCCGGCCAGGCCGAGCTGCCACTTGGCGTGCATCACCCGGGCGATCTCAGCGGCCGAGTCGAGCCGCTGGTCGACCTTGAACTCGCTGTCGCGCGTGTAGAAGGCGGGCAGCACATCGGTGCCGTGGCCGATCACGGGCACGCCGTGCGTCTCCAGGTACTCCAGCGTCAGCCGCAGGTCGAGGATCGCCTTGGCGCCCGCGCACACCACCGCGACGCTCGTGCGCGCCAGTTCCTGCAGGTCGGCCGACACGTCGAAGCTCTGCGCCGCGCCGCGGTGCACGCCGCCGATGCCGCCGGTGGCAAACACCGCGATGCCGGCGTGCGCCGCGACGATCATCGTGGCCGCCACGGTCGTCGCGCCGCTGCGGCCGGCGGCGACGATGAACGGCAGGTCGCGCCGGCTCACCTTGGCGATGTCGCGCCCGCCCTGGCCCAAGGTCTCGATCTGTGCGTCGGTCAACCCGGCCTTCAAGCGCCCGTCGATGACCGCGATGGTGGCCGGCACCGCACCGCTGGCGCGCACCTCGGCTTCGACGCGCCGCGCCGTTGCCACGTTCTGCGGGTACGGCATGCCGTGCGAAATGATGGTTGATTCGAGCGCCACCACCGGCCTGCCCGTCCCGAGCGCGCGGGCCACGTCGGGGTGGACGTCGAGGTGGCTGTTGGCGTGCAGGTGTGGCGTCATGGTGTGGCTGTCGAGGCCAGCCACTGTGCCACCAAAGTGGGCGACAGGTCAGGGTGGTTGGCAGCGGGCGCCGTCAGCGTGATCGCGGCGCAAGCTGAAGCGAAGCGCGCGGCGTGCGCCAACGGGGCGGTCTGCGACGGGTTCACGAGGTGCGTGTGCACCAGAGCGGCCATGAGCGCATCGCCCGCGCCGTTGGTGTTGAGGGCCACGGCAGGCGCCGCACGCCTGGCATCTGCCACCTGCGCCGCACTTGGCACCGCACTTGGAACCGCACCTGGCACCGCACCCTGCACCGCACCAGGCATCACGAACGCAGGCAGCCAGCCACGTTCGTCGCTCAGCTGTCCGGCCGGCCTTCCCGGCGCGCCGAGCCGGCGTGCCGCGTTGCTCGCACTGAAGAACAAACCCTCCGCTCCCACGCTGACCACCACGTTCACGACGCCACGCGCATGCAGCCAGTTCGCCGCCGCTTCCACTTCGGCGTACGTGGCAGTGGGCAGGCCGCACAGCGCCTGGGCTTCGAGCCGGTTGAGCTTGAGCGTGTGCACGCGTTCCAGCCAGGGCCGCAGCCGCATGCATTTGGCGGCCGAGACCGCGTCGGCAAACACCGGCGCCGCGCTGCACGCGGCAGCGTGCTGCGAAAACACCCAGGCCAGCGCCGAGTCCGACAGGTTGGCCTCCACCACCCACAGCGCGGCCTCGTGCAGCGCGGCAGCGTGCGGCGCCAGCACCGCAGGCGTGAGCCGCTCCAGCACCTGCATGTCGTTGACGGCAGCCCGCAGCGTCCCGTCGGGCTCGTGCAGCGACACATAGCTGGCGGTGGCCTCGCCCGCCAGCACCGCACACGCGCTCACATCGACGCCGGCCTGTCGCGTGGCGGCCAGCAAGGTGCGGCCCGCCGCGTCGTCTCCCACGGCGGCGATCAGTCCCACCGCATGGCCGAGTCTGGCGAGGTTTTCTGCCACGTTGCGCGCCACGCCGCCTGGCGATGTGCGCACGCGACCGGGGGTCGAGTCGCCGAGGCGCATGCCGTGTCCCAGGCCGGCGGCGGCAGTGGCGACGGTGTCCACATTGGCGCCGCCCAGCACCATGATGCGAGGAGCGCCCATTCGCGTCCGCGGTTTCAGGGGTAGAACACCTCGACCGTGTAGCCGGTGATGGCCTGGCCGCCGGTGGTCAAGAGCATCTGCAGCGACGTGTCCGAGCCCGGCGGCAGCGCCGCCAGCGTGGAGCCAAAGTCGCGCGGCGACAGCATGCGCCGGGCGATCAGCGCGCCGCTGCCGTCGGTGAGTTTCAGGTCGACCGAGGGCACGCTCAGGCCCACCGCGCCACGGTTGCGCAGCGTGACCTGCAGGGCAAACGCCTCGGAGGTGGGGCCTGCGCGCGCCAGCGTCGTGCTCTCGACCGCGATGTCCTCGATGCGCCGTGGCGCCTCCAGCGTGCAGCCGATCGTGTCGCACCACGCCAGCAGCACCGGGCGGACTTGCGGCCAGCGCGCTGCCACGGTGTCGCGAAAGTGATGCACGGCCTGCAGCGCCAGCGCGGTCGCCAGAAACAGCACGGCCAAGCCCAACAGCGCGCGCACGCGCGGGCGCCGCCAACGCGCCTGGCGCTCGGCGTCGCGCACGAACTCGGGCGCGTCGGCCTGCGGCATGATGCGCGTCGCGTCGTCGTCGATGTCGTCGTCGAACTGGTCGAGATGGTGTTGGGCGATCTGCGTTTCTGGCGCCGCGTCGATCAGCAAGTCGGCATTCCAGCGGTCATGGGCCTCGTCGCGGGACTGGTCGAGGGACTGGTCGCGCCGCGTCGGTGTGTGCGGCGGCCCTGCGTAGGTCGCCCCGGCCGACGGCGGCGCCGCGCGAGCCGGGCCTGGGCCGAAGTCGCCGGGCCGGGTCGCCAGCAAGTCGGCGTCGGTACGTTCGGGCAGCGAGGCCTGGCCCCACTCGCCAGCGGGGCTCGTGAGCGGCCACTCGGCTTCGTCGTGACTCGTGGCCGTGGGCCCGCCACCGGGCTTTTGCGCCGTCGACGCCGCCGGCAGCGGGCCGGTGGGCGGCGGTTCGCGTTCCAGGTCGAACAGGCCTTCGATGGCGTTGAAGACCTCGTCGCAGCGGCCGCACCGCACCCAACCTTCGGAGACCTTGAGCTGGTCCTGCACGACCCGAAAAACGGTGCCGCAGGCGGTGCAACGTGTGGCCAGGCTCATGTACAAATCATGCCACGGCAGGCAGCGGCGGCGCCTGCGCCGTCATCAGGATCCAGCCCTCCTGCATGTCGCTCACTTGAAGCGTGAGCCAGGGCGCGTAGGCCGCCTTCAGCTCATCGGCCTGGCGCTCCAGGATGCCGGCCAGCACGAGGTGGCCGCCCGGCGCCACATGGCTGCACAGCAGCGGGGCCAGCAGCTTCAGCGGTGTGGCCAGGATGTTGGCCAGCACCAGCGCGTGGTGGCCTTGGGCCTGCTCGGGCAGCCCGGCCTGCAGCGCCACGCCGTTCGCGCTGGCGTTGGCGAGCGTGGACTGAACGGCCGCGGGGTCGATGTCCACGGCGACGATGTCGCGCGCGCCGTGCAGTGCCGCGCCAATGGCCAGGATGCCCGAGCCGCAACCGTAGTCGAGCACGCGCGACCAGCCTCTCGTGCGTGCAGCGCTTGTCGTTGCCTGCGAGGCGATCCAGCGCAGGCACATCTGCGTCGTCGGGTGCGTGCCGGTGCCGAAGGCCAGCCCCGGGTCGAGCCGGATCACGCGCTGCGCCCCCGCAGGCGGCTCGTGCCAACTCGGCACGACCCAGAAGGCCGGCGCCACTTCGACGGGCGCGAACTGCGACTGCGTCAGGCGCACCCAGTCCTGGTCTGGCACGGGCTTCAACGACTGGCGTTGAATACCGGCGGCCCAGTCTTGCACCAGCAACAATTCTGCAGCTTCCTCGGCCACCGCCTCGGTGTCGAACAGCGCGCGCACCACGGAACGATGCCAGCCGCCTTGCGGCGCTGGCATGCCCGGCTCGCCGAACAGCGCTCGCTCGTTGGCGGTGTCCGCATCGGCATCTTCGATCGACACCGACAGCGCGTCGAGCTCGTCCATCAGCGCGTCGGAGACCGATTCGACGCTGTCTTGCGGTGCCAGAAGAATCAGCTCGACCATCGCATCCGGATCAAGCAAATGCCGCGGAACCGGCTTTGCCGGGCCGCTGGCGTTGCCCCCTCTTGAGGGGGAGCGGCGCAGCCGCTTCGGGGGTGGGTCACCGTTTGTGCTGGCTCATCCAGCCTTCAAGGTAGTGAATGCTGGTGCCGCCTTCGACGAACTTCGCGTCGACCATCAGCTCCCGGTGCAGCGGAATGTTCGTCAGGATGCCTTCGACCACCGTCTCCGACAGCGCGATGCGCATGCGCGCGAGCGCCTGCGCCCGGGTGTCACCGTAGGCGATGATCTTGCCGACCATCGAGTCGTAGTTCGGGGGCACGAAGTAGTTGGTGTAGATGTGCGAGTCCACCCGAATGCCGGGCCCGCCCGGTGGGTGCCACATCGTGATGCGCCCGGGCGACGGGGTGAACTTGTACGGGTCTTCGGCGTTGATGCGGCACTCGATCGCATGCCCACGCGTCTGGATGCTGCGTTGCGTGAACGGCAGCTTCTCGCCCGCCGCCACGCGAATCTGCATCTGCACGATGTCGATGCCCGTCACCAGCTCCGTCACCGGGTGCTCCACCTGCACGCGGGTGTTCATCTCGATGAAGTAGAACTCGCCGTTCTCGTACAAGAACTCGAACGTGCCAGCCCCGCGGTAGCCGATCTTCTTGCACGCCGCGGCGCAGCGCTCACCGATCTTCTCGATCACGCGGCGCGGGATGCCCGGCGCCGGTGCCTCCTCGATGATCTTCTGGTGACGCCGCTGCATCGAGCAGTCGCGCTCGCCGAGCCAGACGGCGTTGCGGTGCTCGTCGGCCATCACCTGGATCTCGATGTGGCGCGGGTTCTCGAGGAACTTCTCCATGTACACGCCGGGGTTGCCGAACGCCGCACCCGCCTCGGCGCGCGTGGTCTGTACCGCGTTGACCAGCGCCGCCTCGGTGTGCACCACGCGCATGCCGCGCCCGCCGCCGCCACCGGTGGCCTTGATGATGACGGGGTAGCCGATCGCGCGCGCCTGGCGAACGATCTCTTTCGGGTCTTCGGGCAGCCCACCTTCGGCGCCCGGCACGCAGGGCACGCCGGCCTTGATCATGGCGATCTTGGCCGACACCTTGTCGCCCATCATGCGGATCGCCTCGGCCGTCGGGCCGATGAAGGTGAAGCCGCTGCGCTCCACACGCTCGGCGAAGTCGGCGTTCTCGGACAGGAAGCCGTAGCCGGGGTGGATGGCCTCGGCGTCGGTCACCTCGGCGGTCGAGATGATCGCCGGCATGTTGAGGTAACTCTGGGCCGACGGCGCCGGCCCGATGCACACCGCCTCGTCGGCGAGCTTGACGTACTTGGCTTCACGGTCGGCCTCGGAGTAGACGACCACCGACTTGATGCCGAGTTCACGGCAGGCCCGCTGGATGCGCAGGGCGATTTCGCCTCGGTTGGCGATGAGTATTTTTTTGAACATGGCCCGCCCCTATTCGATGATGAACAGCGGCTGCCCATACTCCACCGGTTGCCCGCTCTCGCAAAGGATGCGGGTGATCGTGCCGGACTTGTCGGCCTCGATCTCGTTCATGATCTTCATCGCCTCGATGATGCAGACCGGCTGCCCCTCCTTGACCACCGAGCCGACTTCGACGAACGGCTTGGCCCCCGGGTTGGCGGTGCGGTAGAACGTGCCCACCATCGGCGACTTGACGGCATGCCCTGCTGCGGGTGCGGGCACATCGACGGCGGGCGGCGCGGCCGCCACAGCCGCAGCGACCGGGGCGGCCATCTGTGGCGCGGCCATGGGCATCATCGGCATCGGCGCATGGCCAGGCACAGCGACCAGGTTCGGGTCGGCCTTGACGATGCGCACCTTGCCGTCGGCCTCCGTGATTTCCAGCTCGGAAATGTTGGATTCCGACACCAGATCGATGAGGGTTTTGAGTTTGCGAAGGTCCATGCGTGTCTCCGGAATTTGCTTTTGTGGCGAACGGACGATTGGATGGCTTTTGTGCCCAACAAGGCCCGTTCAGCGTCGATCTGGCAGGGCGCTGGTTGGCGTCGAAACGACCCACCGGCTTCCAAAAGTCAAGCGGACTTTACGCGTTTTGGGCGCCGTTGGCGGCAATTGAACAGAATCTTTTCAAGCGTGTGCGCACTTGGCGCCACACCGCTACGTTCTGGAGCGGTCAGCCGAGCGCGCTGACCCAATCGGCCAGGTCGCTCTCGTGCACGCTTCCCAGCTTGGTGCGGACCGGCTGGCCGCTGCGGTCGAACACAACGCTGAACGGCAAGGCTCCGCTCGGATTGCCGAGAGATCGAGCCAGTTCGATGCCGTTGAGGCCTGCCAGCCCAATGGGAAAGCCCATCGGCTGCCGAGCCAGGAACTGCCGCACCGGCGTCGGGCTGTCCACAGCCAGCCCGACGACCTGCCAGCCGCGCGGGCGTTGTTCCGCATGAAAACGGTCCAGCAGCGGCATTTCGGTGACGCACGGCGGGCACCAGGTGGCCCAGAAGTTCAGCAGCAGCGCCTGGCCTTTGAAGTTTGCAAGCACCAACTCGCCACCGGCCGGCTGGTCGAAGCGCTGGGTCCAGAAGTCGGCGACGGCGGTCGGCGCGGTTGCGGCGGACGGGCGCTCACCATCGCGCCGGTGTTCTCGCCACCAGGCGCCGCCGACGCCGGCCGCGCCAGCGACGGCCGCCACGGCGGCAACGATGGCAGTGCGGCGGTTCATGACACGGACTCCATCAACCGGCGCAAGCCGGCCAGGTCGCCCCGCGCGGTGCGCCCATCGGCGTCGGGCTTGAGCGCGCCGCGCAGGTCGTCGTGGTCGAGCACCGTCAGGTGGACGGTCACGTGCTCGCCCAGTGCGGTGCTGCGGCTCGACACGCTGAGCACGTCCACCAACTCGCCGCGCGGGCCGGTGGTGCTGCCGACGTCGTAGTCCACGCGCTGGTCGATCAGCGCCAACTCGGCCTGCTTGGAGTCGTCGCAATACAGCTGCAGGTTCACATTGTTCAGCCGGGTCGCGGTGCCGCGCCACACGGGGCCGGTGAGGTGGGGGCGAAAGGCGGCCAGCCGCTGCATCCACTCAAGCGCCACGGCGCGCAGCGCGGCCAACTCGGTGGGCTGCGTGTCGGCGCAGAACAGGGCGAGGTATTCGCGCACTTCGTCTTCGACCTGGCCGTTGTCGGGCAGCGACGCAGCGCGAACGTTCAAACCCAGCGCCTGCGCCGCGCGGCGTTTGGCCGCCCCGTAGTCGAGCCCTTCTTCGACCACCAGCCGAGCGGCGGTGGCGGCAATTTCATCCGATGAGCTTGGCGCCATGTTTCGATTCTAGGCAGGCGCCCATGTCCCTCAATCACCCTCGCGCGCCCGCCGGCCCAGCACCTCACGGCAACTCGACCGAGCCCATTCGCGCTGCCACCGTGGCGGCGCGCCCCAGCACATAGGGCGAGTGCGGGCGCTTCTCGAAACGCTTGGGCGCCGGCAGCATCACCGACAACTGCGCCGCCTGCAGCGGCCCCAGCTTGTCGGCGCCGACGCGGAAGTAGTGCCGCGCCGCCGCCTCGGCGCCGAACACGCCTTCGCCCCACTCGACGCTGTTGAGATAGATCTCCAGGATGCGCGGCTTGCCCAGCACCGCCTCCATCATCATCGTGATGACGAACTCCTGCCCCTTGCGCGCCAGGCTGCGCTCGCCGCCGAGGAACAGGTTCTTGGCCAGTTGCTGGGTGATGGTGGAGCCGCCGACGACCTTGGGCGGCGTCGGGGCTCGGGTGGGGGGGCGCGGTTCGCCGGCCCTTGCATCGGGCCTCGCGCTCGTCTGAGCTTGGGCCCGCGCGGCTGCCCGCGCGTTGGCCCGTTCCGCGCGCTCCTCCGCACTCTGGTTGCGCTCCCAGGCTTTTTCGATCGCGTCCCACTCGACGCCGCTGTGCTCGGTGAAGCCTGCATCCTCCGAGGCGATCACGGCGCGCTTGAGCGAGTCGCTGATGCGGTCGTATGGCGTCCACTGCTGGCTCCAGCGCAGGTCGCGCTTGACGGTCGCCAGGCGCCACGCCTCGGAGCGCTGGAAGGTCGTGGACTGCGGGTCGACGATCGTCATCAACAGCACGCGCGCCAGAAAGTACAGCTGCAGCGCCAGCGCGCACAGCAGCACCAGCGCGGCCAGCCGAGCGAGCGTGGCCAGCATCGCCCTCAAGCCGCCGCCACCATGCGTTCGCGCAACGCGGCCAGCACCGGCGCGGTGTCCGGCCGCACATCGCGCCACAGCAAAAAGCTCTCAGCCGCCTGCTCGACCAGCATGCCCAGACCGTCGCGTGGCACCGCGCCGTTGGCTTCAGCCCACTGCATGAAGGCTTGCGCGGCGCCGCCGTACATCAGGTCCACGGCCAGCGCGCCCGGCGCGAGCGCGTGTGCTGCCACCGGAATGCTGGCGCCCTGCAGGCTGCTGGCCGTGGCGTTGATGACCACGTCGAAGGCTTCGCCGCAGCGGTCCAGGGGCAGGGCCTGCAAGCCCTGCATCGGCCGAGGCGTCCTGGTGGGCTCTGGCGAGGGCGTGGCTGCCGACTCGACCGCGCACACTTCGCTGGCCGCCGTGCCGGCCGCCGCGCGGCCCAGCGCGTGGGCCAACGTGCGGTGCCGCGCCACCAGCGCCTGCGCCCGCTCCAGCGTGCGGTTGGTCACCACCACCTGCGCGGTGCCTGCGTCCAGCAGTGGCCCCAGCACGCCGGCCGCCGCGCCGCCAGCGCCGATCAGCAGCACCCGCTTGCCCGCCAACGCCACACCGGCGCCGCGCTCGATGTCACGCACCAGGCCGCAGCCGTCGGTGTTGTCGGCCAGCCAGCCTTCGGCGTCGAAGCGCAGCGTGTTGGCCGCACCGGCCAACGCCGCACGCTCCGTGTGGCGAGTCGCGAGTCGGAAGGCGTCGAACTTGAACGGCACCGTCACGTTGCAGCCGCGGGCCGCGCCGGTGGTGCCGGCGTCGTCGTCGCGCGCCGAGTTTGCGAAGGCCCGCAGCGTGTTCTCGAACCCGTCCAGCGGGCACCACAGGCGGCCGTAGTGCAGCACCTGGCCGGTCTGCTTTGCGAACTCGGCGTGAATGAAGGGCGAGCGGCTGTGTTCGACCGGGTTGCCGGCCACGGCGTAACGATCCATGCTGAGATTGTGAGCCCGCCGGGCGGCCAGCCGTTCGGTGCAGACGTGCTCTCGGGTCAGCAGGCGGCGGTGCGGCCCGGAGGCAACGCCAGCACGCTATTGCGTCAGCGTCGTCTCCAGCCCCTCCTCGCGCGTGAACTTGAAGCGCGAGGTGATGACGATCTGGTCCGCCTTTCGCATGGCCGGCGTGAACGGCCCGAACGGCGCCGCTGCCTTGACGATGGCGATCGCCCGCATGTCCAGAATCTTCGAGTTGGAGCCGCGCACCACCTCGGTTTCGACGACGCGGCCCTCGGTGTCCACGGTCACGTTCATCGTCAGCTCGCCGTAGAGCTTTTTGCCCTGGCTCTCGGGGAAGTTGCGCGTGCCGCGCTCTTCGATCTTGCGGCGCATCTGGTCGTAGTAAATCGCGTAGACCTCTTCGCGCGTGGCCGGGCTGATGTAGCGCTTCTTCGGGCGCGCGTTCTCTTCGTTGATGCGCTTTTCGATCTCGGCCAGCACCTGAATCAACTGGCGGCGCTTCTCTTCGAGAGAGCGTTCGTTGGGGGTGCCCTGCTCGCGCTGCGGGTCGGGTGGCGGCAGCAGCGCGAGTTCGCGGCGCATCTGCGACAGCAGTTGCTGCTGCGACTGCTGCAACTGCTCGATCTGGCGGCGCGCGTCTTCGTCGGCGTCGCCGAGTTCGACCTGCGCCGACGGCGGCAGCGGCGACATGGCGCGGCCCTTGTCGGCCTCACCGCCGCCGGCCAGGTTGGCCTGTGCAATCGCCTGCGCTTTGTCGGGCCGCTCGCCCGAGCGCGAGTTGACCAGGATCACCTCCAGCGGCGAATCCTGGAACACGCGGTTGAAGCTCTCCGGGTCGACGAAACGCACCGTCAGCAGCACCGCGTGCACGGCCACCGAGACGCCCAGCGCCACCTGCATCGCAGACAGCTTAGGCGCGGTGCGCGGCTCAGGCTGCGGGGGCGACTTCCGCTTGGACACTCGTTTGGCCTTCAGGCGCATCGCCTTGCAGATCGATCGCCAGCGTGAGCGGGCCTGCCGCATCGAGCGCGTCGGCCACATCGTCAGGCTCGGCGTCCGCAGCGACCGCCACCGAGCCTGCAGACGCGTCGTCGAGCCGCGCGACCACGCTGGCTTGCACGTCCAGCGTCAACAGGTCGGCGCTGCCCACGCGCACGCGCACCGCCGCGCCGCGCGGCAGCGCTTCAGCGCCGACGGCGCGAAACACCAGCGGCAGGTCGTCGGCACGCACCAGGCCGTCCTTCATCACCGTGGCGGTCAGCTCGTGCACATCGTTCTGCGCCAGGTACTTCAAGGTCCAGTAGCGCTCGATGCCGGACTGGAAGCCGTTGTACTCGGCGTACGCCGCGTCGAAGGCGGAGATGACGGCGAACAGTTGCACGTCCTTCGGCTTGAACGGCGCGGCCAGCGCAGCGGTGCGGCCGTGGCGCGCGCACGCGATGATCTGCCACTGGTTCACCAGGTCCACATAACGCCGCAGCGGCGACGTGGCCCAGGTGTATTGCGCCACGCCCATGCCCGCATGCGGCGCGGGCTTGGTGCCCATGCGCACCTTCACGCCCGGCGCCAGGCTGGCCTGGCTTCGGTAGATGCCAGGCACGCCACACTCGCCCAGCCAGCCGCCCCAGGTGCTGTTGGCCAGGATCATTGCCTCGGCCACGATCAGGTCCAGCGGCGAGCCGCGCTGGCGGGTGGTGATCAGCACGCGCTCGGTGCCTTGTGGCTCGGTGCTTTCGTCGCCCGCCGCTCGCTCCAGCTTGAAGTTGTAGTCGGGCCGGTTGAAGTTCTCCGGCTTGCCGCGCACCACCTCGCGCTGCGCCTTCAGGTGCCGCGCGAGGCGGAAGGCGAACGCCAACTCGGCGGCGAATTCGTACGACGCGGGCGCCTCGCCAGTCAGCGTGGCTTCGGTCACCACCGCGTCGAGCTTGTCGTGGCGCAGGTTGGCGGCGATCGCCACTTTCTCAAGCCGAGTCTCGGTGGCGGTGATGGCAAGCGTCGATTCGTCGAACGTGACGTACAGCGACACCGCAGGGCACTCGCGCCCCGCCATCAGCGTGTAGGCCTGCACCACCTCGTCGGGCAGCATCGTCAGCTTGTGGCCGGGCATGTAGACGGTGGACAGCCGCTCGCGCGCTATTCTGTCGACCGGCGTGTCGGGCCCGAACGCCAGCCCGGGTGCCGCGATGTGGATGCCGAACACCACCGTGCCACTGCCCAGCCCGCGCACCGACAGCGCGTCGTCGATTTCGGTGGTGGCCGAATCGTCGATCGAGAACGCCTGCGCCTCGCCGAGCGGCAACGCCTCCTTGATCGCCGGCGCCTGCAGCGCGGGGAAGCCCGTGCCCTTGGGGAAGTTCTCGAACAGGAAGCGCTTCCAGTGGAACTGGTAGGGCGAGGTGATCGCGCCGGCCGCGGTGAGCAGGTCGAGCGGCGCCCGCTGCGCGCGGCGCGAGGCTTCGACGACGGCCTTGTACTCGGCGGCGTTCTTGTCGGGCTTGAAGAGGATCTTGTAGAGCTGCTCGCGCACGGGTGCCGGGCATTGGCCTGCGATCAACTCGCCGGCCCAGGTGTCGATCTGCGCTGCGACGAGCTTCTTGCGCTCGATGCCCAGCAGCGCGGCCTTGACGATCTCTTCCGGCGCCTTCTTGAAGTTGCCCTTGCCCAGTCGGCGGAAGTAGTGCGGCGCGTCGAACAGGCGGAACAGCGCCGCGGCCTGCTTCTCGACGCCGGCCGTCTTTTCAAAGTAGTCGCGCGCCAGGTCGGCAAAGCCGAACTCGGCCTCGGGCGCGAATTCCCAGGCCAGGTCGAGGTCGATCTCCTGCGCCAGCGCTTGCGCCGCCGCGACCAACTCGGCCGGCTGCGGCTTGTCGAACTTGAGCAGCACGTTGGCCGACTTGACCTTCACGCGCTTGCCCGAGTCGAGCTCGATCTGCGTCGAGGCCTCGGCCTCGGTCATCACGCGGCCGGCGAGGAACTTGCCGGCGTCTTCGAAGAGGGCGTACATAGGTCGCGGATTGTCGCTTGAACTCCCGGCCGCACCCGGCGGTCAGGGTCATGGGAGTCTGTGTGATTTGCAACGGGCTGCGCGGCCAGCGCGGCACCCAGCTTCACCACGGTCAGTAGCTCCGCCCGCCCTTGAACTGTGCATGCGCACGCCGCGTCAGCGTGCCGCTGCGCGCGATCGCCGCGAAGGAGCCAGCGGCATGCGCATGGCAAATCGCCAGGCCCAGCGCATCGGCGGCGTCCTTGCCCGGCAGGCCGGGCAGCGCGAGCAGTCGCATCACCATCGCCTGCACTTGCTCCTTGGCCGCCTTGCCGCTGCCGACGACGGCTTTCTTCATCTGCAGCGCGGTGTACTCGGCCACGTCGAGGTCGGTGCTGACCAGCGCGGTGAGCGCCGCGCCACGGGCCTGGCCCAGCATCAGCGTGGACTGCGGGTTGACGTTGACGAACACGATCTCCACCGCCGAGCAGGTGGGCGTGTAGCGCGCCGCGACCTCGCGCACGCCGTCGAAGATGATCTTCAGCCGCGTCGGCAGCTGGCCGATGTGCACCGCGTCGGTCTTGATCGTGCCGCTGGCGACGTAGTGCAGCTTCGAGCCTTCGACGTCGATGACGCCGAAGCCGGTGGTCCGCAGGCCGGGGTCGATGCCGAGAACCCTCATGCGCGTGGCGGGCACGGTCACCATCCAAAGTACCAGCGAACGGCGTGAAAAAACACGGGTGCCGCAAAACACAGTGGCGCGACGCGATCAAGCAACCCCACCGCGCCGGTGACGGACGCCTTGCCGCCCCAGCTCTGCACGCCGGCATCGCGCTTCAGCGCCTTCATCACCAACTCGCCGAGCGTGCCGCTGCCGCCGGCCAGAAAGCCCATCACCAGCGCCGGCACCGGTTTGAACGGCGTGGCCCAGTACAGCAGCGCACCCAGCACCGCGGCGCTGAGCGCGCCGATGAACCACGCGCGCCACGAGAACGAGCGGCTGATCGCGCCCGCTGCCGGCCGCGCGCGCAGGCGGCGGCTGGCCACTTCTTGCGCGATCTGCGCGACTGCGACCACGCCCACCAGGTACAGCACCATGAACGCACCGCGGCCTTCGTAGTCCGGCAGGTCCAGCAGCAGCAGCGCGGGCGCGTGGCTCATGCCGTAGACGCAGACCATGATGCCCCACTGGATCTTGGCGGTGCGCTCCAGAAAGCGCTTCGGGTCGTTGCCCAGTGCGCTGACGACCGGAATCGCAAGGAACACATAAACCGGAATGAACACCGTGAACAGATCGAACAGTTGCCAGCCCACCAACACGTATTGCAGCGGCAGCACGGCGAAGAACGCGAGCAGCAGGCTGCGGTGGTCGCCGCGGCGCGTGTGGGTGAGCGTCACGAACTCGCGCAGCGCCAGGAACGACAGCACGCCGAACAGCAGCGTCGAGACGAACGCGCCCGACGCCCACGCGATCCAGAACAGCACCGCGCCGACCCACACCGCGCGCAGGTCGCGCATGAAGCGCATCTGCAGCGTCTGCTCCTCGGCGCTGTCGTCGCTGTCGTCACGCACGGTGCGCCACACAGCGGCCGCCGTCACCAGCGCGAGCAGGCCGAACAGCGTGACGAACAGCAGGCCGACCTGCTGCGACACGGTCAACTCGCGCAGTGCGCCCATCAGCTGGCTTGCCCGGTGACTTCGTCGGCCATCGGCGCCTGGGTGTCGCGCAGCGCCATCACCGCCGCACGTGCCCGATCGAGGAACACGCGCTTGTCTTCACCGTCCTGCAACTGCAGCGGCGTGCCGTAAGTCACCGAACACAGAATCGGCACCGGCACAACCTCGCCCTTGGGCATCACGCGTTGCACGTTGTCGATCCAGGCGGGGATCAGTTGCACGCCGGGAAAGGCTTCGGCCAGGTGGTACAGCCCGGCCTTGAACGGCGCCGGGTCGTCCCGGTTGCCGCGCGTGCCTTCCGGAAAGATCACCAGCGAGTCGCCGTTGCGCAGCGCCTCCATCAGCGGCTCGAGCGGGTCTTCGTCGTCGGTGCGCTGCCTGCTGACGTACACCGCGTTGAACACCTCGCGCGTCAGCCAGTGCTTGAAAGGCGACGAGGTCCAGTAGTCGCGCGCCGCGATCGGCCGCGTCATCGCACGCAGGTCGCGCGGCAGCGAGGCCCAGATCAGCACCCAGTCGAAGTGGCTCTGGTGGTTGGCAAAGTAGATGCGCTGCTCGGCCTTGGGCGGGCAACCCTGCCAGTGCCCCTGCGCGCCAGTGATGAGTCGGGCGGCGAAGGAAAGCAGCAAGCCCATCAGTTCGGCGCGGGACATGGCGGGATGGTAGCCGGGCGCCGCCGGGTCGCCGACCGGGCCGCCGCGATTTGCGCCGACACCGCTACGCCGACACCGCTACGCCGGCACGATCACCCCAGATGCGCTGCTGCCAGCAGCTCGCGCGTGTAGGCCTCGCGCGGGGCGCCGAACAGCGCCAGCGTTTCGCCGGCTTCGACGATGCGGCCGTCTTTCATCACCATCACACGGTGCGCCATCGCGCGGATCACCGCCAGGTCGTGGCTGATGAACACGTAGCTCATGCCGTGGCGGCGCTGCAGTTCGGCCAGCAGCGCGAGCACCTGCTGTTGCACCGAGGCGTCGAGCGCCGAGGTCGGTTCGTCCAGCACCAGCACCTCGGGCTCCAGCACCACCGCGCGCGCGATGGCGATGCGCTGGCGCTGGCCGCCGGAAAACTCGTGCGGGTAACGCTGCAGCACCTGCGCCACGCCCTGCCGTTCAGACAGGCCCACCTCGTCGAGCATGCGCAGCACCGCCTGCTCGCGTTCGGCCTCGCTCAGCTCGGGCCGGTGCAGCGCCAGGCCTTCGCCGACGATCTGGCCCACGGTCAGGCGCGGCGAGAGCGACGCGAAAGGGTCTTGCAGCACCACCTGGATGCGCCGGCGCATCGCGCGCAGGGCGGTGCGGTCGGCACCGGGCAGGCGCGTGCCGACCACGTCGATCTCGCCGCCGGCCAGGCGCTCCAGCGCCAGCAGCGCCATGCCCAGCGTGGTCTTGCCCGAACCCGATTCGCCCACGATGCCCAGCGTTTCGCCGCGCTTGAGTTCGAGCGTGGCCTGCACCACGGCGCGGAACTGGCGCGTCTTGAACCAGCCGGCGCGGATGGGGAAGTCCACGTTCACAGCGTTGGCGCGCACCAGGGTCGGCGCGTCGGCCGCAAGCGGCTGCACCTGGCGCTGCGGGCGCGTGGCGAGCAGGCGCTGGGTGTAGGCATGTTGCGGGCGGTCGAACACCGTGGCGGTGGGGCCGGTTTCGACCAGCCGTCCGCGCTCCATCACGCCCACGCGGTCGGCAAAGCGGCGCACCAGGTTGAGGTCGTGGGTGATGAACAAAATTGCCATACCCATCTCGGCCTGCAGTTCGGCCAGCAGCGACAGGATCTGCGCTTGCACCGTCACGTCGAGCGCGGTGGTGGGCTCGTCGGCAATCAGCAGGCGCGGCTTGCAGGCCAGCGCCATCGCGATCATGGCGCGCTGGCGTTGGCCGCCGGAGAGTTGGTGCGGGTAGGTGTCGACGCGCCGTTCGGGCTCGGGCACGCCGGTGCGGGCCAGCAACTCGATCGCCCGCGCGCGCGCGGCCTGCGGGCGCATGGCCTGGTGGAGTTCGAGCACCTCGCCGATCTGGTTGCCGACGGTGTACAGCGGGTTGAGCGCGGTCATCGGCTCCTGGAAGATCATGCCGATCTGTGCGCCGCGCACGCCGCGCAAGGTGCGTTCGCTCGCACCTTTCAGTTCGCTGCCGTTGAAGCGAATGCTGCCGTGGGTTTGTGCGGCGTCGACCAGGCCCAGCACCGACAGCGCGGTGATCGATTTGCCCGAGCCCGACTCGCCGACGAGCGCGAACTTTTCACCGGCGGCGACGCGCAGCGACACGTCGTCGACCACGGTCGCTTCGCCAAAGCGCACGGTGAGGTGGGCGATGTCGAGCAGGGGGGCGGTGTCGGGGGTCAGCATCTCGTGAGGTGGAGTGTCGCTTGGGTGTTGCGCGGTGTATTGAAGCGGTGACTCTTCCCTCAACGTCTGCGCGAGGCGCGGCAGGCGGCACCCGGCAGGGGCTCATGCGGGGGCGGTCGGCCGGGTACGGCCGACTCCGCTGCGCTGCTCGGTCTTGCGGCCCGTCGCCTGAACTCACTTCGCTCACTGCGTTCGCTTCGTTCAGACAAACGGCGACAAGTCAGTTCACGATGCGCGCAAGCGCGCGGGCCGCAAGCCCTGCGCTGCTCGCCGTCCCCGAAATCGCCCCTGCCGGATGCCGCCTGCCGCGCCTGAGCCGCTCGTGGTTCTTGACGAAGAAGAAGGGCGCACCCCCGCAAGGACGCGGTGTTGGCACTTCCGACGAGGGCAACCAACGGTGTAGCAAAGGCGTGCCCGGGCAGGTCGGAGGGCGCCTCTGAGGCGCTGAGGAGCGCAGGGCTTGCGGCCCGCGCGCGCAGCGCGCATCGTGAACTGACTTGTCGCCGCCTGTTTGAACGGAGCGGACCGAAGGTGAGCGAAGTGAGTTGGGCGACGGGCCGCGAGGCTGAGCACCGGAAGGCAGTCGGCGTACCCGCCGACCGCCGAAGCGAAGCCCTCCGGCCTGTCCGGGCGCGCCTTTGCCGCGCCAACTGCAACTGCAACTGCAACTGCAAGCGCGACCGCGACCGCCACTGCAGCCGCGACCTCCACCACTCAAGACTTCCGCGTATCGAACGCATCACGCAACGCATCGCCGATGAAGGTGAGCAGCAGCATCGTCACCGTCAGCAGCACAAAGGTCGGCACGATGATCCACCAGGCGTCCAGGTTGGACTTGCCCTGCTGCAGCAGCTCGCCCAGCGACGGCACGCTGGGCGGCACGCCCAGGCCCAGAAAGTCCAGCGAGGTGAGCGCCAGGATCGCCGCGCTCATGCGGAACGGCAAGAAGGTGATCACCGGCGTCATCGAATTGGGCAGCAAGTGGCGCCGGATGATCTGGCCGTTGGACAAGCCCAGCGCGCGCGCCGCCTTCACGAATTCCAGCGTGCGGTTGCGCAGAAACTCTGCGCGCACATAGTCGGCCAGCCCCATCCAGCCCCACAGCGACAGCAGCACCAGCAGCAGCAACAGCGATGGCTCGAAGATCGACGCGAAGATGATCAGCAGAAACAGCTCCGGCACCGCGCCCCAGATTTCGATCAGCCGCTGCAGCAACAGGTCGGTGCGGCCGCCGAAATAGCCTTGCAGCGCCCCCATCACGATGCCGATGGCCGTGCCCGCCACCGTGAGCAGCAGCGCAAACCAGATGCTCACCCGAAAGCCGTAGAGCAGCCGGGCCAGCATGTCGCGGCCCTTGTCGTCGGTGCCGAGCCAGTTGGTGGCGCTGGGCGCAGCGGGCGGCACGGCCTTGCTGAAGTAGTCGACAGACACGTCCGAATGCGGGTTCAGCGTGTGCAACGCCAGGTTGCCGGGTTGCTGCAGCAGCTCGACGATGAACGGGTCTTTCCAGTCGGTCGGTGTGGCGAAGTCGCCGCCCAGCGCCAGCTCTGGCGGGTTGCTGAACATCGGGAACCACCACTGGCCCTGCACGCGCGCCGCGAACGGCCGGTCGTTGCTGACCACCTCGGCCAGGCTGGCCACCACCAGCATCACCATGAACACCCACAGCGACGCATACCCCAGCCGGTTGCGCTTGAAACGCGCCCAGGCACGGCGGTTGGGCGACATCGGCCGCACGCCAGCGCCTGTTCGCGCCGGGTCCGCTGCGGCGGTGGCGGCAGGTGTGGCGCTCATTTGGCCACGCCGCTGAACTGCACGCGCGGGTCGATCACCACGTAAAGCAGGTCCGACACCAGCTTCACCGCCAGCCCGATCAGCGTGAACAGGTAGAGCGAGCCCAGCACCACGGGGAAGTCGCGCCGCACCACCGCCTCGTAGCCGAGCAGCCCCAGGCCGTCGAGCGAGAACAGCGTTTCGATCAGCACCGAGCCGGCAAAAAACGCACCGACGAACGCGGCCGGAAAACCGGTGACGAGCGGGATCAGCGCATTGCGGAAGATGTGCTTGTAGAGCACCTTGTTCGGCGGCAGGCCCTTGGCGCGCGCCACCAGCACGTACTGCTTGCGCATCTCTTCGACGAAGGTGTTTTTCGTCAGCATCGTCATCACCGCAAACTGGCCGATCACCAGGCAAATGAGCGGCAGCGCCAGGTGGTGAAAGTAGTCTGCGATGCGCGCCGGCCACGACAGCTCGGCCCAGTTGTCCGACGTGAGGCCGCGCAGCGGAAACCAGTCCAGGAAGGTGCCGCCGGCAAACAGCACCAGCAGCAGCACGCCCAGCACGAAGCCGGGGATCGCGTAGCCGACCAGCACCGCCAGCGTGGTCACCACGTCGAAGCGCGAACCTTCGCGCACCGCCTTGGCCACGCCCAGCGGCACCGAGATCAGGTACGAAATGAGGAAGGCCCACAGACCCAGGCTGATCGAGACCGGCAGCTTCTCCTTGATGAGTTGCCACACATCCTTGTTGTGCAAGAAGCTGCGGCCCAGGTCGAAGCGCGCAAACTGGCCGAGCATCTCGACATAGCGCACATGCGCGGGTTTGTCGAAACCGTAGAGCTTCTTCAGCTCTTCGATCTGCTTCTTGTCGATGTCGCGGCTGGCCTTGTAGCCGCCGCCCGAATCGCCACCGCTCTGCCCGGCGCGCGCCTCGGCCATCAATTGGTCCACCGGCCCGCCGGGCACGAACTGAATCACGACGAAGGTGATGGTCAACGCCCCCAGCAGCGTGGGCACGATCAGCGCAATGCGCTTCAGGATGTAGCCGAGCAGGGCAGCGTTCACTTGCTGGCGTCCTGGCGCGGCAGGCGCGTATCCAGGCTCTTGTCCCACCACGCCACGATCGGCCAGGCGCCCGTGGTGTCGATGCTGAAATGCTGGGGTTGCACCTTGGGGATGCCGAACTTGTCCCAGTAGGACGCCGGCTCCAGGTTGTAGTACAGCTGTGGCACCTGCCAGAAGCTCCACATCACCACCCGGTCGTGCGCACGCGCGGCGTCGCGCAACTGGTCGAGCGTGCGGGCGTTGGCCAGCGCTTCGAGAATGTGGTCGGCCGCCTTGCTCTTGACGCCGCGGAAGTTGTTGCTGCCTTCTTCGTCGGCGCCCTTGCTGCCGTACAGGCTTTGCAGGCTGCTCGCGTCGGGCAGCGTGAACTCGCCTTCGACGATGGTGATGGTGTCGAAGTCGAAGGTCTCCAGACGGCGCCGGTAGAGCGCAAAGTCGACCAGCCGCTCCTTCATCTCGATGCCGAGCTTTTCGAGGTTGCGCTGGAACTCGGTCTGGCGGCCGATGCGCGTGGGCTCGAGGTACTCGAACTCGAAGGCCTCGCCCGCGGCGTTGCGCAGCTTGCCGTCGGCGGCGACCTTCCAGCCGGCTTCGGCCAGCAGGTCGCGGGCGCGCAGCAGGTTAGCGCGCAGCGCATTCGGCCCGGTGTCGGTGCGCGGCGCCACGAACGGCGGGCCGAACACACGCGGCGGCAACTCGGCGCGAAACGGCTCCAGCAGCGCCAGCTCACCCGGCGACGGCAGCCCCTGCGCCGCAAAGGCGGAGTTGTTGAACAGGCTGTTGACACGCCTGAAGGTGCCGAAGCGGTTGATGGTCTCGAAGTCCCAGGCCTGCACGATCGCCTCGCGCACGCGAATGTCCTGGAACTTGGCGCGCCGCAGGTTGAAGTTGGTGCCCTGCATGCCCTGGCCGGTGGCGGTTTCGAACGCTTTTTTCAGGATGCGCCCGTCGTCCCACTTGCGGCCGGCATGGCGTCGCGCCCAGGAGCGTGCGCTGTACTCTTTGACGATGTCGAACTCGCCGGCCTTGAAGGCTTCGAGCTTGATCGTGTCGTCCTTGTACAGGCGGTAGGCCACGCGGTCGAAGTTGAATTGCCCGCGCCGCACGCCATGGTCGCGCGCCCAGTAGTTCGGGTCGCGCTTGAACTCGATGCGGCTCGGGATGTCGTACTTGTCGATCAGGTACGGGCCGCTGGTGATCGGTGCGTCGAGCACGATCTGGTCGAACGGCTTGCCGCCGCCCCATTTGCGCGAGAACACCGGCACGCCGCCGGCCAGGTAGAGCGCGTCGACCTTGCGCTCCTTCAGCTCGAAGCGCACGGTGCGTTCGTCCACCGCCACCGCACGCGAGATCGGGTCGTAGGCGCTGCGGTACACCGGCGAAGCCTGCGCGCTGATGAGCATGGTGAAGCTGTGCACCACGTCGGCGGCGGTGACCGCGTCGCCATTGGTGAAGCGCGCCTTGGGGTCGATGCGGAACGAAATGGCCGACAGGTCGGGCTCGACCTTCATCGCCTCGGCGAGCAAGCCGTACATGGCCTGCGGCTCGTCTTGCGATTGGGTGGCCAGGGTTTCGACCATGTACAGCGACACGCCCGCCGGCGCTACGCCGCGCACGGTGTACGGGTTGAACTTGTCGAAGCTGGAGCGCCGGTCGGGGTTGCCCAGCCGCAGCACGCCGCCCTTGGGCGCGGCCGGGTCGACGTAGTCGAAGTGGCGGAAGCCGGGCGGGTACTTGGGCGGCGCGAAGGTCGAAATGGCGTGCACCCAGGCGCCGGTTTGCACCGGGGCCGGGGCATCGGCGACAGCGTTCGAGGCCTGCACCGCCGACTGCGCCGCCGACTGCACCGGCGTCGCCGCGTTCGACGTGGGCGCGGGCGGTGCCGCTGCGCCGGCCGTGCCCACCGCGCCGATCCACAGGCCGAGCAGCCCAGCCAAGAAGAGGGCGGCAACACGCCACGGCGGTGGGGTCGGTACAGGCAAGCGCCGCATGACCGAGGGGGCTTTAGTGCCGGAAGTGCCGCACGCCCGTCAGCACCATCGCGATGCCACGCTCGTTGGCCGCGGCGATCACCTCGTCGTCGCGCATCGAGCCGCCGGGGTGAATGACGCAGGCCGCGCCTTCGTCGACCACCACATCGAGCCCGTCGCGGAACGGAAAAAACGCATCGCTCGCGACCACCGAGCCCGCGAGCGCGAGCCCGGCGTTGCGGGCCTTGATGCCGGCAATGCGCGCCGAGTCGATGCGGCTCATCTGCCCCGCGCCCACGCCCAGCGTCATGCCGCCGCCGCAGAACACGATCGCGTTGCTCTTGACGTACTTGGCGACCTTCCACGCGAACAGCAGGTCGTGCATCTGCTGCGGCGTGGGTTGCAGCGTGGTCACGACTTTCAGGTCGGCGAGCTGCATCTCGTGGTTGTCGGCCGACTGGATCAAGAGGCCAGAACCGACGCGCTTCATGTCGTGCCCATTGCGGCCCTGGTGCCAGGCTGTGGCGCCTCCTGGGGGCAGCGCGATCTGCAACACGCGCACGTTCTTCTTGGTGGCCAATACTTCGAGCGCCTCGGGCGTGAAGCCTGGCGCCATCAGCACTTCGACGAACTGCTTGGCGACGAGCGCCGCGGCCACGCCGTCGAGCTCGACGTTGAACGCGATGATGCCGCCGAAGGCCGAGGTCGGGTCGGTCTGCAGCGCCTTCTCATACGCCTGCGCCGCGCTCGCACCCAGCGCCACGCCGCACGGGTTGGCGTGCTTGACGATCACGCACGCGGCCAGCGAGTCTTGATTGTTGAAGCTCTTCACACACTCCCACGCCGCGTCGGCGTCGGCGATGTTGTTGTACGACAGCTCCTTGCCTTGCAACTGCTTGGCGGTGACGAGTGAGCCGGGCGCAGGGTGCAGGTCGCGGTAGAACGCGGCGCGCTGGTGCGGGTTCTCGCCGTAGCGCAGGTCTTGCAGCTTGACGAAGCGGCCGTTGCTCTGCGCGGGGAACTCAGCGCGTACCTGCCCACCTGCGCCGTCGGTCTGCAACGACGACAGGTAGTCGCTGATCGCACCGTCGTAGTTGGCGATGCGGTTGAACGCGGCGACCGACAGCGCAAACTTCGTCGCCGTGCTCACCTGGCCTTCGGCCTTCAATTCGGCCAGCACCTGCGCGTACTGCGACGCATCGGTCAACACCGCCACGTCCTTCCAGTTCTTCGCCGCCGAGCGCACCATCGCCGGCCCGCCGATGTCGATGTTCTCGATCGCGTCCTCGAGCGTGCAGCCAGGCTTCGCAACCGTCGCCTCGAACGGGTACAGGTTGACCACCAACAGATCGATCGGCGAGATGTGATGTTGATGCAGCGCGGCCATGTGCTCGGGCACATCGCGCCGCGCCAGCAAGCCACCGTGGATCGTCGGGTGCAGCGTCTTCACGCGGCCGTCGAGCATCTCGGGGAAGCCGGTGTGATCGGCGACCTCGGTGACCGGCAGGCCGGCGTCGGCGAGCAGCTTGGCGGTGCCGCCGGTGGACAGCAGCTTGACGCCCAGCGCATGCAGCGCGCGCGCAAAGTCGAGCACGCCGGTTTTGTCGGAAACAGAAATCAGCGCTTGCATCGGCGGCTCTCGGGGGGCGGGCGCGGTTACGGGCTTCAATCGATCAGCTTGTGGTCGAGCAACTTGCGCCGCAGCGTGTTGCGGTTGATGCCCAGCCACTCGGCTGCGCGGCTCTGGTTGCCGTCGGCGTGTTTCATCACCACGTCGAGCAGCGGCTTTTCGACCACGCCCAGGATCATCTGGTACATCGCCGTGGGCTCCACGCCGCGCAAGTCCTTGAAGTAGGTCTCAAGGTTGTCTCGGATGCACTCTTCGATGTGTTTCTTGCCGCTCATGCACTCAACTCGACGAGGTCTTCGTTCGCCGCAGCGGCGTGCAGGGGCAGCAGGGTGTGCGCATCGGCCAGTTCATCGAACCAGTCCGTCACCGCACTCACCTGCGCATCGCAACTCTCCAACAGGTTCATGCTGGCGCGAAAAGCTTCGCCTCCCGGCAATGCGCGCACGGCCCAGCCGATGTGCTTGCGCGCGCTGCGCACGCCGGCAAACTCGCCATAGAGCGTGTAGTGGTCGTGCAGGTGCTCCAGCAGCCAGCGCTTGGCTTGCTGCACCTCGGGCGCGGGCAGGTGTTCGCCGGTGGCGAGGAAGTGAGCGATCTCGCGAAAGATCCACGGCCGCCCTTGCGCCGCGCGGCCGATCATGATCGCGTCGGCGCCGGTCGCGGCCAGCACGTCGCGTGCTTTCTCCGGGCTGGTGATGTCGCCGTTGGCCACCACCGGAACGCGCAGCGCCGCCTTCACCGCCGCAATCGTCGTGTACTCGGCGTCGCCCTTGTAGCCCTGCTCGCGCGTGCGGCCGTGCACCGCCACCATCGCCACACCGGCCGCCTCGGCCGCGCGCGCAATGCGCACCGCGTTGCGTTCGGCCGCGCACCAGCCGGTGCGCATCTTCAGCGTGACCGGCACGTTGCGCGGCGCGCAGGCGGCCACCACCGCCTCGACGATCTGCAGCGCCAGCGGCTCGTCCTGCATCAGCGCCGAGCCGGCCCACTTGTTGCACACCTTCTTGGCCGGGCAGCCCATGTTGATGTCGATGATCTGCGCGCCGCGGTCGATGTTGTAGGCCGCGGCCTCGCCCATCATCTGCGCGTCGGTGCCGGCGATCTGCACCGCGATCGGCGCCGCTTCGCCGTCGTGGTTGGCGCGGCGGCTCGTCTTCAGGCTGTTCCACAGGTCCTTGCGCGAGGTCACCATCTCGCTCACCGCGTAACCGGCGCCGAGGCGCTTGCACAGTTGCCGGAAGGGTCGGTCGGTGACGCCTGCCATCGGCGCGGCGAACAGCCGGTTCGCCAGCGGAATGTGGCCGATGTGCATGGGCAGAACTTAGCAGCGAACGGGGAGGTGGGGGCGGGGGAAACGCGAGGCGGCAGTATAGCGGCCGGCTTTGTGCCATCGGCCTGTATCTCGGGCGTTGACGGGGTGTCGATAATCGCCGCCGATGGACGCCTGGATCGAATCGTTGCTCACTGCGCTGGCACTGCCGAAATTCGGCCTCAGCACGGTGTTCGTGGTGGCCTTCATCTCGGCCACGCTGCTGCCGCTGGGCTCGGAGCCGGCGGTGTTCGGCCTGGTCAAGCTCAACCCGCACCTGTTCTGGCCGGCGATCTTGGTTGCGACGGCGGGCAACACGCTCGGCGGTGCGGTGAGTTGGTGGATGGGCTACGGCGCCGAACGCGCCTACGAGCGCGTGAAGCACAAGCCGCTGGAGGCGCGCGCGCTCACGTGGTTGCAGAGTTTTGGCCCGAAGGCTTGCCTCTTGTCGTGGCTGCCGGTGGTGGGCGACCCGCTGTGCGCGGTGGCCGGCTGGTTGAAGCTGCCGTTCTGGCCGTGCGTGGCCTACATGGCGATCGGCAAGTTCGCCCGCTATGTCACGATGACGGCCGCGCTGCTGTGGGTGTTCCCGGGCACGTTTTCGCCCTGATTCAACTGCTCACTTCCGGCGCGCCATCGACTGAAAGGGACGACCGATGAACCACCTCGCCTACGATGCGCTGACCCAGGCTTGGACGCGCCAGTACCGCTTCAGCCACCTGCAAGCCATGGCCGGCTGGGACCGTGCCGCGGTGATGCCGCCCAAGGGCAACGCCGCGCGCGCCGAGGCGATGGCCGAGATGGACGCGCTGCTGCACCGCTTGCGCACCGAGCCGGCGCTGGCCGGGTTGATCGAAACCGCGCGCGACGAGCCGCTGGACGACCTGGCGCGCGCCAACCTGCGCGAGATCGAACGCGACTGGCGTGCCGCCAACGCATTGCCCGAAGCGCTGGTGCAGGCCGAGTCGCTCGCCGGCGCACGCTGCGAACACGCGTGGCGCAGCCAGCGCCCAGCGAACGATTGGGCGGGCTTCCTCGAGAACTTCCGCGAAGTGCTGCGCATCGCGCGCGAAGTCGCCGCGCGGCGCGCCGACAGCACCGGCCTGCCGCCCTACGACGCGCTGATGGACCGCTTCGAGCCCGGCATGACCGCGTCGGAAGTAGACCGCCTGTTCGGCGACCTGCAAAGCTGGCTGCCCGCGCTGGTGCACCAGGTGCGCGACCGCCAGGCCAGCGCAGCGGCCGCCTCGCCGATCAGCGCCGCCGCCGGCCCCTTCCCCAAGGCCGCACAACGTGCGCTGAGCCTGGAGGTGATGGGCTTGCTGGGCTTCGACTTCGACGCTGGCCGGCTCGACGAAAGCACCCACCCCTTCAGCGGCGGTGTGCCCGAGGATGTGCGCCTGACCACCCGCTACGGCGAGGCCGACTTCGTGCAGAGCCTGATGGGCACGATCCACGAAACCGGCCACGCCCGCTACGAGCAGAACCTGCCGCGCGAGCGACTCGGCCAGCCAGTGGCGCAGGCGCGCTCGATGGGCATCCACGAGAGCCAGAGCCTGAGCTTCGAGATGCAACTCGCGTTGAGCCGCGCGTTCATCGGCTTGATCGCGCCTAAGCTGGCGGCGCACTTCGGCGCGCAGCCGGCGTTCGAGCCCGACGCGCTGCACCGCTCGCTCACACGCGTGGCGCCCGGCTTCATCCGCGTCGACGCCGACGAGCTGACCTACCCGGCGCACGTGATCCTGCGCTATCGCATCGAGCGCGGGTTGATCGAGGGCAGCGTGCAGGCCGAGGACATTCCGGCGCTGTGGGATGAAGGCATGGCCTCGCTGCTCGGCGTGGACACGCGCGGCAACTTCCGCAACGGCTGCCTGCAGGACACGCACTGGGCGTCCGGCCTGTTCGGCTACTTCCCCTGCTACACGCTGGGCGCGATGTACGCGGCGCAGTGGTTTGCAACGATCCGCCGCGGCACGCCCGACCTCGACGCGCGCATCTCACGCGGTGAGCTGGCGCCGGTGTTCGACTGGCTGCGAGAGAACATCTGGAGCCAGGGCAGCCGCTGGACCACCGCTGAACTGGCGGTGCGGGCCAGCGGCGAGACGCTGAACCCGCTGCACTTCAGGCGGCACCTGGAGGCGCGCTACCTCGGCTGACGGGCGGCTTGTGGTTCTCGTTGCCTTACTTTAGGGTAAGGAGAACAGGAGATTCATTCCATGACCAGCGCCACCGTCACCAGCAAGGGCCAGATCACCATTCCTGCCAGCGTGCGGCAGGCGCTTCAGGTCGAGTCCGGCGACAGGGTGGAGTTCGTCGAGATTCAGCCCGGCCGCTTCGAAGTGATTGCAGCAACCCGTTCGGTGACCGAGCTGAAGGGCCTGTTCGGCAAGCCGTCGAGGAGCGTGTCGATCGCCGACATGAACAGGGCCATCGCGGCACGCGGAGCGTCCGCCAAGTGATCCGCCTGGACACCAACGTCCTGGTGCGCTACATCATGCAGGACGACGAGCGGCAGTCGCCCAAGGCGACGAAACTGATCGAATCATTCAGCGCGCAGGCACCTGGATTCGTGCCGATCGTGGCCGTCGTCGAACTGGTGTGGGTGCTGTCGTCGAGCTACGAGCTGAGTCGCGTTCAAGTGGCGCAGGCGCTCGAATTGCTGCTGCGAACCAAAGAGCTCGTCGTGGACCGCGCCGACCATGTGCTCAAGACGCTTCGGGCCTTCAACGCCGGCACAGCAGACTTTGCAGACGCCCTGATCGAACGGGCGGCCTCCAGCGCGGGCTGCGCGAGGACGATGGGCTTCGACGTCAGCGCAGCCAAGACAGCCGGGATGACCTCGATTCAGTAGGCGTGCCCCCGGATGCGGAGCGCTTGCGCGCTCACCTCCGGGCGCACACGTCGTGATCAGGCGGCTCTGCGCGCCGGCCGCTTCACTGCCGCCGCCTTCACCGACGGCTTGACGATCGGCGCTGCGCGCTTGGCCACTTTGGTGGTCTTCGCGGCGGCGCTGCGGGCCATCTTGGCGACCTGGGCCGAAAGCTCGTCGATGCGGCTCTGCATGGCGCTCACGTCCTTGGCCGACGGCACGCCGAGCTTGCCCAGCGCCTTGGCGGTGCGCTCCTCGAAGATGCTCTCCAGCTTGTCCCAGTGCTGGCCGGCCTTGGCCTGCACTTCGCTGGCCATGCCGGTCATCTTGCTGCTGACTTCGCTGAACTTGTCCTCGGCCACGCTCTGTGTCTTCTTCTGCAGTGTCGCGCCTTCCTTGACCAGCGCTTCGAACACCTTGCCGCCTTCGGCCTGCGCCTTCGAGAAAGCACCCATGCCCGCGAGCCAGATCTGCTGCGCCGAGTCCTTGACCGAACCGGCGAGTGCGCTGTCGAACAGGCCCGAGGCGCCGGCCGCTTGCTTGTCTGCCATCTGCTTGAGCTTCTTGACCATGGTGAGGGACTCCTGGAGGTTGATCGTTGCGGCTCCGGCTGGAGCTGCGGTGCCCAAACTATAGAAGTGCGCCCTGGAGCCTGCAGCCTAATTCTCTAGGGTCGCGGCTCTACGCATGCCGCTCTCCGGCCACAGCGCTGTTCGGGAAATCGCGCAGGGCCGGCCGTGCGACTCTGGTCAAGAATGCCCGCTCAACCCCGCCAGCAAAGGACCAGCCCCCATGAAGTACTTCGTGACCGGAGCCACCGGCTTCATCGGCAAGCGCCTCGTCAAGACCCTGCTGGCGCGCCGCGGGGCGGTCGTGTACTTCCTGCTTCGGCCGGAGAGCGAGGGCAAGGTCGCGGCGCTGCTGGACTACTGGCAAACCACCAAGGCGCGCGCCGTTCCGGTGTACGGCGACCTCACCACCAAGAAGCTCGGTGTCTCGGCCGACGACGTGAAGAAGCTCAAGGGCCAGGTCGATCACGTCTACCACCTCGCCGCTGTCTACGACCTGAAGGCCGACGAGGCGTCTCAGGTCCAGGTCAACATCGAAGGCACGCGCAACGCGGTCGAGTTTGCCAAGGCCATCGATGCCGGGCACCTGCACCACGTCAGCTCGATCGCCGCGGCCGGCCTCTATGAAGGCGTGTTCCGCGAAGACATGTTCGACGAAGCCGACGGCCTGGAGCACCCGTACTTCATGACCAAGCACGAGAGCGAGAAGATCGTGCGCAAGGAAAGCAAGGTGCCATGGACGGTGTACCGCCCGGCGCTGGTGGTGGGCGACTCGACCACCGGCGAGATGGACAAGATCGACGGCCCGTACTACTTCTTTAAGCTGATCCAGCGCATGCGCCAGATCCTGCCGCCGTGGATGCCCAGCGTGGGCCTGGAAGGCGGGCGCATCAACATCGTGCCGGTGGACTTCGTGGTGGCGGCGCTCGACCACATCAGCCACAGCAAGGCCGAGCTGAACAAGAAGTGCTTCCACCTCGTGGACCCCGAGGGCTACCGCGTCGGCGACGTGCTCGACATCTTCAGCAAGGCCGCGCACGCGCCGAAGATGAACCTGTTCATCAACGCCGCGCTGCTGGGCTTCATCCCCAAGAGCGTGAAGAAGGGAATGATGGCGCTGGCCCCGGTGCGGCGCGTGCGCAATGCGGTGATGAAGGACCTCGGCCTGCCCGACGACATGTTCACCTTCATCAACTTCCCCACGCGCTACGACTGCCGCGACACCACCGCGGCGCTGAAAGGCAGCGGCATCGAGTGCCCCAAGCTGCCGAGCTACGCGTGGCGGCTGTGGGACTACTGGGAGCGCCACCTCGACCCGGCCCTCTTCATCGACCGCTCGCTGCGCGGCACCGTCGGTGGCAAGGTGGTGCTGGTGACGGGTGGTTCGTCGGGCATCGGCCTGGCCGCGGCGATCAAGTTCGCGCAGGCCGGCGCCACCACCATCATCTGCGCGCGTGACGAAGCCAAGCTGGCCGAGGCGAAGAAGGAAATCCTGGAGGCTGCGGGCAAGGATGCCAAGGTCGTCGTGTATTCAGCCGACATTGCCGACGAAGCCAGCTGCAAAGCCTTCGTCGAACAACTGACCGCCGACCACGGCGGCGTGGACTACCTCATCAACAACGCCGGCCGCTCGATCCGCCGCGCGATCGAGGCGAGCTACGAGCGCTTCCACGATTTCGAGCGCACGATGCAACTGAACTACTTCGGCTCGCTGCGCATCACGATGGGCCTGCTGCCCGGCATGGTGGCCAAGAAGCGCGGCCACATCGTCAACATCAGCTCGATCAGCGTGCTGGTGAACGCGCCGCGCTTCTCGGCTTACGTGGCGAGCAAGGCCGCACTCGACGCGTGGACGCGCTGCGCGTCGAGCGAGTACGCCGACCAGGGCATCACCTTCACCACCGTCAACATGCCGCTGGTGCGCACGCCGATGACGGCGCCCACCAAGATCTACGACAACATGCCGCTGCTGAGCACCGACGAAGCCTCCGACCTGATCGTGCAGGCGTGCGTCGACAAGCCGGTGCGCGTGGCGACAAGGCTGGGCATCTTCGGCGAGATCCTGCACGCGGTGGCACCCACCGTCACGCAGATCGTCATGAACACCACCTTCCGCATGTTCCCCGACAGCGCCGCCGCCAAAGGCGACAAGAGTGCCAAGCCGACGCTGTCACCCGAGGCGATCGCGATGGCGCAGATGATGCGGGGCATCCACTTCTAAAGTCACCGCTGGCGCGGCCGTTGCCGGCTGCGCCAGTTCACGGCGCGCCGCGCGCACGACCGACACCGCCGCGGCCACCGCCAGGCCACCCATCAGCGCGGCCACCAGCAGGTCGGGCCACGCGGTGCCGGTGCCGAACACGCCCAGCGCCGCGAGCAGCACGGCCACGTTGCCGATCGCATCGTTGCGCGTGCACAGCCACACCGAGCGCATGTTGGCGTCTCCCTCGCGGTAGGCGTAGAGCAGCGCGGCCACGCCGAGGTTGGCCGCCAGGGCCAGCGCGCCCACCACGCCCATCGTCGCTGCCTCCGGCACCGTGCCACTGCCCAGCCCCCACGCCGCGCGGCCGAGCACGAAGATGCCGAACGCGCCCATCGTCAACCCCTTCACCAGCGCGGCGCGCGAGCGCCACACCGGCGCCATGGCCAGCACCGCGAGCGACACGCCGTAGTTGGCCGCGTCGCCGAAGAAGTCGATCGCATCGGCCAGCAGCGCCGCAGAGGCGGCCGTGAGGCCCGCCGCGATCTCGACGGCGAACATCGCCGCATTGACGGTGAGCGCCACCCACAACACGCGACGGTAACGGGGCGGCGGGGGCGAGGCGGCGCGTTCTTTGTGGTGGTCGTGGTGGCAGCAGCCGGACATGGGTGGCTTTCAAAGTGCTCGACGTGGCACATTTGAAACCCTGGTGCCGGTCCAGGGTCAACCGGTCGTTCGCCGGGGCTGGTCTGCAACGGCTCAAGATCAACGCTCACACCGCCCCACCATGCGCATCAAGGAACTTGCCGACGCCGCGGCGTTGCCCGTGGACACCGTCCGCCACTACGAAAAGGCCGGCCTGCTGGGCGTGCCGCCGCGCGGCGAAAACAACTACCGCCGCTATGCCGCAGCCGATGTGCAGCGGCTGCGCTTCATCCGCAACTGCCGCGCGCTCGACATGAGCCTGGACGAGGTGCGCGCCCTGCTCGACTTCATCGACCACCCGGGCAGCGACTGCTCGCCGGTGGACGCCGTGGTCGACGAACACCTGGCGCATGTGCGTGAGCGCCTGGAGGCGCTGCGCGTTCTGGAGCGGCAACTGCTGGTGTTGCGCAGCGCCTGCGGGCAAGCCCGGCCGGACACTGCCTGCGGCATTGTGTTGGCGTTGTCGGGTGATTCCTCGCGTGGGCGCGCCGGCGCGGCGGCGGGCGTGCCGGCGCGCTCACTGGCCGCCGCCGCCGGCAAGCCCCGCGGCAGTTCGCCGAAGACGGTGCATGGTCGTGGCGGCACGCACCAGCGCTGATCGACGACAACCTCAGCGCGCCGCCAGCCAGGGCAGCACAAACGCGAACGCGCCGCCGACAACGAACAGCGCAACCGACAGCAGGTACACCCGCAGCGACAGCCTGCGCGTGCGAAGGCACGCGTGGCGCAACGCCGGGTCGACCGGGCAAGGCGCGTTCCGGTTGCGCCATTGCCAGGCGCCGGCCACCGCCAGCATCACGCCCGCCACGGCGAAGACCGCGCCCTTGTGCTCGCTGAGCCACACCACTTGCGGCACCACGCCGACCAGCGACGACAGCGCCGCGCCAGCGCCCAGCGCCACCAGCAGCGCCGGCAGCGCGCAGCACACCAGCGTGGCGGAACTCGCGAACAGCGACAACCACGCCGACACCACGCCGGTGCGGCGCGGTGTGCTGCCGTCGTCCATCGGGGTCGGTGCCGCGCGCGTCGTCACTTTTTCGCCTTCTTCTCCGCGCGAATCTGTTCGACCGATTGGTTCACCATCTCGGCCTTCGTCACCGCGTAGCCAGCCTCGGTGATCTCGGCCGTGATCTTCGCCAGGTCCAGCGTCTGGCCTGGCCGGGCCTCCACGGCGACCACCTTGCCCGCCAGGTCGACATGAATCGCCTGCGTGGCCGGCAGCGCCGAGACACGCTTCTCGATGCCCTGCGCGCAGAACGCGCACACCATGCCGTTGACGGTGAGCTTGGCGGTTTCCACCGCGTGAGAGGGAATGGCCATCGTCATCGTGGCAACGCAGGCCAGTGAAGTCAGCAGCTTGTTCATGGATCCACCTTCCTTTCAGTACACGATCATCAGGTTAAACCGGCCTTGCCGGGCCTGGTTGATGCCCACCTCGGCAAAGAAGCGTTTGTTGATGAAGCGCAGCATCGGCGTCCACTCCACCTCGTCCGACAGGCCGCGCATGCTTCGGGCCTCGACGATGAACCAGGGCTGCGTTTCATCGTAGTCGGCCTCGACGAACGCGAAGCCCACACGCAGTGCGCCGTAGTCGTGGTTGACGCCACGGGCGCGGTACAGCCGGGCGGTGGCCGATGTGTAGACGCGCGTGGTCTCGTAGTCCAGCTGCAGGCCCGGGGCCACCAAGGTGCGTGTGCCGGCAACGTCGTTGCCGCGCAGCGCCCCCAGACCACCGAAGAACCACACGTTGGCCTGCGCGTGCGGCAGGTTCCAGCGGTGCACGAGGCGTGTGTAGTTGAGCTCGACGACGTCGCGGGTGCGCAGCTTGTCGTCCGATCGCATGCGCAGGCCGCCGACGCCCAATGCATCGCTGCGGGTGAACGCATGGTTGACCCAGACCTCGCGCCAGTTCGGGCTCAGGTCGGCCATGCCCATGGTGCTGTCCTTGAAACCCATCGGCGCGGCCAGCGCGACTTGGGCCGCCAGACACAGGCAAGCGCCAGCGGCCGCGCGCCGGGCCCACGGCGGGCGCGTCATGACGCTCCCTCGCCGACCGCCGTCACGGCCGGTTTCCCGCGCAGGCGCAAAGCATTGCCGATCACCGACACCGAGCTCAGGCTCATCGCCAAGGCAGCGATCATCGGCGACAGCAGCCAGCCGGTGAACGGATACAGCACGCCCGCCGCCAGCGGCACGCCGAGCGCGTTGTAGACGAACGCAAAAGCGAGGTTCTGCTTCATGTTGGCGATGGTCTCCGTCGAAATCGTCCGGGCCTGCGCAATGCCCCTCAGGTCGCCCTTGACGAGGGTCACCGGCGCGCTGTTCATCGCCACGTCGGTGCCGGTGCCCATCGCAATGCCGACGTCGGCCTGGGCCAGCGCCGGGGCGTCGTTGATGCCGTCGCCGGCCATCGCCACCACGCGGCCTTCGCGTTGCAGCCGGGCCACCAGGGCCAGCTTGTCGGCGGGCAGGAGCGCGCCGTGCACTTCGTCGATACCGAGCCGCCCGGCGATGGCCCGGGCCGTTGTCAGGCCGTCGCCGGTGGCCATGATCACGCGCAGGCCGGTGGCCTTCAGCGTGGCCAGTGCCTCCGCGGCGCTGGTCTTGATGGGGTCGGACACAGCCAGCAGGCCGGCAAGCTGGCCGTCGACCGCCAGCATCATCACGCTGGCGCCGCTGGCACGCATCGTTTCGGCGTGCGCCTGCAGGGCTTCCAGCGGCCGGCCCGGTTCGGACGCGCGCGCTTCGGACGCGCCCGCTTGCGCCATCAGCGTGGCGTTGCCGAGGGCAAGCGCCCGGCCCCCCACGCGGCCCCGCACGCCGATGCCGGTGCTCGACTCGAAGCCCTCCGCCTTGTCGAGCGCAAGGCCGCGCTCGCGCGCAGCGCGGACGATGGCGTCGGCGAGCGGGTGTTCACTGCCCTGGTCGAGGCTGGCGGCCAGGCGCAGCACCTCGTCCTCGCTGAAGCCCGGTGTGGCCACCGCGCGATCGAAGCTGGGCTTGCCCTCGGTGAGCGTGCCGGTCTTGTCGACGATGAGCGTGTCGACCTTGCGCAGGTTCTCGATCGCGGCCGCGTCGCGGAACAGCACGCCCTGCGTGGCGGCCCGGCCGGTGGCGACCATGATCGACATCGGCGTGGCCAACCCCAGTGCGCAAGGGCACGCGATGATCAGCACGGCCACGGCGTTAATGAGCCCGTGCGCCCAACTCGGCGCCGGGCCGAAGAACCCCCAGACCAGCAAGGTCAGCAGCGCGAAGCCCGCCACCGCGACGACGAACGTGCCCGCCACCCGGTCGGCCAGGCGTTGCATCGGCGCGCGCGAGCGCTGCGCCTGCACCACCATCTGCACGATGCCGGCCAGCACGGTCTGCGCGCCGACGCGCTGCGAGCGCATCACCAGCGCGCCGGTCGTGTTCAGCGTGGCGCCGATCAGCTTGTCGCCGACCCGCTTGGTCACGGGCATCGGCTCGCCGGTCAGCATCGACTCGTCGACCGTGCTGCCACCCTCGACCACGACGCCGTCGGTCGGCACCTTCTCGCCCGGCCGCACGCGCAGCGTGTCGCCAACGTGAACGTGGGTCAGCGCCACGTCGTCCTCGGTACCGTCGGCGTTGATGCGCCGGGCCGTCTTGGGCGCCAACCCAAGCAGCGACTTGATGGCCGCCGAGGTCTGCGAGCGCGCCTTCAGTTCGAGCATCTGCCCCAGCAGCGTCAGCGAGATGATCACCGCCGCCGCTTCGAAGTAGACCGCCACCCGACCCATCGACACGAACGACGCCGGGAACAGTTGCGGCGCCACGGTGGCCACCACGCTGTAGACGAAGGCTGCGCCAGTGCCCAGGGCGATCAGCGTCCACATGTTCGGGCTGCGGTTGACGGCGGACTGCGCGCCGCGCACGAAAAACGGCCAGCCGGCCCACAAGACCACGGGCAGGGTGAGCACGAGTTCGACCCAGCTTTGGGTGCTCATGCTGAACCATTGCATTCGGTGCCCGAGCATGGCCAGCACGGCGACGATCAGCGTCAGCGGCAGGGTCCACCAGAAGCGCCGCCGGAAGTCGGCGAGTTCGGGGTTCTCGCCCTCATCAAGCGTGGGCATCTCGGGCTCCAGCGCCATGCCGCACTTGGGGCAGTCGCCCGGGTGGTCCTGGCGCACCTCGGGGTGCATGGGGCAGGTGTAGACGGCGCCGGCGATGGCGGCTTCGTTGGGTGCCGGCGCCGCTGCCGGCACTGACGTCGGCATGCCGAAGGCGGGATCGTTCCCCCGATGCCTGGCCGGGTCGGCCGCGAACCTGGCCTTGCAGCCTGCGCTGCAAAAGTAGACCGGCTTGCCTTCATGCTCGAACACGTGCCGGGATTGAGGTGTCACCGTCATGCCGCACACGGGGTCTTTGAGCGTCTGTGCAGCCTCATCGACGGGTGGGGCCGACGAGTGAGATGAGCAGCACGAATGCCCACCTGTCGCGTGCTCACTGTGTTGAGCTGTGCTGTGACCTGCAAGGCCGGGCTTTGTGTCACTCATGGTGCGCTCCAGTGGCTGCAAGACAGAACGACAGCCTAGACTCCGTACTCGACCCCAGAGTCAAGGAATCGCGGCATTGAATTTCGATCACGGCGGCGACTCGGGCAGATCGAGCACCGGGATGTCCAGCCACGACAGGTGCGAACCGCCGTGATGCACGCGGTTGACCGCGACCCGGCCCACCGTTTCGTCGAAGTTGCGCCCGCCGGTGTTGAGGTTGCGCTCCAGGCGCGGGAAGCTGCTGCTGGTCACGTGCAGCCTCAGCCGGTGGCCGGCCGGCAGCAGCCAGGCGATGTCGCGCATGTTGACTTCCAGCGCATAGCGTTCACCCGGTTGCATGTGGCGCGCCTGGGCAAAGCCGTCGCGCCAGCGCGCACGCAGCGCGCCTTCCTGGATGTTGATCGCGCGGCCGTCGGGCCACACGTCCACCAGCCGCACCACGAAGTCGGTGTCCGGCGCGTCGGAGCTGACCGTCAGGCGGGCTTTCAGCGGGCCGGCGATGCGCAGTGGCTTGTTCAGCGGTGCCGAGGTGTACACCAGCACATCGGGCCGCACCTCCACGTCGTGCTGGTCCACCGGGCCGGACCGAATCGCCGGGTCGCCGGTGCAGCACACCGGGCCACCGCGCGAGGGCACCGGGTCGGCCGGGTCGGCGCGGTACTCGTCCAGCGCCTCGGTGGCCGGGGCCAAGGTCGCCAGCGTGCCGTCACCTGCGCGGCTGTTGGCACGGCCGCCGCTGCCCAGGTACCAGCGCTCCAGCTTCGATGACTCCGGCGGCCAGCTCGACGCGGCGAGCCAGCGGTTTTCGCCGATCACGTAGTAGAGGTACGGCGGCAACTCGCTCAAGCCCGGGCCTTCGCCCTTCAGGCGCCGGTCGAACCAGCGAAGGTACCAGTCGCCGTACGGCTGCTGCGCGTTCTTGACCACCAGGTCGCCGAAGCGTTCGGAGCGCGTCACTGAGCCGTGTTCGCAATGGTTGCCCGGCGCGATGACCACATGCTGCTCGAAGCTTGCGGGCTGTGCCTGGCGCCGCGCCATCTCGGCCAGCGCCAGCGTGGCGCCGATGGACTGGTCGCCCCAGGTGTTGATGACGAGGGCAGGCACCGACAGGCGGTCGTCTTCGGCCACGTAGTCCAGCGTCGCCCAGCGCGGGTCGGACAGCGGCGTGCGAAGGAATTCGTCGTAGGCGTAAGTGCCGGGGCGGGAGTTCCGCACGAGGTCGACGACGGGCAATCCGCGCAGCGACTCCCCCGCATCGACGCGGCCCGCCTGGGGCGTTGCCGGGTCGCCGGGCCCATGCCCGACAAACCAACCGAACTGCGAGGCGAGCTGGAACACACCGCCCTCGAAGGCCGAGAAGTACTCGTATCGACCCATCGCCGAGCCGATGGCGCCACCGGCATCGATGGGGATCATCGCCGCATAGGCAGGGTGGTTGGCTCGCGCCAGCGCGTACTGCAACTCGCCCAGCGCCGAACAGCCGAAGCTGCCCACCTTGCCGTTGGACCAGGGCTGGGCCACGATCCAGTCAAGCGTCGCCACGCCGTCGGCCGTGGCGTGGCGCCAGGGCGCGAGCACGCCAGCCGACTCGAACGTGCCGCGCACGTCCTGCGTCACCACGGCGTAGCCGCGCCGGAAGAAGAATGCCGCAAAGGTCAAGGCCTCGTCCTGCTGGCGGCGGTTGTAGGGCGTGCGGATCAGCACGGTCGGCACGCGGCCCTTGCCGGCAGCGGCCGGCAGGTAGACGCTGGTGGCCAAGCTCACACCATCGGCGGCAGTGATCCGAACGTCGTGACTGACTGTCACGCCTGCCAGCAAGGCACGCAGTGCAACGACCCAATTCGCCGGGACGCCGTCGCGAAAGGCAACGGCCAACGCCCCCGCAGTCGCCAGGATCAGGCCCAGCCGCAGCGCGCCTTTCAGCCCCGCCACCGGCGTCCTCATTCTTGCAATTCGACCGACAGCGTGAACGCCACGGCCGGCTGATCGACGTGCATTTGCATGGTCACACCTGCGGGGGAAGGGGAGGGAAGTCGGCGCGCTGGAACTCTGCTCAAGGCGCGGGCTCGATGACCGTCACGGTGTACGTGCCGTTGATCTTCTCGGCCTTGAACTTCACCTTGTCGCCGGGCTTGACCTTATCCACCATGCCCGGCTCTCTCACGGCGAAAACCATCGTCATGCCGGGCATGTCCAGGTTCTTGATCTCGCCGTGTTTCAGCGTGAGCTTCTTGCCTTCCTTGTCGACCTTGCGGACTTCGGCATCGCTCATGTCGCCTGTGGCGTGCGTGGGCTGGGCCGTGAAAAGCAGGGCGATCGTCAGTGCGTGAAATGCGTTCATGGTGTTTCCTTGTCGTCGGGGGGTTCGTTGAAGCGCAAGTGATTCGCTTTGCGGCGGCGGAACGCTCACTTGCTGGCCACCAGGATGTTTCCGACCATGCCGGCGCTGTAGTGGCCCGCGATCAGGCAGGCGAACTCGAACTCGCCCGGCCGGTTGAAGGTCCACACGATCTGGCCGGTCTTGCCAGGTGGCACATGCGCCATGTACGGCGCGTCGTGCTCCATGGTCGGAAACCTGAGCATCAGCGCGGCGTGAGCTTCGTTCTCGGCCTTCGTGCCGATCACGAACTCGTGCATCACCTTGCCGGTGTTCCTGGCGGTGAACCGCACGGTCTCGCCGAGTTTCACGTCGATGCGGTCCGGCACGAAACGCATGGTGTCGAGCATCTTCACGTCGATGGTCCGGCGGGCCGTGTTGGCGTTGCCGGCAATGCCCCAGTCCTTCTGTTCCTTCTGGACCGGGTCGGCCGACTTGGGGTGCTTCTCGTCGCCGTGGGCGCGCACGCCGCCGCTCAGCAGGCCGGCCACTGCGGCGAGCATCAGGGTTCTCTTGTTCGTTTGCATGAACTTGCCTTTGTCGAGGGGGTGGAAATCAGTGGCCCGAATGGCCACCGGCGGGTTTGCGCACCTTGACTTCGGTGTCGGTCGTGGGTCGGGCCAGCGGCGGCATGGAGCCCGTGCCTTCGGCCTTGAAGCGCGAGGGGTCGGGCAGTGCGCCGGTCCACTCGTACGCGACGGTGCCGGGCGGGTGCTGGTACCAGCCGGGGTCGCTGTAGTCGCCCGCCTTCTGCCCGCTGCGGACCTTCAGCACGCTGAACATGCCGCCCATGCCGACGGCGCCGAAC
>LGRD01000021.1 GCA_001263235.1 Methylibium sp. NZG | reverse complement strand
CGGCCTCGCTCGTCAAGGTGACCGAGCCGGGCCCGGGCATGCGCGTCATGTCGGCGCGGACCGCGCGCGACATGCGCCACATGCTGGAGCTGGCGGCTGGCCCCGGCGGCACCGCGCCGCGGGCGCAGGTGATGGGCTACTCGGTCGGCGGCAAGACTGGCACCGCGCACAAACAGGAAGCGGGCGAATACGCGACCAAGAAGTACCGCTCGTGGTTCGTCGGCATGGCGCCGATCCGCAACCCGCGCATCGTCGTGGCGGTGATGGTGGACGAGCCGAACAACGGCAAGTTCTACGGCGGCGACGTGGCCGCACCGGTGTTCAGCGAGGTGGTGCAGCAGACGCTGCGCATGATGGGCCTGCCCGCCGACCTGGACGTGAAGCCGCAGATCATGGCCACCACCGCGCCCGCGGTGCCGGAGAGCTTTTGATGACGGCCGCCGCTCCGATGTCGCCCGCTGAGCCATCGATGCAGCCGTCGATGCAGCCGTCGATCCAGACGTCGATGCTGCCATCCATGCCGCCGTCGATGTCGCCATCGCGGTCGCTGCCGTTTCTCGATTCGGTGCCCGCCGCGCTCGCGTGGCTGCAGCAGCACAGCGTGCGCGCCCTGAGCGCCGACAGCCGCAGCGTGAAGCCCGGCGACGCTTTCATCGCCTGGCCCGGCCACGCGCAGGACGCACGCCAATACGTGCGCCAGGCGCTGGCGGCCGGCGCGAGCGCCTGCCTGGTGGAAGCCGATGGCGCCGACGCGTTCGCGCTGGGCGACTCACCGTTCGTGGCCGGCATGTCCGGGCTGAAGGCCGCCACCGGCGAGATCGCCAGCGCGTTCGCAGGCGAGCCGAGCCGGCGCCTGCGCATGGTCGCGGTGACCGGCACCAACGGCAAGACGTCCACCGCGTGGTGGACGGCGCAGGCGCTCTCGTCGCTCGGTCAGCGCTGCGGCGTGGTCGGCACGCTGGGCGTGGGCGAGCCGCTTTCGGCCGCGCGACCCGACGCTGCACTGGCGGCAACCGGCCTGACCACGCCCGACCCGATCACGCTGCAAGGCGCGCTGCGCCGCTTCGTCGACGACGGCTTCGACGCCTGCGCGATCGAGGCGTCTTCGATCGGCATCGTCGAGTACCGCCTGGCCGGCACGCACATCGCGGTGGCGCAGTTCACCAACTTCACGCAGGACCACCTCGACTTCCACGGCACGATGGACGCCTACTGGCGCGCCAAGTCGCAGTTGTTCGACCGGCCCGAGCTGAAGGCGGCGGTGATCAACCTCGACGACGCGCACGGTGCCTCGCTTGCCTACAGCCTGCGCGGCCGGCCGCTGGTGGTGTGGACCTACTCGGCCCGGCGCGACGCGAAACTGCGCGCCGCCAACGTGCGCTACGAAGCCGGCGGCCTGTGCTTCGACGTGCGCGAGGGCGGCATTGACGCGCCGGTGCGCACGCCGTTGATCGGTGACTACAACGTCTCCAACGTGCTGGCGGTGGTCGGCGGTTTGCGCGCGCTGGGCGTGTCGCTGGCCGACGCATCGCGTGCGTGCAGCGCGCTCACGCCGGTGCCCGGCCGCATGCAGCGAGTCGCCCACGCTGGCGGCGGCCCCGAGGTCGTGGTGGACTATGCCCACACACCCGACGCGCTGGAGAAAGCGCTGCTCGCGCTGCAGCCGCTCGCTGCGCAACGCGGCGGTGCGCTGTGGTGCGTGTTCGGCTGCGGCGGCAACCGCGACGCGACCAAGCGGCCGTTGATGGGTGCGCTGGCGCAGCGGCTGGCGGCGCGTGTCGTCGTCACCAGCGACAACCCGCGCCATGAAGCGCCGGCAGCGATCATCGAGCAAATCGCAGCCGGCATGGCAGTGCGTGACAACGTGGCGGTGTTCGAGGATCGCCGCGCGGCCATCGCCCACGCGGTCGGCCACGCCGAGGGGCGCGACGTGATCCTGGTGGCCGGCAAAGGGCACGAGGACTACCAGGAGATCGGCGGCGTGAAGCACGCTTTCGCCGACGTCGTGGAAGCACGCGCCGCCTTGTGGCAGCGGGAGGTCGCCGCATGATGACGCTGGCCCAGGCCCACGCCCTGTTGCCCGGAGCCACGCTGGTGGGCGACGGATCGGTGTCGATCGACCGTGTGCACACCGACACACGCACGCTGCTGCCGGGCGACTTGTTTGTGGCGCTGAAGGGCGAGCGCTTTGATGCGCACGCCTTCCTCCCCCAAGCGCGCGCCGACGGCGCGGCGGCGGCGATTGCGGTTCACGGGCTGTCGCAGGCAGGCCTGCCGGGCCTGCTGGTGGACGACACGCAGGTCGCGCTGGCACAGCTCGCCACGGCGTGGCGGCGCCAGTTTCAACTGCCGCTCATTGCGGTGACCGGCAGCAACGGCAAGACCACCGTCACGCAGATGATCTCGTTCATCCTGCACGCCTGGTTGGGCGACGAAGCGCTGGCCACCGCGGGCAACCTGAACAACCACATCGGCCTGCCGCTGACCTTGCTGCGGCTGCGCCAGGACAACACCACATGGCACCGCGCCGCCGTCGTCGAGGTTGGCATGAACCACCCGGGCGAGATCGGCATGCTCGGGTTGGTCGCCTCGCCCACCGTGGCGCTGGTCAACAACGCGCAGCGCGAGCACCAGGAATTCATGCACAGCGTCGAGGCGGTGGCGCGCGAGAACGGGGCGATCATCGAGGCGCTCGGTCCGTCGGGCACGGCGGTGTTCCCGGCCGACGATGCGCACTCCGCAATCTGGCACGCTCTGGCTGGCAAGCGGCCGACGCTGACGTTTGCGCTCAACGGCGGGGCCGACGTGACCTGCCTGCCGGTCTGGGACGACAAGCGCTGGGCGCTGATGCTGCAGACCCCCGCCGGCTCCACCGCGCTGCAGCTCAACGTGGCCGGCCTGCACAACGTGAAGAACGCGCTTGCCGCCGTCGCCTGCGCACTGGCCGCGGGGTGCCCGATCGGCGCTGTCCAGCGCGGGCTCGAAGCGTTCGTTCCGGTCAAGGGCCGCTCCGACATTTCCACCTGGGTGCGTCGCGGCAAGTTCGTCACGCTGGTGGACGACACCTACAACGCCAACCCCGACTCGGTGCGTGCGGCCATCGACGTGCTGGCCGCGCTGGACGGCCCGCGCTGGCTGGTGCTGGGCGACATGGGCGAGGTCGGTGACAAAGGGCCGGAGTTCCACCGCGAGGTGGGCGCGTATGCCGTGCAGCGCGGCATCCAGATGATGTGGACCGTCGGGCCCTTGAGCGCTCACGCCGCCGCTGCGTTCCGCGGCGCACGCCACTTCGAGACGCTGGCCGACCTGCTCAAGGCCGCGCCGCAGGCGCCCGAGTGCAAGGCGGTGGTCGTCAAGGGCTCGCGCTTCATGAAGATGGAGCAGTTCGTCGCGGCGCTCGTGGCCACCGGAACCAAGGAGGACCGGCGTCGTGCTGATTAGCCTGGCCGCCTGGTTGCAGACGCTGTCGCCGGAGCTCGGCTTCTTCCGCGTCTTTCAGTACATCACCTTCCGCGCGGTGATGGCGGCGCTGACGGCGCTGATCATCGGCCTGGCCTTCGGGCCGTGGGTGATCCGCCGCCTGACCGAGCTGAAGATCGGCCAGCCGATCCGCGGCTACGGCGTGACCGAGCACCAGGCCAAGACCGGCACGCCGACGATGGGCGGCGTGCTGATCCTCATCAGCATCGGTGTGTCGACGTTGCTCTGGTTCGACTGGAGCAACCGTTTCGTCTGGATCGTGATGATCGTGACGATCGGCTTCGGCGCCATCGGCTGGGTAGACGACTGGCGCAAGGTTGTCGACAAGAACCCGGAAGGCATGGCCTCGGGCGAAAAGTTCTTCTGGCAATCGGCGATCGGGCTGGTGGCGGCGCTGTACCTGGCCTTCAGCGTCAGCGAAACCTCGAACCTGCGCGTGCTTGAGCTCTTCTTGCGCTGGGTGCAGAGCGGCTTCTCGAACGACCTGCCGCCCAAGGCCGACCTGATCGTGCCTTTCTTCAAGACCATCAGCTACCCGCTCGGCGTGTTCGGGTTCATCACGCTCACCTATTTCGTGATCGTCGGCGCCAGCAATGCGGTGAACCTGACCGACGGCCTGGACGGGCTGGCGATCATGCCGGTGGTGATGGTGGGTTCGGCGCTCGGCGTGTTTGCCTACGTCACCGGCAACTCGGTGTTCAGCCGCTACCTGCTGATCCCGTACATCCCGGGCGCTGGCGAATTGTTGATCTTCTGCGCTGCGATGGCCGGTGCGGGGCTGGCCTTCCTGTGGTTCAACGCGCACCCGGCGCAGGTGTTCATGGGCGACGTCGGGGCGCTCGCGCTCGGCGGTGCGTTGGGCACCATCGCCGTGATCACGCGGCAGGAGATCCTGCTCGGCATCATGGGCGGTGTGTTCGTCGCCGAGGCGCTGTCGGTGATGTTGCAGGTGGGCTGGTTCAAGTTCACGCGCAAGAGGTACGGCACCGGCCGGCGGCTGCTCAAGATGGCGCCGCTGCACCACCACTTCGAGAAGTCAGGCTGGAAGGAGACGCAGGTCGTCATTCGCTTCTGGATCATCACGATGCTGCTGTGCCTCGTTGGGCTGGCGAGCTTGAAGCTGCGGTGATGAACTTCCTGAACGACACCAACGTTCTCGTGCTCGGCCTGGGCGACTCGGGCCTCGCGATGGCGCGCTGGTGCGCGCGCTGTGGTGCGCACGTGCGCGTGTGGGACTCGCGCGACGCGCCTCCGCAAGCGCAAGCGCTGGCCGAACACGTGCCTGGCGCGCGGCTGCTGGGCGGGGCGTTGACCGCCGACGCATTCGACGGCGTGCAACTCGTGCTGCGCAGCCCGGGCCTGTCGCCCGCCGACGAGCGCATCGCCCAGCCGCTGGAGCAGGCCGCCGAGACCGGCGTGCTGGTACAGAGCGAGCTGGAGCTGTTCGCACGCGCACTCGCCGACCTGAAGGCCGAGCGCGGCTACGCGCCGAAGCTGATCGCGATCACCGGCACCAACGGCAAGACCACCACCACCGCGATGGCAACACAACTGATCGCACGCGCCGGCAGGCGTGTCGCGATGGCGGGCAACATCGGGCCGACGATGCTGCAGACGCTGGCCGATGCGCTGGACCGCGAGCCTGCCGTGCCGGCGGTCGTGCCGCAGGTCGATGTGGCTGCGCAGGCGCCGATGCCAGTGCGGGTTGCCGTCGAGCCGGCGCTGATGGACAGCGCCGACGAGGACGTCGCGGACCTTCATCGACTGGACGGCGGTGGCGATGACATCGGCCACGGCGCCCTCGGCGATGAACGTGAGCACGCCACGCCGGCCGCCGACAGCGAACCCGCCGCGCTGCCCGACGATGATGCGCCGCTCATCGCCATCACGCCACCACCGCCGGCCGCACAAACCTTCGAGCACCTGCCCGAAGTCTGGGTGCTCGAACTCTCCAGCTTCCAGCTCCACGAGGCCAAAGGCTTCGAGCCCCACGCCGCGACGGTGCTCAACATCACGCAAGACCACCTCGATTGGCACGGCACGATGGCCGCCTACACGGCCGCCAAGGCGCGCGCGTTCGGCAAGCAGGCGGTGATGGTGATCAACCGCGACGACGCAGCCGTCGAGCGCCTCGTGCCCGAGCCGGTGCCGGTGAAGGGCCGCAACGCCAAACCCATCGTTCGCGACGTGCGGCGCTTCGGCCTGACGGCGCCGACACGCGCGGGCGACTATGGCGTGGTCGAGTCCAACGGCATGGCTTGGCTCGTGCGCGCGCTGGAGGCCGACCCGACGGTCAAGCGCGCGAAGCGCGCAAAGGCCGACCCAGCCGAAGAAGAGGACGAGCTTCACCTGCAGCACCTGATGCCCGCCGACGCATTGCGTGTGCGCGGCCGCCACAACGCCGCCAATGCGCTGGCCGCACTCGCGCTCGCCACGGCCATCGGCTGCCCGCTCGCGCCGATGCTGCACGGCCTGCGCGAGTACAGCGGCGAGCCGCACCGCGTGGAGCACCTCGCCAGCGTCGGCGGTGTCGACGCGTTCGACGACAGCAAGGGCACCAACGTCGGCGCCACGGTTGCGGCGCTCAATGGCCTGGGGGCCGACAAGTCGCCGGGTCGGCTTGTCGTCATCCTCGGGGGCGACGGCAAGGGCCAGGACTTTGCGCCGCTGCTCGAACCGGTGCGTGCCTTCGCGCGCGCTGTCGCCACGCTCGGGCGCGACGCCGAGCGCATCGAGGCAGCGCTGGCCGGCTCGGGCGTGCCGGTGCATCGTCACGCCACGCTGGAGGCGGCCACGCGCTGGTGCTTCGAGCAGGCGCAGACCGGCGACGCTGTGCTGTTGAGCCCGGCCTGCGCCAGCCTCGACATGTTCCGCAACTATGCGCACCGTGCCGAGGTCTTTGCAGGCGCCGTTCAGCAGTGGGCCGCGGAGCAAGGAGCGCTGGCATGAGCGGCGCCACCCTCGCCGGCCTCAACCCGCGCGCGCTGTGGACGAAGTTCGTCGCGCGCCTGCGGCGCGGCAAGAGCGTCGGCGCTGACAGCGTGCCGGTGCGCGACTGGATCGAGGTCAGCAACGGCCGGCCAGCGCGGCTGCTGGGCTTCGACCAGACGCTGGTCTGGGTCGTTGCCGCGTTGATGGCGCTGGGCCTGGTGATGGTCTACAGCGCGTCGGTGGCGCTGCCCGACAACCCGAAGTTCGCGCGCTACTCGTCGACGCACTTCCTGACGCGCCATGCGATGTGGATTGCGATCTCGCTCGTGGCGGCACTGGTGGTCGTGCAGATTCCCGTGCGCGTGTGGGAGAAGTTCTCGCCCTGGGTCTTCGTCAGCGCGCTGGTGCTGCTGGTGCTGGTGCTGATGCCCTTCATCGGCCGCGAGGTGAACGGCGCACGGCGCTGGATCCCGGTCGGCCCGATGGCCTTCCAGCCGTCGGAGCTCGCCAAGCTGGGCATCGCGATGTACGCCGCAGGCTACATGGTGCGCAAGATGGAGGTGAAGGAGAACTTCTTCCGCGCGGTGTTCCCGATGGCGATCTCCATCGGCGTGGTCGGCCTGCTGCTGCTGGCCGAGCCCGACATGGGCGCGTTCCTGGTGATCGCCACCATCGCGATGGGCATCCTGTTCCTCGGCGGCGTCAACGGCCGCATGTTCCTGTTGATGACCTCGGTGCTGATCGGCGCCTTCTTGTTGATGATCAGCCTGAGCCCGTGGCGGCGCGAACGCATCTTTGCGTACCTGAACCCGTGGGACGAGAAGTACACGCTGGGCAAGGCCTACCAGCTGTCGCATTCACTCATCGCGTTCGGCCGCGGCGAGGTCACTGGCCAGGGGCTGGGCGACAGCGTCGAGAAGCTGCACTACCTGCCCGAGGCGCACACCGACTTTTTGCTGGCGGTGATCGGCGAGGAGCTCGGCTTCATCGGCGTGGCCTGCGTGATCGTCGCGTTCTTCTGGCTCGCGCGGCGGTTGTTCCACATCGGCCGGCAGGCGATTGCGTTGGACCAGGTGTTTGCGGGGTTGTTCGCACAAGGCATCGCGATCTGGATCGGTGCGCAGGCCTTCATCAACATGGGCGTGAACCTGGGCGTGCTGCCGACCAAGGGGTTGACGCTGCCGTTGATGAGCTTCGGCGGGTCGGCGATTTTGATGAACCTGGTGGCGTTGGCGATCGTGCTCAGGATCGATATCGAGAATCGGCAACTCATGCGCGGAGGCCGCGCATGAACGCGGGAACCGCGTGGGCGCGCAGCGCCCGTGGCCGATTCTGGCGCAGGCTCATGTCGCGCAGCGACGTGAAGCGCGCGCAGCGCGCGGGCCGCAGCCAGAACAGACAGCTCATGCGTGGAGGCCGCGCATGAGTGGCCGCCACCTGATCGTGATGGCGGCAGGCACCGGCGGCCACGTGATCCCCGGGCTGGCCGTCGCGCGCGAGATGCAGTCGCGCGGCTGGACGGTGAGTTGGCTCGGCACACCCACCGGCATGGAAAACAAGCTCGTGCCGCCCAGCGGCATCGCGCTCGACCGCATCGGCTTCTCAGGCCTGCGCGGCAAAGGCGTGCTGCACACGCTCACCGGCGGCTTTCGCATGCTGATCGCGTTCTGGAGCTGCCTGCAGATCATCCGCCGCCGCCGCGCTACGGCCGTGCTGGGCATGGGCGGCTATGTGTGCTTCCCCGGTGGGTTGATGGCCTCGCTGCTGAACCGGCCGCTGGTGCTGGTCAATGCCGACGCCACGCTGTTGATGAGCAACAAGGCGCTGCTGCCGGTGGCCGATGCGGTGGCCTTCGGCTTCGACGGCGCAGCCGCGCAACGCACGAAGAATGCGGTCGTCACCGGCAACCCCGTGCGCGCTGAGATCGAAGGGCTGCCTGCTCCGGCAGCGCGCTTTGCCGGTCGCAGCGGTGCGCTGCGGCTGCTGGTGGTCGGCGGCTCGCTCGGTGCCCGCGCGTTGAACGAATGCGTGCCGCAGGCGTTGGCCTTGATGGACGCCGCACAGCGCCCGCGCGTCACCCACCAAACGGGCCAGGCCAACCTTGCCGACGTGCAGGCCGCTTATGGGAACGCCAGTGTCGAGGCCGAAGTGCTGCCTTTCATCGACGACATGGCGCAGCGCCTGGCCGACTGCGACGTGATCGTCTGCCGCGCCGGTGCCGTGACGGTGAGCGAACTGTGCGCAGCCGGCGTGGCGTCGGTGCTGGTGCCGCTGATCGTCAGCACGACTTCGCATCAGCGTGACAACGCGCAGTGGCTGGCGGGGCAGGGCGCCTGCATTCACCTGCCGCAAGCCGACCTGACGCCGCGCAAGCTGGCCGACCTGCTGGCTGGACTGACGCGCGAGGCACTGTTGGCGATGGCGACGAAGGCGCGTGCGCTGTCGCGGCCCAACGCGGCGGCGCGGGTGGCGGATCAAATCGACAGGCTGGTGGCGGCATGAGTGCATCCGCCGCTCTCGCTGCCGTTCGGCCCTCACTTGCAGTGCGCGCAGCGGCTTGCATGCCGCTGCCGCTCAGCGGGCTCGCCACGTGCGGCTCGAAAGCCCCGCTTCGCCCCCAACCCTCTACCAGTGGAAGAGTGGGCAACACGATGAACGCTCGCAGGAATTCCTCCCTCTCCCTCTGGGAGAGGGCTGGGGTGAGGGCGGGTGGCCACCCATGAAACACGCCGTCAAGCACATCCATTTCGTCGAAGGGCCACGAGCGCCGACGAAGCGCGGTCTCTTGCGGAAGACCGTCTCATGAAGCACGCCGTCAAACATATCCATTTCGTCGGCGTGGGCGGCGCTGGCATGAGCGGTATCGCCGAGATCCTGCACAACCTCGGCTACGTCGTCTCCGGCTCCGACCAGAGCGACAGCGCGACGACGCGGCGGCTGGCCTCGCTGGGCATCCGCATCGCCAAGGGCCATGCGGCCGAGAACATCGCCGGTGCCGAGGCGGTGGTCACCTCGACCGCCGTGAAGGGCGACAACCCCGAGGTCATCGCCGCGCGCGCCCGGCACGTGCCGGTGGTGCCGCGCGCGGTGATGTTGGCCGAGCTGATGCGCCTGAAGCAAGGCATCGCCATCGCCGGCACGCATGGCAAGACGACGACCACCAGCCTGGTGACGAGCGTGCTGGCCGAGGCCGGCGTGGACCCGACCTTCGTGATCGGTGGCCGGCTCAACGCGGCCGGCGCCAACTCGCGGCTCGGCTCGGGCGAGTACATCGTGGTCGAGGCCGACGAGTCCGACGCGTCGTTCCTGAACCTGATGCCGGTGATGGCTGTCGTGACCAACATCGACGCCGACCACATGGACACCTACGGCCACGACTTCGCGAAGCTGAAGGCTGCGTTCGTCGAGTTCATTCACCGCATGCCGTTCTATGGTGCGGCGGTGCTGTGCGCTGACGATGCCGGCGTGCGCTCGATCATGCCGATGATCTCGCGCCCGGTCGTGACCTATGGCTTCGGCGCCGACGCGATGGTGCGCGCCGTCAACATCGAAGCGCGCGCTGGGCTGATGCACTTCACCGTGCAGCGCCGCAACGGCGTGCAGATGCCCGAGCTGCAGGTCACGCTCAACCTGCCGGGCGACCACAACGTGTTGAACGCGCTCGCGGCGATTGCCGTGGCCACCGAGCTGGAGCTGCCCGACGCGGCCGTGCTGAAGGGCCTGGCCGACTTCCGCGGCGTCGACCGGCGCTTTCAGCGTTACGGCGAGCAGCCGGTGAGTGTTGCCGCCGACGGTGAAGCCGGTGGCACCTTCACGCTGATCGACGACTACGGCCACCACCCGGTCGAGATGGCCGCCACGCTCGCCGCCGCCCGCGGCGCCTTCCCCGGCCGACGCCTCGTGCTGGCGTTCCAGCCGCACCGCTACACCCGCACGCGCGATTGTTTCGAGGACTTCGTCAAGGTCATCGGCACCGCCGACGCGGTGCTGCTGGCCGACGTGTACCCCGCCGGCGAGGCGCCAATCGTCGCCGCCGACGGCCGCGCGCTCGCTCGCGCGCTGCGTGTGGCTGGCAAGGTCGACCCGGTGTTCGTCGACGACATCGCACTGATGCCGCAGACGATCGTCGAGCAGGCACGCGCGGGCGACGTGGTCGTGTCGATGGGTGCGGGCACGATCGGCAACGTGCCGGCGCTCGTCAGCGAGATGCTGAGCCCGACGTCGAAGGAGACGCGATGACGCCGCTGCCGAACGCCATCGACGTCACCGCCCTCGGCAAGGTCGCCGTGCTGATGGGCGGCAGCTCGGCCGAGCGCGAGATCTCGCTGATGTCGGGCACCGGCGTGCTGAACGCGCTGCGTTCCGAGGGCGTCGATGCACACGCCTTCGACCCCGCCGAACGCGACCTCGGCGAGTTGAAGCGCGACGGTTTCGCACGCTGCTTCATCGCGCTGCACGGCCGGCACGGCGAAGACGGCACCGTGCAAGGCGCACTCGAATTGATCGGCATCCCATACACCGGCTCGGGCGTGCTCGCCTCGGCCATGGCGCTCGACAAGGTGATGACCAAGCGCGTCTGGGCCGCGGTTGGCCTGCCGACGCCGCGCTATGTGTGGCTCGCGCCCGATGAACAGTCGCGCGAGCGCATCCGCAGCGTGCCCGACGAGCTGGGCCTGCCGCTGATCGTGAAGCCGCCGCGCGAGGGCTCGTCGATCGGCATCAGCAAGGTCGCGGGCTACTCGGACATGCAGGCCGCGGTGCAACTCGCCACGCAGTACGACCCCGACCTGCTCTGCGAGGAGTTCATCGACGGCGAGGAAGTGACCTGCCCGGTGCTGGGCCATGGCGCCGCGGCGCAGGCCCTGCCGGTGATCCGCATCAAGGCGCCTGAAGGTGCGTACGACTACCAGAACAAGTACTTCACCGACGTCGTGCAGTACCAGTGCCCGAGCGGCTTGCCGGCGGCTGAAGAGGCCGAGATCCAGCGCATCGTCGTGCAGGCCTACCGCACGCTCGGCTGCCGCGGTTGGGGCCGCGCCGACCTGATGATCCGCGCGTCCAACCGCAAGCCCTTCCTGCTCGAAATCAACACCTCGCCCGGCATGACGACGCACTCGCTCGTGCCGATGTCGGCGCGTGCCGCCGGCATCAGCTACGAACGGTTATGTGTGCACCTGCTCGTGCACGCGGCACTCGACGCGCCGCACGCGGCAACTGCCGCACCGGGGGCCTGAACCAATGGCCACGCTCAACGCACTCAACCCGACAAGCGGCCCAGCGCTGCCTGGCGACGTGCGGCTGATGAACGCCACCACCGCCGTGCTGCTGGGCATCGCGGCGATCGCCTTGGCCGGCATGGCGCTGTTGTGGGTGGTGCGCCAGCCTCTGTTCGTCGTGCGCTCGATCAGCGTCGAGGGCGACCTGGCGCGCAACAGCGTGTCCACGCTGCGCGCGAATGTGGCGGCGCGCCTGTCGGGCAACTTCTTCACGATGGATCTGGCGGAGGGCCGGCGCGCGTTCGAGTCGGTGCCGTGGGTGCGGCAAGCGGTGGTCAACCGGGTGTGGCCGAACCGGCTGGCGGTGCGGCTGCAAGAGCACCGCGCCGCCGCGCTGTGGGTGCGCGACGGTGCTGAGGATCGGCTGGTCAACACCTACGGCGAGGTGTTCGAGGCGAACCTCGGCGATGTCGAGGACGAATCGCTGACCCCGTTGTCGGGCCCGGACGGCACGTCGGCCCTCATGCTCACGATGCTGACCCGGCTGCGCCCGGTGCTTGCCGCAATGCCGGCGCAGATCAAGGCGCTGAATCTGTCCGGCCGCGGCTCGTGGCGCGTCGACCTCGACACCGGTGCCGAGGTCGAGCTCGGCCGCGGCAGCGACGACGAGGTGGTCGAGCGCACGCGCCGTTTCGTCGCCACGGTCGGCCAGGTGATCTCACGCTATGAGCGGCCGCTGGAGTACGCCGACTTGCGCCACAACGAAGGCTACGCCGTGCGATTGCGCGGCATTTCCACCACCGTCGAGACCGGCCCGGCCATCGCGCCAAAGAGGAAATGAGCATGGCCAAGGAATACAAGGACCTGGTCGTCGGCCTGGACATCGGCACCGCCAAGGTGATGGTGGTGGTGGCCGAACTGTTGCCCAGCGGCGAGCTCCGCATGGCCGGCCTCGGGCACGCGCCCACGCACGGCTTGAAGCGCGGCGTCGTGGTCAATATCGACGCGACGGTGGCCGCCATCCAGCAGGCGCTGAAGGAGGCCGAAATGATGGCTGACTGCAAGATCACGCGCGTCTACACCGGCATCACCGGCAGCCACATCCGCGGCCAGAACAGCACCGGCATGGTGATCGTGCGCGACAAGGAAGTGACGCCGGTGGACGTGGCGCGTGTGGTCGAGACCGCCAAGGCGATCAACATCCCGAACGACCAGCGGCTGCTGCTGGTGGAGCCGCAGGAGTTCGTGATCGACGGCCACGAGGTCAAGGAGCCGATCGGCATGAGCGGCGGGCGGCTGGAGGTCAAGGTGCACATCGTGACGGGCGCGCAGAGCGCGGCCGAGAACATCGTCAAGTGCGTGCGCCGCTGCGGGCTGGAGGTCGATCAACTGGTGCTGAACCCGAGCGCATCGAGCCACGCGGTGCTGACCGACGACGAGAAGGACCTCGGCGTGGCGCTGGTGGACATCGGTGCCGGCACGACCGACGTGGCGATCTTCACCGACGGCGCGATCCGCCACACCGCAGTGATTCCGATCGCGGGTGACCTGATCACGAGCGACATTGCGATGGCGCTGCGCACGCCGACCAAGGATGCCGAGGGCATCAAGATCGAGTTCGGCGTGGCCAAGCAGTTGCTGGCCGACCCCAGCGAACAACTCGAAGTGCCGGGCCTGGGCGACCGGGCGCCGCGCATGCTCAGCCGCCAGGCGCTGGCCGGCGTGATCGAGCCGCGCGTCGAGGAGATCTATTCGCTCGTGCACCAGGTGATCCGCGAGAGCGGGTACGAGGAGCTGCTGTCGTCGGGCATTGTCATCACCGGCGGCGCGGCGGTGATGCCGGGCATGGTGGAGCTGGGCGAAGACATTTTCCTGAAGCCCGTGCGGCGCGGCAACCCGACCTACCACGGCGCGTTGTTCGACATGGTCTCCAACCCGCGCTCGGCGACGGTGATGGGCTTGCTCGAAGAAGCGCGCATCGGCCGCGCGCGCGGTGTGCGCGCGGCACAGCAGGCGGGCTCGGTGCAGACGCTGTTCGGCCGCGCGAAGGATTGGTTCCTCGGGAACTTCTGAACGCACAACACGACATCAGGGGAATGAACATGAACACCACTCACGACGCGCGCTGCCATCGAGGCGCGATCCGCGCCCCACCCGCGAGCGCGCACAACAAGACTCTGGCCTGGGGCGTGCGCCGCAGGAACCGGGGCAAATCAACCGAAGGCGCAGCACATCACGAGAGTCTGGTACGGCAACTGCAAACGGGACAAGGAGAACTGAAATGACCATCGAAATGATCGAAGAGTTTGACCTCGGCACACAGATCAAGGTCATGGGCGTGGGCGGTGGCGGCGGCAACGCCGTCGAGCACATGATTTCGCAAGGCGTGCAGGGCGTGGAGTTCGTCTGCGCCAACACCGACGCGCAGGCGCTCAACCGCTCGGCGGCGCACCAGTTGATTCAGCTCGGCAGCAGCGGCCTGGGCGCAGGCGCCAAGCCCGACGTGGGGCGTGCGGCCGCGACCGAGGCCGAAGGGCGCATCCGCCAGGCGATCGAAGGCGCGCACATGCTGTTCCTCACCGCCGGCATGGGCGGCGGCACCGGCACCGGCGCCGCGCCGGTGATCGCGCGTGTGGCGCGCGAGATGGGGATCTTGACGGTCGGCGTCGTGACCAAGCCGTTCGAGTTCGAGGGCCCACGCCGCATGAAGGCGGCTGATGCCGGGCTGGCCGAACTGGAGGCCAACGTCGACTCGCTGATCGTGATCCTGAACGACAAGCTGCTCGACGTGCTGGGCGACGACGTGACGCAGGACCAGGCGTTCGCCTTCGCCAACGACGTGTTGAAGAACGCGGTCGGCGGCATCAGCGACATCATCCACATCCCGGGCCTCGTGAACGTCGACTTCGAGGACGTGAAGACGGTGATGAGCGAGCCCGGCAAGGCGATGATGGGCACCGCCACCGCAAGCGGCCCGGACCGGGCGGCCAAGGCGGCCGAGTCGGCCGTGGCCTGCCCGCTGCTGGAGGGCATCGACCTCTCGGGCGCGCGCGGCGTGCTGGTGTTGATCGCAGCCAACCGCAACACCTTCAAGCTGAGCGAGTCGCGCAACGTGATGAACACCATCCGCCGTTACGCCGCCGACGACGCGCACGTGATCTACGGCACCGCGTACGACGAAGGCCTGGGCGACCAGTTGCGCGTGACGGTGATCGCCACCGGCTTGAGCCCTGCCAAGCGCCAGCAGGCGCCGATCAGCGTGGTGCACAGCGCACCCGCGCTGCGCACCGGCACCGATGGCCTGCCGATCCTGACGCAGCCGGTGCACGCCGGCACGTCGCAGCAGGACTACACCGCGATGAACACCCCGAGCGTGTGGCGTAACGGCCGCACCGCAGCGGCCAAGGTGGATGCGCTGGTGAGCAATGGCATGGACGAGATCGAGATCCCGGCGTTCCTTAGGAAGCAGGCTGACTGAGTGGTACCCCCGGCCGCGCGGGTACGCGCGGCCGCCCCCCGAGGGGGCCGCCGGCCGCTTCGGAGCGGCCGTGCGCTGGCCGGCGGTTTCGTCCGCGCCGACACTCTGGAGCGTCGGACGTGCGGCCTCCCGCCCACCAGCGAGCTCGCCGCCTACGCTTGCGGAAACCGCTCCAGCGCCAAGTCGATGAAGGCACGCACCTTGGGCGTGAGGTAGCGGTTGCTCGGGTAGACGGCATGCACCACCACCGGTGCCGGCGCCCAAGGCGCCAGCACCGGCTCGAGCCGGCCCTGAGCCACGGCCTCGCCAGCCATCGCGCAAGGCAGTTGTCCGACTCCCAAGCCTCGCAGCAACGCGTTGCGCACGCCGGTTCCGGCGTTGACGCGCAGGCGCGCCGCGGCCTTCACAGCCACCGGCGCTTCGCGTTGCGGGTGGTGCATGGTCCAGCCGGCCTTGATCGCGCCGCCGGTGAAGAACACCAGGTCGTGCTCCTCCAGGTCGGCGGGCTCGATCGGGCGTCCACGCTCGCGCAGGTAGCCGGCGCTGGCGAACAGGCCGCAGTCGAAGCGACCCAGCGTCCGCGCCACCAGGCGCGAGTCGGGCAGCGGCCCGCTTCGGATCGCCAGATCGAAGCCCTCGTGCACGAGATCGAGCTCGCGCGAGGTGTACTCGGCCTCGACAGCCACCTTGGGCCAACGCGCGAGATAGTCCTCGACCCATGCCCCGAGAATGACCTGACCGAACTCGACGCCACAGGTCAGCCGCAGCAAGCCTTGTGGCTCGTCGTGCAGGCGCTGCGTGGCGCGCAAGGTGTCGTCCACCGCGCCGAGGATGCCCACCGCGCGGTCGTAGACCTCGCGCCCCGCCTCGGTGATCGAGCGCGCGCGCGTCGTGCGTTCGAGCAGCACCACGCCCAGTTCGGCCTCAAGCTGTGCGATCACGCGGCTGACGTGGCTGCGCGGCGTGCCCAGGCGATCGGCGGCGTTGGTGAAGCTGCCGGTCTCGATCACCTTGACGTAGATGCGCAGCTGGTCGAGCGTCATGTGACAGCGGTGGGCAGCGGGGGATTGGTATCGACGGAGGTACGGCTGAAGTCTATGCGGGGGGCTGTTTACGGCGCGGGTTGTCGCGAAGAATTCTTCGCGGTGACCCTCGCCGATCCGTTCTGATTCGCGTGCTACGTCAAGCCAACAGCCCACGCCTCACCAACAACCTCGCACAGAAAGAACAACACCATGTCAACGCTGATCAAGGGACTGATCGTTGTGATTGCGGCGCTTGCGGCCGCTGCTGCGCTGGCCGCGTACGCCGGCTCGCGTCCGTCGGTCGGCGACTGCCAGGGCAACGCTGCCGGCGGCGCCTCGACCTGGCGCGCCAACGCCGCCGACGGCAACTGCCTGCAAGGCTACGAGTGGAAGCACGCGGCCGCGCCTGTGCGCGGCGCGATCGTGCTGGTGCATGGCATCCATGACCACCCCGGCCGCTACACCGCTTTGGCGCAGGCGCTTGTCGCGAAGGGTGTGGCGGTCTACGCGCTGGACCACCGTGGGCACGGCGCCTCGGGCGGCTCGCGGCAACGCGTCGACTCGGTTGCCCAGCTCGCTGGCGATGCCGAAGTGGCGCTGGCCGAGGCGGCCAAGCGCAACCCCGGCGTCCCTCTCTTCCTCTATGGGCACAGCATGGGCGGGCTGGTCGCGGCGCATGTCGCCGTGAAGGACGCTGGCAAGGCGCGCCTGGCCGGTGTGGTGCTCAGCAGCGCGGCGCTGGCGCTGCCGCCCTCGGCCAGCGGTGGGGCGCGCGCGGTGGTGGGCACGCTCAGCCGATTGGCGCCTGAACTGCCACTCGAAGCGGTGGACGCAGCGCAGGTCGTGCGCGAGAGCGCCGCGCGCGCCGAGCTGGCGCGCGACCCGGCGATCCAACGCGCGAAGGTGCCCGCCCGCACGATCGACGCCATCCTCGACGGGGTCGTCGAGCTGCAGCCGCTGATGCCCACGATCACCGCGCCGCTGCTGATCCTGCACGGCGGTGCGGATCGGGTGACCCCACCCGACGGCAGCCGCGCTCTGTCGCAGCAGGCTGCCAGCAAGGACAAGAAGCTCGTTGTCTACGAGCAGGCGCTGCACAGCCTTCTGCACGAGCCCGAAGGGCCGGCGGTGCTGGGCGAGGTCGTCGCCTTCGTCGACGCGCGCGCGGGTCGGCCTTGACGAGCGCGCAACGCGTGCTGCCCGCTGAGGCCGGAGCGGCGGGCCCCGACATCGCCCCTGCCTGACCTTGGAGGCGGTGGCCCGACTGGGCGCGAGATCGCCCTGAAGGGGGAGGGTGGCATCCGTTGGCCCCACGTAAAATCAACGCATGTTGGCCCAACGAACGCTCAAGTCCATCACCCGCGCGGTGGGGGTCGGCGTGCACGGCGGCCAGCGCGTGGAGCTGACCTTGCGCCCGGCGCCGCCCGACACCGGCGTCATCTTCCGCCGCACCGACCTGCCCAAGCCGGTGGACATCCACGCGCGGGCCCATGCCGTCACCGACACGCGTCTGGCCACCACGCTGTCGCCCACCGGCGACCCCGGCGGCCCGAAGGTCAAGACGGTCGAGCACCTGCTGTCGGCGTGCTCGGGCCTCGGCCTGGACAACCTGATCGTCGACATCACCGCCGAAGAGGTGCCGATCCTCGACGGCTCGGCGGCGTCATTTGTGTTCCTGCTGCAAAGCGCGGGCATCCAGTTGCAGGCAGCACCCAAGCGCTTCCTGCGCGTGGTCAAGCCCATCGAGGTGCGCGAGGGCGAGGGCGTCAGCCTCAAGTGGGCACGGCTCGACCCGTTCGAAGGCTACAAGCTGAGCTTCGAGATCGAGTTCGACCACCCGGCGGTGAACCAGACCGGCCAACGCGTCGAGTTCGACATGGGCTCGGGGCTGTACAAGCAGCAGATCGCCCGCGCGCGCACCTTCGGCTTCACAAAAGACGTGGAAATGATGCGTTCACGCGGGCTTGCGCTCGGCGGCAGCATGGACAATGCGATCGTGATGGACGACTACAAAGTGCTCAACAGCGGCGGGTTTCGCTACGACGACGAGATCGTCAAGCACAAGATCCTCGACGCCATCGGCGACCTCTACCTCGCCGGCCAGCCGCTGCTGGCCGCGTACAGCGCATTCAAGTCGGGCCATGCGCTGAACAACCAACTGGTTCGTGCGGTGCTCGACGACCCGTCGGCCTGCGAGCTCGTCAGCTTCGACGACGTATCGCAGGCGCCCACCGGCTTGGCCGATCTGGCGCCAGCCTGGTGAATGCTGCGCAGCAGCCCGTCTTCAAGCACCCGCACGCCGTGTTGATCTTTCGCTGGATCGTTCTGTTGCTCGCGTTGGCCGCCGTGGTGTGTTTCGCCATGTTCATCGGCACCGGGCAGGTGCGCTATCGTGCCTGGGGCATCGTCATCGTCAAGTGGACGGTGATTGCCGGCCTGGGCTTTTTTGCCGTGCTCATCCTCGAACGCATGGTGACGATCTTGTGAGCAATCTGGTGAGTTTCAGCACATGACGGTTTTTCGTTGGATCATCGGCGTGCTGGGCTTCGGGCTGGTCACGCTGTCGGTGGTCACCTTCATCATCTTCATGGTCCGCGACGAAGAGCGCTGGATCGAGTTGGCGCGCCAGTTTCGGCGTCTTGCCACCGTCGTGCTGCTGTTCTGGTTCAACGTCGAGATCTGGGGTCGCGTGGTCTACACGCTCGTCACCTGGTGACGGTGGCGCGCTCACCGGTGTTCGGCCGCAGGCCGAGGAAGTCGACCACGTCTGGCAGGTGCTCGCTGAAGTCGCTCAGCGCATGGTCGCCGCCTTCGAGAAACTTCACCTTGCTGCCTGAACACAGCGCCGTCATCGCCCGCCAGTCGAGTACTTCGTCGCCCTTGGCGATGACGGCGAAGTAGCGCTGTGGCCGAGTCAGCGTGGGCGGTGTCAGCGAGCGCAGTTCGTCGATGAATTCGGCGCGAAAGTAGAACGTGTCGTCGCTGTGCCAGGCCTTGGTTTCGCCGATGTGGCGCGCGAGGTCGGTCGCTGGGTCCACCGCCGGGTTCAACAGCACCGCAGGGCAGCCGATGCGTTCAGCCACCCCGCAGGCATAGAAGCCGCCGAGCGAGCTGCCGATGACCGCGGTACGTACAGCGGGCCATTGCTGCAGTCTCTGCAGGACGAGCTCCATCGCTTCGCGCGGCGAAGGCGGCAATTGTGGGCACCACCATTCGATGTCGGGCCGGTGCTCACCGACCCACGCGGCCATTTGCCGGGCCTTGGTCGACAGCGGCGACGAGCGGAAGCCGTGCAGGTAGAGCAGGTGGGTGACGTTCAAGTCGATGCTCGGGCGGGCGCTCAACCGGCTCGCCCCAGCGCGTCCAGCAGCTTGGCGTGAACGCCGCCGAAGCCGCCATTGCTCATGCACAGCACGTGGTCGCCGCTTCGGCTGCTCTTGACGACCGCTGCCACCAGCGCGTCGACGTTGTCGAGCACCTGCGCCTGCGCGCCCATCGGCGCAAGCGCCTGCGCGGCGTCCCAGCCGAGGTTGGCGCTGTGGCAGAAGGCGAGGTCGGTCTCTTCGAGCGCCCACGGCAACAGCGCCTTCATCGCGCCGAGCTTCATGGTGTTGGAGCGCGGCTCGAACACCGCCAGGATGCGCTGCCCACCGACCTTGCGGCGCAGGCCGTTGACGGTGGTTCGGATAGCGGTGGGGTGGTGCGCAAAGTCATCGTAGACCTTCACGCCGCGTGCCTCGCCGCGCAACTCCAGGCGCCGACGCGCGCCCGCGAAGCCCGTCAGCGCTTTCGTGGCCACGTCGGGCGACACACCCACATGCTCGGCTGCAGCGATCGCGGCCAGTGCGTTGAGCTGGTTGTGCTCACCGAGCAGCGACCAGTCGATCCGGCCAATCTTCAAGCTGCCGCGCAGCACGTCGAAGCCGTGCGGCTCGCCGCGCGATCGCAGCGCACCGGGCTCTTCCTTGCGGCCGCCGAAGCGCAGCACCTCGCTCCAGCTGCCCATCGCGAGCACGCGCTGCAGGCTCTCGTCGCGCGCGTTGACCACCAGCCGGCCCTTCGCCGGCACGGTGCGCACGAGGTGGTGGAACTGGCGCTCGATCGCTGCGAGGTTCTCGAAGATGTCGGCGTGGTCGAGTTCGAGGTTGTTAAGGATCGCGGTGCGCGGCCGGTAGTGCACGAACTTGCTTCGCTTGTCGAAGAAGGCGGTGTCGTACTCGTCGGCTTCGATCACGAACGGCGTTCGCTGGCCGTTCACCGGCCCTGCTGCGAGCGTCGAGGCCAGCGACCCCAGGCGCGCCGACACGCCGAAGTTCAGCGGCACGCCGCCGACGAGGAAGCCGGGACCCAGCCCCGCGCAGTCGAGGATCCAGGCCAGCATCGAGGTGGTGGTGGTCTTGCCGTGCGTGCCCGCGACGGCGAGCACATGGCGGCGCTGCAGCACGTTTTCGGCCAGCCACTGCGGCCCGCTGGTGTAGGGGCGCCCAGCGTCGAGGATCGCCTCCATCAGCGCATTGCCGCGCGTCACCACGTTGCCGACGACGAACAGGTCGGGATCGAGCAGCAACTGGTCAGCGGAGAAGCCTTCGATCAGGTCGATGTCGAGCGCGCGGAGCTGATCGCTCATCGGCGGATAGACGTTGGCGTCGCACCCGGTCACGCGGTGTCCGGCCTCGCGCGCCAGCGCTGCCAGCCCGCCCATGAACGTGCCGCAGATGCCGAGGATGTGAATGTGCATCGGATGATTCTAGGAGCCCACCCGTCGCGGACCGCGCTGCGACCGGGTGGAAAATGCCACGACATGTTCGCCTGGATCACCACCCACCCGATTGCCTACCCCGTGCTGGAGATCGTCCACATCGTCGGCATTGCGCTGCTGGTAGGCAACCTGGTGGCGCTGGAGTGCCGCGTCTTTGGGTTCGGCCGCGGGCTCGACTTGGCCGCGCTCGGCCGCTTGTCGTTGACGCTGGCCCTGAGTGGCTTCGGCGTGGTGGCCGCCAGCGGCCTGCTGATGTTCGCCAGCCAGCCGCAGGAGCTGCTGGCCAACCGCGCTTTCACGCTCAAGATGGGGCTGCTGATGCTGGCCGGCACGAACGCCGCGCTGTTCCATGCGCGCGGCGGGCTGGTTCGGCTGGACCGCATCGGCCGCGTGCAGACCGCGCTGTCCTTGGGGCTATGGCTTTGCGTCATCATTTGCGGCCGTTGGATCGCATACCTTTGAACGAGCCGTGATGAAGGAGAACCCCGCATGCATCGTCGTACCTTGATCGCCTTCGGCGGAACCGCCGCGCTTGTGCCGGCCTGGATGCCCGTGCTGGCGCACCACGGCTGGAGCAGCTTCGACACCGAGCGTCCGATTTACCTCGAAGGCGTTGCGCGCAAGGTGGTGTGGCGCAACCCGCATGCCGAGCTCGACCTGCAGTTGCCCGCGGCTGGGCTCAAACTGCCGGCCGATCTGGCGCAGCGCGCGTTCCCGGCCCAGTCGGCCCAGGTCGACGGCAAGCGGCTGCTGGGTGCGGCCCAGCTGCCCACCCGCAAGGACGCCGTGTGGCGCATCGAACTGGCGCCGCTCACGCGGCTGCAAGCCTGGGGTGCCGCCGAGATCAAGGACGGCGATCCGATCTCGGTGCTGGGCTTCACCTTTGCGCAGGAGAAGGGCGATGCGATCTTGCGTGCCGAGTATCTGTTTGCTGGCGGCAAGGCCTACGGGCTGCGGTCGTCGCCGGCCTGAGGGTTCGGCTTCGCATCGCGCCTCGGCGCGCGTTGTGCCGTGCGCCCGCGCTTCAGCCCGTCTGGATGACGGCTTCAGCGCCGCTTCAGGCGAACGCCTCGCGTGCCGCTCGGCACGTGGCTGCAATGTCTTGCGCCGTGTGCGCCGAGCTGACGAAGCCCGCCTCGTACATCGCAGGCGCCAAGTACACGCCGCGGTCGAGCATCGCATGGAAGAAGCGGTTGAAGCGCTCCTTGTCGGTGGCCATGACCTCGCTGTAGTTCTGCGGCAGGCGGTCGGCAAAGAAGAAGCCGATCATGCCGCCCTCGCAATCGCCCACCATCGGCACGCCGCTGTCGCGGGCAGCCGCCAGCAAGCCTTCGAGCAGTGAGCGCGTGCTGCTGGCAAGCGCCTCGAAGTAGCCCGGCTTGCGGATCTCGCGCAGCGTTGCCAAGCCGCAGGCCGTGGCAACCGGGTTGCCCGACAAGGTGCCGGCTTGGTACACCGGCCCAAGCGGCGCCAACTGTTCCATCACCGCCCGCTTGCCGCCGAACGCCGCCAGCGGCATGCCGCCGCCGATGACCTTGCCGAACACGCTCACGTCGGGCTCGAAACCCGGTATTGCTTTGGCATAGAGCGACTGAGCGCTGCCGAGCGCCACCCGAAAGCCCGACATCACCTCGTCGAACACCAGCAGCGCGCCGTGCTGCGAACACAGCTCGCGCAGCCGGCGCATGAAGGGCACGCTCGCGCGCACGAAGTTCATGTTGCCGGCGATCGGCTCGATCATCACGCAAGCCAGCGATGCACCGTGCAGCGCAAACGCCTCTTCAAGCTGGGCGACATTGTTGTATTCAAGGACCAGCGTGTGCTGCACCACCTCGGCAGGCACGCCCGCGCTGGTGGGGTGGCCGAAGGTGGCCAGGCCCGAGCCGGCTTTCACGAGCAACGCATCGGCGTGGCCGTGGTAGCAGCCCTCGAACTTGATGATCTTGCTGCGCCCGGTGGCACCACGCGCCAGGCGCAGCGCGCTCATCGCCGCTTCGGTGCCCGAGCTGACCAGGCGCAACTGGTCCATGCTCGGCACGAGGGACAGAATCTCTTCGGCCAGTTCGACCTCGCGCTCGGTCGGCGCGCCGAACGACAGGCCTTCATCGACCGCACGGTGAACTGCCTCCAACACCGCCGGGTGGCCGTGGCCCAGGATCATCGGGCCCCAGGAGCCGATGTAGTCGATGTAGCGCCGGCCCTCAGCGTCGAACAGATAAGCGCCCTGCGCGCGCGTGATGAAGCGCGGCGTGCCGCCAACCGCGCGGAACGCGCGCACCGGCGAGTTGACGCCGCCGGGGATGACCTTCTGGGCCCGCGCGAAAAGCGCTGCGTTGGTTGTCGTTTCAGTGGACATGGCGCGGACTCTTGGGTGGGTTGCCGTCGTCGATCTCGGTTTCAGGGCCTTCCGGTTCTTCATCGTCGTCGGCCGGCAGGGCCCAGAAGAAGCGGTCGGGGATGACATTGCCCATGCCGGGGCGGAAACCCGCGTCCAGCGCCTGGTCGAGGAAGGCCAGCGCCTCGCCGACGGCGGCGTGCAGCTCGGCGCCCGACGCCAACAGGGCGGCGAGTGCGGCCGACAACGTGTCTCCGGCGCCGACGAAGCTCACCTCGAATCGCTCGAACTTCTCGCCGGTGATCGCGCCTTGCGGAGAAGCGAGCACGTTGTCGAGGAACTGGTCGGGCAGCGGCACGCTCGTGACCAGCACGAAGCTCGTGCCGTGTTCAGCCGCGGCCACGGCGAGTTCGCGCGGGGATGCCGGCCGGTCGCTGTCCCACTCGGGCAGCAAGAAGTTGGTCAGCGTCTGGTGGCTGCCGACCAGCACCTCGGCCTGCGGCAGCACCAGTTCGCGGAACGCGTCGAGGTAGGCCTGCTGCGCGTCTTCCTCGACCCATGAAAGGTTGGGCAGGTAAGCCACCAGGGGCACGTCGGGGTAGTCCGACAACACCTCTGCGACCGCACTGACGGCCTCGGCCGAGCCGAGGAAGCCGACCTTCCAGGCGCCGACGGTCACGTCTTCAAGCACGTTGCGCGCCTGCTCGACGATCACATCGCTGTCGATGACGTGGTGGTCGAACACCTCGGCGGTGTCGCGCATCACGATGCTGGTCACCACCGGCAGCGCGTGCGCGCCCATGGCGGCGATCGTCGCCACGTCGCCCGCTGTGCCACCGGCGCCACTCGCGTCGCTGGCGTTGAAACTCATGACGCAAACGGGTGCGGCCTGTTCCTGCAGCGCTGTGACTTCGCTGTCTGTGCTGGGTGTTTCTGGGGTCATGAAAAGGGGGTCTGAGGCTGCAAAAAAGGGGCGTGGCGGCGCGCCTGCCAACCTCTAGCCAAACGTGAAGTATGTGGCTTATGTACCCGCGGGGCCAACACTTTCCGGGAGTTGGCCTCGCTACAATCTTCCTCATTGTAGTAAACCCGAAGAGGCCATGTGAGCGAGCCCAGAACCTGGATGTGCCTCATTTGCGGATGGATCTACGACGAGGCAACCGGTGACTTGGAGCATGGCATAGCGCCGGGAACGGCCTGGGAATCGGTGCCGATGAATTGGACCTGTCCGGAATGCGGTGCCCGCAAGGAGGACTTTGAAATGGTCCAGATCTGACCCTAACGTGGATGGCTCTGGCGTGCGGCCGGGGTTGTTGAGGAGAAAGCTCGGTGAGCAACGAAGCCCCAGCCGGCACCCTCGGCATCAAGGTGCTGGTGATCGACGACAGCAACACCATTCGGCGCAGCGCAGAAATCTTCCTGAAGCAGGGCGGGCACCAGGTGCTGCTCGCTGAAGACGGCTTCGACGCGCTGGCCAAAGTGAACGACCACGACCCCGACTTGATCTTCTGCGACATCCTGATGCCACGCCTGGACGGCTATCAGACGTGCGCCATCATCAAGCGCAACGCCCGGTTCTCCAGCGTGCCAGTGATCATGCTGTCGTCCAAGGACGGGCTGTTCGACAAGGCGCGCGGCCGAATGGTCGGCTCTGAGGACTACCTGACAAAACCTTTCACCAAGGACCAGTTGCTGCAAGCGGTGGAGCAGCACCGGCGGGTGTCAACCTGATCCGCGTGAGGAAAAGACCATGACGATTCAAAAGATCCTGGTGGTGGACGACTCGAAGACCGAGCTGCACCACCTCTCGGAAATCCTCGGCAAACGGGGCTACGCGGTGCGCACGGCTGAAAATGCCGACGAAGCCCTGCGTCGCATGGGCGAAGAAACCCCGGATCTGGTGTTGATGGACGTCGTGATGCCGGGTCAGAACGGCTTTCAGTTGACCCGCGCCATCACGCGCGATCCGCGCTTCTCGAAGGTGCCGGTCATCATGTGCACCAGCAAGAACCAGGAAACCGACAAGGTCTGGGGCATGCGCCAGGGTGCACGCGACTACATTGTCAAGCCGGTGGATGGCGATGAGCTCGCCGCCAAGATCCGTGCATTCGATTGACGCGGCTGGCGTCCGCGGTAGCGGCTTTGCGGCCGTCGTCGACTGACGCCGAACGTCGATTCAGTGGACTCATTGAATGGCCAACAAGGAAGCGCTGCGTGAACTCCAGAGCCGGCTGGCCGAGCGGTTGTCTGCCGCGCGGACGCAGGAGCGCGGAAAGTCCTGGCTGGCGATCGAGTGCAGTTCGAGGGGCTTCTTGCTTCCGCTGCGAGAGGCCGGCGAGATCTTTGCGTTGGCGCCGCTTCAGCCGGTGCCGCACACGCACCGCTGGTTTCTCGGCGTCTCCAACCTGCGCGGGCACCTGCATGGCGTGGTCGATCTGGCCGACTTTCTGGGCGTCAAGACGGCCGAGGTCGCGCGAGACCAGGCGCGCCTGGTGGGCTTCAACCCCAGGTTCGAACTCAACTGCGCGCTGATGGTCGATCGGCTCGCCGGCCTGCGCAGCGAAGAACATCTCACGCTGGTGGCGGAAGCGCAGGCACCGCGCCCCGCATTCGTGGGCCAGCGCTATCGGGACACGTCCGGCCGCCTGTGGCAAGAACTGAACTTGGCCGAACTTGCCGGTGATGAAGCCTTCCTGAGGATCCTCGGCTGAGCATCTCGCTCGCCCGCAGACCCACCGGAACAACCCGAATTTGCACGAGGGATCTATGAGCTTCCTGAACAAGATACGGGCAATGGGCCAAAAGCCCGGCATCCCCGCAGCGCCGGACGACCGCGCCGGTCGCGGCCTCCTGGGTGTCGACACCGCCGAGGCCGCTGCCCCAGTGGCGTCGCCCGCCCGGTTCAACATGTCCACGCAGGCCCCGTCGGGCAACTTCGATTCGTCGATCATCTCCGAAGCGGCTCCGTCGGGCATGGCCGACTTTTCCGAGTCGCGCCTGGCGCCACGTGACACCGTGCTCGCCTCGGCAGGCACGGGCCTGCCGTTGATCGGCAATCGTCCGATGCCCGAGCAGCGCCAGGTCCTGGTGACCTGTGTGGTGCTGGGCTTGATCGGCTTGGTGCTGATGGTCTTGTGGTCGTTGAACACCGCGCTGAATGGGTCGGCCCAGGTCGGCGCCACCGGCCAGGCGTTGATGCAGTCTCAGAGGCTTGCCAAGTCGGTATCGCAAGCGCTTGTCGGCACCCCTCGGGCTTTCCCGGAGATGCGCGAGAGCGTCGAGGTGCTCGCGCGCAATGTGCGCAGTCTCAAGACTGGCGAGGGCGAATTGCCGATTGCACCGGCGGCCGTGCAAGAGTCGCTCGATGCCGTGCTGCCGCTGGTGGACCGCGCCGAAAAGAGCGCCAACACCGTCATTGCGCAGCAGAAGATCCTGACCCAGGTGGGCGAGTCGCTCAAGACGATCAACCGACAGTCGGCCGACCTGCTTGAGATCGCTGAGACCGTCTCGTCTTTGAAGCTGCAGCAATCTGCCACGCCGGCGGAGCTGTCCACCGCCGGGCAATTGGTGATGCTGACGCAGCGCATCGGCAAGAGCTCCAACGAATTCGTCACGCTCGAGGGCGTGAGCCCGGAGGCTGTCTTCCTGCTCGGCAAGGACCTCAACTCGTTCCGCGAACTGGCGCAGGGCCTGCTGAACGGCAGCGCCGAACTGCGTCTCCCCGGCACGCGCGACGCGGAAACCAAGGAGCGCATCACCGCGCTGCTGAAGCTGTACGACGAAACGCGCAGCCAGGCCGGTTCGATCCTGGGCAATCTGCAGGGCATGGTGGCCGCGCGTGAAGCGCAGGTTCAAATTCTGGCTGACAGCGAACCGCTGCGAGCAGGGATCGAGAAGGTCCAAGAGGGTCTGACGCGCACCGCCGGCTTCGGCACGCTCGACCTGATTCTTCTGCTGATTCCCGCGTTGCTGCTGCTTGCCGGCGGCGCCGGCTTCCTGCGCCTGTACGTGCGCGACCAAGCCAGCCAGGCCGCGCTGGCGCAAACCCAGCGCCTCGACGCGCAGCGCCAGGAGCAGGAGGCCAAGCGCGTGAACGACGCCAACCAGGCCGCCATTTTGCGTTTGATGAACGAGCTGCAGACGGTGGCCGAAGGCGACCTGACGCAGCAGGCCACGGTGACTGAAGACATCACCGGCGCCATCGCCGACTCGGTAAACTACACCGTGGAGGAGCTGCGCACGCTGGTGACGCAGGTGCAAGGCACGGTCGGCCGCGTGACCGAGACGACTGCGCAGGTGGAACAGAACTCGACCGAGCTGCTGGCCGCATCGACCGAGCAACTGCGCGAGATCCGCGACACCGGCGAGTCGGTGCTGCAGATGGCGGGCCGAATCAACGACGTGTCGGCGCAGGCGCAAGAGAGTGCGCTGGTGGCGCGCCAGTCGGTGCAGGCGGCCGAGTCGGGCCTGCGCGCGGTGCAGAACACGATCGGCGGCATGAACTCGATCCGCGACCAGATTCAAGAAACCTCCAAGCGCATCAAGCGGCTGGGCGAATCGTCTCAGGAGATCGGCGAAATCACCGAGCTGATCTCCGACATTACCGAGCAGACCAACGTGCTGGCGCTCAACGCCGCCATTCAGGCGGCGTCCGCTGGCGACGCCGGTCGCGGGTTCTCGGTCGTTGCAGAAGAAGTGCAGCGCCTGGCCGAACGCTCCGGCGATGCGACGCGCCAGATCGCGGTGCTGGTGAAGACGATTCAGACCGACACGCAAGATGCGGTGGGCGCCATGGAGCGCTCGACGCAGGGTGTGGTCGAGGGCGCACGGCTGTCCGACGCAGCCGGCACGGCGCTCGGCGAGATCGACCGCGTGTCGCGCCAGCTCGCCGAGCTGATCGGGCAGATCTCGAACCAGGCGCTCAGCGAAGCGCAGTCGGCCAACGTGGTGGCAGCGAACATCCAGCACATCTTCGCGGTGACCGAGCAGACCGAAGAGGGCACGCGCTCGACCGCGGGGCTGGTGCGCGAGCTGTCCAAGACCGCCGAAGAGTTGAAGGAGTCGGTGGCGCGGTTCAAGATCAGCTGATGACAACCCGACGGCAGCGGCGGCAAGCATGAACGACAAGATGAGCGAACCCATCGACGACCTGAGCGCGTTGGCCTGGGTGCATGACGAGTTGCGCCGTTCGCTGGAGAACTCGCACAAGGCGCTGCGTCGGCATCTGAAAGAAAGCGAGGCGCTGGGCGCGTCGGACGTCGACGTCGTCGATCCGACCATCCTGCGCAGTGCGCGGGTCCAGCTGCACCAGGGTGTCGGTGCGCTCGAACTCGTCGGCCTGCGCGCGGCCGCGATCGTGCTTCGCGCCAGCGAGGCCGCGGTGATCCGCTTCAGCGCCAAGCCGGAGACCATGACGCTGGCCACGGTCGAAGACCTCGAGCGAGCGTCGTTTGCGCTGCTGGACTACCTCTCTCGCATGCTCGCCGGCAAGCCGGTAGCCCCGCTGTCGATGTTCCCGCAGTACCGCGCCGTGCTCGAATCGACCGGGGCAGACCGCATTCACCCTGCCGACCTGTGGCACATGGACTGGCGCTGGGCCGACCTGCCCACGAGCAGCCAGGCCGTGCCCCGCAAGGCCGACGCGGCCACGCGAGGCTTGCTCGAACGCGAACTGCTGAAGCTCATGCGCGAGGACAAACCTGCGCTCGCGGCCGCGCGCATGAGCGAGGTCTGCGCTGGCCTGGGCGCCGGAGCGACCGAGGCGCATCGCTCCACGATGTGGAAGCTCGCCTCCGCGGTTTTCGAGTCGCAGGCGCGCGGGCTGTTGCCGGCCGACGTGTTCTCCAAGCGTGTGGCGTCGCGGCTGCTCGCGCAGTTTCGCGTGCTGGAGCGCAGCGACGGCGAAGTCTCCGAGCGACTGGCCCAAGACCTGCTTTTCTTCTGTGCCCAAAGTGCAGTTCCAGACGAGCGCCACAAAGCGCCGCGCCTGGCCGCCGTGCGTCAGGCCTACGGGTTGGCGCGGTACACGCCGGTCGACTATTCGCACAGCGTGCTCGGGCAATTCGACCCAGCGTGGATCGCGCAGGCGCGCAAGCGCGTGGCTGCTGCGAAGGAGTCCTGGTCGGCAGTGGCCAGCGGCGAAATGCATCGGCTCGCTGGCTTGTCCGAGCAGTTCTCTCTGGTCGGCGATTCGCTCAAGCGGCTGTTCCCGCTCGGCGAGACCTTTGCCGCCGGCTTGCAGGCAGCAGTGAGCCAGAGCCAGGCAGCCGCCACCGCACCGCCAGCGCCGCTGGCGATGGAGGTGGCCACCAGCCTGCTCTACATTGAGGCCGTGCTCGAAGACGGTGACTTCAACCACCCCGAACAAGCCCGCCGCGTGTTGCGCTTGGCCGACCGGCTTGCGGCCACCCGCCAGGGCGACGCGCCGAAGCCGCTCGAGCCTTGGATGGAGGAGCTTTACCGCCGCGTCTCCGACCGCCAGACGATGGGCAGCGTGGTGCAGGAGTTGCGCGCGTCGCTGTCGGACGCCGAGAAGCTGATCGACGAGTTCTTCCGCAAGCCCACCGAGCCCAAGCCGCTGCTGCAGGTGCCGCGGCACCTGGCGGCCATGCGTGGTGTGCTGTCTGTGCTGGGCATGGACCACGCCTCGGCCGCGCTGCTGCGCATGCGCGACGACATCGACGGCCTGGCCTCGACTGTGGTGGACACCGAACGCGTGGCCCAAGCGGGCGTGTTCGACCGCATTGCCGGCAACCTGGGTGCGCTGGGCTTCCTGATCGACATGCTCAGCGTTCAGCCGCAAATGGCCAAGTCGCTGTTTGCGTACGACGCCGAGACGGGCAAGCTCAGCCCGGTGATGGGGCGCTCGGGCGCCGCCGGCCCGGCAGGTCAACCCGACACTGCCCCACCCGTGGAGCCGCGCCTGATCGAGCAGGTGCAGCAGCTTGCCGCGACGGCCAGCCAGCAGGACACGCCCGCAGCGGCCGTGGTGCGCGGCATGGAGCGGCTGTCGAACGAGGCAATGGCAGCCGACCAGGGATCGTTGGCGGCAACGCTGCGTCAAGCTCAGCGGGCCTTGGGCGAGGCTCGCACCGAGGCCGATCGCGATTCAGTGCGAGGCAAGCTCTCCGACGCGTTGGTCGAGTTCGTCTCTTCGCGATCCGACGCCGTCGGCCTGGAGCCCGATGTGGCGGCACTGCGCGGCGAGCCCGTCGGTGCCGCCGGTGCTGCGGCGAGCAACCGCGTCCCGCTGGACGAGGGCGACGAGCTGCGCCAGGTCTTCATCGAAGAAGCTCGCGAGGTGCTGTCTGCAGCCGAGCAGGCGCGCGCGGCGTTGATCATCAGCCCCAGCGATGTGGCGCTGCTGACGGCCGTGCGGCGTTCGTTCCACACGCTCAAGGGCAGCTCGCGCATGGTCGGCCTGAAGGACTTTGGCGAAGGTGCCTGGGCCTGCGAGCGCATCTACAACACCCAGCTCGCTGGCCAGAGTCCGGCCGACCCGCCGCTGCTCGAGTTCACGCAGTGGGCGCTGGACTACCTGCGAGGCTGGATCGGCGACATTGCCGCGCACCGCCTCGGCGGGCACGATGCCGCCACCGTGGCCGCTGCCGTGCAGCTGCTCGCACAGCGGCGTGAGGAGGCCGGTGGCACGCAGGTGTCTGACATCGCGTTGCCCATCACGTTGCCCATGACGCTGCCTGTTGCGCTGCCCGTCGCGCTGCCCGTGACACCCGCCGCCGCCGCGTCCACAGGCTCCGGGGAGCCAGTCGCGTCGCTGCCGATGGAGCTGTCGCTCGACTTCGACCTCGATCTGCCAGGCAATCTGCTCCCCGGCGGCGCTGCAACCGAGCCAGCGCGCCCTGCTGCGTCGGCGCCTGTGCCGCTCGACGGCACGGGAAGCGCCGGCAGCGCGCCCGTCTCAAGTCGCTTCGGCGGAATGGACGTCCTGGGCGAAGCGCCGCCCTCTGTTCCGACGATGGCGCCGTTGGCCGACTCGCAGCCGGTGCCGCTGGACTTCCCCACGCTCGTGCCGGAACCTGCCGACGCAGAGAACGTCAAGGTCGTCGGCCCGTTGCGCATCGGCATCCCGCTGTTCAACATCTACCTGAATGAGGCCGATGAGCTGTCCCGCCGGCTCACCACCGAGCTGGCCGAGTGGGCGATGGAGTTGCACCGTCCGATCGGCGAAACGCCGATTGCGCTGGCGCACTCGATGGCCGGCAGTTCGGCCACCGTCGGCTTCACCGACCTCTCCGACCTGTCGCGCACCCTGGAGCACGCGCTCATGCGCTCCGAGGCCATCGGCGAGGGCACGCCCGAAGAGGCACGGCTGTTCGTCGACACGGCCGAAGAAGTCCGCCGCATGCTGCACCAGTTTGCAGCCGGGTTCCTCGTCGGAGCGTCGCCCAAGTTGCTGGCCCGATTGGCCGAGCATGAGATCGTGTCGGCGCGCCGCCTGGAGGCTGTGACCGCGGCGGCCGACATGCCCACGCCCACCCGTGTCGGCGACCTGGCGGTGTCGCCGGATGCGCCCTTGTTGTTGGTGTCGATCGCCGAGGCACCAGGCGCCGAGGCACCGGCCGCCGAGGCACCAGCCGCCGAGCCCGCCGCCCCCGAGGCGGCCGAGACGGCCGAGGCCGAGTCACCCGCGTCGCCGCGGCGCGACACCGACTTCTCGGAACTGCAGTCATCGCAGCCTTTCGAGCCGTCCGGTTTCATCGAGCTCAAGCCGCTGCCCGAGCTGCCCAAGGGTCTGCCGCGCAGCGCTGCGTTGAGCCACTCGCACGTCGACATCGAGGACGACCTCGATGCGGTGGACGCCGTCGACGCCGAACTGTTCCCGATCTTCGAAGAAGAGGCGCTGGAGCTGTTGCCCCAACTGGCCAGCCAGCTGCGCGCTTGGCTGTACGAGCCAGGGCAGGCGGGCCACCCTTCAGCGTGCATGCGCACCTTGCACACCTTGAAGGGCGGCGCCCGCTTGGCCGGCGCGATGCGCCTGGGCGAGATGGCGCACCGGTTGGAAACCCGCATCGAGCACCTGCTCGCCGAGGCGCAGCCGTCGATCGACGAGATCGAAGACTTGCAAAGCAATTGCGACTCGTTGTCGCAACTGTTCGACGCCATGCGCAACAAGGACGCCCAGGCGCACGCTGAGGCGGTCGATGCGATGAGCGACCTGGCGCCCCCCGTCGCGCTGGCGGTGGCCGCGCCGACGTTCGATCGTGAGCCGCCAGCGCCGCTGGCAGTGATCGACGAACCCGCAGAGGCGCTGACGGAGTCGACGGCAAAGGCGGTCGCTGAAGCGCCTGTCGATCCAGATTCGGCGTTGACCCCGCCGGCTGAGCTGGCCGATGACGGCGCCTTGTCACCAGAGGCGATCGAAGCGGCGGCCTTGAGCGAACGCACAGTCACGCCGAACGCCGACGATCTGCCCGGCATCGACTGGTCGCACTTTGCCTCGTCCAGGGGCGCCAAGGCCGTGCCGGAGCGGCAGCCGAACGTGAGCCAGTCGGCGGTGCGTGTGCGTGCGCCGCTGCTCGACCGGCTCGTCAACCAGGCTGGCGAGGTGAGCATCACCCGTTCGCGCATCGAAACCGAGGTCGGCCAGATCAAAGGCTCGCTGAGCGACCTGACCGACAACCTGGAGCGGCTGCGCTTGCAGCTGCGCGACATCGAACTGCAGGCCGAGACGCAAATGAGCTCTCGCCTGGAGGCCGCCAAGGCGGCCGACCAGTCGTTCGACCCGCTGGAGTTCGACCGCTTCACGCGCTTCCAGGAAGTGACACGCATGATGGCCGAGTCGGTCAACGACGTCGCCACTGTGCAGCGCACGCTGCAGCGTTCGCTGGAGAGCACCGAAGACGAACTCGTCGCCCAAGCGCGCATGACGCGCGAGTTGCAGGACGACCTGCTGCGCACGCGCATGGTGGAGTTCGAGGGCCTGTCCGACCGCCTGTACCGCGTGGTGCGCCAGGCCGCCAAGGAAACCGGCAAGCAGGTGCGCCTGGACATCACCGGCGGCTCGATCGAGGTCGACCGCGGCGTGCTCGACCGCATGACCGGCACCTTCGAGCATCTGTTGCGCAACTGTGTGACGCACGGCATCGAGATGCCGGCGGTGCGCAGTGCTGCGGGCAAGGACCCGACGGGCACGATCACGATGATGCTCTCGCAAGAGGGCAACGAAGTCGGCGTCGAGGTGCGCGACGACGGTGCGGGGCTGAACCTGGCGCGCATCCGCGCCAAGGGCGAGGCGATGGGGCTGATCGAGCGGCATGCGACGTACTCCGACGCCGAACTCGCCAACCTGATCTTCACCCCCGGCTTCTCGACCGCCGACACGGTGACCGAACTGGCCGGCCGCGGCGTCGGCATGGACGTGGTGCGATCGGAGGTCAACGCCATCGGCGGCCGGGTCGAAACGGCCACCGCAGCCAACCAGGGCACCTCGTTCAAGCTCGTGCTGCCGCTCACGACCGCGGTCACGCAGGTGGTGATGCTGCGCTGTGGCGACACCACGGTGGCGGTGCCCTCCACGCTGGTCGAGATCGTGCGCCGGAGCACGCCGGCCGAGATCGAAGCAGCGCATGCCAGCGGTTTGTTCAGCCTGGGCGACAAGTCGATGCCGTTCTACTGGCTCGGCGCGTTGTTGCAGCTCGGCCCGGTGGCGCTGGAGCATGCCGGGCGTACCCGCTCGGTGGTGGTGGTGCGCAGTGCGCAGCAGCGCATCGCCCTGCACGTCGACGAGGTGCTGGGCAACCAGGAAGTGGTGGTCAAGAACCTGGGCCCGCAGCTGTCCCGCCTTCCGGGCCTGGCGGGCGTGACGCTGCTCGCCTCGGGCGCAGTGGCGCTCATCTACAACCCGGTGGCTCTGGCAACACTTTATGGCGCCTCGGCGCATGCCGCGACCGATGCGGCGCGTCACGCCCCGGCGCGCGCACCTGGCATGCCCGAGGTTGGCGCTCCCGTGCTCGTGGCCGCGCCGCTGATCCTGGTGGTCGACGACTCGTTGACCGTGCGGCGTGTGACGCAGCGCCTGCTGGTGCGCGAGGGCTACCGCGTGGCGCTGGCCAAGGACGGAATGGACGCGCTGGAGCGCCTTGTCGAAGAACTGCCGCAGGTGGTTCTCACCGACATCGAGATGCCGCGCATGGACGGCTTCGACCTGGTGCGCAACATCCGCGGCGACGCACGTTTGCGTGAGTTGCCGGTGATCATGATCACCTCCCGCATTGCGCAGAAGCACCGCGACTACGCCGCAGAGCTTGGCGTCGATCACTACCTCGGCAAGCCCTACTCCGAAGAAGATCTGCTTGCCCTGATCGGCCACTACACGTCCGCTGGTTCAGCCGCCTGAAGCGGTCGCCCGAGCTCCCGATGCGGCCTGCAGAATCCCTGATCACCTCAGGCCCGCGATGACCCACTTGGCCGACCACCTGGCGGAGCTGACCGAGTTCAGAGACCGCGATGCGCTGGACGCCACCCTGGTTGGAGCGTTCCACGACTTGCTGCAACCCCTTTCGGTGGCGGTCTATCGGTGCGTCGGGGAGGTGGGCAACCAGCGATGGCTGGCGCGTGCACGAATGGCCGCGAGCGATGTCGTGGCGACAGCCGACCCGGCCTGGACCGAGATCGACAGCCTGCCGGCCGTGACCGAACACCCCGAACGATGGGAGGTGTTTACCGGCGGGCGGGTCGTGCTCCGGTCAGGGCAGCCCCACCTGGGTGTGTTCCCGGTGAACGTCGGCGGTGACGTCGGCGTGCTCGAGTTTCACAGTGCACAACCGCTGGACGACGCAGCGCAGCGGCTCATTCGCAGCGTGCTGCGCATCTACTGCAACTTCCAGGCACTGCTTGAATACAGCGAACGCGACTCCCTCACCGGCCTGTTGAACCGCAAGACCTTCGACGCCAGCTTCCTCAAGGCCACCGCCGAGTCAACCCCCGCCGGTCCGGTCGGCGGGCCGGACGAGCGCCGTGGGGATTCACCGACGTCGGCGCACTGGCTCGGCGTGATCGACATCGACCACTTCAAGCGCGTCAACGACACTTTCGGCCACCTGATCGGTGACGAAGTGCTGTTGTTGCTGGGACGCTTGATGCGCAACCGCTTCCGCGTCCACGACCGGCTCTACCGCTTCGGCGGAGAGGAGTTCGTGGTGCTGATGCGGTGCGATTCCGAGGCTTGCGCAGCACAGGCCTTCGAGCGTTTTCGCAGCAGCACCGAGGGTTACTCGTTCCCGCAGGTGGGCCGCATCACCGTCAGCATTGGCTTCACCGCTGTCACGCAGGGCGACACGCCCAGCGCCGCGTTCGAGCGTGCCGACAAGGCGGTCTACCACGCCAAGGGCCACGGTCGAAATCAGGTGTGCAGCCATGCTGCGCTGGTGGCCAGTGGCGACCTCGCTGCCCCCGATGGCTCCAAGGTCGGCGACGTCGAGCTGTTCTGACTCACCCGAAGCCGTTCAGTCCGCAGCCTCGCCCGCGGCGACGCCCGACCCCTTGACCACCTTGTAGCGCTCCAGCGTGCGCAGGCGCGCCTCGTCGTGTTGCACCACTGGCAACGGGTAGTCGCGGCCGACCACGATGCCGGCGCTGGCCAGGTCGATCGGCCGAGCAGCCCACGGCGCGTGCAGGGCCGCATCGGGCAGGGCTGCGAGTTGTGGCAGGTAGCGGCGGATGAATTTGCCCGCCGGGTCGAACGTCTCGCTCTGGCGCACCGGGTTGAAGATGCGGAACCAGGGTTGCGCGTCGCAACCGGTCGAAGCGGCCCACTGCCAGCCGCCGTTGTTGGCGGCCAGGTCGAAGTCGTTCAGGTGCAGCGCAAAGTAGGCCTCGCCGCGGCGCCAGTCCAGCCCCAGGTCCTTCACCAGAAAGCTCGCCACCACCATGCGCAGCCGGTTGTGCATGTAGCCGGTCTGGTTGATCTGCGCCATCGCGGCGTCCACCAGCGGGTAGCCGGTGCGGCCCTCGCACCATGCTTTGAACAGCGCGTCGGCATGTTCGCCCTGCTCCCAGACGATGCGGTCGAACTCGGGCTTGAAGCACGCGCCGACGACGCGCGGGTGGTGGTGCAGGATCTGGTGGTAGAAGTCGCGCCAGACCAGCTCGGACAGCCAGACCTGCGCGCCCGCGCGCTGCGCTGGCGGAGCCTCTTGAATGTGCTGCCACGCCAGCGCGGCCAATTCGCGCACCGACACCGTGCCGAAGCGCAGGTGCACCGACAGATAGCTCGGCCCCTTGACCGCGGGGAAGTTGCGTGTGTCCTCATAAGCGCCGATGCGCGCCATGAAGTCGGCCACCAGGCGCTGCGCGCCCGAGCTGCCGGTCGGAATGTTCAGCGCCTGCAGGTCGACCGGTCGGAAGCCGAGCGCCTCCAAACTCGGCAGCGCTGTGGCATGAGCAGCCGGCACCGGCGCCAGACTGGCCGCATGACGCTCGATCGGATAGGCCTTGACGAAGAACGGCTCCAGCTTCTTCAGCCACGAGTTCTTGTAGGGTGTGAACACGCCGTACGGCTTGCCGGTGCCGGTGAGCAACTCGCTCCGCTCGAACACCACGTGGTCCTTGCTCGTGTGCATCGCGATGCCGGCGCTGGCCAGGCCGTCGCGAACCATGGCGTCGCGCGCCAGCGCGGCCGGCTCGTCGTCGTGGTTGGTGTAGACGGCCTGCACGCCCAGCGCGGCAGCAAGCTGAGGAACCTCCTGCGCCGCCGAACCATGTCGCACGATCAAGCGCACGCCGCTCGTGCCGCGCGCTGCGGCAAGGTCGGCGAGCTGCTGGTCCAGCTCGGCAATGCTGGCGTGGATGAAGGCCACGCGGCGGTCAGCGCGCGGCAGCGGGTCGAGGATGTCGCGGTCGTAGACGAACACGCACCACACCCGCCGCGCCGCCTTCAACGCGTGGTGCAGCGCGGCGTGGTCGGCGGTGCGCAAGTCACGCCGGAACCAGACGAGGGCAGTGTCCAAAGGCTTTTCCATCGGCCAGAGTCTGCCTCAGGAATAAAATGGCGCCATGCCGGCCGAGCCCATCAACTTCACCAACCAGTTCCTGATCGCCATGCCCGGCATGGGCGACGGCACGTTTGCCGGCACGGTGGTGTACCTGTGCGAGCACAACGAAAAAGGTGCGCTCGGCTTGGTCATCAACAAGCCGATCGACATCAAGCTGAAGAACCTGTTCGAGAAGGTCGAGCTCTCGCTCGACCGCGAAGACCTGGCCGAAGCACCCGTCTACTTCGGCGGCCCGGTGCAGACCGAGCGCGGCTTCGTGCTGCACGAACGACTGGGTGGCGAAAGCGGCGACGGCGGGCACTACAACTCGTCGCTGCAAATTCCCGGCGGGCTGGAGATGACGACCAGCAAGGACGTGCTGGAGGCGCTGTCGCACGGCGCCGGGCCGAAGAAGATCCTCGTCACGCTGGGCTACAGCGGCTGGGGCGCTGGGCAGTTGGAGGACGAGATGAGCCGCAACGGCTGGATCAACGTCAACGCCGAGCCGGGCATCATCTTCGACACGCCGGTGGAGCAGCGCTACGACAAGGCGCTGTCGCTGCTGGGCATCTCGGCCGGCATGCTGAGCCAGGCGGCTGGGCACGCATGAAGCGAAGGGCGAGGGGCCCCGCGGGACCGGAACGGGCCCCTTCGTGGCCCGGGGGGATCGACCAGCGAAATGCGTGCATGCGCCCGTCCTCTCTAACCTTTGCGGACCGGGACCGTCCGGAGGGCGCCGCATGAATTCGTCGCCAACCGCAGCTCTCCAAGTGGCCTCCCCGCACTCGTATCTGGCTTTCGATTTCGGCACCCGACGAATCGGCGTCGCCACAGGAAACTCGTTGACTCGAAACGGGCAGCCGCTCACCACCGTGGCCGCAGAAGGCGATGAGCGTTTTGCCGCCATCGGCAAGCTGATCACCGAATGGCAACCGGACGCGCTGGTGGTCGGCGTGCCCTTCCACCCCGACGGCGCCGAGCACGACAACACGCGCCGCGCGCGCCGATTCGCCAACCAGTTGCACGGCCGCTTTCGCCTGCCCGTGCACCAAGTGGACGAGCGCTACAGCACCACCGAAGCACACGCACTGGGCGCGGCTGACGTGGACGCTGCCTCGGCGGCGATCATCCTCGAACAGTTTCTCGGATCGCTCGAATGAGCAGCCTTCACCTTGACGCCGAGGCGCTTTACGCCGAGCTTGCCGCCGGTGTGCGCGGCCTGCTGCAGCCCGACAGCGTGATCGTGGGCATCTGGTCCGGCGGCGCGTGGCTGGCCGAGCGCCTGCAGCGCGACTTGAAGCTGCCCGGCGAACACGGCGTGATCTCCAGCGCGCTGCACCGCGATGACTTCGGCTCGCGCGGCCTGACGGCAGGCGCCGATCACACCCGCCTGCCGTTCGACGTGAACGGCCGCCCGATTCTGCTGATCGACGACGTGCTCTACACCGGCCGCACGATCCGCGCCGTCGTCAACGAACTGTTCGACTTCGGCCGCCCGGCCAGCGTGACGCTGGCGGTGCTGGTGGACCGCGGTGGGCGCGAGCTGCCGGTGGCGGCGGCTTACTCCGCCGTCCGCATGACGCTGCCGCGCGAGCAACGCCTGCGGCTGGCGCGCGCTGACGACGGGCGCTTCAGCTTCGACATCCAGCCCGGCGCTTGACCCGATCCATTGACGACGATGCCACTGCGCCACAACCCCCAGCTCAACCGCCACGGCGAGCTGATCCACCTGCTCTCCATCGAGGGCCTGCCGCGCGCCGTGCTGCAGCACATCCTCGACACCGCGGGCACCTTCCTGTCGGTCAACGACCGCGAGGTCAAGAAGGTGCCGCTGCTGCGGGGCAAGAGCGTGTTCAATCTGTTCTTCGAAAACAGCACGCGCACGCGCACCACGTTCGAGATCGCTGCCAAGCGCCTGAGCGCCGACGTGATCAACCTCGACATCGCGCGCTCCAGCACCGCCAAGGGCGAGAGCCTGCTCGACACGATCGCCAACCTGTCGGCGATGCATGCCGACATGTTCGTCGTGCGGCACTCCGAGAGCGGCGCGCCGTACCTGATCGCCCAGCATTGCGCGCCGCACGTGCATGTGGTGAATGCCGGCGACGGCCGCCACGCGCACCCGACGCAGGGGCTGCTGGACATGTACACGATCCGGCACTTCAAGAAAGACTTCCACGAACTCACCGTGGCCATCGTCGGCGACATCGTGCACTCGCGTGTCGCGCGCTCCGACATCCATGCGCTGACCACGCTCGGCGTGCCCGAGATCCGCGCCGTAGGCCCCAAGACGCTCGTGCCCGGCGACCTGCGCGAGATGGGCGTGCGCGTTTGCCACGACATGGACGAAGGCATCCGCGGCGCCGACGTGATCATCATGCTGCGGCTGCAGAACGAGCGCATGAGCGGTGCGATGCTGCCGAGTGCGAGCGAGTTCTCCAAGACCTACGGCTTGACGCCGGAAAAGCTGGCACTCGCCAAGCCGGATGCGATCGTGATGCACCCGGGGCCGATCAACCGCGGCGTCGAGATCCACTCGACCGTGGCCGACGGCCGCCAGAGCGTGATCCTGCCGCAGGTGACCTTCGGCATTGCGGTGCGCATGGCGGTGATGTCGATCATCGCGGGCAACAACGCCTGAGGCTCGGCGACGATGAAGATTCTCATCAAGAACGGCCGGCTGATCGACCCGGCGACGAAGCTCGATCAGCCGGGCGATGTGGCAATCGCCGCCGGCCGCATTGTGTCGATCGGCCGCGTCAACGCCGACTTCGCGCCGAACCGCACGATCGACGCCAAAGGCTGGGTCGTGGCGCCGGGCCTTGTCGACCTGGCGGTGCGCTTGCGCGAGCCTGGTCACGAGCACGAGGGCATGCTCGAATCGGAAATGGCTGCCGCGGTGGCCGGCGGCGTGACCTCGCTGGTGTGCCCGCCCGACACCGACCCGGTGCTCGACGAGCCGGGCCTGGTGGAGATGCTGAAGTTCCGCGCCCGCAGCCTGAACCTCGCGCATTTGTACCCGCTGGGCGCGCTCACGCGCGGCCTGCAGGGCGAGGCGCTGACCGAGATGGCCGAGCTGACCGAGGCCGGCTGCGTCGGCTTCTCGCACGCCGACGTGGCGGTGCGCGACACGCTGGTGCTGCACCGCGCGCTGCAGTACGCCGCAACCTTCGGCTACACCGTGTGGCTGCTGCCGAACGATGCGTTCCTCGGCAACGGCGTGGCGGCCAAGGGGGCGCTGGCCACGCGCATGGGCCTCTCTGGCGTGCCGGTGATCGCCGAGACGATCGCGTTGAACACGATCTTCGAGCTGGTGCGCGACACCGGCGCGCGCGTGCACCTGTGCCGTCTGAGCAGCGCCGCTGGCATCGAACTGCTGCGCCGCGCCAAGGCCGAGGGCCTGCCGGTCAGCGGTGACGTGAGCGTGAACCAGCTCCACCTGACCGACCTGGACATCGGCTACTTCAACGCCGCAATGCGGCTCACACCGCCGCTGCGCCAGCAACGCGACCGCGACGCCATCCGCGCCGCGTTGGCCGACGGCACGATCGACGCGCTCGTCAGCGACCACACGCCGGTCGATGCCGACGCGAAGAATCTGCCGTTCGCCGAGAGCGAGCCCGGCGCGACCGGCCTGGAGCTGCTGCTGTCGCTGGCGCTGAAGTGGGGAACCGATGCCGGCCTGCCGCTGCCTGCCGCGCTCGCCACGGTGACGGCCGGGCCGGTGCGCGTGCTCGGTTCCGCGCTCGGCACGCTGGGCGCCAGCGCGGGTAAGTTGGTCGAAGGCGGCGTGGCCGATCTGTGCCTGTTCGACGCCGATGCACGCTGGACGGTCGAACCCGAGGCGTTGCGCAGCCAGGGCAAGCACACGCCGTTTGCCGGCCACGAATTGCCCGGCAGCGTGCAGGCCACGCTGGTGGCCGGCGTGGTGGCGTTCGAGCGCGCCCGCGCTTGAGAGGCCAGCACGTGATACGCCAGCACGTGACGCACCAGAACGTGAAGAGCCGTCGCGCTTGAAGACGCTGCGCGCGGTCTGGCGCCTGGCGCGCGTCGTCGCGCACGCGCTTTACGGGGCGGCCATCTGCGCGCTGGTGTTCCCGTTCCTCAAGGCGCCGCAGCGCATGCACATCGTCGGCCGCTGGTCGGCGCAGATGCTCAGCGTTCTGGGCATCGCGTTGCAGACCAGCGGCAGCGCGCGCAGCGGGCCGGTGCTGCTGGTTGCGAACCATGTGTCGTGGCTCGACATCCTGGCCATCAACGCGGTGCAGCCGGCGCGATTCGTGTCGAAGGCCGACGTGCGCCACTGGCCGCTGATGGGCTGGATGGTGGCGTGTGGCGGCACGTTGTTCATAGAGCGCGAACGCAAGCGCGACGCGCTGCGCGTGGTGCACCAAGTGGCCGAGGCGCTGCGCGGCGGCGAAATCGTGGCCGTGTTTCCGGAAGGTACGACGTCCGACGGCCACGCACTGCTGCCCTTCCACGCCAACCTGCTGCAAGCCGCGATATCGACCGAGGTGCCGGTGCAACCGGTTGCGCTGCGCTACAGCGACCGGCAGCACGCCGTCAGCCCTGCCGCAGCGTACGTGGGCGACACCACGCTGGCGCAATCGGTCTGGTGGGTGGTGTGCGCCGACGGCCTGAAGGCGCACGTGCAGATGCTGCTGCCCGAAGGCACGCGCCACCTGGAGCGGCGCGCGCTGGCCGAGCGGTTGCAGGCGCAGGTGGGCTCGGCGCTGCTATCTCCGCTGGCCTGAGCTCGCGCCGCGCAGCTTGTCTTTCTGCGGGTGCGGCCTACGCCTTACCCTGGCCCGCTACCGCCGCAGCCGCCTTGGCCGCAGCTTGCGCATCGCCCAGGTAGTAGCTGCGGATCGGCTTCAGGTTTGCATCGAGTTCGTACACCAGCGGGATGCCGTTCGGGATGTTCAGGTTGACGATCGCCTCGTCAGAAATCCCGTCGAGGACCTTCACGATCGCGCGGATGCTGTTGCCGTGCGCGGCGATCACCAGCCGTTGGCCCGATCGCACGGCCGGCGCGACGGTCTCGTTCCAGAACGGCATGACGCGCGCGACGGTGTCCTTCAGACATTCAGTCAACGGCACATCGGCCGGGTTCAGCTTCACGTAGCGCGGGTCGCTGCGCTCGCAGCGCGGGTCGGTGGCGTCCAGCACCGGCGGAGGCGTGTCGTAGCTGCGGCGCCAGATCAGCACCTGATCGTCACCGTACTTCTTGGCCGTCTCGGCCTTGTTCAGCCCCTGCAACGCGCCGTAGTGGCGCTCGTTCAGGCGCCACGAGTTGACCACCGGCACCCAGGTGCGGTCCATCTGGTCGAGCGTGTGCCACAGCGTCCAGATGGCGCGCTTGAGCACCGAGGTGCAGGCCAGGTCGAACTCGAAGCCGGCGGCCTTGAGCAGCCGGCCGGCCTCTTGCGCCTGCGCCACGCCGGTGGGTGTGAGGTCCACATCGGTCCAGCCGGTGAAGCGGTTTTCGAGGTTCCAGGTCGATTCGCCGTGGCGGACAAGAACGAGTTTGTGCATGGTCGGGGCCGCTTGCGGCGAAGCTGTGATGAGAGTTGGCGCGCCACACCAGGGCAAACGCGCCCGAATTCTATAATTCGACTCCTTCATTCATCGTCTGGCCGCTGCTGTGAAATTCTTCGTCGACAACTGGGTCCTGTTCCTCGCCGCGTTCACATCGGGCGGCCTGCTGCTGTGGCCGATGCTCCAGGGCGCAGGCGGCTCCTCCAAAGTCAACGCTGCCGAAGCGGTGCGGCTCATCAACCGCGAGAAGGCAGTGTTGATCGACGTCAGCGAGTCCACCGAGTTCGCCAAGGGCCATGCGGCCGGTGCCAAGAGCATCCCGCTGGCCAGCCTGGAGTCGACCGGCGAGTTGCCCAAGAACAAGGCCTTGCCGCTGGTGGTGCTGTGCGCCAACGGCGCGCGCTCGGGCCGCGCGGTGGCAGTGCTGAAGAAGCTCGGCTTCGAGAACGTGCGCTCCCTCGCCGGTGGCCTGGCGGCCTGGCGCGAAGCGAACCTGCCGCTCGAAAAGTCGGCGGCGTGATCGTGAGCAGTCTCATGAGCACTTCGATGCAAGCGGTGAAGATGTACACCACGCAGACATGCCCGTACTGCGTGCGCGCCAAGGCCTTGCTCGCGCAGCGCGGTGTGACGGCCATCGACGAAGTGCGCGTCGACCTGAACCCGGCCGCGCGCGACGCGATGGTGCACCTGACCGGCCGCCGCACGGTGCCGCAGATCTTCATCGGCAGCACGCATGTGGGTGGTTGCGACGATCTGGTGGCGCTCGACCAGCGCGGCGAGTTGATGCCGCTGCTCGCCGCTTCAGGTTGACGAACGGCGGGCGCGCCCGCCAAACCCCCCGGCGATAATCCGGCTCCCCCGGGTGCGTGCGCCAGCGCCGCACCGCCCCCTTCCAATCCGAGAGTGCCATGGCCGACGACAACCAGAACCCCGTGTTTCAGATCCAGCGTGTCTACCTCAAGGACCTGTCGCTGGAACAGCCCAACTCGCCGCAAATTCTGCTCGAGCAGGTGCAACCGCAGGTCGACATCAACCTCGGCCTGGGCGCCGCGCCGATCGCCGAGGGCGTGTACGAGGTGACTGTCACCGCCACCGTCACCACCAAGCTGGCCGACAAGGTGCTGTTCCTCGTCGAGGCCAAACAGGCCGGCATCTTCGAGATCCGCAACATCCCCGAAGAGCAGTTGCAGGCGATCATCGGCATCGCCTGCCCGGGCATCGTCTACCCGTACCTGCGCGCGATCGTCTCGGACGTGTGCACGCGCGCGGGCTTCCCGCCGGTGCTGTTGTCGGAAGTGAACTTCCAGGCGATGTTCGAGGCACAGCAGGCGCAGGCCGCGCAGCCGAACCAAGCGAACGGGCCGGCGATCATCACCAGCTCGCATTGAGCCTCACCCAAAGCCCCGTCTGAGCCCGAGCCGGCCCCGCGGCCCTGCGAGCGCGACGCCGCCGTGAACCTCACCGTGCTGGGTGGCGGCGCCTGGGGCACTGCGCTGGCAGTCAGCGCGTCGGCGCGGCATGCGACTCGGCTGTGGGCGCGCGACGCATCGCAGGTCGCGCAGATGCGCTCGTTGCGACGCAATGGGCGCTACCTCGGCGAGGTGGCGCTACCGCCTGCGCTGCACCTGTCTTCCGATCTGGCGGTGGCGATGGAGCATGCGCGGGACGGTCTGTTGATCGTCGCGACTCCGATGGCCGCACTCGGCGAGTTGCTGGCTCACGTGCCGGCCGACGGCCCGGGCGTGCTGTGGCTCTGCAAGGGCTTCCAGCAAGGCACAGGCCGGCTCGGGCACGAGGTGGCCCAGGCGACTTGCCCGCAGGCCCGCGTCGGCGTGTTGTC
>LGRD01000017.1 GCA_001263235.1 Methylibium sp. NZG | reverse complement strand
CAGGCCGCGGGCGTGACGGTGACGGTGCCGTTTGCACCCGGCCGCGTGGACGCGGCGCAAGCCCAGACCGACGTCGAATCGTTCGCCTGGCTCGAGCCGGTGGCCGACGGCTTCCGCAACTACTTCAAGGGCCCGGCGAATGTGCCGGTCGAGCACCTGCTGATCGACAAGGCGCAGCAGCTCACGCTCACCGCGCCCGAGATGGCGGCGCTCGTCGGCGGTCTGCGTGTGCTGGGCGCCAACAGCGGCGGCAGCCGGCACGGCGTGTTCACCCAGCGGCCGGGCGTGCTGTCGACGGACTTCTTCACCCAGCTGCTCGACATGGGCACGCAGTGGAAGGAAGCTGGCGGCGTGTACGAAGGCCGAGACCGCCAGACCGGCGCGCTGAAGTGGACCGCCACGCGCGTGGACCTGGCGTTCGGCTCCAACTCGGTGCTGCGCGCGCTGGCCGAGGTGTACGCGAGCGCCGATGCGGGTGAGAAGTTCGTGCGCGACTTCGTCGCCGCGTGGGTCAAGGTGATGAACCTGGACCGGCACGATCTCGCGTGAGTTTAGGCGCGGCGGGCCCACGGGCCTGCCGCAGCCAGGCTCCTGCGGCCGGTCTGCGAGCCCGCACTTCGACGTACTTCGATACAGTGCGGGCTCTTCTTGCTCCGGGTCGGTCGCCATGCGAATCGCCATCCTCACCTTCGACGGCTTCAACGAGCTCGACTCGTTCATCGCGCTGGGGCTGCTGAACCGGCTCGGCGCGCAGGGCTGGAAGGCGCAGATCACCAGCCCGACGCGCCACGTCACGTCGATGGGCGGCGTGACGGTGGAGGCCCAACAGCCGCTGGAGTTTGCCAACGAGGCCGATGCGGTGATCTTCGGCAGCGGCCTGTACACCCGCGCGATCGCCGAAGACCACGGAAAGAAGGGGGCCGCCCTCGACCGGTTGCAGCTCGACCCGCTGCGCCAGCTGATCGGCGCACAGTGTTCGGGCACTTTGTTGCTCGCCAGGCTCGGGCTGCTGGCCGACGTGCCCGCCTGCACCGACCTGACCACCAAACCCTGGGTGGTAGAGGCCGGTGTGCGCGTGCTCGACGAGCCCTTCCACGCGCGCGGGCCCATCGCCACCGCCGGCGGTTGCCTCTCGTCGCAGTACCTCGCGGCATGGGTGATGGCGCGCGGCGCCGGCTTCGAGGCCGCGGCGCAGGCGCTGCACTACGTGGCGCCGGTGGGCGAGAAGGACGCCTACGTCGAGCGCCTGCTGAATGTCGTGCGGCCGTTCATCCACACCACACCCCCCGGAGCTGCCCCGTGACCGACCCGACCCCGAACACCCCTGCCTACACGCCACCGCCCGTCTGGACCTGGAACAAAGCCAACGGCGGCCAGTTTGCCAACATCAACCGCCCCACCGCCGGGCCGACGCAGGACGAGGCGCTGCCGGTGGGCCGCCACCCGATGCAGCTGTATTCGATGGGCACGCCCAACGGCGTGAAGGTGACGGTCATGCTGGAGGAGCTGCTGGCGCTCGGCCACCACGGCGCCGAGTACGACGCCTGGCTGGTCCGCATCAACGAAGGCACGCAGTTCGACAGCGGCTTCGTCGCCGTCAACCCCAACTCCAAGATCCCCGCGCTGATGGACCGCAGCGGGCCGCAGCCGGTGCGGGTGTTCGAGTCGGGTGCGATCCTGATGCACCTGGCGGAGAAGTTCGGTGCCTTCCTGCCCAGCAGCGGCGCGGCGCGCGCCGAATGCCTGTCGTGGCTGTTCTGGCAGATGGGCAGCGCGCCTTTCCTTGGTGGCGGGTTCGGGCATTTTTATGCCTACGCGCCGCACAAGATCGAATACGCGATCGACCGCTACGCGATGGAGGTCAAGCGCCAGCTCGACGTGCTCGACCGGCGCCTCGCCGAGAGCGCCTACCTTGCCGGTGACGACTACACCGTGGCCGACATGGCCGTGTGGCCCTGGTACGGCGCGCTCGCCAAGGGCCTTCTCTACGAGGCGGGCGAGTTTTTGCAGGTGCAGGAGTACAAACACGTGCAGCGCTGGACCGACCGCGTCGCCGAGCGCCCGGCGGTGCAGCGAGGCCGCAAGGTCAACCGCACCTGGGGCCAGCCCGACAGCCAATTGCACGAGCGGCACGACGCCAGCGACTTCGAGTTGCGAACGCAGGACAAGCTGGCGCCGCCGGCCTGACGCCACGGTTCGATCGACCCTGGCCCCGGCAATGATCACGCTCTACGACTGCGCCACCGCGCCGAGCCCGCGCCGCGCACGCATCCTGCTGGCTGAAAAAGGCGTGGCGCACAACACCGTGCCGGTCGACCTGCGCAGCGGCGAGCACTTTGGCGACGCCTACCGCGCGATCAACCCGCAATGCACCGTGCCCGCGCTGCGCACCGACGAAGGCCTGGTGTTGACCGACAACGCCGCGATCACCGCCTGGTTGGAAGCGCGCTACCCCGAACCGCCGCTTCTCGGCCGCACGCCGGCCGAGAAGGCCGAGGTTGCGAGCTGGAACTGGCGCGTCGAGTTTGAAGGCCTGATGGCCATCGCCGAGGCGCTGCGCAACGGCACGCCCGCGATGGCCAACCGCGCGCTGCCGGGGCCGGTGAACTACGCGCAGATTCCTGAGCTGGGCCAACGCGGCCTCGCGCGGCTGCAGCAGTTCTTCGCCGATCTCGATGCGCGCCTGGCCGGGCGCGAGTTCATCGCCACCGACCGGTTCAGCGTCGCCGACATCACCGCGGTGGTGGCCACCGACTTTGCGCGCGTCGTCAAGGTCCGGCCCACCGAGCAGCACCTGCACCTGCAACGGTGGCGCGCCGCGATGGCGCTGCGGCCGGCAATGTCGCTGTAGCCGCTCGCGCCTGCTCGTGGTGCTCCGGCGGGTCGCTGCCGGGGTAGACCGAAGCCCCGCCCCCGCCGCAACCTTTGTTACAAGCGAATACCCGACTCGCCGACGCGTAGATCAATCATTGCGACAGAAGCAACCCCCGAGATAGGGGGGGTGACCGGCGTTCTGCGCTTGCGTCCGGCGGGAGAGGGCAAATGACATCAGTTCAGGTCGGAATCATCGGCGCGGGCCCGCGAGGCTTGACCGTGCTGGAGCGCATCGTCGCGAGCGAGCGGGCGCGGCCGTCGGGCCCGATCGAAGTGCTCGTGTTCGACCCCAACGAGCCGGGCGTGGGGTGCCACGACCCGCAGCAGTCGGAGCACCTGTCGGTCAACACGGTGGCATGCCAGATCACCCAGTTCTCCGACCCGTCGGTCGTGTGCGCCGGCCCGGTGCTGCAAGGTCCGTCGTTCTACCAATGGCTGCGTGAACAGCCGCGCGCCGCGAGCGCCGTCGCCGGCCCCGGCGTGGCGGTGGTGGCCGACGCCTACTACCCGAGAAGCCTGTTCGGCCGCTACCTGCACTGGGTGTTTCACTACCTGTGTGCGCTGGTTCCGGCGCACATGAAGGTGCGCTTCATCAAGAGCGCCGTGACGCGTGCCGAGCGCGGCGACGACGGCACATGGGTGCTCTCGACAGCGGCCGGCGCCTTCCGCGCCGACTTCGTGATGCTGACCACCGGCCACTCCAAGCCCGCTGCACCGACGGCCGCTGTCGGCAAGGCCAGGCCGGCGGCGAGCCGGGGTCACTCGACCCTCGTCGTCGACGACCCGTACCCGATCCAGCAGAAGCTAAAGCCCGTCGAAGCCGGCATGACGGTGGCCATCGAAGGCATGGGCCTGACCGCCTGCGACGTGCTGGCCGAGTTGACGTTGGGCCGCGGAGGGCGCTTCGTGCCGTCGGCAACAAACGGTGAACTGACCTACATCCGCTCTGGCCGCGAGCCTCGTCTGATCGCGTTCTCGCGTTCGGGGTTGCCGCTGAGCGCGCGCGCGGTCAACCAAAAGGGCGTGTCGGTGCAGTACCGGCCGCACTTCCTGCTGGCATCGCGCCTGCGAGACTTGCGCGCCACACGCCAACTCGACTTCGTTCACGACGTCTTGCCGCTGCTGTTGGCCGACATGCAATTCGCCCACGGCGAGGCCTACCTGCGGGAGCGGCGCGACCCGCTGGCCACGCTGCTGTTCTGCAACCAGTTCGTCTGCGCCGATGCGGCCCGGCGCGAGGCGCTGATCCGCCAGTACATCCCCGAGGCAGATCGGTTCTCGTGGCAGCGCCTGGTGGCCCCGGTGCCAGATGCGGCGCTGAAGTCACGCCGCGCGTTCGGCGGCTGGCTCGCGGGCCACCTTCGCCAGGATCTCACCGAAGCCGCCAAAGGCAACGTCGACAGCCCGCTGAAAGCCGCGAGCGACGTGCTGCGCGACCTGCGCGACACGCTGCGCGTGGCCATCGACTTCGGTGGCCTCACCGAGGCCTCGCACCGCTGGGTGCTGTCGGAGTTCGTGCCAGTGATGAACCGCGTCGCCGTCGGCCCGCCACCGCGGCGCATCGCCGAGATGCTGGCGCTGATGGAGGCCGGCGTGCTGCAGGCCGATTGGGGGCCGGGCGCGGCGTGTTTGCCACGGGACGTGCCGAAGGACGTGGCAAGGGACGTCGTGTCGAGCGAAGTGCCGGACTCGCCGATGCGCCTCGTCAGCGCCGCGTGGCCGGAGCACGACGCCGCGGTCCACGTGCTCGTCAAGGCCCGCGTCGCGATGCCCGGCCCGCTGGAGGATTCGTCACCGCTGATGCGCTGCCTGCTCGACGCCGGGCACGTGCGGCCGTTCCGCAACGGCAGCTTTCACCCCGGTGGCATCGAGGTCAACCGCGACTTCAACTGGGTCTCAAAGCGCGGCGAGGTGGTCGGCAACGCCTGGGCGCTGGGCATCCCCACTGAAGGCGTCAAGTTCTACACCTTCGTGGTGCCGCGCTCCGGCGTCAACTCCACCGCCATCGTCGACGCCGACCGCGCGGTCGCCAAGATGCTCTCGCTGGCCCATCGGCAGCCTGCCGCTCCCGCGGCCGTTGCCGCGCCGCTGCCGACCGAGGAAGATGCGTCGGTCTTTGCGTCGGTCAACAGCGCGTTCTCCTGAGCGGCGCGTGAACCCGGCCTGATGCGCCCTCGATCCACCGCACGCTCCACCGCACCTCTGCTCCCTGCGCCACCTGCTCACGGGCCGATATGCACGCTGCCGCCCTCAACCGCCTGAGCCTCGCCGGCCTGGCCGCCACGCTGGTCGGCAACGGCCTGGGCCGCTTTGCGTTCATCGCGATGGTGCCGGTGTTGATCCAGGCCGGCTGGTTCACACAGGGCGAGGCGTCGCACCTGAGTGTGGCCACGCTGTGGGGCTATGTGTTCGGCGCCTGGGCGGCGAATGCGCTGGCCAACCGTTTCGGGGCGACCCCCTTGCTGCGCGCCGCCATGCTGGTGTGTTCGCTCAGCTTCTTTGCCGGGGCGATCGAGGGTGCGGGCCTCCTTTGGCACTACCTCTGGCGCGCCGTGGCGGGCTTTTGCGGCGCGTTGTTGATGGTGCTGCCCGCGCCGGCCGTGCTGCCGCTGCACGGCCCGCACGTCAGGGGGCGGGCCAGCGGCGTCGTGTTCTCCGGCATCGGCCTGGGGGCTGTGCTGTCGGGCCTGCTCGTGCCGGTGCTGGTGGCGGGCATCGGCCTGGCGTTCATCCATGGTGGCGAGGCGCAGCCGGTGTTCGAGTTGCGTGGGCCCACCGGCGCCTGGCTGGGCATGGGGCTGCTGTGCTCGGTGCTGACCTTGCTGGCGTGGCGGCAGTGGCCGTCGGAGGCTGCGGTGGGTTCAGGTGCTGGTGCGGGTGCCGGTGCGGGCGCAGGCGCATCTGCCGACGCGCCGTCGGCGGCAACCCGTGCGGCAGCGGACGAACCCGCCGCAGCGTCGCCCGCCCACCAGCGCGCGATGCGGCTGATCTGGGCCGCGCACGCGCTCAACGCCATCGGCTACCTGGCGCACACGCTGTTCTGGGTCGACTACGTCGTGCGCGAGCTCGGCATGCCGCTGGCCACCGGTGGCTTCCTGTGGTCGATGTTCGGCTTGGGCGCGGCGGTGGGCCCGCTGCTCACTGGCGCGTTGGCCGACAAATTCGGGCTGAAGCGCTGCCTCGTCGTCGCCTTCTTGCTCAAGGCGCTCAGCGCCGTGCTGCCCGTGGCGAGCGACCACTTTGCGGCGCTGTTCGTGTCGTCGCTGCTGATGGGCGTGCTCACGCCGGGCATCGCCTCGCTCGTCTCGGCCTACGCGCTCGACCGCGTCGGCGCCGAGCACCACCGCCAAGCCTGGGGCACTGCAACGTTCAGCTTTGCGGTGGCGCAGGCGGTCGGCGGCTTCCTGATGGCGCTGGCCGTTACTGCGCTGCCGTCGTATCGCCCGCTGTTCGTCGTCAGCGCGCTGGCCTTGCTGGGTTGCGTTGCATGTATTGCGGCGATCGCGCCGAGGTCGCCATCAGAAGCCGTGCCGCCCACCGCCACGCCCACGGCCGAACCCGACGCCGAGCCTCACGAGCCCTCTCCAGACCCCGTCCAAGCCTTGCGCTGACCCATGCACCAGGAGAACAACCCCATGAAGCATCTTCGAGCCCGCGCCGCATGCGCCATCGTTGCCGCAACGAGCCTGTTGCTCGCCGTTCCCGCCGCGGCGCAGATCCGCATCGGCCAGACCTCCGGCTTCACCGGCCCGGTGGCCGCGGCGGTGGCAGAGATCAACGTCGGCGCCAAGCTGTACCTGAACTCGGTGAACGAAGAGGGCGGCGTCGCCGGCCAGACCATCGAGCTGGTCTCGCTCGACGACCAGAACCAGGTGCCGCTTGCGGCCGAGAACGCCCGCAAGCTCATCGCCGACCCGCGCACGATGGCGCTGTTCCTCACACGGGGCACGCCGCACGCGCAAGCGATCCTGCCGCTGCTGGCCGAGAGCCAGATCGTGCTGCTCGCGCCCTCGACCGGTGCGATGGTGCTGCACAAGCCCGTCAACCCGTGGGTGTTCAACGTGCGCGCGACCTACCAGGCCGAAGCCGAGCGCGTGGTGCGCCACCTGGGCCTGGCGGGGCTCGACAAGGTGGCCCTGTGCGCCGTCGACGACTCCTTCGGCGCCGACGCGCTGGAGGGCGCGCTGCGCGTCTACAAGGAAGCCAACGCCGAGCCCACCGTCAACCAGCCCATTGACAAGTTCAAGCCCGACTACAGCGCCTGCGTGCAAAAGGCGAACGCCGCCAAGGCGCTGGGCGTGCTGATCGTCGGTACGCCGGTGTCGGTGGCGGCTGGTGTCAACGCGTTTCGCACCTCGGGCTCACAGGCCATCATCGCAACGCTGTCGAACAACGCGTCGTCCGGCTTCATCAAGGCGCTGGGCAAGAACGCTGAAGGCGTGATCGTGAGCCAAGTGTTTCCTTCCGAACGCAGCCTGGCCACGCCGATGATCGCCGAGGCCGCGCGCCTGGCGGCCGCCGAGGACATCAAGGAACTCACCCCCGCGATGATCGAAGGCTTCGCCGCCGCCAAGGTGCTCGTGGCCGCGCTGCGACGCGCCGCCGATGCCAACAGGGGCCTCGTCACCCGCGCCGGTATCAAGCGCGCGCTGGAAGGCTTCAACCGCGTCGACATCGGCGGCGGCCTCGGAGGCCGCGAGTTGACGTACACCGCCACCGATCACACGGGGCTGGACTATGTGGATCTGTCGCGGATCAATGCGGATGGGTTGTTCAGGCGGTGACGGCAGGCCGGTGGCGGCGGGGTTGCTCCATTTCTGTGCCCGCCCTTGCCTGGACCCAGCGTACAGAAATCTGTAGCATGCTGGCATGAAGACCACGCTCGACATCAACGATCAACTGCTCGCCGACGCCAAGGCGTTGGCGGCGCAGCAACGAACCAGCCTCACGCGCCTGATCGAAGAAGCGCTGCAACTGCGCCTGCGAGTTCACCAAGAGCGGCCGCGCGCAAAGGCGCGATTGCCTGTCTTCAAGGGGCGGGGAGGCATGGTCGGCGGCGTCGACCCACTGAGCAACAAGGCCATGCAGCGCGCCTTGGGCGATGACGCCTGATGTGAACGTGCTGGTCGCCGCGTCGCGCAGCGATCACCCCCACCATGCCGTTGCGCGCCCCTGGTTGGAGCAAGCCGTGGCCGCCGCCGCAGCCGGCGCCGCCTTCACGCTGATGCCGATGGTGCTCGCCAGCTTCTTGCGCCTGGTCACCAGCCCAAGAATCTTCCACCACCCAACGCCGGTGGAAGACGCAGTCGCCTTCGTCGATGCGTTGCTCGTGGCGCAGGGCGTTCAACTCGCCACGCTCGGCCCCGAGTGGCCGGAACTGAGGCGACTCTGCACCGACAAACAACTCACCGGCAACGACCTGCCCGACGCCTGGCTCGCCGCCGCCACGCTTTACCTCGGCGAGCATCTCGTCAGCTTCGATCGGGGTTTGAGGAAGTTGGTCGGGCGATCGCAGTTCACGTTGTTGGAGCCGGTGGTGGGGTGAGGCGTGTCTTCGACGTGGATCGAAGTCACCGAGCAACCTGACGTAGTCCGGGCGTCAACCGAGCGAGCCGAGGCCATCGGGTAACCGACTCCGTTCATGTCCCCCGAGCCGGAGTACCAGCTCTCCTCCTTTACTTCACTCCGCCGGTCACCCGACGGCCCCGGCCGACACCGTAGTGCCTTGCGTCGGACCAAGCTGATGAAGTAGGAAGGCGTCAGCGACGATCGACACCGCCGGCAGGTGCAGCCCACTGCTTCGCCAGATCAGGCCGGCGGGGCGCTTTGCGCAGCGAAGTAAAGGAGGAGAGCCGGTACCCCGGCTCGGGGGACATTCGCGGAGCAGAGTGCCCCGGCGGTCTGATCCCGCGCCAGCGGTTGAGCAGAACGCGAACCCAAGACGGGGGAAGCACAACCCATGCATCGCCCCACCCACCTCACCCCTCATTCCTCTCCGCCTGCACCTTCCCCTCCGGCCGCTTGCCCAAAATGATCATCCCCAGCACCTCGTCCTCGTTCACGTCTTTCGTGTTGTAGGTGCCGACCATCTTGCCGTTCTTCATCACCGCCAGCCGGTCGCTCAGGCCGAACACGTCGGGCATGTCGTGGCTGATCAGGAAGATGCCGACACCCTCGGCCTTGAGCTGCTTGATGAGCTCGCCGACCATGCGCGTCTCCTCGGGCCCGAGCGCGGCGCAGGGCTCGTCCATGATGAGGATGCTGGCGTTGAAGTAGAGCGCGCGCGAGATGGCGACGGTCTGGCGTTGCCCACCGGACAGGCGCCGCACCGGCACGCGGAAGTTCTTGAAGTTCTTGTTCAGGCGCGCAAACACCTTGCGCGCGTCGGCGTCCATGCGCAGGTCGTCGAGCGTGCGCCAGGGCGTCATCAGCTCGCGGCCGAGGAACAGGTTGGCGACCGAGTCGAGGTTGTCGGCCAGCGCCAGGGTCTGGTAGATCGTCTCGATGCCCAGGCCCTGGCTGTCGGCCGGGTTGCGGATGTGCACCTTCTCGCCGCGGATCAGGATGTCACCGCTGTCGATCGGGTAGGCACCCGCCAGCATCTTCATCAACGTGGACTTGCCCGCGCCGTTGTGGCCGAGGAGGGCCACCACCTCGCCGGGGTGCAGGTTGACGTTGGCGTTCTCGACCGCGTGCACGCCGCCGAAACTCTTGCAGATGTTGCGCAGCGAGACGAGCGGCGCCTTGGTGGTGACGGCGCTCATCACTGCTCTCCAGTCCACTTGCGGTAAAGCACGTCGAACACGACCGCCGCGATCAGCACCTGGCCGATGATGACCATGCGGTGGCCGATCGGCACGTCCAGCAGCAGCATGCCGCTGTCGAGCGATTGCATGATCAGCGCACCCAGCACCGAGCCGACGATCGAGCCGCTGCCGCCCGCCAGCGCGGTGCCGCCGATCACCGCTGCGGCGATCACGTACAGCTCCATGCCGGTGCCGAGCGAGTTGGTGCCGGCGTTCAAGCGTGCGATCGAGACGATCGACGCGATCGTGATCAACACGCCGAGCAACACGAACAACAGCAGCGTCACTTTCTTCACCGGGATGCCCACCAGCGCCGCCGCATCGGGGTTGCCGCCCATCGCATACACGTAACGCCCGAAGCGCGTGCGCCGCACGATGAACGACAGCACCAGCGCCACCGCAGCCCAGATCAGCACGGGGATCGGGATGCCCTGCGGCGCGTCCTTGTTCGGGATCTTGTAGGCGTTCATCGCCGCGGCAAAGCCGAGCACGATGACGATGGGCACCGCCGCCATCAGCGCGTCCACCCACAGCGGGTTGCTCGGCACGCTGAAGCGGGCCTGCATGCGCCGCTTCTGCACCACGCCCAGCACGATCGCCAGGCACATCAAGCCGGCCAGCACCCAGCTCGCCGTCACGCCGATTGCGCCGTCGTAACCACCGCCCAGGCGCTGGAAGAACTCGTCGTTGACTGGCTGCGTCTTGCCGTCGGCCACGAGGAAGGCCGCGCCCCGGAAAGACATCAACCCGCCCAGCGTGACCACGAACGACGGCACGCCCAGCAGCGCGGTCAGCGCGCCTTGGTAGACCGACACGATGATCGCGACAGCCAACCCAGCCAGCGACGCCGCCGGCCACGACCAGCCCACGGTGTACATCAGGTAGGCCACCAGCACGCCGACGAAACCCATCACCGAACCCACCGACAAGTCGATGTGGCGCGCCACGATGATCAGCACCACCACGGTGGCGACGATGCCCACGACCGCCGTCTGCTGCGCGATGTTGTAGAGGTTTTCCGGCGACAGGAAGATGCCGCCGGTGAGCACGTTGAAGGCCAGCGCGATGGCCACCAGCACGCCGCCCATCAGGACCATGCGCCAGTCCAGCTCGGCTTGGCGAAGCGATTGCACGATGCCGCTCATGGGCTGTTCTCCTTGTCGCTCGGTCGACGCAATCAGTGCGTCAATGAAAAACGCGGGCAGCCGCCCGCGTTTCGCTTCATCGAACCCGGCGTGTGCCCCGGGCCACGACGATCACTTGCAGGCAGCCGGAATCTTGTCGCCCGCCACGCCCTTGCACAGCGCGTCTTTCTTGATCCAGCCGGCCTTCACCACCACGTCCAGGTTCTCCTGCGTGACGGGGATCGGCTTCAAAAACTGCGCATCCAGCGCGACCTTCTTCTCGCCGCCGCTCCACTTGGCGGAACCGGCCACCGCCTTACCGGCGCCCAGCGCCGAGGCGGCTGCCGCAGCTTCACGGCCCAGGTCGCGCGAGTCTTTCCAGACCGACACCGTCTGCGTGCCCAGCGCCACGCGGTTCAGCGCCGCGTGGTCGCCGTCCTGGCCCGACACCGGAATGCCCTTGATGCCCTTGGCCGTGAGTGCTGCCACCACACCGCCGGCCATGCCGTCGTTCGATGCGATCACCGCATCGATCTTGCCGGCGTTCTTGGTGATGATCTGCTCCATGTTCTTCTGCGCCACTTCCGGCTTCCAGCCGTCGGTGTACTCGTCGCCGACGATCTTGATGTCGCCCTTCTTGACGGCCGCATCGATGATCTCTTGCTGGCCGCCGCGCAGAAAGTTGGCGTTCGGGTCGGTCGGGCTGCCCTTGATCATCACGTAGTTGCCCTTGGGCGCGGCCTTCAGCACGGCGCGCGCCTGCATGCGACCGACTTCGACGTTGTCGAAGGTGATGTAGAACACGCCCGGCGCTTCGATCAGGCGGTCGTACGCGATCACGGGGATCTTCTGCTTGGTGGCCTTGTTGACGGCGGGCAGGATCGCGTCCTTGTCCATCGCCAGCACGATCAGCACTTTGGCGCCCTTGGAGATCAGGCCGTCGATGTCGGCCAACTGCTTCTCGGGCGAGCCGGCGGCGTCGGCGCTGATGTACTTGTCGCCGTTCTTTTCGAGCTGCGCCTTGATGGCGGCCTCGTCGGTCTTCCAGCGCTCTTCCTGGAAGTTGGACCAGCTCACGCCGACGGTGACGTCCTTGGCGACGGCCGCGCCGGTGGTGAGTGCGGCAGCGGCTGCGGCGCACAGAAGGCTTGAAATGCGATTCGACATGAAGGTCTCCTGGAGTGAAGTGGCTCGTGAGGCGTGCTGTTCACGCACCCGCAGCGAGCGGCAGAGTTTCGAGAAACGACGAAGGCATCGTTGCCTCACCCGTTTCGCCGGCCAGCATGCTAATGCGACGCAGCCCACCGCCAACGATTTCGGGGTGGCTACTGGCACTATCGCTAACCCTGCCTTGCAGGCGTGGCCCCCGTGGCCTCGACGCTCCAACTGCGTCAACGCTTGAACGTCAACGCCAGCGCTTTCCCTGCCACGCACCGCCCCTGCACCTTGCCCAGCTCGACCGCCGAGCGGTAGTGGATGCCGGCGTACAGGCGCGACAGCGCGGCCTCGTCGGCAGCCGCCTTGAAGCTCTTGAACGTGCGCGGGCCCCAGCCACGGTCGTTGTGGGTGTTGTCGACGAAGGCCGTGTCGGCGCCGAAGGTTTGCGCCAGCACGGCCGCGGCGGCGGCCGATTGCACCGAGTGGCCCGACGGGAAATCGGGGAACGGCGGCGTGGCCATCAGGCTCGGCGCCCAGTTGCTGTCGATCGACAACTGCACATACGTCACGGGGCGCAGCAGGTTCAGGCTGTACTTGGTGTGCCAGGAAGCGATGAAGGCGTCGGCCATCGCGATGTTCAGCCGCGCGTAGGTTTGTGCCGCGTCGGCCAGGCTGGCCTTGCGCGCCTTCAGCAGGTCGGTGGCGATGAAGACCCAGTGGCCCGCGGGCGTGGGCGTCTTGCCCGGGTCGTCGGCCCAATAGAGTGCGTACTGGCGCTGCTGTTGCGTGGCCTGGGTGCTGAGGCGGTGGACCTCGAGCGCCTCTTTGTGAAAGGCCGACGACGGCTCCTCGGAGTAGGGCGGTGGCGGCGGCGCGGGGCAGTCGGCCGCGCGTTGCAGCGCGAACGGCCGGTTCTCGCCCCACCACGGCAGCAGCGCCGGCGCAAAGGCCGGCGGCGTGGCCGACCACTGGCCCGCGCCACTCGGCGGCACATACGGCTGGCGCGAGCGGCGCAGCGGGCCCCAGGCCTCGTGGCCGCCGTCGGTGCGGGCCCAGGTCATGATCGCCATCGCCATCAGCTTGCCGAAGGTCTCGGAGCGGTTCTTGACCTCGGCGGTGACGGCCACCGGGTCGAAGTCCTGCCCGTACTTGATCGGCAGGCTGCGCTCGAGCAGGTCGATGCGGGCCTTGTTCTCGGCGGTCGCGGTGGGGTACATCATGCGCGTCATCAGCGCCATCGACGCGTTGGCGACGGTGGGCCAGTGCAGTGCCTCGTCGGGTTGCGCCCAGGGCAGCGAGCTGAGTTCATTCAACTGGCCGGCCAGGCTGACGTGCTGTGGCATGCCGGGCACGATGGACTCGTACAGCGCCAGGCTCAGGTAGGCGAGCGCGCGCGACGCGACCGGCGGGCTGAAGCCCGGCGTCTGCTGCGTGAGCTGCAGCGCGAGCGAAAACCATTCGGTGGCGACGCTGGCGCTGTGTTCGGCGGCTGGGCGCCCGGAGGCAGGTGCGGTGGGTTGCGCCGGGGTGGCGACAGCGGCCGCCAGCATCGATGCGATGACCAGGCCGCGCAGGCCGGCGCGCAAGGCGAAGGATCGCTTCATGGTGCCTTCCATGCGCTCACCCCCTGCGCCTTGTCGACGATGTAGAACGCATCGGCCGCCACCGTCTGCCACGGCCCCCAGTCGCCGTGCGGCCACTGCACGCGCAGCTTGACGCTCGTCGCGGCACCGAGCCCGAAATGCATCCAGCCGAGGTGGCCGCTGGCGTGCCCGCCGCCGACCGTCAGCTCCTCGCGCACGGTGCGCCCGCCCAGGTCCACCTCGACCCAGGCGCCGATCGCGTCGCGGTTGGCGCCGGGCTGCTTCAGTCGAAGCTGCAACCATCGGCCCATCGCCACCGGCTTGTCGGCGGTGCCCGCGCCGACGTTGCGCCAGAGTTGCGCCTTGTCCCAGCGGTTGACGACGAGCATGTCCAGCAGCCCGTCGCCGTTTAGGTCGGCCAGCAAGCCGCCGCGCCCGCGCTTGAAGCTGGCGACGCCGGCTTGCTGGCCCGCCTCGACGAAGCTGCCGTCGGCCTGTTGCAGCAGCAGGTTGTTCGGGTCGAGCGTCGCAAAGTCGGGCATCGTCGAGACGTTGCCCTTGACGATGAACAGGTCGGCGCGGCCGTCGTGGTTCACGTCGGCGAACTGCGCGTGCCACGCGGTGGAGGGGTGGATGTCGCCGCCGATGTACGGGCGGTGCGCGGTGACGCCGCGCTTGTAGGCCACGTCGACGTAGCTGGGTTGGGCGGGCTTGGCGGCCGTGGCAGCTGCCTTGTCCAGCGTCTGCAGCTTGTTGTCGGACATGCTGGTGAGAAAGACCTCGGGAAAGCCGTCGCCGTCCAGGTCGTGGCTGGCGATGCCCATGCCCCAGATCTGCAGCGGCTTCCAGCCTTCGGCGGCCGTGTAGAGCACCGGCGGCTGGCTGGGTGCGACGCGCCACAACTGCTCTTGCCCGCCCTTGTAGTACTCGCGGTCGTTGCTCACGCGCAGGGCCGGCTCGCCGCTGCGGCCCCAGTCCGAGAACAACATCGACAGCGCGCAGTGCCCCGGCGCGAGCGGCAGCGCATCGGCAAAACCGGTGCCCGACGCAGCCGGGCGGATCAACAAGCCCGGCGTGCAATTGCCCCACGGGAACTCGGGCTTCGATCGGTCCACATACGTGCCGACGGCCAACGTCGGCCAGACGGCGCCGCGCTCCCAGGTGGCGGCGAATGCGCTGTGCCAGCCATTGCCGGTGCGCAGCTTCCAGGCGTCGTTGGCACGCTCGAACTTGCAGCCGCCCAGGCCGCGGAACACCTGCACCTCGCCCACGCGCAACACCACGATGTCGGCTTGACCGTCGTTGTCCACGTCGAGCGGGTAGGCGCCGATGGCGCTCGTCAGCTCCAGCCCCGAGCGTTCTTCGAGCAGCTTGAGCGGCCCGCCGCGCGCGCTGCGGTTGCGATAGAACTTGGCCTTGTTGACGCCGGCGGTGACGTAGACCTCGGGCAGCCCGTCACCGTCGCAATCGAAGGTGGCCACACCGCCGCCGACCAGGTACTCGCCTTCGCCCTCGAAGCGGCTTTGCAGGCCGGCGAGGTCGGTTTCTTCGACGAAGCGGGGGATCGTTTCCGGGGCTTGCGCCGACGCCCACATCGGCAGCAGCCAAGCCGCGCACCACACGAAGCGCGGCAAGCAGGATCGAGACGGGTGTTCGGGCATGTGCTTCACGGATGTGGCCGGCCCCGCCGGTGGCAAAGGTACGGGTCCACGCTCTGCGGACGGGCGCGATTCTAGAGCTTGAGCAACGGGCGGCCGCGTGCATGCCGCATGCAAAGGCAGCGGCACGCAACGGCGCGCCTCGGCAGCGCCCCGCACGGCGACTCACTTCGGTGCGGGCACCCTCCACAGCTTTCCGCACAGGCCTCGGTAGGCGTAGGGCGTGGTCGGCGCGGTGGGCCGGGTCTGCGGCGCCTCGAACGACACGCCCAACTCCACCGCCTTCGAGAAGAGTTGCTCTGCCGGGCTCGGCAAGGGCACTCGAACGAAGGCGCCTTGCGGCACCGGGCCGATGGGGCTGGGCCGGCCCTGCGCGTCGATGGCCCACAGGTACAGCCCCAGGCCCGGGGGCACCGGCACGTCGGTGACCCGCTTCAAGTCCATCACCGTGCCGTGCCGCAGGCTGGACACGATCAGCCCGGTTCGGCCCTGTGCGGTGGCCAGCACGCCGACGTAGCTCTCGGGCAACTCGGTGATTTGGTCGGACTGAAGCCGTGTCAGCACCCCCGGCAGCACCAGGCTGAAGGCCATGCCGAAGGCCAGCCCGGTGGCCAGTGCACCGGCCGGCAGCGGCGACCACAGCGCGGTGAACTTCGCGTTCAACCAGCGGCGCAGCGCGGTCGGTTCGGCGCGGCGCTTGGCGGTTGCCCGGCGCGGGGCGGCGGCAGCATCGGCCGAGCCGACACGTTCGGTGGCATCGACCGCGCCGGTACTCGCACCAAACGCGCGCTGTTCGATCCGCTGCCACAACTGGGCGCTGGCTTCCCGTGGCGGCAACTGCTCGGCCAACGGCTGCAGGCGCCGGTTCCACTGGGCCACGGCGCGCGCGGCGGCCGGGTCGCTGCGCATCACCGACTCGAAGCGGCGGCGCGCAGGGCCGGCGAGTGTGCCCAGCGCATACGCGGCCGCCAGCTTTTGCAACAGCTCGGGGGAGTCACGCCAGTGCATCAGACATCCTCCGCGCGTGCGCTGCCGGGCCCGCCCGCAACCCGTCCTGATCGGCGTCGGTCATGCCAACTCTCCCATGCACAGCCGCAGCCGGTCCAGGCTGCGGCGAACCCAGGCCTTCACCGTGCCCAAGGGCTTGGCGAGCCGCTCGGCCAGGTCGGCGTGGGTCAGCCCTTCGAAGTAGGCCAGCAGAACGGCCTGGCGCGGCTCGGCGTCCAGCCGGCCCAGGCAGTCGCTGAGCTGGTGGTCGGACTGCGCGGCGAGCAAGTGGTCCAGCGGCGACCCGCTCAGGTCGACGGCGTCGTGGCAGCGCTCTTCGCCGTCGGCATCCTGCCAATGCAGCGAAACCTCGGGCCGGTGGCGGCGCAACAGGTCGATGGCGCGGTTGCGCACCGTGGCCGTCAACCAGGCCATCGGGTGCGACCGAAGCTCCGGCAAGCCACCCGCGCGCTGCCAGACATTCACGAAGACCTCTTGCAACACGTCTTCGGCCGCCGCGGGGTCGCGCAGCACGCGGGTGGCCACGGCCAGGAGCTGGCGCTTGGTCAGGTCGAACAGCTCGCGCAAGGCGGTGCGGTCTTGCTGGGCGATGCGGGCCAGCACGTGGGTCAGGTGGGCGGCGTCCATGGGCGTGCATCCAGCCGGTTTCAGCGAGGCGCTGCCGGGGTCGGCCGAACCAGCGCGATGCTCAGGCCCGAGGCGGCCGCGAACTGCGCTTGAATCGCGTCGAAGCTCGGCAGGCGGATGTCGTCGAAGTCTCCCCAACGCAGCGGCGGCGGCAGATCGTTGTAGACCTCGCGCGGGGCGTGCACACATGCGTAGCGGTGGCCTGGATGCAGCCTGAACCGGCCTGCACCGGGCAGGCTGACGGTGCGGCCGGCCTCCACCCGCGGGTCGCGCACAAACCGGTTGGGGAAGATGCGGCGGATGGCCTGGCTGGCCGGGTCCTGCGCATAGCAGTACACGTAGCCGGGCGCGGCGGCGCTCACCTGCAAGCGCACATGCTGACCACCGGCGGCGGGTTGCAGCAGCAGGCTCACCGGCGTGGCTGCGTCGGCGGGCGCAGTGTTCTTCTGCGATGCCTCCTTGGGGGCATCGTCGCTCGCCGCTGCGGCGCTTCCGGCCTCTGATGCCGATGACGATGGCGATGACGATGCAGCGACACCGGCTTGCGGCACCAGGCGCGCCGTGCGCGGCAACGCCGCCAGCGGCCCGGGGTGGACCGGCTGCGCCACGAATCGGCGGAAGAAGTCCAGGTCTGCAGGCCCCTGCGCCGACAGGCCCAAGGCCCGCCGGTAGTCGCGCAGGGCGGCGTCGAAATCGGGCCCGGCCGTTTCGTCCAGTGCGCCGTCGAAGTAGCGGCGCTCGCGCATGCGCTCCTTGAAGAAGCCGATGCGCTCCGGTTCGTCCATCGACAAAAACCAGTCTTCGGTTTCGCGCAGCACCTCGGGGTGGTTGTCGGGCGTTCCCACGCACAGCCAGTAAGGCGCGCGAATCAGCTTGCCCACCAGCTCGATGGCCGCCAGCTCCACCATGTTGCGCGCCGCTTGGGAGGCGCCCTCCGAGCGCGCGGCAGAGAACGAAAACACCGTGGCCGCATTCAGGATGCGCGCCTGCCCGTCGCCCGCGCTGCTGTCGCGCTTGGCGATCACGGTGGTGTTTTTCGAGGCCACGCCGGGCATCAGCGTCATCGTGTCGGTGCGCACCACGGCGGCGTCGAAGCCCAGCACCGAAAACTTGGTTTCGCCCCCCAGCCGAAAACCGAACGCCTGCGACGTCAGGAAGCCGAAGGCGCTGCTGTCGCGCTTCACGTCTTCGTCGAGCTGGCTGATGGTGCCGCGCAGGTTGTACTCAGGCAGCACCGCGAACGGGCTGGTCTTCTGCGCCTGCTGCAGCGCCTGCGTCAGGTTCTGCTGGTCGCTGCCGAAGACGGACAGTCGCACCGCGCGCGAGCGGCGCGTCATCTCCGAGATGGCCGAGGTCATCATGTCGCGTGCGCTCACCGGCACTTTCTGCGTGGCGTCGCGCAGCTCCTCCATCATCAGCGTCACGTCGCGCGTGCCGATGCGGAACATCAAGTCGTCCATGCAGCGCAGCGCGGGGGTGAAGTTGGTGATCGCGCGCTGGGCGCGGTCGGCGGGGTTCTGCTGGCCGCGCACTTGCTGCACGGCCTGATGAGACGGTGCGGTGGCGCAGGCGCTCAGCACGGCCGCGCACAGCACCGCGGACGAAATCGAACCCATCCTTGTCGTTGGCATGACGAACTCCCTGGATCGAAGAACGCACACCCGGCCGACGCGGGGCCGCGCCGGGTGGCTGAGGTGAGCCTCACGGCCCGCTTGCGTATCAGCGGCTGTTGGGAAAGGCGTAGACCTTGCGCTGCCAGGTGTCTTGCCCCACGTTTTCGTTCAGGTACCAGCTGATCCGGTCCGAGTCGCGCTCCAGGTCGTGCTGGATCTTGGTCATGCCACGGGGCTTGGTCGGGCCGTTGTGGAGGCCGAGGCAGCGGTCCTCGTTGCCTCGCTGGTCGGGTTCTCGGGTGAAGCCGAAGTCGCAGTCGGCCGTCTTCGGCGACCCGTCCCGCTTGTCGCAGCGAATCCCTTTGCCGTCGAACACCGGGTCGCCGTCGTAGCCTGCAGGGCAGGCCACGCCGAGCGAGGCGTTGTGCAAGGGGTTGTAGATCGGGCCCCGCTCGGGAAACACGTACACGTTCTTGGTGGCGCGGAACACATCCTTGCCAGCCTGCTCGACCTGCGTGAACGACGAGGCAGGCGGATCGCCCGGCAGCGGCAAGAAGGTGACCGGCGAAGTCGCGGTGCCGCCGGGGACCTTGCAGACATCGCGGCCTGCGGTGACGTGTTCGAGTCGAAGATTCTGTTTCACGTCGCCCTGATTGCTCACCGTGATCCCCACGCACATCGCATCGCGGTTGATGGTTTCGACCTTGGCGCACTTGAGGGTCCTGTTGTTGGAGCCGATGTCGGCGGTGCTGCCGCTGGGGCAGCGCACGCCTTGCTGCTCGCCCGCCTGCGCGGCGGTGGGCGCTGCGAGCCACAGAACGGTGGTGGCAGCGATGGCGGTGAGGCCAAAAGAAGTGTTGCGTTTCATGATGTCGATTCCTTGAAGGTGAATGGGTCGGTTCTTTGGTTTGCCTCGTCTTGCACCGTGCAAGACACTTGGCACCTTGCTGACGGAAAGACTTGCGCTTTGGATGCAGTGCGGTGCGTGCGCCTCGAAAAAATCTTCTGTCCTGTTGCTGCGTTCGCTCCGACGGCTCCGTTGGAAGGCGCCATGCCAATGTGCCGAGCCTTCGTCTCAGCACCGTCTCAAATTCAGGCGTTCGGCGCGGACCGTCTCATCAAGAAGAAGGGCGTCGGGTGACCGTGCGCAGCGTGGCTCCGCGCGCGGTCGCGGCGGGCGACGTACCCGTTGCCGGTAAGGGAGAACCTGCGATCGCAGCGCGATCGCGAACACACCGCAGCGTGTGCCTCGCGTCAGTGCCAGCCGGGCTCCATGCGAGCGGCGGCCGCCGCGTCGAACAACGGCGTCGCCTCTGCACCCAGAAGTTGGTTCAACGCGGCTTGGGCGCGGGCCGTGTGAGCATTGGCGGTCGTGTCGAACACCGCCAACCACTGCGCGGCACGCCATCGCAGGTCGGCAAATCCCTGGGTCTCGGCCATCGCCAGCGCTTGCTCGACCAGCGGCTTCAGGACCGGCGGCAACTCGCCCGCGAGTTGGCGGGCGCGAACTTGCAGCAACCACGCGTCGGCCAGCGCTTCCTTGAGGCCACCGCGGCGCGCCCAGTCGGCCTGCGTGCGAGCGGCAGCGGTGGCGGCCTCTGCGTCGCCCTGTGCCAGCGCGAGGGCGCTTCGCGCGCGCGCAGCGCGAACGTGAACCAGCGGGTGCTCGCTGCGCGCACTCGCGGCGTCAATGCGGGCCAATCCGTCGACGACGTGGGGCGAACTGGGTGATTGCTTCAGCGCGATGGCAACCAGCACCTGCGCCAAGGCGACCTGCGACACCCGCAAAGGCTCCGGGCTGTGTTGCAGCAGCGGCGCGGCCAGCGTCAGCGCCTGCTGGGCTGCATCGAAGCGCCCGCATTGAAGCTGCAGCCGCGCGCTGCGCACCAGCGCTTCGGCTTCGAAGCCCTCGCTGGATTGCTCGCGCGCCAGGTGCAGCGCGCGCTGGAGCACGCCCTCGGCCTCGGTGCAGCGGCCGGCGGTGGTGAGCACCAGGCCCAGCACCAGCAGCGACAAGGTCTCGGTGTGCGCCACGCCGGCCCAGCTCTCCAGGCTGCGCCGCGCCATCCCCTCGGCGGCGGCGTTTTCGCCCAGCGCCTGCAGCATCACGGCCAGGTCGTTCTCGACGGTGATGCCGCGGCAGTAGTCGGGGTGGCGTTCGAGCAGACGGGCCAGCGCGTCGTGCGCGGCTTGCACCTGGCCGCCGAACCAGTGAATCTGGCCTTCAAAACTCAACAGGGTCGGGCGCTGCGGCGCCGTGGCGCGCAACTGGGCCAACAAGCCCCAGGCACCGGGGATGTCGGGCTCGCGCATCGCCAGCTCGATCAGCGCTTCGGTGGCCTCGATGCGCTCCTGCGTCGGCAACAGCGGCAGCAGCACACGCAGCCGCTGGCCGGCGGTGCGGGCGGCGCCGATGTCGCCAGCAAACACGCGGTTGTCGACCAGCGCACTCAGCAGGCGCCCTTCGATCTGGCGGTGCAGGTCGGGGTCGGCCACGGCGCCGAGCTGGGCCTGCACCGCCACCAGCGCCGTCTGTCCGCGCGAGAGGTCTTCAAACAAGTCGCACGCGGCCAGCTCCAGCCGTGCGCGCAAGGATTGCGCGGCATCCAGCGAGTCGTCGGCCACCTCGCGCCACAGCGTTCGGGCCGCATCGAAGCGGCCCCGCTGCTTCAGCTGCTCGGCTCCGCGGTGGCACCAGGCCAGCGCCGTCTGGAGCTCGCGTGCGGCGCGCCAGTGCGCGGCGATCGTCAGCGCGTCGGCGTCGCGCCGCTCTGCGAGCCACAGGGCGGCATGGCGGTTCAGCGCTACCAGGCGTTGCGGCGACAGGCTGTCGAACACGGCCTGCCGGATCAGGTCGTGCCGGCAGCTCAGCCCCCGGGCGTCTTCTTGCAGCAGGCCGGCGGCGCGGGCTTGCGCGCAGACGTGGGTCCAGGCGTCGTCGCCGCCCGCTTCTGCGACTTCTGCGCCGACATCGCCATGCGCGTCGATCGGCGCGCGCAGCGCCGCGATCGGCACCGGCTGAACATAGACAGCGGCCGCTTCCACGGCGCTGCGCGCGGTGGTGTTCAGCCCGCGCAGGCGCTCGTTCACCAGGCGCGCCACCCGCGCCATCACCGGCTGAGAGGCGGTGTCTTCATCGCCCGAGTAGCCGGCCTCGACCCACTCGCCCAGCAAGAAGGGGTTGCCGCCGCTCAAGGCGTTGAGGCGGTCGAGTTGCGCGTCGCTGAACATCTGGTCGGGCCAGCGCGCCGCACAGGCCTGGGCGACGCCTTGGCGGCTCAGTTCGGGCACGTCCAGGTGTTCCAGGCGGCCGGCGCTGCCCAGGGTTTGCAGCGCCTGTGCGAGCGAGCGCGGCAGCTCATGGCGGCGCGCCGCGGCACGCCAGCGCATGCGGCCGCTGTGGGCCAGGAGCAGCAGCCAGTCGATGGTCGCGCCGTCGCACCACTGCAAGTCGTCCACCAGCAGCACCGGGGTCAGTGCCTCGACGGCACGCGCCAGCGCCTCGACCTGCCGGGCCTGCGCGGACAGCGCGTCGAGCGGCGGCAGCGCTTCGTCGGGCGCCAGCTCGGGCAGCATGCGCGCCAGATCGAGTCGATACGGCCGCAGCGGGTGGCCCGGCTCTCGCAGCGCCCGTTGCAGGATGGTGAGGTGTTCGCGCAGCGTGTCCAGCAGCGGCCGGTACGGCATGCCGTTCAGACCCTGCAAACCCCGCATGCAGGGCGCGTTCGGGAAGGCGGCGCGCAGCAGCGTGGTCTTGCCGGCGCCGGGTTCGCCCAGCAGCAGCAGGGCCGGCGCGGGGCTGGCCAGCAGGCGGTGCAGTTGCGGCTCGCGCCCCGGCGGCACCGGCGCCTCGGGCGCGCTCGTGGCCCCCGGCCGTGGCGGCGCCACGACGGCGGTGCTTCGGCGGTGGGCCGCCAGCCAATCTGCCTGCAGCCGGTGGCCGGTGTCGTCGCACCAAGTCGAAAAGCCCTCGTAGCCGGGCAGCTTCCAGCCGTGCAACCACTGGGCCGGCGACAGTTTGGCCAAGGTGGCGGCATTCACTTCGGCCTGTGCGGTGCGCAGCGCCGCCACGTCGGTGGCCAGCGTCAGGATCACGCGCGAGCGCTCGGCCTTCAGCCCGTCGCTCACCCCCCAGCTGGCCAGCAACTGGCGGCTTCGGTGCAGGTTGATGCGCAGGTGGTGCAGGGCGTCGGCCGGTTCGTCGTCGGGCCAGAACACGGCGGCCAGGGCATGCCGGTCGACCCAGGTGCCGGCGCCGGCCAGCACGACCAGCAAGGCGCCCGGCACCGTTGGCGGCAGCGGTTGCTGCGCCTGAGACTCGCCAGCCCAGCAGGGCGATGTCAGCAACCGCAACATGGCGGCGTCGCGCTCGGGTTGCAGGCAACCGGGGCTGCCCGGGCGCGAAAAGGACGGTGCGGGATCATCGAAGGCGTTTGCAGACAGCTCGGGCATGAGCATAGAGTGCCCGGCCACCGTGTCAGCACCGTCTCAGCCGCGGGGGTCGGTGGCCGGGTGGCTCCGACCTACGGCCTCTGATCAGAGGGGCGACCGCTCTTGAGCCGCCGCCCGCCGGATCACTCCAGGCTGATGTTCGCCTTCTTCACCAGCTGCTCGTAGACCTTCGACTTGGCCTCGGCATTGCGCGTGATCTCCTCGGCCGACCAGCTGATCGGCTCGAACGCGAAGGTGTCGAAGCGCGCCTTGAGCTCGGCGTCGGTGAGCACCTTGGCGACGTCGGCATTGATCTTCGTGCGCAGCGCGGCCGGGATGCCCTTGGGCGAGACCAGCACCACGAACGCGTTCACGTCGAAGTCGGCCGGGCCACCGGCCTCGGCTGCGGTCGGCACCTCGGGCACCTGCGGCAACCGCTTGTTCGAGGCCACCGCGATGTAACGCAGCTTGCCCGCCTTGTACGCGCCCGAGCTCGACGGCAGCGTGCCCAGGCTCCACGCCACGTCGCCCGCGCCGACCGACATGAAGAGCTGGCTCACCTCCTTGTACGGCACGTGCGTCATGCCGATGCCGGTTTGCATCTCCAGCAGCTCCGCGCCCAGGTGGCCCGGGCTGCCCACGCCCCACGAGCCGTACGTCACCTTGCCCGGCGCGGCCTTGGCGGCGGCGACGATGTCGGCCATCGTCTTGAATGGCGACTCCTTTGCCACCGCCACCAGGAAGGTGGTGCGAAAGATCGACGCCACCGGCTCGAAGCTCTTCACCGCGTCGGCGCCGCGTTGTTTGTACAGGTGCGGCACGGCGGCCAGGTGGTCGCTGTCGAGTTGCAGCAGCGTGTAGCCGTCGGGTGCGGCGCGGCGGGCGGCGTCCATTGCGATGAAGCCGCCGCCGCCGGGGCGGTTGTCCACCAGCACGCGCTGGTTCCATTGTTTGCCGAGCTTTTCGGCGACGAGGCGCAGCGTCGCGTCGGGGCCGCTGCCGGGGGCAAAGGCGGTGATCAGCGTGACCGGTTTGTTGGGGAAGTCGGCTTGCGCATGCGCGGTGCCGCTGAAAAGTGCAGCGCCGAACAGGAGTGCGATGGCGGTGTGACGGTGGTTCATCGGGTTGTCTCCGGAAGGTTGTGGGTGTGGCGTGTGTCGGCGCAAATCAGGCAGGCAAACGTTGCTCGCGGAAGAAGCCGAGCTTTTCTTGCGCCACGCGGTCGGAATACGAAAACAGCACCAGGTCTTGCGATGCGTGCAGCGTGTAGGCCATCCAGCCGGGCACGACGACGATGTCGTGCGGCGTCAGCTCGAAGCGCTGACCGGCCACGCGCAATTCGCCCTGGCCTTCGACGGCGATGAACACCGTGCTGTCGCTGCCCCGGTAGGGCAGCGTGGCAAAGCCGGCGGGCAGCAGGCGGATCATCGTGGCCATCGTGGGCATGGCCCAGCCGCCGTCGGCCGGGTTGATGTAGCGCATCAGGTGGCCCGCGTGCGCGTCGGGCGCGCCGGCGCGGGTCAGCGCGTGCAGCGCCTCGCGGGTGCGCGCGTACGGGTAGTTGAACACCGGCGAATTGAGCGAGCCGTTGCGCCAGCCGACCGGCAGCAGGCCGCTGCCGTAGCGCGCCAGCGCGTCGCCGGTCGGGCGGATGACGGAGGCTTCTTCGTCGGCGTGGTCTTCGCGGAAAGTGCTGCCGAAGAAGTGGGTGAGCGGGATGTCCAGCCCGTCCAGCCACACCATCGGGCCGGCCTTGCCAGGCTCGCCGTCGTGGCCGTGGTGGTGCCAGGTCCACGAGGGCGTGATGACGAAGTCGCCCGGCTGCATCATCGTCTTCTCGCCGTCGACCGCGGTGTACGCGCCCGATCCTTCGACGATGAAGCGCAACGCGCTCTGCGTGTGGCGGTGCGCGGGCGCCACCTCGCCCGGCATGATGAGCTGCAACCCGGCGTACAGCGTCTGCGTGATCTGCGACGAGCCGGCGAGCGCCGGGTTTTCGAGGATCAGCACGCGGCGCTCGGCCTCTTTCGCGCTGATGTGGTCGGCCGATTCGAGCACGTGCGGCCGCACCTCGCTGTAGGCCCAGCGGTGCGGCACGCCCACCGGCGTCGGCTCCTTGGGCACCAGCGACTTGAGGCGCGTCCACAGTGGCGCCAGGTGGTTTGGCGCGATGCGGTCGTAGTAGGCGTTGCGGCTGTCGCTCACGTCACACCACCGCGACTTTGATTTCGCCCAACCCGTCGATGCCGCCGGTCATCGTCTGCCCGCGCTGCACCGCGTTCACGCCTTCGGGCGTGCCGGTGTAGATCAGGTCGCCGGGCTGCAGTTCGAACAGCGTCGAGAGGTTGGCGATGGTTTCGGCCACGTTCCAGATCAGCAGCGAGAGGTCGCTGCGCTGGCGGTCGGCGCCATCGACCTGCACCCACAGCGCGCCCTTGTTCGGGTGGCCGATCTTCGATGCGGCATGGATCGGCCCGATCGGTGCGGACTGGTCGAAGGCCTTGCCCACCTCCCACGGCCGGCCCTGCTTCTTCATCTGGCTTTGCAGGTCGCGCCGTGTCATGTCCAGGCCGACGGCATAGCCGAACACATGGTCGAGTGCGCGTACTGCGGCGATGTCGCGGCCGGCCTTGCCGATGGCCGCCACCAGCTCGATCTCGTGCTGGTAGTCGCTCGTCTGCGCTGGATACGGCACTTCCACTGTTTTGCCTGGCGGGCAGAACACGATCGTGTTGTCAGGCTTGCAGAAGAAAAACGGCGGGTCGCGCTCGTCGGCGCCCATCTCGCGCGCATGCGCCGCGTAGTTGCGGCCCACGCAATAAATGCGGCGCACCGGAAAGTGGGCGTCGCTGTCGGCGACGGGCACGGCGACTTGGGGTTCGGGGTCGAAGACGTAGTTCATCGGGATGCTCCAGGAGTCGGCAAGTCAGTCACTCAGTCACTCATGCGGCCAGGCAGTTCTCGGCCTTCCAGCCGTACAACCATTCCATCGCGTCGTAGAAGCGCTCGGGCGAGCGGCCCTTCCACAATTCGTTGCGCACCAGCCGCTCGACGCCCTTGGCGTGGAAGATGCGCCCCATCTCGCGCGCCGACAGCACGACGCGCGCGGTGCGCGCCACGCGCGAGCGCTGGTACAGCGCGAACGCCTGGGCGAAATCATTGTCGTGCACACGCAACGCCTCGCCCAGCGTCACCGCGTCTTCCATCGCCATGCACGCGCCTTGCGCCAGGTACTGCAGCGTGGGGTGCGCGGCGTCGCCCAGCAGCGCCGCCGCGCCGAAAGTCCACTGCGCGATCGGCTCGCGGTCTGCGGTGGCCCAGCGCTTCCAGTCCCTGGGCAGGTCGATGAGCCTGCGCGCGCGCGGGCAAATGCCTTCGAAGTAGCTCTGCACTTCCTCACGGCTGCCCTCGCGCACGCTCCACTCCTCGACGTTGCGGCTGTGGAAGGTGACGACCACGTTGTATTGCTCGCCGCCGCGCAACGGGTAGTGCACCAGGTGGCAGTTCGGGCCCACCCAGATGCTCGCGGCGTTCCATTGCAGGTCGGTGGGGAAGTCCTTCTTCTCCACCACGGCGCGGTAGACCACGTGGCCCGACACGCGCGCCTCGTCGCCCACGAACTGGCGCCGCACCGCCGACTTCACGCCGTCGGCGCCGATCAGCGCCACGCCGCGGTGACTGCCGCCGCGCGCATCGAACACCGTCACGCCGCTGGCGTCCTGCTCGATGCGCTGCACTGGCGTGCCGGTCGCCACCTCGATGCGGTCGGTGGCCACTGCCCCTTCGAGCAGCGAGCCGTGCACGTCGGCCCGGTGGATCACTGCATACGGGTTGCCGAAGCGCTGGCGGAACGCCGCGCCGGTGGCAATGCGGCCGACCAGCGTTTCGTCGAGCGCGTCGTGCATCACCATCTCGTCGGTGTAGACGGCACGCGCTCGGGCGATCTCGCCGATGCCCAGCGCGTCGAACGCGGCAAAGCCGTTCGGCCCGAGCTGGATGCCGGCGCCGATTTCGCCCAGCTGCGGCGCCTGCTCCAGCACCTTGACGGCAAAGCCGCGCCGCACCAGCGCCAGCGCCGCCGCCATGCCGCCGATGCCACCGCCGGCAACCAGCACCGGGAGCCTGGGTCGTCTTGTGTTCATGCAAACGGCTCCTCGCCTTGTCGTTTCATATCATAAGCACACTGACGATAAGTATAGTGATAAAATTCCAGATGTCAAACAAGCTGTCGAACGAGAAGCAATCGTCGTCGCCCCGAATGCCGTCATGGCCCCGTTGAACTCCCGATGAACAAGCCCAGCGCGCCGCGCATCGATCTCGAGTCCCTGCCCGGCCATCACATTCGCCGGTTGCAGCAAATTGCAGTGGCGATCTTTCTGCAGGAGACCGAGGCCAGCGGCGTCACGCCGGTGCAGTACGCCGCGCTACAGACCGTGGCGAATGCACCGGGCACCGACCAGCGCACGCTGGCGGGTTCGATCGGCCTGGACACCTCGACGATCGCCGGTGTGATCGACCGGCTGGAGGCTCGCGGCCTGCTGCTGCGCAGCGCGTCGGCCGGCGACCGCCGCGTGCGCCTGCTCACGCTCACCGACGCGGGCGAGGCCTTGCTCAGCGAGGTCACCCCCGGCATGCAGCGCGCTCAGGCGCGCATGCTGGCGCCGCTGCCGAAGGCCGAGCGGGCGGAGTTCATGCGCATGCTGCGCGTGCTGCTGACGGCCAACAACGACCTGAGCCGCGCGCCACGCGACGCGGGCTGATCGGCCGGCGTGCGTTGGTGCGTTCGTCGGGTGCGTTCGTCAGGTGCGCTGGCCCGGTGGGCCTGGTGGCCCGCGCCCGCTTCAGCCCGGCGCCACGCGCACGTAGCGCCAGACGGTCTTCTTCTCGACCCACCCGGCGGTCAGCGCATTCATCTGCAGGAAGTGAGCCGACTGAAGGTGCGCCTGCACCGCGGGCTCGTCGTCGTAAAGCTCGTACAAAAAGAAGCGGCGCGGCGCGGCCGGGTCGCGGCACACGTCGAACTGGCGGCACCCCGGTTCGCGCTCGCGCGAGGCGCGGGCGTTGTCGATGATCGCCGCCTCGAAGGCCGACACGTGCGGCGCGTGGATCAGGAACTCGACGACAAGTGCTTGCACGATGGGCGCCTCGGGTCAGGTCAGAGCGACTGGATGAAGCGCGGCAGCCACAGCGACAGCGCCGGCCAGTAGGTCACCAGCAGCACCACCGTGAAGGTGGCGGCCATCAGCGGCCACAGGTGGTGGGTGATCTCGCCGATGCCCGCCTTGGCGAGTTTGGCAGCGACGAACAGCGTGCCGCCCACCGGTGGCGTGTAGAGCGCGATCGCGAGATTGGCCGTCATCACCACGCCGATGTGAACCATGTCCATCTCGAAGTGCTTGGCCAGCGGCAAGAACAGCGGCGCGCTGAGCAACATCGCCGGCAGCGGCTCGATGAAGATGCCCAGCAGCAGCAGGCACACGTTGAACATCAACAGGAACATCCAGGGCTGCGTGGCGACGACTTGAATCCAGTCGGCCATCTGCTGCGCCACCTGCTCGACGGTGATGAGCCACGCCATGGCGCCGGTGGCGCCGATCACCAGCATCACGGTCGCGCTGGTGATGAAGGCGTTGAGCAGCAGTTGCGGGATTCGGCTCCAGTGCAGGTCCTTGTAATAGAACAGCGACACCACCAGCCCGTAGAACACCGCCACCGCGGCCGACTCGCTGGGCGTGAACAGCCCGCTCCAGATGCCGCCGATGATGATGATGGGCATCAACAGCGCCGGGCCCGCGGCCAGCGTGGCGGCGCGAATCTGCGCGGGCGTGGAGCGGCTCTCGCCGCTGTCGCAGCCGGTGCGCCAGCCGTGCCACATGCACACCAGGATGAGCGCCAGCGCCGAGATCAGCGCCGGCACCAGCCCGGCCATCGACAGGGTGCGCATCGACACCCCGCTGATGAAGGCGTAGACGAGAAACGGGATCGACAGCGGCATCAGCAGCGCAATCGTGCCGGCCACGGCCAGCAGCGCGGCGGCAAAGCCACGCGAGTAGCCACGCGCCACCATCGCCGGGATGACGAGCGAGCCGATCGCGGCGGTATCGGCAATCGCCGAGCCCGACACGCCGCCGAACAGCGTGCAGCTGATCACCGTGACCACGCCCAGCCCGCCGGGCAGCCAACCGAACAGCACCCGCGCGAATTCGACGATGCGCTTGCCCACACCGCCTTGCGCCAGCAGTTCGCCCGCAAAGATGAACAGCGGCACCGCGAGCAGGATGAAGGGCTCGACGCCGCCGATGAAGGTCAGGAAGATCGTCTCGAGCGGGTGCGTGAGGCCCGCCGCCCAGATGGTTCCGACCGTGGTGATCAGAATCGCAAACAGCAGCGGCACGCCCGCCAGTGCAATGACGAAGAACACGCCGAACAGCGCCAGGGCCAGCATCGCTCAAGCCTCCGCCGCGTAGCGGCGTTCGCGCGGCACGCCGGCCAGCGTCTGCCACAGATCGAAGGCGACGAACAGCGCCATCAAGGTGCAACCCACGGCCATGCCCATGTACTGCACCGCCATCGGCCACTCCAGCACCGTGAGCTGGTTGTCCCAGTTCGAATTCACGAGCGACCAGCCGTAGCGCACCAGGATCAACAGTATCCAGAGGCAGGCGGTCAGCACCGCGGCGTCGGCCCAGCGGCGACGGGCCGGCGGGAGCTTGTCGATGAACTCGGTGATGCTCATGTGCACCCCTCGCTGCGCGGCGCATGCGCCACCCAGAAAGGTGACCCACACCATCAGCAGCTCGCCCAGCTCGGTGACCCACGCCAGGTCCTTGTTGAACAAGTGCAGGCTGACGTTGAAGAACACCAGCGAGGCCATGGCCGCGCCGATGGCAATGACGGCCCAGTCGACGAGCCTGCCGAGCAGCCGAATGGGCAGCGGTGCCGGGGCAACGGCTGCAAGCAAGGGAGCGTTCAGGGGCATGGGTGTTGTGCCGAGTCCGTTTGCGCGAGCGTGTGCGTGTGGCGCTTGTGCCTGTGCGTGTGCGTGTGCGCCGCGATCACTTCACCGCCGTGCGCACCGCCTGGGCGTCCTTCAGGAAGGCGTCCACGTCGGCGCCGTACTTCTCGCGTGCCTTGCCGTACACCGGCTGCACGGCGGCGCGGAAGGCGGCCACGTTCGGCTTGTCGTTGATCTTGGCGCCCTTGGAGGTCATCTCCTTGAGCTGGTTGGCGTCGTTGCCGGCAATCATGTCGCGGCTGAACCTGGCGGCCACTTGCGCTGCCTCGGTCATCGCCTTCTGGTCGGCGGGCATGAGCTTGGCCCAGGTCTTCTCGCTGATGGCCAGCGGGATCGGGCTGTAGACGTGGTTAGTCAACGTCACGTTGGGCGCCACTTCGTAGAACTTGTTCGAGTAGATGGTGTCGATCGGGTTCTCTTGCCCGCTCACCGCGCCCTGCTGAATGGCGAGGTACACCTCCGGCAGCGGCATGATCTGGATGTTGAAGCCCATGGCCTCCAGCGTCCAACGCATCATCTCGTTCGGGAAGGTGCGCAGCTTCTTGCCCTTCGCGTCGTCGGGCGAATTCAGCGCTTCGCGCGTGGTCATGCTGCGAAAGCCGGCCTCCCAGGTCGCCAGGAAGCGAAACCCCTTGGCGGGCGCCTTGTCGAACTGCTCCTTGAGCCACTTCGACTCGTCGTACAGCTTCCAGCCCTGCTGGTAGCTGTCGACCAGGAACGGCATCATGGTCAGGTTCAGACTGGGCACGTGCGGCGCGTACGAGCCGGTGCTGGACACCGTGAAATCGATGCCGCCCAGGGCCAGCTGCTCGATGTTCTTCGGGTCGTTGCCGAGCTGGCTGCAGCAAAACACCTGGACCTTGTAGCGGCCTTGCGTCAACTCTTCGACCTTGCGCGCAAACAGTTGCGCTGCGGCCTGGCGGGCGCCCGACTGCTGGTCGGTATGGCTGAACTTGAGCACGGTCTGTGCAGCGACGGGTGTGGCCAGGCTCGAAGCGGCGCCCAGTGCGACCAATGCGGCCAGGGTGAAGGAGGAGCGAATGGACATGAGTTTCTCCAAGGATCAGGTGCGTTGTCATGGGCAGACGCAGATGCACCGGCTGCGTCGCGTGCGTTTGGGTCCTCGCTAGGGCCTGTTCGCACTACGGAGAGGCACGCGCCGGGGCGGCTCGAGGCGCTGGGCAAGGCGCGTCGCGCAGCCCGGGCTGGACGCCCGGGCAAGCGGCGCAACGCGGCCCACCGCCTTGAGCCACCCCGGCCCGCAGGGTGATCTCAGCAAACGGGCGCCGGCCGCGTTGCAAATCCTCGCCATAGCAGCCGCTATGGCTGCGGTTTGCGCCTTGCCGGCGTCCGTTTGCTGAGTCACGCGTGCCTCTCCGTAGTGCGAACAGGCCCTAGGGCCCGGAAGGGTCGAAATCAGCCATCACCACTCGAACGCCGCTGGCGTGCGAGTGGTAAATGGCGGCTTGCACACGCAGGTTGCTCAAGTAGTCGGCTGCAGCGTTCTCCAGTGCGGTACCCGCCCGCAAATGGGCCAGTACATGGGCTTGCAGCGCCGTGACTGCGCCACCGAAGGCGCCCTTGGCGCTGCCGGCGTCGCCGCCGATGTAGGTGTGCAATTGCTCGGGCTGGCCGTGCGCCTTCCACCACAGCCGGGCGTCGCCGTCCAGCCGCAACACGCCCGCTTCGCCCTCGAGCCACATCTCGCCCATGGTGCGGCGGGGGTCGTGCGCGGCGTGGTCGTTCAGGCGGTTGCCGTCGAACAGCGCGGTGCGGTCGTCGTCGAAGTCGAACACGATCAGCGCGGCGTCTTCACCGGCAATCACCGGGTTCAGCCGGCGCAGCCGGGCGGTCACCGCGCGCACCTCACCGAGCAGGTAGCGAAAGGTGTCGATGAAGTGCACGGCCGTTTCGCGCACCAGCAATTGCGGCATGGTCTGGAAGTAGGGCTGGCGGTTCAAGTAGGCGTCAGGGCCTTGGCCGTCGCCTGGCCTCAACCGAAAACTCGCGCCGTGCAGCCGGCCGAAGTGACCGGCGTCGATGAGCCTGCGGCATTCGCGGAACCACGGCGTGAAGCGGAAGTTCTCGTGCACCACCAGGGGCGTGCGCAGGCGCGTGGCGGCCTCAGTCATCGCGGTCGCTTCAGCCCAGTCGCGGCCGAACGGCTTTTGGCAGATCGTCGGGATGCGGCGTTCCAGCGCGGCCATCACCACATCGCGTTGAGCAGCCGGCGGCAGGGCGACGTCCACCAGCGCCGGGCGCACGTCGTCGAACATCTGCGCCGCGTCGGTGCTTGTGTTCAGGATGCCGAAACGTGCGGCCAGCGACTCGCCGCGCTGCAGGTCGATGTCGCACAGCCCCACCACCTCGGCCCCGCACGCGCGCCAGGCCTCCAGGTGGTGGGCCGCAAAGTAGCCCGCGCCCACCACGGCGATGCGATCGCGGTTGCTGACCTGCGGCGGGTTCATAGCCGCTCCACCACTGCCGCCACGATGTCTGCCGTGCCGCTTTTGCCGCCGAAGTCGTAAGGGCGCACCGCGCCAGCAGCAAAGGCCTCCTGCAGCGCCCGCTCGATGGCGCGCGCGCCGTCGGCCAGGGCTGCATCGGCATGCCGCACCGCAAGCCAGTCGAGCATCATCGCCACCGACAGCAGCATGGCGCTCGGGTTGGCAATGCCTTTGCCGGCAATGTCGGGCGCGGTGCCGTGCGCCGGCTGGAAAAGGGCATGCGCATCGCCGATGTCGGCCGACGGCGCCATGCCCATGCCGCCCACCAGCGCGGCGATCAGGTCGGACAGGATGTCGCCGAACATGTTCTCGGTGACCAGCACGTCGTACTGCCACGGGCGCATCACCAGGTTCAACGCCATCGCGTCGACGTAGGCGTGTTCGGTGGTGATCTCGGGGAAGGCGCGGGCGCGTTCTTCGAACACGCGGCGCCAGAACGCCATCGACATGAAGACGTTGGCCTTGTCGACGTTGGTCACGTGGCCGCGCCGGCCCTGCGCCTTGCGCTGGCGTGCAAGCTGAAACGCGAAGTCGCACACGCGCGATGTGCCGCGCTGGGTGATCTTCATCGTGTCGAAGGCACAAGCAGCGTCGCCTTCGCCTTCGATGCGGCCCCGGCCGCGGGCGTAGAACAGGCCCTCGGTGCTTTCGCGCACCAGCACCAGGTCGATGTCGGCGGCGCGCGGGTTCGACAGCGGGACCGGCAGCCCCGGCCAGGTACGGATCGGGCGGACGCCGGCGTACAGGTCGAGCGCAAAGCGGATGTCGAGCTGCGGAATCACCTCGGTGCCGTCGGCGCCGCGCACATGCGGCAACCCCATCGCGCCGAACAGAATGGCGTCTGCCTGGCGGCACGCGGCCAGCGTGCTGTCGGGCAGCGCGTGGCCGGTGTCCACGAAGTGCTGCGCGCCGGCCGGGTGCAGCGTGCACACCAGTTTTCGGCCCATGCGCGGCTCCAGCGCACGCAGCAAGGCCAGTGCAGCGTCGGTCACCTCGACGCCGATGCCGTCGCCCGGCAGTACTGCAATGTCGTAGCTCGTGGTCATGGTGCCCATCACATTTGCGCGAGCTTGTAGTGCTCGAAGATTGCCAGCAGCTCGCGGTTGGCGCGGGCGCGGTGGGCGCGGTTCACTTCGGCAGCGCCGCGTTCGTCGCCTGCGCGCAGGCGCTCCAGCAGCTCGCGGTGCTCGCGCGTGGAGTTCACCGGCTTGGGGCGCAATCGCAGGCTGAACATGCGCGCTCGGTGCGCGCGGTCCCAGTAGTTCCAGACGGTTGCGGCCAGTTGCCGGTTGCCGGCCAGCTCGATCAGCCCGGCGTGAAAGCGCTCGTCGGCCGCGGCCCAGGCGTCGAGGTCGTCGCCCTGCAGCGCGGCGTCCATGGCCTCGGTGGCCTGGGCCAGCGGCGCCAGTTCTGCGTCGCTCGGGTGGCGGCGCGCCAGCAGTTCGGCCGCCATGCACTCCAGCGCCGTCAGGATTTCGTAGATCTCGCGCATGTCCACCGGAGACACCGGCAGCACCCGCATGCCATGGCGCGGCACGACCTCCACCAGGCCATCGTTTTGCAGCAGCACCAGCGCCTCTCGCACCGGCGTTCGGCTCATGCCCAGCGCCAGCGCCACCTCCTGCTCCAGCGCGCGGTGGCCGGGCGGCCACACGTTGTCGAGGATGCGGCGGCGAATCTGGCCGTAGGCCGCATCCACCATCGACGGCGTCGATTGCGGGTGGCTCATGGGTGCGTCCAGTGGTGAGGCGCCACACCGGGCACGGGCAGCCGCAATGTCGGCAGGCTGTCCCCGAGCAAACAGCCCAACACGGCCGTGCGCCGGTCGGCGCCCGTGAAGGCGATGCTGGAGATGTTCTTCAGCCGCCGGCTGCGGATGTTGTCCAGGTGTGGGCGGTCCATGCGGTGCTGCTCAAAGGCGAGCGCGACCTCGTCGAGGTGCTGCGCATCGGCATCCTCCAGCCACACCGTGGGTTCGCCGTCGGGCGTCACGCGGATCAGGCGGTTGCTCACGATGCTGACCACCCACACATGGCCGGCTTCATCGAACGCGAGCCCGTCCGGGAAGGTGCCGGCGCCGAACGAGGTCACCGTCTCGCGCACGCCCAAGGAGCCGTCCGCCCGCAGCGCGAAGCGCGACAGCCGGCGTGCAAACGTCTCGTTCACATACAGCCACTGGCCCGACGGATGCAGCGCCACCTCGTTGGCATAACCCAGACCGTCGGCGACGACGGCCGCGCGGCCGCGGGCGTCGACACAGACGATGAAGCCGTCGGCCACGTCGGGCCGATACGCGAGCGCGCGGGGCTGGTGCCGGGTGCTGACGGTCACCCAGGTGCGACCCGCGCTGTCCTGCACGACGAAGTTCGTCGGCGGCAACGCTTCCCCATCCACTGCCAGCAACCAGGGCGTCACCGATCCATCGCGCTGCAAGCGGTAGACGCCGCCATCGTCGGCCCCGAGCTGAGCAACCAGGAAGCTGCCATCGGCCAGCAGTGCGATGCCGTTGGGTCGCAGTGCGCCACCGTCAGGCAGGCTGCCGAGATACAGCGCTTGCGAGCCGTCGGGCCGCAGACGGGCCACGCCGCCGCGCCAATCGGCGCTGTACAGATCGCCGGCCATCGTGGCCAGGACGCACTCCGGGCGGACCAAGCCCGCCCCCAGCTCGACGACCTCGTCCAAGGCGTTTGCGGTACGAGAGGGCAACAGCGCGTCCATTAATGAATACGTTATCGCATCCGTCCTTTCAACTTGAGAGTGGAAACCCGAACTTCAGTGGGCGCGTGATGGCGCTGCGGCGCACGGGGCGTCTTGAAAACGGCTGGCACATCCCTATAATCGAATTGCTAGCACTCGCGTGTCTTGAGTGCTAGCGATGCGAGGAGCGTGCTACCGCTCGCTCCTTCGCACTCAAGTTAATGAGCGCAAACTTTGCCTCAACCCCCTGCACAAGTTGGTTGTCAGTCATCAAGGAGATGCTATGAAACTTCGTCCGTTGCACGATCGCGTGATCGTCAAGCGCCTGGAACAGGAAACCAAGACCGCCTCGGGCATCGTCATCCCCGACAACGCCGCCGAGAAGCCCGACCAGGGCGAAATCCTGGCCGTCGGCCCGGGCAAGCGCAACGAGAAGGGTGACTTCGTGGTGCTGAACGTCAAGGTCGGCGACCGCGTTCTGTTCGGCAAGTACAGCGGCCAGACCGTCAAGGTCGATGGCGACGAACTGCTCGTGATGCGCGAAGAGGATCTCTTCGCGGTCGTTGAGAAGAAGTAAACGCCGCGGCGTTTACTTCTTCCGTCGAAGGCTCACTTCGCGCAGCGAAGTTAAGGACCGAAGGTCCGGCCGAAGACAGAAGAATTCTCCGGCGCGAGCCGGCTAACTGATCTAGGAGAAATTCGAAATGGCAGCAAAAGACGTGGTTTTCGGCGGTGACGCCCGTGCGCGCATGGTCGAGGGTGTGAACATCCTGGCCAACGCCGTCAAAGTGACCCTGGGCCCCAAGGGCCGCAACGTGGTGCTCGAGCGTTCGTTCGGTGCCCCGACCGTGACCAAGGACGGTGTGTCCGTGGCCAAGGAAATCGAGCTGAAAGACAAGCTCCAGAACATGGGCGCGCAGATGGTCAAGGAAGTCGCTTCCAAGACCAGCGACATCGCCGGTGACGGCACCACCACCGCCACCGTGCTGGCCCAGGCCATCGTGCGTGAAGGCATGAAGTACGTGGCCGCCGGCATGAACCCGATGGACCTGAAGCGCGGCATCGACAAGGCCGTGACGGCGCTCGTCGAGCAGCTCAAGAAGCAGTCCAAGCCGACGACGACGTCGAAGGAAATCGCGCAGGTCGGCACCATCTCGGCCAACAGCGACGACGAAGTGGGCAAGATCATCGCCGAGGCGATGGACAAGGTCGGCAAGGAAGGCGTGATCACCGTCGAAGACGGCAAGAGCCTGGCCAGCGAACTCGACGTGGTCGAGGGCATGCAGTTCGACCGCGGCTACCTGTCGCCGTACTTCATCAACAACCCCGAGAAGCAGTCGGCCATTCTGGACAACCCGTTTGTCCTGCTGTTCGACAAGAAGATCAGCAACATCCGCGACCTGCTGCCCACGCTGGAGCAAGTGGCCAAGGCCGGCCGTCCGCTGCTGATCGTGGCTGAAGAAGTCGAAGGCGAGGCGCTGGCCACGCTGGTGGTCAACACCATCCGCGGCATCCTGAAGGTCGTGGCCGTGAAGGCGCCGGGCTTCGGCGACCGCCGCAAGGCCATGCTGGAAGACATCGCCATCCTGACCGGCGGCAAGGTCATCGCCGAAGAGGTGGGCCTGACGCTTGAGAAGGTCACGCTGGCCGACCTGGGCCAGGCCAAGCGCGTCGAAGTGGGCAAGGAAAACACCACCATCATCGACGGCTCGGGCGCCGCAGGCGACATCGAAGCGCGCGTCAAGCAAGTGCGCGTTCAGATCGAAGAAGCCACCAGCGACTACGACCGCGAGAAGCTGCAAGAGCGCGTGGCCAAGCTGGCCGGCGGCGTGGCGGTCATCAAGGTCGGTGCTGCCACCGAAGTCGAGATGAAGGAAAAGAAGGCCCGCGTCGAAGACGCCCTGCACGCAACCCGTGCGGCCGTTGAAGAAGGCATCGTCGCCGGTGGTGGCGTGGCGTTCCTTCGCGCCAAGCAGGCCGCAGGCACGATCAAGGGCGACAACCCCGACCAGGAAGCCGGCATCAAGCTGATCCTGCGTGCGATCGAAGAGCCGATGCGGATCATCGTCTCCAACGCCGGTGAAGAGCCGAGCGTGGTGGTCAACGCGGTGCTCGCCGGCAAGGGCAACTACGGCTACAACGCCCAGAACGGCCAGTACGGCGACATGATCGAGATGGGCATCCTGGACCCGACCAAGGTCACGCGCACCGCGCTGCAGAACGCTGCATCGGTCGCCTCGCTGATGCTGACGACCGAGTGCATGGTCTCCGAAGCGCCGAAGGACGAAGCCGGCGCCGGTGGTGGCGGCATGGGCGGCGGCATGGGCGGCATGGGTGGCATGGGCGGCATGGACATGTGATGTCCGCCTGAGCCGCTGGTCTCAGCGACTCTGTTCGACAAAAAGGGCTGCAGCGATGCAGCCCTTTTTTCATGTCGGCAGGTTCACTGGCGCCACGGGCCCTGCGCCTGCGGCCACGCGCGCAGCTGCGGCACGGCGTGCAGCGCCGCCCGATCGCGCGGGTCGACCGGGAGCAGGGCGCCTGGCCCGCTGAAGCGGTAGCGCTTGCCGCTGGACGGGCCGAAGACAGTCAGCCCGGTGGCGCCGACGTACTCGAACAGCGGCGCGCCGGCGCTTTCGCTTCGGCCGCTCATGCCGTTCATGCTGCTCAATCTGCCAAGGCCCACAGCCCTGCGGCTGCAGCGGCAAACCGCCGTTTTCATCGCACCCCCGATGCAGAGGCTGCAGCGTCCATCGGCTGGATCGGCGGGTAGTCCGAGTCGAGCGCGTCCTCCACGTACATCGGCGCTGAGACTGCATCGGCTCGCGCCGTGACGCGCTCCAACAAGACCGCTGCTGCCGACAGGCCCAGCCACAACAGCGCCAGCTCGCCACCGCCGTCCGCCAGAAACGCCGCCATCGGGAGCGCCACCCACAGGCTCAGGCACTGAAAGCAGCCCAGCGCCTGGCCGAACACGCCACTGCCGGCCCGCGCCCGCAGGCGCTCGAAGATCTGCCCCGGGCCGGCTTCGGCGTGCAGCAGATGGGTGGTGCGCCAGACCGCCAGCGCGGCGAGGGCCAACAACGTTGCGTCCATTTCATGTCCTCCTGAGTGCCGCCTGCGCGGCGTTGAACGGGTCGGGTTGACTGTGGCCGACGCCGCACGGGCCAGCCACCGCAGAAAGTGGGAGGCCCCAGGCCCCAGCGCAGTGAGAAATTCACCCCGTCGCTGTCGCTGCCGCTGCTACCGGCGGCAAGCGCGCATGTGGGACCCAGGCGGTAGGCCCAGGGCTCGCCGAGCGGCGGCCCAAACGCGACTGCAGCCTGCGCCTGCATGAGCCATCGACACCGACGGGCAGGCCAAAGTCGATGCCTTCTTCGAATTTCCGCGGCGTGGCCCCGCCGAACCGGCAAGGGCGCGCATGCCACGCAAGGACGATTCGCTGCCAGCCTCTCCTGGCCCGCGCCGATTCAAATCAGTCGCCCGCCAGCGCGGCTTCGATCTGCGCCGCGATGAACGCCGGCCGCTCGTGCACGATCCAGTGCGTGGCGCCCGGCACGCGCACGAGGCGCATCTGCGGCACAAAGGCTTCGAGCCCGTCGATCAGGCCGATCGGCAGCGCGATGTCGTCTTCGGCCCAGACCACGTGCGTCGGCACGTTCGCGGTGACGAACTCCGGCGCGAACTGCAGCGCCATCACCGCGCGGTCGGCGTCGGTCGGCGGGCGCAGCGGCGAGGCGCGGTAGTAGTTGCAGCCGCCGGTCAACCCGGCGCGCCACACGGCGCGGTACTGCTCCTTCACCGGCTCGGTGAGCCAGCCGCCGCCAGGGCGGGCCGGGTCGGACGCGCCCATGTTGTCGAACAGCCGCCACAGGCGCTTGAAGTCGGCTTGCGCGAGCAGCGCTTCGGCGTCGGGCCGGCACAGGAAGTTCATGTACGCGCTCGCGGCCTGCTGCTCTGGGCTGTGCTGCAACTCGCGCAAGAACGTGGCCGGGTGCGGCGAGTTGATGATGACCAGCCGCTTCATCAGCTGCGGCTGCTGCACCGCCAGGTTCCAGGCCACCGCGCCGCCCCAGTCGTGCGCGACCAGCGCTTCCAGCGGGCCACCGAGTTGATGAGTCAGCGCGACGATGTCGGCAACGAGGTGCTTGGCGCGGTAGGCTGCCGGCTCCGCTGGCGCCGAGCTGTGCTCGAAGCCGCGCAGGTTGGGCGCGACGCAGCGGTAGCGCTGCGCAAAGTGTTCGAGCATCTCGTCCCACACGAACGCGGCTTCGGGAAAGCCGTGCAGGAACAGCAGCAGCGGCGCGCCGGGGGAGCCGGCGGCGCGGCAGCTGAGCGTGATGCCGTGCGGCAGCGTGGCCTTGAAGCGTTCGATCATGCGTTCGGTCCTGCGCCCGATCCTGCGCTCGATCCCACGGCCGAAGGTCCGTGAACCCAGCCGTGCAAGGTGACGGCGGCGTCGCCGATGCCCGTCTTCTTCAGCGCCGAGAACAGGCACATGCCGACGTCGGCTTCGTCCGTCGTGAACTCGCCCAGCGCGGCCTGTGCGGCGGCCAACGCGGCGGTGGCCTCGGCACGGTTGAGCTTGTCGGCCTTGGTCAGCAGCACCAGCAGCTTGACCGAACCATTGCCCACACGCGGCGCGACGAACGTCAGCAACTGCCGGTCCAGCTCGGTGAAGCCCAGGCGCGAGTCGACCATCAGCACCACGCCGGTCAGGCTGCGGCGCACCTCCAGGTAGTCGGCCATCACCTTCTGCCAGCGCAGCTTGGCGCCGCGCGCCACAGCGGCGTAGCCGTAGCCCGGCAGGTCGGCGAACAGCGCGTTGGCTTCGAGCTTCGGGCCCAGCTCGAACAGGTTGATGTGCTGCGTGCGGCCGGGCGTCTTGCTGGCAAAGGCCAGGCGGCTTTGCTGCGTGAGCCGGTTGATCGCGGTGGACTTGCCGGCGTTGGAGCGGCCGACGAAGGCGACTTCGGGCAGCTCGGTGGGCGGCAATTGGTCGAGCTGGCTGGCGGTGGTCAGAAAGCGCGCGGTGTGGGCCCAGGCGAGGGCGCGTCTCTCGCCGTCGTCGCCGTCTTGAGCCGGCTGCAATCCCGATGGGGCTTTGATGACATTGGCCGCACGTTTCGGCTGGTTTTGTTCGGCCATGGGTTCGCTCAAAGCCATGATTGTAAAATCGCTGGGTTTTGCACCCGAAACTGCCACTCGCCCATGAAGCCTTCTGTCTACCTGCTCAGCGTCGTGTTTGCCGCCACTGTCAGTGCGCAGGCCCTGGCCGCCACCCCGCCGCCCGAGCCGAAGCCCGACCTCGCCAAAGGCCAGGCCACCGCCACCGCCATGTGCGTTGCATGCCACACGGCCGACGGTTCGCGCGGCAGCCCGGCCAACCCGATCCTGCAGGGGCAGCACCCCGAGTACACGGCCAAGCAGCTGGCCGAGTTCAAGTCGGGCAAGCGCGAGAACGCGATCATGCGGGGCATGTCCGCCACGTTGAGCGAGAGCGACATGCTCAACGTCTCGGCCTTTTACGCCAGCAAGGTCGCTAAGCCCGGTTTCGCCAAGAACAAGGACCTGGTGGCGCTGGGCGAGAAGATCTACCGCGGCGGTATCGCCGATCGCAGCGTGCCGGCCTGCTCGGGCTGCCACAGCCCCAACGGCGCGGGCATCCCGTCGCAGTACCCGCGCATGGCGGGCCAGCATGCTGATTACACCGAAGCGCAGATGCTCGCCTTCCGCAGTGGCCTGCGCAAGAACAGCGCGCAGATGACCGGCATCGCCGCCAAGATGAACGACCGCGAGATCAAGGCCGTGTCGGACTACATCGCCGGGCTGCGCTGAACCGCTGCCGCTGCGCTGCGCACAGATCAAAAGCCGGTTTTGAGCCGGCTTTTTTGTGCCTGCGACCCTGAGCGGCGCAGGGCGTCTCGCACTGGCGGCGAGGTTGTGGCACGCTTCTGGCACGTTCTCGCCACGCCTCGCGCTGTAAGAAGCGCGGCGCCGACCGCGACCCAGCGCGGGCAACGCCAGTGAACGACGCACCGCCTCTGCCACCAGCCCCGGAACCCTTTGCCATGCACTTCCACCCCGACCGCGGTTTCTTTCATTCGGCGTCGTCTGCGATCACGCCGCGTCGCGTTTACGAAGCCCGGCGCGACCTGCTCAAGCGGCTCGCCGCCGGCACCGCCGGCACCGCGCTGGCCGCCTGGGCCGGGCGTGATGCGCTGGCGCAGGTGACGCGGCCCGGCAAGCTCGCCGCACTGCCCGGCGCCCGCAGCACCGTGGCCGGCGGCCTGACGATGGAGAAGACCACGCCCTACGCCGACGTGACCAGCTACAACAACTTCTACGAATTCGGCACCGACAAGGCCGACCCACAAAAGTACGCCGGCAGCCTGAAGGTGCGGCCGTGGGCGGTGGCCGTCGAAGGCGAGGTCAAGAAGCCCAAGGTCTACGACATCGACGAGTTGCTCAAGCTCAGCCCGATGGAGGAACGCATCTACCGGCTGCGCTGCGTCGAGGGCTGGTCGATGGTGATTCCGTGGGTCGGCTACTCGCTGGCCGAGCTGATCAAACGCGTCGAGCCGAGCGGCAACGCCAAGTACGTCGAGTTCGTGACGTTGGCCGACAAGGCGCAGATGCCGGGGCTGCGCTCGTCGGTGCTCGACTGGCCCTACGTCGAAGGCCTGCGCATGGACGAAGCGATGCACCCGCTGACCCTGCTGGCCTTCGGCCTGTACGGCGAGGTGCTGCCCAACCAGCTCGGCGCGCCTGTGCGTGCGGTGGTGCCGTGGAAGTACGGCTTCAAGAGCGGCAAGTCGATCGTCAAGATCCGCTTCACCGAGAAGCAGCCGCAGACGAGTTGGTTCAAGGCGGCGAGCAACGAGTACGGCTTCTACTCGAACGTGAACCCGACGGTGGACCACCCGCGCTGGAGCCAGGCCACCGAGCGCCGCATCGGCGAAGACGGCGTGTTCCAGAAGAAGCGCCCCACATTGATGTTCAACGGCTACGAAGCGCAGGTCGGCCAGATGTATGCGGGCATGGATCTGAAGAAGCTGTTCTGATGACGAAGTGGCTGATGCACGCTGCGGCCAAGCCGCTGCTCTTTGCTGTCAGCCTCCTGCCGTTTGCCGGCCTGCTGTATGGCGCGTTGGCGAACACGCTGGGTGCCAACCCGGCCGAGACGCTGCTGCGATCGACCGGCGACTGGACCTTGCGCTTCGTGTGCATCACGCTGGCGATCACGCCGCTGCGCGTCGAGCTCAAGCAACCGGCGCTGGCGCGATTTCGCCGCCTGTTCGGGCTGTTCGCCTTCTTCTACGGCTGCGTGCATTTCCTGTGCTACAGCTGGCTTGACATGGGGTTCGTGTGGAGCGACATCGTGCGCGACATCCCCAAGCGCCCGTTCGTGCTGGTGGGCACGGCCGCGTTGCTGCTGATGCTGCCGCTGGCGGCGACCTCGTTCAACGGCGCCATCAAGGCACTCGGTGCGGCGCGCTGGAGGCTGCTGCACCGCGCCGTCTATGCGGTGGCGCTGCTCGGGCTGCTGCACTTCTTCTGGATGCGCTCGGCGAAGAACGACATCGGGGAGGTGGCGGTTTACGCGGCGATCATCGCCGTGCTGCTGGGTTGGCGCGTGCGGGAGCGGCTGCGCGCGAGGCCGCTCGCGCACCGTTCGCCCTGAGCTTGTCGAAGGGCTTCGACAGGCTCAGCCCGAACGGTGATGGGGCAGGGTTTCGGCCTTCGGCCTCAGCTGGCAGCCGCTGCACCGAGCAGCAAGCCATCCACGCCGTACAACTTGGCCAGCGCGCTGAGCTTGGGCGGCGGCTGGCGCACCGAGAAGGCGCGGCCCCAGGCTTGCGCCTGGCGCTGGCACTCCAGCAGCACCGCCAGCGCCGACGAGTCGAACTGCTGCAGCGCCGACGCGTCGATCACGACGCCGCTTTCGGGCTCGGACTTCAGCGTCTGCGTCAGCAGGCGCAGAGTCGCAGGCGCTTCGTCGGCGGTGAGCGTGGCGGGCAGCAGCAACATGGTCTTCAGCCGTTCATCGGTTAGCCGAGCGGTCAGCCGACCAGTCAGCTCTTTGCAGCCTTGTTCCGCTCGGCCAGCTTGGCGATCAGGCCGTCGATGCCACCGGCGCTGATCTCCTGCGCGAAGCTGTTGCGGTAGTTCTCGACCAGCCACACGCCGAGCACGTTCACGTCGTAGATCTTCCAGCTGTCGCCGGCTTTCTCGAGGCGGTAGTCGAGCTGAATCGGGTCGCCCTTGCCGCGCACTTCGGTGCGCACCACGACCTCGGTGTCTTCGGGCGACGAACGCATGGGCCGGAGCTGAACGGTCTGGTCCTTCACCTGCGCCAAGGCGCCGGCGTAAGTGCGCACCAGCAGTGTCTTGAACTCGTTTTGCAGTGCCTTTTGCTGCTCGGGCGTGGCCTGGCGCCAGTTGCGGCCGACCGCCAGCGCCGTCATGCGCTGGAAGTTGAAGTACGGCAGCACCTTGGCGTCGACCAGCGCGATCACCTTCTGCACATCGCCGGCCTGGATCGACTTGTCGGCCTTCACGGCGTCGAGCACGTCGGTCGACACTTCCTTAATCAGGACATCGGGCGCCTTGGCTTGCGCTTGCGCGCCCACGCACGCCACCGCGAGGGCAGCGGCAGCCATCCAGTGGGTCCAGCTTGTCAAGCGGATCGATTGCATGTTCTTCCTTTCCATTCGCGAGCCCGGGTGGGCTCCAACACTTCGGAGTGCAGGGCGGAACAATGGGTTCCGTCGGTCTGCCGCATCCTTAACGTCCGGACACATGGGGGGTTCACCGCGTGCGCAAGGCGCGCGGCGTCGGAATCACTTCTTTACGTCGGCAGCGGCCCCTGGGGGCGGGGCTGCCGGCGTGGTTGTCGGAGCGCCCGGCGGCTCGGGTGGTTCGGGCAGCGGGGGCGGGTCGCCGTCGTACACCAGGCTGCGGCGACGCTGCAGGTAGGCGTCGCGCACGAAGCTGTATTTGTCCAGCGCAATGTCGTCCACCACCCGCCCGGCGCCCAGCAGGCCGGCACGCACGTTGATCAACTGCAGCACGGTCAGGCCAGCCTGCCCCGAACTGCTCTCGACCCCCAGCGACGGCGACACCGAGCGGTCAAGCGGCAGCGCGATGGTCTCGCGCACGGTCGACGGCCCGAGCAGCGGCCACACCACGTACGCACCAGCGCCGAAACCCCAATGCCCCAGCGTCTGACCGAAGTCCTCGTAGTGGTGGTCGATGCCCATTTCGCTCGCCACATCGAGCACGCCACCCAGGCCGAACAGTGTGTTCACGCTCACGCGAACGACATCCTTCACACTCGCCTCCACCTTACCCTGCAGCAGGTTGTTGACGGCCGACCAGGCGTCGGCGAAGTTGTTGAAGAAGTTCTGCACGCCCTGACGCACCATGGACGGCACCACGTCGGCGTAGACGGTGGCCACTGGCTTGAGCACGTTGGCGTCGAGCACTTCGTTGAAGCCGAAAACCTTGCGGTTCCAGTTTTCCCACGGGTCCAGCCGCTGGCCCGCGCTCGTGCGAGTGGGGTCGACCGTGGCGCAACCCGACAACATGATCGCCAGCAGCGCGACCAGCGCCAGCAGCCACGGCGCGGCCCGACGGCCTGGGGCACTGCGCGTCACTTCTTCGCTCCCGCAGTGGCCGGTGCTGCAGGTGCGGCGGCGGGCGCTGCCGGTGCGGCGGGCGTGCCCGAGTCGGACGCCTTGCTGAACAGGAACTGGCTGATCAGGCTCTCCAGCACCACGGCCGACTGCGTCTGCGTGATCACGTCGCCTGCCTGCAGGTTCTTCTCGTCGCCGCCCGGCTCCAGGCCCACGTATTGATCGCCCAGCAGGCCTGACGTGAGGATGCGCGCCGACGAGTCTTTGGGGAACTGCACGTCGCGGTTGAGCTCCAGGCTCACGACGCCCATGAAGGTCTTGCGGTCCAGCGTGATGCCCGTGACGCGCCCGACGGTGACGCCGGCACTGCGCACCGGCGCGCGCACCTTCAGCCCGCCGATGTTGTCGAAGCGCGCTGTCAGCGCATAGGTGTCGGCGGTGCTGAAGCTGCCCAGGTTGGCCGCCTTGAGCGCCAGGAACACCAGCCCCACCATGCCCAGCAGCACAAACAGGCCCACCAGGGTTTCGGTGCTCTTCTTGCCCATGTCGTGATTCCTTGCTGGTTCGAGAGATGTGTTTGTGTCGTACTACGGAGTCGAGAACATCATCGCCGTCAGGACGAAGTCCATCGCCAGCACGCCCAGCGAGGCGATCACCACCGTGCGCGTCGTCGCATGCGCCACGCCCTCGGGTGTGGCCTGTGTCTCGTAGCCCTGGTACAGCGCAACGAACGTGCAGATCACGCCGAACACCATGCTCTTGACGATGCCGTTGCCCACGTCGCGGTACACGTCGACCTGCGCTTGCATGATGGACCAGAAATTGCCCGAGTCGACACCGATCAACATCACCGCGACCACGTAGGCGCCGAGGATACCGACCGACGAAAACAGGATGGCCAGGATGGGCATGGACACGATGCCCCCCAGAAAGCGCGGCGCCAGCACGCGGCTCTTCGGGTCGATGGCCATCATCTCCATCGCGGCGAGTTGTTCGCCCGCTTTCATCAAGCCGATCTCGGCCGTGAGCGATGTGCCTGCGCGTCCTGCAAACAGCAGCGCCGTGACCACCGGCCCCAACTCGCGCACCAGCGACAGGTTGACGATCAACCCCAGCGACTCGGCCGCGCCGTAGGTCACCAGCGCGTAGTACATCTGCAGCGCCAGCACAAAGCCCACCGCCGTGCCCGAGGCGATGATGATCAGCAGCGATCGGTTGCCGATGGCGTGGATCTGAGCGATCACGAGGTACGGCCGACGCAACGCCGCCGGAATGTTGCGCAGCAACTCGTAGAAGAAGAACGCGTGGTGGCCGAGCGCGTACAGCGTGTCGAGCACCCAGCGACCGAGGACGGCGACGGCATTCATGCGGCCACCTTCGTGAGCGTGTCCATGCGAGTGTTCAAGCGCGCAGGCCCAACTCTTCGGCCAACGGCTTGGCCGGGTAGTGAAAGCGCACCGGCCCGTCCGGCTCGCCGCGAATGAACTGGCGCACCTCCGGGTGCTCCGACGCATTCAACTCGGCCGGCGTGCCATGCGCCACCACGCGCCCCTGCGACGACAGCAGATAAGCGTGGTCGCAGATTGCAAAACACTCCTGCACATCGTGCGACACCATCAGCGAGGTGGCGCCGGTGGTGTCGTTCAGCGTGCGGATCAGGTTCGCGGCCACGCCCATCGAGATCGGGTCCAGCCCCGCAAACGGCTCGTCGTACATGATGACTTCCGGGTCGAGCGAGATCGCCCGAGCCAGCGCCACACGCCGCGCCATGCCGCCCGACACCTGCGAGATGCGCAACGGCGCGGCACCACGCAGCCCAACCGCGTTGAGCTTCATCAGCACGATGTCGCGGATCATCTCGTCGGACAGCGCGGTGTGCTCGCGCAGCGGGAAGGCCACGTTCTCGAACACCGTGAGGTCGGTGAACAGCGCGCCGAACTGAAACAGCATGCCCAGCCGGCGACGCAGCTTGAACAGCGCCTCGGCGTTGCGCGGGTCCACCACCTCGCCGTCGAACCGCACCGTGCCCTTCGTCGCCGCGTGCACGCCGCCGATCAGGCGCAGCAGCGTGGTCTTGCCGCAGCCTGAGCCGCCCAGGATGGCCGTGACCTTGCCGCGCGCAAACGACAGCGACACATCGTTTAGGATCGTGCGGCTCGCGTCGTAGCCGAACGTGACGTGGTCGATCTCGATCAGGGTGTCGGAATTCACGGGAGAGGGGTCGCTCGGCATCGCGGAAGGTGTTTTGTCGCTGCTCGCGTTGCTTGGGTTGTCGCACGCCGCGGCATGTCTCAACTGCGCCGCGCCGTGGCGCAGGGCACAAGGCTCAAGCGGCAGGATTGTCTCACGCTCGCCTGCCCGTTGCCGGGCACACCCGTGGTCGCTGCCGGCGCTGCCAGCGAGGCTGCAATCCGTGCCGAAATCGACGTGGATTCGAGGCCGACAGAACGCCTGCATTTCCTTACAAAACCGCCCATCGGGCTGCCCGAGCCGCTCGTCATGCCGCCCCGTGTTTGCTGCGACTTTTGCCTCGCTTCTCGGCGCGGGTGTCGATAACCTGATGGGGTCGAAGTCTTTGTGAAGCGTCTTGTCGAGGCGCCTTGTCCGAGCCGCTACCGAGCGATCTTCGAAGGAACCGAGAGAAACCATGATCTGCTACCGAGCCCCCCGACCAAGCCGCTCCTCGCGCGGCGTCACGCTCATCGAACTGATGGTCACGCTCACCGTGCTTGCCATCTTGTTGGGGCTGGCGGCGCCTTCCTTTGCGAGCCTGCTCGCGTCCAACCGCATCTCGACGCAGACCAACGAACTCATCGGTGCGCTGAACCTGGCCCGCAGCGAGGCGGTGCGGCGCGCCAAGCCGGTGGCGATCCGCTCCAACGGCGGTGACTTGAACTTCTCCACGGGCTGGAAGGTTTTCAGCGACGGCACCGTGGACGATGACAGCAACGGCGCCATCCCGACCACTGTGACCGAACATGACGGCACGGTCATTCGGGAAACGGGTGTTTTCACAGGCACGCCTCGCATCAACCGGGTGACGCGCAGCGCCTCGCCTGCCCCGTTTACCTACACCGACAGCACAGAGGCAGATCGCATGTACGTCGCGTTCACGTCGCGCGGTGCCAACAGGTCAGAAGCGTTCTTCAAGGTTTGTGACTCATCCAACTCCGCTGTGAAGGGACGCATCGTGCACGTCAACGTCGTCGGAAAGATAACGCTGGTGAGCACCAGCGAGTCTTGCACCTAGGGGGTCATCGCGATGACACCTAGCCAACCAACTGTGCTCCGCCGCAAACGCCAGCGCGGCGCCAGCATGATCGAGCTGCTCGTCTCGATCCTCATTTTCGCCTTCGGCATGCTCGGCCTAGTGGGCCTGCAATCGCGCACCTTGGCGTACGGTCAGATGTCCCTGTACCGCTCGCAAGCCACGGCGCTGACCGACGACATCATGGACCGCATGCGCGCCGACCGGGCCAACGCCAAGAGCGGCAGGTGGGACACGGGCCTGACCGACAACGCAGCGTCAATCACCGGCACGACCACCATTGCCGACAAGGACCGCAAGGAGTGGAAGCTGGAGGTCGAGGACCTGCTGCCGGAGGGCCAGGGCGCCATTGAGAGGTCCATCGTGGGCGGGCTTCCCATGTTCACCATCACGGTGGTCTGGAAGGAGCGTGGCGACACGCAAACTTTCACCACCATGAGTTCGCTGTAGCCGCGCGCGGCTCTCGTCCCCGAGGACTTCGCAAATGACACTCTCTTCCCCAACCCTGCGCCGTGCCCGCGGCTTCTCGCTTGTCGAGCTGATGGTGGCGTTGGCACTGGGCCTGCTTTTGACGGCGGCGATGGTCACGGTCTACGTCACCAGCAAGTCGTCGTTCACCCGCCAGCAGCAGCTCAGCACGGTGCAGCAGAGCGCCCGCGTGGCGTTCGAGTACTTGACGAGCGACGCTCGCATGGTCGGCCACCTCGGTTGCTTCACCGGCAAGACCACCAACACCTGCGACGGAACGGTCGGCTCGTTTTGCAACACCATCGGCACGGTCGATGTGCGCTCCAACTACGCGGTCGGCATCGAGGGCTATGAGTACACACCCGGCGCCTACACGCTGACCTCGAACTCACCGGCCGACATCACCACCGCCGGCAGCTGGTCCACCAACGTGGCGACCAACGGCGGCGCCACCAACGCCATCCCCGTGACCACCATCGGCGGCGCTGCGGGCCTGACGCCCGGCAGCGACGTGCTGCTGATCCGCACCGTTTCTGGCCGCCCGGTGCGGCTGGCCACGCAGGTGCTCGGCACCAACCAAACCACGCTATCGATGGAGAACGTGGCCGGCGGCACGTGCAGCGACGGCACCACCGCCAAGGTGTCGGGCCTGTGCCCCAACAGCCACGTGCTGCTGGCCAGCTGCAAAACCGCCCGCGTGTTCGATGTACAGACTCTTTCCGCCGCATCGCCTTCGACGCTGACCGTGCGGACCGGAACCAACCTCGGCGCCGACCCGATCTATCCGGTCGACGGCTCCGAGGTGTTCCCGATGCAGACGATTGCCTACTACGTCAAGCAGTCCTCCAGCGGCACCGGCACCTCGCTGTACCGCCGCATTTTCGATGGTGACAACGCCAACGGCGTCGAACAAGAGTTGATCGAGGGCGTGGAGAACATGCAGATCCGCTACGGCGTTGACACCACCGCGCCCGACCCCGATGGCGTCGTCGACCTGTACGTCGCCGCCAAAGGCACGGCAGGCAACGCCACCGACAGCGTGACCGACTGGTCGCGCGTGGTGGCCTTGCGCATGAGCCTGCTGATGCGCTCGGCCACGCCGGTGCAGGCCGACACCAGCGTGGCCACCACCGCCACGGTCGGCGGCGTGACCATCACCTACCCCACCACCGGCGATAAGTTCGACCGCCGCGTCTTCACGACCACGGTGGCGGTGCGAAACCGGATTTCCTACTTCTGAGTCGCCTGCATACAGAGCCGAGACCGCGCATGAAACCCACCCTCCAAACCCACCGCTTCAGGGGCCGAGCCCTGCTCCGGGCGTCAGCGCGCGAGCAGCGCGGCGTCACCCTCATCATCACCCTGGTGATGCTGGTGTTGATCACGCTGGTCGGCGTCTCCAGCATCCGCAACTCAACGATGGACGAGCGCATGGCGGGCAACTCACGCGACCGCGACAAGGCGCTGCAGGCCGCCGAAGCGGCCGTGCAGACCTGCCTGGCGCGCATCAAGGCCGGCACCTACACCGGCACGCCGCTCACGCCCGCCGCCGCCACTGCCACGCCGCTGTGGGAGGTGTCCACCAACTGGGACAGCGGCAGCACCAACACGACCGAGATCGACCTCGGTACCGGCGCGCGGCTGGCGGCCCAGCCGCGCTGCATGTACGAGAACCTCGGCAACGACAGCTTTCGCGTCACCGGCCGCGCGCTCGGCGCCTCGTCGCTGACCGAGGTGATGTTGCAGGCCACCTACTCGAACGAATGACGGCGCAAGGCGCCGCATGCAGCGCGCCTCGAAGCCCAAGCGAATCAATTTCAGGGGATTGAAGATGAACAGGGTCCAATCGAACGTCTCGCCAGGCAAACGCCTGGGGGCCATGCTCGTGTCCGGCGCGATGCTGCTGCAGACGGTGCTGCCAGCGCATGCCGTGGTGTCGCAATTGCCGGGCCTATACACCACGCCGCCCGATGCGAACGTGATGTTCACGCTGGACGATTCACTGTCGATGCTGTCGGAGGCGATTCCGGACTTCATCAACGACATTGGCGGCATGCCCAACACCGCGCCGAGCACGGCAATTGCTGGCTTCGGGCCGCGTTTCCCGAACCTGTGGGGCAACTTGTCGGACTATTGGGGCAACACCTACTACCGTTGCTCCAACGCGATTGCGCGGTACATGCGGTCGGCTGCCGGCAACCCGCTGTACTACGACCCCACTGTCAGCTACCGGCCGTGGCCGCTGCCGGGGAACGACACCACACAGACGCACGCCAACGCCAACCCTGCCGCCGTCAACATTCACGCCGAGAATCCGTTCAACGCGGGGTTCACGCGAGATCTGACGCTGCGCCTCGGCGCCGGCACCATTTCAAGTGGCGCTTGCCCGGCGGCCAACGGCACCCTCGGCGATGAGAACACGGGCTTCTGGCCGGCGACCTACTTTGTGTACACCGGCGCAGCGGCGCTGCCAGTGGCAACGCCGAACACTCCGCTCAACGTCAGCGCCAACTTCAGGAAGGTCGAGATTCAGGGCAGCGGCTCTGCCGTCTACGACCGCGCAGCAACACGGTCGGACTGCACTGGCGCCGTCGGTACCGGCGGCTGCACGCGCGAGCAGGAAATGCAGAACTTCGCCAACTGGCTCCAGTTCTACCGAACCCGGATGTTGATGGCCAAGGGCGGCGTATCGGCGGCCTTCGCCCAACAAGGCACGAACTTGCGGATCGGCTTTGGCACGTTGAACTCTGCGAACACGGTGAGGCAGGGTGTCGAGACGTTTGCCAACGCACGGCGCACGTCCTTCTACACCGACTTGTACGGCATTGCCAGCCAGCCTTTCGGTACGCCGCTGCGCCGCGCGGCCGACGACGTGGGCAAGTACTTCCAGCGCACCGGCGTGGGCAACCCCTGGGCCGAGAACCCCGCGAGCACCACGGTCGGCAAGGAGGAGACCTGCCGCAAGTCCTTCCACATCCTCAGCACCGACGGCTACTGGAACGACGGGATTGGTACGGCCAGCGCGCCCGCCAGCAACGACAACGATACCTTCTCGGGCCAGACCCCGCCCAACTCCCGCCTGTCCAACAAGGTCTACAACTTCGGCGACAACATCGCTCAGGACCTGACAGATTCCCTGGTCGGTCGCTTCACGATCAACCCGTTCAAGGACGGCAACGCCGGCCGCAGCGGCACGCTGGCCGACGTGACCGCGTACTACTGGCGCAACGATTTGCGCACAGACGTCAACAACGAAGTGTTCACGACCAGCAAGAACCCCGCCTTCTGGCAACACCTGACCACCTACACCGTCGGCCTGGGGATCAGCGGAACCGGTGGTGTGATCAACAGCAGCGGCACATCGGTGAACATTTCCACACCGCAAGGCCGAGATGCGCTCGTGGCCAACAAGACAGAGTTGACCTGGACCAACCCGCACGGCGGTGCCAACGACAACAACAAAGGCGACGACCTGATTCACGCGGCGATGAACAGCCGCGGCAACTACTTCTTCGCGACCAACCCAACCGCATTGAAGTCGGGCCTGGCCGCCGCGCTGGCCGAAGCGAGCGACAACCCCGGCAGCCTGGCCAGTGTGGCCACTGAATCGGCGCAGCTATCGGCCAACACCGAGGTCTACCAGGCCACCTACAACCCGAGCCAGTGGGCGGGCCGGTTGTACGCATTCAGCCAGGCTGCCAACGGCAGCGTCAACACCAATCCGAGTGGGGCGCTGTGGGAGGCGTCGAATAAGATGCCCGCGCCGGACAGCCGCAACATCTACACCTGGAACCCGAATACGAACGTCGGTGCGCCGTTCACCTGGGCCGGCCTGACGGCCACCCAGCGGGGACACCTGAACGACGACAGCACGATGCTGGACTTCCTGCGCGGCAGCGACGCGCGCGAACTGGCGCAGAACGGCCCCTTCCGTGACCGTGCGCGCTACACCGTCGGCGCCGTCAAGGGCGGGGTGTTGGGCGACATCGTCAACGGCTCGCCGATCAAGGGGCCTAGCGCTGGCAACGGCTACAACCGGCTGCCGTCAAGCGCGCCGGGGCAGTCGAGCTATGCCGCCTTCCGCTCGCCCAGCAACACCGCGCTGGACAACATGCGCGACACCATCTTCGTCGGCGCCAACGACGGCATGCTGCATGCCTTCAACCGCAACACCGGCGTCGAGCGCTTTGCGTACGTGCCCAACTCGGTGTTCAACGTGCCGCGCTCGCCGACCGCCGCGGAGCAGAAGCTGAAGATGCTCTCCGACCCTGGTTACACGCACCGCTTCACCGTCGACGGCCCGCCGCAGATTGCCGATGCGTTCATCGGCACGTCGGCCGCGTCGTCCGAGTGGCGCAACGTGCTGGTCGGCTCCACGGGCGCCGGCGCGCGCTCGGTGTTTGCGATGGACGTCAGCAACCCCGCGGTGGTGAGCGGCGGTTTCGGCCAGAGCAGGCTGCTGTGGGAGTTCTCGGAGACGAACAACACCGACATGGGCTACATGCTCAGCTACCCGCACGTGGCGCGCATGCGCGACGGCACCTGGGTTGCCATCTTCGGCAACGGCTACGACAGCACCAACGGCCGGGCCAAGCTCTTCATCCTGAACCTGCAGACCGGCGCGGTGTTGTGGGAGCAATTCGTCGGCGTCGCCGGCGGCAATGGCCTGAGCCAGCCCAACTTCACTCTCAACAACAACCGCGAGGTCACTGCCATCTATGCCGGCGACCTGAAGGGCAACCTGTGGAAGTTCGATGTGGACGATGCGAGCCCCGCCAACTGGAAGGTCGCGTTCGGCTCGGCGCCAAACTACACGCCGCTGTTCACGGGCAGCGCCAACCAGCCGATCAGCGTGATGCCTGAGATCACCTTCCACCCCAACGGCGGCACGCTGGTCTCGTTTGGCACCGGCAAGCTGTTCGAAGTGGAGGACACGTCGGCCACCAGCGTCAACGTCAACCTCAACACGCAGGCGATCTACGGCATCTGGGACAAGCCAGCCGAGACGACCGGGATCTCTGGCAACGGCACGCTGGTGGAGCAAACCGCCAACACCGGTCTGGGCCTGGTGACCGACACCTCGCTCAGCGGCACCACCACCAACACCATCGACTGGAACACCAAACGCGGCTGGTTCTTGAACCTGGGCTCGGGCGGTGAGCGCATCAACGTGAGCCCTCAGCAGTCCAAGAGCACCTTGCTGGTGGTGTCCAACAAGCCCGTCACCGATCCGTGTAACACCGGCGGCAGCTCGCGCCTGTTCGGCCTGGACCCGATCACGGGCGGTGCGCCGGCCTATGCGGTGTTCGATACCAACGCCACTGGCGGCATCACGACGGCCGACGCGAAGGGCTACAACGTCAAGGCGGTCGCGTTTGCGGTGCTGTCGCTGCCCACGATTCAGAGTCGCAGCGGCGGCGGCGATGTCGTGACGACCGAGGCGGCCGGCACACGCGGACAAACGGGCGCGCGCCTGGGCGGCGTGGAAAACCGGCCGTTCACCGCGTCGGATTGCGCCCAGTGGCTGCTGGCCGGGGGCTCCGACACCTCGATCGCCGGCTTCGACATTGGCCTGTGTTCACCCAACAAGCCTCGTATTTCGTGGCGACAGTTGAAGTGACAACGGCCCACCGAACGCCTCCACGAACCCTCACGCGGACGACCCGACCATGAACACCACGCGCCCACGCCAACAGGGCTTCACGCTCATCGAACTGATGATTACGGTGGCGATAGTCGCCATCCTGGCGGCCATCGCCTACCCGAGCTACATGGAGCAGGTGGCTCGCAGCAAGCGTGCCGACGCTCAGTCGGCGCTGCTTGAGACGGCGCAGTGGATCGAGCGGCAGTACACCATCACCAACAAGTACGACCAGTTTTACAAGGCTGGCACGCTGACCACCCTCGTCACCGCGGAGCTTCCGGCGCTGCGGGGCAAGACGGGCGACAACTACACGCTTTCCTTCGGCGACAAGTCGGGTGGCAACACCACGCCGGGTGCTGCCGCCTTCACGCTGCGCATGGTGCCCAAAGGCGGGATGACGAACGACAAATGCGGCACGCTGACACTGTCAAACACCGGCGCGAAGGACTTCTCAGGATCAACCGGCACACTCGCGTTCTGCTGGGATCGTTGACGGCGGGCACGCGCGGCACGCGTCAGCGCGGCAGCTCGCTCGCCCCCATCAAAAACCGATCCACCGCCCGCGCCGCCTGCCGTCCTTCGCGAATCGCCCAGACCACGAGTGACTGGCCGCGCCGCATGTCTCCCGCAGCAAACACTTTCGCTACGTTGGTGGCGTAGCCTGCTGCGTCGTCAGTACCGGCACGCGCGTTGCCGCGAGCGTCCTTGTCGATGCCGAACGCATCGAGCACGCTGGCCACCGGGCTCACGAAGCCCATTGCCAGCAGCACCAGATCGGCTGGCAGGATCTGCTCAGAGCCCGGCACCTCCACCATCTTGCCGCCCTGCCACTCCACGCGCACGGTCTTGAGCTGCTTGATCTTGCCTTTGTCCTTGCCGGTGCCTTCGATGAACTCTTTGGTGGCGATGGCGAACTCGCGCTCGCAGCCTTCTTCGTGGCTGCTCGACGTGCGCAGCTTGGTCGGCCAGTAGGGCCACACGAGCGGTTTGTTCTCCTGCTCCGGCGGCATCGGCAGCAGCTCGAACTGCGTGACGCTCGCGGCGCCGTGGCGGTTGCTGGTGCCCACGCAGTCGCTGCCGGTGTCGCCGCCGCCGATCACGATCACGTGCTTGGCGTCGGCACGCAACTGGTTCTTGATCTTGCCGCCGGCATTGACCTTGTTCTGCTGCGGCAGGAACTCCATCGCGAAGTGGATGCCGTCGAGCTCGCGCCCCGGCACCGGCAGGTCGCGCGACTGCTCGGCGCCGCCGGTCAGCAGCACGGCGTCGAACTGCTCTTTCAATTGCTCAGGCGTGATGGTGTCCTTGGCCCAGTTGGTGACCTTGCTTCCCTCGGGCAAGGTGCCGACCATCACGCCGGTGCGGAATGTGACTCCCTCGGCCTGCATCTGCGCCACGCGCCGGTCGATGTGCGTCTTCTCCATCTTGAAGTCAGGGATGCCGTAGCGCAGCAGGCCGCCGATGGCGTCGTTCTTCTCGAACACCGTCACGTCGTGCCCTGCGCGCGCGAGCTGTTGCGCCGCGGCCATGCCCGCCGGGCCCGAGCCCACCACCGCGATTGTCTTGCCGGTCTTCACCTTCGGCGGCCGCGGTGTGACCCAGCCCTCGGCCCAGGCGCGGTCGATGATCGCGTGCTCGATGCTCTTGATGCCCACCGCGTCGTCGTTGACGTTCAGCGTGCACGCCGCCTCGCACGGCGCCGGGCAGATGCGGCCGGTGAACTCGGGGAAGTTGTTGGTCGAGTGCAGCACGGCAATCGCGTTCTTCCAGTCGCCCTGGTACACGAGGTCGTTGAAGTCCGGAATGATGTTGTTGACCGGGCAGCCGTTGTTGCAGAACGGCGTGCCGCAGTCCATGCAGCGTGCGCTCTGCACTTTGGCCTCGTCGGCCTTGAGGCCGATGACGAATTCCTTGTAGTTCTTGACGCGCGCCTGCACGGGCTCGTAGCCCTCTTCCAGGCGCTCGTACTCCATGAAGCCGGTGACTTTTCCCATGATGTGCTTGCTGTGTGGTGCCGCGTGGTGATGCGTGGTGGTGTGGGCTGCTGTCTGTTCCGGCGGTTTACTTCGCCGGCACGACCGCGTTCTTCTTGTCGGCCGCGCGGCGCTTGAGCGCTGCATCGTCTGCGGCTGGCGCCGGCTCGGCCGCTTTGGCCGCCATCTCGGCGAGCGCGCGCTTGTACTCGTTCGGGAACACCTTGACGAACTTGCCGCGAGCATCAAGCCAGTGGTCGAGGATGTCGCGCGCGCGCAGCGAGCCGGTCCATTTGTGGTGGTCGTCGATCAGCTTCTTCAGCAGCGTCTCGTCGGCCTGCGGCTTGCCGTCGATGCGGTGCCACACCGCCTTGGGCACGCTCTTGTCTTGCTCCGCTGCAGGCAGCACCTTGTCGAGCGACACCATCGAGGTGTTGCAGCGTTCGGCAAAGCGCCCGTCCTCGTCGTACACGTAAGCCACGCCGCCGCTCATGCCGGCAGCGAAGTTGCGGCCGGTCATGCCGAGCACTGCCACGGTGCCGCCGGTCATGTATTCGCAGCCGTGGTCGCCGGTGCCCTCCACCACCGCGGTGGCGCCCGACAGCCGCACCGCAAACCGTTCGCCCGCCACGCCGCGGAAGAACGCCTCGCCGCTGGTGGCGCCGTACAGCACGGTGTTGCCGACGATAATGTTCTTCGTCGCGTCCCCACGGAACTCTATGCTCGGGCGCACCGCAATGCGCCCGCCGCTCATGCCCTTGCCGGTGTAGTCGTTCGCGTCGCCGATCAGGTACAGCGTGATGCCCTTGGCCAAAAACGCGCCGAAGCTCTGGCCGCCGGTGCCTTCCATCTGAATGAAGATGGTCTGGTCGGGCAGGCCTTCGGGCCGGCGGCGGATCAATTCGCCCGACAGCATCGCGCCGACGGTGCGGTTGCCGTTGCGCGTCTCTTCCATGAACTGCACCTTCTCGCCGCGCTCGAGCGCGGGCAGGCACTTCTGGATCAGCTTGACGTCGAGTGCGCGCGCGAGGCCGTGGTCCTGCTCCTCCACTTGCCGGCGCGATACCTCGGCCGGCGCCGACGGTTGGTGGAACACGCGCGTGAAGTCCAGGCCCTTGGCCTTCCAGTGCGCGACGCCCTTCTTCGTGTCGAGCAAATCGGCGCGGCCGATCAGGTCGTCGAACTTTCGGATGCCCAGTTGCGCCATGATCTGGCGCGCTTCTTCGGCGACGAAGAAGAAAAAGTTGACCACGTGCTCGGGCCGGCCGGCGAACTTGGCGCGCAGCACCGGGTCTTGCGTGGCCACGCCGACCGGGCAGGTGTTGAGGTGGCACTTGCGCATCATGATGCAGCCCTCGGCCACCAGCGGCGCGGTCGCGAAGCCGAACTCGTCGGCGCCGAGCAGCGCGCCGATCACCACGTCGCGGCCGGTCTTCATCTGGCCGTCGGCCTGCACGCGGATGCGGCCGCGCAGGCGGTTGAGCACCAGCGTCTGCTGCGTCTCGGCCAGGCCCAACTCCCACGGCGTGCCGGCGTGCTTGATGCTCGACCACGGCGACGCGCCCGTGCCGCCGTCGTGCCCGGCGATCACCACGTGGTCGGCCTTGGCCTTGGCGACACCGGCGGCGATCGTGCCCACGCCCACTTCGCTGACGAGCTTGACGCTGATGCTCGCGCGTTGGTTGGCGTTCTTCAGGTCGTGGATCAGTTGCGCCAGGTCTTCGATCGAGTAGATGTCGTGGTGCGGCGGCGGGCTGATGAGGCCGACGCCGGGCACGCTGTAACGCAGCATGCCGATGTAGTCGCTCACCTTGCCGCCCGGCAGTTGCCCGCCCTCGCCGGGCTTGGCGCCTTGGGCCATCTTGATCTGGATCTGGTCGGCGCTGGTGAGGTATTCGGTGGTGACACCGAACCGGCCGGACGCGACCTGCTTGATCTTGCTGCGCAGCGAGTCGCCAGCCTTCAGCTCGTAGTCGGCCACGATCACCTTGCCGCCGATCACGTCGCTGATCTTGGTGCCGGCGGTGATCGGGATGCCCTTGAGCTCGTTGCGGTAGCGAGCCGGGTCTTCACCGCCTTCGCCGGTGTTGCTCTTGCCGCCGATGCGGTTCATCGCCACCGCCAGCGTGGCATGCGCTTCGGTCGAGATCGAGCCGAGCGACATCGCGCCGGTGGCAAAGCGCTTGACGATCTCGGCGGCGGGCTCCACCTCGTCGAGCGCGATCGCCTTGGCCGGGTCGACCTTGAACTCGAACAGCCCGCGCAGCGTCATGTGGCGGTGCGACTGGTCGTTGATGAGCTGCGCGTATTCCTTGTAGGTCTCGAACTTGCCCGAGCGCGCGCTGTGCTGCAGCTTGGCGATCGCGTCGGGCGTCCACATGTGTTCCTCGCCGCGCACGCGCCAGGCGTATTCGCCACCGGCGTCGAGCATGTTTTCGAGCACCGGGTCGTCGCTGAACGCGGCCGTGTGCATGCGGATCGCTTCTTCGGCCACCTGGAACACGCCGATGCCGCCGACCTGGCTGGCGGTGCCGCGGAAGAACTTCTCCACCAGCACCTTGTCGAGCCCGATGGCCTCGAACAACTGCGCGCCACAGTACGACATGTAGGTCGATACGCCCATCTTGGACATGATCTTCGACAAGCCCTTGCCCACTGCCTTGACGTAGTTGTAGATCGCCTTGTCGGCCGACAGGTCGCCGCCGAGGTCCTTGTGCAGCGCGGCCAGCGTCTCCATCGCTAAGTACGGGTGCACGGCCTCGGCCCCGTAACCGGCGAGCACGGCGAAGTGGTGCACTTCACGCGCGCACGCCGTCTCGACCACGAGGCCCGCTGTGGTGCGCAGGCCCTCGCGCACCAGGTGCTGGTGTACCGCCGACAACGCGAGCAGCGCAGGGATCGCCACCAGCTCGCGGTCCATTCGCCGGTCGCTGATGATCAGGATGTTGTGGCCGCTCTTGAGTGCGTCCACGCTCTCGGCGCACAGCGACGCCAGCCGCGCCTCCACGCCCTCGGCGCCCCATTCGCGCGGGTAGCAAATGTCCAGCGAATAGCTCTTGAACTTGGCGCCGGTGTGCTTTTCGATCTGGCGCAAGCGTGCCATGCCGTCGAAGTCGAGGATCGGTTGCGGCACTTCCAGCCGCATGGGAGGGTTCACCGCGTTGATGTCGAGCAGGTTCGGCTTCGGGCCGACGAAGGACACGAGCGACATCACGATCGCTTCGCGGATCGGGTCGATCGGCGGGTTGGTGACCTGTGCGAAGAGTTGCTTGAAGTAGTTGAACAGCGGCTTGTTCTTGTCCGACAGCACCGCC
>LGRD01000036.1 GCA_001263235.1 Methylibium sp. NZG | reverse complement strand
GTCGCAACGCATCGTGCTCGGGCGAGCCGTCGGCGCCGAACCAGAAGTCCAGCACGGCTTGGGCGTCGGGAGAAATCGCAGTCATCGTGAGCGCCTCGTTCGGGTAAAGGCCGGACCGCCGATCGTGTTGTCGAGGGTCGTCCGATCGCCGTGGCAGCGTGGTCAGTCCAGCTTGGTGCCCGAGTCCTTCACCGCCTTGGCCCAGATCGGCATCTGCGCCACGAGGTAAGCGCCGAACGCTTCGCTGCCCAAGTAGGCCGGGTCGGCGCCCTGCGCCGCCATCTTGCTGCGGATCTCGGGGTTCTCCAGCACCTGCTTGAAGGCGTCGGACAGGCGCGCCACCACATCTTTCGGTATGGCCACCGGCGCCAGGATGCCGTAGAAGCCCACCACCTCCAGGCCCTTGATGCCGGCTTCGGCAAAGGTCGGCAGGTCGGGCAGCGCGGCATTGCGTTCGCGCCCGGTCACGGCCAGCGCGCGCAGCTTGCCCTGCTTGACGTACTGCGAGGCCTGCGGGATCGACTCGGCCATCACTTGCACCTGCCCGGCCAGCAGGTCGGTGAAGGCCGGCGCGCTGCCACGGTACGGGATGTGCACGATGAAGGTGCCGGTGGCGCTCTTGAAAATCTCGGGCACCAGGTGGCTGATGCCGCCGTTGCCGGCCGAGCCGTAGTTCAGTTTGCCCGGGTTCTTCTTGGCCAGCGCCACCAGCTCCTGCACGGTGTTGGCCGGTACCGCCGGGTTGACCACCAGCGCGAGCGGCTGCTGCGCGGTGCGCGCGATCGGCACGAAGTCCTTCAGCGTCTGGTAGGGCAGCTTGGTGTAGACGGCTGGGTTGATGACCATGGTGCCGGTGTTGGCCAGCAGCAGCGTGTAGCCGTCGGCCGCCGACTTGGCGACGAACTCGGCGCCGACGCTGCCGCCCGCGCCGGCCTTGTAGTCGATGATCACCGGCTGGCCCAGCGCCGCCTGCAGCTTCTCGGCCAGCAGCCGGGCGTGCGCATCGAGCGGGCCGCCGGCAGGAAAGCCGATCAGGATCTTGACCGGCTTGTCGGGGAAGGCAGCCAGCGTGGGCAGGGCGGTGGTTGCGGCCAGCGCGGTGGCGGCCAGCGCAAGGCATCGGGCGAATGTCATGGGACGTGTCTCCGTGTTGGGTTCGGGGGCATGGTGGGGTTCAGCGGCCCAGTTGCTGCCACAGGTAGCTGAATTCCAGCGCCTGCAGGTGAGCGCGTTGCGCATTGTCGGCCGCGCCGCCGTGGCCGCCCTCGATGTTCTCGTAGTACAGCACCTCGTGCCCCTGCGCGAGCATGCGTGCGGCCATCTTGCGGGCGTGGCCAGGGTGCACGCGGTCATCGCGCGTGGAGGTGGTGAACAGAATCTTCGGGTACATCACGTCGGGCTTGACGCGCGGTTTCACATTTTGGTACGGGCTGTACTTCGAGATGAAGGCCCACTCGGCCGCGTCGTCGGGGTTGCCGTACTCGGCCATCCACGACGCGCCGGCCAACAGCAAGTGGTAGCGCTTCATGTCCAGCAGCGGCACCTGGCACACCACCGCGCCGAACAATTCGGGCCGCTGCGTGACCACAGCGCCGACGAGCAAGCCGCCGTTGCTGCCGCCTTGGATGCCGAGGTGCGCAGGACTCGTGATGTTGCGCGCCACCAGGTCTTGCGCCACGGCGATGAAGTCGTCGTAGCTGCGCTGCTTGTTTTCCTTCAACGCGGCCTGGTGCCAGCCCGGCCCGTACTCGCCGCCGCCGCGGATGTTGGCCACCACCCGCACGCCGCCGCGCTGGAACCACGCGGCGCCGTGCGTGCCCGAGTACCCCGGCTGGAGCGAGATCTCAAAGCCGCCGTAGCCGTAGAGCAGCGTCGGGTTGCTGCCATCGGCCTTCGCACCTTTCGGCCAGACGACGAAGTACGGCACGCGCGTGCCGTCGGCGCTGGTGGCGAAGAACTGCTCGGTGCGCATGCCCTGGGCGTCGAAGAAGGCCGGGCGCGCCTTCAGCGGCTCGCGCGCGTCAGTGCCGCTGGTGCCCAGTTGCAGTGAGTCGGGCGTGAGGAAGTCGGTGTAGCTCAGCAGGTACTGCTCGGCCAGCGCGTCGTTGCGCAGCATCGGGTCGCTCAGGCCCTGCACGCCCAGCGTGCCGGGGAACGGCGCGGCGATGTCGCGCTTGACGAAGCCCGCAGGCGAGTGTGCACCGGTGCGTGCTTGGGTGCGCGCAGGGGCGCTGCCCGGCGTACGGCGCCATTCTTCGAGCCGGCTCGCCACGTTGTCGAGCACGCTCACGATCACATGGCTGCGCGTGGTCGTGAAGCCGGCCAGCGAGCGTGTGGCGGTGGGCGTGAACAGGGCCGTGAAGCGGCGTTCGCCTTGGAGGTACGCCGCCGCGTCGGCCGCCAGCAGTGAGCCGCGCGGGTACGTGCTGCCGCCCACCACGAGATCGCTGCGCAACTCCAGCAGCAAGGTGTCGGCCTGGCCACCGGCGTGGTTCCAGAACAGCCAGCTCGCGTCGCTGGGCACGTCGAAGTCGACCAGCTTGCCGTCGCGCAACAGAAAGCGCTTCTCGTTGAAGAAGTCGGTCGAGCGACTGAACACCACGCGCTCGAAGCCCGGCGTGTCGTCCACCGTCACGCCGGCTGCCACGTCCTTCGCCTCGCCTTCGAACACCGTCACCGTGGCGGCCAGCGGCGTGCCGCGCTCCCAGCGCTTGACGACGCGCGGGTAGCCCGAGTCGGTCATCGAGCCGGGGCCGAAGTCGGTGCCGACGTAAAGCGTGTCGGCGTTCACCCACGCCACGTCCGACTTGGCTTCGGGCAGGTTGAAGCCGCCGGCCACGAAGGTCTTGCTCACGGTGTCGAACTCGCGCACCACCGTCGCGTCGGCGCCGCCGCGCGAGAGCGAGACGAGGCAGCGCCGGTAGCCCGGGCCCAGGCAGGTCGAGCCGCCCCAGACCCAGTTTTCTTTCTCGGCCGCGCCGAGCGCGTCGAGGTCGATCACCGTCTCCCATGCTGGCTGCGGCTTGCGGTATTCGGCCAGCGTGGTGCGGCGCCACAGCCCGCGCGGGTTGCGCTCGTCCTGCCACAGGTTGTAGAGCCAGTCGCCGCGGCGCGAGACGTTCGGGATGCGCTCCTTCGAGTTCAGGATTTCCAGCAGGCGCGCACGCGTTGGCTCGTACTCGGGCCGCGCCTGCAGCAGCTTCTGCGACTCGGCGTTGCGCTCGCGCACCCACGCGAGGGCCTTGTCGCCCTGCACGTCTTCGAGCCACAGGAAAGGGTCATCGACGGCAGGGTCGGCAGCCGGTGCGGAGGTTTTCGCAGGCGTCGCAGGGGTTTGGGCCATGGTGTTGAACGGGGGCAAGAGCAGGACGGCGAGCCACAGCAGGCGATGCAACGGACGGTTGGGCATCGTGTGCGCGGGGCTCAATGCGTGTTCAGGTTGGCAACGCCGCGCGCAAGGCCGCGGTCTCAGGGTGGCGTTGCATGTAGTGGCGCACGTACGAGCACAGCGGGTTGACCTTCAGCCCGCTCGATTGCGCATGATCGAGCGCCGCCTTCACCAGCGCAGCGGCGATGCCGCGGCCTTCGAGCGCGGGCGCCACCTCGGTGTGCGTCAAGTGCATCACCGAGCCGTCGAGCCGGTAGTCGCACACGCCGAGGTGGCCGTCGACGACGGCTTGGAAGCGGCCCAGGTTCGGCAACTGACTGGCCGATCCGGGCGGCAGGTGTTCGATCGTGGGCGTCATCGGTGGTGTGATGGTCTGTCAGTCGAGCAAGGTTTCGGTCGGCATCACATCAGTTCAAGTCGAGCAAGCTCGGCGTGATCTCGACCGTGCTCGCGCCATCGCCGACCCACACCGCGCCGTCCTGCACCGTCACCTGCAATTGCATCGTGCGTTGCGCCAGCGCGGCCAGCGCCTGGCTCTGGCTAGCGTTGACCTGCCACACCTGCAGGTTGCGCGCACGCGTGAGCTTGCTCTTGATGCCGTTCCACCAGATCAACGCACTCGCGCTGAAGCACAGCACCGTCACCCGCCCGGCGCGGCCGCTGGCTTTCATCAGCCGCTTGTCGTCGGGCTGGCCCACCTCGACCCAGTGGATCAACTGGCCCGTCAAGTCCTTGTGCCACAGGTCGGGTTCGTCCGGGTCCCACAGGCCCTTGGCGAACTCGAGCGTGCCGTGGTCGGTGTCGGCCGGCACGTGCAAGGCCAGCGCCAGCAGCCGCATCATCATCCGCTCGTCGGTCTCCGACGGATGGCGCGCGATCGTGACCGCGTGGTCCGCATAGACGCTGCGGTCCATGTCGGCGATCTGAAGATTTGCTTTGAAGATGGTGGCTTTGAGGGCCATTCACTGCTTCCAGGGGTCGATGAGCTGCGCGCCGGTGCCGGCAAAGTCACCCGTGTTGCGAGTCGCCACGGTGTAGCCGTGCTCCAGCGCCGTCGCGGCGATCATCGAATCGCGCCACGCTTGCGGGTCGGGCACGTGGAGCGCGGCGCAACGCAGGGCTGTTGTTTCGCCAAGGGGCACGACCCGGCCAGCGAACTGATGGCGCACCGCTTCACACCAGCGCCGCAACACTTCACCTTGGGCTGCGTCCTTCCGTTCGATGCGGCGAACGCCGATCTCCAACTCAAGCACCGTGATGGCCGAGAGATAGAGCTGGGCGATGGGCTGCTGCGCTGCCCAACGGCGAACCGCGTCGGACTGACCCGGCTTGCCTTGGCGCAACTCGGAGATGACGTTCGTGTCCAGCAGATACACGCAGTGCAGTCACTCGAAGGCTGCCGAGCGCAGCGGGCCGTCGATTTTTGGCGGCTCGAAGTCGAAGCCGCCACCTTCGATCGCATCCATCGTTTCGAGCAAGCTGCGCGGCGCCTCGCCGGCCAGGTCGTAGTAGTCCTCGATCTTGAGCAAGGCGTAGGCGGGCCTGCCGCGATCGGTGATGAAGACCGGCCCAGTCGAGGCTGCGCGCTTGGCGGCGGCCACGTCGCGCGTGAAGTCTCGGCTGGGGATGCTGGTGATACTCATTGCAAACTCCGAATGTTTGTATGTTATGACACAGCGTGGGTTCGCGCAAATGGGCGCGGCGAAGTGGTCGTCGGTGCTGAGCAACGCGCGCCATCGGAAATGGCGGTTCTCGTTGCGGGTGAGGTTGCCATGCGTCAGTCGACATGCTTCCCAACACTCCACCCCCGCCCGACCAGCCACCGCTCCCCATCCGCCACCGCCGCACCTTCCAACTCCGTCGCCATCGAGTCGTTCCACCGGTTCAGGAACCCGAACAATGCGACGACTCCGGTGATCTCGACGATCTCGCCATCGTCCCAATGCGCCCGCAATGCCGACGCCACATCCGCCGTCACGTCGTTCGGCACGCTTGCCGCGGCGCGCGCAAAGTCGAGTGCGGCACGTTCGGCGGCGGTGGCGTAAGTCCACACCTCGTCCAGCCGGCGCGCGTCGGTGCCTTCTTTCTGGCCGAAACGCTGCGCGGCGCGGATGGTGTGGGCCTCGCAGTAGCGACAGCCGGCGGTGGTGCTGGCGATGTGGCCGATGAGGCGCTTGAGCTCGCTGGTGACGCGGCCGTGGTTGGCCATCACGGCGCGGTTCAGCTCGGTGAAGGCGCGCGCGAGGGCCGGGCGACGCATCATTGTCAGCACGCTGTTGGGCGGGAAGCCGAGCGTCTGGTTGAAGAACAGTGCGAGTCGCGCGACCTCGGGGTCGTGGTCGGCGGGCAAGGGGGCTACGAGCGGCATGGGTGATCCTGGCGGGTATTGGCGCGGTGGCGGAGGCACTGTGCCACGGCGCGCGACAATCCACGGTTTCACGAATCCCAATCGAAGGCACCCGCGATGAGCATGAAGAAGACCGACCTTGAGAAGAACAAGGCGATGAAGATCGTCGGCACGATGAAGTCGTCGCTGCTGCCCGACCGTTTTGCGCAAGGCGCTGCCGCCGCGCTCGACAAGAAGGAGCGTCGCGCGCGCGATGCGGCGGCCGGCCTCGTGCCGTTTGCCTGCAAGCTGCCGGTGGACCTGGTGCGGCAACTGCACGAACAGGCGGTCAAGCACGAGGGCGGCTTGAATGCGTTCGTGGAGGCGCTGGTGGTGAGGGCGCTCGGATCGAAGCCCGAGGCTCAGGCGGAGCCGAAGCCCGCGGCAAGCGGCGACGCCAACAAGGCCGATGCCAAGGCCGACACCCAGGCTGCCAAGAGCGCCAAGGGCAAAGCCGCCAAGTGACGCGCGTCGCTTGCGTCGCCTACCTGTCGATGACCCGAGGAGCCTGACGATGCCCGACCCCACCTACGACCTGTTCGTCATCGGCGCCGGCAGCGGTGGCGTGCGTGCCGCGCGCATGGCGGCGTCGCAATACGGCGCGCGCGTGGCGGTGGCCGAACCGGCGGCGCTGGGCGGCACGTGTGTCAACGTGGGCTGCATCCCGAAGAAGCTCTACAGCTTCGCGGCGCACTATGCCGAGGCGTTCGAAGAGTCGCACGGCTTCGGCTGGTCGGGAGCCGCGCCCACGCTCGACTGGGCGCAGCTCAAGGCCAACCGCGCGCGCGAGATCACGCGGCTGAACGGTATCTACGGCGGGTTGTTGAGCGGCGCCGGTGTGACCGTGCTGCGCGGCAGCGCCACGGTGAAGGGGCCGAACGCGGTGGAGGTGAACGGCGAGGTTCATCGCGCCCGGCACATCCTGGTCGCAACAGGCGGGTGGCCGGTGGTGCCCCCCCTGCCGGGCAGCGAGCATGCGATCACGTCGAACGAGGTGTTCGACCTGAAGGACTTTCCGAAGCGCCTGCTGGTGGTCGGCGGCGGCTACATCGCTTGCGAGTTCGCGTCGATCTTCACCGGCCTGGGTTCGCACGTGACGCAGCTGTACCGCGGCGAGCAGGTGCTGCGCGGCTTCGACGACGACGTGCGCCATTTCGTCGCCGACGAGATGCGCAAGAAGGGCGTGGACCTGCGCACCCGCAGCGACGTGGCCAGCATCGAGAAAGCAGCCGACGGCCTGCGCGTGGCGTTGAAGGACGGCACGCAGGTCGTGGCCGACAGCGTGCTTTACGCGACCGGCCGCGCGCCCAACACCGCTGGGCTGGGTCTGGAGGAAGCAGGCGTCAAGCTCGCGCTCAGCGGCGCCGTGGTGGTGGACGAGCACTACCAGAGCAGCGTGCCCGGCATCCACGCGCTGGGCGACGTGACCGCGCGCGTGCAGCTCACGCCGGTGGCGCTGGCCGAGGCAATGGTGCTGGTGGACCACCTGTTCGGCGCGGGTCAGCGCCGGCTCGACTACGAATTGATCCCGACGGCGGTGTTCACGCACCCCAACATCGGCACCGTCGGCCTGACCGAGGCGCAGGCGCGCCAGCGATTGGGCGCCGTGCGCATCTACCGCAGCGAGTTCCGCGCGCTGCGTCACACGCTGTCGGGCAGCACCGAGCGCACGCTGATGAAGCTGGTGGTGGCCGACGCGAGCGACCGCGTGGTCGGCCTGCACATGGTGGGCGCCGATGCCGGCGAGATCGTGCAAGGCTTTGCCGTGGCGATGAGAGCCGGCGCCACCAAGGCGGTGTTCGACGCCACGCTCGGCATTCACCCGACGGTGGCCGAGGAGTTCGTCACGATGCGCACGCCGGTGGCATGATTTACGCTGGCGCGTTGTCACGGTCTCGCGTGTCACGTCCCCCCTGAGCTCATCCTCCTTCCACCCCGACCTGCCATGCCACACCCGCTGTTGTCACGAATCGCCTTGCTGTTCGCCTCAGCGCTGACGCTCTCGACCTCGATGCTGCCGGCGCACGCGGCCGACCCACCGCGCCAGGGCAGCTTCGGCGTCAAGAGCAAGGCCGGCGGCCCGTTGTTGTCGCGCGCCGAACTGCGCGAGTGCATGGCGCGTGACGAGCGCGTGCGCACGCAGGCCGCCGCGACGGTCAAGCTGCAGGCGCAGCTCGACCAGGAGAAGGCCGAGGTCACGCGGCTCGGCGCCACGCTGAAGGCGCAGATGGAGGCGCTGGACCGCACCAACGCCGAGGCCGTGAACGCCTACAACGAGCAGGCCCAGGCCTTCGACAAGCGCGTCGATGCGTACAACGCCGGAACGCCAGCGTTCAACGCCAAGGTCGAAACGCTGCAACGCGAACGCGAGGCGTTTGCCAAAGGCTGCGAGAACCGGCGTTTCGACGAGAAGGACGAGATCGCGATCCGCAACGGCAAGTAGCGGCGAGCGGCTCCACACCATGGAAGACAAGATGATGGCCGACGCCACCCTCAACCCGCTGCTGCAACCCTGGAACACGCCGTACGGGCTGCCGCCGTTTGCCGACGTGAAGGCCGAACACTTCGTGCCCGCCTTCGAGGTGGCGCTGGCAGCGCACCGGGCCGAGGTGGATGCGATGGGTTCCAACCCGCAAGCGGCGGATTTCGACAACACCATCGCTGCGCTCGACGCCTGCGGGCGCGTGTACCGTCGCATCGAAGCCCTGTTCTACAACCTCACCGCGAGCGAGACCTCATCCGCGTTGCAAGCCGCCGAGCGTGAGATGGCGCCGCGCCTGGCAGCGCACCGCAACGCGATCCAGACCCACCCGGCGCTGTTCACTCGCATCGACAGCCTGCACGGGCAGCGCGAGCGCCTCGGCCTGCAGCCTGAACAGCGCCGCTTGTTGGAGCGTTTCCACACCGACTTCGTGCGGGCCGGCGCTCGGCTGGCGCCTGCCGAGCGGCAGCGCAGCGGGCAGATCATGGAGCGGCTGGCTGAAGCGACCACGCGCTTCGCGCAGAACGTGCTGGCCGACGAGAACGCCTATCGCCTGGTGCTGCGCACCGAGGCCGACCTGGCCGGCCTGCCCGACTTCGTGCGCGCAGCCGCGGCGCAAGCGGCGGCCGAGCGCGGCGTCGATGGCCTGGGCGTCATCACGCTGTCGCGCTCGCACATCGTGCCGTTCCTCACCTTCTCGGACCGGCGCGACCTGCGCGAGCAGGCCTGGCGCGCCTGGACCGAGCGCGGCGCGCATCCGGGCGAGCACGACAACCGCGCACTTGCCAGCGACATCCTGGCGCTGCGCCACGAGCTGGCCCGGCTGCACGGCCACGCCTGCTATGCCGACCATGCGCTGACCGACACGATGGCCGGCACGCGCGCCGCGGTGAACCAGTTGCTGCAACAAGTGTGGGAGCCCGCCAAGGCGTGCGCCGAGCAGGAGCGCGTGGCGCTGCAGGCGGTGGCCGATTTCGCGGAACAGCGTGCGCGCGGCGAGTCACTCGATTTGCAGGACTGGGACTGGCGCTACTACGCCGAGAAGGTGCGCCAGGTGCGCTACGAGCTGGACGAAGCGCAGATCAAGCCGTACTTCCCGCTGGATCGCATGGTCGAGGCGGTGTTCGACTGCGCGCAGCGCTTGTTCGGCGTGCGCTTCGTCGAACAGCCGCACATCCGCGCGTACCACCCGGACGTGAAGGTCTACGAGGTGCGCGGCGCCGACGAGGCACAGATCGGCGTGTTCCTGCACGACAACTTTGCGCGCGCCAGCAAGCGCAGCGGCGCTTGGATGAGCTCGTTCCGGATGCAGTCGCGCAACAGCGGCGACGTCGGCTCGACAAACAGCGGCGAGGCCCTGCCGATCATCATCAACAACAACAACTTCGCCAAGGGCGCGCCCGGCGAGCCCACGCTGCTGAGCTTCGACGACGCGCGCACGCTGTTTCACGAGTTCGGCCACGGCTTGCACGGCTTGTTGTCGAACGTGACCTACGAGCGCCTGTCGGGCACGAACGTGCTGCGCGACTTCGTCGAGCTGCCGTCACAGATCTTCGAGCACTGGCTCGGCGAGCCCGAGGTGCTCAAGCGCCACGCGCGCCACCACGCCACGGGCGAGCCGATCCCCGACGCGCTGGTGGCGCGGCTGCACGAGGCGCGCCGCTTCAACCAGGGCTACGAGACGGTGCGCTACACCGCCTCGGCGCTGATCGACATGGCCGTGCATGCGCGCACCACGGGCGACGCGCTCGACGTGGTGGCCTTCGAGCGCGCCGAACTCGATCGGCTGGGCCTGCCCGCGGCCGTGGGCGTGAACCACCGGCTGACGCACTTTCAGCACTTGTTCTCGGGCTCGTCGTACGCGGCCGGCTACTACGTCTACCTGTGGGCCGAGGTGCTCGACGCCGACGGCTTCGATGCGTTCGTCGAAGCCGGCAACCCGTTTGATGCCGACGTGGCTCGGCGGCTGAAGCAGTTCATCTACGCGTCGGGCAACTCGATCGAGCCGACCGAGGCCTACCGCGCGTTCCGCGGTCGCGCGCCCACGGTGGTGCCGATGCTGCGCAAGAAGGGCCTGCTGGAGGTGAGCGGCTGAGCCGACCCCTCAGGCTGCTTCCGCCGATCCGAGCGGAAAGCGCTGCTCCAGCGCCGAGATGAACGGCTTGAAGGCGATCGGCTTGGTCCAATAGTCCTCGAAGCCAGCGCGCAGGCCACGTGCGATGTCCTCGGGCATCGCATTGGCCGACAGCGCGATGCACGGGATGTTGGCGGTTTCGGGCCGGCTGCGCAGCCGCCGCAGCACCTCGAAGCCGTCGAAGTCGGGCAGCTGCATGTCCACCAGCACCAGGTCGGGCAGCAGGCTCGTAACCCGCTCCACGCCAGCGTGGCCGGTGGCCTCGGCCAGCAGCGTCATGCCCGGCAGCGTGTGCACCAGCTCCTGCACCAGCAGCACGTTCACGGGGTTGTCTTCGATGTAGAGAATCCTCCCGCGTCGCTGCAGGCTGGCAGCAGGGCCTGGCGCGGCCGCGTCTGCGATGGGCATGGCCGCACTGCCGCGCTCTGGCACCGGAGGCGGCAGGCTCAGCTCGACGGTGGTGCCGCGGCCCGCCTGGCTGGTCACCCCCACGGTGCCGCCCATGCCCTCGACCAGGGCCTTCACGATCACCAGGCCGATGCCTGTGCCCTCGATTCCCTGGCCGTCGACGCCCAGCCGGTTGAACGGCTCGAACAGGTGGGCGGTCTGCTCGGGCGACATGCCGCGCCCGTTGTCCGTCACGCGCACCCGCGGCACGCCGCCACGCGCGTGGACCGTGACCGTCACCACGCCCTGCGACCGGTTGTACTTGACGGCGTTGGACAGCAGGTTCAGCAGCACCTGTCGAACGCGCGTGGGGTCGGCCCAGGCCAGCACCGTGTGCGGTGGGTCGGGCGTGACATGCTCCAGCCGCACCTGTTGCTGCTGCGCGAGCGAACCGACCAGTGCCAGCGCCTGGCCGACGATGGTGCCCAGGTCGATCGCCTGCGGTTCCAGCTTGACGTTGCCGCTTTCCAGGTTCGACAACTCCAATGCGTCGTTGATGAGCGAGAGCAGGTGCTCGCCCGCGGTGAGGATGTGCCCGAGCTGGACCTTTTGCTCGGCAGCGAGCACGTGTCCTGCATCGCGTTGCAGCAACTGCGTGAAGCCCAGCATGGCGTTCATCGGTGTGCGCAGCTCGTGGCTCATGCGCGACAGAAACTGAGACTTGCCCTGGCTCGCGCGTTCGGCCACGGCTTTTTCTTGCAAGGCGACTTGGGCGGCCTTGCTTTCGGTGACGTCCCAGTTCACCCCGACGCGGCGCACCGGTGCGCCCTGGTTGTCGCGAACCGGGATCGAGCGCGACGCGAGCCAGCGCCACCCCCCGCTGGAAAGCCGAATGCGGAACTCGTACTGCGACGACTCGTCGGGGCCGATCGCGGTGCTTTGCGAGTCCAGCACCCGGTGCACATCGTCGGGGTGCAGCATGGCCAGGCGTTCATCGCGCGTGGGAGGCTTGCTGCGCACCGGCAGGTCGCGCAGCTTGAACATCTGTTCGTCCCACCGTTCGGCGCCGCTGACGAGGTCGGCCTCCCAGGTGCCGATGCCGACGCTGCGGGCCGCCAGCGCGGCGCGCTGGTCGGCGCTGCGCAGGGCGGCGATCGCCTCGCGGTGTTCGGTCACGTCCAGCGCCACGCCGATCAGGCGTCGCTGCCCGGGGCTGCTGCGGTCCAGGTCGGCACGCAGCACGATCCAGCGGCTGCTGCCATCGCGGCGGATCGTCTTCAGCTCGAACTCAACGGGGGAGTTGCCGCTGCGCAGGTAGGCCGAGGCTTCACGCATCACGCGTTCGCGGTCGTCGGGGTGCACGCAGGTCTCGATCCAGGGGCGCAGGGCGGGTGCGGGGCGGGTCTTGTCGATGTCGAACAGCTCGAACATCTTTTCGTTCCACTCGGGCTCCATCGACGCCGCGCTGGTGATCCAGATGCCGACATTGGCCGCATCCGCCGCTGCCGCGAGCCGGTTTGCGAGCTCGCTCGCCTCGCGCGTGCGCTCGACCTGCTCGGTCACGTCCAGCCCGACACCGAGGAACGCGACGGGCTCGCCCGCCGGGCCGCGCACCAGCGCGCGCCGGGTCATGATGTGGCGCCACGCGCCATCGCGGCGGCGGTAGCACGCCTGCACGTCGGTGGGCTGCCCGGTCGCCAGCGTTTGCTGCGCCGAGGCGACGACGCGAGGCACGTCGTCCGGGTGGATCAGCGAACGCACCTCGTCGAGCGGGATGCCTTGCGGGCGCGGCGGCATGTCCAGCACTTGCCAGGCGCGGTCGCTGTAGTGCATCAACTGCGTCTGGAGGTCGTGCCGCCACACGGCAACGTTGCCGAGATCGAGCGCCAGCGCCAGCTCCCCGGCCATGTCGCCCAGCGACTGCGCCTCGCGCTCGGCGCGGTGGCTCGCCGCCACCGATTGCGTGATGTCCTGCAGCGCCCACGCGACGCCCTCGGGCGAAGGCGCTGTGCGGGCACGCAGCCAGAGCGGAGCGCCGGTCGTGGTCTGCCAGGCGAGTTCCACGTCGTGCAGCGCCTCGCCGCGAAGCGCCCGGTGCACCGCATCGCGCTGGGCCTGGCCTGCCGGGTCGGCGGGCATCAGCGCCTGCAATACCGCGGGGGTGCTGGCCTTCGCCTGCAGGCCGGTGGCGTCATAAAAGGCGGCGTTCGCCCAACGGATCGCGCCACTGCTGTCGGTCAGCGCCAGCAGGTCGTGGCTGAGCCGCAGCAGCGTGGGCGCCAGGTAGGCAGGCGCCAGGTCGGCGGCGCGCGCTTCGGGTGCGGGGCGACGCAGGTCGGGGGGATCACTCATGCGTTGGGGCAGGTGACGAGCCCCTGGCGACGCGGCGCGTCCGCCCGGGGGCGCTCTCGGGCGGTGCTGAGAAGTCTAGCGCTGGCGTGTGCCGCAGCGCAGCCACCGAAGGACAGACTTTGCGGCGGTTTTACCGAACTGCTGCGCCACGCCGTGCCGCTGAGGCCATGCCCGCAGGCACCTCGGCCACTCAGGCCGATGCGACGCGCAGCACCAGCTTGCCGAAGTTCTCGCCGTTGAACAGCTTGAGCAGCGTCTCGGGGAAGGTGTCCAGGCCCTCGACCACGTCTTCCTTGCTCTTCATGCGGCCGTCTTTCAGGTAGCCGGCCATCTCGGCCACCGCCCGTGGGAAGCGGTCGGTGTAGTCGAACACGACGATGCCTTCCATGCGCGCGCGGTTCACCAGCAGCGACAGGTAGTTCTTCGGCCCCTGCACCGGCGTGGTGTTGTTGTACTGGCTGATCGCGCCGCAGATGACGATGCGCGCCTTGCGGGCCAGCCGCCCGAGCACGGTGTCGAGGATCTCGCCGCCGACGTTGTCGAAGTACACGTCCACGCCCTTCGGGCAGGCAGCCTTCAGCTCGTCGCGCACGTTGCCGGCCTTGTAGTCGATGCAGGCATCGAAGCCGAGCTCCTTGACCACCCATGCGCACTTGGCCGCACCGCCGGCAATGCCGACCACGCGGCAGCCCTTGATCTTGGCGAGTTGCCCCACCGTCTGCCCCACCGCGCCGGCCGCGCCGGAGACGACCACCGTCTCGCCCGGTTGCGGCTGGCCCACGTCCATCAGGCCGAAGTAGCCGGTCATGCCGGGCATGCCCAGCACGTTGAGCCACTGCTCGGGGGTGCCCAGCCGGGTGTCGATGCGGAACACGCCGCTGCGCTTGAGTTCGGCCGCCGGGATGCTGCAGTACTGCTGCACACCCAGGCCGGCGCTGACGAGATCGCCCACCGCGAACGCAGGCGCCTTGGACGCCATCACCACGCCGATGCCGCCGGCACGCATCACCGCGCCAATCTCGACCGGCGCGATGTAGCTCTTGCCCTCGTTCATCCAGCCGCGCATGGCCGGGTCGAGCGACAGCGCGAGCGTCTTCACGACGATGCCACCAGCCTCGGGCTCGGCGACCGGCTCGGTGGTGAAGTTCCAGTCGGCACGTGTGGGCAGCCCGACCGGGCGTGCTGCCAGGCGCACCTGCCGGTTGGTGAGCGAGGCGAGCGGTGTGGGTGAAGAAGCCATGGTCGGTCTCCAATGTTCGAGTGTCGGCATCTTAGGCCGCGAGGGAGGCCTGTGGCGTCGCCGGTGCGACTGCTGAGCAGTGAAAACACGAGGCGAAAAAAAGCCGCGACCTGGGTCGCGGCTTTCAGTCAGGGCCGAAGCCCCGAGGGCTTTACAGCACCTTGATGTTGGCAGCTTGCAGGCCCTTCTGGCCTTGCTTGACTTCAAACTCGACGCGCTGGTTTTCGACCAGGGTCTTGAAGCCCGTGCCCGTGATGTCACGGAAGTGGGCGAACAGGTCGGCGCCGCCCGCGTCTTGAGCGATGAAGCCGAAGCCCTTGCTCTCGTTGAACCACTTCACGGTACCGGTTTGGGTCGTCATGGACGTATATCCTATCTATCGAACAAATGATGCGCAGCACATGCGGCGCATGCAGCAACACTCAAGAAACGATCAGGGGGGATTTCTAACGATGCCTGCCGCGAGAACCGCAACAGGTAGGGCACGAGATCACTGTCAACCACTGTCTTGCGTATAACTGTGCCGGTAATGTACACGACGTTGCAACCAAGGAAGGCGCGATGCGCATGAAGCTCTCCGTGCTCGACCAGTCCGCCGCCGTGGCCGGCCGCAGCGAGGCCGAGTCGATCCGCGACACGCTCGCGCTCGCGGCGCACTGCGAGGCGCTCGGCTACCACCGCTTCTGGGTCAGCGAGCACCACAACATCCCGGCCATCGTCGGCAGCGCGCCCGAGATTCTGATGGCGGCGATTGCGGCGACGACGACGCGCATCCGCATCGGCAGCGCCGGCGTGATGCTGCCGCACTACAGCGCGCTGAAGGTGGCCGAGCAGTTCCGCGTGCTGGAGGCGCTGGCGCCCGGGCGCATCGACCTCGGGCTGGGCCGCGCCCCCGGTGGCGACATGCGGACCGCGCAGGCGCTGAACCCCAATGCGTATGGTTCGGCCGAAGACTTCCCCGCGCAGGTGCGCGATCTGCAAGCCTGGGTGGGTGCGCGCGAGGGTGAAGCTCACCACGGCATCCACGCCCACCCGCACGGCCCGACGTCGCCGGAGCTGTGGATCCTGGGCAGCTCCGACTACGGCGCGCAGCTCGCCGCACACTTCGGCCTGCCGTATGCCTTCGCGTACTTCTTTACCGACGGCCAGGGCGCCGATCAAGCGATGGATTTGTACCGGCGCCTCTACCAGCCGAGCGCGCGCTTCCCCAAGCCGCAGGCCACGCTGTGCGTGTGGGCGCTGGTGGCCGACACCGACGAAGAAGCCCGCCACCACGCGCTGAGCCGCGACCGCTGGCGCGTCGACCGCAACCGCGGCGTGTTCGGCCCACTGCGCTCGCCTGACGAGGTGGCAGCGCAGGGCTTCGGCCCTGCCGACTTGCCCACCTTGCAGGCGATGCGCGACCGCGCCTTCGTCGGCAGCGCCGCACAGGTCGGCGCCAAGCTGCGTGCGCTGGCGGCCGACTTCGGCCTGCAAGAGCTGGTGGTCAACACCTGGGCGCACAGCCCGGTTGCACGACGCCGCTCGTACGCGTTGCTGGCGCAGGAGTTCAGCCTCGACACGGCGCGGCCGGCGCCTGTTGCGTCGACCACGACCCTCGCCGCTGCATGACACGCGGGGCGAAGCCGATCAGAATCGGTCCTTCCGCCCTGGCTGCCCAATCGCTGTGAACCCGATCGACTTCGAACTGCGCACCGACTTCATCGCGCTGCACGACCTGCTCAAGGCCACCGGCGTGGCCCCGAGCGGCGGCGTGGCGAAGATGTTGATCGCAGACGGTGGCGTGCGGGTGGACGGCGCCGTGGAGTTGCGCAAGGCTTGCAAGATTCGCCCCGGGCAGGTGGTCGACGTGCAGGGTGCGAGCATTCGCATGCACGCGCCCACGAGGCCGGCACCGCTCACCTGACCCACCGACAAGAGTCCCTCCATGTTCGACACCTGCATCGCCGGCAGCCTGCCCAAACCCGCGTGGCTCGCTGAAACGCAAAAACTCTGGCCGCAATGGAAAGCCAGCGGCGCCGAGCTCGCCGTGGCCAAGGCCGACGCCACACTGTTGTGGATCAAGGCGCAGGAAGACGCGGGCCTGGACATCGTCGGCGACGGAGAGCAGTCGCGCCAGCACTTCGTGCACGGCTTTCTTGAGCAGGTCGAGGGCATCGACTTCGAGCACAAGGTGACGATGGGCATTCGCAACAACCGCTACGACGCGCAGGTGCCGCAAGTGGTGTCCGCGCTGCGCTTGAAGGGCCGTGTGCATGCGGCCGAGGCGCAACTCGCGCGTGCCCACACGAAGAAGAAGCTGAAGTTCACCTTGCCCGGCCCGATGACGATCGTCGACACCGTGGCCGACCGCTTCTACGGCGACAAGGTGAAGATGGCGTTCGCCTTTGCCGAACTGCTGAACCAGGAAGCGCTGGCGCTGCAGGCCGACGGCGTGGACATCGTGCAGTTCGACGAACCGGCCTTCAACGTCTACATGCAGGACGCCGCCGATTGGGGCGTGGCCGCGCTCGAGCGCGCCGCACGAGGCCTCACCTGCACGACCGCGGTCCACATCTGCTACGGCTACGGCATCCAAGCCAACAACGACTGGAAGCAGACGCTCGGCGGCGAGTGGCGCCAGTACGAACAGGTGTTCCCGGCGCTCGCGCGCAGCAGCATTCAGCAGGTGTCGCTGGAGTGCTACCACTCGCACGTGCCGCCCGACCTGATGGCGCTGCTGGCGGGCAAGGACGTGATGGTCGGCGTCATCGACGTCGCCTCCGACGTGATCGAGACGCCCGAAGACGTGGCCGACACGATCGGCCGTGCGCTTCAGTTCGTGCCGCGCGAGCGGCTGTTCCCGTGCACCAACTGCGGCCTCGCACCGATGAGCCGGGAGGTGGCGGTGAAGAAGCTGCAGGCACTGGCGCAGGGCGCGGCTCTGGCGCGAAAGCGCCTCGGCTTGCAGGGCTGAGCAGCGACGGCGTCACCCCTGCGCGCCGCCCTCACCCCAATGCGCCCTGGGGCGGCGAGCCGTATGCGGCCGGTCACTTTCGCGCCGCGCCCGGCGGCTTCTTGCCGTTCGGGCCGGCAGCCGGTGGCTCGTCCTTCTTGATGTCGCCCAACGTGGTCTTCAGTGGGCATACCGAAAACGCCGGGCACTTCTTGCAGCCGACCGCAATGGCGATGGGGCAGACCGTCATGGTGCGTCTCCTGCGGAGCTGAGATGGACGCAGCATACGCCGGCACGGCCGGTGCGCAGATGCAACAAATCGGCAAGCCGCACAATCCGCAGTTCGCCGCCCACCCTCGCGCTTCACTGCCATGACCCTCGCGCCGCCCCTCTCCACCCCCGACCGCTTGACCCGCGCCTTGCGCGAGCCCGGCCACGCCGTGTGCAGCGCTGCCGGCCTGTGCGAACGCGTCGGCGTGACACCGGCCGCACTGATGGCGCTCAACCCGAGTTGGAACGACCTGCCCGCCGACGCCTACCTGCGCGACGGCGGCCGTTACCGGCGCCGACGGCACTCTTGCTACGTCGTTGACGGAGGTGCCGGTGCCGTTCAACCCGTGCCGCACCGGGCACACTGGCAGCCGGTCGAATACAACGCGTTGCACGGCGGGCTGGAGCGTTGGTTCGAGCCTGTCGCGCCGAAGGTCGCCTCCGCGCCCGCGTGGTTGCAACTGCTGCGTGGCCTGAGCGCGGTCTGCTCCGAAGTGCGCGGCGCGCAGCCGTGGTTCGTCGAGGCGCACCAGTTCCGCATCGACACCACCGACGGCATCGGCCGCCCCACGCCCGAGGGCGCGCACCGCGACGGCGTGGACTTCGTCGCGGTGCTGCTGGTGAGTCGCGTCGGCGTCAAGGGCGGCGAGACGCGCGTGTTCGAGGCCGACGGCCCGCACGGCCTGCGCTTCACGATGACCGAGCCGTGGACGCTGCTGATGCTCGACGATGCCCGCGTGGTGCACGAGAGCACACCGATCCAGCCCCTGGTGCCGGCCGGCGATTCCGGCCACCGCGACACGCTGGTGCTGACCTTCCGCGCCGGTGCGTTCCAGGGGCCGGGCGGATGACAGCGGGGACACCGGCCGCGTCGGGTGCAGCGCCTGGTGCAGCGCCTGGTGCAGCGCCTGGTGCAGCGCCTGGTGCAGAGCCCGGTGCAGAGCCTGGCCCCGAGTCGTGCGACGAACCCGGTGCCGACGTGGGCTACCAGGTCAAGGTCGAAACCCTGTCGGTCGGAGGCGTGCCGCTGCAAATCTGCTCACTGCTCGACCGCCAGCAATTCAGCGACCCGACCGGCAGCGCGGCGCGCGCCGGCATCACCGACACCGACTGGCCGCTGTTCGGCATGGTCTGGCCGTCGTCGAAGGTGCTGGCCGAGGCGATGCTCGGCATCCCGCTCGGCGGCCGGCGCGTGCTCGAAGTTGGCTGCGGCCTGGCGCTGGCCAGCCTGGTGATGCAGCGTCGCGGCGGCAACATCACCGCGAGCGACAAGCACCCGCTGGCGGGCCGCTTCTTGCGCGACAACCTGCGCCTCAACGGGCTGGCGCCGCTGCGTTTCGTCACGAGCGATTGGGATGCCGCTGGCGGCGAACTCGGCCAGTTCGACCTCATCATCGGCAGCGACGTGCTGTACGAACGCCAGCAGCCCGAGGCGCTGGCGCGCTTCATCGAGGCGCACTCCGCCGAGGCGATGGAGGTGCTCATCGCCGACCCCGACCGCGGCAACCGCAACGCCTTCACGCGGCAAATGGAGCGGTTCGGGTTCGCATACAGCGAGCAGAAGGTGGTTCGGCTGCCCGACGGCCAGGCCTACAAAGGCCGGCTGATCCGCTACCTGCGCAGCAAGCGGCCCGCGGCGGCGCCGGTCGCCTTGGCGGACCTCGCCGCCGCTCCGTAGCGGCGCACGGTCACGGCTTCAGCAGCGTCGCCTGCAAGAACATCACCGTCGCGTAGAACTGGAAGTCGGCGTTCTCCTTGCGTGCGAAGCCGTGGCCTTCGTTCTCGGCGCGCAAGTACCACACCGGCGTGCGCTGCTCGCGCAGCCTGGCCACGATCTGCTCGGCCTCGGTGTAGGGCACGCGCGGGTCGTTCTTGCCTTGCACCACGAACAGCGGCTGGGTGATCTTGCCGGCGTTGGTCAGCGGCGAGATGCTGTCGAGAAAGCTGCGCATCGCCGGGTCGCGCTCGTCGCCGTACTCGACGCGGCGCAGGTCGCGCCGGTAACTCTCGGTGTTCTGCAAGAAGGTCACGAAGCTCGAGATGCCGACCACGTCGATCGCGCCGGCAATGCGATCGGGGTAGTTCGTCGCCACCGCCAGACTCATGTAGCCGCCGTAGCTGCCGCCGCTGACGACCACGCGCGACGCGTCCAGGCGCGGCTGCGTGGCGATCCAGTCGAGCAGCGCGCCGATGTCCTTCACCGAGTCTTCGCGCAACCGCCCGTTGTCCAGCGTCATGAAGGTCTTGCCGTAGCCCGACGAGCCGCGCACGTTGGGCTCGATCACGGCAATGCCGAGTTCGTCCAGAAAGTACTGGTAGCGCCCCATGAAGCCCATCTTGGCCTGCGCCTCGGGCCCGCCGTGGATCTGCACCAGCACCGGCCGCTTGCCCGCAAAGCGCTCGGGCGGCAGATTCAGAAGGCCCGAGATGCTGCGCCCGTCGAAGCTGTTCCAGCGCACGATCTGCGGGTCGGCAAAGGCGCGCGGGTCCACGCCCGGCGGTGCCAGCGCCTGCGTCCATTGTTCGACCGTGCCCTGCGCCGGGTCGAGCGAGAAGATCTGGTTCGGCCCCTGCGTGCCGTTCACGGCAAACGCCAGCGCCGGCAGCTTGCGGTGAAAGCGCGAACTGGTCACGCTGCCGGCGGGCAGGCGCGGCAGCGGCAGCTCCTTGAAGCTGCGCGCGTCGAACAGGCGCAACTCGTCGCGGCCGTCCACGTTGGCCTGCGCGGCATACAGGCTGCCGTCTTCGGTGACGGTGCCGCCGCTCATGTCCCACGTCACCTGGCGCGCCAGAGGCGTCATGAGGCCGGTGGCGAATCGGTACAGCATCAGCTCGCGGAACTCGCCGTCGCGGTCGCTGTAGACGTAGATGCCCGAATCGTCGCGCTTGAACTCGCCGGCAAAGTGTGTGGCGCGCGTGTTGCTGCCGGGTGCCGGCAACAGCTGCCGGTTCTTGCCGGTCGCCAGGTTCAGCAGCCACAGCTGCGACTCGCCGGCCGAGAGGTAGCGCGTCAACGCCACCTGCGTGTCGTCCCACGACACGCCGCCGGCAAACCAGCCGCCGCCCGGCAGCACGGCCACGGTGCGCGCGGTCTTGGGGCTGCGCGGGTCGATCAGCTTCAGCGTCTGCGAAATGGTGGCGCGCGTGCCGCCGACAGCGGTCTTGTCCAGCGGTACCGACATCACCAGCATCTGGCTGCTGCGGTTCAGCCAGCCCTGCATGTCGTGGCGCTGGTCGGGGTCGGTCAGCAGTGTGAGCTTCTTCGACGGCAGGTCCATGCGGTAGACCTGGTCGGCCTCGTTGCCGCTGCTGCCGCGCTCGAAGACGATGTACTCGCCCTTGCGCGGCTCGTAGCGGGCGCTGCGCACCGGGTCGGCAAAGTCGGTCAGTGGCTCGGGCGCGGCCATCGGCTGGGTGATGCGGAACAACTGCACCGTGCTGGCGCCCGCGGCGCGGTGCGACACCAGCATCTCGCGCTTCGTCGGGTGCCAGTCGACGAAGCTGTGGCCGCGGAAGTCGGTGTACTTCTCGGCCTGGCGCACCAGGCTCATCGGGATCGGCGGTATGCCTTGCGCCAGCAGGTTCGGGTTGGGCAGCAGCACGTCGAGCGGCGCCGCCGGGCGCGCGGGCGCGCTGGCCGCTGCTGCCACGGACGGCGGCGCGCTGGTCGGGCGGCTGCCGCAGGCGGCCAGCAGCACCAGCAGCGCGGAACACAGGGCGGGCGTCAGGGCGCAGGCTCGCTTCATGGTCGTCGTCTCTGTGCGGGCCTCAGGCCTCGCGCACATCGGCCACCGGGTTGACGCCGAAGTCGGCCCGCGCAAGGTAGCTCAGCACGCGCGCAGCGGCGTCTTGCGGTGAGCTGAGCTGGCCGGCCGCCTTGAGCTTGATGAACATTCCCTGCTCGGGAAACCCGGCCGCGTCGGCGCTGCGCAATTGCACCTGCATGTCGGTGTCGATCACACCGGGAGCGAGCGAGACGATGCGCGCCGGCCGGGCGCGCTGCGCTTCGTCCAGCGCCACCGCGCGCGAGAAGTGGTCCATGCCGGCCTTGGCCGCGCAGTAGCCGGCGCTGCCCGCCATGGCGCGGCGCCCCAGGCCGGACGAGATGTTCAGCACGCGCCGCTGCGCCGTCCATTCGCGCGTGGCGCGCAAGAAGGCGGCGCACAACAGCAGCGGCGCTTCCAGCGTCACGCGCAACGCAGCGGAGAGCGCGGCATCGCTGTCGCCGTCGATCGCGCCCACGCGGGCGATCACGCCGGCGTTGTTGATGAGCGTGGCGGTGCTCAGCGTGGTGTTGTCCATTTCCTGCAACCACGCCTGCAAGCGCGCGGCGGCTTCGAGCGGTTGCGCCAGATCGATCGGCCACTGCTCAAGGCCCGCCCCTGTGCTGGCCGCCTCCGCGGTCAACGCGGCGCTGGTCTTGCGCGACAGGCACAGCAGCCGGTGCTCGGGTGACAGCAGCTGCGTGGCCATGGCCAGGCCGAGCCCGCGTGACGCGCCGGTCAGAACGAAAAGGTGTGAACTCATGGTGGCTCGATCGGGTGAGTTGCGAAGCTGCTTCTCGGGTTGCGCCTTGCCGCTGCGCGAAGCACGTCGGATCACGCAATTCGCGGCCCGCGATGATGCCAAGAATCGGTCACGAAATCTCCGCTCAAGTTTTTTGGCAGCGTGCCGAGCGGAAAAATGGAGCGATCTGATCGCGCAAAAAGCACGTCGAATCGGTCACTTTTCTGGCCTTCATTCACCCCTGATTCAAGGGGTTCCTGAGATGCTCCCGGCACCGCGCAAGGCCCGTCTGTTGTGCGCAGTCTGCTGAATCCACGGAGCGAATTGATGAACCTTCTGATCCCCTTCATCGTCCTGATCGAGCGCCGCCGCTGGCGCAACGCCATGGTGTTGATGCTGCTGCTGCTGATCGCGAGCCTGGGGCTGCAGCCGGTGCAGGCACGCCCGTTCGGCGACCGGCCACACAAGGATCACAAGGTGTCGCGCGACCTGGACGAAGAGGCGACCGAGCACCGCAAGCCGCGAGCCCGCTGGGCTCGTGATGTGGGCGGCGTGCGCCACATCCAGGCGATCATCGTCAGCGATTCGCCCGACCCCTCGATGACCGAGTTGCGTGCGCATGTCGAGCGCATCGGCGGCACCGTGCTCGCAGTTCACCCGGCGGTGCACGCGATGACGGTGCAGATCAAGGCCCGGCACGCAAAGGCACTCGCCGCGCGCGACGATGTCGTCAGCGTCTCGCCCAACCGCGACACGCACCGCACCGCAAGCGCGCTGGAGTCGATCACCGGGTCGCTCACCAGCGCCGTGCGCACCGGCAGCACCAAGACGAACTACCTCGGCCTGGACGGCACCGGCGTCGGCATTGCCGTGCTCGACTCCGGCGTCATGCGCGAGCACTGGGCGTTTGCCGACTCGACCGCCGGCTACCGCGTCAAGCGCAACGTGAACATGCTGAACAACAGCGTGCAGAACTGGGTCACGCCCACCGGCGGCGCCACGTCGCTGATGCCGGGCAGCGCGGCGCTTGCGACCTACGAGAACGCGATTGCCGCCGACGCTTCCGATATCCACGATGCGTATGGCCACGGCACCCACGTGGCCTCGGTCGCCGCCGGGCGTGCCAAGTTCTATGGCCCTGGCACGCCAGACACCACCGGTGTCGCGCCCAACGCCAACATCTACGACGTCAAGGTGCTCAATGGCCTGGGCTTCGGCACCGTCAGCGATGCGCTGGAGGGCATCCAGTGGGCGATTTACCACGCCAAGGCATACAACATCCGCGTGCTCAACCTGAGCCTGGCGACCGATTCGACCGAGACCTGGCAGACCGACCCGCTGTGCGTGGCCGTGCGCAGCGCCACAGCGGCCGGCATCACCGTGGTGGTGGCGGCGGGCAACTTCGGCAAGAACCTGCTGGGCAAGGAGGTCTACGGGCGCATCAGCTCGCCGGGCAACGACCCGTCGGTCATCACCGTCGGTGCGGCCAACTTCAACAGCACGGTCGCCCGCAGCGACGACATCGTGAACATGTTCAGCTCGCGCGGGCCGACCCGTGGCGCCTATGTCGACGCCAGCGGCGTGCGTCGCGTGGACAACCTGCTCAAGCCCGACCTGGTGGCCCCAGGCAACAAAATCGTGGGCGCAGCCGCCACCCGCGCCTACGTTGCCGTTCCGGAGTGGAACCTGTTGGCCAAAACGTTCTACAACAACCTGGTGACGCCGGTGGGCATCACGCAGGTTTACGGCGAAACGCAGATGCTGATGAGCGGCACGTCGATCTCGGCCCCCGCAGTGGCCGGCGCCGTGGCGCTGATACTGCAGGCCAACCCGGGCCTCACGCCGCCGCTCATCAAGGCCATCCTGCAGTACACCGCACAGCCGCTGCCCAACACCAACCTGCTGCAGCAAGGCGCCGGCTTGCTCAACGTGGACGGTGCGGTGAAGCTGGCCAAGGTGCTGCGCACCGACCTGGGCACGGTCGTCAACGCCGGCAGCATTGCCGTCGGCGCGTCGATGCTGGCCACCGGCAAGGCCATGCCGGCAGCCACATCCACTGTCAACGGGGCGGCGTTCAACTGGTCGCGTATGGTGTTTGCTGGCGGCTCGCACGTGCTCAGCGGCCCGGCGCTGTTCACCAAGTACCAGCCGATCTGGGACCCGCGCCTGACCTGGGCCAGCGGCGTGGTGCGCAAACGCGTGCCGGTGTATTGGTCGGGCACGGGCATCGTTGCCAACCGGTTCGTCAAGTCGTTCACCGATGTGGCGGCGCCGAACCAGGTGTTGCTGACTGCTGGCGTGATCAGCGCCAACGCAATGGCAGGCGCCAGTTCCTTCATCGGCAAGACCGGGGCGTTCATTCCCACCACGACGCTGTCGGGCTGGCTGTCGAGCGGCAGCGGCCTGGTGCTGGGCAACGGGCTGGTGCTCAGCGAGGGCCTGGTGTTGAGCGAGGGCCTCGTTCTCAGCGAAGGCCTGGTGCTGAGTGAAGGCCTGGTGCTCAGCGAAGGCCTGGTGTTGAGCGAGGGGCTGGTGTTGAGCGAAGGCCTGGTGCTCAGCGAGGGGGTGGTGTTCGGCGAGCGGTGAGCCAGGCGCTCGCGAGGATTCGACGACGAGACCCGAGCGTCGGCGGTCGGAGACGGCTTCAGTTCGCTGGGCCAAGCACCGATAAGTCGTTGATCGACACAGCCGGCGCCGCCGGGTGACCGGCCGCCAGCCACGGACCACCGAGCCATGAATGCCACACCCGCCAACGCGGCAGAGACAGCCGCAGAGACAGGCCCAGCGACAGGCCCAGTGACAGGCCCAGAGACCGCCGCGGAAGGCGCCCCCGCCACCTGGTGGGTGCGTTTGCATGCGGCGCTGATGCCGGACTACAACCGCAAGGCAGCGGCGTACTGGTGGGCGATGGTCGTGCTGGGTTCGGTTGCGTTGGCTGCCTCGGCGGTGGCGGTGGCGGGCCTGCCCAATGCGGGGTTGCTGCAGGTGCTGGGCGGCTGCCTGGTGGCGATGCTGGCGGGGTTGTACCCGGTGCGGGTGCCGGGATCGAAGAACTCGTTTGCCGCAGGCGAGGTCTTCATCTTCCTGCTGCTGCTGATGCACGGGCCCGCCGCGGCGGTGCTCGCCGCTGCGGGCGAGGCCTTCGTCGGCTCGGCGCGCAGCTCCAAGCGCTGGACGAGCCGGCTGGCCAGCCCGGCCATGGCGGCCATCGCGATGTCGGTGGTGGGCTGGGCGCTGCATGCGGTGCTGACCGGTCTGCGGGCAGCGGGTGCGCTCAACGAGGCGGTGATCCTGGTGGCGGCGATGGGCGTGGCCATCGCCTACTTCCTGCTCAACACGCTGCTCGTCACGCTGGTCATCCACCTCAAGCGCAACGAGCCGTTGCGGCTGACCGACTTCTTCGGCAACTTCGGCTGGGTCGGCATCACCTACGCCACCAGCGCGCTGGTGGCGGCACTGCTGTTCCTGACCTCGCAGCACTTCGGCCTGGCCGTGGTGGCGGCGGCGGTGCCGATCATCGGGATGATGCTGACGATGCTGCACTACCACTTCCGGCAGCGCGAGACCGACGACACCGCCGCCCGCGCGCGCGTCGAGGCGGCAGAGCGCGAGGCGGCGCAGTCGGCCAAGCACGTGCTGGAGCTGCAAGAGAGCGAGCGGCGCTTCCACAGTGCGTTTTCGCACGCCGCCATCGGCATGGCGCTAGTGTCCACCGAGGGGCAGGTGCTGCAGGTCAACAGCGCGTTGTGCGCGCTGATCGGGCACACCGAGGGCGAGATCGTCGGCCGCGAGTTCAACACCTTTCTGGACGTGGCCGACGTGAGCGTGCTGGGCGACCAGTTGCGCCGCGTGGTCGCGCAGGAGACCGAGTCCGCGTCGGTCGAACTGCGCTGCCGGCACGCGCTGGGGCACGAGGTGTGGATCTCGCTGCACTGCGGCTACTTTTCGGGCCGCACCTCGGGCGCGCCCTGCCTGATCCTGCAGGTGCAGGACATCACCGCCCGGCGCGACGCCGAGGCGAAGCTGCACCACATGGCCTATCACGACAGCCTGACCTCGCTCGTCAACCGGGTGCGGTTCGGCCACAGCCTGGCCCTGGCGGTGGAACGCTGCAATGCCGACCGGCGCCGCAACTTCGCGCTGATGTACCTCGACTTCGACCGCTTCAAGCTCATCAACGACACGCTCGGCCACAGCGTGGGCGACGAGTTTCTGGTCACGGTGGCGCACCGCATCCTCAAGCAGGTGCGGCCGGGCGACACGGTGGGCCGGCTGGGGGGCGACGAATTTGCGATCCTGATCGAAGACCTGGAGGGCGAGCACCTCGCGGTGGCGATGGCAGAGCGGCTGCAGGTGGCGCTGCGCAAGCCCTACCTCGTGGGCGGCACCGAGGTCAACAGCAGCGCGAGCATCGGCATCACCTTCAGCAGCATCGGCTACGACTCGCCGGGCGATGTGCTGCGCGACGCCGACATTGCGATGTACCGCGCCAAGGCCGGCGGCCGCGCACGCTACGCGGTGTTCGACGCCAGCTTGCGCGCGCACATCGCCGACCAGTTGCACCTGGAGCGCGACCTGCGCCGTGCGATCGAGAGCGACGAACTCTTCCTGGCCTACCAACCGATCTACGACCTGGGCAGCGGCAGGATCAACAGCTTCGAGGCGCTGCTGCGCTGGAACCACCCGGACCGTGGGCTGGTCGGGCCCGATGTGTTCATCCCGATCGCCGAAGAGTGCGGGCTGATCGGCACGCTGACCGAGCTGGTGCTCACGCGGGCGTGCCGGCAAGTGAAGTCGTGGCAGGCCGCTGCCAGCCATGCGGGCAAGCTGCGCATGCAGGTCAACGTCTCCGGCACCGACCTGTGCCGGCTGGCGCTGGTGTCGCACGTGACGCGCGCCTTGCTGACCAACGGCCTGGAGCCTTGTCAGCTGACGCTGGAGATCACCGAGAGCATGCTGATGAAGCGCCTGGACAGTGCGCTGGAGACGATGACACAACTGCGCGAACTCGGCGTCGGCCTGAGCGTGGACGACTTCGGCACGGGCTACTCGTCGCTGTCCTACCTGTCCACGCTGCCGATCACCAGCCTGAAGATCGACCGCTCGTTCGTGCAGCGGCTGCAGGACGGCACGCGCAACTCAGAGGTCGTGAAGGCGATCGTCACGCTCGGCCATTCGCTCGGCCGCGCGGTCATCGCCGAGGGCATCGAGTCGCCGGCGCAATTGAGCAAGCTGCGCGAACTCGGCTGCGGGTTCGGCCAGGGCTACCTGCTGGCGCGGCCGCTGTCGCCCGAGATGGCGGAAGCCTGGTTGGGCGATGAACAGGTGGCCGTCAGCGCCGACGCCAGCCGCAGGGCGCCGCTCGGCGACAGCGACTTCGCCGGCATCACGGTGCATTGACGGAGGCACGCCACCACGGCGCGCCACCATGAGAAAAGGGGCCGAAGCCCCTTTTTTTGGTCCGAGTGCGACAACGCCCTCTCGATCAGGCGTACTGCTGAATACCGGCGATGGCCCACTCGCGGCTGCCGTCGGTCGGCTTGACCAGGTGCCAGACCTCGTCGACCTCGGTCGCAGCCGCGTCCTGCTCTTCACGCACGAGGCCAGTGAAGCGCACGCTGACGACGTTGCGGTCGGCTTCGGCCGCGTAGTCCACCACCTGCGCGTCGATCTTCTCGACGTCGGTGGTTTGTGCAACACCCCCGCGGTCCTGCAGGTCGAGCTTGATCGCCGCAAACAACTCGGGCGTGGTGAAGTTGCGCAGGTCGTTCAGATCGCCAGCGTCGTTGGCTGCTTGCATGCGGATGAAGATCATCTTGGCGACGCGCTCGAAAGCAGGCGCGTCGAAGTCGGCCGGCAGCGACACCGTGCGGGCGGCTGCTGCCCCGAACGAGGCGGCAGCCGACTGCTCCGGCGCCACCGCGCTTGGGCCCCAGGTGGAACTGGAGCCGCCCGGCAGCCGGCTGGTCGCGGATTCGACCTCTGCCGTGCGCTGCATGCCGAAGCTTCCAGCGTTGCCCCCCGCCGATGCGCCGGCGCCGGCCAACTGCGGCCCCTGCCGTGCACCCGCAGCAGCACCTGCCTGCGGACCGAAGCGACGCAGCAGGAAGCGGATCGCAACGAAAGCGACCACCGCAAGCAAGGCCAGCATGACGAAGTTGGCGAGCTCGTCGCCCAAGCCCATCGAGCTCATCAGCGCGGCGATGCCCAAACCGGCGGCGAGGCCGGCGATCGGGCCCATCCACGAGCGCTTGGGCGCCGCTGCGGCGGCTGCGGCACCCGCGGTTGCCGGCGCGGCTGCGGCGGCAGGCCCAGCCGGCTTGGCCGGCGTGGCGTCGGGGGCCGAACGTGCGGGCATGTCGCGCTTCATGCCCGACGAGTTGCCGCTGCCGATGCGTTTGGCGTCGGCCGAGAGCGGCATCATGCCCGCCGACGCAACGATCACCGACAGGGCGAGAAGCAGACTTTTCATGGCGTTTCCTTTGGGAAGCGAGGACGAGCGAATTTGAGCACGCGAATAATACAAGTGCACTGCGGTTGAACCTGAATGTATGTCCTTGTTTCCAGAACGCAAGGGCGGCCGGTGCCCAGAGGCGGCTCTGGCGGCTCTGGCGGCTCTGGCGGTCCTGAAAGCTCGGCGCCGATACGGCAATTGACGCCTGCCCGCCGCCCGTGGAACACTTGGCGCTCCCGCCGACCCGGCGCCCCAACATCCAGGAGGACCGCCATGCCCAAACGAGCCATTGTTCCCCTGTCGGCCCTGGCCTGACCCGCGGGTTCGCCCTCCAGCGTATCGCGTCAAGCCGCTCCCCCCGAGCGCGCCTCTTCCGTCGGAACTGACCTCCGCGCCGCACCCAGCGGCCGACTTCTCCGCCCCTTCGTTGCCGGTGCTGTTGCGCCGGCCGTTTGGCGCCTGCCTGTCATTCGGGGCGGGCGCTGCGAGATGTCGAGGTTCAGATACCACCATGATCGAGATTCACCACGAGCGCCTGCGCTCCCTGGGTTTGACCAACGCCGTGGCCGCCGCGGCCGCGGCGCTTCCCGAGCTTGAAGCTGCCCTGGTCGCCACACCGGCCATCGCTGTGCCGACGATCCCCCCGCGCCTCGTCCGGGTGACCGAGGTGCACCGCGAAACGCTTCGCGTGCACGACGGCCTGGCCGACATCAGCGCCCGCGTGCTGCCGCGCCTGGCCCGCGCGCTGCAGGAGCAAGAGACGGCGCTGGCGGTCGGCGACTGGGCTGTGGTGGCGCACGAGGCCCACGCGGGAGACGCGTGGAATGCGGCGCAGGAGCGGCCCTGGGTCGTTCAGCGCGTGCCGCCGCTGTCGCACATCGCCCGGCGCGATGCCGACGGACGGCGCCACCCGGTCGTCAGCAACGTCGATTGGGCGCTGCTGGTGATGGGCCTGGACGACGACTTCAACCTGCGCCGGCTGGAGCGCTACCTCGCGCTCGTTCACGGCAGCGGCGTTGCGCCGGTGGTGGTGCTGAGCAAGGCCAACGTGCTGGCGCATTCGGCGAACAAGCGGTCGGCGAACGAGCAGCCGGCGAACGAGCTGGAGGCGCGGGTGGCCGCAGTGCGCGCGCGGGCGTCGGCGCAGGTCGATGTGCTGGCCGTCAACGCCACCTCACCCTCCGCTGCCGCAGCGCTCGCGCCGTACCTCGGCGCCGGGCAGACGCTGGTGCTGCTCGGCTCGTCGGGCGCCGGCAAGTCGACGTTGACGAACACGCTGCTCCGCGCCGCCGTGCAAGACACCGGCGCGGTGCGCGAGCACGACAGCCGCGGCAAGCACACCACCACCTCGCGCTCGCTGCACCGGCTGCCGACCGGCGCGTGCGTCATCGACACGCCGGGCCTGCGCGCGCTGCGCCCGGACGTCGATGAAACCACGCTGGCTGCGAGCTTCGGCGACATCGGCATGCTGGCCGCGGCCTGCCGCTTTCGCGACTGCCGCCACCAGCACGAGCCCGGCTGCGCCGTGCGTGAGGCTGTCGATGCCGACCGCCTGCGCAACTACCACAAGCTGCTGCGCGAGGCCCGCCGCGACACGATGAGCGCGCTGGAGCGGCAGCAGATGGCCTCGGTGTGGAAGACGCGCAGCAAGGCGGCTCGGGCGCGCAGGGCTTGACCACCTCATCGACACCCCCGCCCCAGAAGCGCCTGCGCCGCTCCCCGAGGTCCACGAGGCCCTTCGTCGCCCTCGGGGGCAACCACTGCGGCCCGGCAAAGCAAGTTCCGCGGCGCTCGTTTGACCAGCTCGGTGATGTCGCGGCCGTCAGAACGGAGCCGGCGACTCGACCCGGAGCTGTTCGCCGCTCTCCGGGCACGCCCAGCCCAGCGCCTCGGCATGCAGCAGCAAGCGCTGCGCGCGGGCTTGCACGTCAGCGGGCGCATAGAGCGCGTCGCCCAGGATCGGGTGGCCCAGCGCGAGCAGGTGTACGCGCAGTTGGTGGGACCGGCCGGTCAGCGGCATCAGCGCGAGGCGCGTGGTGTGTTGGACAACGTCGCGCGACAGCACCTGCCAGCGCGTGAGCGAAGGCTTGCCGTGTTCGGCGTCCACCTTCTGGCGCGGCCGGTTCGGCCAGTCGGTGATGAGCGGCAGGTCGATCTCGCCGCTGTCGGTTGCCACCAGCCCATGCACCACCGCGACATAGCGCTTGTGAACTTTGCGCTTCGCAAACGCGTCGCTCAAGCTGCGTTGCGCCGCGGCGCCGCGCGCGAAGAGCAGCAAGCCAGAGGTCGCCATGTCGAGCCGGTGCACCACGCGCGCGTCAGGCCACAGCGCCTGAACGCGCGCCGCCATGCAGTCCTGCAGGTGCGTGCCGCGGCCCGGCACCGAGAGCACGCCGCTGGGTTTGTCGACGACGATGCAGGTGCGGTCGACATGCACGACGGTGACCTCGTGGGGCGCCGCCGCGGCGCCGGCTCGCGACGCGGCAACGTCCGCGGGCCCGCTCGGTAGCGCCTCGTTCGCGGCCACCGTCAGCGCCCCGCCGCCACGCTCACTGCGGCTTTCCCACCCCCTCGGTGGGGAAGACGGTGACGCGCTCGGACGCGCCGTCCGGGCAGCCGGCGTTCAGGTCGCGGTAGGTCACACGCCCCTTGCTGACGCAGCGCAGCACCTGCCGGCCGGCTTGCGGGTCGATCTGGCGCAGGGGCGGCGAGGCGGCACTTTCGGCTGCGGCTTGCGCCGCGGCGACAGCCGGGCTGGCGCCCGCCGGCGGGACCGGGGCGGCGAGCGCCCGCGCCGCGCCGCCCGCTGCGGGCTCGCCGCCGGCACCTCCTCCGTTGGCACCCGGCGCCGTGCTCGTCGCAGGCGGGGGCGAGAGCGGCGGAACAACGACGGCCGGCGGGCGCATGCGCTCCAGGCGCTGGCTTTGCCAGACGCCGACCGCCGCGACGAAGCTCGCCACCGCCAGGAGCAACCACACCAGCGAGGGCAGCGCAATGCGCGGCCGGGTGGCGAGCGCTGGCGCCCGCTCTGGCGCGTTCTCCGACGTTCGCGCCGACGCTCTCTTGAGCCACTTCACCGACAGGCTGTCAATCTTCTTCATGCCGGACCCGGGCTCCATTCCATCGTTCCGGCGCAGCGCGGGGCGTCTTGGCACACCCAGCGGGTGAGGGTTCCGTCAGGCGCGGCCGCTGAGGCCGCGGGCGCGAGCATCTTGAGGCCGCAGCGGCGGCAGCTCGGGCGCGTGTAGTCGCCTTGCGTGGCCACGTCGAGCAACTGCTGCTGCAATGCTTCAGGGCGTTTTGCCACCAGCGCCAGCAGGTCGGGCCCGCTGACGGCCATGATGCCGTGGCGGCGCGCCAGCGCCTCGGCCTCGGCGGTGAACGCGCCGCAACTCATCAGCGCGCCGGACTTGAGCCCGGCGTCGACCATCGCACCGAGGAACTCGCGCACCGCCGGGACGCCCACCGGCTCGCCGCTCCAATGTCGGCATTCGACGATACGCACCGGCTGTTGCAGGTCCAGACGCGAGTGCAGCCAGAGGTAGCGGCCTGCGTCGGCCTCGCTCTCGTCGATGGAGGCAGCGGTGCGGGTTGTGCCAGTCGTGGCAGTCGTGGCGGTCGTGGCGGTCGTGCCGGCCCTGGTGACGTAGCCGTCCTGTTTGAAGATTTCTTCGCACAGGGCCTGGAAGCGGCGCCACTCCAGCGCGCGCAGCAAGCCAGCCGTCCAGCGCGGCGCGGGGGGCGCTGCTGCCGGCGGGGCCGCCACGGTGGTGGCGCTTGCCGGTGCCGACACGGTGGCAGGCGTGAGGGTGGCAGCCGTGAGGGTGGCAAGGCCCGCCGCTGTCCCGACGGCAGCCGCAGCCTCCTGCGCACCGGCGGTCTCGGCACGGGTCGGTAGGCCCGCGTCTGCAACCAGCAACGCGGCCGACGTGTCGGCGCCGCTGCCCGCACCTCGCTCGGCAGGCGGCTCTTCCATCGGCAAGGTCACCGGCGCAAACTCGTACGGCATGAACGAGCTGTGCGTCAGCGACGACAACGCGTCCAGCCGGCGCCTTGCCTCGTCCTGTCGCGTCTGTTGCCACATCAGCAGCGCGCCTGCGCCCAGCATCGCAAACGCCGCCGCCCGCCACGAGGCGAAGGCCGGGCGCCACAGCTCGGGCATGAACCAGCCCGCCAGCAACAGCAACGAGGCCAGGGCCATCAGCACGGCGCCGGCCAGCTTCAGGCGCGCCATCGGTGCGCGGCGCAATTCGATCACTTCGCGGTGGCTCCTCTGGCGCGGTTTTTTGGCGACGGCGGCAGCGGCGGCGGACGGCGTCACCGCGGCCGCGGGCGGCGGCAGCGTGCTGGCATCGGCGTTGCTGAACGGCGTGGCCATGGCGAAGCGTCGGTTGGCGGCGCTCAAGCGACGGCGTGGCTCGGGCGCGCGGCCCGCTGCATCTCGGCCGAACTCAGTATCTGCACGCCGGGCCGGCCCGCCAGCAGGGCAGCGAGCATCGCGCCGGCCACCGCGTCGGCGTGGATGGGGCGCACGCCGGCCGGCACCAGGCGCATCACCGGGCCGAGCAGCTTTGTCGCCCACACCTCGCCGGCGCGCACCGGCTGGCCCAGCGCGGCGCGGTCGCCCACCAGCAGCGAAGGCTGCGCGATGCACAGTGTGTCGAAGCCGATCTGCGCCAGCGCCGCCTGCATGTCGCCCTTGACGCGGTTGTAGAACACGCGGGAGCAGCTGTCGGCGCCAAGCGCCGACACGACCGCCAGGCGGTGCGCGCCTGCGGCTTTGGCAGCCTGTGCGGTGGCGACCACGAAGTCGAAGTCGACCTGCCGGAATGCCGCTTCCGAGCCGGCCACCTTGATCGTGGTACCGAGTGCAATGTAGGCGTCGTCAGCACGCGGCAACGCGGCCGGCAGCTTGGCGAAGTCGACGACGTGGACCTGAGTTTTCGGGTCCGTTTCAGTGTCGGCTTGCGGCCGGCGCACCAGCGCGTGGATGCGCTGGTAGCGGGGGTTGCGTGCAATCAGTGGCAGCAACGCCCGCCCCACCAGGCCCGTGGCGCCAGCGAGCAAGGCGGTTCGTTGGGGTTCGGCAGCGCTGCTCATGCAATGAATGTAACTGCATGGCTCGCGCAGCGGCAAGCGACCAAGCCGGGCAGCATGCGCTGCGCGACGAGCCGCCTGAAGCGCGGCCCACGCCGGTGGCGCGCCTCAGCGCTTGGGCTGTGTCAGGCGGGCGGGCGGGCGGCCGCTGTGCGGGCTGTCAGGGCGAGGGCCGTGCGGGCGCGGGGGCGGCTGGCCGTGGGCGTCTCGGGCGGGAGCGCGGGCAGGCGGCGCAGCGCTGCGTGCCGGCGCGCTGCTGCGCCCGTCGCTGCGGTTGTCTTGGCGGTTGTCGCTGCGGCCTCGGCCACCGTTTCCACCACCACCGCCGCCGCCGCCGTATCCACCGCCACCACCGCCGTGCCCACCACGTCCATTCGCGTGGTGCCGGTGGCCGCCGCGGCCCGCGCCTTCGCCGATCACCATGCGGCCGAGCACGATCGGCTCGGGCTTCTCGTTCGCCAGCGGTGCGAAGCCGGGCACGATCTCTTTCGGGATCTCGCGCTTGATGAGCCGTTCGATGTCGCGCAGGAAGCCGTTCTCGTCCACGCACACCAGCGACACCGCCTCGCCCTGCGAGCCGGCGCGGCCGGTGCGGCCGATGCGGTGCACGTAGTCTTCGGGCACGTTGGGCAGTTCGTAGTTGACGACGTGCGGCAGCTGGTCGATGTCGATGCCGCGCGCGGCGATGTCGGTTGCGACCAGGCAGGTCAGTTCACCGGCCTTGAAGTCGGCCAGCGCCTTGGTGCGCGCGCTCTGGCTCTTGTTGCCATGGATCGCCATCGCGGTGATGTTGTTCTTCAGCAGGTACTCGACCAGCTTGTTGGCGCCGCTCTTCATGCGCGTGAAGACCAGCACCTGGTGCCAGTCGTTGCTCTTGATCAGGTGGCACAGCAGGTCCTTCTTCAGCTCGCGGCCGACGGGGTGGACCTTCTGCGCGATCATGTCGTTGGTCTGGTTGCGGCGCGCCACCTCAATGAGCACTGGCTTGTTCAGCAAGCGGTCGGCCAGCGCCTTGATCTCGTCGCTGAAGGTGGCGCTGAACAACAGGCTCTGCTTCTGCGCCGGGACGATCGCCAGCACCTTCTTGATGTCGTGGATGAAGCCCATGTCGAGCATGCGGTCGGCTTCGTCCAACACAAAGATCTGCACATGGCTCAGGTCGAGCGTGCGCTGCTGGTGGTGGTCGAGCAGGCGGCCGGGGGTGGCCACAAGGATGTCCACGCCGCGCCGCAGCTTGTCGATCTGCGGCTGCATGCCCACGCCGCCGAACATCACCATGCTGGTGAGCTTGCTGTGCTTGCCGTACAGGCGCACGCTTTCTTCGACCTGCGCGGCGAGCTCGCGCGTGGGCGTCAGGATGAGCGCGCGGATCGGCAGGCGGCCGCGCGCGTCGCGCACGGCGGGCGTGGCCATCAGCCGGTGCAGCATCGGCAGCACGAAGCCGGCGGTCTTGCCGGTGCCGGTCTGCGCGCCGCCCATCACGTCGCCGCCCGACAGCACGGCCGGAATGGCTTGCGCCTGGATGGGGGTGGGGGTGGTGTAGCCCTGTTCGTGCACGGCACGCAGCAGCGGCTCGGCCAGGCCGAGGGTATCGAAAGACATGGGGTTTCCAAACAGAGGATCGGCCTGTCGCTCGATCTTGCTCAAGCGCCAGTCGCAGGCAGAAGGGGTGTCAGGCGCAGGGCCTGAAGGGTCACGTCAGAACTGACGGCAACGCAGTGACTGAGGTCTGCGCTGATCTAGGGATTGTACCGGTTGCGCCGATCACGGCATCTGAAGAAGCGGGGTCTTGTGCGTGCTCATCCACAAAGCGCCGAGCCCGGCCAGTGCAAACAGCGCGCCCACCCAGGCCAGTTGCGCAAAGCCGACCGAGCCCGACACCGCCCCGCCCACCGCCGCGCCGAGCGCGGTGCCGAAGTACAGCATCGATGTGTTCAGCGACAGCAGCACCGGCGCCTGTGCCGGCGACAACTGCGCCAGCCGCGACTGCTGCGGCGTCATCATGCCGAAGCCGGCCACGCCCCAGACGAAGAACGCAAGCATCGTCAGCGGGTAGTGGCCCTGCGTCAGGGGCACCAGCGTCATCATGGTCAGCAGCACGCTGAGCTGGACCTTCAGCGTGCGCGGCGCGCCGAAGCGGTCGTTCGCCCAGCCGCCCAGCACCGTGCCGATCACGCCGGCCACGCCGAAGAGCATCAGCGACAAGCTCAGGCGATTGCTCGACATCGGCGACAGCGCCTGCAGCACCGGCCCGATGAAGGCGAACACGACGAAGATCGCGACGAAGTAGCTCAGCGTCATCAGCAGGCCCCAGAACACCGGCGGGTTGCCCAGCACCGTGCCCAGGCCGTTGAAGCTGGCGCCAGGCGCGGCAACGTGCTTCGGGCACAAAGCCCAAACGGCGGCGGCCGCGACCACCGCCAGCATGCCCACCAGCGCCACCGGCACCTGCCAGCCGTAGCGAAAGCCCAGCCATGCGCCGAGCGGCAGGCCGATCACGTAGCTCATGCTCATGCCCAGGAACACCAGCGACAGCGCCCGCCCGCGCTTGCCTGGCTCGACCAACGCCACGGCGATGCCGGCGGCCAGCGGCGTGAACATCGCGCCCACGCCCATCAGCGCACGGCCCATCAGCAACACCGTCAGGTTGCCGGCCAGCGCACACACGCCGCTGCCCAGCGCAAACAGCAGCAAGCCGAAGACGAGCGCCTGCCGGCGCGGCCAGCGGCCGGTGGCCACCAGCATCAGCGGCGCGATCAGTGCGGTGGACAGCGCGTACACCGTCATCGCCTGCCCGGCCGCGGCCACGCTCACGCCGAGGTCAGTGCTCACCGGCGTCAAGATGCCGTTGATGAGGAACGCACCGGTGCCCAGCACCAGGTTGCACAACGCGAGCAGGTAGAGCAGTCGGGGCATGGTCGATGGTTCGGCGCGATCGGGGTCTGCCAGACGGCTCAGGGTGAGGTGTGAAGCCGCTGATTATTCGGCTTGGCGCCACTTCTCGCTGGCGGCCTTGCTGGCGGGCTTTGCGGCGGAGAGCTCGGCCGCGGCCTGGCGCTCAGCTTCTGCTTGTCTCGCGCAGCGCCGGATACAGCCGCCGAAAGCGCTCGGCGCGCAGCGCCAGCGCGACGTGCGCCGCGGCATCGGGCTCGAAGCCGCGAGCCACCGGCGGCGCGGTGCAGACCTCGGCCTCGCTGCCGCCGTCGGCGAGCCACGCCAGCCGCGCTGCGCCGAGTGCGCCGCCGGCCTCGCCGCCGGTGTGCGTCGTCAACGGGACGCCCAGCACGTCGGCCAGCAACTGCGCCCAGAACGCGCTGCGCGAGCCGCCGCCGACGAGCGACAGCGCCTGCCCCGATGTCGGCTCAGATGCTGGCGGAGATGTCGATGCCGACCTCACACCCTCCGACACAGGACCGAAGCTTCGATACCCGTCGAGCAGCCCGAAGCTCACGCCCTCGACGACCGCATACGCCAGCGCCGCGCCCGCGTGCGAGTGCGTCAGGCCGATGAACGCGCCTTGCGCCAGCGGGTCGTTGTGCGGCGAACGTTCGCCGCTGAGGTACGGCAGGAACAGCGGCGCGGCCTCACGCTGCGCACCGCGCTCGGCACCACCGAACGACTCGGCCGCCTGCAGCAACTGCGCCTCGTCGGCAAAGCCGAACGCGCGCGCCGCCCAGCCCAGCGCACTGGCGGCCGACAGCATCACCGACATCTGGTGCCACCGCCCCGGCACCGCGTGGCAGAACGCGTGCAGCGCCTGCGCCGGGTTGGGTGCAAAACGATCGGTGGTGCGGAAGATCACGCCCGAGGTGCCGAGCGACACGAAGCCCTGCCCCGGCGACACGGCGCCGATGCCGACCGCGCTGGCCGCGTTGTCGCCGCCGCCGCCGGCCACCGGCACGTCGGCCGGCAGGCCCCAGCGGCGCGCCAACGCCGGCCGCAACCGGGCCGACACGGCGCTGCCTTCGACGAGCCGCGGCATGTGCGCCTCGCTCAAGCCGCACGCCGCCAGCAACTCGGCCGACCAGCGCCGCGCGCCGACATCGAGCCACAGCGTGCCCGACGCGTCGGAGCAATCGGTCACCGCCTCGCCGGTGAGTTGCAGACGCACGAAGTCCTTCGGCAACAGCACGCAAGCGGTGCGTGCGAACACGTCCGGCTCGTGCTCGCGCACCCACCACAACTTGGGTGCGGTGAAGCCGGGCATCGCGAGGTTGCCGGTGATCTGCGGCAGCGCCGGCACCGCCGCAGTCAGCGCTGCGCACGCCGCGCCGCTGCGCCCGTCGTTCCACAGGATGGCCGGGCGCAGCACCGAGCCGGCCTCGTCGAGCAACACCGCGCCGTGCATCTGGCCCGACAGGCCGATGGCGCGCACCTGCGCCAGCGCGGCGGCGTGCGTGGCTGCCAGCTCGCCCATCACCGATTCGACAGCGGCCCACCAATCGGCCGGCGCCTGCTCCGACCACAGCGGCTGCGGCCGCTGCACCGCGAGCGGCGCGCGCGCAAGCGCGACGACGCGGTGGTCGTCGGCCAGCAGCAGCGCTTTCAGCTCGGAGGTGCCGAGGTCCAGGCCGAGGTACATGCCGTGGCGCGCTGCTCTGTCGGCCCTGTGCTTCAGGCCGCGCTGCCGAAGCGCGCGCCCGCCTGCTGACGGAACTGCTTCGGCGTCATCCCCTTGACCTGCAGGAACCGGCGGTTGAAGTTGGCGACGTTGTTGAAGCCGACGTCGTAGCAGACGTTGGTGATGTAGCGGTCGGTCTCCATCAGCAGCTGGCAGGCGCGGTTGATGCGCAGCCGGTTCACGAAGTCGGTGAAGGTGTTGCCGGTGGCGCGCCGGAAGTAGCGCGAGAACTTGCTCTCGCTCATGTTCACGCGCGCGCAGACCTCGGCCATCGAGAACTGCTCAGTGCTGTGCTCGGTGACCCAGTCGACGATGCCGCTGATCTGCGCCAGCGAGGCGTCGTCGTCAAAACTCTGCAGGCGCACGGTAGACAGCGAGCGCGTGTCGCTGCAGCGCGAAAGTTCACCCATCAGGTCCATGAACTCGGCGAAGCGGCGCAGCCCGTGGCTGTGCTTGATGCGTTCGAGCCGCGCCTCGGTCACCTGGCTCATGCCGAAGAACTCGATGCCCAGCCGTGCCCGCTCCAGCAGCGGCAGCACTTCCTGCATCTCCGGGATCAGCCCGGCCGCCTCACGCAGCGGCGCGTCGGAAAACTGCAGCACGCGGTCGCGCACCGCCACGCCTTCGGGGGCCACGTCGGTCGAGATCCAGTTGTGCGGCAGGCGCGGGCCGGTCAGTACCAGGTGGCCGGGCTCGAAGTGGCCGATGTAGTCGCCGACGAACACCCGGCCGTGCGTGCGCACGATCAGGTGCAGTTCGTACTCCTCGTGGTAGTGCCAGCGCACCAGCGGGTTCGGGAAGCCGTGCTCCAGAAAGCGCACGTAGCCGTAGCTGCCTTGCGGCTCGTAGCCGAGCGCCGGGTCGCGGACGAAGTCGTGTTCCAGTTCCGGGGCGCGGATGCGCTGAAGGGGCATGGTTCGTCTCTCGTTGGCGGTGGGGCTGGTTCAGGCCCCGCGGCGGCGCACGAAGTCGGCCGTGCGCGCGGTCGCGGTGCGCAGTGCAGCAACGAGGCGTTCGTCGCCGGCCAGCGGCCCGAACAATACCCTGTCCGCGGCAAAGGCCGCCACCGGGTCGGCCGCCTCGCAGATCGCATGCGCCACGGCCGGCTCCATCGCCTGGTCCTGGTAGGTGTACGGGAGCTGCCCACGGTGCCAGCGCTGCAGGTAGGCCAGGAACAGCGCCGGCAGCATCGCCACGCTGGCGATCGATGCGTTTGCGGCCAGCCGCTCGCGGATCGTCGGCACGATGAAGCCGGGAATCTTGCTGAAGCCGTCCATCGCCACGCGCTGGTTGGTGTCGCGGATGGCAGGGTTGCCGAAGCGGTCGAGCACCACGTCGCGGTAGCGGGGCAGATCGACTGGACTGGGCTTGCCCGCCGAGTGCAGGCAGGGAATGGTGTCGTCGGTCGCGTAGTCGAACGCCATTCTGCGGATCTCCGCGTCGTGCGTGCCTTCGTGGATGTACGAGAAGCCCGCAAGCGTGCCGACCCAGGCGATGCAACTGTGCGTGGCGTTGAGCAAACGAATCTTGGCTTCTTCATACGGGTCGACCGAGGCGACCATCTGCACGCCCACCGTCTCCCAGGCCGGCCGGCCGGCAATGAAGTGGTCCTCGATCACCCACTGGATGAAGCTCTCGCCCATCAGCGCCGCCGGGTCGTCGATGCCGGTCGCCGCGCGCACGCGCTCGCGCACGTCGGGCGTGGGGCGCGGCGTGATGCGATCGACCATTGCGTTCGGGCTGGTGGTGTTCGCGTCGATCCAGCCGCGCAGCGCGGTGTCGCCGATCAGTTCGACGAACTGCAACAGGCCGCTGCGCGCACGGTCGCCGTTGTGACGCAGGTTGTCGCAGTTCAGCAGCGTCACCGCCCCGGCGCCGGCGGCGCTGCGTGCGCGCAGGATGGTGGTGAGCGCGGCGTAGATCGTGCCGCCTGTGCGACCCGCCTTCGCAGCGTGCACATCGGCCGCGAGGTCGGCGAAGTTCAGGTCGAGCTGGTTCTTCGCGTCGAGGTAGTAACCCGCCTCGGTGACGGTGAACGAGATGATCTTGGTCGCCGGGTTCGAGCCTTCGGCGATCAGCCCGGCCAGGTCGGCGCTGTACGGAACGACCTTGCGGATCGAGCCGATGCGCTCGTAGCGGTGCTCGCCGGCCGGCGAGATGGTCTCCAGTGTGTACGCGCCGCCTTGGGCTGCCAATGCGGCGATCGTGTCGGCCATGTCCGGCCGGATGTTGCCGCCAGCGAGTTGCCAGGACGCGTCGCCGCGCTGGATCAGTTCGTGCAAGTAGACGGCTTGGTGGGCACGGTGGAACGAGCCGAGGCCCAGGTGCAGCATCGTGTTCATGGAAGAAGGCGCGATCAGCGGTTCAAAGGTCGAAGTGAGTGGGCAGCATCACCACGTCGCGGATCGTCATGCCGCGCGGACGGGTCAACATAAACAGCACGACCTCGCCCACCTCGCGCGCCTCGATCAGGCTGCCGGCTTCGCGCGCTTGCCGCAGTTTCTCGGGCGGCCAGTCGGCCAGCAGCGCAGTGACCACCGGGCCGGGCGAAATCGCGCCGACGCGGATGCCGTGCTTGAACACCTGGCGCCGCACCGTCTGCACAAAGCAGTCGATGGCCCACTTGGACGAGGCGTACACCGGCTCCCACGGCGTGGGGTAGTGGGCCGCCAGAGAGCTGGTGACGACGATGTCGCCGCTGCCGCGTTCGATCATGTGCGGCAGCACGTCGTGCACGTTCTTCATCACGACGTTGACGTTCAGGTTCAGCATGCGGTCGATCGCGTCCACGTCGGCATCGATCAGGTCGCCGCCAACGTACAGCCCGGCGTTGGCGTGGAAGATGTCGAGCTGGCCGGCAAGGTCAAGCACGCGCGGCATCAGCGTCTTGCAGGCAGTGGCGTCGAGCAGGTCGATCACCAGCGGCAGTGCGTGTTCGCCGAGGCGCTCGCGCAATGCGGCGAGCCGCAGCGCATCGCGATCAATCATCACCACGCGCGCGCCGGCAGCCAGCATCGCCTCGGCGCTCGCCAGGCCGATGCCCGAGGCGGCGCCGGTGATGGCGGCGACTTTGCCTTGGAGCGGCAAGGCCATGCTCACCCCCGTCCCGCCTGCGCCGGCACGGTGTGGCCCTGGCGATCGAACAGGTGGAAGGAGGACGGCGCGATGTCCAGCCCCACGGCATCGCCCGGGCGCAGCGAGGTGCGTTCACTCTGGCGCGCCACCAACTGCACGCCTTTGCCGGTACCGCCCACCTGCGCATAGATCAGCGTGTCGGCGCCGAGCGATTCGACCAGCTCCACCTGCCCTGCGAGCCGCCCCGAACCGGCCGGCCGCACCATCACGTTCTCCGGCCGCACGCCGATGAAGCCGTCGGGCGCGTTGCCCGCACCCACCACGTCGCGCAGCGCAGGCAGCGCGGTGGTGTCGATCACGTTCATCTGCGGCGTGCCGATGAACTGCGCGACGAACTGGTTCGCCGGCTTATCGTACAGCGCCAGCGGCGAGCCGGCCTGTTCGATCGCGCCGTCGCGCAGCACCACCACACGGTCGGCCAGCGTCATCGCTTCCACCTGGTCGTGCGTCACGTAGATCGTGGTCGCGCCCAAATCGCGGTGCAGTTTGGCGATCTCGACCCGCGTCTGCCCACGCAGCGCGGCGTCGAGGTTGCTCAGCGGCTCGTCGAACAGGAACACCTTGGGCGCGCGCACGATCGCGCGACCGATCGCCACGCGCTGGCGCTGGCCGCCCGACAGCTCTTTCGGCGTGCGGTGCAGGTACTGCGTGAGGTTCAGGATTTCGGCGGTGCGGCCGACCTTCTCCTTGATCACCGCCTTGTCCACATTGGCCAGCCGCAGCGCGAAGCTCATGTTGTCGAACACGCTCATGTGCGGGTACAGCGCATAGCTCTGGAACACCATCGCCAGGTCGCGCTTGCTGCTGGGCAGCTTGGTGATGTCGCGCCCGTCCAGGTGCAGGCTGCCGCCGTCGATCTCGGCCAGCCCGGCGATCATGCGCAGCAGCGTGCTCTTGCCGCACCCCGACGGGCCGACGAAGACCACGAACTCGCCTCTTTCGATCTGCAGGTTGACGCCCTTGATTGCGCGCAGGTCGCCGAAGAACTTCTCGACGTTCTTCAGTTCTAGGAAAGCCATGGTGTGTCTCCGGAAGTCACTTCACCGCACCGAACGTGAGGCCTTGAACGAGCTGCTTCTGGCTGAACCAGCCGACCACGACGATCGGCGCAATCGCCATCAGCGACGCGGCCGACAGCTTGGCCCAGAACAAGCCCTCGGGGCTGGAGTACGACGCGATCAAGGTGGCCAGCGTGCCGGCCTTGGCCGAACTCAGGTTGAGCGACCAGAACGCCTCGTTCCAGCTCATCACCAGGCACAGCAGGCCGGTGGAGGCGAGCGTGCCCATCGCCAGCGGGCGAATGATGTGAAAGAACTCGCCCCACACGTTGGCGCCGTCCATGCGCGCCGCCTCCAGGATGTCGGCCGGAATGTCCTTGAAGCCCGAGTACAGCATCCACACCATGATCGGCAGGTTGGACAGCGTGAAGACGATGATCAGCGCGGTGAGCGAGTCGAGCAGCCCGGCGGTCTGCGCCATCACATACACGGGCACCAGTGCGCCCACGGCGGGCATCATCTTGGTGGACAGCATCCACATCAGGATGTCGCGCGTTTTCTTGGTGCGGAAGAACGCCATCGAGTAGGCGGCGGGTGCTGCAATCATCAAACCCAGGATCGTCGAGACCACGCTGGTGATGACGGAGTTCTTCGCGAACAGCAGGTAGTCGCTGCGCTCGTTGACCTCGGTGAAGCTCTCCATCGTCGGCGTGAAGAAGAGTTGCGGCGGGATGGAAATGGCCTGCTGTTCGGTCTTGAACGCAGTGATCACGAGCCAGATCAGCGGGAACACGATCAGCAGCGTGATGCCCCACGCGGCGACGGTGCGGACGATGAGTGCGAAGTGCTTCATGTCGTGCTCTCGATCAATCCAGGTTCTTGCCGATCATGCGGATCAGGAACACCGCCGCGATGTTGGCCAGCACCACCGCGAACAGCGCGCCGGCCGAGGCCACGCCCACGTCGAAGTTCATCAGCGCCTGCTTGAAGATCAAGAACGCGACGTTGGTGCTCTCGTTGCCGGGCCCGCCGCCGGTGGTGGTGAAGATCTCGGCGAACACGCTCATCAAGAAGATCATCTCGATCATCACGACGACCGCGATCGGCCGGCCCAGGTGCGGCAGCGTGAGGAACCAGAACTTCTGGAAGGCGTTGGCCCCGTCCATGCCGGCCGCTTCCATCTGGTCGCGGTCGAGCGACTGCAGCGACGTGATGAAGATCAGGCACGCAAACGGCAACCATTGCCACGCCACCATCAAGATCACCGAGAGCAGGGGCCAGTTGGTGAGCCAGTCCACCGGCTCGGCGCCGAAGAAGATCGCCACCTGCGCCAGCACGCCGTACACCGGGTTCATCATCATGTGCTTCCACAGCAGCGCGTTGGCGGTGGGCATGACGAAGAACGGCGAGATCAACAGCACGCGCACGATGCCGCGGCCGGGAAATGCTTCGTTGACCAGCAGCGCCAGCGCCACGCCCAGGATCACGGTGATGGCGATCACCGAGCCCAGCAGCACCAGCGTGTTCCACACCGACGGGCCGAAGTCGGGGTCGGTGACGAAGTAGGCGTAGTTCTCCAGGCCGACAAACGTCTTCTCGCCCGGCTGCATCAGGTTGTAGCGGACGACCGAGAAGTAGATCGTCATCGCCAGCGGCACGATCATCCACAGGAACAGCGTGACGACGGCTGGCGCCATCAGCGCGCGGGGCAACAGGCGGTTCATGGTGAGGCGTCTTTCGTGTCGCCGCAGATGACGGCGATGCTTACCCCCCCCCCGCTGGGGGAGGGCAGGGGTGGGGGCCTGTGGGGGGCAGGGATCGGTACCACCGGCCCCCACCCCAACCCTCCGCCAGCGGGGGAGGGAGCAAGCGCCCCAGGAACTACCTACTTGTAGTACCCGCCCTTCTTCATCTCACGATCCGCCGCCACCGGCGCCGCCTTCAGCGCCTGGTCCACGGTCGCCTTGCCGGCCAGCACTGCGGTCATCTGCTGGCCCACGGCGATGCCGATCGCCTGGAACTCGGGGATGGCCGCGAACTGCACGCCCACATAAGGCGACTTCGGCAGCGTCGAGTCGTTCGGGTTGGCGCTGTCGATCGCCTTCTTTTCGGCTTCGGCAAACTTCGCCGCCTTCAGGAACTCGGGGTTCGCGTAGGTCGACTTGCGCGTGCCGGTGGGCACCGAGGCCCAGCCCTTTTCCTTGGCGACGAGGTTGATGTAGTCCTTCGACGTGGCCCAGGTGACGAACTTCTGCGCGTCGGCCGCGTTCTTGCTGCCGGCGGGGATCGCCAGCGCCCAGGCCCACAGCCAGTTGGCGCCCTTGTCGGTCACCATCTTCGGGCCTTGCGCAAAGGCCACCTTGTCGGCCACCTTGCTCTGCTTCGGGTCGGTGATGAAGCTGGCGGCGATCGTCGCGTCCACCCACATGCCGCACTTGCCTTCGTTGTACAGCGCCAGGATTTCGTTGAAGCTGTTGGCCGACGACCCGGGCGGGCCGTACTTCTTGAGCATGTCGACGTAGAACGTGACGGCGTCCTTCCACGGCTGGCTCTCGAGTTGCGGCTTCCACTGCATGTCGAACCACTGGCCGCCGAAGCTGTTGACCATCGTCGTCAGAAAGGCCATGTTGTCGCCCCAGCCCGGCTTGCCGCGCAGGCAGATGCCGTACACGCCGTTCTTCGGATCGTGGATCTTGGCGGCGGCGTCGCGCACTTCGGTCCAGGTCGGGCGCTCGGCGAACTTGATGCCGGCCTTGTCGGTCAGGTCCTTGCGGTACATCAGCATCGAGCTCTCGCCGTAGAACGGCACGGCGTACAGCTTGCCGTCGACCGACAGGCCGTTGCGCATGGCGGGCAGCAGGTCGTCCACGTCGTATGCGGCGTCCATCTTCAGCTCGTTGAGCCAGCCCTTCTTGCCCCAGATCGGCGTCTCGTACATGCCGATCGTCATCACGTCGAACTGCCCGCCCTTGGTGGCGATGTCGGTCGTCACGCGCTGGCGCAGCACGCCTTCTTCGAGCGTCACCCACTTGAGCTTGATGCCGGGGTTGGCCTTCTCGAAGTGCGGCGTGAGCTTCTGCATCTCGATCATGTGGCCGTTGTTCACGGTGGCGATCACCAGGTCGCCGGCCGTCGCGGCGGTGGCCGCAGCGGCCAGACCGAAGGCGAAGGCGAGGGATTTCTTCAAGGTCATGACAAGTCTCCTGTCTGGTTGTGGCGGTCCGACGAAAGCTTGAAGTCGGTGTCGGAAAGATAGTCAGGAGGCGATGCGCGCATTGGTATCCGAAGTGCGATTGCGTGTACTTCTTTGCGCCAAAGAACTGGTAGAAACCCCAAACTCTGCAACCAGCGTACTTGATCTGGGCCGCATCGGCACTCAGCCCCGGCGTCGCACTTTCCCGCTGCAGCCACAATAGAGGGTTGCCACCGCCGCTCAGGCGGCCGGGCTCGTCATCTCTATCAGGACACAGCAATGGCTCAGTACGTCTTTACGATGAACCGCGTGGGCAAGATCGTGCCGCCCAAGCGCCAGATTCTCAAGAACATCTCGCTCAGCTTCTTCCCGGGCGCCAAGATCGGCATGCTGGGCTTGAACGGCTCGGGCAAGAGCACGCTGCTCAAGATCATGGCCGGCGTGGACACCGACATCGAAGGCGAGGCCACGCCGATGCCGGGCCTGAAGATCGGCTACCTGCCGCAGGAGCCGGTGATGCGGCCCGACCAGACGGTGCGCGAGTCGGTCGAAGAAGGCATCGGCGGCGTGCTGGCCGCGAAGAAGCGGCTCGACGAGGTGTACGCCGAATACGCCGAGCCCGATGCCGACTTCGACAAGCTCGCCGCCGAGCAGGCCGAGCTCGAAGCCGTGATCGCCGCGGCGGGTTCGGAGAACACGGACCTGCAGCTCGAACTCGCCGCCGACGCGCTGCGCCTGCCGCCGTGGGACGCCGAAATCGGCAAGCTCTCCGGCGGCGAAAAGCGCCGCGTGGCGCTGTGCCGGCTGCTGCTGAGCAAGCCGGACATGCTGCTGCTGGACGAGCCCACCAACCACCTGGATGCCGAGTCGGTCGACTGGCTGGAGCAGTTCCTGAGCCGCTTCCCCGGCACCGTCGTCGCCATCACCCACGACCGCTATTTCCTCGACAACGCGGCCGAGTGGATTCTTGAACTCGACCGCGGCTCGGGCATCCCGTGGAAGGGCAACTACTCGACCTGGCTCGACCAGAAAGAGCAGCGCCTGGAGCAGGAGCAGAAGACCGAAGACGCGCGCACCAAGGCGATGAAGAAGGAGTTGGAGTGGGTGCGTCAGAACCCGAAAGGCCGCCAGGCCAAGAGCAAGGCGCGCATGGCACGCTTTGAAGAACTGAGCGACGTCGATTACCAGAAGCGCAACGAGACGAACGAGATCTTCATCCCGGTGGGCGACCGGCTCGGCCACGAGGTGCTGGAGTTCGTGAACGTCACGAAGAGCTATGGCGACCGGGTGTTGATCGACGACCTGAGCTTCAAGGCGCCGGCCGGCGCCATCGTCGGCATCATCGGGCCGAACGGCGCGGGCAAGTCAACGCTGTTCCGCATGATCGCCGGCAAGGAGCAGCCCGACAGCGGCACGGTGAAGATCGGCCCGACCGCGAAGATGGCTTTCGTCGACCAGAGCCGCGAGTCGCTTGAGGGCGACAAGACGGTGTGGCAGGACGTGTCGGGTGGCCTGGACAACATCGTCGTCGGCAAGTTCGTGATGCCCAGCCGCGCTTACATCGGCCGCTTCAACTTCAAGGGCAACGACCAGCAGAAGCTGGTGGGCAGTCTGTCGGGCGGTGAGCGCGGGCGTCTGCACCTGGCCAAGACGCTGTCGCAAGGCGGCAATGTGCTGATGCTCGACGAGCCGTCGAACGACCTCGACGTGGAAACCTTGCGGGCGCTGGAAGATGCCTTGCTCGAATTCGCCGGCAGCGTGATGGTGATCAGCCACGACCGCTGGTTCCTCGACCGCATCGCCAGCCACATCCTGGCGTGCGAAGGCGACTCGAAGTGGGTCTTCTTCGACGGCAACTACCAGGAGTACGAGGCCGACAAGAAGAAGCGCCTGGGCGAAGAGGGCGCGCGGCCGAAGCGGGTGCGGTTCAAGGCGTTGAAATAGACCCCCCCGAAGCGGCTGCGCCGCTCCCCCCAGGGGGCAACGCCAGCGGACCGGCGGAGCCGGATCCGCGACGCTCGCTTGATCAATCCACCCTCGAAACCAGGAGGCTGGACTGTTTGGACGTTCGCCTTGTGCCGCTGCCAAAGCCAGACTAGGCTTGGTCTACTTTGGCGTCCTGCGGGGGCACGCTTATGGACATCGTGAACATCTCCGAAGCGAAGACCCGGCCTTCACAACTGGTCGACAGGGCGGCTTCCGGCGACGACGTGGTGGTCAGCCGCAACGGCAAGCCGCTGGTGCGCATCACGCAGCTCGAAGGGGCGAAAGCCGACTCCGGCGTGTCGCTGACCGCCGAGCCACGCAAAGTTCCACATCATCGCGAGGGGAGATTCCCGAGCCGACGGCCAGGACGACTGCGGCAGAATCGTTTCACCCCACCAGCACACCCACCGGGCGGCTGCCAGGACCCACGCACGCGCCGCGCCGGTCTCCCGCAAAGCCCCGGCCGCCACCATGCACCACGCTCCCGCCCGCCAATCCCGCGCCCTGCGCCGCACTGCCTTGCTCGCCCTGCCCTGGCTGATGGGTCTGGCGGCCGGCTGCGCGTCGGTGGCGCCGCTGGCTGGCGGCGCGGGCGCGACCCCGGCAGCGCCGGTGGCCGCTGCAGCGGTGGCCGCGGCCGCCACACCAGCGCCGCCAACCACCCCGCGACCGGCAGCGGCCGTCCCGCCCGCAACCGCTGCTTCCAGCCCGACCGCCGCGCCCCCTGGCGCAGCGCCGCCCCCCGCCGCACCCCCCGGCCCGCTGCGGCCGTTCGCCGACGTGATCAAGGACGCCAAGCGCACCGACGGCTTGTTCACGCTCTGGCAGAAGGATGAGAAGGTCTGGCTGGAGCTCAAGCCCACCGACCTGGACCAGCCGTTCTTCATGTCGCCCAAGTTCAAGTCGGGCATCGGTGAGAGCGGCTTCCTCGGTGGCCTGATGCTGCGCGATGGCGACGGCATCGTCGAGTTCCGCCGCGTTCACAACGTGATGCAACTGCTGGCGCGCAACACCGAGTTCATTGCCCAGGCCGGCACGCCCACCGGCCGCGCGGTGAAGGCCGGTTTTTCGCCGAGCCTGCTGGGCAGCACGCCGGTGCTGAGCCTGCCGCACCCGGAGCGCAAGTCGGTGCTGGTCGAGGCCAACGCGCTGTTCGTGACCGACATGCTCGCCACCGGGCTGGCGCTACAGCGGCAGTACCGCCAGGGTTATGCGCTGGACGGGCGCAACTCGGCCATCACTGGGGTTCGCGCCACGCCCGAGATGGTGGTGATCGAGGTGCTGAACCACTACGCCACCGGCAACATCGCGCTGCCCACGCCGGGTGCGCCGCCGGGGGTGCCGGCGCCCTCGCTGCCGCGCTACGTTCCCGACCCGCGCAGCCTGTTCATCGGGCTGCACTACTCCATCGCCAAGTTGCCCGACCAGCCGATGCGTGCCCGCAAGGCCGACGCGCGCGTGGGCTACTTCACCAGCAACCTGACCGACTTCACCGACGACATTGCACGCACGCCGCGTCAACGCTTCGTGAACCGCTGGCGGCTTGAGAAGAAGGACCCGGCCGCCGCGCTGTCCGAGCCGGTCAAGCCCGTCACCTTCTGGCTCGACCGCACCATCCCCGACAAGTACCGAGCAACCGTCACCGCCGGCGTGCTCGAGTGGAACAAGGCGTTCGAGAAGATCGGCTTCAAGGACGCGCTGCGCGTTGAAATGCAGCCCGACAACGCCGACTTCGACACGCTCGACTTCGGCCGCGCGTCGATCCGCTGGATGACGAACGCGGGCCCCAGCTTCGGCGCCATCGGCCCGAGCCACGCCGACCCGCGATCGGGCGAGATTCTGGACGCCGACATCGCCATCGAAAGCCTGTCCTCGCGCAGCGTGCGCGCGGCGCGGGCGCAGATCCTGGGCAGCGCGGCCGACACTGCGCCCGACTTCGGCGCCACCAGCCTGCGCGGCATGCGTTCGCTCGCCGCCTGCAGCTTTGCCGACCAGGCGGCCGAGCAACTCGGCTACGCGCTCGACGTGTTCGAAGCCCGTGGCGACATCGACCCCGCCAGCCCCGAGGCGGAAGCGTTCGTGCAGGCCTACCTGAAGGACCTGACGATGCACGAGGTCGGCCACACGCTCGGGCTGCGCCACAACTTCCGCTCGTCGCGCATCTACACCGACGCGCAGATCAGCGACCCGGCCTTCACCGCCATCAACAGCCTGGCGGGCTCGGTGATGGAGTACTCGCCCATCAACCTGCCGCCGCCCGGTGTGGCGCGCGAGGCCTACGGCGCGCCCTTCACCACCACGCTCGGGCCGTACGACCACTGGGCCATCGAGTACGCCTACAGGCCGCTCGCGCCCGAGCAGGAAGACGCCGAGCTCTCGCGCATCGCCGCGCGCGGCGCCGAGCCGCTGCTGGCCTACGGGACCGACGAAGACAACTTCCTCGGCATCGACCCCGAGTCGCTGCAGATGGACCTGGGCACCGACGTGATCGCCTTCGCGCGAAAGCGCTTGGCCATCGGCCGCGACCTCTTGCAGCGCCAGGAAACCCGTGCGCTGAAACAGGACCAGGACTACTCGGTGCTGCGCCGCTCGGTCGGCTATGCGTTCCGCGACATGGGCCGCGCCGCGGGCTTGCTGGCGCGCCAGATCGGCGGCGTGCGCACGCTGCGCGACCACGCCGGCAGCGGCCGCGACCCGCTCGCGCCGGTGCCTGCAGCAAAGCAGCGCGAGGCGCTCGACCTGCTCACCAGCGGCTTCCTCGCGGCCGACAGCTTCACGGTCTCGCCGGCCTTGCAGCGCCGGCTGGCGGTGGACTTTCAGGAGCGCACCGACGCGGTGTTCCGCGGCGACTCGGTGCAAACCGACTACTCGATCGCTGCGCAAGTACTGGAGTTGCAGCGCGGCGTGCTCTATCAACTGATGAGCGACGCCGTGGCGACCCGACTGCTGGACAGCGAGAGCAAGGACCCGAAAGACGCGCTGCGGCTGTCGGACATGCTGCAGCGGCTGGATCGCTCGGTGTGGAGCGAGCTGGCCGCCAAGGCCGGCGACATTCCCGCGCCGCGCCGCGAGCTGCAGCGCGAACACCTCAACCGGGTCGCGGCGCTGCTGCTGCGGCCGGGTGCGCTGTCGCGGGTGGATGCGCGCGGGCTGGTGCGGTCGGAGGCGCAGGCGCTGCTGGCTCGCGTCAACACCGGCCTGCGCCGCCCCGGCTTGAGCGCCGAGGCGCGGGCGCATTTGCAGGACAGCGCCGACACCTTGACGCAGGCCTTGTCGGCCAAGCTGCAGCGCGCCGGCGCCTGACCGCGCGCCGCCGCTGGCTGGCTGGCTGGCTGGCTGGCTGGCTGGCTTGGCTTGGCTTGGCTCGGCTCGGCTCGGCTCGGGCCGCCTCGGGTCGCGTCGCGTCGGGCTCCGACGTCCGCATCGACAGGCGGGCCGAGCCGGCCGAGCGTCGTCTGGCCCCTCGAACCCGTCGTTCGTCGCACCGATGTCCGCACAGGCTGGGCAGCGGCTGCCCGGCGCGGTATCTTCCGCGCGATGAACCGCAGCCCTGTGGCGCTCGCCGAATCCCCGATGCCGACGGTGGCCAGCCGGCTGCGGGCCGAGCTGAGCCTCAAGCGCGTGCTGCTGACGCTGGCGCTCGCGGTGGCTGCGGCCGCGGCGCTGAACCCGATCTTCGTCACGCCGTTCCCGGTCGTGCTCGGGCGCGTGCTGGTGATCGCGCTGGTGCTGCTGCTGGCCTTTGCGGTGGCCAGCCTGTGGCGGTCGAGTTGGCTGCCGCGCTGGCTGGCGCAGGTGCTGGCCATCGTGCTGGCCGCGCCGCTGGCCACGGTGGCGGTGTACCTGCCGTCGGTGGGTGGCAATTTGATGAACGTGTTGAGCCACGAAGGCCGGGTGTGGGGCGTGCTGTCGATCACCGGCACGGCGCTCCTGATCGCCCCGGTGCTGGCGCTGGGCGCGCTGTACCGGCAGCGTGACGCCGAGGCGCGCTGCGAGCGGCTCGAGTTCGAGCTGAAGCGCAGCGCGCTCGAGAAGGAGGCGCTGGACGCGCGGCTCAAGCTGCTGCACGCTCAGATCGAGCCGCACTTCCTGTTCAACACACTGGCCAATGTGCAGGCGCTGGTGGAGGGCGGCTCGCCGCGCGCCGCGCCCGTGCTCGGCAACCTGATCGCCTACCTGCGCGCTGCCATGCCGCAGCTCGACCAGGCGCAGGCCACACTCGGCTCCGAGGCCGCGCTGGTGCGCGCCTACCTCGACCTGATGCAGATGCGCATGCCCGACCGACTGAGCTTCGCGGTGCAGGTGGCGCCCGAACTGGCCGACGAGCCCTTCCCGTCGATGGCGCTGCTGACGCTGGTCGAAAACGCAATCCGCCACGGCATCGACCCCAGCGAGCAGGGCGGCCACATCGAAGTCGGCGCACGGCGCGGCGCCACCAGCGGCGAGCTTCAGGTGTGGGTCGAAGACAGCGGTGTCGGCATGCGCCTGCACGGTGGCCCGAGCCGCAACAGCCGGCCCGGCCCGCACGAAGAAATCGCCCACCGCGGCGCGGCGCCGCAGGCCACCGGTCTGGCCAACCTGCGCGCCCGCCTGGCCGCCCACGGCGGGCCGGCGGCGCGGCTGGAGCTGCTGGAGCGCGCACCGCACGGCGTGCGCGCGCAGATCGTGTTGCCGCCCGCTGGGCCTGCCAGCGTGGCCGCGTCGTGAGTGAAGTGGGCAACGAAACGGGTCGGGCGCGCGGCCCAACGGCGCTGATCGCCGACGACGAGCCGCTGCTGCGCGAGCGGCTGCGCACGCACCTCGCGCGCCTGTGGCCCGAGCTCGCCGTGGTGGCCGAAGCGCGAAACGGGCGCGAGGCAGTGGAGCTGTTCGACACGCACGCCCCGCAGGTCGTGTTCCTCGACGTTCACATGCCCGGCCTGAACGGCATCGAGGCGGCGCGCTCGGTGGCGCGGCGCGCGCAGATCGTCTTCGTGACCGCCTATGAGCAGTACGCAGTGCAGGCTTTCGAGCAAGGTGCGCTGGACTACCTCGTCAAGCCTTTCGACGAACCGCGTCTGGCCGACACGGTGCAGCGGCTGCAGGCGCGGCTGGCGGCGGCGCGGACTTCGGAAGCGGCGGGCGACACGACACCGGTGCTGCCCGCGCCGCCCCTGGCTGGCGCCGCGCTCGACACGCTGCTCGACCACCTCGCCGCCGAGCTGAAGCGGCGCAGCGGCGCCCCCGCGCGAGGCCACCTGCAGTGGATCAGGGCGTCTGTGGGAACGAGCGTGCGGCTCATCCCGGTCGAGCAGATCGCCTACCTGCGCGCCGACGAAAAGTACACGCTGGTGGTGTGGGACGGCGGCGAGGCGCTGATCCGCAAGGGCATCCGCGAACTCGCCGACGAACTCGACCCCGAACGCTTCGCGCAGATCCACCGCTCGGTGATCGTCAACCTGCACCAGGTGGCGCAGGTGCATCGGGGGCTGAACGAAACCGCCGAGGTCGAACTCAAGGGCCGCAAGGACATGCTGCCGGTGAGCCGCAGCTTCATTCACCTGTTTCGGCAAATGTGAAGCCGGGCTGGCCGGCCTGATGCTGCGTGAGCTGATTCAGCGCAGCGTGCTGGCCGCAGGCTCCACTGCTTCGGTCTGCGCCAAGGTCCGGCTGCTTTCGATGCGCTTGCCAGTGATCACCACCGGCGGCAATTGGACGACCTGCACCACCCGCGCGGCGGTGGGTGCGGCGGGTGGGCTTTCGAACCACGCCGACCCGATGGCCAGCGTACCGCCGGCGAGCAGGCAGAAGGTCAGCGCAGAGAAGAAGAAGCGGTCGATCATGGTGGGCTCCTGGTAGCGGGTGGCACTCGCGCGGTGTTGATGCCGCGTTGGAGTGAACTCTAGGAGTCGATCGGCTTGCAGGAAATCGGTTTGCGACAGACTGCGGATTCGCCGGGTTGAGCCGCAGTTCAGCGCGCAGGTTCAACGGGACTTCAGCGCGGGTTCAACCCGACGTGGTGGGTGAGCGACCCTCGGCCACCGCGGCGCCCATTACCTTATGCGCCTCATGCGCCCCATACACCGCCACGCAGTTGCGCCCTTGCCCCTTGGCCGCGTAACACGCCGCGTCTGCAGCCCGCAGCACCTCGGCAGCGTTGGTGAACGTGGTGTCCACGCGCACCAGGCCGATGCTCGCGCCCACGCCGAAGCTGTGCTGCTCCCACACCAGCCGGTAGTCGATGACCGCGCTGCGTAGCTTCTCGGCCACCACGAGCGCCTGCGGCAGCGGGCAACCCGCCAGCAGCACGGCAAACTCGTCGCCGCCCAGGCGGGCCACCGTGTCGGAGCCGCGCACCTGGGCCACCAGCGCATGCGCGATGTCGCGCAGCAGCGCGTCGCCGGCCGCGTGGCCGCCGGTGTCGTTGACGAGCTTGAAGCGGTCCAGGTCGATGAACAGCGCACAGAACGGCTCGACTTCGGCGCGCTCGGTGGCGCGCTCCAGCAGCACCTCGAACGCAGCGCGGTTGGCCAGGCCGGTCAGCGAGTCGTGGTTGGACGTCCAGGCCAGCCGTTCGCGGTGTTCGCGCACTTCGGTCACGTCTTCGACGGTCCAGATCGTGCCCTGCGAGCGGTCGCCCGCCACCACCGCGCGGCCGCGCATCTGGGCCCAGAAGGGCTGGCCCGAGCGCTGCACCAGCTCGACCTCGCCTTCGAAGACACCGTGCTCCATGAACATCGGCAGCGCGCGCTCCGAGAAGGCCTGGTAGGCCGTGTCGGTGGCGTGGATCATGCGGGTGGACTGGCCGACCATGTCGTGCTTGTCGCAGCGGAAGATGCGGCAAAAGTGCCGGCTCACCAGCTCGAACTGGCCATTGCGTGTGAGCGCGATGCCGACCTCTGCGTGGTCCAGCACCGCCTCCAGCTGTTGCAGCAAGGCCTGCGTTTCGCCCTGACGGCGCTGACGCTGCAGCACGACCTGGTCGAACGCACGCGCCAGCTCGCCGACTTCGCCGTTGCCCGGCGGCGCCGCCGGCATGGGCCGGTTGGGCTCGATCAACATCGCCTCGGCGCGCTCGCGCAACGCCGAGATCGGCCTCGTCACGCCCCAGGCCAACGCGCCGGCCAGCAGCGCCGCCAGCAGGCCCACGCCGATGGTGGCAAGCCACGCCGTGCGCTGGGCGGCCGCCACCGGCTGCCAGGCGAGGGCCTGCGGCGTCAGGCGCACCAGCACCCAGTCCGAGGTCGGGATGCCCGCCATCGAGACCATGTAGCCGCTCGACAACGTGGCGCTGGCCTGCGTGTCGATCGGGCTGCCTGAGCCATGCCAGCGGCCGAACACCTCGGCCAGGCCGGGTTCGTCGGGTGCGTGGCCCAGCACGCGGGATGCATCGGGGTGCGCCAGCACCACCCCCTTGCGGTCGATCACGATGTTCCGCGCGCCGTCGGCCTGGCCCGCGCCCAGGTTGGAGAACAGGCGGCCCGAGCGCAGCGCCAAGGTGCCGGCGAGCACGCCCGCCGGCTTGCCGTCGGGCCGCGGCACCTGCACCGCGATCACCAGCAGCGGCTGCTGTGTGGCGCGGCCCAGCAGCGGCTCCGACACCACCGGCTGATCGGTCAGCAGGGCTTGTTGAAAGTAGTCGCGGTCGCCGATGTGGGGCAGCTCGGCCACCGGCACGCCGCGCACCAGCCGCGTGATCAAGCCGCCGTTCGGCCCGGCCACCACGATGTTGTCGAACAAGGCGTTGAGGGCGGGCTTGTCCTCCAGATAGCGCGTCATCGCCGCAGGGTCCTGCCACAGCCCAGGCCCGATGCGGCGGGACACGCCGACCAGCGTGAGCTTGAGCATGTCCACCTTGTCGGCCATCAGCGCGGCGGTGCGCTCCAGGTCGTGCCGGTCGTTGTTCAGCAAGAGCGCGTTGAGGTCGGACTGCGTGCTCGTCAGCACCCATTGCGTGGTGCCGAGCGCCGACAACATGCCGGTGGCCACCGCCATCGCGACGATCTTGAACTTGAGCGTGGCGGTCCAGCGCTTGAGCGACGGGGCGAATTCTTGCAGTCTCATGAGATGGCCGAATTGCTTGCAGCGAACGGTGGTGGGCGGTGGCACACGCCGACCCAGCCAGTGACAACCTGCCACGGTTGTCCAGTGCTGAAGATTCGCAGCTTCGACCTGGCGCCAAGCCGCGAAATGCGGCCGGCATGGCCCGCTTCTTGAGCGTTCAGTGGCTTTGCGATAGCCTCTGCGGGCGAAACGACGCCTGGAGGAACCGATGGCCGAACACAGCGAATACGACGCCTTCGAGGCCGATGCACGCAAACTGGGCTTCGATGAAGTGCTGGTGCGCGAGTGGCAACCGCTCACCGTGGTCGATCTGCACACCCACCCGTTCGACGCCCGCGCGCGGGTCGTCGGCGGCGAGATGTGGCTGACCGTGGCGGGGCAGACGCGCCACCTGCGCAGCGGCGACACCTTCGAGCTGGACGCCGAGGTGCCGCATTCGGAGCGTTATGGGCCTGAGGGCGCCACCTACTGGGTGGCCCGCCGCGGCAAGGCCGCGCCGCAGGGTTGAATCAGCGCAGCTTCGGCGGCCCTCAGCCGCCTCCCGGCAGCCGCTTGACCTGCACCGTGACCGTCATGCCCTGGTAGGCGTCGGCCGCGCCGAACCAGCTGCCCGAGATCGGCGAGGCCTGGCTCGGGTCGCGCGCCACGCCCACCCGGATGAGCTGGTTGCCGCCGAGCAAGTTGTTGGTGGGGTCGAACGTGACCCAACCCGCGCCGGGCAGGTAGACCTGCAGCCAGGCGTGGGTCACGCCGGCGCCGACGGTTCCGGGGCCGTCGGCGGCCGTGGCGGCCGTGGCGGCCGCCGCTTTGTCCAGTGCCGGGTCGTAGAGGTAGCCCGACACGAACCGCGCGGCCATGCCCAGGCGGCGCACGGCTTCCATCATCAGCAGCGCGAAGTCGCGGCAGCTGCCGGCGCCGGACTGGATCGTCGCCAGCGGCGTCTGCGTGCCCTCTTCGTCGCGCTGCGCGTAGCCGAAGTGGTCGCGCACGAACTGGTTCATGTTGAGCAGCAGGTCGCGCGTGCCGGTGGGGCCGTCGGTGCGGATGAACTGGCGCGCCCAATGCGTCAGCACGCCGTCAGGGTCGTCGTGGTGCGGGCGCATGTAGTGCTCCAGGTCGAAGCGCTCTTCCACCGAATAGGCAAACGGGTAGATCAGCGCGCTGGGCGAGAGCTGCAGCTCGGCGAACGGGCTTTGCGCATGCTCGATCGTGAACGAGCAGGTGATCTGCAACGAGGTCGCTTCGCCGAGCGGCGTGACCAGCGCCAGAGAGTTGGAGTGCGGGTCCTGGATCAGCCGCACCGTCGCCTCGGGGCTCACCTGCAGGTCGGTGGCCAGCACGCGCTGGTCGTGGCTGTCGCGCGGGCGGAACATCACGCGGTGCTCGCCGAACGTCACCGGCGAGCGGTAGCGGTAGACAGTGGTGTGGGTGATGTCGTAGCGGATGGGCATGCCACCAGCTTAACCCCAGCGGCCTGCCGCGCCGTCCGCGCCTTCCGCGGCGAGCGCGGTCGAGGGTCAGTGCGCCAGCGCGTCGCGCAGCCACGCGCGCGTGACTCGCCAGTGGCCCTGCACGGCCGCGGCCGAGTTGCCATCCAGCTCGGCAATCTCGTCCACACTCATGCCGCCAAAGTGGCGCAGCTCAACGAGCCGGACCTGCTCTGCGGAGACGCGAGCCAGCCTCTCGAGCGCGCCGTGCAGCGTGTCCAGTGCGACCTCTTCCGGGGGTTCCTCGGCCAGTGCCGACACGAGTGTCACACGCGTGGTGCCGTTGCCGCGCTGGGTGTGGTCCAACAACACGCGGCGCACCAATTGCGCCGAGCAGGCGATGAACCGGCTTCGGTCGCGCGCGGCGAGCCGTTGTTGCACCATCAGCTTCAGCGCGGTGTTCTGCACCAGCTCGGCCGGCGAAACGCGCCACGGCAAGCGCCCACCGTGCAGCATGCGCCGCGCGACCAGACGCATCTCGGCATAGACAGCACAGATGAGTTCGTCGCGTGCGCCGGGGGTGCCGGCGTCTACGGCTCGCAGCAACTCGGTCACGACCGGGGCGGTGGGTTGGTCTGGGGCCAGTGAAGCGGGGGCCGTTGGAAACATGTTTGAGCTGGGTTCGTGCGCAGGTCGAAAGGTCAAATCAATGTACGGCAGATCGTGTCGAATCGGGCTGGCAAGCCTGCGACACTCGTCACATGAACAGCCCGCCGCCGCCCTTGACCGCAACGCACACCGACGCCGCGGTCGCGCCACCGGTTGCCTCGCTCGCCACGTTGATGGTGAGCAATTGCAACCTGTTGAATCTGGCCTTGCCAGGCCGTTTGTTCTATGACAACCAGGACCCCTACAGCACCGACGAATACGGCCGCAAGATTGACTGGCTCGGCGCGCAGATCGCACGGCTCAACGCCGACGTGGCCGGCTTCCAGGAGGTGTGGGACGAAGCCGCGCTGAAGGCCGCGGTGGCCCGCAGCGGCCTGCGCTATGCGCATGTGCTCGCGCCCGGCGCGGAAGCCGGTGCGGTGGGCACGCCACGCGTCGGGCTGGCCAGCCGGCTGCAGGTCGAAGCGGTTGCGTCGATCGCCGACTTCGCGTTGCACGAGCACGTGCAAGTGCCCGAGCTCGGCGCGCACACACGCTTCGAGCGCCCGGTGCTGCACGCCACGCTGCGCACGCGCCACGGCCTGCGGCTGCACGTGCTGGTGGTGCACCTCAAGTCCAAGCGGCCGAAGTACCTGCAAGACGCCGCCGGCAACCCGATCGAAGACCGCGACGACCCAGTGGTGACGGTGCGCGCGACGCTGCGCTCGCTGGTGATGCGCGGCGCCGAATCGGCCGCGCTGCGCGGCATCGTGCTCGGGCTGGTGCAGCGCACGCGCGACCCGCTGCTGCTTCTGGGCGACCTCAACGACAGCCCGCACTCCGTCACCTGCCAGATGGTGGCGGCCACGCAGGCGATCGCCTACGACCGCCAAGCGCGCGACAGTGCGCTGTTCCATGCGTACGAGGTGCAGACCGAGCCCGCGCTCAAGCGCGACATGGCCTACTCGCACGTGCACCAGGGCTGGCCGGAGACGCTCGACCAGATCTGGGTCAGCGAGGAGTTCGTGTCTAACAGCCGCTTTGCATTGGGCGACGTGCGGCGCGTCGAGTACTTCAACGACCACCTGCACGAAAGCCGCGAGCGTTTTCGCAGCGACCATGGTTTTGTGCGGGCCCTGCTGCGCCTGAAGACGGCAGGGATTTGACTGCAGGTAACTGACAGGCGACATGCCCCGGCTGTCGGGGTACAGTCTGCCTCCGCGACGCTGGCCAACCCCGGGCGGCAACGCATTCTGTGCAACTTCTGGAGCCCCCATGAGCGACTATTCGGCCGATGTGGCCAAGTACACCAGCAACGTCAACGAAGCGGCCGTGAAGGCCATCGTGAAGTACTGCGGCATCGCGTTGCAGAACCGCGACTCGTCGCTCGTTTCGGGCAGCGACCCGAAAGAGCTGGCCACCGTGCGCGACGGCTTTGCCGCCAAGAAGCTGGGCCTCGCCGCCGCCGCCGCCGACACCGGCATGCAGGCCGTACTCGCCAAGATGAAGGACGAGCGCAACAAGAGCCGCGTCACCTTCTACTACCTGCTCGCCGAATCCACCGGCACGCTGGGCAAGCTGTCCTGATCGATTCCACGCGCCGCCCGCCCGAGCGCGGGTGGGGCGCTGCGCTGCTGCAATGGTGGAGCGGCTGGTGGCAGGTGATCGAGTTCGGCGCGCAGATCTGGGTGCTGGCGCTGTCGCCGTCGAGCTACCGGCCCTCGCAGCGCCGCAAGATGCTGCACGGCATCTACGCCGCCACGCGGCCGATGCTGCCGAGCTTCACGCTGTTCTCGGCCATCGTTGCGCTGGTCATCATCCGCATCGTCGTCGCCACGGCGCTGAGCTACGGCCTGTCGCGTTATGCGCTCGACGTGCTGGTGCGCACGCTGGTGCTGGAGCTGATCCCGCTGTCGGCTGCGCTGTTCGCCGCGCTGCGCTATGCCATGCCGGCCGGCGAGCGCGTGCGCCGCATGCGGCTGGCCGGCGAGTTCGAGACGCGCCTTTCCGCCGGCTTCGACACCACACGCGACACCGTGCTGCCACGCGCCGTGGCCGGCGTGTTTTCGGTGATCACGCTGGCGGCGCTGAGCAGCGCCATCACCCTGGTGCTGGCGTATGTGTCGCTGTACGGTTTTTCGACCTGGGGCATCCCGGGCTTCACGCGCACCGTGGGGCAGATCTTCAATCCGGTGATCGTGCTGATCTTTGGCCTGAAGACCTTGTTCCTGAGCCTCGCCGTCGCGGTGATCCCGATGGTGCCCACGCCAGCCGAAGGTTCGGGCGAGGTGGGCTGGGTCAACCCCGACATCACGCGGCTGGCGCGGCTGTTGGCCGCGGTGCTGTTGATCGAGATGCTGTCGCTGGTCGGCAACTACTATTGACGCATTGCGCCGCAGCCTGAACCCATGGCCACCGACCCGCCCCGCTTCGAAGACGTCTCCGCCCGCGACAGCCCGCCCCGAGACAGCCCGCCCGTGGCCCACCTGGAGCTGAAGGCGCGCGTGCTGCTGTGGTGCGTGCTGCTGCTGATCGCCGCGTCGGCCGCTTACGTGATGTACGCGCGCGGCCTGTTCGAGCGCAAGCAGACGCTGGTGCTGGTGGCCGACAACTCCGAGGGCGTGGTCGTCGGCATGGACATGACGTTTGCGGGCTTTCCGATCGGGCGCATCGGCCGCATCGAGCTGTCGGACGAAGGCAACGCACGCATCGTCGTCGACGTGGCCGTCAAGGACGCGCACTGGCTGCGCGAGTCGAGCGTGTTCACGATGGAAAGCGGCCTCGTCGGCGCGCCGAAGATTCGCGCCTTCACCGGCGTGCTGACCGACCCGCCGCTGAAGGACGGCGCGGTGCGCAAGCTGCTCAGCGGCGATGCCGCGGCCGAGATCCCCAAGCTGATGGCCAGCGTGCGCGACCTGCTCGCCAACCTGACCATGATGACCGCCAGCGACGCGCCGCTCAACAACACGCTGCGCAATGTGCAGACGACCACCGAGACGCTGAACAGCCCGCGTGGCGCGCTCGGCGTGATCATGGGCGACGAGAAGGACTCGAAGAAGATAGCGGCCACGCTCGACCAGGCCAATGCGTTGATGAAGCGCCTGGACGGCCTGGTGCGCCGCATCGACGGCCTGGCGCTGAAGACCGACGGCATGGTCGGCCGCGCCGACACGCAGATCTTCGGCGACGCCGGTGTGATGAAGGACACGCAGGCCACCGTGCAGCAGTTGAACGGCCTGCTCGGCGACGCGCGCAAGAGCCTGCAGAAGGTCGACGCGCTGCTGGTGGAGGCCCAAGGCATCGCCACCAACACGCGCGAGGCCACCACCGACCTCGGCTCGCTGCGTGCCGAGGTCGAGGCGAGCCTGCGCAAGGTCGAGCAACTGGTCAACGAGGTGAACCGCAAATGGCCGTTCGCGCGCGAGACGGAGATCAAGTTGCCATGAGCGCGCCGGGCCGCTCCCTAGCGCTCACCCCGCAGTGCGAAGCACGGAGGGTAGTCCAGTGAACGCGCCGGGCCGCTCCCAAGCGCTCATCCCGCAGTGCGAAGCACGGAGGGCAGTCCCGTGAGCGCCGTCGCATGCGTCTGCGCGCGCGCACTCGCGGCCGTCGCGCTGGCCTTGCTGGCCGCCTGCTCCAGCGCCCCACCGCCACCCGACTGGCAGATGAACGCCAAGGCCTCGCTCGAACGTGCGACCGCTGCTTACCTGGCCGGCAACAGCCGCCTCGAAGCGCTGGAGTTCAACCGTGCGCGCGCCGAGATCGCCCGCACCGGCCGCACCGACCTGCTCGCGCGGGCCGAGCTGACGCGCTGCGCCGCGCGCGTGGCGAGCCTGGTGTTCGACGACTGCCCCGGCTTTGCCGCGCTGGTTCAAGACGCGCCGCCTGCCGAGCGGGCGTACGCGGCGTATCTGGCTGGCACCGCCACCCCGCAGGACGCAGCGCTGCTGCCGGAAGCGCAACGCAGTGCGCTCGCGGGGGGTGGCTCCGGTCAGTCGCTCGCCGCCATTGCCGATCCGGTGTCGCGCCTCGTCGCCGCGGGCGTGCTGCTGCGCAGCGGGCGCGCGCAGCCGCCGCTGTTCGCACTGGCGGCCGAGACCGCATCGAGCCAGGGCTGGAGCCGGCCGCTGCTGGCGTGGCTGAACGTTCAGGTGCAGCGCGCCGAGGCCGCTGGCGAAGCGACGGAAGCCGATCGCCTGCGCCGACGCATCGCCGTGGTCACCGGTGGGGTGAAGCCAGAGGCGGCGCGATGATGCGTGCCTGCCGCTGACCTGTTTCGCTTGTCGACGTCTGGAGCAGCACCATGACCACCGCACCGACCCCACCCGTCCGCGTCGGCACCGGCGGCTGGACCTTCGCACCCTGGCGCAACAACTTCTACCCCGAACGTTGGCCGCAGGCGCGCGAACTCGAGTACGCCAGCCGCCAGCTCACCGCGATCGAGATCAACGCTACTTACCACGGCACGCAAAAGCCCACCAGCTTTGCGCGCTGGCGCGACGAGACGCCCGACGGTTTCGTGTTCTCGGTCAAGGCATCGAGTTATGCGACAAACCGCAAGCTGCTGGCCGAGAGCGGCGAGTCGATCAATCGATTCATCGGCAGCGGCATCTCAGAACTGGGCGCCAAGCTGGGGCCCATCGTCTGGCAGTTCATGCCGACCAAACGCTTCGAGCCCGACGACTTCGAGGCCTTCTTGAGCCGCCTGCCCAAGCAGGTGGACGGCCTGCCGTTGCGCCATGCGCTGGACGTGCGGCACGCCAGTTTCATGACGCCCGAGTACCTGGCGATGGCGCGCCGCCACGCCTGCGCCACCGTCTTCGCCGACACCGACGAGCACCCGAGCTTCGCCGACCTGACGGGCGACTTTGTCTATGCACGCCTGATGCGCTGCGAGTCGTCCATCGCCAGCGGCTATGCGCCCTCAGCGCTCGACACGTGGGCTCGGCGCGCCCGCGAATGGGCCAGTGGCGGCGAGCCGGCCGACCTGCCGCGTGTCGAGAAAGTCGAGGGGCAGTTTGAGAAACACGCCGGCCCGGCCGCGCCGCGCGACGTGTTCATGTTCTTCATCAGCGGCGCCAAGGAGCGCGCGCCGGCTGCGGCGGTGGAGTTGCTGAAGCGGCTCGGCTGAGCCGCCACAAGCACGCGATCAGCGACTCAGCGATAGCCGGTCTCAGCCGCGCTGTGGATGATCCACACCAGGTTGCCGCTGGCAAAGTCAAAGCTGCTCGGGCTGGCGAAGATCAACCGGCCCTGGCCTTTGTAGACCAGCTCGTGGCGGTACTTGCCCGAGCCGAAGTACCACGGGATGAACGCCTTGCCCGTGATGTAGCCGCCCTGGTCGGTCGGTTGGCCGATCAGGTCCTTGACCTGCTGCATGCCCATGCCGATCTGCACCTGGCCGAACTTGCTGCCTGGCGCGGGCTGGCCGGTGATTTCGCCTTCCCAGTCGCCCAGGCCCTTCACTTTGCGGCCGTAGCCTTCTTCGACCTTTTTCGTGTCCACCACTTGACCCTGCGCGTTCATGCCCGGACCGATCTTGCCGGAAGCGGGGGCAGCAGCCGCGCTGCCGGCGGCCGGCGCGGGCGCCGCAGCGGCAGGCGCAGGTGCCGCCGCGCCGTCGGACTTGCCGCCGATGCCCATCTGCGCGCAGCCAGCGGCCATCGTGGCGGCAAAGAGCACGGCAAGCGTTTGCCAGCGGTGATCACGCTGGGCCTGAGGAACGGAATTCATGAGTACGCCTCCTTGAATGGGTGATGCGAAGAAGTCTTGCTGAGGAATTCTAGTCATCGAATCGGAGGCGTTGTTGCCCTTTGTCGAGTTGCAATCGCGCAATATCATCGGGCCATGCCGGTTGTGTTTCGCTACAAGGGCTTCCGATTCTTCTTCTATTCAAACGAGGGGAGCCCGCGCGAGCCTGTACATGTTCACGCACGAGGCGAGGGGGGCGAGGCAAAGTTCTGGCTCAGACCCGCGGTTCGGGTCGGTACAAGCGATGGCCTCGATGCACGAACCCTGCGTGAGCTGGCGGGCGTGGTCGAGCAGAACCTGGAGTTGATTGAAAGGACGTGGCATGAACACTTCGGCTAAGTCGGTTCGGTTCGATGACGACAGCATGTGGGTCGATCTGTCCGATGGCCGCGTCATCGCAGTTCCGTTGGCCTGGTTCCCTCGGCTGTTGAACGCGACCGTGCAACAACGCCAACAAGTCGAACTCAGCCCGTCTGGGCTTCACTGGGAAGAACTTGATGAGGACATCTCGGTCGCCGGGTTACTCGGGAGTGTCTGAATTTCTGTGTTCGAGGCGGCTTGGTGAATTGGCTGTTGTCTGATCTTCTTCGTCTTCGGGGCCCCTGCCAGGCCGCCGGAGGCGCCCCGGTTGAGCCATGTACTCATGGTGCAACCCCCGCTGCCCTGCCACGGTGAGCGGGGTTGGTGAATCGCTCCTCGTACAGGATAGCGAACTGGTTCATCGCGGCCTTCCAGTCCTTTGCCGCGCGACCCCAATCGGCCGTGATGTTGCGCAGCGCCAGCCAGTCAGCTTGGTG
>LGRD01000035.1 GCA_001263235.1 Methylibium sp. NZG | reverse complement strand
TGGGCAGCGAAGCGTTCGGCGCTTACCTCGTGGCGCAGATGCCGATCTGGGCCAAGGCGGTGAAGGACTCGGGCACCAAGCTGGACTGACCACGCTGCCACACGAACGAGGCGCTCACGATGACTGCAATTTCTCCCGACGCCCAAGCCGTGCTGGATTTCTGGTTCGGCGCCGACGGCTCGCCCGAGCACGATGCGTTGCGACCCGAGTGGTTTCGCAAGGACGCCGCCTTCGACGCGCAGATCGCCCAGCGCTTCGGCACGTTGATCGAAACCGCGCTCGCAGGCGGCCTGGCGGATTGGGCCAACGAGCCCGCCAGCGCGCTGGCGCGCATCGTCGTGCTCGACCAGTTCACCCGCAACGTGTTTCGCAACACGCCGCGCGCCTTTGCCGGCGACCCGTTGGCGCTTGCTGCCGCACAAGCCATGCTCGCGCGCGGGCAGGACCGTGCGTTGCGCCCGGTGCAGCGCATCTTCATGGCGCTGCCCTTCGAGCACGGCGAAGACTTGCGCCTGCAGGCGCAGAGCGTGCAACTGTTCGCCGCGTTGGCGGCCGCGGAACCGGTGATGGCCGGCAACCTCGACTACGCGCACCGCCATCAGGCGGTGATCGCACGCTTTGGCCGCTTTCCGCACCGCAACGCGGTGCTGGGGCGCGCCTCGACGGCCGAGGAACTGGCCTTCCTGCAGGAGCCTGGTTCGAGCTTTTGAAGAGCGCGAAACAGGAAACGGGCCCCCACCTTCACCGGTGATCCGATCAGTTGGCCGGGGCCCGGCTTGAATGTCGGCCATCGGCGCGCCGACTTGAGGTGCGGCGGGTTGCGGGTGGCGTTGACTCGCGGCCCCGACGCAGGGGACGAGGCTCGTTGACCAACCACCGGGCCGACGCCGGCTTCAGCCGCTCAAAGCCTTGTAGAACAAGGTCGTCGCACACAGCCCGCCGTGCGGCAGCAGCGCAAAACCGGGGATGGTGCCGCAGCGCTGCCAGCCGTGACGGGTGTACAGGCGTTCGGCGTCGGCACTGGCCGTGTCGAGCACCAGCAGCGACTTGCCGCTGTCGCGGCCGGCTTGTTCGGCGGCCACCATCAGCGCGTCGCCCACGCCGCGGCGGCGCGCGCGGCGGTGCACCAGCATCTTGCCCAGGTCGGCGCGGTGCGGCTGGTTCTCGGGCAGGTCGAGCATCAGTTGCACGGTGCCTGCGATGCCGGCATCGTCTTCGGCCACGAGCAGCGCGCGCCGGCCCTGCGCCGCGGCGGCGGCCACGTCGCGCCAGAACGCGAGCGCCTTGGCCGGCGCGAGTGGGTGCATGAAGCTCACCGACGCACCGCCGTCAACGCAGTCGATCAGCACATCGGCGAGCGCCTGCAGTTCAGCGTCGGTGGCCGCCGTGATGCGGCGGATGCGGCAGGGTGCTTCGTCGATGCGACGGGTGGCGGTGTCGGTGGTCATCTCGTCTCCGGTGAGGAGGAAACGGTACTGCAACTTGCCGCCCCCGGGCAAATCTCGATACTGCGCGGGCCGTGGCAGCACCACCATCGCCCGACGATGCGAGGAGCCCCATGAAGGACCGCGACTGGAAGCTGCTGCTCGGCCGCATGCGCGAGGGCAACGTCGTGCCCGTGATCGGCTCGCGCCTGTTGGTGGACGCGGACGGCACCTCGCTCTACGCGCGCGTCGCTCAAAAGGTGCTGGCCACACACGGCCAGGCCGTCGGCGACGCGCCGCTGCCGGCCTTCCGCGAGTTGAACGCCGCCATCACGCGCCTGAAGCCCAGGCTGCCGCCGGCCAAGGCACAAGAGCTGTACGCCGATGTCGACGACGCGCTGACCCAAGTCAAGGCCGAAGGACTCGCCACGCCGACGGCCTTGAAGCAACTGGCGCAGATCACCGACTTCAAGCTGATGGTGACGCTGACGCCCGACGACCTGCTGGCGCGCGCGCTGCTGGACGAAAAGCGCGCCATCAACGCCGTGGTGCACGCGTCCAAGCAGTCCACCGCCGAGGCCAGCAAGATCGGCGACTGGAAAGCGCCGGGCAGCCCGGTGCAGTTGCTGTACCTGTTCGGCAAGTCGGCCCAGTCGCCGATGTGCGCCATTCACGATGAAGACGTGCTCGAGTACGCGCACAACGCCATCGCCCACGGCGGCCATTCGCCCGACAGCTTTCTGGCCGCGCTGCGCGAGCGCGACCTGCTGCTGATCGGCTGCAACTTCCCCGATTGGTTGAGCCGCTTCGTGCTGCGTGCAACGCGTAAGGAGCGCCTCACCAAGCTGGGCGACAGCGAACCGCGGCAGTTGCTCGTCGAGCGGTTTGCGACCGAAGACCCGTTCGTCGGCTTCCTGCGCGACTACAGCCCGTACACCGAGGTGCTGAGCGAGCTGGACCCGGTGCAGTTCGTCGCCGAGCTGCACCGGCGCTGGGTCGAGCAGGCGCCCGCCAATGCTGCCACCACGGCGGCCGGAGCCGCGCCCGCCGCCGCGCCGACCGGCCAGCCGCAGAGCGCGCTGTTCTTCATCAGCTACTCGCGTGGCGACCTGGCGAGTGCGCAGAAGCTGCACCAGGTGCTGCTGGACCTGGGCGTGCGCCACCACGAGATCTGGTTCGACCAGGAGGAGCTGAAGCCGGGCGACGAGTACAAGCAGCGCATCTTCGACGGCATCGCCAACTGCAAACACTTTCTGCCTCTCGTCTCGCGCAGCACGACCGAGCGCGACGAAGGCTTCGTGTTCAGCGAATGGGAGGCCGCCACCAACCGCCTGCCCAAGCTGAACCGCCCGCCCGAGCAGCCGTTCCTTGTGCCAGTGATGCTGGATGCCGAGAACAAGCCCCACCTGTTGGGCAGACCCTCGTCCCTGGTGGCCTGGAAGGAGCGCAACATCAACTTCGGCCACGCACCGGCAGGCGAGCCCGACGAGACGATGCGCTCGTTCCTGCGCGGGCTGGTGCGCCAGATTCGCCTCTCGGGCGCCGGAAGCTGAACATGCAAGCCGACCCCAAAGCCGACCCCGCGGCGCCCAAGCTCGACGACAACAACCCGTGGCCGGGCCTGGCCGCCTACGACGAAGGTTCGCGCCGCTTCTTCCACGGCCGCGAGGAAGATAGCGCGGAGTTGCTGCGGCTCATCCGCCTGTCGCCGTTCGTGCTGCTGTATGGCAAGTCGGGGCTGGGCAAGAGTTCGATGTTGCAGGCCGGCGTCTTCCCTGAGCTGCGCACAGCGCGCTTTTTGCCGGTGTACCTGCGGCCGGACTATTCCGAAAGGGCGGGCACGCCGCCGCTGCTCGACCAGGCCAAGGCCGTGCTCTGGCAGGAGATCAAGGCCTCGGGCGCCGACGCCCCCGCCCCCCGCGCCGACGAGAGCCTGTGGGCCTACCTGCAGCGCCGCGAGTGGCCGGTCTGGACGCGCGACAACTTCCCCGTCACGCCGGTGCTGGTGTTCGACCAGTTCGAAGAACTGTTCTCGCGCGGCGCCTCGGAAGCGCATGTGAACAAAGTGCTCGAAAGCCTGGCCGACCTGGTGGGCGACCGCCTGCCCGCGCCGCTGGCGAGTGATCGCGAGAAGGTGCGCCAGCTCAACCTGCAGGCGCAGCAGTACCGCGTGGTGCTGTCGTTCCGCTCGGACTTTCTGGCCGAGGTCGAAGCGTGGGAGAAGCAGGCGAACCTGCCGCGCCGCGAGTCGCTGCACCTGACCGCCATGTCACGCGAGCGTGCGATCGATGCGGTGCAAACGGCCGGCGCGGCGGTGCTGGCGCCCGGCGTGGCGGCGCAGATCGTGGACTTTCTGCTGAGCCGCGACGGCGACGCCGCGAAGCGCCGCGTGACCGAGGTGGAGCCGGTGTTGCTGAGCCTGTGCTGCTACCAGCTCAACCTCGTGCGCGGCGCGGGCAAGATCGACGCGAAGCTGCTGCAGGGTGTCGGCGAAGACATCCTGAAGGGCTTTTATCGCGACGCATTGAAGGGCATGGAGCCGCGGGTGTCGGTGTTCATCGAAGAGAACCTGATCCTGGGCGAGCGCTACCGCAACAGCTACCCGCGCGCCGCGGCGGTGGAGCCGGGCAACCTGACCGAAGACGAGCTCGGCGAGCTGACCAAGCGCCGCCTGCTGCGCGTGGACCCGCAAGGCGGCGAGCCGCGCGTGGAGCTGATCCACGACCGGCTCGTCGGCGTGGTGCGCGAGGCGCGCGACGAGCGGCGCGCGCAAGAGGCGCTGCAGCAGGAACGCGAGCAGGCCGAGGCGAAGGCCCGCACCGAACGTGAACAGGCCGAGCAGGCCGCGCTCGCGCAACGGGAGCGCGAGCGGCTCGCGCAGGCCGAGGCCGAGCGCGGCCGCCTGAGGCGCTGGCGCCAGGGGCTGATTGCGGCGGTGGCAGTGCTGGTTGCGTTGAGCGGCGGGCTGATCTGGTCGCGCAACGAACTGGGCCGGTCCGAGGCCGGGCTCAAAGCGGCGCTTGAGCTGGCCACGCGCAAGTCCGAAGCGGCCGAACAGGTGGCGAACGAAGCCCGCGGCGCGGTGCTGGCCAGCTCCGGGGAGCTTGCGAAGGTGAGGGATGCGCTCATCCAGCAGCAGCAGGCCGTTCGGGAAGCGGTACCGAACAGCGCCGCTGTGGCCAGCGGGAGCAGCTATGCCGCCGTCGAGCGCGCCAACGATGTGGCAATGGAGGCGCTGCGCTCGGTGGCAGTGTCCGAACAGCGGCTTCAGGTCACGGCCAGCCAGTTCGGTCGGGATGAGCCAGCCAAGGGCACGGCGGCCGGCATGGCGGCGCCTTCGCCGGCCCCCGCGACCCCGGCGATTCCGCGGACGTCGCCTGCACCTGCTCCCAACGCGCCTGCCGCAGCCGGCGGCGCGAACGTGCCGGCCGACGCGTTGCCCCTCGACTGGCGCCTGAGCTCCGGTGGCTGCCTGAAGGGCGACGTCGCCGTGACGGGCACAGCCCGCTTCTGGATCGAGGCGGCTGGCAACGACGTGATCGTGCGCCAGCGTTTCGAGGGCAAAGGCAACGGCTTCACCGTGACGGTCACCGACACCGGCAAGGCCCAGCCGCGCTCACGCCAGGGCTACTACGACATCGAGACGCGCGGCGACTGGAGCCACCCGAACGGCCGCAAGTTCGCATCGAACGGCGTCGACCGTGTCTGGGTCGGCAAGGACGGGCTGCCGACCCGGGCGAGCCTGTTCAAGTTCAAGACCGAGTGTCCTTACTGACCTGACTCCTGAACCCTACTTGCGCACCACCGCCGAACCCGGCGCGAAGTCAGCGGCCTTCAGCGGGCTGCGCGCAAACAGGAAGTTGCGCAGCATGTCGGCATCGACGAAGCCGGTGTCCACATAACCCGGCCGGTCCTTCAGGCGCGGGTAGCCGTCGCCACCTGCGGCCATGAAGCTGTTGACCGCCATGCGGTAGGTGGCCGCCGGGTCGATCGGCTTGCCCTTCAGAACAGCCTGCGTGACCACGCCGCTCTCGATCACCAGCTCCACCCCAGCGAACTGCGCGAACGCGCCGGCGCCGGGCGTCATCTTCGCTGCGGCATTCAGGTAGGCCAGCGCGTCCGCGCCGCTGAAGTCGATGAAGCCGAGCGTGCTGCTGAAGGGCAGCACCTTCAGCACGTCCTTGTAGCTGATCTCGCCGGCGGGCAGCGAGTCGCGGATGCCGCCGGAGTTCATCACCGCGAAGTCGGCCTTGGTTCGCTCCATCATCGCGCGGCCGATCATCACGCCCAGGTCGGTGGGCCGGGCGCGCACCGCTGTGCGATCGCCGTTCAGGGCCGCGTCGCTGCGGCCGACGATGACCGAGAGCGCCTGCTGCCCGGCCGCCTGGAACGGCTGCAGGAAGGCCAGCATCCCGGCGTCCTCGGCGATCTCGGGCGTGAAGGTCTGCTTGCTCGGTTTGCCGTCGGCGCCGGTCACGGTGCGCTTCAGGTTGACCGGCAGCAACTGGTACTTCACCAGCTTCAACTCGCCGTTGCGGAACTCGAAGTCGGCCCGGCCGACGAACTTGCCCCACTCGTTGGCCTGCACGATCCAGGCGCCGTTCTGGCGGTCGGGCTGGCAGGCGGTGCCGGGCACATAGGCCGCGTCGACCACGTTCTCGGCCTTCATGCACACCGGGTTGTGGCTGTGGCCGCCGACGATCAGATCGAACCCCTTCACCGCACGCGCCATCTCCACATCCCCCGGCGCGTTGACGCCGTGGGCGCCGTTGGCGTAGTGGCCCATGTGCGTCGCGGCGATCACCACGTCGGCCTGCGCCTTCAGCTCGGGCATCAGCGCGCGGGCTTCGTCGGCGGGCTTGCGAAACTCGATGCCGCGGAGGTTGTCGGGGTTGACGAGTTTCCAGGTGTCGTCGGTGGTGAGGCCGAGCACCGCCACGCGCAGGCCACCGAGGTTGAAGGTGGTGTACGGCTTGAACAAGCGCTGGCCGCCGCGGTAGATGTTGGCCGACAGCATCGGGAAGGTCAGCCAGCCGCGCTGCTTCTCCAACACCGCGAGCGGCTTGTCGAACTCGTGGTTGCCGACCGCCATCGCGTCGTAGCCCAGTTTGTTCATGCCCTTGAAGTCGGGCTCGGCGTCTTGCAGGTCGGACTCGGGCACGCCGGTGTTCACGTCGCCGCCGTCGAGCAGCAGGCTGTGGCCGCCGCGCGCGGCGACCTCGGCGCGAATGCCGTCGATCAGCGTCTTGCGCGCGGCCAGGCCGTACTCGCCGTCGGCGTTTTTCCAGAAGCGGCCGTGGTGGTCGTTGGTGTGCAGGATGGTCAGGGCGTAGGTCTTGTCGGGCTGGTAGGCGGCGGGCGTGGCGCAGCCGGTGGCGAGCAAGGCGGCCGCCACGGCAGCCACGATCGAGGCCACCTGGCAGGCGCGGTTCGGCAGGGGTCGGCGGGACAGGAAGTTCAGCGACATGAGGGTCTCCGGGCAGTGCCGCGGCAGTCTACTTCGCGGCCGTTCGGGCACGGCTCAGCCACCGCTACAGTCAGGCCTCTGCACCTTTGCCGCCTGGCGTCATGACACGACTGTCTTCCTCTGTTCGTCGACTCGCCGCGCTCGCGTTGTGGTGCGCCGCCACGCTGTGGAGTGGCATGGCATCGGCCCAGCCGGCGCTGCTGCTGGCCAACGTCTACGCCGGCCACATCGACCCGACGTCGTACCTCGTGAGCGAAAAGTTCGACGGCGTGCGCGCGGTGTGGGACGGAACCACGCTGCGCTTTCGCAGCGGCCGCACGGTGCCGGCGCCGGCCTGGTTCACGCAGAAGCTGCCGGCGCAGGCGCTCGACGGCGAGCTGTGGCTGGCGCGCGGGCAGTTCGACGCGCTCTCGGCCATCGTGCGCCGCGAGGTGCCGGTGGACGACGAGTGGAAGCGCGTCAGCTACCTCGTGTTCGAGCTGCCCGGTGCGCCCGGCAGCTTTGCCGAACGCGCGCAGGCGATGCGAGAGCTCACCGCGCGCGTGGGGTGGCCACAGCTTCGGGCCGTCGAGCAAAGCCCGGTCACCGACCGCCAGGCCCTGAAGCGCCGGCTCGACCAAACCGTGGCGCAAGGCGGCGAGGGGTTGATGCTGCACCTCGCCTCCGCGCCGTACAGCACCGGCCGCAGCGACGTGCTGCTCAAGCTCAAGCCCTACCTCGACACCGAAGCGGTTGTGGTGGCCCACCGCGCCGGCAAAGGCAAGCATGCGGGCCGCCTGGGCGCGTTGCAGGTGCAGACACCGGCGGGCCGCCGTTTCTACATCGGCACCGGCTTCAGCGACGAACAGCGCGAACAACCGCCGCCGGTGGGCAGCACCGTGACCTACCGCTACCGCGATCTCACGAGCACCGGGCTGCCGCGGTTCGCGAGTTTTCTGCGCGTTTACTCGCCGCCGTGAGAGGCGGCAGCACAAGCGCATCGACATTGGCCCCGAACGGCGCGACCCGATGTGCCGTCAAGCACCCAGCTCCTGCGCCGTCAGATACAGCCGCAGGTCGAATTCGAGCTGGTGGTAGGCGGGCTCCATGTGCTGGCACAGCTGGTAGAAGGCCTTGTCGTGCTGCGGCTCCTTCAGGTGCGCGAGTTCGTGCACGACGATCATCTTCAAGAACTCGGGCGGCGTGTCGCGGAACAGCCCGGCCACGCGGATCTCGCGCTTGGCCTTGAGCCGCCCGCCCTGCACCCGCGCCACGGTGGTGTGCGTGCCGAGGGCGTGCCGCAGCACCTGCAGCTGGTTGTCGAACACCACCTTGGCGAGCGGCGGCGCACTGCGCATGCAGCGCTGCTTCAGCGCCAGCGTGTAGTCGTACAGCGCGCGGTCGGTGCGCACCTCGTGCGTGCCGCCGTAGCGCTGGCGCAGTGTGTCGCCGAGCCGGCCTTGCTCGATCAGATCGCGCACCTGCGCCTGCACGTGTTCCGGGTAGCCGGCCAGGTACTTCAAGTCGGGGGGCGGCATGGCGTGGGGGCGCTGGCGCAACGGCGGGGATTCATACTCGACTGTAGTCACTGCTCGCTGCCGACCCATGCTGAACGCCGACATGCACAAGAACCCATCGCCCCAACACGTCATCAGCGAAACCCGCGCCTGGGTGGACCGTGCCGTGATCGGCTTGAACCTGTGCCCGTTTGCCAAGGCCGCGCAGGCCAAGGCGTCCATCCGCTACGTCGTGTGCGAGGCGAACGACCCACCGGCGCTGCTGGCCACCCTGTGCGACGAATTGACGCTGCTGGCCAGCGCCGACCCGGCCGAGCTGGAAACCACGCTGCTGATCCACCCGAACGCACTGACCGACTTCACAGAATTCAACGACTTTCTCAACGAGGCCGACGCGGCGCTGGAGCAGCTCGGTCTCGAAGGCACGATCCAGCTGGCGAGCTTCCACCCGCAGTTCCAGTTCGTCGGCACCGCGCCCGACGATGTGAGCAACGCCACCAACCGCTCGCCGCACCCCTGCTTGCACTTGCTGCGCGAAGACAGCGTCACCCGCGCGGTCGAGGCGTTCCCTGAGCCGGAAGTGATCTTCGAGGCCAACATCCGCACGCTCGAAGCGCTCGGCCCCGCAGGCTGGGCGAGCCTGCAGGCCGCCTGCCGGCGCGACGCCGACGGCGCCGCGTCGGATCATTGCAGCGGGGCTGTTCCCAGACAAGTAAGCGCACGCTGACAAAGTGGCTGCAATGCGCGTGGCAATGCGCCATGCGGCCGGCCGCCGTTTCAGATCATCGAAGTCCGCACCATCGGCAGGCCGATCCTGGCGGTTTGCCCTGTCGGCGGTCCAGGCGGTATCGTGCCGGTCCCTGATTGCTGCGGGTGGGTCGGCTTGTCGTTGCCACGAACCGGGCAGTCGCTACCTGGCGCGCTTCGGCGTGAAAACGCGATGAGTCAGAAATTGCTTCTGTGGGTCGCCGCGCTGCTGGCCGTTGTGGCGGTCGGTTCGGGCGGCGTCTATTGGTGGCAGCAGCAGGCGCCGACGCCCGTGGCGCCACCGCCCGCCGTGGCGCAAGCCGCACCGGCGGCGCCGGCAGCGCCCGCGCCAGCCGAGCGCACGCCGCCGCCGGCCATCCTTCACCCGATCGAACCCGACAACGCCGCTTCGGCGGCGCCGCCGCCGCGGCCCTTGCCGCCGCCAGACCAGGCCGAGGCCTACGTGGCCGACGCACTGACCGATCTGCTCGGCCGGAAAGCCGTGCTCACCTTCTTGAGCACCGACGGCTTTGCCGCGCGGCTGGTCGCCACGGTGGACAACCTGGACAGGCCGCTGGCATCGCCGCAACGGTGGCCGGTCAATCCGTCGCCCGGGCGCTTCCAGACCACGCCGACGGCAGACGGCACCCTCATCGGTGCCGACAACGCCAAGCGCTACGCGCCCTTCGTGCAGTTCGTCGCGTCGGCAGACAGTGCCCGCGCGGTGGCGCTGTACCGGCGCCTGTACCCGCTGTTCCAGGCCGCCTACGAGGAGCTCGGCTACCCCGGCAAGTACTTCAACGACCGCCTGGTGCAGGTCATCGACCACCTGCTCCAGACGCCCGAGCCCGCCGGCCCGCCGAAGGTGCGGCTGACGGAGGTGAAGGGCCCGATCCCGTCGGCCACGCCCTGGCTGCGCTACGAGTTCGAAGACCCGGCGCTGGAAGCGCGCTCGGCGGGCCAGAAGCTCCTGCTGCGCATGGGGCCGGCGCACAGCCGCCAGCTCAAGGCGAAGCTGGCCGAGGTGCGTGCGCTGATCGCTCGGCGATGATCAAGAAAACTTCACCGGAACCCTGAATGCTCCAGTTCACCGACGTCGCCGCCGCCGCCGCCCGCCTCAACGGCGTGGCCCACCGCACCCCCGTGCTGACCAGCAAGACGCTCGACGCGATGCTGGGCATGCAGGTCTTCATGAAGGCCGAGAACCTGCAGCGCATGGGCGCGTTCAAGTTCCGCGGCGGCTACAACGCGGTGAATGTGTTGAGCGACGCCGAACGCTCGCGCGGCGTGGTGGCGTTCTCGTCGGGCAACCACGCACAGGCGGTGGCGCTGGCGGCGCAATTGCACGGCTGCCGGGCGACCATCGTGATGCCGACCGACGCACCCGCACTCAAGCTCGCCGCCACGCGAACTTATGGCGCCGAGGTGGTGCTGTACGACCGCTACAAAGAGGACCGCGCGCAGATCGCCACCGCGCTCGTCACCGAGCGGAATGCGGCGCTGATCCCGCCCTTCGACCACCTGCCGGTGATGGCCGGCCAGGGCACGACGGCGCTGGAGCTGATCGAAGAGACCGGCCCGCTCGACGCGATGATCGTTTGCGCCGGCGGCGGTGGGCTGCTGTCGGGCTGCACGGTGGCTGCCAAACACCTCGTGCCCGGTATCCGTATGTTCGGCGCCGAGCCCGAGCGCGGCGACGACATGCAGCGCTCGCTGCGCGCCGGCCACATCGTCAGCATCGACGTGCCGCGCACGATCTGCGACGGCCAGCAGACGCAGGCGGTCGGCAAGCACCCTTTCGAGGTGATCCGCGCGCACGTCACCGACGTGCTGACGGTGCCCGACCGGGTGGTGGTGGACGCGATGCGTTTCGCCTTCGAGCGCATGAAGGTGGTGCTCGAACCGTCGGGCGCGAACGCGCTGGCGGCGCTGATGCACCACCGCGCACAGTTTCAGGGTCAGCGCGTCGGTGTCACGCTGTCGGGCGGCAACATCGGCGCGGATCGTTTTGTGGCGCTGATCAGCGGGGCCGAGGCGGTCGATTGAAGCGGCGTGATGCGCGGCCGTTCGACCGGTGCGTGCACCGAGCCACCGGTCGGCTGAACGACAGTTCAGGCGAACGTGTTCAGGTGGTTGCCCAGGTGCGGCGGATTGTTCGGCACTTGCGGCATCTGCGGCAGCGCCTGGATCAGTTGTGCGGCGCCCTGCGCCTGCAGGTCGATCGCCTTCTTGAGCACGGCAATGCCCACCGCCTCGTTGCCGGCGGCGGCGCCGTTGAGTGCGGCATTGGCGCCGCTGACGAGATTGACGGCCATGGCGGTTCCTTTCGTGTTGGCTTGGCGTTCATATCGACCACCAGCCGCAGTCCTGAAGGCCCCGCGGATCGGTGATGATCGTGGCCGTCCCCACCTGCTTTGGAGAGTTGACCTTGAAAACATTCGTTGCTTCGACCGTGCTGAGCCTGGCCTGCCTGTCCACCGCCTTCGCGCAGACCGACGTGGCCGCCACGGCGGCCAAGGAAACCGGCGCGGTCGTCACCGCCAGCGGCCTCGTCTACCGCTCGCTGAAAGACGGCACCGGCGCCAGCCCCGCCGCCACGCAGACAGTGAAGGTCCACTACCGCGGCACTTTCCCCGACGGCAAGGAATTCGACAGCTCCTACGCGCGCGGCACGCCCGCCGAGTTCCCGCTCAACCGGGTGATCAAGTGCTGGACCGAGGGCGTGCAGATGATGAAAGTGGGCGGCAAGTCCAAGCTGACCTGCCCGGCGTCCATCGCCTACGGCGAGAAAGGCGCGGGCGGCGTGATCCCGCCGAACGCGACGCTGCAGTTCGAGGTGGAGTTGCTCGGCGTGGCCGCAAAGTAGATGCGTCTTGCAACACCCCGCGGCGCACTGTCGCGCGGCTGCACGCTGGATGTAACGCATCGAAACGTCGGGGGCGAATTGAACGAACATCGCCGGCTTCGGTCCCAATGCGCTTGACCCTCGCCGGCCCACAGCCCTAGGCTGCAAGCTGCCGGAAATCTGTAGAGCCCACGACCATGGTCCTGTTCGAACCTGCCGCCATCGCCGCCCTGCTGATTTCGGCCCTGCTGACCTTGCTGCTGGTGGCTCGCCGCCGCCGCCTCTCGGACAGCGAACGCTCGGCCCAAGGGCGCGACCGCGACGCGCTCGACACCGTGCAAGGCTGGCCACCCCAGGCCGTGCGCGTGATGACGTTGCCCGAGCGGCTCGCCTTCGGCACCCTGCGCCGCGCGCTGCCGCGCCACCTGGTGCTGGCGCAGGTGCCGCTGTCGCGCTTCATCAGCGTGCCGTCGGGCAACTCGTACTCGCAATGGCTCACGCGCGCCGGGCACCTGAACGTGGATCTGCTGGTGTGCGATTCGAGCTCGAAAGTGATCGCGGCCGTGGAGGTGCGCTCGGCCAACCAGACCCCGCGCAGCGTCGCGCGGCACCAGCGGCTCGCCGAGATCCTGCAGGCCGCCGGCATCAAGGTGCACGTGTGGCGCGACGACCAGTTGCCCACCATCGCCGAGGTGCGCGAACTGTTCAAAGCCAACAAGAACGACGCGCCTGTCGCCGATCAAGACGAGGTCGACATCGGCGGCCGCCGCATGATCCCCGTGCCGGAGATGCAAGAGCTGCTGATGGCGGGCGACGGGCTGGACTACAACCAGGCCAACGAGCCGGTGCTGTCGGGCTTCTTCGACGATCTGGACGCCGCTGCCAGCTCGCGCCAGTCGAGTCGCTGACGGCCGGAGCGGTGCGGCGCGCCACCGTTGCTTCGATGCTTCCTCTGAGTGAGGCTACACGCCTCACCTGCCGCCGCTACGGGCCTGAAACCAGCCCAGCGCGGCAAGAACGAGCGGCCAAAGCAGGGTGTTCACCAGGTCGTGTGCGCTGGCCTTCCAACGCCAGAAGCCGAGGGATGTGAGGTCATCCTTGAGGTCGATAGCCTCGCCTGCGATAGCCACCACAAGCACGGCAATGACCGGCATGACGGCTGCATTTCTCCCACGCAACATCCACTGAACCGAAAGGAAGACGGTGAGGCCAACGTAGACGTGCAGGGCGTCTCTGGACAGGTCTGTAGCGCTCACGATCGCGAGTTTCAGCGCCTGCGCGAAAGACATCTCCACGGACAATCCAAATCGGCACTTACCGCGCCACCACCTCGATCGTGCCCTTCATCCCCGGGTGCAGGCCGCAGACGTAGGCGATGTTGCCGGCTTCGTCGAACTGCAGCGTGGCGCTCTGGCCCTTGAGCATCAGCTCGCTGCGCTGCTGCTTGCCGGTGACGGTGATCTGGTGCGGCGTGTCGTCGGCGTTGGTCCAGGTGACCTTCTGGCCCGCGGTGACCTTGATCGCGCCGGGGCCGAACAGAAAGCCGTTGATCGCCACGTCGGTCGGGCCGCTCTTGAGTGCGACCGTCGTCGCAGCACCCGGGAACGTGCCGGCCAGCTTGGCCAGGTTGGTGAGGTACTGGTCTTTCGCAAACGGCAGGTGGCACTGGAAGCACCCTGTCAGGTTGGCCTTGTCGTTGACCTGCCCGTCGGGGCTGAACGACTGGTAGATCCAGTCGCCGTTGCGCACCGCAGCCGGGATGTCGGCGCCCCAGCCGGCCTCCTTCTGCATCGAGTTCACCGCCACCAGCTTGTCCTTGACGAAGCGGCCGTTGGCATCCTTCACCGGCTTGCCGTCGGCGTCCACCTTGGCCGCGTAGGCAGCGAGCGTGATGACGGTGCCGTTCGGAATCTCCTTGCCGTCTTTCGCCGCCTGCACCGCCTCGGCGCTGGTGTAGAACTCGCGGTACTGCTTGGTGTCGTGGCGGTCGACGGTGGCGTACATCACGCCTTTGTCCCAGCTCTGCGGGAACTTCAGCTTGTTCGGGCCGGGCGGCACGAGCGCTTGCTGCGCCACCGAGACGTCGGCCACGGTCGCGGCAAAGAGGGCCAGGCCCACAAAGACTGTGCTCAGCTTGCTTGTGTTGCGACTCATCGGACTCTCCAGTCGATCGGGGGTGAGGAAAAGCCGGGTCTCTCAGGCGATCTTGCGCTGCAGCCGAATTTCTTCGACCTTCACGCCGCCCATCTCGACCGTCTTGGCGCTGGGCAGCTCGCGCTTGAAGCCGGCCAGTTCGTGGAAGCGCAGCGCGCGCTCGTTGCGCAGCGGCAGCCACACCGTGACCTTGGTGCAGCCTTCTTCGATCAGCGCGTCGCGCGCGCCGTCCCACAGCGCCAGCCCGGCGCCGGTGGACCACAGCGCGGGCAGCGCGCCGATGGCCCAGAGTTCGCCCGTGGTGGGCGGCGTGCCCTTGTCGCGCGAGCGGTCGAAGGCGACGAAGCCGACCACGCGCCCCGCCTCGGTGGCGTCGGTGGCGACGAGCACCTGCGGCTCGCCCATGTCGATCGCGTCGCGCCAGAAGGCCAGCCGCTTGTCGATCGTCATGGCGGCCAGTTGCGCGTCGGGCAGCACGCCTTGAAAGGCTGTTTGCCAGGCGGCAACGTGAACTTCGGCGACGGCCTTGGCGTCTTTCAATGTGGCGTGGCGGACCTGGTAGCGGGACATGGAAGCGGCTCTTTGAAGTTGGTTTGGCGGAGCGAGATTGTGGCCGCACTCGGCGCCCGCCCCGGGCGGCTGGGCTGCCCGGCGGACCCGCGGGCCAGCGCGCGAGCGCGCTAGCGTTCAGCCCGCGCGGCCTCCTCGTCCTGCAGCAGCCGCCACATCACCTTGCCCGAGCCCGACTTGGGCAGCGCGTCGACGAACTCCACCAGCTTGGGTGCCTTGTAGGCCGCCATCTGCTCGCGCGCCCAGGCGACGATGTCCTCCGCCGTGGTCTTGCCACGCGCCTCGGCGCGCAGCACGACGACGGCCTTCACCGTTTCGCCACGGTAGGCGTCGCGCGCGGCGAAGATGCAAGCCTCTTGCACCGCCGGGTGCTTGAACAGCATCGCCTCCACCTCGGCCGGCCACACCTTGAAGCCGCTCGCGTTGATCATGCGCTTGAGCCGGTCGGTCAAGAAGAAGTAGCCCTCGTCGTCCATGCGGCCCAGGTCGCCGGTGCGGAAGAAGAGTTTGTCCGCCGGCTCGCCCGGCAGCGCAACGAACGCGGCCTTGGTCGCCTCGGGGTGGCGCCAGTAGCCTTTGAAGACCATCGGCCCGTGGGTGACGATTTCGCCCACCTCACCGACCGGCACTTCGATCAGCGTGAGCGGGTCCACCACGCGCGAGTCGACGCCGAAGAACGGGATGCCTAGGCACTGCAGCTTGGCCCGCTCGGGCGGGTTGCTGTGGCTGGGCGCGGCGGTCTCGGTCAGGCCGTAGCCCTCGGCAAACGTCAGGCCGAATTCATCGAGCAGCCGCTGCGCCACCGCCTGCGGCATGGCCGCGCCGCCGCCGCCAATATTGCGCAGGCTGGAGAGGTCGAACTGCTTGTAGTGGGGGCTGGCGAACAGGTCGATGATCATGGTGGGGATGCACGTCCAGTGCGACACCTGCCAGCGACTGATGAGCCGCCCGGCCAGCTCGCGGTCCCAGCGCGGCATCAGGATCGCGGTGCTGCCGACGTAGACCGAGCCCAGCACGCTGTACATCATGCCGGTGGCATGGAACATCGGCACCACCGCCAGGCTCACCGCCTCGGGCCCGGCGTGGCCCCACTGGCCGGCCACCACGTTGTGCATCAGCGTGCGGTGGGTGTGGATGCAGCCTTTGGGCAAGCCGGTGGTGCCCGAGGTGTAGGGCAGCATCGCCAAGTCGTCGGGCTGCGCGGTGTGTGGGCCTGGCGAGAGCGCGAGTGAGAGCACGGCGGGCAGGCGGACGAACGCCGTGCCGGCTGAAGAAGGCAGCGGCGGGTCGGCGCGCAACCAGGCGTCGGTGGCGACGTTGGGTGCGTCGGCGGGGTCGATCGGCCCCTCGGGCAAGGCATCGGCATAGCGAGTGACTGCGACGTGCGTCAGCCGCTCACCGGCCGGCATCGTGTCGTTCGCCGTCGCGACGATGCCGGCCAGGTCGGCACTGCAGATCACCACGCGCGATTGCGGGTCGCCGATGTAGTGTTTGAACTCGTCGGCCCGGTTCATCGGATTCACCGGCACCACCACGGCGTTGGCGCGGAAGATGGCGTAACACGCCACCGCGTACTGCGGGCAGTTCTGCATGAACACGCAGACACGGTCGCCCGCCTTGACGCCCACGCTCTGCAACCAGCCGGCGAGTTGGTCGGCCTGCTGGTGCAGTTGCGCGTAGCTCATCGCGCGGCCAAAGAAGCGGTAGGCGGCCTTGTTGGGAAAGCGCCGGGCCGACACGTCGAGGTTGAACCACAACGAAGTCTCGGGCGCGATCACCTCGCGCGGCAGCCGCTTGGGCCAGACCTTGTGGTGCGGTCGCACGGGGTGGGGGTCGGGCACGGGCACTCCTCGGGGCTGTCACACACGTTCACTGCAAGCTCGCTGCAGGGCTCGTTGAGGTATAGCCCAAAGCCGGCGCCGCAGTCGCCGTCGGCGCACGCTGCCCACTTCGGACAAACCCTAGACCCCCCTCGCACCCGAGCGCCGAATGGCCCGGCCAGCCCCACGCCGAACTGCGCATTTCGACCGCTGACCGGGCACGGAAGCCGCTTACGATGAACCATGATTTCGGCCCCCACGATCGCGCAAGGCAGCCGCGCCGCGCAAGACACGCCCGCCGTTCTGGACATGGAAGCCTCGGGCTTCGGCCGCGCCAGCTACCCGATCGAGGTCGGCTACGCGCTGCCCGACGGGCAGACCTTCTGCACCCTCATCCAACCCGCCCCCGGCTGGACCCACTGGGACGAAAGCGCCGAAGCCGTGCACCGCATTCCCCGCGCCGCTGTGCTGCAACGCGGCCGCGACGTGAAGGACGTGGCGCAGCACCTGAACGAACACCTCGGCGGCCGCACCGTCTATTGCGACGGCTGGGCCAACGACTACAGCTGGCTCGCCGCACTCTTCGACGCCGCGGGCACGCGCCCCGCCTTCCGGCTCGAGCACTTGCGCACCTTGCTGAACGAGCGCGAGGCATCGCACTGGCACGCCACCAAAGACCAAGTCGCCAGCGAGTTGCGCCTGCAACGCCACCGCGCGAGTTCGGATGCACGCGTGCTGCAGATCACCTTGCAGCGCGTGCGCGCGGCATCATCCCTTTGAGTATTCGAGAGAAAGAGTTGCGGCCCATGACCACCGAGAAGTTCGACCACGTTAGCGTCAGCACGAAAGCCAACGTCTACTTCGACGGCAAGTGCGTTTCGCACGGCATCACACTGCCCGACGGCAGCAAGAAGAGCGTCGGCGTGATCCTGCCCGCCCTGCTTACCTTCAACACCGGCGCGCCGGAGGTGATGGAAGGCGTGGCCGGTGCGTGCGAGGTGCTGTTGCCGGGCAGTGCGGAGTGGCAGCGGTTCGGGGCCGGCGAGTCGTTCAAGGTGCCGGGCAACGCCAGCTTCCAGATTCGGGTGGTGGGCGAGGCGTATCACTACGTCTGCCACTTTGGGTGATAGCTTGATCGGCTGAGCGGCGCAGCTGTCGAAGCTCAGGAAAGTGTGCCGGTCGTTTCCTGCGGAGGTCAGCGCGAGCCAAGGCCATCGGGCAACCGGCTCCGCGAATTGCCCTGGGACAAGCCCACGGCGCTCGCCAGGCGCAAACAGTCCACTGGACTGTTTGTGTCCGGGCTCGCTCCTCCGCCGGGGTACCGGCTCCCCCTTTGCTTCGCTGCGCCAGTTGCCCGACGCCCTTGGCTTCGGGGCGCCGCTCCAACTCTAAGGCCCCGCAGCTCGCTCCAGGACAAAGAGCAAGGCGATCACCGACAAAACGATTCCGACCGCTACGACAGATACTGCAACAACCCGAGCAATTCGGAACGGGCGCTCACCCTGTTTCACACGTTCCCATTCACCCTTCGTCGCGTGGTGCAAGGTGAGCCTGAGCGGCCGTGGTGCTGTGGTGGTTGCGCGGGGCGCGTGGCACACGGCAAAGGCGAACGCGCCGAGCCGCTTGCTCCATGGCACGCGGGGCGCTGGTACCGAAACGCGCCCTGTGTAGAGAGTCGACGGGCGGGCGCGCACTCGTTTGGCGCGGTCCATCGGGCCGACCACACATCGCCCCGCTACAGTTCAGCCATGACCCGCCCCATCCTTGCCCTGGACGCCGACGGCGTGCTCGTCGACCTGCACATCGGCTACGCCACCGCGTGGCAGCGCGCGTTCGGCGTGTTCCCGGCCGAGCGCGACCCGCTCGCCTACTGGCCGATTGATCGGTGGCAGGTGGAGCGGCTCGAGGGCGACCAGCGTTTGCACTTGCGCGCGCAGTTCGATGAGGCATTCTGGACCTCGTTGCCGGCCATCGCGGGCGCGGTAGACGCCTGCCACCGCCTGCACGACGCCGGCTTCGAGCTCGTGTGCGTCACGGCGCTGGACGCGGAGTTCGAAGCTGCGCGGCTGCGCAACCTGCGCGACCTGGGGTTTCCCATTGAGCGTGTGATCGCCACGGGCCACCACGAGGGCGAGCGCAGCCCGAAGGCCGACGCGATCGCGGCGCTGCGACCGCAGGCCTTCGTCGACGACTACATCGTGTACATGCGCGGCGTGCCCGCCGACGTTCACACCGCGCTGGTGCTGCGCGCGCCGAACGGCAGCCCGAACGTCGGTGACGAGCTGGTGCTGGCCAAGTCCGTTCACCAGGACCTGGCGGCGTTTGCCGACCATTGGCTCGGCGGACGCTGAAGGGCAGACCGCCCGATCATCCCGACCGAGCCCTGCCTCACCCGGCCCGCTCGGGCCAAGCCCCGTTCAGCCCAGCCAGTTTTTCACACGGCGCGCCAGCGCGTCGCGGCTGATGCCGTAGCGCTCGTGCAGCGTCGGCAGCGCACCAGCGTCGAGAAACGAATCGGGCAGCCCCGCCAGTTGAAAGCCCGCCGGTTGCACACGATGACGCAGCAAGGCGCTGGCGACCGCCTCGCCCAGGCCACCGACCACGGAATGGTTCTCGGCGACCACCACCAGCCGGTGCTTGTAGCGTACGGCTTCGACGATCGCCGCTTCGTCCAGCGGCTTGATCGTCGGGCAGTGCAGCACGGCCACGCCGATGTTGTCGGCGCGCAGCGTGTCGGCCACTTCGAGTGCGCGCATTGTCATGAAGCCGCTGGAAATCACCAGCACCTCGTTGCCGTCGCGCAGCAGCTTGGCCTTGCCGAGTTCGAACCGGTAGTCGTACTCGTCGAGCACCAGCGGCACGTTGCCGCGCAGCAGGCGCATGTAGACCGGGCCCTTGTGCTCGGCGATCTGCGGCACGGCCTGCTCGATGTCCAGCGCGTCGCAGGGGTCGACGATGGTCAGGCCGGGGATGCCGCGCATCATCGCGATGTCTTCGGTGGCCTGATGGCTCGGGCCGTAGCCGGTCGTCAGGCCGGGCAGCGCGCAGCAAATCTTGACGTTCAGGTTTTCCTCGGCGATCACCTGATGGATGAAGTCGTATGCGCGCCGGGTGCCGAACACGGCGTAGGTCGTCGCAAACGGCACCAGGCCTTCCTTGGCCATGCCGCCGGCCGCGGCCATCAGCAACTGCTCGGCCATGCCCATCTGGAAGAAGCGTTCGGGGTGGGCTTGAGCGAACAGGTGCAGGTCGGTGTACTTGGCCAGGTCGGCCGTCATGCCGACGACCTCGGGATGGTTCGCGGCGTATTCCACCAGCGCCTTGCCGAACGGTGCGGCTTTCACGCGCTGGCCCTCGCTCGCGATCGAGGCGATCATCGCTGACGTGGTCAGGCGAGGCTTCTTGTCTGCGACGGTGTTCATGCGAGCGCTCCTTCACGCGTGTGCGACGGATTCGTTTGGTCGAGGTGCGCGATCGCCTGCTGCCACTCGGGCGGGTCGACGCGGATGAAGTGGTTCTTCTCGCGTGTTTCGAGGAACGGCACGCCCTTGCCCATCAGCGTGTCGAACAGGATCACGCGCGGCTTCGCGTCGGCGAGCTGGCGCGCCGCATCGAAGGCCTTCAGCACGGCCGGCAGATGATTGCCGTCCACGCGCTGCACATGCCAGCCGAAGGCGGCCCACTTGTCGGCCAGCGGCTCGAAGCCGAGCACCTTGCCCGACGGTCCGTCGGCCTGCTGGTTGTTGATGTCCACCAGGCAGATCAGGTTGGCCAGGCGGTGGTGCGCCGCGCCCATCGCGGCTTCCCAGGTCGAGCCCTCGTCCAGTTCGCCGTCGCTCATCGAGTTGTAGACGAAGGCCGGGTTCTTCTTGTGGCGCAGCGCCAGCGCCATGCCGACGGCGATCGGCAGGCCCTGGCCGAGCGAGCCGCCGGAGATCTCCATGCCCGGCGTGTAGGCCGCCATGCCCGACATCGGCAGGCGGCTGTCGTCGGTGCCGTAGGTCTCCAGCTCCGACTCAGGGATGACGCCGGCTTCGATCAGCGCCGCATAGAACGCGATCGCATAGTGGCCGTGCGACAGCAGGAAGCGGTCGCGGCCTTCCCACTCGGGCTCGGCCGGCCGCAGGGTCAGCGCGTGGCCGTAGGCGACGGCCAGCACGTCGGCGTAACCGAGCGCCTGGCCGATGTAGCCCTGGCCTTGCACCTCGCCCATGCGCAAGGCGTAGCGGCGGATGCGGTGGGCGCGCTGCGCCAGTTCGGCGAGCGCGGTCGCGGGTGTGGTCATGTGGGTTTCCTTGAAGGATCGAACGAATGAAGGTCAGCGCAAGATGCTGGCGGGGACATACGAGACGAGCGCCAACACGCCGAACGCGACCAGGTAGAACGGCCCCAGCTCGCGCACCGTCTGCCCGACCTTGACGCGGGCCAGCGCACTGGTGATGAACAGCGTGGTGCCCACCGGCGGCGTGTACAGGCCGATCGCGAGGTTGACGACCATCATGATGCCGAGCTGCGTCATGTCCATGCCGATGCTCTGCGCCAGCGGCACGAACACCGGTGTGAGCAGCAGCACGGCGGCGGGCAGGTCGATGAACATGCCCAGCACCAGCATCATCAGGTTCATCAGCAGGATCACCAGCCACTTGGCGTGCACGTTGGCCTGCACCCAGGCGACGATGCCCTGCGGCATCTGGTCGAAGGTGAGCAGCCAGCCGATCGCGGCCGACGCCATGATGACGAGCAGCACGACGCCGGTGGCCAGGCCCGCCTGCACGACGGCGTCGTGCAGGCGCTTCCAGCCCAGGTCGCGGTAGATCACGGCCGAGACCACGCCGGCGTACAGCGTGGACAGCACCGCCACCTCGGTCGGCGTGGCGATGCCGAAGCGCAGGAAGACGATGATCAGCACCGGCAGCACGATCGCCGGCGCGGCATACAGCATGTGGCGGCGGAACGCGGTGCCGTTGAACGGCGTGGTGTCGCGCGGGAAGTTGCGCCGCTTGCCGACCCACCAGCACGCCGCCATGAAGCCGCCGCACATCAGCAGGCCGGGCAGCACGCCGGCGACGAACAGCGACGCGATCGACGCGTTCGAGCTGAGCGCGAACAGGATCATCGGGATCGACGGCGGGATCAGGATGTCGATCGTGGCCGCCGCCGCCAGCGTGGCGGCCGAAAACGCCGCCGGGTAACCCAGGCGCTTGTGCCACGGGATCAGCAGCGAGCCGATGGCCGACGCATCCGCGACAGCCGAGCCCGAGACGCCGCCGAACAGCGTCGACGACAGCACGCCCACCTGCGCCGGGCCACCGTGAAAGCGGCCGATCAGCGCCGACAGCACGCCCACCAGCGCTTCGCCCAGCTTGCCGCCCATCATCAGCGTGCCGGTCAGCATGAAGAACGGAATCGCGATCAGCGGGAAGCTCTGCACCTGCGCCACCATCTGCTGCACCAGCAGATCGAGCGGCACCTTGTCGGAGGTGGCGGCGGCGGCCATCGCGGCCACCAGCAGCGCGTGCGCGATCGGCATCGCGACCACCGCCATCGCGAGAAAGGTCAACAGGATGAGTGCGCTCATGGTGTTCTGCGACGAAGTGCTGGGTTCACCCATGGGCTACCAGTGGGCCACGGGCACCTGGGGCTCGGCGTGCTGCGCGGGCTCGGCCGGCGCGTGCCATGCCTGCCATGCCGACTGCGCGGCCAGCAGCGCCAGCAGCGCCATGCCGACCATCACGCAGCCGTAGGTGATCGAGCCCGGCAGTTGCAGGATCGGCGACTTCTCGTCGTGCACGATGTCGAGCATGCGGAACGTCGCCCAGGTCAGCGTGCCGTACAGCGCCGCGACCACCGCCCAGCTCACGGTCGCCACCACGCGCTGCACCGGGCCGGGCACCGCCTCCATCAGGAACGTGGTCGAGATGTGAGCACCGTGCACGGCGGCCAGCACCACGCCGGCCATCACCATCCACGGGAACAGCAGCTCGGGCACCTCGTTGGCCCACTGCAGGCTGGAGCCGGTGGCGTAGCGCAGCACGGTGTTGGCCACCAGGATCACGAAGATCACCACCGTGCTCAGCCACAGCAGCCCGTGGCACAGGCCCACCACGGCGCGTTCGACGACGCTGGTTTCGATGACCTTCATGTTGTCTCCTCGGCACGCTGCGGCCCCGCGCCGCGATCGAGCGTCGGGGCCTAGGGTCGCGTCACTTGGCGCGGGCGTCCGCGATGACCTTCTTGACGTAGGCGCCGATCGGCGCCGCCATCCACTTGTCGTCCACCGCGGCGGTGGCCTTCTCGAAGGCCGACTTGTCCACCGTCGTCACCAGCACGCCTTTGGCCTTGAGGTCGGCGAGCAGCTTGTCGTCCGACTCCAGCGACAGCTTGCGCTGCAGCGCGGTCGCTTCCGCGGCGGCCTCGGTCACGGCCTTGCGGTCGGCATCCGACAGCTTGTCCCAGCTGCGCTTGCTCATCAAAAAGGGCGTCATCTGGAACATGTGGCTGGTCAGCGCCAGGTGCTTCTGCACTTCGTAGAGCTTGCTGGCGTGGATGTTCATCAGCGGGTTCTCCTGCCCGTCCACCACGCCCTGCTGCAGCGCGACGTACAGCTCGGCGAACTTGATCTGCTGCGCCTCGGCGCCGAGCGACTGCATGATGTCCACCAGCACCGCATCGGGCGGCGTGCGCATCTTCAGGCCCTTCATGTCCTCGACCTTGTTGATCGGGCGCTTGCTGTTGGTCATGTGGCGGATGCCGTTGTCCCAGTAGCCCAGCACGACCAGGCCCTTCTCGGCCGACTTGTCGGAGAGCTCCTTGCCCAGCGGGCCGTCGAGCACCTTGAAGGCCTGCGCCGAACTGGCGAACAGGAAGGGCATGCCGAACGCGGCGTACTCGGGCACCGCGTTGGCGACCGCGCCTTGCGAGTTGGCCGACATGTCGAGCGCGCCGGTGCGCAGCGCGGTCACCATCGCGGCGTCGTCGCCGAGCTGCGCCGACGGCGCGACCTGCACCTCGATGCGGCCGGCGCTCTTGGCCTTGACCACGTCGGCGAACTTGAGCGCCGCTTCATGGCGCGGGTTGCCGGGCGCGGCGCCGTGGCCGAGCGTGAGCTTGACGGCTTGCGCCTGGGCGGCGAGCGGGAAGCAAAGAGCGCCAGCCACCAGGGCCAGCAGGGTGCGGGTGAAGGTCTTGCGTTGCATGGTCGGTTGTCTCCGTCGGTGGTGTTGTGGTTTCAGGGGGCGGGTCAGTGAATCAGCATGCCGCCGTTCACGTCGAGCGTGATGCCGGTGCAGTAGGCCGCCAGGTCGCTCGCGAGGAACAGGCACGCGCCGGCCACGTCGTCGGCACGGCCCAGGCGCGCCAGCGGAATGTCGCTGGCGATCTGCAGCTTTCGTTCGGGGGTGAGCTTGCCCTGCGTGATGTCAGTCTCGATCAGGCCCGGCGCAATGCAGTTGATGCGGATGCCGTCGATGCCGAACTCGCGCGCCATCGCGCGCGCCAGCCCGAGCACACCGGCCTTGGCGGCCGAATAGTGCGGGCCGCCGAAGATGCCGCCGCCGCGCTGGGCCGAGACCGACGAGATGCAGATGATCGAGCCGCTCTTGTTCTGGCGCATCGCCGGCAGCACCGCCTGGCTCATGTGCAGCGTGCCGCGCAGGCTGACGTCGAGGATGCGGTCGTAGTCGGCGCCGGTGATCTCCAGCGTCTTCACCGGCTGCGTGATGCCGGCGTTGTTGACCAGGATGTCGATGCGGCCCAGCGCCTTCAGCACCTGCGCCGCGGCGGCATCGCACGAGGCCTTGTCGGTCACGTCGGCGACCACGCCGAGGTGGCCTTCGCTGAGGTTCCCGAGGCGCGCGGCGGCAGCCGCCGGCTCGGCGCGCGCGAGGTCGAGGATCGCGACCTTGGCGCCTTGCGCGGCCATCAGGCGTGCGGTGGCAAAGCCCAGGCCGTTGATGCCGGCGCCGCCGGTGATCACGGCGACCTTGTCGTTGAGCAGCATGGGGTTCAACTCCTGTCGGATGTAAGTGCGTGGCGTAAATCTTCGGCGCCGGCACGCATGACGACAAGCGAAGCTTCGTCAGCCTAAGATGACGATCCGTCACTCAACGTGAGGGTTGCCACCATGGCCTTCGTCCCGCCCATCAACAACCTGCTGGCCTTCGAGGCCGTGGCGCGCCGACGCAACTTCGCGCTGGCCGCGGCCGAGTTGCACCTCACCGCGTCGGCCATCAGCCACCAGGTGGCGCGGCTCGAATCGCAGCTCGGCGTGCGGCTGTTCGAGCGCAGCGCACACGGGGTGCGGCTGAGCACGGCGGGCGAGTCGTACCTGTCGCGCGTGGGCGGCGCGCTCGTGGCCATCGCCGCGGCGACCGACGACCTGCGCCAGGGCGTGAGCAACAGCCTGTACGTTCACTCGGCGCCGAGCATTGCGAGCCAGTGGCTGATGCCCAGGCTGCAAGGCTTTGCGCAGGCCTGCCCCGGCATCGCGCTCAACCTGTCGGCCGCGCACACGCACAGCGACTTCGCGCTCGGGCAGGCCGACATCGACATCCGCTACGGCGTGCCGCAGTGGCCCGACGTGGTGGTCGAGCCGCTGTTCGAGGAGCGCATCGTGCCGCTGGCCAGCCCGGCGTTCATCCAGGCGCATCGCCTGAAGCGGCCGGAGCAGTTGCTGGAAGTTCCGCTGATCCAGAGCACGGTCAGCGTGGTGCAGTGGCCGGACTGGTTCTCGAAGTACACCGCCAAGCGCGCGCCGGAGCGTTTCGCCGTGCGCTTCGACCGCGCCCAGATGTCGCTCGACGCGGCCACGCAGGGCTTGGGCGTGGCGCTGGAGAGCACGACGATCGCCGGCCGGCACCTCGCCGAGCGCAAGCTCCGGCCGGTGTTCGGCCTGGACAAGGCGGTCAAGGTGAAGGCGCACTTTGCGGTGTATCCGGCGCGGCACGCCAAGCGAGCGCCTGTCGAGGCGTTCTTGACCTGGTTGCATCGCGAAGCGGCGAAAGGCTAGGCAGCATCGCGCCGCTCCCGCCAGGGCAGCACGCGGCGAGCCTGCGCGGCAGCGCTGCCACAATCGCAGCCCGCAAGTCTTTCGTCACCCGATCGCCATGGCTGCACTTCCGCTCAACATTCGCGCCCTCGTGTTCGACGTGTTCGGCACCGTGGTCGACTGGCGCGGCTCGATCATTCGCGAGGGTGAGTTGCTGTCGGCCACCCAGGCTTCTGCCGCGGGCTTGAAGGTCGACTGGCCGGCCTTTGCCGATGCCTGGCGCGCGGGCTACCAACCCGCGATGGACACCACGCGCGGCGAAGGCGCGGCGTGGGTCGACATCGACACGCTGCACCGCCGCATCCTCGACGGCCTGCTGCCGCGCTTCGGGCTGCAGGGCTTGTCGGCCGACGAGCTGGAGCACCTCAACCGCGTGTGGCACCGGCTGATGCCATGGCCCGACACGGTGTCGGGGTTGAACCGGCTGCGCGCGCGGTATCCGATCTCGACGCTGTCGAACGGCAACGTCTCGCTGCTCGTTGATATGGCGCGCAACGCCGGGTTGCCGTGGGACTGTGTGCTGTCGGGCGAGCTGGTGCAGAAGTACAAGCCCGACCCGGCGGTGTACTTGATGGCCGCGCGGCTGCTCGGCGTCGCGCCGCAGCAGCTGATGCTGGTGGCCGCGCACCCGAGCGACCTGGCCGGCGCGCAGCGCGCGGGGTTGCGCACGGCGTATGTCATGCGGCCGCTGGAGTACGGCGCGGGCGTGCCCGGCGAGCCGGTGGGCAAGCTGGTGTTCGACTTCACCGCCACCGACTTCCTCGACCTGGCGGCGCAGCTCGGCGCCTGAGCGCGAGCGTGAGCCTGAGATTGATGCCGCGCCCATGAACGAAGCCGCCGCGCGCGAGGTCGTCCTGCTCCAGGCCATCGAGATGCAGGGGGGTGGTGCAACGATCGATGGCGCGACCGCAAGCGTTTCCGCAGGCGCAGCAACCGACTCGCCGCGTGCCTGGACCGCGCAAGACGGCGCCTGGGCGACCCGCGCCGCGCTCGAGTCGGTGCCGGCCGACGCGCCGGCCGAGCGCTTCCTCGCCGAGCGGGCCCGCCACGCCATGCAGCGCCTGGTGCCGCGTGATGCCGGTGTGGCCGACGTGCTGCAGCGCCGCGTGTGGCGCGGCGCGTGGTGGCTGGGCGCGGCGCTGCTGGGGCTGCTGCTGGGTGTGCTGGCCGACGCGGTCGGCAGCGGCCAGCGCATCAACCTGCTCGCGCCGCCGGTGTGGGGCGTGGTGGTGTGGAACGGGGTCGTCTACGCGCTGCTGCTGGGGTCGGCGCTGCGCGGGTTGTTCCGGCGCCGCGGCGTGGCGTCCGAGGGCCCGGCAGGTGAGTCGGCCGGTGAGCTTGCCGGTGGGCCAGCGGGTGGGCCTGCGGGTGGTGCCTCAAGCACCCTGTCGCGCGGCCTGCAGCGCCTTCTTGACCTTGGCGGCACGCGCGGTGCGGCTCGCCGTGGCCAGCCGTTCGAAGCGTTTGCAGCGCGGTGGCTGCGCTTGAGCGCGCGCCTGTCGGCCGCGCGCGCCAGCGGCTTGCTGTACGCGGCCGCCGCGGCGCTGGGCCTGGGCTTGCTGGCCGGCATGTACTTGCGCGGGCTGGTACTCGACTACCGCGCGGGTTGGGAGAGCACGTTCCTCGATGCCGCTCAAGTCCACGCGGCGCTGTCGATGGTGTTTGCGCCGGCGCTGGCCGTCTCGGGCCTGGCGCTGCCCGAGGTAGAGGCTTTGCAGGCGCTGCGCTTTTCTGCCGACGCGCCGCGCGCTGGCGCACCCGCAGCGTTGTGGATTCACCTGGTTGCGCTGACGCTGGCCCTCTTCGTCGTGCTGCCGCGCACCGCGCTGGCGCTGTGGTGCGGCTGGCGCGCGAGCCGGCTCGCACGGCACCTTGCCCTGCCGCTGGGCGACGCCTACTTCCAGCGGCTGCTGCGCCACCGCGGCGGCGGCGCGGTGCGCGTGCAGGTGCTGCCGTACGCGCAAGCGCCTGGCCCGCAGGCCGAGCAGGGCCTGCGCGCGGTGTTCGGACAGTCGTATGGCGGCTCGGTGCAGGTGCATGTGGCGCCGATGCTGGCTTTCGGCGCCGAAGACGAGGCCGCTGCGCAAACCCTTGTGCCGCCCGGCACCACGCTCGCGGTGGCGCTGTTCGACCTGACGGCCACGCCCGAAGCCGAGAACCAGGGCCGATTCGTCGAACTGCTGGCGCGGCAGGCCGCAGCGTTGGGCACCGCCGGCACACCGGCCGCGGTGCTCGTGCTGATCGATGAAGCGGCGTTCGTGCGCCGCCTGGGCGCCGTGGCCGAACGCCGCCAGCAACGCCGCGCGGCATGGCAGGCGCTGGCGCACGCGCTGGGCGCGGTGCCGGTGTTCGTCGACCTGAGCGCGCCCGACCTGCCCGCCGTCGAAGTGACGCTGCAGGCGGCATTGCAGGGCCCGTTGCAAGCGCACTCGCCGCCTTCGACGGGCCGGGCCCGGAGTCTGGCATGACGGCGCCCGGCACCGTCTCGCTGAGCCTCGTCTCGCACACCAACGCCGGCAAGACGACGCTCGCGCGCACGCTGCTGGCGCGCGACGTGGGCACGGTGCGCGACGCACCGCACGTGACCGAGTTCGCCGATGCGTTCACCTTGCTGCAATCACCGCTGGGCGAGACGCTGCGCCTGTGGGACACGCCCGGCTTCGGCGACAGCGTGCGGCTGGCCAAGCGCATGCGCCAGTCGGGCAACCCGGTCGGCTGGTTCTTGAGCGAGGTGTGGGACCGCTGGCGCGACCGGCCGTTCTGGTCGAGCCAGCAGGCGCTGCGCAATGTGCGCGAGCAGGCCGACGTGGTGCTGTACCTCGTCAACGCGGCCGAAGAGCCGGCCGCCGCGGGTTACGTGGCACCCGAGATGGAGTTGCTGGCGTGGGTCGGCAAGCCGGTGATCGTGCTGCTGAACCAGCTCGGCGCACCGCGCGAGGCGGCGCTGGAAGAGGCCGATGTGCAGCGCTGGCGCGAGCACCTGGCTGCTGATGCGCACGCCCGCAGCCAAGTGCGCGCGGTGCTGCCGCTCGATGCGTTCGCGCGCTGCTGGGTGCAGGAGTACACGCTGCTTCAAGCGATCGCCCAGGCGCTGCCAGACGCGCAACGCAGCACGATGCGGCGTCTTTCCGACGCCTGGTTGGCGCAGCGGCGCGACACCTTCGACGCGGCGATGGACGCACTGGCGCACAGCCTCGCGCGCATTGCGTTGTCGCGCGCGGCAGTGCCCGAGGCGGCCGGCTTGCGCGCCCGGCTGCGCCAGGTCGGTGCGGCGCTCGGCATGGGCCAGGCCGAAGAAGGCCCGCAGGCCGCGGCGCAGCGCGCGCTCGCCGAATCGATGGACGCCGAGTTGCGCGCCAGCACGGCGCAACTCATCGCGCTGCACGGGCTGGACGGCCAGGCGCAGGGCGAGATCCTGCAGCGCCTGGCCACGCACTACGAGATGCGCGTGCGCCTGAGCGAAGGCAACGCCGCTGCGCTCGGCGGGGTGCTGACCGGCGCGCTCGCCGGGCTGAAGGCCGACGTCGCCACCGGCGGGCTCACACTCGGCGGCGGCATGCTGGCCGGCGGCATTCTGGGCGCGCTCGGCGCGGCGGGCCTCGCGCGTGCGTACAACCTGGTGCGCGGTACCGAGCAGTCGTGGCTCACGTGGAACGCCGAGGCGATGAACAGAATGCTCGACGCGGCGCTGCTGCGCTACCTCGCGGTCGCACACTTCGGCCGCGGGCGCGGCGACTGGGCGCAGGGCGAGTCGCCGCCGCACTGGAAGGTGGTGGTCGAAGAGGCCGTCGCACCCTACGCCGATGCGCTGGACGAGGTGTGGGGCGACCGCAGCGCATCCGGCGACGCGGCAGCGCAGGCCGCCGAGGCCGAGCGGCTGGCCGGCCACCTGCAGCCGCTGCTGCGCGAACTCATGCAGGTGGTGTTGCGGCGCCTGTACCCCACGGCCGATGCGCTCGACACGTTGCAGCCGCACACCGACCTCGCCGAAGACAGCGGCACAATCCTTTCTGCATGAACATCATCATCATCGGCGCCGGCCGCGTCGGCGAGAGCGTGGCGGAGAGCCTGGTCTCCGAACGCAACGACATCACCGTCGTCGACACCGACCCGCAGCGCCTGGCCATGCTGCAAGACCGGCTCGACCTGCGCGGCGTGGCCGGCAACGGCATCCAGCCTTCGGTGCTCGAAGAAGCCGGCGCGAAAGACTGCGACATGCTGATCGCCTGCGCGCCGATGGACGAGACCAACCTGGTGGTGTGCAAGGTCGCGCACGACACCTTCAACGTGCCCACCACCATCGCGCGCATGCGCTCGCCCGAGTTCGTCAACGGCTCGCCACTGCTGAACAAGGACAACGGCTTTGCGGTGGACCACGTGATTTGCCCCGAAGAGTCGGTCACGTCGTACGTGCGCAAACTCATCGAGTACCCCGAGGCGCTGCAGGTGCTGGAGTTTGCCAAGGGCATGGTCAGCCTGATCGCGGTGCGTGCGGTGGCCGGCGGGCCGATGGTGCAGCACAGCCTGGCCGAGATCCCCAAGCTCGTGCCGGGCGCCGACATGCGCATCGTCGCCATCTACCGCGGCACCGAGCGCGTGGTGGCCGAGGGCAAGACGCGCATCGAGGCGGGCGACGAGGTCTTTGTGCTGGCCGCGACCGAGGACATCCGCACCGTGCTCGGCGCCTTGCGCAAGATGGACCGGCCGGTGAAGCGGCTGATGATCGCCGGCGGCGGCAAGGTGGGCCTGCGGCTGGCGCGCGAGCTGCAGGACACGCACGAGATCAAACTGATCGAGACCAACCGCCTTCGCTGCGACTACCTCGCGTCGCAGTTGCCGTCCACTGCGCTCATCCTGCACGGCGACTCGACCGACGAGGAGCTGATGGAAGAGGAGAACGTGCGCGACATGGACCTCTTCATCGCACTGACCAGCGACGACGAAGACAACATCATGGCCAGCCTGCTGGCCAAGCGCATGGGCGCGCGGCGCGTGATCGCGCTGATCAACCGGCGTGCCTATGCCGACCTGGTGCAAGGCACCACCATCGACATCGCGATCTCGCCGTCGCAGACGGTCATCGGCGAGCTGCTCGCCTTCGTGCGGCGCGGCGACGTGGAGGCGGTGCACAGCCTGCGCCGCGGTGCGGCCGAGGCGCTGGAGGTGGTGGCCCACGGCGACGTGAAGAACTCCAAGGTGGTGGGCCGGCGCATCGATCAGATCGGCCTGCCGCGCGGCGCGCAGATCGGCGCCATCGTGCGCGGCCTGGAGCACGACGACGAGCCCACGCGCGTGGTGATGGCGCACCACGACACCGTGATCGAGCGTGACGACCACGTGATCATCTTCCTGCCCCGCAAGCGCATGGTGCGCGAGGTGGAGAAGCTGTTCCAGGTCAGCGCCACGTTTTTCTGACGCCGACGCGTGGGAAGCGTTCTTCCGCTGTTGCACGTCATTGGCGTGATCGTCAGCATCCTGGCGTTGACGATGCTCGTGCCAGTGGCGTTTTCGTGGGGTGCGGGCGACGCTGCGCTGGGCTCGTTCATGAAGGCGTTGCTGCTGACGGCCACCTGCGGCCTCGGCCTGTACCTCGCCACGCGCCGCTTCCGGCGCGAGCTGCGGCCGCGCGACGGGTTTCTTCTCGTCACGCTGGTGTGGACGGTGCTGCCTGCGTTCGCAACGCTGCCGTTGATGTTCCAGCTGCCGGGCATGAATTTCACCGACGCCTACTTCGAGACGGTGTCGGGACTGACCACGACCGGCGCCACGGTGATGACGGGCCTGGAGAAGTTGCCGGTCTCGATCAACGTGTGGCGCTGCCTGCTGGTGCTGCTGGGCGGCATGGGCATCATCGTGCTGGCGGTGGCGATCCTGCCGCTGCTGGGCGTGGGTGGCAGCCAGATCTACAAGGCCGAAACGCCCGGGCCGATGAAGGACACCAAACTCACGCCGCGCATCGCCGAGACGGCGCGCGGGTTGTGGGCGGTTTATTTCGGCGCATCGGTGGTGTGCTTCTTTGCGTTTGCCGCGGCCGGGATGGGCTGGGCCGATGCCTTCATGCACATGTGCTCGACGATGGGGCTGGGCGGCTTCTCGTCGTACGACGCGAGCTTCGGCGCCTTCCAGTCGCCAGCCATCGAGGCGGTGGCGGTGTGCTTCATGACGCTGGCTGGCATCAACTTTGCGCTGTACTTCCTGGTCTGGAAGAAGCGCTCGGTGGCAGTGGTGCTGCGCGACGTCGAGGCGCGCACCTACCTGGGCGTGATGCTGTTCGGCGTGCTGGCGGTGGCGCTGCTGCTGACCGCGCACGGCACCTACCCGACCTTTCTGGAGAGCCTGCGCCACGCGGCGTTCAACGTCGTCAGCATCGCCACCACCACCGGTTTTGCCAGCGTGGACTACGCGCTGTGGCCGGTGTTTGCGCCGGCCCTCATGCTGTTGATGTGCTGCTTTGTCACGTCTGCCGGCTCGACGGGCGGCGGCATCAAGATGGTCCGGGCGCTGATCCTGGTGAAGCAGGCCAAGCGCGAGCTTGTGCGGATCGTGCATCCGAGTGCGGTCAACCCGGTGCGCATCGGCACCACGGCAGTCGACAACACGGTGCTGTTTTCGGTTCTGGCCTTCATGCTGGTGTACGGCGCCACGGTGATGTTCATGACCTTGGTGCTGCTGCTGACGGGCCTGGATCTGGTGACCGCTGCGAGCGCGGTGATCGCTTGCATCAACAACACCGGGCCGGGCTTGGGGCAGGTCGGCCCTTCGGGCAACTACCAGGGCTTGACCGACTTTCAGACCTGGGTGTGCACGGCCACCATGCTGCTCGGCCGGCTGGAGCTGTTTTCGATTCTGGTGCTGTTTTCGCCGCAGTTCTGGCGCAAGTGATCTCAAGACAAGGAGACGACTGTGATGAAGAAGACTGCCAAGTCCCTGGTCGACGAAGCGATGGCGCAGGTGACGACCTACACCGTCGAGCAAGCGCGTGCGTTGCACGCCCATCCCGGCGTGCAGTTCGTCGACGTGCGCGACGTGCGCGAACTCGAACACGAGGGCGTGATCCCCGGCGCCGTGCACGCGCCGCGCGGCATGCTGGAGTTCTGGTTCGACCCCGAGTCGCCATACCACCGCGATCTGTTCGCGCAGGACAAGGAATACGTGCTGTTCTGCGCCGCGGGCTGGCGCTCGGCGCTGGCCACCAAGGCGCTGATGGACATGGGCCTGGAGCGGGTGGCGCATGTGGGCGGCGGCTTCACTGCCTGGAAAGCGGCCGGCGCGCCGACCGAGGTGAAGCCGGTCAAGGCGGCCAAACCCGCCACGAGGGATTGAGGCGTGCCGATGACGCTGGCCGGGCAACTGTGCATCCAGGCACACGCCAATCGCCTCGCCAACCATCGGCTTCACGCGGCGATGGCGGCACTCGACGCAGCGGCCCTGCACGCGCGGCGCACGGGCTTCTTCCCCAGCCTGGCGGCCACGTTGAACCATGTTCTCGAGGTTGACCAGTACTACGTCGGTGCCTTGTGCGGCGATGCCGGCTTGGCCGACCACTGGCGCCGCTTCGTCCCCGATGCCGCGCTGCACGAACTGGCCGCGCGGCAGAAGGCCAGCGACGAACGCCTGATCGCCTTTTGCGCCGGGCTCGACGACACGGGCTGCGAGCGAATGGTGGACATGCCGCGCGACGCTGGCCGCGTGCAGCACGACTGCGCCGCCCATGTGCTGGCCCACCTGTTCATGCACCAGACGCACCACCGCGGGCAGGTGCACGCCATGTTGTCCGGCACCGCCGTGCCGCCGCCGCAGCTGGACGAATTCCTGATGCCCAGCGAGGCCCACTTTCGAGTCGCCGACATGGCCGCGTTGGGTTGGGACGAGGCTCGCGTCTACGGGCCGCAGCAGCACGACGGTGGCTAGAATCGGCTGATTGACGTATACGTCAATGTCAGCGCCAGGTGCCGGTGGCGGTTCTGCCGCCGCGCAGGCCCGCCCCTCGCCCGCCCCTCGGAGTCCCCATGCCCTCTCTTGCCTCCAAGCTCAGCCCGCGATCCGAGGACTTCAAGGCCAACGCTGCGGCGATGCGCGCACTGGTTGCCGACCTGAACCTGCGGCTGGCGCACATCGCGCAGGGCGGCGGCGACGCGGCGCGTGCCAAGCATCTGGCCCGCGGCAAGCTGCTGCCGCGCGACCGCGTGGAAATGCTGCTCGACCCCGACACGCCCTTCCTGGAGATCGCGCCGCTGGCCGCGCTCGACATGTACAAGGAGCGCGGTGGCCAAGACGCTGCGCCGGGCGCAGGCCTGATCGCCGGCATCGGTCGCGTGAGCGGCGTGGACTGCATGATCGTCTGCAACGACGCCACCGTGAAGGGCGGCACCTATTTCCCGATGACGGTGAAGAAGCACCTGCGCGCGCAAGAGATCGCGCAGCAAAACCGCCTGCCATGCATTTACCTGGTGGACAGCGGCGGCGCCAATTTGCCCAACCAGGACGAGGTGTTCCCCGACCGCGACCACTTCGGCCGCATCTTCTTCAACCAGGCCAACATGAGCGCGTTGGGCATACCGCAGATCGCGGTGGTGATGGGCTCGTGCACCGCAGGCGGCGCCTACATGCCGGCGATGAGCGACGAGTCGATCATCGTCAAGAACCAGGGAACGATCTTCCTGGCCGGCCCGCCGCTGGTGAAGGCTGCGATCGGCGAGATCGTCAGCGCCGAAGAGCTGGGCGGCGGCGACGTGCACACGCGCCTGAGTGGCGTGGCCGACCACCTGGCGCAGAACGACACGCATGCGCTGGCGATCGCGCGAGCGTCGGTTGCGAACTTGAATTGGCGCAAAGAGCCGGCCATGCGCTGCGTCGAACCGCGTGCGCCGCTGTTCGACACGGCCGAGCTCGACGGCGTGATCCCGGCCGACACCCGCAAGCCGTACGACGTGCACGAGATCATCGCCCGCATCGTCGATGGCAGCGAGTTCGACGAGTTCAAGGCGCGCTACGGCGCCACGCTGGTCACCGGTTTTGCGCACATCGAAGGCATGCCGGTGGGCATCATCGCGAACAACGGCGTTCTGTTTTCCGAGAGCGCCATGAAGGGCGCGCACTTCATCGAGCTGTGCTGCCAGCGCAAGATTCCGCTGGTGTTTTTGCAGAACATCACCGGCTTCATGGTCGGCAAGAAGTACGAGGCCGAGGGCATTGCCAAGCACGGCGCGAAGATGGTCACGGCGGTCTCTACCGCGCAGGTGCCCAAGTTCACCGTGATCATCGGCGGCAGTTTCGGCGCCGGCAACTACGGCATGTGCGGGCGCGCGTACTCGCCGCGCTTCTTGTGGATGTGGCCGAACGCACGCATCAGCGTGATGGGTGGCGAGCAGGCCGCCAGCGTGCTGGCCACCGTCAAGCGCGATGGCATCGAGGCCAAGGGCGGCGCATGGAGCAGCAATGAAGAGGCGGCCTTCAAGCAACCGATCCTCGATCAGTTCTCCACCCAAGCCCACCCGTACTACGCCAGCGCCCGGCTGTGGGATGACGGCGTGATTGCCCCGGCCGACACGCGGCGCGTGCTGGCCTTGGCAATATCTGCCAGCCTGAACGCGCCGATCCCGGAGGCGAAGTTCGGGGTCTTCCGGATGTGATGTACGATGTGTTTGAAGTTGTCAAAGGATACACATCATGCGCACCAACATCGTCATCGATGAAGACTTGATGGCCCAGGCCATGAAGGCCGGCCCGTACAAGACCAAGAAGGACGCCGTCGAGGCCGGGTTGAAGCTTCTCGCCCGACAGGCCGCGTACCGCGAGATCCTCAAATGGCGGGGCAAGCTCAAGTGGGAGGGCGACGAAAGCATCGACTGGACCCAGCCGGCCCAGCCCACGCTTGAGGTGCACGAACCGGAGCCCAGGCCTTACAAGAGCAAGCGCCGTGCTGGTCGTTGACTCAAGTGTCTGGATCGACTTCTTCAACGACGCCTCACACCTGGCCGTTGAACTGCTCGACCAGATGCTCGATCATGGCGAGGTCCGAATCGTCGTGCCCGACCTCGTGCTGTTCGAAGTGCTGCGCGGCTTTCGGCATGAGCACGAACACCGCAATGCGCGCCGCTTGATGGAAAGCCTGCAGATCGAAAGCACGGGCGGTGCGGCCCTCGCGCTGACCGCGGCCCAGCACTACCGCAGCCTTCGAGCCCAGGGCGTGACCGTGCGCAACGGCATCGACGTTCTGGTGGCAACCTTCTGCATCGAAAACGACTACGCCCTCTTGCACCGCGATCGCGATTTCGACGCGTTCGAAGAGCGACGCGGTCTGCGCAGCTGGAAACATTGACGAGCGGTCATGGACAGCATCTACCTCACCCCCGAACACGAACTGCTGCGCGAGCAGGTCGCGCGCTTCATCGCGCGCGAGGTCGAGCCGCACGCGCTTGCGTGGGAGGAGGCCGGCTTCACGCCGCGCGAGGTACTGCGAAAGATGGGCGACGCCGGCCTGCTCGGCTTGATGTACGAGAGCGCGCACGGCGGCGCCGAGGCCGACGCGCTGACCAACCTGGTGTTCGCCGAAGCGCTGTCGCAATCGACCTTCGGCGGCTTCATCATCACCGTGCTGGTTCACACCGACATGGCCAGCCCGCACCTGCACCACGCCGGCAGCGCGGCTCAGAAGGCGAAGTACATGCCGGGCGTGACTTCGGGCCGCACGATCACGGCAGTGGGCATCACCGAACCCGGCGCAGGGTCGGACGTGGCGGGCATGCGCACCACGGCACGTCGCGAGGGTGACCACTGGGTGCTCAATGGCACCAAGCTGTTCATCACCAACGGTGTGCGCGGCGACCTGTATTTCATCGCCGCCAAGACAGGCTCGGCGCGCCACGCGATGTCGATGTTCATCGTCGAGAAGGGCACACCGGGCTTCACGGTCGGGCGCTCGTTGCACAAGGGCGGGTGGTCGTCGTCCGACACCGCCGAGCTGGTGTTCGACGACTGCCGCATCCCCGCCGACCACCTGCTCGGGGAAGAGAACCGCGGCTTCTACTCGGTGATGAAGAACTTTCAGACCGAGCGAATCGCATTGGCGGCGATGGCGGTCGGCCACGCCACGCAGGCTTTGCGGCTCACGCTCGATCACGTGCGCGACCGCCAGGCCTTCGGCTCCAGCCTGTTCGACAAGCAGGCCGTGCGCCAGCGCATCGCGATGCTCGACGCCAAGACCCGCGCAGCGCGCCAATTCACGTACCACTGCGCCTGGCGCGTCACGCAGGGGCACGACGTGGTGCAGGAGGTGTCGATGCTGAAGGCGTTGACCGGCGAATTGGTCAACGAGGTCGTGCAAGGCTGCCAGCAGTTCCACGGCGGCATGGGCTACATGCGTGGCATGCCGATCGAGCGCCTGTGGCGCGACGCGCGTGTGCTCGCCATCGGCGGTGGCGCCACCGAGGTGATGCTTGATGAAGTTGCCAAGCGGTACTGACACCCTGCCATTGCGGCAGCACCTGGCCACGCTGGCCCGCTACAACCTGTGGGCCACACGCCGGTTGTTCGAACAGGTCGATGGCTTGTCCGACGCCGACTATCGGCGCGATGCGGGCTTGTTCTTCAAGAGTGTGCATGGCACCCTGAACCACCTGCTCGTTGCCGAACACCTGCTGTGGTTGCGGCGCTTCTCGGGCGGCGAGTCGCCGCGGGTCGCGCTGAACGACGAAGTCGAGACCGATCGGGTTCGCCTGCGCGAGCGCTTGACCGAGAGCGCGCACGCCTGGCAACCGTTCATCGACACTTGCGACCCCGCGCGGTTTGGTTCCATGATGGACTACACCACCACCAAGGGCGTTGCGATGTCGCTGCCGTTCGCTGCGACACTGGCGCATGTGTTCAACCACGCCACCCACCACCGAGGCCAGATCACCGCGGCGATCACGATGATGGGTCACCCCTGCCCCGAGATCGACCTGGTGTGGATGCTGCAAGCTGAGAGGCGCTCGTCATGACCACCGCCGCCGCGAACTTGATCGAGCTGAGCCGGCCTTCAGCCCACGTCGCGCGCGTGTTCTTGAACCGCCCCGACGTGCGCAATGCATTCAACGAGTGCTCCATCGCCGAACTGACCCGCGTCTTCGCCGAGTTGTCGCAAGACGTTGGCCTGCGCGCCATCGTGCTCGGCGGCCACGGCAAAGCCTTCTGCGCCGGTGCCGACCTGGGCTGGATGCGTGCCATGGCCGACTACACCTGGGACCAGAACCGCGCCGACGCGCAGGCGCTGGCCGACATGCTGTGGACGATCTATCGCTGCCCCGTGCCGGTGGTCGGCCGCGTGCACGGCGACTGTTATGCCGGCGGCGTGGGGCTGGCGGCGGTGTGCGACGTGCTGGTGGCGGCCGACGGCGTGCAGTTCTGCCTCAGCGAAGCGCGCCTCGGTTTGCTGCCTGCCACGATCAGCCCGTACGTGATCCGCGCCTTGGGCGAGCAGGCCTCGCGACGCTACTTCACCACCGCTGAACGCTTCAGCGCCGCGCGGGCGCATGCGCTGGGCTTCGTGCACGAAATCTGCGCCGTGGATGCAATCGACGCGAAGGTCGATGAAGTCGTCGCCGCACTCGTTGCCAACGGCCCGATGGCCACACGGGCCTGCAAGGCGCTGGTGCAGGACGTGGCCGGTCAACCGCTCACGCCCGCGCTGCGTGAAGAGACCGCGCGGCGCATCGCCGACATCCGCGCCAGCGCCGAAGGCAAGGAAGGCGTGCAGAGCTTCCTGAACAAGCGCAGCCCGGCGTGGCTGCCCGCCTCGCCGACGGGATGATGGACACGATGGGGCTCTTCGGCAGGCTCAGGGTGAACGGCTCAATCGAGGCGGCGCCTGCTAACGACATGCGGAGGCAGACATGACAGACCTGACCCTGGACACCCCGCAACTGCTGGCGGTGGCCGCTGCTCTTGGCTGGGCCAGCGGCCTGCGGCTGTATGCGGTGCTGTTTTGCACCGGCATCGCGGGCTACCTCGGCTGGGTTCCATTGCCCAGCGGGCTGCAATTGCTGCAGTCGCCTGTGATGCTCGGCGCCAGCGGCTTCATGCTGTTCGTCGAGTTCTTCGCCGACAAGATTCCGGGCCTCGATTCGCTCTGGGACATGGTGCACACGCTGGTGCGCATCCCCGCCGGCGCGGCGCTGGCGGCGAGCGTGTTCGGGGCCGATCAGTCGTCGTGGGCGATGGCGGCAGCGCTCATCGGCGGCTCGCTGGCTGCTACCAGCCATGTCGCCAAGGCCACGACGCGTGCGGCGGCCAACACCTCGCCCGAGCCGTTCTCCAACATCGGCCTGTCCTTGTTGGGCGACACCGTCGTGCCGGCCAGCCTGTGGCTTTCGTGGGAGCACCCCTCCATCTTCTTCGCGGCGCTCGGCGTGGCGGTGATCGTGATGATCGCGCTGATCTGGGTGTTCGGGCGCTTCCTGCGGCAGCTGGCGCGTCGCTTTTCGAGCTGGTTCGCCGCCGGTCAACCCTCCACCTGAGCACACCATGTTCAAGAAGATCCTGATTGCCAACCGCGGCGAAATCGCCTGCCGCGTGGCCGCCACCGCGCGCAAGCTCGGCGTGCGCACCGTCGCTGCCTACTCCGACGCCGATGCCCACGCCAAGCACGTGCTGGCCTGCGACGAGGCGGTGCACATCGGCCCGTCGGCGCCGAAAGAAAGCTACTTGCGCGGCGACCGCATCATCCAAGCGGCGCTCGCCACTGGCGCGCAGGCGGTGCACCCGGGCTACGGCTTCCTGAGCGAGAACGAAGACTTCGCGCAGGCCTGTGCTGACGCTGGCCTGGTGTTCATCGGCCCGCCGCCGTCGGCCATCAAGGCGATGGGGCTGAAGGCCGAGTCGAAGCAGTTGATGGGCCGGGCCGGCGTGCCGCTGGTGCCCGGTTACCACGGCGCCGACCAGGACCCGACTCTGCTGCAGCGCGAGGCCGACGCGATCGGCTACCCGGTGCTCATCAAGGCCAGTGCCGGCGGCGGCGGCAAGGGCATGCGCGCGGTCGCCAAGTCCGAAGACTTCGCCGCTGCGCTTGCCTCGTGCCAGCGCGAGGCGATCAACAGCTTCGGCGACGACGCGGTGCTGATCGAGCGCTACGTCACGCGGCCGCGGCACATCGAGATCCAGGTGTTCGGCGACACGTTCGGCAACTGCGTCTATTTGTTCGAGCGCGACTGTTCGGTGCAACGGCGCCACCAGAAAGTGCTCGAAGAAGCGCCCGCACCGGGCATGAGCGAGGCGCGCCGGCGCGAGATGGGCGCGGCGGCGGTGGCGGCGGCCAAGGCGGTGGGTTATGTCGGTGCGGGCACGGTGGAGTTCATTGCCGAGCCGACCGGCACAGGAAGCGGCCCCGATGGAACAGGCCCGGGGGGCGACCTGCGCTTCTACTTCATGGAGATGAACACGCGGCTGCAGGTCGAGCACCCTGTCACCGAGGCGATCACCGGCCTGGACCTGGTGGAGTGGCAACTGCGTGTGGCCGCTGGCGAGCCGCTGCCGCTGAAGCAAGATGAACTGCGAATCCACGGCCACGCGATCGAGGCGCGCATCTGCGCCGAGAATCCCGACGCCAACTTCCTGCCCGCCACCGGCAGGCTCGATGTCTACCGAACGCCGACGGCGGTGAGTTTCGAGCGCGCGCGGTCGGCCAGTGCGGCAAGCGGGCCGAGCGCTGCCGTGCGCTTTGACGCCGGGGTGCGCGAGGGCGACACCGTGTCGCCGTACTACGACTCGATGCTCGCCAAGCTGATTGTCTGGGGCCAGGACCGCGCGCAAGCGCTCGCACGCATGGACGCCGCGCTCGCGCAGACGCACATCGTCGGGCTGCACACCAACGTGGCCTTTTTGCGCCGGGTGGTGGCCAGCCCATCGTTCGCCACCGCCGATCTCGACACCGCGCTGATCGAACGCGAACGTGTGCTGGTCTTCAACGCCGCACCGCTGCCGCTCGAAGTGGCGGCCGCTGGCGTGGTGGCGCACGCACTCGCTGCCGAGCGCGCGCTCGAGGGCGCCGACCCGTGGTCACGCCGCGATGGCTGGCGGCTGCACGGTGCGGCAACGCGGCGATTCGACCTCTCCACACAAGGCGCGCACCACGTGGTGACGCTGGTGCGCACGCACGATGGCGCGCAGCAACTGGTGCTGGGCTCGCAGCGCTGGCCCTTCCAGGCGGGCTTGCGCGGCGATTCAGCCGATGGCGCGCTTCACGACGTGACGCTCGGCGAGCGCCGCTGGTCGCTCACCGTCTACGCCACCGGCGAGCGCATCAGCATCTTTGCGCCCGAAGGCTCGGCGGTGGTGGACGAGATCGACCCGATCGCCCATGCCGGCGAAGGCGCTGCCGAGGGCGGCCGGCTGACGGCGCCGATGCCCGGCAAGGTGGTGGCCTTGCTGGCGCACGTCGGCCAGGTGGTCAAGCTCGGACAGCCGCTGGCGGTGATGGAGGCGATGAAGATGGAGCACACCATCGCCGCACCGCGCGACGGCACGGTGGAAGAACTGCTCTACGCCGTGGGCGATCAGGTCGCCGAAGGCGGCGAGTTGCTGCGCCTGGCGGCGGTGTGATCGCGCTCGCTGCGCGAAACGCCTCAGGCGGTTTCTCGCTGCTCCCGGCGCTTGAGCCAGCGCAGCGGGTTGAAGCGGCGGCCGCCGCGCGGCGCGGCGGGGCGCGACTCATCGTTCAGATGCAGCGGGTGCGTCAAGCCGAAGCCCGAGGTGTCGAAGCTCCACGGCATCTCGGCCGGCGGTGCATTGCTGGCAGAAACGGCGGCGCTCATCAGCGCGTGCTCGCGCAGGCGAGCCTCATCCTTGGCGTGCAGTTGGTTCGCATGGGCCAGCAGCCGCGCCAGCGCAATCAGCTCGTCGTCGCCGGTCGCCTTGCAAAGCCACAACCCGTCATGGTTGCGACCGCCGCACTTGAGCAGGTGGCTCACCTCGATGTCCTGTCCATACCGGCGCAACAGCAGGAAGTGCAGTCGGGTGGCGATGCGCAGCCGGTAGGTCGGGTCCATGCTTGTCCTTCGTCTCTTTTTGGTGCGTCAATCGTCGGGTGACGCAAATGAGCGGCCCATCCCTCAAACGCGGGGTGGGTCTGGGTAATGGCCGTATCCATGTGAAAAAGTCACGGGATCAAAATGGCGGTGTTCATGCAAGGAGTAACACGATGATTCCGAGCCGAGTCACCCTCGTCGACGTGGGCCCGCGCGACGGCCTGCAGAACGAAAAGCAGCCGGTGGACACCGCGCACAAAGTGGCGCTGGTGCACCGCCTGCAAGCTGCCGGGCTGCGTGAGATCGAGGTCACCAGTTTCGTCAGCCCCAAGTGGGTGCCGCAGATGGCCGACAACGCGGCCGTCATGGCCGCCATCGAGCGCCGACCCGGTGTGCGCTACTCGGTGCTGACGCCGAACATGAAGGGCCTGGAGGCAGCGTTGCAGGGCGCGCCGGGAACGCGCCCCGATGAGATCGTCGTCTTCGGCGCTGCGAGCGAGGCCTTCAGCCAACGCAACATCAACTGCTCGATCGAGGAGTCGATCGAGCGCTTCGCGCCGGTGGTGGCGCATGCACAAGCGCACGGCATCAAGGTGCGCGCCGCGGTGTCGTGCGCGCTCGGCTGCCCGTACCAGGGCGAGGTCAGCCTCGACGACGTCGAGCGCGTGGTGCGCCTGATGAAGCAGATCGGCGTGGACCACTGCGGCGTGGCCGACACCATCGGCGTGGGCACGCCGCGGCGCGCGCAGGCGGCACTCGAACGTGCGCTGAAGCACTTCCCACTGAATGAAGTGAGCGGCCATTTCCACGACACCTATGGCCAGGCGCTGGCGAACATCCTGGCGTGCCTGGAGCTGGGCGTAAACACCTTCGACACCAGCATCGCCGGCTTGGGCGGCTGCCCGTACGCCAAGGGCGCGACGGGCAATGTGGCCACCGAAGACGTGGTGTTCATGCTGCACGGCATGGGCATCGAGACCGGCATCGACATGGAGGCGCTGGTCGACGCTGGTGCGTTCATCTCCGGCGTGCTCGGCCGCCCGCCGGTGTCGCGCGCGGGCAAGGCGCTGCTGACCAAGCGCGAGAAGGCCGCTGCATGACGACCGTTGGCGAAGCGCGGCCGGAAGGATTTCAGCGCGTCTCGCAGGTGCTGGCGGCGGCTGGCCATCCGCATGTGCCGGTGTGGCTCGACGTTGCCGCGCGCACCTCGCAGGAAGCCGCCGACGCGCTCGGCGTGCAGGTCGGCCAGATCGCCAAGAGCGTGATCTTCAAGCGCAAGAGCGACGAGGCGGTGGTGCTCGTCGTCACCTCGGGCGACCGGCGCGTGGATGAGAAGAAGGTCGCCGCACACACCGGCGCCATCGGCCGCGCCGATGCCGAATTCGTCAAGGCGCAAACCGGCTTCACGATCGGTGGCGTGGCGCCGCTCGCGCATGCGAACCCGGGCAACACCGCGCCGGTCACGCTGATCGACCGCGAGCTGTTCCGCTTCGGCGAGATCTGGGCCGCTGCCGGCCACCCCAACGGCGTGTTCCGCCTGCGCCCGGCCGACCTGGTGGCGCTGACGGGCGCGCCGGTGTGCGATGTCGCAGCCTGAGATGGCCCGGCGTGGGATGGCCCCACCCACCGAACGGCGCGCCGCGCCCGTTGTGGGACGATGCGAGCGCCCGTGTACCCAACAACCTCTGAGCCGCACTTGACCACTGCACCACCCGCCAGCGTCCCCAGCCCCTGCGTCAGCGTGTGCCACATGGACGCGCACAGCGGTTGGTGCGAGGGCTGCCTGCGCACGATCGACGAGATCGCCGAGTGGTCGGTGCTGGACGATCGCGCCAAGCGCGCCGTGTGGAAGTTGCTGCCGCAGCGCCGGCTCCAGTTCGAGCTGAGCCGCCGTGTGTTGGGTGCTGGCGAACCGGGTGCCGAGGGAGGCTGAGTGAAGCAGATCACCTTTTGGTTCGACCCGATCTCGCCGTTTGCCTATTTGGCGTTTGAGCGCCTTCCGCGGGCGCTCGAAGGGCTGTCGTACAGCGTGCGCTACCGGCCGGTGCTGTTTGCCGGCATGCTCAAGACCTGGGGCCAGAAAGGGCCGGCCGAGATCGAGCCCAAGCGCGCCTGGACCTTCCGCCACGTGCACTGGCTCGCGCACCAGCAAGGCATCGACATGCAGACGCCGCTGCAGCACCCCTTCAACCCCCTTGCGTTGCTGCGGCTGCTACTGGCCTGCGCCGACGACGGCGTGGCGCCCAACCGCCTCGCGTGCGAGCGCGTGCTGCGCCATGTGTGGTGTGGTGGGCTCGATGCGAACGACCCGCGGCGGCTGGCTGCGCTGACGCAAATACTCGCGCCCCGCATCGACCCGACCGATGCGGCGGTCAAGCAGGCGCTCAAGGCATCGACCGACGAGGCCATCGCGCTCGGCCTGTTCGGTGTGCCCACGCTCGAAGTGGACGGCCGTCTGTTCTGGGGCCTTGATTCGCTCGACATGGTCGCGGCGTATCTGCGTGGCGATGCCTGGTTCGGCGGCCCCGCCTGGGACGCGGCCGCTGCAGCACGGGGCGGTGTCGTGCGCGGTTGATCGGCACCGCGATACGGCGCGGGTAGGGGCTCTCCCGCCAGCCGCGGTTCGCGGCCCCCACTTCCGGATAATGAAAGCGCTCATTTGACCGGGAGGTTGCCGATGGATCGACGTACCTGTCTGCATGCCGGCGCTGCCGGTGCCTTGCTCCCGGCGACGGGCCTGGCCGCACTCGCGCAGTCCGCGGCCAGGCCGCAAGCAGCTGCGATACCACCCTCGCCGTCAGCCGCCGCGGGCCTGCCGGTCACGCCGCTGCCGCTGCTGCGCCTCTACATTCCCGGCGGCGCCGGCGGCGGTTGGGACCAGACTGGCCGTGCGCTCGGCGCTGCGGCACAGTCGGCCGGGTTGGCGCAGCGCGTCGAGTACGAGAACAAGGGCGGCAAGGGGGGCACCGTCGGACTGGCCGATTTCGTCGAACGCTACAGCAAGGACCCGGCTGCCCTGCTGATCGGCGGCATGGTCATGGTGGGTGCGATCGCGCTGACCCAGCCCAAGGTCACTTTGGCCCAGGTGGCACCGATCGCGCGGCTCACCAGCGACTACATGGTGCTCGTCGTTCCCGCCAGTTCGCCTTTCGGGAACGTCAGAGCCCTCGCCGCCGAGATGCAGCGCGAGCTGGCCAGCGTGGTGTTCACCGGCGGCTCGCTCGGCGGTGTGGATCACATGCTGGCCGGCATGATGGCGCGGCAACTCCGGTTGAACCCCGGCGCCTTGAAGTACGAACCGACCAGCAGCGGCAAGGAGGCGATCGCCCTGCTGGCCGCGGGCAAGGCCCAGGTCGCGATCTCGAGCTACAGCGAGTTCAAGGCCGAGATCGACAAGAAGACCCTGATGCCGCTGGCGGTCTCGTCGCGCCGGGCGCAGTACGGCATCCCCTCGCTGACCGAGCAGAACATCGCCACGGAGCTGGCGAACTGGCGTGCCGTGTTTGCGCCGGGCCAGATCAGCGACGCGCAGAAGGAAAACTTGCGGCGCATCGTCATCCGCACGACCGAGACGGCGGCGTGGCGACAGTCCCTACAGGACAACAACTGGATCGGCGCGATGCTCCAGGGCAAGGACTTCGCCGACTCGCTCGAGATCGAGCAAGCGATCGCCAGCGCAGTCACGATGATGCTCAAGCTCAGGACCTGACTCGCGTGCGGCCCCGCGCGGCCTCGACAAGGGCGTGCGCGCGAAGGTCGATCGTTCGGGCCTCCTGGCGCAGCAGGTGCTCTCGGAAACCGGCATCGGCGTCTCGGGTGCGTCGGGGCGCTGAGAGCGGCGTCGGCTCGTCCTGGCGCGTCGCGTCGCTGACTGAGAAAGCAGTCAGAATCCGCGCTGAGCGCAGCACCGTCTGCGAAGGGCGGAAGGGGAGAGGGGCTCGATGTCCAAACTCAGCAAGATCGCGATCACCCTGGCGCTGCTGGTCGGTTTTGGCGCGGCGTTGTTCTTCTCGCTGCGCGGCCAGAAGGCGGACGTGAGTCAGCAACGCGAGGCCGCCGCAGCGGCCTCGACCACTGCACTGAGCGGCCTGATCGCGCTCGACGTGGAGCCTTACTTCAAGGACGAACGCGTGCGCAAGATCCTGGCCGACAAGCGCCTGCCGGTGAACGTGACGCGCGTGGGCAGCCGCGACATGGCGGCCAAGGTGGTGGCCGGCGGCGGTTCTGGTGCAGGCTCGCCCGACTTCTTCTTCCCCTCCGGCGTGGTGGCCGCCAACCAGATCGTCGACGCGGCGCGCAAGGCGAATCTGGCGGTCGCGCAATCGTCGCCGTTCCACTCGCCGATGGTGATGGCCAGCTGGGCGCCGATTGCGCAAGTGCTGGTCGCCAACGGCCTGGCCAAGCCGCTGGGCGACAAGACCTACGGCGTGGACATGGTCAAGCTCACCGCGCTGATGCTCGCCAAGAAGCGCTGGAAGGACCTGCAAGGCGCCGCTGCGTACGACGTGAGCCGCAGCGTGCTGGTCAGCACCACCGACGTGCGGCGCAGCAACTCGGCGGCGATGTATCTGGCGCTCACGAGCCATGCGGTGCACGGCGACTTGGTGACCGACCGAACCACCGCGCAGGCCGTGGCCGCCCGGGTCGCCGAGCTGTTCAAGCGCCAGGGCTACCAAGAGAACTACGTCAACGGCAACTTCGACGACTACGTCTCCATCGGCATCGGCAAGACGCCGCTGGCCTTCATTTACGAGTACCAGATGGTGCAGTTCGCGCTGGCGAAGAAGGTGCAGCCCGACATGGTGTTGATCTACCCGCAGCCGACCATCGTCAACAAGGTCGTGTTCGTGGCGGTGAGCGAACGCGCCAAGGCGCTGGCCGACCTGTTTGCGAGCAACGCCGAGTTGCAGCGCATTGCGGTGGAGTACGGCTTTCGCATTGCCGACAGCAGCGTGTTCATGCAGGCGGTCAAGCCCACCGGGCTGGCGGTGGAAGAACGCATCACGCAGGTGATCGACCCGCCGTCGTTCGAGGTGATGGCGCAGATGATCGACGTGGTGAGCCGGGAGATGACGCAATGAAGCTCTGGCCCAAGGTCGCCGCACTGGCACTGCTGCCGTTTCTGCTGTGGGCTTGCGGCAAGAGTGAACCCACGGTCACCGTCAAGACGCCGGGCGCTGCGCCGGCTGCTGCGCCTGGCGTAGACGCGCCGGTCTTCAAGGTGCTCGCCACCAGCGACCTGCGCGACGCGCAGCCGCTCGAAGACATGGTCGCCAAGGCCACGGGCGTCAAGCTGAAGTTCACCTTCGGCGGCACGATGGAATCGACGGAGGCGGTGCTGACCGGCAAGACCGACGCGCACGCAGCGTGGTTCGCCAACGCCAAGTACCTGCTCAGCGACCCGCAGGGCCAGAGCCGCGTCAAGCTGCAGGACAAGATCATGCTGTCCCCGATTGCTGTCGGCGTGAGCGCGTCGGTCGCCAAGCAGCTCGGCTGGGACGACCCGGCAACCGCCGCCAAGGTCGACTGGAAGCTCATCACCCAAGCCGCGCGCGATGGCAAGCTGAGCTACGCGCTGTCCAACCCCGCCACCTCGAACCAGGGCTTCATGGCGCTGATGGGCGTGGTGGCCGCGGCCAGCAACAAGGCCGAGGCGCTCAGCGCAGAGGATGTGGACCGCGGCGCGATCGCCAACTTCATCAAGGGCTACAAGCTGCCAGGCGACAACTCGACCTACTTGTCGGAGAAGTTCATCGAGCAGCAGGGCACCAAAGTCAACACCTTCATCAACTACGAGAGCTGGCTGCTCAGCCTGAACAACAGCGGCAAGCTGCGCGAGAAGCTCACGCTCGTGTACCCACGCGAGGGCGTGTCCACCGCCGACTACCCGTTCATGCTGCTCAGCGAAGAACGCCGCGCCGACTACCAGAAGGTGGTGGCCTACCTGAAAGGCGCCGAAGCGCAGACCTGGCTCGCGCGCCAGACATTGCGCCGGCCGATCAACGGCGAGGTGGCAGCGGCGTTGGGCGACCTGTTCCCCAAGGGCAACATGCTGGTCGAGCTGCCGTTTTCGCCCGACCGCGCGCTGGCCGACGGGCTGATCGACGCTTACCTGAACGAGTTTCGCCGCCCGATCGCATCGACCTTCGTGCTCGACACCAGCGGCAGCATGGCCGGCCAGGGCCGGCGCTCGCAGTTGATCGAGGCGATGCACTACATCGCGGGCGCCGACGCGTCGTTGACCGGGCGCCTGGCCAAGCTGACCAACCGCGAGCGCGTGTGGCTGCTGCCGTTTGCCAGCCGGCCCGGCAACCTCACGTTCTTCGAGGTGCCCGCCGCGCGCGCCAAGGCCAAAGGCGTGCAGGTGCAGGAAGACTCAGAAGCCAAGCAGCGCGTGCTGGCCGATGTGCGCACGTATGCCGACGGCCTGAACATGACGGGCGGCACCGCGCTGTACGACAGCGTGCTGGCTGCGCTGAAGCACATGCTCGCGCAGCGCGCCAAGTCGCCGGACTACCAGTACTCGGTGGTTGCGTTCACAGACGGCGAGAACACCGAAGGCCGCGGCTTGGCCGAGTTCAAGGCCGCGTACGCGCAACTGCCTGAAGACGTGCGCGCGATTCCCGTCTTCATGGTGCTGTTCGGCGAGGCGAACGAAGCGAACCTGAAGGACCTGGTCAAGACGACGGGTGGGCGGGTTTTCGATGCGCGCAAGACGCCGCTGTACTCGGTGTTCAAGGACATTCGTGCGTATCAGTAGAGAGCAGTTTGTGCGGCGAGGTTTGGGCACGTGCCTGAGCCGTTGGCGCGGCAAAGGCGCGTCCGGGCAGGCCGGAGGGCTTCACTTCGGCGGTCGGCCGGGTACGGCCGACTCCCTTCCGGTGCTCGGTCTCGGGGCCCTGTCGCCCAACTCACTTCGCTCCCTTCGGTCCGCTCCGTTCAAACAGTCGGCGACAAGTCAGTTCACGAAGCGCGCTGCGCGCGCGGGCCCCGAGCCCTCCGCTCCTCAGCGCCGAACAGGCGCCCTCCGCCCTGCCCGGACGCGCCTTTGCTGCAAGGTTGGTTCTCTTCCATCCAAGGACAACGAGCGTTGCAGCTCGCGGCGGGCGGTACTCGGCAGAGGCGATTTCGGAGGCGGCGAGCAGCGCAGGCCCGGAGGTCGGCGCGCTTGCGCGCTTCGTAAACTGACTCGTCGGCATTGTTTGAACGGAGCGGACCGAAGGGAGCGCAGTGAGTTTGCCGACGCGACCTCCGGGCCGAGCAGCACAGCGACCGCCTCCGCATGAGCCCCTGCCGAGTACCGCCCGCCGCGAGCCGCGCATCGTCCGGACGTGCAGGTCATGCGGGCTGTCCCGCTGACTGCATCAGATCGAAGAATGAAGCAGGCGTCGTCGAAAGAGCCTGATCCGTGGACAAACTCCTGCGCTTCCTCGTCAGCCCTGCCAACTGGTGCGGCCTGGGCCTGGCCACGCTCGTGCTCGTGCTGAAAGTCCTCGGCCTGGTCGGCTTCTCTGGCCTGGCGGTGGCGGTACTCGGCTACGTCGTCGGCTTCGGTGCCGGCGGCTTGTGGCTTGGCTTCCCGAAACTCGCCGGCCCGATGTGGGAGGCGCTGGAGTTCAAGGACGAAGGCGACGCGCGCGAGGCGATGAGCCGCGCGCTGACCGGCGTTCGTGGGCTGGTGGACTACAACCCCGAGAAGCGCCTGCCCGCCAGCCTGCAGGTGAAGGTGAACGAGTTGTGCGATGCGTTGGAGAAACTGCTCTCGCAGTGGGAGCGCAGCAAAGGCTCGCTGTCACTGCAAGAGAGCTTCCACGCCCGCCACATCGCCATCTCGTACCTGCCCGATGCGCTGAAGACCTACCTGTCGATCCCCGCGCAATACGCTTCGACGCGCCTGCTGGAGAACGGCAAGACCGCGCAAGACACCTTTGCCGACACGCTGGCCGAGCTGCAAGGCAAGGTCAAGCAACTCGGCGACGACCTGGCGAGCCAGGACGCGCATGCGTTCCTCGTTCACTCGAAGTTCCTGCAAGACAAGTTCGGCAACGCGCCCATGCTGGGCGCGCCGTCTCTCGACAGAACCTTGACCTCACCGCCCACACCGCCCAAGGAGGCCCGCGATGGCAACTGAGACCACCACCACCGTGACCGTCCCGACCCTCCAGCTCGAACCGCCCGAGGTCATCACCCCGCTGGTGCCCGAGGCCAGCCGGACCGCGGTGCCGCTCAAGCCCCAGGTCCGGAGCGCGGTGGACGACCAGGTCGCGCGCTTCGTCAATGCGCTGCTGAAAGAAGACGTTCACAGCGACGCCTTCAAGGCCAAGCTCGACTCGGCTTTTGCGCTCGGCAAGGAAGAAGCGGCCACCGCCGCCAGCTTGATGCAGGGCCGCTTCATGCAGCGCAACTTCAACGGCGTGGAAAACAGCCTGGCCTACAAGGCCATCAGCGACATCCGCGTGCAGCTCGACGAGCTGAACCCCGGCAACGAGGGCGACCTGCTGCAGCCGAACAAGCTGCTCGGCATCATCCCGTTCGGCAACAAGCTGCAGGCTTACTTCCGCAAGTTCGAAAGTGCCGGCGAGCAGCTCAAGACCTCGATGGGCCAGCTCTACGCCGCCCGCGATGACGTGCAGAAGGACATCGTCGACATCGAAGCCACGCGCGGCAAGCTGTGGGAGGCGATGCAGAAGTTGGCCGCCGCCGCGCACTTCGCCGAGTCGCTCGACGCCAAGCTCGCCGCCAAGGTGACCGAGCTCGAACCCACCGACCCGCAACGCGCGCAGGCGCTGCGCCAGGAGGTGCTGTTCTACGCACGCCAGAACCTCACCGACATCCTGACCCAGCAGGCGGTGTGCGTGAACGGCTACCTCGCGCTCGATGTGCTGAAGAAAACCGGCCGCGAGATGATGAACGGCTGCACTCGCGTGGCCACCACCGGCATGAGCGCACTCGCCGTGGCGCAGACCGTGGCGCGCGCCACTGGCAACCAGATTCAGGTGATGGAGATGCTGCAGGGCGTGAACGCGACCATCGGCAAGCTCATCACCGAAAGCGGCAAGCAGCTCAACCAGCATGTGGACGCGACCGCGCAGTTCGCCGCCAACCCGATGATCGGCATCGACAAGATCAAGGAGATGTTCGATCAGACCTTCAAGGCGATGGACGCGATGGACAGCTTCCGAACCAAGGCGATCGACGCGATGGGGCAGAACAACGCGATCATGAAAGAGCAGATCGCACGCAGCGAGCAGTACGTGGACCGCGTGCGGCTGGAGCAGGCGAGGGCGGCGGTCGGGTCGCCGGGCACGCAGGCGATCGGCGGGCCGGTCAAGCTGTAGAGATCAGCCTGTCGTTCGGCCGCCGGATTGCCGCGGCTGACGCGGCGCCGGGAGGGCGCCGCAGCGCGGCAGGCTCAGGGAACCACGCAGCCGCGCTGGGCCGTCGGCGACCGGTCGCAAGCGGGTTTGGGATCGGGCTCGGCAGGCGCCGATGCCGCCCCGGGCGCAGCCAACGCGCTCGCGCCTTCGAGCTCGGCGTTCTCGTCCGCGCCGCCGCAGCCCGCGGCCAGCAATGCAGCCCAGAGCAGTGCGGCGATGCCTGATGCCCGAGAGGCCCGAGAGGCCCGAGCGTGAGAGGTTGGGGCCATGGTCAGGCGTGGCGGTCCAGATGTCCGGTTCATGAGAGTCCTCCTGTTGTGTTCTGGATCTTGCCGGGGGCGCCGGCCAAGCCTGCCGGCATCCACCGGTTTGGGCGCGTGTCGACCCGTTCCCGCGCCTCTTCATTCTGCGGATGCGCTTGCAGAACGCATCCACCGGACAGACGGGGGCAACCCTTCGAGGCAGTTGGTTCGTGAGTTCGTTGCCCCCGCAATCGAGGGGTGCCCGCGGGTCACCTTGCGCACCGTGTTGCTTGCGGACAAGGCGGCATGGCAAATAGTTGCCAAGCCGCGTTGCAAGAGTGCCCAGACGAACCGGGCCGGGCTGCCTAGGATTTCTCCACCGCCAAGAGCTGCCGACAGCCGCCAACAGCCACGGGGGAGCAGGAGACCCACGATGTTCGACACACGCCACCCCCCGCCCGCCGAGCCACAGCAGTGGTTCGGCCGGATGCTCGACGAGATCGACTACGGCATGCTGCTGCTGAACGACCGGCTGCAGGTGCTGCACGCCAACCATGTGGCGCGCCACGAGATGGACTCGCAGCACCCGCTGCAGCTGCGCGGCAACGAGCTGGTCGCGCAGCGCCTGCCCGACGCCACGCCGCTGCTCGACGCACTGAAGGCGGCCGCGCAGCGCGGCCTGCGCCGCCTGCTGACGGTGGGCGAGGGCGACCACGCCGTCAGCCTGGCCGTGGTGCCGCTCGGCGCTGCCGGCGAGGGGCAGGGTGCTGCGATGCTGGTGGTGCTGGGCAAGCGCGCGATGTGCGGCGAACTCGCCGTGCAATGGTTTGCCCGCAACCACGCGCTGACGCACGCCGAGACCCGCGTGCTGGCCGCCCTGTGCGCTGGCCGCGACCCGAGCCAGATCGCCGCCAGCCAGGGCGTCACGATGCACACCGTGCGCACCCAGATCGGCAGCCTGCGCGCCAAGACCGGCGCCATCAGCATCCGCGAGCTGATCCGGCAGGTGTCGATGCTGCCGCCGCTGGTGTCGGCGTTGAGGGGCTGTGCGCCCACGGCCTCGCCCTTCCGGGTGCGCGGCGGCGCTGCGCCGTGCGCGCCGGCCGATGCGGCGTTCTGGTGAATTCGATGTTCTCCGTTTCGAGGGCCGTCGCGCTCGGCACCGAGCCAGGCCGGGCGCGCCGGGTGCGATCCGGCCTGCGCGGTGTCGCGCTATGCTGCAAGAAACGCAAAAGTACCGACGGAATTCAGGGAGCTGTGATGGACGGCGGCAGATCGGCACGGAAAGAACCCTCAAGCCGAGTGCGTGAGCGCTTTTCAGCCGTTTCCCAGCCTGCGGCTCAGCCGGAGTGGGCGCTGACGCTGCACCTCTGCAGCCCGGATCGGCTGCTCGCTGTGCTCAGCGACGGCCTGTGGTCGAGCGACGTGGCCGAGGCCGCGTGGCCCCCCGCCACCACCTCTGCCACGGGTTCGGTCACCGCCCTTCCTGGTTCGACCGTTCTGGCGCTTTCGCGCCTGGCCCCGGCAAAGCTGCGCCTGCAGCTCGCCACGGCACTGGACGCTTGGCCATGGGAGCGCGAACTCGCAGTTGCCGCTCCCGATGTGCTGCCCGTCGCGCGCTACTTGACCGACCTGCCCGACGTCAGCCACCTGGCCGTCAAACCGGTGCCGCTGCTGGCCGCGGCATCGGGCACGCTCGCCGATCTGTCGCTCGTGCAGATGGCTCGCCGCCAGCACCGTCCACTCGTGCTGGCGGACTCGTCGATGCCGGCGGCCCAGCGTGTGGCGCTGGAGCGCGGACTGCGCAGCCACTGGCGCGACTCGCTGCTGCTGTCGCAGGCGCTGGCCCGAACGCTCAGGCAACTCGACCTGCCGCTGCATGCCTGCCGCCTGTACGGCGACGGTGGCCTGCCGTTCGTCGACACCGAGCAGGGCTGGCGCCCGGTCACTGTGCTGAGTATCGACCTCGTCAGCTCGACGAGGCTGCTGCACGCGCTCGGTGCCGAAGCCTACTCGCTGCGGCTGCAGGCTTACCACGAGCGCTGTCGCGAAGTCGTGCTGCGCAACCAGGGTTCGCCGGAGGTGCCGCAAGGCGACGGGTTGATGGCCTACTTCGGGTTTCCGTTGGCTGTGGAAGACGCTGCTGCGCACGCGCTGACGGCAGCCTGGCAACTTTCGTGCGGCCTGACCGATCTCGACCTGGAGGTTCGCATCGGTGTGGCCTCGGGGCAAATGGCGGTCAATGCCCACCAGGCCTTCGGTCCTGAAGTGCACCTTGCGGCTCGGCTCTGCGCCGCAGCGCGGCCGGGGCAGATTCTCGTCGCACCGTCGACGCGTGACCGGGTGGGTTCGGGCGTCCTGCTGGAGCCGCGCGGCGATGGTCCGCTGACGCTCAAGGACTTCGACAACCTGGAGGCGGTGCATGAACTGCGCGGGCTGCGGCCGGCGGCGGTCGGCCCTGCTGCGGGTACGGCGGGAGGCTCCAGCGGGTTCGTGGGCCGCCGCGTCGAGATCAACCGGCTGCGCGAGGCCTGGTCGACCGCCTGCGCGGGGCAACTGCAATGGTGTGTGGTGCACGGCGACGCCGGCATCGGCAAGTCGCGCCTGCTGTTCGAATTTGCTGGCGAGCTGCGTGCGCAGCGCAGCCGCTGTCTCGAATGGACCGGGCAGGTACACGCCGGAAGCAGCCCGTTCGCGGCGGTCATCGACGGGTTGCGCCGGCACCTGGCCATCAACCCGGACACCGACATCGGCCGGCTCCAGCATCGCCTGGCCGATCTGCTGCCCTCGCTGCGCCGACAGGACGGCGCCCTCGGCGACCTGGCGCGTCTGCTGCTGCCCTCGCTCAACGAACCCGCCACCGGCTCGGCCCGCTGGAGCGAGCTGCTGCTGGCCTGCCTGCACGCACTGATCGAGCCAGGGCCGCTGTGCCTGCTGGTGGACGACGCGCATTGGCTCGACGCGTCCAGCATCGAGCTGCTGCGCCGCTTGCGCGACACGTGCGGCGAGCGCGCGCTGCTGGTGGTGGTGGGCGAGCGCACCGAGCGAGGTCACCTGCTGACCTTACCTGGCCGAACAACGCTCGAGCTGCAGGGGCTCAGCGCGGCCGAAGCCGCCGAACTGGCGGGCCAGCTCGGCGCCGCGCTGCCCGAGCCGGTGCGGCGGCGCATCATCGAGCGTGCCGAAGGCGTTCCGCTGTTCCTCGAAGAGTCGGTGCGCATGCTCAACCACCGCGACAGGGAGGTCGACGGCGACGTGCCGGCCACGCTCGAAGACCTGCTGATGGTTCGCCTGGACGAACTCGGCCCCGACCGCGTGCTGGCGCAACTCGTGTCGGTGCTGGGCCGTGAGTTCAGTTCGGTCCACCTCGACGCACTGCTGGAGCAGAGCGACCCGTTCGTCGAGCGGGCGCGCCAGCAGGGAAGCGTGGGCTCGCTGCTGGACAGCGGCATGTTGCAGCCGCTGGACGGCCCGCAGCCCGGCCTGCGCTTCAAGCACGCGCTGCTGCGAGATGCGGCGTACGGATCGATCTGGACCGACGACCGCAAGCGAGTGCATGGGCTGTGTGCCGACCTGATCGAGCGCTGCACGCCCGAGCTGGGCCGTCAGCGCCCCGAGCTGTTGGCGCATCACTTCCAGGCCGCCGGACGTGCCGAACAGGCGCGACGTGCATGGCTCGCGGCCGCCAAGCTCGCCGCCGCGCGATTTGCCCACCAGGAAACGGTGGAGCTCGCCCAGCGCGCGCTGGTCTTGCACGGGCAGGTGCCCGAGGACGCCGAGAGAACGTTCAGCGCGATGGATTTGCACCTGTTGGTGGCGTCGGCGCAGATTGCGTTGCAGGGCTACAGCAGCCTGCAGGTCGAGGCGGCGTACCTGGCGGCCGAGCGCGCCAGCCGCACGTTGACCGACTCGACGCCGGCCTTGCGGATCCGCCTCGGCCTGGAAGCCTGCTGCGTGATGCGCGGCGACCTGGCGCGCGCCGCCGAACTGGCCGAGGCCTGCGTTGCCGCCACCGATTGGACGCAGGACGCGCGGCTGGCGCTCCAGTCGCGCTGGGCGCTGGCGAACGTGCAGTTTCACCAAGGGGATTGGGCGCCCTCGTTGGCCGGCCTCGATGAATGCCTGGCGCACTACCAGTTCGACCTGCACCGCCGCAGCGGAGTGCAGGACCCGGCCGTCATGTGCCTGGGCTACTCGTCCTGGACGCTCTTTGAGCTGGGTCAGGCCGACGAGGCGCTGCGCCGCATCGAGCGCATCCTGAGCCTGTCCGAGACGCTGCAGCACCCGTTCAGCAGCGGCATTGCGCTGAGCTTTGCGGCCAGCCTCAAGCGCCTTTGTGGCGATGTGGAGGGCGCCTGGCGGCACGCGCAAGAAGCGGTCCAGGTGTGCGAACGCGGCGGCTTCAAGGTGTGGCTGGCGCATGCCTGGATGGTGCGCGGGCAACTCCGCAGCGACCGCGGCGACGTGCGCGGTGGCGATGAGGACATGGAGCGCGGCTACGCCGGCTGGGCCGGCAGCGGTGCGCGCATTTCGTGCGCCACCTACTTGGTCACGCGGGCCGAGATCCGCCTGCGCCAGGGCCGCACTGCGCATGCCGGCGCCGACCTCGAGCAGGCCTGGCAGATCAGCGAGCAGATCGGCGAGCACTACTACCAGGCCGAGCTGCTACGCCTGCAAGGCCTGCGCGATTGGCAGGCGGGCGAGCGCATTCGTGCGGAGCAGACGCTGAACCGCGCGCTCGACCTGGCGCACCACCAGCGCAAGCCGGGCCTGGCGCTGCGCTGCGCGCTGTCGCTGGGGGCGTTGCAGGCGTCGCAAGGGCAGTGGCGGATTGCGGCGCAGCGCTTGAGCACGCTGTTGTCCCGGCTGCATCAGCACGGCAGCAGCCGCGACGACCGCTGGGCGCGGCAGGCGCTGTCGTGCTGGGAGTCGGGCCGCACGTTTGCGTCGGCCGAGGCCACGCCGTGGGAGCCGGCATGAGTCGATTCAAACGTCCGCCCTTTGCGGCACCCGCAGCGGGGTTCCCGGCCACCGAAGCCGACATGCGCCAGCTGTTCGATTGGTGGTGCGACGATGGTGAGCGAGCGGGCGAAGGCGATGCGGTTCGCCCGAGCGACCGGCAGGAGTACATCCGCAGCCTCGGCGGCACGCCCACGGCGATCAAGAGCCGTTCGCCGTTGCAGAACGACCCGGCGCCACCGTTGAACCAGCCGGCGCCCCAGGGCGTTCGCGACGTGTTCCTGTTGAGCAATCCCGAACACATCCGTCGGGCCCTGACCGACCACGACAACTTCAGCAACATTCCCTACGCGGCGCTCGGCGGCGCGGCGTTCTTGCTAGCAATGGATCCGCCGAAGGCCGGTGCGGGCGGCGTCGACTGGCATGCCGAGCAGGCGCAACTCGTGGGCGCGGCCTTCAAGCAATACACCGAGCACGACCTTCACCGCCTCGCCCGCGTCTCGGTCGAGCAAGCTGCGCTGACCGGCCTGGCGCGCTCCGACTTCGACCTCGCCGAGTTCGCCGAGCAGGCCGCACTGCGCTACATGGGCACGCTCTTCGGCTACGGCTTCCAGGACCACCCGCTGCTCGAAGAGGCCAGCCGGACGACCTACCGCGCACTGCAATACCTCGCCGTCGGGCAGCACTTCGTCACCGAGCCGGGCACCTTGGCCGCGGCCCAGCAGACGCTCGGTCGCCTGATTGCACGCACGTCGCAGCTGGTCGATGAGTACGACAACCTGTCGCGCTCGAAGCGCCTTCATGGATGGAAGCCGGGTCGCGACTGGCCCACGGGCGTGCTGCCCTGGAGCGAACTGGGGCTCACAGACCCACCCGGGCCGGTGCTCAAGCGCCTGCCCAAGATGACGAGCCCGCTCAGCGGCCGCGATCGGGCCGCCATCGCCGCCACCGTGGTCGCCGGCACGCTGGGCAACATCCAGTCGGCGGTGTGCCTGCTGGTGCGCGAGTGGCTCCATGGCCCGGCCGACGAATTGGAGGCGGCGCGCGGGTTCAACGATGCCGATCTGGAGAAGGCGATCGAACACCGGCTGGCTCAGCTGCCGCCGGTGCCTGTGTTGCCGCGGCGCACGGTGAAGAGCGTCTGGCTGGATCTCTTCCACATCCCAGCAGACACCGATTGCCTGCTGCTGCTGGAAGGCCACCTTTTCTGTCCGAACGCTCATCAAGCGGACGCTGGCACGCGCGTGTGGGGCGGCGTCGCGGCCGGCTCGGCCAAGCAGGCGATGCACGCATGCCTGGGCCGCAACCTGTCCAAGCACCTCGTCGCTGCGCTGGTCCGCCACACGCTCCAGCTCAAGGGCGTGCAGCCCGCGCTCGACCCGCTCACCGGCCGGGTGCTGAAGATCGAGCGCCTGTGGGGTTTTGCCTGCACGCGCTACCCGCTGCGCTACGAGCGCGAGCGCGTACGTGTGCAGCAGAACCTGATCGTCTCGATGCGCATCAAGACGCCGATCAGCGACAACGCGCAGCGCCTGCGCCGCCTCATCGCAGCGGGCGTGCCACGCATCGAGCATGCGTTGAACGGCTGGGGCCATGTTCACTTCGCGTGGTTCGAGTTCAGCGATGACGACACGCGCCTCGTGCTGCGCACGATCTACGACGGGCCGTTCGAGTCGTACCTGCAGCACTTTGCACTGCAGGCGGGCGACTTGTTCGACCAACTCTTCGAGTACCTCGAAGGCGCGCCGCCAAGGCCGGTGGCCGAGCACCCGCAGGCGTTCGTCGAGACGTTGCGCCGCTACAACCTCGCGCCGCTGGCCGGCTACCTGTACAGCGCGCACCCCCGCATGGAGGCGCCGCAGCGCCGCGGTGGCAGCACGCCATGAACGTCCAGGACGTTCAGCAGCTCGTGCTGCGCAACCCGCACGGGCCGGCGGCGGCGCACCTGGTGCTGCCGGTCCCACCGGGCCAAGGCAGCGCTGCGGCCAGCCGTTTGCACCAAGCGATTACGCCGCTGTTCGCCCCTCAGAAAGCAGGCTGGCCCTGCTGCAGCATCGGCTTCAGCTTCGCGGGGCTGGAGGAGCTGGGCCTGCCCGAGGCGTATCTGCGCATCTTCCAGCGCCTCGCGCCGGCGTTCAGCGCGGGCGCCCCTCGGCGCAGCAGCCCGCAGCTGGGCGACAGTGGCGCCAGTGCCGCCGCGAACTGGGCGCCCGAGTTCGCGCAGGATCGCGCTCATGTGCTGGTGACCTGGCACGGCCCGCGGCTTGACGTCGAGGCTGCGGCGAAACGGCTGACTGACTTGTGGGAATGCGTTTTCCAGGTCGCCTTGCCGCCACCGCGGTTGGGCGAGCGGCTCGGTGCACCGTCGTATCAGAAGGGCGAGTGGGTGCACTTCGGCTACCGGGACGGCATCAGCGAGGTCGTGATCGACCACGAGAAGCCGGCGCCTGATGCACCCGATCGCCGCGAGCACCAGGCGGGCGCGCTGCTGCTGGGCGAGATCAACGACGCGGGCTTCAACCCGTTCGTGCTGAACCGCGCCCCGCCCAAGGTGCGGGCCTTCTTCGGCGGCAGCAGCTTCGGCATCTTGCGGCCCATGGCGCAAAACGTCGCCGCATTTGAACAGGCGATCAACGCTTGGGCCGCTCAAATCAGCGCAGCGCTCGGGGTGACAGTGTCGCCCGACTTCGTCAAGGCCAAGCTGTGCGGCCGCTGGCCCGATGGACGCCAGTTGCTCCCCGGCGAGTGGCAGCCGACAGGCGCGTCGTTGCAACTCGATTTGAGTCAAGACCTTGCCGGCGAAGGCTGCCCGTTCGGCTCGCACGTGCGCCGCATGCGCGCCGCGCCGGACCGGCACGGCCATGTGATCGAGCGGCCGTTGCAGCGGCGCAGCATGCCGTTCGGTCCAGCGGCCTGGGGCGCTGCGCCCAAGGACGGCACCCCGCGCGGCCTGATCGGCCACTTCTTCTGTGCCAGCATCGAAGACCAGTTCGAGCATCTGCTGGGTCAATGGGCGGCGCGCCCACCCCTGGGCTTCGACCCGCGAGACGACGCGCCCGACCCCTTGATCGGCCCGCATGCCGACCCGCTGGCAACCTTGCTCGCGCCGGTGAAGGGCCGGCCCACCCAGCCGCTGCGCGGCATGCGCGCCTGGACCAGGACGCTGGGCACGATGTACGCCTGGTACCCCGGCCGCGTGGGCCTGGCTGCACTTTTGAAGCAGGACTTCGAGCCTACCGACGACGCAGGGCCGTGGCTGTGACGGAGCCGTACCGCCACACGCCCGACCGCCTGACCGAGGTGCCGCCCGCCGACCGCTTCTGCGATGTCGTGCTGCACGGCGGTGTCGCCAGCGGCGTGGTCTACCCGTGGGCGCTGTTGAAGCTGGCGCGGCACTACCGTTTCAAGAACATCGGCGGCAATTCGGTCGGTGCCATGGCGGCGGCGATGGCCGCCGCCGCCGAGTTCGGCCGCTGTCAGGGCGTGGAGCAGCCGTTCGAGCCGCTGCGCCTGATGCCGCTGAAGCTGGCCGAAGAAGACGCCTGTGGCCGGCCGAAAATGCTTCGCCTGTTCCAGCCGTCCCCGAAGGTGCGCAGGCTCTTCAAGTTGTTCCTCGCTGCAGTGCACTGGAGCGAGCCCGGCGAAGACGCCACCGAGCCGCACCGCCCGACGCTGACCCGCACGCTGCTCTTCGACTACGGTGGGTTGCCGGCGTCGATCGTGCTCCTCCTGGTTTGGTGCGCGTCGGTGTGGTGGGCGCTCGGGGCCGGGTGGTCCTTGTTGCCATTGGCGGTGTTCGGGCTCCTGGGGGCCCTCGTGTTTGCGCTCGGCCTGTGTGTTGCGACGCTGTGGTCCGACCTGCACCGGCTCGCCGCCAACGGTTACGGCCTGTGCACCGGCCTCGGTCAGGGGCACGGTGAAGAGGGGCTGATGGAGTGGCTGCACAAGGGCATCCAGCGCTCGGCAGGGCGTGAGCGTGAGGACCCGCCGCTGACATTCGCCGACCTGTGGTCCGCGACGCGGTTCGGCCAGCGCGGCCCCGCGCCGTTGGCCGAGGGCCTACAGCCGCCCGATCCCGGCATCAACCTCCAGATGTTCACCAGCAACGTCACGCTGGGCCGCCCGGTGCGCCTGCCGCTCAACGACGGCAACACGCGGCTCTACTACGACCCTGAGTCGTGGACGGGCTTCTTCCAGCCCACCGTGATGCAGGCGCTGGAGAAAGCGTCGAGCCCGTACCGGCCGCGCTCTGCGAGCGACCCCAAGCCGCATGCAGGCACCCCCGAGCAGCAGGCATTGAAGGCGCGCCTGCGCGAGCTGCCCAGCGGCGGCATGCCAATCGTCGTGGCGGCGCGGCTGAGCCTTTGTTTTCCGCTGCTGTTCAGCTGCGTGCCGGTTTACGCGGTGGACTATGAGGAGCTGAGCGAGCAGCGTGTGCTGCGGCGCTGCCTGCTCTCCGACGGTGGGCTGTGCACCAACTTTCCGATTCACCTGTTCGACAGCGCCCACCCGCGCTGGCCGACCTTCGGGTTCTTGCTCGACCGGCGTTTGAAAGCGCACGTCAATCAAGACGTGTGGCTGCCCGAGACCAACCTGCAGGGCCGCAGCGACAACTGGCAGCGCTTCGTGCCGGGCGCCGAAGACACCGACGAACCCGAGCGCCCGCTGCTGCGCCGCCTCGTCGGCCTGCTGGGTGGCATGCTATTGACCACGCTCGACTGGAACGACCGCGTCACCGGCCGCTTGCCGCACGTGCGCAACCGCATCATTCGGCTTGCGTTGAAACCAGGCGAAGGTCAGCTCAACCTCGACATGCCGGGAAAGCGCATCCTGAGCATGGCTCACCGCTACGGAACGGAGGCAGGCAAGGTGCTGGTGGAGCGGTACGAGCCCGACGCTTCAGGCGTCAAGACGGCCTGGCGCGAGCACCTGTACGTTCGTTCGATGATCGAGCTGCGCGCCTTGCGTCGGCACTTGAGCGGCTTCTCCAGGGCCGTGAAGTCGCACGGCAGCACCGTGCCCTTGGGCGATGTGCTGGCCCGGGCCACAGGCAATCCTGCGGCGCCGAGCCGCGCGCTCCAGGTTGCAGGCAACCGCGACGACCCGGCCGGCGCGGCCTTGTCGCCACAGCAGGCGCAGGCGCTCAGTCGGGCCGTGCAGGCCGTCGAGGCACTCGAAGCGGCGCTGTCCAGCGGCGACTTCGGCCCTTACGAGCCGGTACTGGAGCCGGAGCTTCGCTTGCGACCGCCGGTGTAGCCGCAGCGTCGCAACGGCTCAAATGGGGCGGCGCCCTCTACCACTTCGGCGGCAGCTCCCGAAGCAGGCGCAGATGACGCTGCTCCTGCGCCACGCAGCCGTTCGTGCTCAGGTCCTTCATCAGCCGCGTCACCATCGCCCGCGAGCAGCCGAGCCGGTCGGCAAGCTCTTGATGGGTGCTGTGCTCGGCAACGACGCGGGTGCCATCGGGCTGCGGCACGGCGAGTTCGTTCAGCAGCTTGACGAGGCGGCCGTAGACGCTGTTGAGTGACAGGTCCTTCGCGCGCGCGGTGAGCATGCGGGCGCGCCAGATCACCTTGCCGAGCAGCTCGAAGGCGAACTGCGGATGCTGGGCGATGTGCTGTTCGATCATGGCGCGCGTCACCACCGAGCAGGTGGTGGGCTCCATCACCATCACGCTGGCCGAGCGGGGGCCGCCGTCCAGGCTGATCTCGCCCATGTACTCGCCGGCGCCGTAGTAGCCGAAGGTGACTTCGCGGTCTTCTTCGATGCTGCTGCCGTAGGCGCGCACCTGACCCTTGAGGATGATGAAGAGGTTGTCGCCGCGGTCGCCCTCCTGGATCAGCAGCGTCCCCTTGCGGTAGCGGCGGATGTCGCCGCGCTCGGCGAGGGCGCGCAGCGCGGGGGAGGGCGTGGCGCTGGGGTCGAAGGGGTCGAGCGGATCGGTGGTGGCCATGTGTTCTTCTGCCGGTCGGGTGCGCGTGCGGTTGCCGCCGATGTCAAGAGGCGCTGCAACGGAGCACCGCGGCAGGATCGTAGCGTGCAGGCGCCCGGTGCCGGGCGCTACATTCAAGGTCCGCATTCGATCGTGCCGCCGGCATCGCGCAGCCCATGATGTTCGTTCCCTCCGTCGAGTTTGCCCAGCCGCACCCGCACGGTGCCGCGCTCGCGTGGTGCTTTGCCTTCGTCGACGGCAAGCTGCTGTTGCCCGAGGCGGGCGATTCGGCATTGGTGCCCGAACCCTGGTCTGCCTGGGAGCCGCTGGCCGGCACGCGCCACTTCCTCGGCCGGCTCGACGATGTGGATTGCTGGGCCATCAGCGTGGCCAGCGTGCCCGGGGGCCGGCGCGGCGTGCCGCTGCGCGCGGCGATGATGCAGTTCAGCGAGCCGCTGATGTCGCTCGCCGGCCGCGCTGCGCAGGTGCTGGAGTGGGATCGTGCGCACCGCTTTTGCGGCGTGTGCGGCACGCCGACCGAGCTGCAGGCCACCGAGCGGTCGCGCAAGTGCCCGGCGTGCGGGCATCTGGCGTACCCGCGCCTGAGCCCGGCCATGATGGCGTTGGTGTGGCGTCAGAACGGGGGCGAGCGCGGTGGCGCACTTCCCGTCGCCGCAGAGCTGCTGCTCGCCCGCGCGCCGCACTTCGCGCCCGGCATGTACAGCGCGCTGGCCGGTTTCGTCGAGCCCGGCGAGTCGCTCGAAGACTGCGTGCAGCGCGAGGTGGCCGAGGAGGTGGGCGTGCAGGTGAAGAACCTGCGCTACTACGGCAGCCAGAGCTGGCCGTTTCCGCACAGCCTGATGGTGGCCTTCAGCGCCGAATGGGCGGGCGGCAAGATCGTGCGGCAAGAGAGCGAAATCGAGGCCGCTGCCTGGTTCCCGATCGATGCGTTGCCAGGCATTCCGCCGCGCTTCAGCATTGCCGGCCACTTGATCCGCGACACCGTTGCGCGCTTGCGTGACGGCGGGGGCGGGCTTTGAGCTTCAGGCCGCGTTGAGCGGCTCCAGGCCTTCGCTTCGGCAATCGCAGGTGGGTCTGAAGCTCAGCAAAGGGCGAAAGGCGAAAGGCGAAAGCTCGAATTTGCAGCGCCCGTTCAGCGCCGCCGCCGCTCGGCCCGCCGCTTCCGGCGCCGCACCACGGCCGGCCACTCCGACTGCACGCGCAACACCAGCAGCGCCGCAGTCGCCAGCGCGAGTGCCACCAGCCAGGGCCAGCCCATGGCCCCGCCGCCAGACTCGCTGGTGCTGCCAGCGCCCGGCGCCGGCGCGGCCACCGCCACGGCGCCGTTCAGGAACATCGTGCGTGTGAAGGTGGTGGCCGACGCGCCCTGGCGCAGCGTGAACGTGAGCGGCACCATCGTGCCCACCGTGTCGGGCGCCGAGTAGGTGACGGTCACGCGGCAGCTGCCGCCGGCCGGCAGCGTTTGCTGGTCGCAGGTGTCCGACGTGCGCGTGAAGCGCGATGCGTTCGTGCCGGTGATCGCCACGCTGACGACGTTCAGCGTCTCGCTCGTGGCCACCGCATGGCGCAGGTCGACGAACTGCGCTGCTGCGGCGGTGTTGATGGCGGTGGCGGTGAAGTTGAGCTGGTCGGTGCTGGTCTCGGGCGTGTCGGCGATGTAGGCGGCCAAGTCCTGGATCTGCGCCGGGCTGAGCGCCTGGAACGGGCGCATCGACGGTTGCGTGGCGATGGCGGAGCCCAGGCGGTTGGTGGCCAGCGTCAGGCTGATCTCGGCGAACGGGCCGCCGCCGATCTGCGTGCGGCGCTCTTGCACCGAGGCGTGGCAGTTGGTGCAGTTGGCCAGGGCGCTGTTGCCCGTGGCAGCGGCCGTGGTCTCGAAAAGCGCACGCCCGGCGATCGCGTTCTGCGCCCAGGCCGGCGCAGCCGATGCCAGGGCCAGGCACAGCAGCGCGGCCCCACGGCCTGGGCTGGCAATGGCGGACCATGAAGGCGTTGGGAGCCAGGCAAAAGGGTTCATGAAAACAGCGAGAAATGTCGTCTGGATGAAATCTAGGCGATGGGCGCGACACGGCCGGTCGAATTGGTAAGCCCTCGAAACACGCGGGCGGCGGCAAGCGATGGCGCCGGGCCGCGGCGTGCTGGGCGGGCCCCGCCGTGAGGATGGGTGAGGCAACACGCGTGCGTCGTTCGGTGGGTGCGGAGGCGCCGGCAACGAACGGTCACCGGTTTCCCCCGGACGAGGGGGGCGAGAAAACCACATTCCTGTGACCCGTTGTCAGTGGGCGTTGGAGCAGTGGGCGTCAGAGCGCAGACGTGGGTCCCTGGTCAAGGGGCAGCCTGCGCAGCGCCTGGGCCGTGGCGTCGTCGGCAGGGAAGAAGGACTCGACAGCCAGCTCCTGCAAGGTCAGGTCCACCGGCGAGCCAAACACGGTGGTGGTGCTGATGAAATTCAGCATCCCCAGCGGCGTGGCCAGGCGCAACGGCACCACCACGCCGAGCAGTTCGCCGTCGAGCGACATGTCGCTGCCCTGGGTCGGCCCGGGGTACTGCTGCAACTCGTCGAGCATCGCGGCCAGCACCGGGTCGGCAGTGGCGCGCACTTGCTGGCGCAGTCGCTCGAAGATGGATGAGCGCCACTGGCCCAGGTTGGCGATGCGCGGCGCCAGCCCCTGCGGGTGCAGGCTCAAGCGCAGCACGTTGACGGGCGGTGCGAGCAGCGCTGCGTCCACACCCACCAGCAGGTGGTGCACCACGCGGTTGGCGGCCACCATGCTCCAGTGCCGGTCCACCGCCAGCGCCGGGAAGGGCTCGTGCCCCTTGAGCACGCACTCCACCGCACGGCGTGCGGCCGCCAGCGCGGGGTCGTCGAGCGCACGCTCGCGGTACATCGGCGCGTAGCCGGCGGCCATCAGCATGGTGTTGCGCTCGCGCAGGGGCACGTCGAGCCGCTCGAACAGGCGCAGCACCATCTCGCGGCTGGGCAGCGAGCGGCCGGTCTCGACGAAGCTCAGGTGGCGCGTCGAGATGTCGGCGTCGGTCGACAGGTCGAGCTGGCTCATGCGGCGGCGCTGGCGCCATTGGCGCAGGTGTTCGCCGAACGGGGCTGCGGTGCTGCCCGCGCGGGAGGTGAGTGCGGTGGTCATCGAGGCGGCGGTGGCACGGGGGGTTGACGAAGATACCGCAGCCGCCGCCCGCTGCGCGTTGCGCAGGCCTCGATCAGGACAGCGCGGCGCGCGATGCATCGCTGGCCGGTGCCGAGCTGCGCAGGCCGCGCCATTCGAGCCATGCGAACACGCTCACCGCCACCGCCTGCATCAGCACGAAGCCGACGCCCAGCGCGTTCGGCGCCAGTGCGCCGGCTGCCAGCAGTGCAACGCACGCCAGCCCCCACAGCCCGTTGCCGACCACGATGAGCATCACCAGCGCCGACCACAGCCGAGCGCGCGTCGCCATGCCCACCAGCAACAGCGCGTAGACAACGAAAAATTCGCCGGTGCCCAGCAGCAGCGGCTGAGGCAGGTCGAGCAGCGCAGCCAGTGCGGTGGCCGCGCTCAGTTGCAGCACGCCCATCGCGCCGCTGACGGCAGCGTCGACGAGCAGGGCGAACTTCAGCAGCGGGGAGGGGTGAACGGCTTTCATCGTGGGTTCTCCGGGGTTGAGTGCGCGCAGTGTGCGCAGCCGGAGAAAGCAAGGCGATTACCTGGCGGGTAACGAGAGTTGGCTGGCGTCAGACCAACGCGTCGTCCCGGAGCCTCAGCGCGCGAACAAGCCTTTGTGCTGCTCGCGCAGCAGGTTCTTCTGCACCTTGCCCATCGCGTTGCGCGGCAGGTCGGGCACGACGAACAGGTGCTTGGGCACCTTGAAGTTGGCGATGCGGGTCTTCAGTTCACCCATCAGCACATCGGGCGTCGGCGCCGCGCCGGGCTTGGCGACAACCACCGCGACCACGCCCTCGCCGAAGTCGGGGTGCGGCACGCCGATCACCGCGCTCTCGGCCACGCCCGGCATGTCGTTCAGGTAGCCCTCCACCTCGGCGGGGTAGACGTTGTAGCCGCCGGTGATGATCAGGTCCTTGCTGCGGCCGACGATGGTCACGACGCCTTGCGCATCCACCTTGCCGACGTCGCCGGTCTTGAACCAGCCGTCGGGCGTGAACTCCTCGGCCGTCTTCTCCGGCATGCGCCAGTAGCCGGCAAAAACGTTCGGGCCGCGCACCTCGATGCCGCCGATCTCGTCCGCCGCGCACGGCCGGCGCTGGTCGTCCATCACGCGCAACTGCACGCCCGGCAGCGCAAAACCGACGGTGCCGCCGCGCCGCTCGCCCAAGGCCGGGTCGCAGGGGTTGGAGGTCAGCATCACCGTCTCGCTCATGCCGTAGCGTTCAAGAATGGTGTGGCCGCTGCGAGCGCGGAAATCATTGAAGGTCTCGATCAGCAGCGGCGCGGAGCCGCTGATGAACAGGCGCATGTTGCGGCAGGTCTCGCGCGTGAAGCCCGCCTCGCCGAGCAGCCGCACGTACAGCGTGGGCACGCCCATGAACACCGTGGCCTCGGGCAAGCGCGCGATCACCGCCAGGGGATCGAAGCGCGAGAACCAGATCATCTTGCTGCCGTTCAGCAGCGCCCCGTGCGACGCGACGAACAGGCCGTGCACGTGGAAGATCGGCAGCACATGGATCAGCACATCCCCCGGCTTCCAGCCCCAGTACGACTTCAGCGTCAGCGCATTGCTCAGCAAGTTGCCGTGCGAAAGCATCGCGCCCTTGCTGCGGCCGGTGGTGCCGCTGGTGTAGAGGATCGCGGCCATGTCGCCTTCAGCCTTGCGCGCGGGCGTGTGGCGGTCGCTGTGGTGCGCGGCACGTTCGAGCAGGCTGCCGGTGCGGTCGTCGTTCAGCGTGAACACGTGCGCGGTGCCGGCGCGGAAGGCGATCTTCGACACCCAGCCGAAGTTCTTGCCCGAGCACACCACCACACTCGGCTCGGCGTTGCCGATGAAGTACTCGACCTCGCCGCCCTGGTAGGCGGTGTTGAGCGGCAAGTAGACGAAGCCGGCGCGCAGCACGGCCAGGTAGAGCATCAGCGCCTCGACGCTCTTCTCCGTCTGCACCGCCACGCGTGCGCCGGCCGGCAGGCCGAGCGAGCCGAGCAGATTGGCGAGCATCGCGGTGGCGCGGTCGATGTCGCGCCAGGTGTAGAAGCGGCGGTCACCGTCGGCCGTCTCGATGGCCGTCGCGCCCAGGTCGGCCGGGAAGGCGTTGCGCAGTTCGGTGAAGAGGTTGTGGTCGTCGGTCATGGGGCTCGTCGTCTTCGCGTTCGTGTTTCGGGTTCGCTGCAACAGCCGTTCAAAAGCGCGCCGGCCGTTTCTCGATGAAGGCGGTCACACCCTCGATGTGTTCGGCGCTCGCGGCGTAGTTGAAGTGCGCGCGGCGCTCGGCAGCGCTCGGCCCGCCTTGTTCGATCTGCCGCAGCGTGCGCTTGTTGATGCGCGCGGCTTGCGGCGACAACGCGGCCAGCGCGTCGGCGCGCTGGGCGGTGCGCGCGGCCACTTGGTCGTCACGCACCACCTCGTGCACCAGGCCCGCACGCAGCGCGGCGGCGGCGTCGTGCAGGCGCGCTTCCAGCAGCATCTCGCGCAGCACGGGCTCGGTCACCACGCGGCGCAGCAGTTGCAACTCGGCTGGCGCCATCGGAAAGCCGAGTTTGGCAATCGGCGCGCCGAAGCGGCTGCTCTCGCCGCAGATTCGAATGTCGCAGCACGCTGCAATCTCCAGCCCGCCGCCGATGCAGGCGCCGTCGATCTGCGCGAGCAGCGGCGTGTCGCAATCGAGCATCGCGTGCAAGGCCGGCGCGACGACGTGTTCGTGGAAGTGGCGCAGCTTCGCTTCGTCGAAGCGAAAGCTTGCGAACTCGTGGATGTCGCCGCCCGAGGCGAACTGCCCGCCGTCGCCGCAGACGATCACCGCGCGCGGTGCATCGGCCGGCGTGAGCGCCTGGAGCCGCTCGAACACCGAGCGCAACTCGCCCCACATCGCCATGTCGATGGCGTTGAGCTTGCCGGGATTCGCCAGGCGCACGCGGGCGGTCGCGCCCGCGCGCTCCAGCGTCACGCTGCCGGCCATCAGTCCAGCTTCGCGCCCGAGCCCTTCACCACCTCGGCCCAGCGCTTCACCTCGGAGCTGACGAACTTGCCATAGGCGTCGCCATACAGGTTGGGCGTTTCGGCGCCCAGGCCGTTCCAGGTCTTCACGAGTTCGTCGGACGTGAGCGCCTTGGTCAACTCGGCCTGCATCTTGTCGGTCACGTCTTTCGGCGTGCCCTTGGGCGCCCACAGGCCATACCAGGTGGCGACCTGGTAGGTCGGCACGCCGGCCTCGATGCTGGTGGGCACGTCGGCAAAGCCCGGGGCGCGTTTCTCCGACGCGGTGGCCAGCGCCTTGATGCGCCCGCCCTTGATGTGCGCGGCCGATGAGCCGAGGCCGTCGAACATCATGTCCACCTGGCCTGCGATCAGGTCTTGCAGCGCCGGGCCGGCGCCGCGGTACGGGATGTGGGTGATGAAGGTCTTGGTCTGCAGCTTGAACAACTCGCCCGCCAAATGGTGCGAAGTGCCGTTGCCGGCCGAGCCGTAGTTGAGCTTGCCGGGGTTCTTGCGCACAAAGTCGAGCAGGCCCTTCAGGTCGGTCACCGGCACGTTCTTCGGGTTCACCACGATCACCTGCGGCACGCTGGCGACCAGGCCCACGGGGATGAAGTCGGTCTCGATGTTGTAGTCGAGCTTCGGGTACATCGACGGCGCGATCGCGTGGTGCACCGCGCCCATGAAGAAGGTGTAGCCATCAGGCGCCGCCTTGGCCGCCACGCCCGCGCCGACGGTGCCGCCGGCACCGCCCTTGTTGTCGATGAGGAACTGCCGGCCCAGGTTCTTGCTCAACACCGCGGTGAGCGGCCGCGCGAACGCGTCGGTGCCGCCGCCGGCGGGAAAGGGCACGACGATGGTCACCGGCTTGCTCGGCCAGGCGCCTTGTGAGCCCTGTGCGAGCGCGAGCGGGCTGGCGCCGATCAGGCCCGCGATGCCCGCCGCAGCAGCGAAGGTGGCCAGGGCGCGGCGTGGCGCCCGGCGCGGGCGAAAGGTCCAAGTGGGGTGGGTACGCATGCTGTCTCCATCGTGTTGAAAGTGGGTCGAGTCGGGTGCGCGTTTCGAAACGTCGTGCGAGCCGGGTCCGACAAACCGCGGGAGTGTGCCACTTCGCCCGGAGCGAATGGCCGCTCAGCCCGTCGGCTGCGCCCGTACCGGGCGGGCCTTGGCAGCCCGGCGGAGAGGATGTGTCGGATTTCCGGGCAATCGACCGGGATGAGTGATCGTGCTGTCGGAGTCGCGTTGACCAGGCGCTAAAGTGTCGGCTTTCCTGACACGAGCCAGCAGACCGTCGCTGGCCGACCGATGGCCTCCACCCCTTTTCACCCTTTGCAGCCCGACCTGCTCCCGCCGCGTCCCCCGGCCCGCCTGCCCGCCGACGCCGACGGCGTGCTCAAGCTCGCCGCGCAAAGCCTGTTCGACACCTTTGCGCAGACTGCGATGGGCATGATGCTGGTTGACCGCGGCCACCGCATTGTGTGGATCAGCGAGGGCTACAAACGCTTCCTGCCCGCGCTCGGGCACGCTGAAGGAGATTTCATCGGCCGCCGCGTCGAAGAGGTGGTGCCCAACACGCTGATGGCGCAGGTGATCGACACCGGCCAGGCGATCGTCGTGGACCTGCTCACCAACACGGCAGGCACCTTCCTCGTCAGCCGGCTGCCGCTGCGTGACGCGCAGGGCGACGTGATCGGCGCGCTCGGCTTGGTGCTGCTGGACCACCCCGAGACCACGATGCAGCCGCTGATCGGCAAGTTCAGCCGCCTTGAACGCGAGCTGACCGAAGCGCGCCAGCAACTCGCCGCGCAGCGCCGGCCCAAGCACACGATCGCCAGCTTCATCGGCGCGAGCCCGGCGGCATTGGAAGTCAAGCGCCAGGCCCGCCGCGTGGCGCAGGCCGACAGCACGGTGCTGCTGCTGGGCGAAACCGGCACCGGCAAGGAATTGCTGGCCCACGGCATCCATGCCGCCAGCCCGCGCGCGGCGCGGCCGTTCGTCGGCGTCAACATCGCGGCCGTGCCCGAGAGTCTGCTGGAGGCCGAGTTCTTCGGCGTCGCGCCCGGCGCCTACACCGGCGCCGAGCGCAAGGGCCGCGACGGCAAGTTCAAGGCGGCAGACGGCGGCACGCTGCTGCTGGACGAGATCGGCGACATGCCGCTGAATCTGCAGAGCAAGCTGCTGCGTGTGCTGCAAGAGCAGGAAGTGGAGCCGCTGGGCAGCAACCGCGTGCAGCGCGTGGACGTGCGCGTGATCGCCGCCACCAGCCGCGACCTGCAGTCGATGGTGGCGGCCGGCACCTTCCGCGCCGACCTGTACTACCGCATCAACGTGCTGCCGATCCACCTGCCGCCGCTGCGCGAGCGCCTGGGTGACCTGGAGGCGCTGGTCGACGCGCTCGCCGAAGACATCGCCCGCCGCAGCGGCCTGCCGCACAAGGGCCTGCACGCCGACGCGCTGGCGCTGCTGGAGCGGCACGACTGGCCGGGCAACATCCGCGAGCTTCGCAACGTGCTGGAGCAGGCCACGTTGATGACCGACGACCCGGTGCTGGTGCCGGCGCACTTCAAGGGCACGGCGGTGGGCTGCAAGGTGGGCTCCGTGGTGGCGGCGGTCTCCTTCGGGCCCTCGCTCGCTGCGGCTACCGTCGAACCCCGGGGGCCTGCGCCGGGCGAGGCCGAGCGCCAGACCGACCATCGACCCACCCCTCGACCAGCTGCACCCACGACGGCAGCTGTTCGCGCAGACGAACCCACGGCGGCGGCGAGGGCCAGGGCGACCGCGCAGACGCTGCCCCAGGCCGTCGCCGAACTGGAGGCGAGGTCCATCCACGACGCACTCACCGCGACGGCCGGCAACAAGCTGGCGGCGTCTCGCCTGCTCGGCATCTCGCGCGCGACGTTGTATGAAAAGCTCGCGCTGTACGACAAGCTCGCGCACGTCGCGCCGTCGGCGCCGCATGCGGCCCCCTGAACGGCCCGCGGGCCGATGCACCGAATGAAGATGAGCCTGTTCTCCGTCCGCACCATGGCGTTGTTGGCCGGCTTTTCCGGCGCCGTCCTGGCCACCGCGCCGCCGCCGGTGCAGGCCCAGGTGTCGGGCCCCGCGCCGGCACCATCGCAGCCGGCGCCGGCAACGCCGCCTGCGGCCGACCAGACCGTGCTCATCAAGCTGTTGCGCGACGAAGCCGCGGCCTACGAGCACGGCGACGGCGTGGAGCGCGACGGCGTGCGCGCGGCCACGCTGTACTGCCAGGCGGCCAAGCTCGGCGACGCCGAATCGCAGTTCAACCTGGGCTGGCTCTATACCAACGGGCGCGGCGTCGAGCGCAGCGAGGCCACGGCGGCGTTCTTCTTCCACGCCGCGGCGGAGCAGGGTTACGAGCAGGCCAAGCGCATGCTCGGCACCGTCGGTGGGCCGACCGCCGATGTGCCCGCCTGCATGCGCCCGCCGCCGCGGCCGGTGCCACCGCCGGTGCGCGTGGCCGCGGCGCCGCGGGCGCCAGGAAACGCCGCGCAGCCTGCAGCGGCCGGGCTGGGTGGCCCGGGCGCGCCGTTCGCGCCGCGCGTCGAGGTCACCTCGCGCGGGCCCAAGTACATCGTCGATCTCGTCAAGCAGATGGCGCCCGAGTTCAGATTAGAGCCGCAACTGGTGCTGTCGATCATCGAGACCGAGTCGAACTTCGACACCGTCGCGCTCTCGCCCAAGAACGCGCGCGGCTTGATGCAGCTCATCCCCGAAACCGCGGCCCGCTTCGGCGTGCGCAACTCGTTCGACCCGGCACAGAACATCCGCGGCGGCATGGCCTACCTGCGCTGGCTGATGGCCTACTTCGAGGGCGATGTCTCGCTCGTGGCCGCCGCCTACAACGCGGGCGAGGGCGCGGTGGACCGCTACCGCGGCGTGCCGCCGTACCTGGAGACACTGACCTACGTGCGCAAGGTGCTCACCGCGGCGCGCATGGTCGACCACGCGTTCGACCCGAGCGTGACCGGCCCGTCACCGCAGATGCGGGCGATCAGGGCTCGTTGATCGGCTCCCTCCCGCTCAGCGATGACGCGGTGATTGGCTCCCTCCCCCGCTGGGGGAGGGCAGGGGTGGGGGCAACGCCGGTGATGAATGCGCCACCTGGCCCCTACCCCAACCCTCCCCCAGCGGGGGAGGGGGCAACTCATTCCACTACTTTCACCAACTGCCCCGCCGCCGGCTCGCCGCCGCCATACACGCCGTTGATCAGCTTCAACTGCTGCTCTGGCAGGCTCGGCAGCGG
>LGRD01000037.1 GCA_001263235.1 Methylibium sp. NZG | reverse complement strand
AATGGCCGCCGTCAGCGTGGTCTTGCCGTGGTCGACGTGACCGATGGTGCCGACGTTGACGTGCGGCTTCTTGCGTTCGAATTTGCTTTTTGCCATTTCAAAACTCCATGAGTAAAGAGCGTGCCCGTGATCGGTTTAAGGTTTCCGGCGAGGTGTTTTTTCGTTCGCCACGGGCAGCGAACGGCGCCTCGAAGAAGACCAGTGAAAAGACCAGTGAAAGAGAAGGGCTCGCGAAGCGATGCCCGCTGTCGTGTCTTACTTCCCCCGAGCGGTGATGATCGCGTCGGCCACGTTCTTCGGAGCCTCGCTGTAATGCTTGAACTCCATCGTGTACGTGGCTCGACCCTGCGACATCGAGCGCAGCGTGGTCGAGTAGCCGAACATCTCCGACAGCGGCACCTCGGCCTTGATGGCCTTGCCGCCACCGGCCATGTCGTCCATGCCCTGCACCATGCCGCGGCGGGAGGACAGGTCGCCCATCACGTTGCCGGCGTAGTCTTCAGGCGTTTCGACCTCGACGGCCATCATCGGCTCCAGGATCACCGGGCTGGCCTTGCGGCAGCCGTCCTTGAAGCCGAACGATGCAGCCATCTTGAACGCGTTTTCGTTCGAGTCCACTTCGTGGTACGAACCGAAGGTCAGCGTGACCTTCACGTCCACCACCGGGTAGCCGGCCAGCACACCGTTCGGCAGCGAGTCTTCCACGCCCTTCTTCACAGCCGGGATGAACTCGCGCGGCACCACGCCGCCCTTGATCGCGTCGACGAACTCGAAGCCCTTGCCCGGCTCCTGCGGCTCGATCTTCAGCACCACGTGGCCGTACTGGCCCTTGCCGCCGGACTGGCGCACGAACTTGCCTTCGATGTCGGCGACAGGCTTGCGCACCGTCTCGCGGTAGGCCACCTGCGGCTTGCCGACGTTGGCTTCCACACCGAACTCGCGCTTCATGCGGTCGACGATGATCTCCAGGTGCAGCTCGCCCATGCCGGAGATGATGGTCTGGCCCGATTCTTCGTCGGTCTTGACGCGGAACGACGGGTCTTCCTGGGCCAGGCGGCCCAGGGCGATGCCCATCTTCTCCTGGTCGGCCTTGGTCTTGGGCTCCACCGCCTGGCTGATCACCGGCTCGGGGAAGACCATCTTCTCCAGCGTGATGATCGACGCCGGGTCGCACAGGGTTTCGCCCGTGGTCACGTCTTTCAGGCCCACGCAGGCGGCGATGTCGCCGGCCAGGATTTCCTTGATCTCTTCGCGCTGGTTGGCGTGCATCTGCAAGATGCGGCCGATGCGCTCTTTCTTGCCGCGGATCGGGTTGTAGACCGAGTCGCCGCTCTTGAGCACGCCCGAATAGACGCGCACGAACGTGAGCTGGCCGACGTACGGGTCGGTCATCAGCTTGAACGCGAGCGCAGCGAACTTCTCGCTGTCGTCTGCCTTGCGCGAGGTTTCCTTGTCGTCGTCGTCGGTGCCTGGCACCGGCGGAATGTCGATCGGCGAGGGCATGAACTCGATCACGCCGTCGAGCATGCGCTGCACGCCCTTGTTCTTGAAGGCCGTGCCGCAGAACATCGGTTGGATCTCGGCTGCGATCGTGCGCGTGCGGATGCCGCGGGTGATCTCCGCCTCGGTCAGTTCGCCCGATTCGAGGTACTTGTTCATCATGTCTTCGCTGGACTCGGCCGCGGCCTCGACCAGGTTCTCGCGCCACTTCTGGGCCTCTGCGAGCAGGTCGGCCGGGATGTCGCGGTACTCGAACTTCATGCCCTGCGAGGCTTCGTCCCAGATGATCGCCTTCATCTTGATCAGGTCGATCACGCCGGTGAAGTTTTCCTCAGCGCCGATGGGGATCACGACAGGCACCGGGTTGGCCTTCAGCCGCGCCTTCATCTGGTCGTAGACCTTGTAGAAGTTGGCACCCGTTCGGTCCATCTTGTTGACGAACGCGAGGCGGGGCACCTTGTACTTGTTGGCCTGGCGCCAGACGGTTTCCGACTGCGGCTGCACGCCGCCCACGGCGCAATACACCATGCACGCGCCGTCGAGCACGCGCATCGAACGCTCGACTTCGATGGTGAAGTCGACGTGACCGGGCGTGTCGATGATGTTGATGCGGTGCTCGGGGTAGCCCACCTCCATGCCCTTCCAGAAGCAGGTGGTCGCGGCGGACGTGATCGTGATGCCGCGCTCTTGCTCCTGCTCCATCCAGTCCATGGTGGCAGCGCCGTCGTGCACTTCACCGATCTTGTGGTTCACACCGGTGTAGAACAGGATGCGTTCGGTGGTGGTGGTCTTGCCGGCGTCGATGTGCGCCGAGATGCCGATGTTCCGATAGCGCTCGATGGGGGTCTTGCGGGCCATGATTCACTCCAAGTGCATGACAAAAACGCGGGCCGCTCGCGGGTTCGTGTAAACCCGAAGAGCGGCCGGGGAAACGGCAGACTTGTGGTCTGCGCTGGAAGACTCGGGTTTAGAAGCGGAAGTGCGAGAACGCCTTGTTGGCCTCGGCCATGCGGTGGACTTCGTCGCGCTTCTTCATCGCACCGCCTCGGCCTTCGACGGCCTCGAGCAGTTCGTTGGCCAGGCGCTGCGCCATCGACTTCTCGCCACGCTTGCGGGCCGATTCCTTCAGCCAGCGCATCGCCAGCGCGACGCGACGCACCGGGCGCACTTCGACCGGCACTTGGTAGTTGGCACCGCCCACGCGGCGCGATTTCACTTCGACCATCGGCTTGATGTTGTTCAGCGCGACGACGAAGATTTCGAGCGGGTCCTTGCCCGACTTCTTCTCGACCTGCTCAAGCACACCGTAGATGATGCGTTCGGCAATGGCTTTCTTGCCCGATTCCATGATGACGTTCATGAACTTGGACAGATCGACCGAGTTGAACTTCGGATCGGGGAGGATGTCCCGTTTGGGGACTTCGCGACGACGAGGCATTTCTCTTCCTTTGGCTTCAGTTGGGCAGGCCCGTCGCTTGCACTTCGGGCTGCACCTCGGGGGCCACGCATTCGGGCCACCCGCTTACTCGGCAAGCAAAATGACTTGCCGAAATCCTTGTCCAGGCTTCAGCCTGGATTTCCTGTAGCGCCTGCGGCGTTATGTTTTCTTCGGCCGCTTCGCGCCGTACTTCGAGCGCGACTGCTTGCGATCCTTCACGCCCTGCAGGTCGAGCGAGCCGCGCACGATGTGGTAGCGCACGCCCGGCAAGTCCTTCACCCGGCCGCCGCGCACCAGCACCACGCTGTGCTCTTGCAGGTTGTGGCCTTCGCCGCCGATGTACGAAATGATCTCGAAACCGTTGGTCAGGCGCACCTTGGCCACCTTGCGCAGCGCCGAGTTCGGCTTCTTCGGTGTGGTCGTGTACACGCGGGTGCAGACGCCCCGGCGCTGCGGGCTGCCCTGCATGGCCGGCGATTTGGAGTTGATCGTCTCGGTCTCGCGGCCGTGGCGCACGAGCTGATTGATGGTTGGCATGGCAACTGGGTCCCGTAAAACTGTTCTCTGGGCAGCCTGGATCCGCTGATAGAAAGGCGGCCAACGCGACAACGCGAGGGTCATCGGGGTCAGCCGGTCAGCGCTCGGTGCCGGGCCGAAAAGCCCATGATTATATTCGATACTGCGATACCGCCGCAACTTGCCTGGCACTTCAGCCACCGACCAGGCCCCGCGGGTCGTTCTTCAGGGCTGCGTCGAGATGGCGGGTTGAATTCAGTTCGATCACGCCGTGCGGGGGGTGTGCCTCCAGCACCGTCAGCGCAGTGTTGCCGATGTGCAGGGCGTGAAGCACGTCTGCTGGCAAGGCGACCGGGCCGGCCAGCAGCGCTCGGATCAGCAATCCGTGCGTGACGACCACCAGCGGCCCCGACAACTCAGCGCGCCGCTCCCGCAACACGCCGAAGGCCCGCTCCACTCGGGCCTGGAAAGCGGCGGCCGATTCACCGCCCGGCGGCGCGCCGAGCATCGTCAGCGGGTCGAAGCCAAGCTCGTCGTAGGGCAGGCCGCGCAAATCCCCGAAGTCTCTTTCGCGCAGCAGGCCCGTCGTGTGGACGCGCAGGCCGGTCGCGTCCGCAATCGCTTGCGCGGTCTGCAAGGCGCGGGGCAGGTCGCTGCTGACGAGGCCGGCGGGCCGCAAGGCCTGAAGCGCGTGTGCCGCCGCTCGCGCTTGCGACAGGCCCGCGTCGTTCAGCGGCGTGTCGGGCGGTTGCAGCACGCGTGCCATGTTCAGCGCGGTAGCGCCGTGGCGAACCAGGATGATGGTCATCGTTCTTCTCCGTAACGAACTCCACCACGATCATCGCAGCCGGCCGTTGCAGCGAAACCAGGTGCGCACGGCGCAGGCTCCGATGGGCGTATTTGAGCGCAGGCGTGTCTACACTCGCCGCCATGAGATCGACTGCGCCACCGTCAACCGCACCCGGCTCCGAACTCGGGGTCACGCCTGCGACGACGGTGCGGCACATGAGGCAAGTGCTGCTGTGGCCGCTGCGGTTGATGCCGGTGGCGCGCGCCGGCCACGCGCAGGAAGCACACCGCGCTCCGTGGAAGCTGCTGCGCGAAATGGGCGATGCGAGCCCTTGGCGCGAGGTGGTCGACGAGTTCGGTGGCGCCGGGGGCAGCTTTCACGAGCGGCACTACAACGAGTTCGTGACGTTTCTTCCGTACGTGCAGCGCTTCTTGTACGGCGAAGGTCGCTCGCGGCGCCTCGCGCAAGGCAACGTCAGCGGCGACGGCAACGATGACGACTCGCCGATGCGCGTGTTCCGCCGCCGCGACGTTCGCCAGGTGCGTGCGGTCGCGCGGCCGGGCGACGCGCCGCTGACCCTGGACATCGTGCATGTCGATCTGTACTTTTTCTTCGACGTCGATGTGGTGCTGCTCAACGTGGAAGTCGCCGCGACCGACGTGAGCCTGGCGCAGGCGCAAGAACTGCTGTACCGCTTCGGCCGCGGCTACCCGGCGGGCTGGGACGCGAGCGGCCTGGCGCAGCACTGCATGGCCAGCGTCGAGTGGCTCGGAGCCAATGGCGAGGTCATGGCCCGCTCCGACGTGCAGGAACGCGAGCTGTTCATGGCGCACGTCAGCGAGCACCGTGCGCCGCGCATCGCGGCGCACTGGGCCTTTTTGCTGGAGCCGCTGATCAGCGACCATTCCGACCGCGAAGGTGCATTGCGCTTTCGTCAGATCGAGTACTACCGCATGCCGCTGATGGCCTACCTTGCACTCAACGACCCGCGCGCGTTGACGCGCAACGACTTCATCCGCCTCGGCCTGGTCACCGGCACAACGCCCGGCACCACGCCGGGCGACGACACCACCGACGCCAAGCTGCCGTACGCAGAGGCGCACCTGTCCGACTTCGAGCAGCGCTTCTGCTACGACCGCTTCTGGAGCGAGGCCGGCGCCGCGCCGAACACGCGCTACTTGTGCAGCGGGCATTCGCTCGTCGTCGTGGGCGACGCGCGAAGCGAGTTTTATGGTTGCGGCGATCGCGGCGTGCTGGCGCAGTTCCGGCATCAGCACTTCATGCTTTTCTTGATTGCGCACTTCCAGAAGGCCGCGCTGCTGATGTTCTCGGACCGGCTCGTCGAAGCGCTCAAGGGCCTGGACGTTGCCAGCGCCACCAGCGTTCGGCGCTTCAAGCGAGCCATCCGCGCCAGCTTCGAGGGCTTCCTGCGCTTCACGCATCGCTACTGGTTCCACGAGGTGTCAGAGCAGGCGCAGGTGCGCGCGTTGTTCCACCTGTGCGGCACGCACCTCGGGCTCGATGCGCTCTATGCCGAGGTCAAGGAGCGCATCGCCGACATGAACGGCTACCTCGACGCCGACAGCCTGCGCCGCCAGGCCAACACCGTGGTGCGGCTGACGGTGGTGACGATCTTCGGCCTGATCGGCACGGTGACCACGGGTTTCCTCGGCATGAACTTGCTGGCCGAGGCCGATGCGCCGGTGGGCCAGCGCCTGCTGATGTTCGGGCTCGTGTTCGCCGCCACCACAGCGCTCACGATCTACACGATGGTCAAGTCCAAGGGCTTGTCGGACTTTCTCGACGCGTTGTCCGACGAGCGGCTCTCGGCCTGGATGAAGGTCAAGGCGCTGGCCTCGGTGTGGCGCCGCACGGGCACCTGAAGGCTGCCGGCTTCGAGTCGCCTGACCCCAGCACTGGTCGCGGGCCCGAGGTTGCGGTAATCTATGCGAATGAACCAGACGGTACAAAAAGCGCCGGCCACGCCAGCGTTGAACAAGCCGAGGCGGGCGGCCCGCCCCAAGGCCGGCGAGCCCCGCACCAACGACCCCGAGCGGACCATGGCCGACATCGTCGAGGTCGCGACCAAGGAGTTCGCCGACAAGGGCCTCAGCGGGGCGCGCATCGACGCCATCGCCGCCTCCACGCGCACCAGCAAGCGCATGATCTATTACTACTTCACCAGCAAGGAAGGCCTCTACGTGGCCGTGCTGGAGCAAGCATACCGGCGCATCCGCAGCATCGAGAACGAGTTGCGGCTCGAAGACCTGGAGCCAGAGGACGCGCTGCGCAAGCTCGTCGGCTTCACCTTCGACTACCAACTCGCCAGTCCTGATTTCATCCGGCTGGTGATGACGGAGAACATCCACAACGGAGAGTTCCTGGCCCAGTCCAAAACGATCCAGCAGCTCAACGTGCCGGTGATCAATGCGGTCAAGGGCGTGTACGAGCGCGGCGTCAAGGCCGGCATCTTCCGGCGCAACCTCGACGCGATCGACCTGCACATGTCGATCAGCGCGCTGTGCTTCTTCAATGTGGCCAACCGGCACACTTTTGCGTTGATCTTCAAACGCGAACTCGTGTCGCCGCGGGCCATCGCGCAGCGGCGCGACAGCATCATCGAGATGGTGGTGCGCTTCGTGCGGCGCTAGCGCGGCACGCTGAAGTGAGATGTGAATCAGGGTAACTACTGATTTTGTAATACTAACCAGTTCGTACATTTACGGCATGGACAAGGCTGGCGAGGCCCCGCAAGATCGGCCCGCCCCGTCACTACCAGGAGACAAGCCCATGACCCGAATCGTCGACGCGTACTGCCGCTTGCTGGATGCCCTCGTGGCGCTGATGCTGGCGCTGATGGTGCTGCTGGTGTTCGGCAACGTGGTGTTGCGCTATGGCTTCAACTCCGGCATCACCATCAGCGAAGAGGTGAGCCGCTGGCTGTTCGTCTGGCTCACCTTCCTGGGCGCGATCGTTGCGCTGAAGGAACACAGCCACCTGGGCAGCGACATGCTGGTGTCGCGGCTGCCGCTGGCCGGCAAGAAAGCCTGCCTGATCATCGGCCAGCTATTGATGCTCTACATCACCTGGCTCATCTTCAAAGGCAGCCTGGAGCAGGCGATGATCAACTACGACGTCGAGGCGCCGGTCTCTGGTGCGTCGGTGGCGATCTTCTACAGCGCTGGCGTCGTCTTCGCAGTCTCCACGGGCTTGCTGCTGCTGCGCGAAATGTGGCGCGCGTTGACTGGGCAGCTCACCGAGGCCGACCTGGTGATGGTCAAGGAATCGGAAGAGGCGGCCGAGCTCGAAGCGCTGCAGGCCGAACTGGCGCGCGAGAACGCCGCTGCCCTCAAGCCAGGGAGCAAGCCATGACCGTCGCGATCTTCCTCGGCGCGCTGCTCGGCGCGATGGCGCTGGGCATCCCGATCGCCTATGCGCTGCTGGCCACCGGCGTGGCGCTGATGTACCACCTCGACCTGTTCGACGCGCAGATCCTGGCGCAGAACGTCATCAACGGCGCCGACAGCTTTCCGCTGCTGGCGGTGCCGTTCTTCATGCTCGCCGGCGAGATCATGAACGTCGGCGGGTTGAGCCAGCGCATCGTCAACTTCGCGCTCGCGCTGGTCGGCCACATCAAGGGTGGGTTGGGTTATGTGGCCATTCTTGCGGCCATCATGCTTTCGGCGCTGTCCGGCTCGGCGGTGGCCGACGCCGCCGCGCTGACCGCGCTGCTGCTGCCGATGATGGTCAAGGCCGGCCACGACAAGGCGCGCTCGGGCGGCCTGATCGCCGCGGCCGGCGTGATCGGCCCGGTCATTCCACCGTCGATCGGCTTCGTGATCTTCGGCGTGGCGGCCAACGTGTCGATCAGCAAGTTGTTCCTGGCCGGCATCTTCCCCGGCATCCTGATCGGCGCAGCGCTGTGGATCACCTGGATGATCCTGGTGCGCAAGGAGAAGATCACGCCGCCGCCGCGCAAGTCGGGCGCCGAGATCCTGAAGGCGCTGCGCGACGCCACCTGGGCGCTGATGCTGCCGCTGATCATCCTGGTGGGCCTGCGCTTCGGCGTGTTCACGCCGACCGAGGCGGCGGTCGTGGCGGCGGTCTATGCGCTGTTCGTTGCCGCGGTGGTGTACCGCGAGCTCAAGCTGAACCAGCTCTACGCGGTGTTCGTCACCGCGGCCAAAACCACCTCGGTGATCATGTTCCTGGTGGCCGCAGCCATGGTCAGCGCCTGGCTCATCACGGTGGCCGACTTGCCCAGCAAGATCATCACGCTGCTGCAGCCTTTCATGGACAACCAGACGCTGCTGCTCATCGCCATCATGATCCTGTGCATCCTGGTCGGCACGGCGATGGACATGACGCCGACCATCCTGATCCTCACGCCAGTGCTGATGCCGGTCATCAAGGCCGCGGGCATCGACCCGGTCTACTTCGGCGTGCTGTTCATCATCAACAACTCGATCGGGCTGATCACGCCACCGGTGGGCACGGTGCTCAATGTCGTGGCCGGGGTCGGCCGCATGAAGATGGACGACGTGACCCGCGGCGTGCTGCCCTTCATGCTGGCCGAGTTCATCGTGTTGTTCCTGATGGTTCTCTTTCCGCAACTCGTCACCGTGCCCGCCAAGTGGTTCACCGGCTGACAACCGATTTCCCGTTCCCGGCGTTTCTGCCGTTCCCGCGTTTCAACTCTCATTGCTGGAGACACACCATGTTGTCCGTGTTCAATCTGACCCGCCGCGCTCTCGTCGTCGCCGCCGCAGCGCTGCTGCCCTTCGCAGCGGCACAAGCGCAGGAGCGCTCGTTCAAGCTTGCGCTGCAAAACCCCAAGGGCCACCCGCTGGTTGCGGGCGCCGAGAAGTTCGCCGAGATCGTCGCTGCCAAGAGCGGCGGCAAGATGAAGGTCAACGTGTTCCCTGGCGGCGCGCTGGGCGGCGATGCGCCCAATGTGTCGGCACTGCAAGGCGGCACCATCGAGTTCGTGCTGCTCAACTCAGGCATCCTGGCCTCGCAGGTCAAGGACTTCGAGGTCTACGACTTCCCGTTCATGTTCGCCAACGCGAAGGAAGCCGACGCGGTGGTGGACGGCCCGTTCGGCCAGAAGATGCACGCCAAGCTGAATGAGAAGGGCATCGTCGGCCTGGCCTACTTCGAGCTGGGCTTTCGCAACATCACCAACAGCAAGCGGCCGATCGCCACCGTCGAAGACATTGCCGGCCTCAAGCTGCGCGTGATCCCCAATGCGATCAACGTCGACTGGGTCAAGGCGCTGGGCGCCAACCCCACGCCGCTGGCCTTCCCCGAGGTCTACGCCGCGCTGGAGCAAAAGGCCATCGACGGGCAGGAGAACCCGCTCAACGTGATCCTGGCCAACAAGTTCGCCGAGGTGCAAAAGCACCTGGCCATCACCAACCACCAGTACAACCCGCAGTCGCTGATCTTCAGCAAGAAGGTCTGGGACACGTTGAACGACGCCGACAAGAAGATCTTGCAGGACGCCGCGGCCGAGGCGGCCAAGTTCCAGCGGCAGGTCTCGCGCGAGGCCGCTACCGGCACGCTCGATGCCCTGAAGAAGGCCGGCATGCAGGTGACAGAGTTCAACGCCGCCGAACAAGCCAAGCTGCGCGACAAGCTCAAGCCGGTCGTCGACAAGCACGGCGCCGCGCTGGGCACCACCGTCGCCGAACTGCAGGCCGAACTGGCCAAGGCGCGCAAGTAGTCGGCCTCGGGTGCTCGATCAATCGAGCGTCGTGGGCTTGTCGAAGCGGGTCGACAGGCTCAGGATGATCGGCACCCTTCGACAGGCTCGGCGCGAGCGCGGCGCATTCGGCGGCCGATCGAAGGCCTGCGTGTCAGATCAACGGCCGCAGCGCCTGCGCCGCTTCCAGCAGTGAAGGCAGCAGCCGATCGATCACCTGCTCCCGCTTCATCGCCGACAGCTGCAGCGTCATGCCCAGGGCGCCGCGGCACTCGCCCTTGCGGTCCTTCAGCGGCACGGCCAGGCCGCGCAGCCCGAGGTCGAGTTGCTGCTCGGCGATCCAGTAGTCCAGCGCCCGCGCGGCCACCACGTCGGCGCGGAACTGCACCGGCTCGGCCACGGTGTGCGACGTGAAGAGGCCGAAGTCGTGCTCGGCCAGCCAGGGGTCGAGCGCCGCATCGGCCAGCGTGGACAACAGCACCACGCCCGGCGCCACCACATGCGCCGGCACGCGGGCACCGGAGTGAAAGCCGATGCTCACCACGCGCGGGCTGTTGCTGCGCGCGAGGTAGACCACGTCGTGCCCGTCGAGCACGCTGAAGTTCACCGTCTCGCCAGTGGCCATGGACGCCCGTTGGATGAATGGCTGCACCAGCCGCGGCAGCCGTGCCGCGCCGAGATAGCTCTGCCCCAGCCGCAGCACCCGCGGCAGCAGCCAGAACAGCTTGCCGTCGCTGTCGGCGTAGCCGAAGTGGCACAGGCTCAGCAGGTAGCGGCGTGCCGCGGTGCGGGTGATGCCGGCGGCCTCGGCCACCTCCGACGGCGTGAGGCGCGGGTGGTCGTCGTCGAAGGCTTCGATCACCCGCAGTCCCTTGCCCAGGCCTTCAATCAGGTCCTTGCGGTCGATCTTGCCGGCGGTGGGTTGGGCGGGTGGTGGCATGTCGAGCCTGCTGGGGGTAACCCTCAAAACGATCGATCGTCGCGCGGCATGCGCGATTATCGCGCCGCGAGGCATGGCAACGCTTGCGACGGAGCAGGGCGCTGCCTATCGTCAACGCACCTTCATCGGGTCCGGTGCGCAAGCATCGAAACCTGAGCACACGAACCGATCTGCATGAACATCACCGGCAGCACCCGCGTCTTCCTGATCCTCGGCGATCCCGTGGCCCAGGTGCGTGCGCCCGAGGTGTTCAACCCGCTGTTTGCGCGCCACGGCGTCAACGCGGTGTTGGTGCCGGCCGAAGTGGCGCCGCAGGGCCTGGCGCGCTTCGTGAAGCATGTTTTTGATGCCGACAACGTCGGCGGCCTGTGGCTCACGATTCCGCACAAGTCGGCGGTGCTGCCGCTGCTGGGCCATTGCGACTCGCTGGGCCGCCTGGCCGGCGCGGTCAACGCGGTGCGTCGCCATGCCGACGGCTCGCTCGAAGGCGCGCTGTTCGACGGCATCGGCTTCACCAAAGGGCTCGACCGCTTCGGGCTGCCGACACGCGACCGCCGCGTGCTGATGGTCGGCGTGGGCGGGGCCGGCGTGGCGATTGCCGCGTCGCTCGCGCAGCGTGGCTGCGGCGAACTGGCGCTGTTCGACGCCGCCACTGGCCGGGCCGAACAAGTGGCCGCGCAGCTAAACGCAGCCGATTCGAACGCTGGAACATGCACGCGAGTGACGGTCGCCCCCAGCGCCGACCCGGCCGGCTTCGACCTCGTCATCAACGCCACGCCGCTGGGCCTGAAGGCCACTGACGCGCTGCCCTTCGACGTGGCCCGGCTCGACCGCGGCGCCGCCGTCGTCGACATCCTGATGACGCGCCGCCCGACTCCGCTGCTGCAGGCCTGCGCGGCTCGCGGCATCGACGCCTTTGCCGGCTTCGAGATGATGCTGCAGCAGATGCCCGACTACCTGGCCTTCTTCGGCATGCCCGAGCTTGCGCGCGCAGTGCAAGAGGACGCATCCGAAGTGCGCACGCTGCTGCACGCAGCGTAGATTCCTGCCCGACTCGCTTTCTCGTTCCCTCCATCCACACGATTCACAGGAGACATTTGCATGAACCACTCAACCGTTGTCAGCCGACGCGCCGTCGTCGCCCTGGCCGCCATCGCGGCGTTGGCCGGCACCCCGCTCGCGCAAGCCCAGGCCATCAAGATCGCCAACATCGTCGAACTCTCCGGCGCAGGTGCCACGGCCGGCACCAACTTCAAGAACGGCGTCGAGCTGGCGGTGAAAGAGATCAACGCGGCCGGCGGCATCCTCGGCAAGAAGATCGAGACCACCACGCTCGACACGCAAAGCAACCCCGGCGTGGCCAAGGGCCTGACGCAAAAGGCGGTGGACGACAACGTGTTCGCCGTCTTCGGCCCGGTGTTCTCAGGCTCGATCATGGTCAGCATGGCCGAGACCCGGCGCGCCGAGGTGCCCAACTTCACCGGCGGCGAGGCAGCGGCCATCACGAAGCAGGGCAACCCGTTCATCTTCCGCACCAGCTTCACGCAAGACACCGCGATGCCCAAGGTGGCGCGCTACATCGCCAACAACTTGAAGGCCAAGACGGTCGCGGTGATGTTCGTCAACAACGACTTCGGCAAGGGCGGGCGCGACTCGGTCACCAAGGCGCTCGAAGCGGCCGGCGTGAAGGTGGTGGCCGACATCTCGACCGACTCCGGCCAGGTCGACTTCTCGGCCCCGGTGCTCAAGGCCAAGCAGGCCAACCCCGACGCACTGTTCGTCTACACCAACGAAGAAGAGTCGGCCCGCGCACTGCGCGAGTTGCGCAAGCAAGGCTGGGCCAAGCCGATCGTCGGCGAGACCACGCTGACCGGGCAGAAGGTGATCGAGCTCGCCGGTGAAGCCGCGAATGGTGCCGTTGCCCATGTGGGCCTGACGGTGGACGCGCCGAACCCGCTGATGCTCAAGTTCAAGGCTAACTTTTACCAGGACTACAAGTACATCTCCGACCACAACGGCATCAAGGGCTACACCGGCATGTACCTGATGAAGGCCGCGATCGAGAAGGCCGGCAAGCTCGACCGCAAGCTGGTGGCGCAGACGCTGCACGGTTTGAGCGTGAGTGCTGCCAAGCACCCCGGCGTGCTGATGGACGTGAGCGTGGACGCCAACGGCGACCTCGACCGCGAGAGCTTCGTCGTCGAGGTGGCGGGCGGCAAGCAGGTGGTGAAGGAAGTCCTGCCGGCGCTGGGCAAGAAGTAGGTCGCGGCATTGCATTCCTCCCTCGCCCCTTTGGGGAGAGGGCAGGGGGCGAAGTGGGGATTTCGAGCCGCATGCGGCGAGCCCACTGAGCGGCCTGGGCCTGCAAGCCCAGGCGCGCCCTGCAAGGGAGGGGCCGCCCAAAACGCCTCGCAATACGGAAACCTTATGACCGACTTCATCCAGCTCCTCCTCTCCGGCATGGCCACCGGCAGCATCTACGCGCTGGCCGGCCTGGGCTTCACGCTGTTGTGGCAAGCCAGCGGCACCATCAACTTCGCGCAGGGCGAGTTCGTGATGCTGCCGGCCTTCATGATGCTGGCCTTCAACGCGATGGGCCTGCCGCTGTTGATGAGCTTTCTGTGCACCTGCGCGGTTGCCACGCTGGTGCTCGGCTGGGGCTTCAAGCGCGGCGTGGTGGACCCGCTGTTCAAGTTCGGCATGATGCCGATCGTCGTCGCCACCATCGGCCTGGCGATCGCGATGCGCAACGGCGTGCGCGCCGGCTACAGCGCCGAGGCGCATCCGTTCCCCAGCCTGTTCGCCGACAAGCTCTTCAACGTGGCCGGCGTCACCGTGACGCTGGCCGACATCGGCACGCTGCTGCTGGCGCTGGCACTCGTCTTGACCACGCAGGCCTTCCTGGCCAAGACGGTGACCGGCCGCGCGATGCAAGCGGTGGCGCAGAACACCGAGAGCGCGACCGTGCTGGGCATCAACGTGCCGCGCATGATCTTCTACACCTTTGCCATCAACGCGGTGCTGGCGTGCGCGGCGGCGCTGTTGGTCACGCCGACCTACCTCGCCAAGTTCGACATGGGCGAGTCGCTCGGCACCAAGGCGTTCTTCGCGGCCATCATCGGCGGCTTCAACAATTCGCGCGGGCCGCTCTTGGGCGGCATCATCGTCGGCGTGTTCGAGAACCTGGCGGCGGCGTACATCTCGCCGGCTTACAAGGATGCGGTGGCGCTGATCCTGTTCATGCTGATCTGGACCTGCTCACCGCGCCGCAGCCTGCAAGGTGCGCCGGTGGAGCTGGGCGTGTCTCGATGAACAGCGCGGCGATGACGTCGACAAGGAGCAACCCATGAGCGGTCTCGGTGGTTTGAACAAGTCGCCGCAAGGCGTGGTGCTGGGCCTGGTGCAACTGCAACTCCCGGTCGTCAAGACACCGCAGGACCTGACCGCGCAAACGCAGCGTGTGTGCGAGAGGGTCGCCAAGGCGCGCCGCAAGTCGCTCGGCCACGCGGCGTTCTTCGGCATCGGCGCCTACACGGTGGCCATCGTGATGAAGGCGGGCTTCAGCTTCTGGCTCGGCCTGCCGCTGGCGATGCTGGGCTGCTTCGTCATCGGCCTGGGCCTGGGCTTTCCGGCGCTGCGCGTGCAGACGATCTACCTCGCGTTCGCCACGCTCGGCTTCAACACCGCCGTCTGGCTGGTGATGCGCAATGAAGAGTGGCTCACCGGCGGCACCTTCGGCATCAACAACATTGCGCGGCCGTCGCTGTTCGGCTTCGTGCTCGACGGCGCGCTGGCGTTCTACTACTTCGTGCTCGCGATCACGGTGATCGTGGCGTGGCTGCTGTGGCGGCTGCTCGCGTCGCCCTGGGGCAAGGCCTTCACGGCGCTGCGCGACAACCCGATCCGCGCCGAAAGCCTGGGCGTGAACATCCAGGCCTACACGCTGCTGAGCTTTGCGATCGGCGCGGTGTACGCGGGCCTGGCCGGCGCGCTGTTCGCATGCCTCGTGCAGTTCATCGAGCCGGCGCCGTTTGCCGTCAGCGCCTCGATCATGATGTACCTGATGGTCGTGGTCGGCGGGCCGGGGTACTTCTTCGGGCCCCTCATCGGCTCGGCGGTCGGCGTACTGCTGCCCGAGTGGCTGCGCTTTGCGCAGGCGTGGTACCTGTTCGTGTTCGGTGGCGCGGTGGTGCTGTTGATGTTGTGGTTGCCCGATGGTTTGCTGAGCATCCCCGACCGAATCAAGGCGCGGCGCCAGGCGAAGGAAGCGTCGGCGGCGCGTTCTGCGGCGGCGGCCGCGGCGAGGGTGCAGTCATGAGCGCTGTTCAACGAGGCAGGCAACCCGTCCTGAAGGTGACCGGCCTGAAGAAAGCCTACGGCGCGATCCAGGCCGTCGGCGGCGTGTCGTTCGAGGTGATGCCGGGCGAGATCTTCGGCGTGATCGGCCCCAACGGTTCGGGCAAGACGACGATGTTCAACAGCGTGCTCGGCCAGATCACGCCCGACGCCGGCAGCATCGAGCTCAACGGCCGCGACATCACGCGGCTGAGCCCGCTGGAGCTGAACAAGCGCGGCGTCGGCCGCACCTTCCAGACGCTGCAGGTGTTCGGCAAGATGACGGTGCGCGACAACCTGCTGGTCGCCGCGCAAGAGCACAAGGGCACGATGTTCAGCCGCATGGTCGCGCCAGGCGATTCGGGCCTGGGGCCGAAGGCCGACGCGCTGATCGACCAGTTCCGCATCCGCCATGTCGCACACAAGAAGGCCGGCGAGTTGAGCTACGGCCAGCAGAAGCTGGTCGACATCGCAATGGCCTTCATGAGCGAGCCCGACCTGGTGTTGCTCGACGAGCCATGTGCGGGCGTCAACCCGTCGCTCGTCGGTGGCATCAGCACGCTCTTGAAGGAACTCAACCAAAACCGCAAGGGTTCGTTCATCGTGATCGAACACAACATGGACTTCGTGATGGACCTGTGCCACCGCATCATGGTGATGGTCGAAGGCACGGTCATGGCGATCGGCACGCCGGCGGAGATTCGGGCGAACAAGCAGGTGTTGGATGCGTACTTGGGCAATTGAGGTGGAGGATGGCTGCTACTCTTCGTCGCAGTCTGGCCTGCATTGGCGTGGCTCGCGGCGGGCGGTATTCGGCGGGGGCTCATGCTGGGTCGGTCGGCTGGGTACAGCCGACTGCGCTGCGGTGCTCGGTTTCGCGGCCCGTCGCCGAAACTCACTTCGCTCACCTTCGGCTCGCTCCGTTCACACAGTCGGCGACAAGTCAGTTCACGAAGCGCGCCCTGCGCGCGGGCCGCAAGCCCTGCGCTCCTCGCCGCCCCAGAAATCGCCCCCGCCGAATACCGCCCGCCGCGAGCTGGACCGTGTTTGTTTTTCGGACCGAATAGAACCCGACCTTGCAGCAAAGGCGCGTCCGGGCAGGGCGGAGGGCGCCTGTTCGGCGCTGAGGAGCGCAGGGCTCGCGGCCCGCGCGCAAGGCGCGCTTCGTGAACTGACTTGTCGCCGACTGTTTGAACGGAGCGGACCGAAGGGAGCGAAGTGAGTTGGGCGACGGGCCGCGAGACCGAGCACCGGAAGGGAGTCGGCTGTACCCAGCCGACCGCCGAAGTGAAGCCCTCCGGCCTGCCCGGACGCGCCTTTGCTCGCGCCGACCGCTGCACGAAACACGCGCCAAAGGAAGCTCAACTCCGCGAATTCCAATCCGGCACCGGAAACACCGGCGTCGTCTCCGCACTCGCCGCCGGCAGCACCACCTGTGGGCGCAGCTTGCGGTTTTGAATGCAGGCCGACGCGATCTCGGTGTTCTGCCCTTTGGCGTTGAAGGCGATCGGGCCGCCGAGCATCATGCGTTCGGTGATCTTCGTCTGGCGGATCGCATCGGCCAGCGCCGTGCCGTCGACCGACTTGGCGCGCTTGAACGAGTCGGCCGCCACCATCATCGCCTCGACCGTGAAGCCGACGTTTAGCGCATGGAACATCAGCTTGTCGTTCGGAAAGGCCTTGTTGAACGCCTTGTCGATCATGGCGGTGAGCTTGGACTTGGGGTCGTACCACGGCACGTTGGAGATGCAGTACTCGGAGTACTTGCCCAGCGTCTTGTAGAACGCCTCTTCGTACATGCCCGGCGAGCCGGGGCTGATGATGCCCATCGGGTTGTAGCGCTGCTTGACCATCTCGCGCACCAGCAAAATGGAGTCGTTCAGCCGGCACACCAGCATCACGATCTCTGCGCCGGTGGCCTTGGCCTTTGCCACTTCAACCGACAGGTCGCGCGCGGCCGGGTCGTAGCTGATGGTGTCGAGCACCTTGAAGGGCAGGTAGTTCAGCGTCGGCAGGATGCGGTCGATCGCGCCCTTGTTGGCCATGCCGAAGGTGTCGTTCACGTGCATGAACACGCAGGTGCGCGGGGCAGTCTGCGTGGCCTGGAACAGGTCGCGGTAGAGCGACAGGCCGTTGCGGATCAGGTCGACCGACGTGGGGAAGTTGCGAAACGTGTACTTGTAGCCCTGCTCGGTGATCGGCGGCGCCGCGGCGATGTTGATGACGAACGGCACCTTGCGCTGCTCGGCAACCTGCGCAATGGCCGACGACGCGCCGGAGTCGAACGCGCCGACGAGCACATTGGCGCCGTCGTTGATGAGCTTCTCGGTGCGCGAGCGGGCCTGGTCGACGTTCGATTCGAAGTCGACGTTCATCAGCTCGATGTCGACGCCGTAGAGCTCCTTCACGATGCCCACCGAGATGTCGGCCCCGCGCTGGCACGACTGGCCGAGTTGCGCCAGCACGCCCGACTTGGGCAACAGCACGCCGACCTTCAGCTTGGCGGGTTGCGCACGCACGAGCGCAGGGAACCAGCCAGCCGCCGCCAACGCCGACCCGCCGGCCAGCAGGTGGTTGAAGCGGCGGCGCGCGGGCTGCGCAGCAACGGGGGTGGAGGGGGCACTTTTCATGGGCAGGCTCCAAAGTCGAATCGAGATGGCGGACTTTACGACGCCGGGCCAATGCGCCACCACCGCATTGGCCCCGATGTGCATGCTGGCCCCGCACCGCTCGCCCCCCCTAACTCGGGTAGCGCACAGGCAAACCCTAAGTCGTGCGTGCACCCACCGGGGCCGAAAATCAGTGACCCAGATCGGTGCGCGCCGCGCACCGTTTGAACACGACAACCCCGGGAGATTTCAACCATGCGTTTCAGCAAGATGTGGTGCGCGGTGCTGTTGGCTGCGCCACTGGCGGCCGCGGCCACTGGCACCAGCGTGCGCTTCGACCTCAGCCAGCCGAACGGCAGCCCGTTCCCGAGCGACCGCTTCACGAAGATCGACTGGACCAACAAGACCTACCGGCGCGTCAACCTGCCCAAGCCCGACTGCACGGTGATGCCGTCGGACTGCGCCGACATCGACGTCATCAACACGCTCGACGGCTTCAACACCCAGCCTCGCATCACGGTTCCCTTCAGCGGGCCGATCGACCCGGCCAGCGTCAACAGCGACACGGTCTACCTGGTGAACCTGGGCGACGTGCAAAGCGGCAAGGGCTTCGGCCACAAGGTCGGCATCAACCAGGTGGTGTGGGACGCGGCCACCAACACGCTGATCTTCGAGTCGGACGAGTTGTTGGCGGAGCACTCGCGCTACCTGCTGGTGGTGACCACCGGTGTGCGCGACGCTGCGGGCAAGCCGATCGAAGGTGGCCGCTTCGGTCACTTTCACCGGGGCGGCAAGAACAGCCACCACGACCGTGATGACGACCACGACGTGAAAGATTACGGCAAGTCGCTGCGCGACGGCATGCACTCGTCGCGCACGTCGCACCACCGCGTGGCCGCGCTGAGCGTGTTCACCACGCAGAGCGCCACGGCCGACCTGCGCAAGATCCACCGCCAGATCAAGCGCTCGCACCCGGCGCCGGTCAACTTCTCCATCGCCAACGGCGGCGCGGCGCGCGCGGTGTTCCCGCTGAGCAGCGTGGCCGGCATCCAATTCCAGCGCGAGGTCGGCGTCACTGCCGCCACGCCGACCGGGTTTGCTCCATCCTTCCTGCCCACGCCGGCACTCGACGTGGTCAAGGGCGCGGTGGCTGCCGTGGCCTTCGGCAAGTTCACCTCGCCCGACTACCAGACTCCCGGCAAAGTGATTCCAGCCACCGGCACGCAAAGCGGCCACCCGCGCCCGCAAGGCAGCAACGAACTGGTGGTCGAGCTGTTCGTGCCAGCCGGCGACAAGCCGGCTGGCGGCTGGCCTGTCGCCATCTTCGGCCACGGCTTCACCGACAGCATGTACGGCGCGCCGTGGACGGTAGCCTCGGTGTTTGCCTCCAAAGGCATCGCCACGATGGCGATCAACGTCGTCGGCCACGGCGGTGGCGCCAAGGGCACGCTCAACGTGATCCCGAACGTGGCGGGCGTGCTGCCCACCGTGGTGCCCGCAGGCGGCCGCGGCATCGACCAGGACGGCAACGGCGCGATCGACTCGACCGAGGGTGTCAACGCCGCCCCGCCGGCCACCATCGTCAGCAGCCGCGACGGCCTGCGCCAGACGGTGATCGACCTGATGCAACTGGTGCGCCAGGTCGAGGTCGGCGTCGATGTGGACGGCGACGGCCACCGCGACCTCGACAAGGACCGCATCTACTACGCCGGCCAGTCCTTCGGCGGCATCTACGGCACGATCCTGCTGGGCGTCGAAGACGGCATCAAGGCGGGCGTGCCCAACGTGCCGGGCGGCTCGATCACCGAGGTGGCGCGGCTGGGGGCGTTCCGCTTCCTCACCGCGGTGGCGCTGGCCACGCGCCAGCCTCAGTTGCTGAACCTGCCGCCCACGCCCGGCGTGCCGCTGCCGTTCAACCTGAACTTCAACGAGAACATGCCGCTGCGCGGACAGCCGACGGTCATCAACACCGTGCCAGGGGCCACCGCGATCCAGCAACTGCTGGAGCGCAACGAGTGGGTGCAGCAGTCGGGCAACCCGGTGTCGTACGCCTCGATGATCCGCAAGGACCCGCCGCGTGGGCACGCGGCCAAGTCGGTGCTCATCCAGTACGCCAAGGGCGATGTGACGGTGCCCAACCCGACCAGCTCGGCCATCGTGCGGGCCGGTGACCTGGCCGACCGCGCGATCTACTTCCGCAACGACCTGGCCTACGCCGCCAACCCGCAAAACGACACCACCAACCCGGGCGGCGTGCCGAAGAACCCGCACACCTTCCTGACCAACATCGGCGCGGCGGGCACCGCGCCCTATGCGGTGATGGGGCAAACGCAGATCGCAATCTTCTTCGCGACGAATGGCGGCCTGGTGGTCGACCCCGACGGCCCGGCACCCTTCTACGAGGTGCCGCTCACTGGCGCCTTGCCGGAAGGGTTGAACTTCATTCCCTGAGCGGCTCGCGCTCGGCACACAACGGCGCAGCTTGCTGCGCCGTTTTTCATGGTGCGGCGTCGGGCCGCGCACCGTCGCCGAGTCAGGCTTGCACCTCACACGACTGGACCCGCCGTGGTGAGCCGCCCTGCGGAGCTGCTCTGTCGTCTCCCCGGAAGGCGCCGGCCGCTACGATCGGCGCGATGCGACTCCTTCTTTTGCTCGCGCTGGCGCTGCTTCAACCCGCACACGCCACAGAGCCGACCCCCACCGACCCGATGGCCCGCCGCATGCAGGCCTGCGCCGGCTGCCACGGCCGCGAGGGCCGCGCGGCCAGCGACGGCTACTACCCGCGCATCGCCGGCAAGCCGCAGGCCTATCTGTACCAGCAGCTGCTCAACTTCCGCGAGCGGAGGCGCAGCTACGCGCCGATGACGCACATGGTCAAGCTGCTGTCGGACGACTACCTGAACGAGATCGCCGCCTACTTTGCGCAGCTCGACCTGCCCTACCCCGCGCCGCAGCCGGGCCCCACCACGCCGCAGGGGCTCGCGCTGGGCGCCGCGCTGGTGAAGCAGGGCGACTCGGCGCGCGGCATCCCGGCGTGTGCGTCGTGCCACGGCGAGGCGCTGACCGGCGTGCTGCCCGCGGTGCCTGGCCTGCTGGGGCTGCCGCGCGACTACATCAACGCGCAGCTCGGTGCCTGGACCACGGGTTTGCGCACCGCGCCCGCGCCCGATTGCATGGCTCGCGTGGTGACACAACTAACGGCGCAGGACGTGGCGGCGCTGTCGATGTGGCTCGCATCGCAGCCGGTGCCGTCGCCGGCCAGGGCTGTGCCGGCCCCAACGCATGCTGCCGCCAACGCGGCGCCCTGCGGTGGGCTGCCGGCCAGCGGCCTCAAGACGCGATGAAACGCTGGCGAACACGCATCGCAGCGGGGGGGCTCGCGGCAGCGGTTGCAGCGGTGGTGGTCGTCGCGCTGAATTTGCGTGACGAGGGGGACGGTGCTACAGCGGCTCCAGCGGCTTCAGCGCCTGCGCCTTCTGCTACCGGCGGGGCGCTCGGCGGGGGCCCCCCGGCGGCCGCCTCCGCAACGGCAACGCAGGCCGCCACCATCGAGCGCGGCCGTTACCTCGCACTGGCCGGCAGCTGCGCCGGCTGCCACACCGCACCTGGCGGGCCGGCCTTTGCCGGCGGCGTCGGTATCCCGACGCCGTTCGGCGTGGTCTTTGCCGGCAACCTGACGCCCGACGGCGCCACCGGCCTGGGCGCGTGGACTGCTGGCAACTTCTGGCGCGCAATGCACAACGGCCGCTCGCGCGACGGTCGGCTGCTGTACCCCGCCTTTCCCTACACGCACTTCACGCAGGTCACGCGCGACGATTCGGACGCGCTGTTCAGCTACCTGCGCAGCTTGCGGGCCGTCGCCCAAGCCAACCGCGCGCACGAACTGGCGTTTCCCTACCGCACGCAGGCGGCACTCGCGGTGTGGCGGGCGCTGTACTTTCGCCCCGGCGTGTTCAATCCAGACGCAAACCGCGACGCTGATTGGAACCGCGGCGCCTACCTGGTGCGCGGGCTCGGCCATTGCAGCGCCTGCCACGCGCCGCGCGACCGGCTGGGCGGCTTGGACGACACGCCGGAGTTGCAGGGCGGGCTGATCCCGCAGCTGAAGTGGTTCGCCCCTGCCCTGGGCCCGACCGATGCCGGCCCCACGCCAGCCGACCTGCGGACCCGCTGGTTCGCGCTGCTCAAGACGGGCCAGACCACGCACGCCTCAGCGAGCGGGCCGATGGCCGAGGTGGTGTTCAACAGCACGCAGCACCTGCGCGACGCCGACCTGCGCGCGGTGGCGCGCTTCCTGGCCGAATTGCCACCCCGGCCGGCACCGCCGCAACGCCCCATCGACGCACCGGCGCCGGTGGCAGCGCAGCTCGTTGCCGGCCAGGCGATCTACAAGGACCGATGCGCCCACTGCCATGCCGACGACGGCCGCGGCACCGCGGGCGCCTACCCGCCGCTGGCGGGCAACGCCACGGTGCTGATGGAGCCGCCCGCCAACCTCGTGCGCATCGTTCTGGAAGGCGGCTTCGAGCCTGCCACGGCCGGCAACCCGCGGCCGCACGGCATGCCGCCGTTTGCGCAAGACCTGTCCAACGCCGACCTGGCCGCCTTGCTCACGCACGTGCGCACCGCCTGGGGCAACCGCGCCGCCGCGCTGCAAGAACTCGACGTGGCGCGCTACCGCTGATCAGCCAACGCGCCGATGCCGAGGCAGCACAGCTCGCTCGGCAGCTCGCGCCTGGCGCTCACTCGGCAGCTCGCGCCTGGCGCTCAAAGCGGTTGTCGCGGTACGGGTCTCGCCCGCACCACCATTGCGCCGCGCTGGAGCCGAGGTAAGCCGCGAAGAACAGCACGCCCCAGCGTTCGTATTGGCGCACGTGTTCATGCTCGTGCGCACGCAGCTCGTCCAGGACCGCGTGGCTCTGGCCGATGACGACATGGCCGAACGTGATCGCGACGAACCTGCCGCCGCCGCGCCGCCTGCTCGATCGGCCGAAGCGCCTGAGCCGATCTGAGCGCGCCCCCGCCACTTCGAGCACGCCGTCGGTCACCCGCACCGTCGCGCCGAACGCACAGGCCAGCGCCGCAGGTGCCAGCCCCACCACCGTGGCCGGCGCGGCCCACAGGTAACGCAGGCAATCCGACAGCATCATCGCTTCGATGCCGTCTTGATGACCGTGCGCTTTGCCGCGACGTTGCGAGCAGGCGACTTCGCGGCCGGCGACTTGCCAGCGGGCGACTTCCTCACCGCGGTCTTCTTCGGGGCGGCCTTCTTGGCGGCGACGTTCTTCGAGACGACCTTCTTGGCAGCGGTCTTCTTGGGCGCAGTCTTCTTGGGAGTCGCCTTTTTCGGGGCCACTTTCTTGCTGGCGACCTTCTTGCTGGAGACCTTCTTGCTGGCGGCCTTCTTAGCAGGCGCCTTCTCGGATGACGCCTTCTTGGCGACGACCTTCTTCGCGGTCGTCTTCTTGGTCGCCGTCTTCTTCACCGCCGCCTTCTTCACCGCCGCCTTCTTCACCGCCGCCTTCGCCCGAACCTCGTCCCGCTCGGCTCCCCACGGCCCGACCTCGGCCGGCTGCAGCACCGGCGCAGCGCGGCTGACGCCGCGCGTGCGCATCGCGTCGCCGACGAAGCCGGTGGCGAGCACACGCTGGGCGGCCTCGAAGTACTTCACGCGGTCGGCCGCCCCGTTCTGCCCGCCGTTGATCCGCTGCGTGATGGTGCGGAAGTCGCCCGCGTCGGCCAGTTCGTTCAGCCCCGCGCTCTTCCAGAACAGGCCGGCGGCCTTGAACGCGATCTCCGGCGTCTGCGCTAGTTCGGGGTCGCTCAGCAGATCGACGCCCAAGGCGGCACCGGTGATTCGGTACTTCTCTCGCCCCGTGAGCTGGATGATGCCGCGGCCACGAAAACGAAAGCCATCACCGCTGGCCCCGTCGCCGTTGCCCATGCGGTTGGCGTAGACGAAGTTGGCGAGCTTCTCTTCGTTGCGCACATACGGCAGGGCCGACGCTTCGGTGGGAAAGCGCTTCGGCCAGGTGGCCATCAAGCCGGTGGCCTTGGTGTAGATCAGCCCTTCGACCATGCGCGTGTACTGCGCCGACTCGTGAGCCGTTTGTGCCACGAAGGCGGCCGTGCGCGGCATCGTGTTCACTTCATAGACCTGCATCGCCTGGTTCAGGTGAGGCAAGTACGCCTGCAGCTTGGGCAGCGGCAGCAGCGGCAGGATGCGATGCAGTTGGTCTTCGGTCGGCACGGAGCGCTCCGGCAGTGGATGGGCGCACCAGCTTAGGTGGCCGCCCGTGGCTTGTCCAGTTGCGTCAGTCAGCGCTTCTCATGGACGGCGTCTCAGGCATGCCCCAGCAGCGCAGGGTTCAGCGCCGTGGGCGGCTTGCCCGCGCTCGGCCCCGCGCCCAGGGCAGCGATCAGGTTGTCCACCGCCAGGTCGGCCATCGCGCGCCGCGTCGGGATGCTGGCGCTGGCGATGTGCGGCGTGAGCACGACGTTGGGCACGGTCAGCAGCGCGGGGTGCACTTGCGGCTCGCCCTCGAACACGTCGAGCCCGGCGGCGGCGATGCGGCGCGTGCGCAGCGCAGCGGCCAGCGCGGCGTCGTCCACCACGCCGCCGCGGGCGATGTTGGTGAGCGTGGCGGTGGGCTTCATCAGCGCCAGTTCGGCAGTGCCGACGAGGTGGTGCGACGCTGCGCTGTAAGGCACCACGATCACGAGGTGGTCGCAATCGCGCAGCAGCGTGGCCTTGTCCACCCAGCGCGCGCCGAGTTGCGCCTCGACCGCAGCGTCGAGCCGCGAGCGGTTGTGGTACAGCACCTTCATGCCGAAGCCGAGCGCGCCGCGCCGCGCAATCGCCTGCCCGATGCGGCCCATGCCCAGCACGCCCAGCGTGGCGCCGTGCACGTCGCTGCCGGCGAACATGTCGACGCTCCACTTCGTCCACTCGCCGCGGCGCAAGAAGTGTTCGCTTTCGGCGATGCGGCGCGCGGTGGCCATCATCAACGCGAAGCCGAAGTCGGCGGTGGTCTCGGTCAGCACGTCGGGCGCGTTGCTCACCAGCACGCCGTGCGAAGTGCAGGCCGGCACGTCGATGTTGTTGTAGCCGACCGCCATGCTGCACACGGCACGAAGGTCGGGGCACGCGGCCAGCAGCGGCTCATCGATCTTCTCGGTGCCGGTGACGAACACGCCGGCTTTGCCTTGCAGCCGGCGAATCAGCTCAGGCTGCGGCCAGACCTCGTCGCTGTCGTTCGTCTCGACATCGAAGTGCTCGCGCAGCCGCGCGATGGCTTCGGGGAACACGGCGCGCGCCGCCAGAACCTGGCGCCTCATGGTTTGCCCCGTCAGTTGGCGGGCGCTGCGGCTGCCGGCGCGACGCTGCCGCGCGGCGTGCTTCCGGGCTCGAAACCGACCAACGCCAGCATCACGAAGAAGCCCACGACGTACGCCACTGCGACGAACCAGCCGTGGCGCAGCCACAGCCACACCGAGCGCGCCTCGGGGTACATGTTGGTCAAGGCAACGCCGGCCGACGAGCCGAACCAGATCATCGAACCGCCGAAACCCACCGCGTAGGCCAGAAAGCCCCAGTCGTAGCCGCCCTGCTTGATGGCCAGCGCGGTGAGCGGGATGTTGTCGAACACCGCCGACAGGAAGCCGAGGCCGAGCGCCGATTGCCACGACGCGGCGGGCAGTTTGTCCACCGGCATCATCGACGCGCACAGCACCAGCGAGAGCAGAAACACCGAGCCCTTGAACGCCCCTGGCAGCAGCGCCCAGTCGGGCCTGCGCAGCAGGGCCGTCAACAGCAGCGCCACCCAGACCGCGGCGCCCAGGAAGGGGAAGGCGTCCGACACCGAATTGAAGCGCGTGTTGACGATCACGTTGACGGCCACGGCTGCGACCAGGATGAAGGCGACCACGCCGACGCGCACCCAGTCGATCTGCGCGCTGGCAGAAGCGTCTTTCTGGATCGGCGAGTGCTTGTGCTGCTGCAGCGCCGCCGGGATGCCGAAGATGACGAGCGCCACGCTGGCGGCGATGTAGGCCTTGAGCACCTCCAGCGGCGAGATGCCGGCGATCCACATCATCGTGGTCGTCGTGTCGCCCACCACGCTGCCAGCGCCGCCCGCATTGGAGGCCGCCACGATGCCGGCCAGGTAGCCGATGTGCACCTTGCCGCGGAACACCGTGTACGCGATCGCGCCGCCGATCATCGCTGCGGCGATGTTGTCGAGGAAGCCCGACAGCACGAACACCAGCGCCAGCAGCACGAAGCCGCCGCGCCAGTCGTCCGGCAGGTAGCGCGGCAGCATCGCCGGCACCTGGCTCTCTTCGAAGTGCTTGGCCAGCAGCGCAAAGCCGACCAGCAGCAACAGCAGGTTGACGAGGATCACCCACTCATGGCCCAGGTGCGCCACGAGGCCGCCCAGACCCGGGCCTGTGGCAAAAGGCGACAGAAAGACCTTGTACAGCGCGATCACCACCGCGCCGCCCAGCGCGATCGGCAAGGTGAAGCGATGGAACAGTGCCACGCCCAGCAGCACGACAGCGAACAGGACAAACTCGAACGGGATCGCGCTCATCTCGGGTCCTCAGCCCAGGAACCGCGCGAACTCGGCCACCGGCTCGCGCTCGGTGACCAGCGTGTTCTCCACCGCCGATGGGTCGGCATGGCCGAGCGCCATGCCGCACACCACCTGCTCGTTGGCAGGCGCGCCGACGTGCTCGGTGATGATGCGGTGGAACTGCATGAAGGCGGCCTGCGGGCAGGTGTCCAGGCCGCGGCCGCGCGCGGCCACCATCACGCTTTGCAGGAACATGCCGTAGTCGAGCCAGCTGCCCTGGCGCAGCACGCGGTCGATCGTGAAGATCAAGCCCACCGGCGCATCGAAGAAGTCGTAGTTGCGGCCATGCTGCGCGTGCATGCGCTCCTTGTCGGTCTTGCCGATGCCGAGCAGGCCGTACAGGTCCCAGCCGACCTTGCGGCGCCGGTCGATGTAAGGCGATGTCCACTCGGTCGGGTAGTAGGCGTATTCCTCGGTGTGGGTCGCGCGCTCGGCCGGGTCGTCGTAGGCGGCGCGGATCTTGCGCGACAACTCGGCCTTGGCCGCACCCGTCAGCACGTACACGCGCCACGGCTGCGTGTTGGTGCCCGAGGGCGCCCTGGACGCCACCGCCAGGATTTGCTCGACCGTCTCGCGCGGCACCGGCGTGGGCAGGTAGGCGCGCAGCGAGCGGCGGGTGGCAATGGCGGCATCGACCGCGGCGGTCTGAGCGGGAGTCGGGGTCGCCGGGGCCGTCTGGGCGGGCGGGGGGGTCGGGTGATTCACAAGGCTCCTTGCAGGGCAGGATTCGGTCGGTCGAGGAAGTGGGGCGCCGTCGTTGGGCGGTGGCCGCTGGCTGCATTGTTCCATTCGCGCCAGCCTTCGAGCGCTTGAGCAAAGGTGCCGAACTGGACGGCCACCGTGTCTTCGATGACGCGGCCATAACCGCCGCCCATCGAGATTGCAACAGGGATGCGCCGCTCGCGCGCTGCGGCGAGCACGCGCCGGTCGCGCTCGGCCAGACCGGCGGCGGTGAGCTTCAAGCGGCCGAGCCGGTCGCCCTCGTGCGGGTCGGCGCCGGCCAGATAGAAGATCAGCCCCGGCAAGGCGCTTTCGTGCTGGCGCCACAGCGTGGCCAGCGCGACGTCGAGTGCAGCCAGGTACGGCGCGTCGGTGCAGCCGTCGGGCAGGTCCACATCGAGGTCGCTCGGCTCTTTGCGGAACGGGAAGTTGTGCGCGCCGTGCATCGACAACGTGTACACCGTCGGGTCGTCGCGAAAGATCGCGGCCGTGCCGTTGCCCTGGTGCACGTCGAGGTCGATCACCGCCACGCGCAGCAGGCGGCGGTGGTGGCGGTGCCACTCGGCTTGCATGAGCCGGGCCGCCACGGCGATGTCGTTGAAGACGCAGTAGCCGGCGCCCTTATCGGCGCTGGCGTGATGGGTGCCGCCGGCCAGGTTGGCCGCCACGCCCTGTTGCAGCGCGGTACGCGCCGCAGCGATGGTGGCACCCACAGATCGGCGCGAACGCTCGACCATGGCCGTGCTCCAGGGGAAGCCGATCTCGCGCTGCGCGGCCGCGCTGAGCTGACCTTCGACGACCGACGCGATGTAGGCCGGCGCGTGCGCGAGCGCCAATTCACCGTCGCTGGCAGCGGGCGCTTCCTTCATCACCAGCCCGTCCAGCAGCGCCAGACGCTCGCGCAACAGCCGGTACTTGCCCATCGGAAAGCGGTGCCCCGACGGCAAGGGCAGCACGAAATGGTCTGAATAGAAGGCGTGCATGGCGCGCAGAGTTCGAAAGGGGTCGGCGGCGATTGTGCCTTTCGGGGCACAGGGTCTAGAACCCGTCACCTAGATTGCTGCGGCGCAGCAAAAATGGCTTGCAATGCCCTTTGAGGTCGCTATACTTCGTTTATGTTGCAGTGCAGCAAACCTGCGGCAAGACCCAAACCAAACCCCTGGAGATTGAACATGCTGACCACCGAACAAATCATGGCTTCCCACAAGGCCAACGTCGAAACCCTCTTCGGCCTGACCAACAAGGCGTTCGAAGGCGTCGAGAAGCTCGTCGAGCTGAACCTGCAAGTCGCCCGCACCGCGCTGACCGAAGCCGCCGCGTCGACCAAGGCCGCCCTGTCGGTCAAGGACGCACAAGAGCTGATGGCCCTGCAAGCCAGCATGCTGCAGCCGGCCGCCGAGAAGGCTGCCGCCTACAGCCGCCACCTGTATGACATCGCCGCCTCGACCGGCGCTGAAGTGACCAAGGTTGCCGAGTCGACCACCGCCGACGCACAGAAGAAGTTCATGGCCGTCGTGGACACCGCCGCCAAGAACGCCCCGGCCGGCAGCGAGAACGTGGTCGCGCTGATGAAGTCGGCCGTTGCCGCCGCCAACAACGCCTTCGACGGCGTGCAAAAGGCCACCAAGCAGGCCGCTGATGTTGCCGAAGCCAACTTCCAGGCGCTGACCTCGACGGCCGTCAAGGCCACCCAGCAAGCCGCCGCCAAGGCCAAGCGCGCCGCGTAAAAAAGTGTTGAGGGGCTGAACTTTTGCCGACGAGACCCCTCTGACCGAGACCGCAAGCAACCCTTGCGGCTCTCTGGAAGGTTGTCTCCTCGGTACCTCTGGTTTCTCCCTTCAAGGTACCTTTTTCGGCCCGGTGGCAACACCGGGCCGCTTTGTTTTGGGGCCTGACTTTTGGGGCCTGACGTCAGCGTCTGCGTCACCGGGTCTTGGCGGCCACGCGGCTGCGCAGGTCGGCCAATTGCGCCAACGTGACCTCCCGGCCCGCCTGGATCGAGCGTTTGCGGGCCGCGAAGTCGGCGCCCGACACGCCGGGCAAGACCGGGCGCAGCACCACGTCGGCATCGCGCAACTCGAAGTTGTTGATGCTGCGGCCCATGATCGCAAACGTCTGCAGCAGCATGCGCATCGCGTCCCCGGTGGCGCTGCCCTCGGGCGAGGCCGAGATGTCGACCGCGATCACCAGTTCGGCGCCCATTTGCCGGGCAAAACGCACCGGCACCGGGGCGACCAGGCCGCCGTCCACGTACTCGCGCGTGCCGATGCGCACCGGCTGGAACACCGCCGGCACCGCGCTCGACGCCCGCACCGCGGTGCCCACGTCGCCGCGCTGAAAAAGGATCGGCTGGCCGCTGTCGAGGTCGGTTGCGACGACGCCCAGCGGCAGGCGCAACTGCTCGATCGTTCGGCCGCCGGTGTGCTCGCGCACGAACTTGGCCAGGCCCTCGCCGCGGATCAGACCGCGGCCGGGGTACGACCAGTCGGTGAACGCAGTCTCATCCATCGCGTCCGCCAGCGTCGCCAGCTCCGCTCCCGTCTTGCCCGAGGCGTACAGCGCCGCCACCAGGCTGCCTGCCGACGTGCCCACCACCAGATCGGGCTTCAACCCGACTTCTTCGAGCACCTGGATCACGCCGATGTGGGCAAAGCCGCGCGCCGCGCCGCCGCCCAGCGCCAGGCCGATGCGCGGGGGGCGCGGCGGTGGCTTGGGCACTTCCGGCGCCGGTGGAGCGGGCGGAGGCAGTAGCTCGGCCGGCCGCGCGGGCTCCGTGGGCGTGGAACGCGGAGCGGTCTGGCAGCCGGCCACCAGCGCCGTCATCCCTACCGCATGCACAGAAATCCAGCCGCGGCGCGTGCAGACGGAGGTGCCCGACACGTGCTCGTTACCCATCGCCGGATTCTAGGAGGCGGCCACCTTGCTCTTTATATGCTTCTGAGCCATAACCAATGAACAACAAAGTAGTTCCAGAACATATAGAGCCTCCCTAAAGTCCCGCCACGACCTTGCCGACGGGCGGCGGGGCGCTTTTCTGCACCTTCATGGACTGGATGGCGGTCATCAGCGGTTTCGGCGTCGGCGCCATCGTCGGCATGACTGGCGTGGGCGGCGGCTCGCTCATGACGCCGTTGCTGCTGTCTGTCTTCAAGCTGCACCCGGCGGTCGCCATCGGCACCGATCTGTGGTTTGCCGCCATCACCAAGATGGCCGGCTCGGTCTCGCACCACCGCGCCGGGCATGTGGACTGGCGCATCACCGGACTGCTGCTCGCCGGCAGCATCCCGGCGTCGTTGGCAACGATCGCGCTGATGCACTTCACCGGCGTGACCAAGGGTTGGGCGAGCGCGCTGACGTTTTCGCTCGGCATCGCACTGCTGTTGACTGCGGTGACGGTCGCGTTCCGACAGGTCTGGCACGGCGTGGGGCTGAAGCTCGAGCGCTGGGTGCCGCCGCAGCGCAAGGCGGCGCTGACGGTGGCGTCGGGCCTGGTGCTGGGCGTGCTGGTGTCGCTCAGCTCGATCGGCGCCGGCGCGATCGGCGCCACACTCATCATGCTGCTGTACCCCCGCCTGGAGTCGCACCGCGTGGTCGGCACCGACATCGCGCACGCCGTGCCGCTGACGCTGGTGGCCGGCATCGGCCACGCCACGCTCGGGCATGTGAACTGGGAGTTGCTGGGCATGCTGCTGGTCGGCTCGATCCCCGGCATCTGGCTCGGCGCGCAACTCACCCGCAAGATGCCCGAGAAGCTGGTGCGCACGCTGCTGTGCGTGTCGCTCGTGACGGCCGGACTCAAAGTGATCCACTGACCATGTACCAATACACCGCCTTCGACCGCCACTTTGTCCACCAGCGCGCCGCGCAGTACCGCGACCAACTGGAGCGCAACCTGGCCGGCAAGCTCGGCGACGACGAGTTCCGCCCCTTGCGACTGCAAAACGGCTGGTACGTGCAGCGCCACGCGCCGATGCTGCGCGTGGCCGTGCCCTACGGCGAGCTGAGCGCGAAACAACTGCGCGCGCTGGCGCGGATCGCACGCGAGTACGACCGCATCGACGTGGGCACGCCGCAAGAGCGCGGCGGCTACGGCCACTTCACGACGCGCCAGAACCTGCAATACAACTGGATCCCGCTGGCCCGCAGCGCCGACGTGATGGACGCGCTGGCGGCGGTGGACATGCACGGCATCCAGACCAGCGGCAACTGCATCCGCAACATCACCAGCGACGCGCTGGCCGGCGTGGCCGCCGACGAGGTGGTGGACCCGCGCCCCTACTGCGAAATCATGCGCCAGTGGAGCACGCTGCACCCCGAGTTCGCGTTCCTGCCGCGCAAGTTCAAGATCGCCGTCACCGGGGCGAAGGAAGACCGCGCTGCGATCGCCTGGCACGACATCGGGCTGCAACTGCTGAAGAACGACGCGGGCGAGGTCGGCTTCAAGGTGCTGGTGGGCGGCGGCATGGGGCGCACGCCGATCGTCGGCACGGTGATCCGCGAGTTTCTGCCGTGGCAGCAGATCCTGCTGTTCATCGAGGCGATCGTGCGTGTGTACAACCGCTACGGCCGGCGCGACAACCTGTACAAGGCGCGCATCAAGATCCTCGTCAAGGCCGAGGGGCAGAAGTTCATCGATGCGGTGGCGACCGAGTTCGCGCACATCCTCGCCGACGACGTGGACGGCAGTGCGCACCTGATTCCGCAGGCCGAGCTCGATCGCGTTAGCAAGAGCTTCGAGTGGCCCGAGGGCATCTCTGCGGCAGGTCTGCCACCTGCGCCGCCGACCGAAAGTTCACCGGCCTTCAAACGTTGGCTGCAGCGCAACGTGCACGCCCACAAGCTGAGCGGCTACCGCGCGGTGACGCTGTCGCTCAAGCGCGCCGGCATCGCCCCGGGCGACGCAACCGACGTGCAGATGGAAGACGCCGCCGCTCTCGCCGAACGCTTCAGCCATGCCGAACTGCGCGTGACGCACGACCAGAACCTGCTGCTGCCCTGGGTGCGCGAGGGCGACCTCGCAGCGCTTTGGCACGCCGCGCGCGAGGCCGGCTTTGCTGCCCCCAACATCGGCCTCATCAGCGACATGATCGCCTGCCCCGGCGGCGACTTCTGCGCGCTGGCGAACGCCCGCTCGATCCCGCTTGCGGCCGAACTGACCGAGCGCTACGCCGACCTGGACGAGCTCTACGACATCGGCGACATCGACCTGCACATCAGCGGCTGCATCAACTCCTGCGGCCACCACCACAGCGGCCACATCGGCGTGCTCGGCGTCGACAAGGACGGACGGGAGTGGTACCAGGTATCGCTCGGCGGCTCCGACGGCTCGACCCTCAGCGGAGCGGCGGTGCCGGGCAAGGTGATCGGCCCGTCGTTCGCGGCCGACGAGGTGGCGGATGCCATCGAGGCCGTGGTCGACACCTACCGCAGTGAGCGCAGCGCGAACGAGCGCTTCATCGACACCGTCAAGCGCGTCGGGCTGGAGCCGTTCAAGGTCTCCGCGAACGCGGTGCGGCGCAGCACCGCCACCGCTTCCCACGCGGCCTGAAACGGCAACAGCGCGAGCCAGTGAGCGAAGGACGAACAACCATGCAATTCATCAACCAGAACAAAGACCGCTGGCACGCGCTCGGCGGCGAAGACGGCCCGCCGGTCAGCATCAACGCCGAGCCCTACCTGCTTCTCGACCTGCCGCAGTGGCACGCCGCGCGCGCGCAGTGGCCCGCCACCGTGCCTGTCGGGCTGAAGCTCGCCAACGACGCCGACGTGGAAGACCTGGCCGCCGACCTGCCGCGCATCGCGCTGGTGGTGCTGCACTTCCCGAAGTGGACCGACGGCCGCGCCTACAGCCAGGCCCGCCTGCTGCGCTCGCGCTATCGCTTCACGGGCGAAGTGCGCGCCACCGGCGAGGTGCTGGTGGACATGGTGCCGCTGCTGGCGCGCACGGGTTTCGATGCGGTGACGCTGCGCTCCGACCAGTCCGTCGAAGTGGCCGAACGTGCGCTGGCGCTGTTCAGCGGCCACTACCAAGGCGATGTGCGCGACAACCGGCCGCTGTTCGCGCATCCGCCCGGCACGGGCGACGCGCTGGCCCGCGCGGCGCGCGAGTTTGTCAACGCAGGGGCGTCCATATGAGCGCCATCGCGCTGTACGCGCGCGCGACCGAAGGCTTCGATGCCCGCGTCGCCCACACCGTCGAGCTGCTGCGCCGCGCAGCGGCCGAACACGCCGGCCGCATCGTGCAAGCCACCAGCCTGGGTACCGAGGACATGGTGATCACGCACCTGATTGCGCGCCACTACCTCGGCATCTCCATCGCCACGCTCGAAACGGGCCAGTTGCACGCGGAGACGCTGGCGCTGATGCCGCGCATCGAACAGCGTTACGGCATGAAGGTCGAAGCGTTCAAGCCAGCCGCCGAGGCGGCGCTGCAGTTCGTCAAAGCCAAGGGCGAACGCGCGATGTACCAGAGCATCGAGCTGCGCAAGGCCTGCTGCCACATCCGCAAGCTGGAGCCGCTGTCGCGCATGCTCGCCGGCAGAACGGCCTGGGTGACCGGGCTGCGCCGCGAGCAGTCGGACACGCGCGCCGTCGTGCCGTTCAGCGAAACCGACGACAAGGGCCGCACCAAGCTCAACCCGCTCGCCGATTGGAGTTGGGCCGACGTGTGGCACTACATCGCCGCCAACGACGTTCCGTACAATCCGCTGCACGACCAGTTCATGCCCAGCATCGGCTGCGCGCCGTGCACGCGCGCGATCGCGGTGGGCGAGCCGTTCCGAGCCGGGCGTTGGTGGTGGGAAAACGAAGACGCCAAAGAATGCGGCTTGCATGTGAAGCCGCATTCTTCCGACGCGCAGGCGGCGGTCGGCTCGCAGGGCGAGACTAATGGCGGCATCGTTTCGGCGCAGGCTGACTTCGGCGCAGCCGAAGTGAAGGGCGCATCGGCGCCCGGCCGGAGCCAAGACGAGGAGGCCAAGGAGTGCGGCTTGCACGCCGATGGCGCGCAGGACGCGCCGGCCTCGGTGTGGGGAGCCCCGGCATGAATGCGCCCGTGAGCATCGAACAGTTGCTGCCGCAACTCGACCACACGCACCTGGACTGGCTCGAAGAAGAAGCCATCTTCATCCTGCGCGAAACGGTGGCTGCGTTCGAGCGCCCGGCGCTGCTGTTCTCCGGCGGCAAAGACTCGTGCGTCGTGCTGCGCCTGGCTGAGAAGGCGTTCAAGAGCAAGGTTGCGGGAGGCAAGAGCGGTGGTCACTACAAGGGCCGCCTCCCGTTCCCACTGCTGCACGTGGACACCGGCCACAACTTCCCCGAGGTGATCGAGTTCCGCGACCGGCGCGTGGCACAGATGGGCGAGCGCCTCATCGTCGGCCACCTCGAAGACTCGATCCAGCGCGGCACGGTGCGTCTCTCGCACCCGCTCGAATCGCGCAACGGCCACCAGACGGTGGCGCTGCTCGAAGCCATCGAAGCGCACCGCTTCGACGTGCTGATGGGCGGCGCGCGGCGCGACGAAGAAAAGGCACGCGCCAAGGAACGCATCTTCAGCCACCGCGACAGCTTCGGTCAGTGGCAACCCAAGGAGCAGCGGCCCGAGTTGTGGACGCTGTTCAACACGCGCATTCGCCCTGGCGAGCACATGCGCGCGTTCCCGATCAGCAACTGGACCGAGCTCGACGTGTGGCTCTACATCGCGCGCGAGAACATCCCGCTGCCGTCGCTCTACTTCGCGCACGACCGCCCGGTGATCCGGCGCAAGGGCTTGCTGGTGCCGCTGACCGACGTGACGCCGGCCGAACCCGGCGAGACGGTGGAGGCGGCGCAAGTGCGCTTTCGCACCGTCGGCGACATGACCTGCACCTGCCCGGTCGAAAGCCCGGCCGCGACCGCGACCGAGATCGTCGCCGAGACGCTGAAAGTGACCGTCAGCGAACGCGGCGCCACGCGCATGGACGACCGCACGTCGGACGCGTCGATGGAGCGGCGCAAGAAGGAAGGGTATTTTTGATGAACGTCCACACCCACGTTGGCGCAGCCCGCCCTCTCCTTCCCCCGCTGGGGGAAGGCCGGGATGGGGGCTCGCGCGCCGCTCAACCTGTCGACCACCGCGCCCTGCGCTTCCTCACCTGCGGCAGCGTGGACGACGGCAAGAGCACGCTGATCGGCCGCTTGCTGTTCGACAGCCGCGCGATCCTGGCCGACCAGCTCGACACGCTGGAGAAGAAGGCGGCCGGCGCTGCCCAAGCCCAGGGCGGCCCGAACTTCGACCTGTCGCTGCTGACCGACGGCCTGGAGGCCGAACGCGAACAGGGCATCACCATCGACGTGGCCTACCGCTACTTCGCCACCAAGACGCGCAAGTTCATCATCGCGGACGCGCCGGGCCACGAGCAGTACACACGCAACATGGTCACCGCCGCGGCCGGCAGCGATGCCGCGGTGGTGCTGGTCGACATCACCAAGCTCGACACCACACGAAAGCCTGCTGCAGCGGGAGCAGGCACCGCCGATCATCACGTCGCCCTGCTGCCCCAGACCCGCCGCCACGCACTGCTGGCGCACCTGCTGCGCGTGCCGAGCATCGTGTTCGCGATCAACAAGATCGACGCGGTCGCCGACCCGGCCCAAGCCTATGCCGCGGTGCGCGACGCGCTGCTCGCGTTTGCGGAACATGCGGGCATCCGCGTGGCCGGCATCGTGCCCGTCTCGGCACTGCGCGGCGACAACGTGACGCAGCCGCTGCACGCCACGCCCGGGCCCAGCCAGGGCCAGCCGCCGTGGTACGACGGCCCGACATTGCTTCAATTGCTGAGCAGCCTGCCCGCCGCCCAAGAGCGCACGGACGGCGACGTGCTGATCCCAGTGCAATACGTCGCGCGCGACGGCGAGGGCACCGGCAACCAGCCGCGCACGCTGTGGGGCCGCATCGCGCACGGCCGTGTGAAGGCGGGCGACGCGGTGCAGCTCTTCCCGAGCGGGCAGACGGCCACCGTCGCCGAGGTGCGCTTGGCTGGCGAAGCGGTCGCAGCCGCCGAAGCCGGGCAGTCCGCCGGCGTGGTGCTCGACCGCCAGCTCGACGTCTCGCGCGGCGACTGGATCGCAACTCCGCAGACGGTGCACGCATCGCAGCGCTTCAGCGCCACGCTCGCCTGGCTCGACACCGAGCCCGCGCAGATCGGCCGCAAGTACTGGGTGCGGCACGGCAACCGGTGGGTGCAGGCGCGCATCACCGCGATCGAAAGCCGGCTCGACATACACACCCTGGCGGCGATCGACGCGCACGAGCTGGCGGTCAACGAGATGGGGCACGTGACCATCGAAACCCAGCAGCCGCTGCCCGTCGAAGCCTACGAGACCAACCGCGTCGGCGGCGCGCTGATCGTCGTCGACCCGGCGAGCAACCGCACCAGCGGCGCGTTGCTGGTGAGGGCCGCGGCGTGACCCCGGGCCTCGTTGTCTTCGTCGGCGCCGGCCCCGGCGCGGCCGACCTCATCACGTTGCGCGGCGCGCGTGCGCTGGCGCACGCCGACGTGGTGCTGTTCGACGCGCTCACCGACCCCGCGCTGCGCGACATCGCCCCGCGTGCACGCTGGGTGCACGTCGGCAAGCGCGGCTTCGAGGACAGCACGCAGCAGGCGGCGATCAATGCGCTGCTCGTCAAGCATGCGCAAACCGGCCAGACCGTGGTGCGGCTGAAGGGCGGCGACCCGAGCGTGTTCGGTCGGCTCGAAGAAGAACTCGAAGCCTTGGCCGATGCCGGCATCGCCTGCGAAGTAGTGCCCGGCGTGACCGCAGCACTCGCTGCCGCCGCCGACAGCCAACGCCCGCTGACACGCCGCGGCACCGGCCGCAGCGTCAGCCTGAGCACCGCGATGACGCGCGAGAGCGAGTTGCGCAGCAGCCGCACTGCCGACACCGAGGTGTTCTACATGGCTGGCAAGCAGCTCGCTGCCCTCGCGCGGCGCCTTCTCGCCGCTGGTTGGTCTTCGCAGACGCCCGTCAGCGTGGTCTCGCGCGCGGGCTGGCTCGATTCGCTGCAGAGCGATCACAGTGTGGCTTCGCTGGGGCACGCGGCGATGCTGCATGCCGGCCGGCCGAGCGTCGTCACGGTCGGCGTCGGCGCGCTGCCGGTGGCGGGCCAGCCACCAATCGGTCGGCTGCCGACAGCCGTGCAACGCCCGCTTGAGACGCGCCGGCATGAGCTGGCCCAGACCAAGCCTTAAAATCCACCGCGTGTATCCCGAAACCCACGAGCTTCTTTCATGACCCACGTCGTCCTCGAATCGTGCATCCGCTGCAAGTACACCGACTGCGTCGACGTGTGTCCGGTCGATTGTTTCCGCGAGGGCCCGAACTTCCTGACGATCGACCCCGACGAGTGCATCGACTGCGCGGTGTGCATCCCCGAGTGCCCGGTCAACGCCATCGTGCCTGAAGAAGACGTGCCGGGCGACCAGCAGCACATGATCAAGCTCAACGGCGAGCTGGCCAAGAAGTGGCCCAGCATCACCAAGAGCAAGGGCGGCCTGCCCGACGCCGACGACTGGAAAGACAAGACCGGCAAGCTCGACCAGCTGGTCAAGTAGGTTCGGCCCCGCCGCCTTTGCGGCGCCCCCGATGCACACCACGCAGGACCCCCACGCGCTGCCGGACGGCACGATCGAAACCGATGCCCTGATCATCGGCGCCGGCCCGGTCGGGCTGTTCCAGGTGTTCGAGCTGGGGCTGCTCGAGATCAAGGCGCACGTCGTCGACTCGCTGCCCTGCCCCGGCGGCCAGTGCATCGAGCTCTACCCCGACAAGCCGATCTACGACATCCCAGCGCTGCCGGTGTGCAGCGGCCGGGAGTTGACCGAGCGACTTCTCAAGCAGATCGAGCCGATGGGTGCCGTGTTCCACCTCGGGCAGGAAGTGACGCAGGTGCGCCGGCCCGACGAGAAAACGAACGACCGCTTCTTCGTGGAGACCTCCCAGGGCACGCGCTTTCACGCCAAGACGATCTTCGTCGCCGGCGGCGTCGGCTCGTTCCAGCCGCGTGCGCTCAAGCTCGACGGGTTGGACAAACACCACGACACACAGGTGTTCTACCGCGTCAAGGACGCGGCCCGCTTTGCGGGCCAACGCCTCTTGGTCGTCGGCGGTGGCGACGCGGCGCTCGACTGGGCGCTGCACTTCGCGCAGCCCGGGCCGAACCGGGCCGCGAGCGTCGTGTTGCTGCACCGCCGCGACAGCTTCACGGCCGCCCCGGCCAGCGTGGCAAAGATGAAGGCGCTGTGCGACGCGGGCGAGATGCAATTCATCGTCGGCCAGGCCACCGGCATCGAACAAGAATGGGGGCGGCTGACCGGCATCGAAGTGACCGGCAGCGACGCGCAGACGCACGTGCTGCCGCTGGACGCGCTGCTCGTCTTCTTCGGCCTGTCGCCCAAGCTCGGGCCGATCGCCGATTGGGGCCTGGCACTGGAACGCAAGCAGGTGGTGGTGAACACCGCCACGTTCGAGACCAACGTGCCCGGCATCTTTGCCGTGGGTGACGTGAACACCTACCCCGGCAAGAAGAAGCTGATCCTGTCGGGCTTTCACGAGGCGGCCCTCGCCGCGTTCGGCGCCGCGGCGCATGTGTTTCCGGACAAGCCGGTCCACTTGCAGTACACGACCACCAGCTCGCGCTTGCACAAGCTGCTGGGCGTGGCGTCGCCGACGCTGGATTGACCGCGCGCCTTGGCCTGCGTCGACCGGCGCGGGCGCGTGGCCCCACGGGCGCACCAGCGCGCTTTCGAGCGGGGCGCATAATCGGATGGTGGCGTTTCATGCGCCACACACGCTAGGGGTGTTGAGGGCCGACAGGCGCTCGACTGAGAAAGTCCCTTTGAACCTGATTGAGGTAATCCTCGCGCAGGGAAGCAAGTTCAGCACGCCGCGTCCTGCGGCGCACTCGACCCGCCGACCTGCCATCGACTTTTGGAATCCACGATGGCTCGCCCAGTCCGACTCGCTTCCTTCCGTTTTTCGCCGCTGGCCGCCGCCGCGCTGCTTGCCGCGCCGCTGTGTGCGACCACCGCTGGCGCACAGACGGCCACCCCCACGGCCACACCCCTGGCCCTGCCGTCTTCAACGCAACTCGCGCCGGTCACCATCAGCGGCCGCGCCTACCCCAGCGTGGGCGTGAGCGGCTGGGGCGACGTGCCGCTGTCGCGCGCCCCGCTGCAAGGCAGCGTGTTCAGCGCCGAGCAGTTGAAGGACAACGGCGTGCAGCGCCTGTCCGACCTGACCGCCTTCGACCCTGCGCTGAGCGACGCCTACAACACCGAGGGCTACTGGGACTCGCTGACCGTGCGCGGCTTCGTGCTCGACAACCGCTTCAACTACCGGCGCGACGGCTTGCCGATCAGCGCAGAGACCTCGATCCCGCTCGACAACAAGGCGCGCATCGAAGTACTGAAGGGCGCCAGCGGCATCCAGGCCGGCACCAGCGCGCCGGGTGGGTTGGTGAACTACGTCGTGAAGCGGCCCACCGCCGACGACCTCACGTCGGCCGGCATGGAATGGCGCCAAAGTGCGAGCCTGACAGGCTCGCTCGACCTGAGCCGGCGCTTCGGCGCTGAGCGCGCCTTTGGTCTGCGCGTCAACGCTGCGGCCGCCAGCCTGGACCCCCGTGTGCCGCAAGCCCAAGGCAAGCGCCACCTGCTGGCCGTGGCCGGCGACTGGCGGCTGAGCGCCGACACGCTGCTCGAAGCCGAGTTCGAAACCAGCCACAAGTCGCAGCCCAGCGTGCCCGGCTTCAGCCTGCTCGGCAACACGGTGCCCGCCGCGGGCGACCCGCGTATCAACCTCAACAACCAGCCGTGGTCGCTGCCGGTGGTGTTCGACGGCAACACCGCGTCACTCCGCCTGCAGCAGCGCGTCGGTGCCGATTGGCGCTTCACCGCCCACCTGGCCAGCCAGCGCCTGAAGACGGACGACCGCATCGCCTTCCCGTTCGGCTGCTTCAGCCCCGACCCCGCCCCCACCGGCACCTACTACGCCGACCGCTACTGCCCCGACGGCAGCTTCGACCTGTACGACTTTCGCAGCGAGAACGAACGCCGCCGCACCGACGCGCTCGACCTGTCTTTCACCGGCAAGCTCACCACCGGTGCGCTGCGCCATGACCTGACGCTCGGCCTGCTGAACAGCCGCGTCAAGAACCGCTTCGAGCGCCAGGCCTTCAACTACGCTGGCATCGGCAACGTGCAAGGCACCGCCATCACCGCCGCTGCACCGGACCTGACAGACGAGAACACCAACCGCGACGAGCGCTCCATCGAGCTCTACGCACGCGACGCGATCGCCCTCACGCCCGAGCTGACCGCGTGGCTCGGCCTGCGCCACACCCGGCTGCAGCGCGCCAGCGTGCGCACCGACGGCTCGCGTGCGACCGACTACGCGCAGAGCTTCAGCACGCCGTGGCTCGCCGTCAGCTGGGCCTTCGCCACAGACCAGCTCGCCTACGCGAGCTGGGGCCAGGGCATCGAGTCGGAAGTGGCGCCCGGCCGCAGCCGCTACACCAACCCCGGCGAGGCATTGCCCACGTTGAAGAGCCGGCAGGTCGAGGTCGGCTTGAAAGGCAGCAGCGACGACCTGGAGTGGAACCTGGCCGCGTTCGACATCCAGCGCCCCCAGTTCGCCGACGTCGGCACTTGCGACCTCGACGCCACCTGCACGCGCCAGGCCGACGGCACCGTGCGCCACCGCGGCGTCGAAGCCAGCGGCGCCTGGCGCAGCGGCCCCTGGCTGCTGCGCGGCGGCCTGCAAGCGCTGCATGCGCGTCGCGCCGACAGCCAGATCGCCGCCATCAACGGCCTGCAACCCACCAATGTGCCGGCACAAACGTTCAAACTGCAGGCGATTTACGACGTGCCGCAAGTCGTGGGGCTGTCGCTGCAAGGCGGCATCGTCCGCGAGAGCCGGCGCATGGTGCTGCCCGACAACAGCGCCCACATCCCCGCCTTCAACCGAGCCGACCTGGCCGCGCGCTGGCAAGGCCGGTTCGACGCGACCACCGTGACCTGGCGCGCCGGCATCGACAACCTGTTCGACCAGCGCGCCTGGCGCGAGTCCCCGTACCAGTTCGGCCACGCCTACCTGTTTCCGCTGGCCCCACGCACGGTCCGAGCGTCATTGCAGATCGACCTGTAGCGCGCGCCCGCCGCTCGAGCGCGGGCGCGCCAGCGAAGCCGGCTATACTCCAAGGCTGTTCCTCGATAGCTCAGTCGGTAGAGCGCCGGACTGTTAATCCGTAGGTCCCTGGTTCGAGCCCAGGTCGGGGAGCCAAGAAACGCAAGGGTCAGCCGGTTAGCGCCGGCTGACTTTTTTGCTTTCTGGGTCGTTGCCGTTGCCGTACTGTTGCCGTAGTGCCGTACCGCGACCCAACCAACGGCCGTGGTTCGCCGCAGCAGCATTCGGGCCCGAATCCAGCACGGCCGACGAACGCATCGGCACCTACAGTCGTTGCATGAGTCCCGACCGGAGACCGTCGATGCAGCGCCACGCCTACGAGCTTGCCCCGCCAGGACCTGATGCGGCCCCGCTGTTCCTGCGCATGCCCACAGTACTCAGGCTGACGGGTCTCGGTCGCTCGACGATCTACCGCCTCATCGCCGACCACAAGTTTCCGTGCCCCGTGCGACTCGGCCCGCGTGCGGTCGCGTGGCGCCGCGCCGACCTCGAACGCTGGAGCGAGGCCCGTCCGCCGATCTCGCATTGACGCTGGTGCGCCAGAGCGATTGGCGTGACGGCGTCACGACAATCGGGTCTCGGAGCAGTTCAAGGGGCGCCGTGTGGCTGGGCCCTGGAAGTCAGCGCCACGAATCTTGATTCTTCGGCAGCGCCCCCGCGGGGTCGTGTACTTCGATGCGATCCAGCGGGCCGAGCTCTTGCGTGTAGATCACGAGGTTGGTTCCGCCCGGCTCCACCGTCGAAGCAAACAAGATCCCCATCGCGCTCGCCGCAATCGCGTCGTCTGCAAGCACCCAACTGGGCGGCTCGATGCTCTGGTTGAACCAGAGTTCGCGCCAGTCGCAAGCGAACTCTTCCCAAAGCTCAGGCCAGGCGCCGGGCTTGTAGCCCGCTCGAAAGTCAACGACCTTGGACAGCTCGACGGTGTAGCTCACCAGCGTTCCGGGCGGCAGCAGCGTCGAAGCCTGCTGGTACTCGCGGACCGCCGTGACCGGTTCGAGCGCAACATACAGCGCGTGTGTTCCCGGTCGGTTGGCGCGCCCTCCGTGAGCAGCAGCACCGGCGCCGCTGGCCGGCGTCGCAGCCCACTTGGGCAGGTGCATGCGGTACGCCGCGAGCGGCCCGAGCGTCGTGAAGATCATCCCGACGCGCCGGCCTCGATGGACATCACGTACTTGAGCACGGCCTCGGTCCGGCCTGCGGAGACCAGCGTTTCGGCAGTCTTGAAGCCGAACGCCGACAACGGCTCGTTGCGGTACCAGAACAGCGCCTTGTTGACGTCTCCGCTCACGTCCGTCGCCGCCTTGATGACGCGAAGCGATTCGCGCAGGTAGTCCTGCACTCCCCTCGATGCCGGAGCACGCGCGATCGTGTTGCGGTGGACGTGCGCCTGCTCGGCCAGCGTCTGAAGATCGATGTGCAGCGCCTGGCTGAAGCGCCGCGGCGAGAGCACAGGCGCCGTAAGCTCGGGCTCCTTCAAGAACTCGAGGAAATGCTGGAAGGTGTCGCCCAGCATCGGCGGGTCAACAACGGCTGCATCGGTCACACGGCACCTCGCTCATCGCGCACTTTCGATGCACTATTTAAGCACAATCCGCGCACAACAGCAACCGCTCTGCCCTCAGTGTGAAGGGGACCGATACGCCGACGCGAGGGCGCGCGCTTCCCCGGAGGGGCGTGCCTCTCCCATCGCGGCGCAGGCCCGACGTTCGGTGCCTGGAGCGCGAAGGGCAAGCGTTGACCGGCCGCCACACGCGTGAGGAGAACCCGAACCCCATCGGACACAGGCAGCCCTATCGCCGCCAACGTCTCCGTCGCTCTGTTCTTGATGTGCTCGTCCATTCCTGACGTGGATCATCGTGCTCGCCGCCACCGTGCGCCCATTGATGGAATCACCAGCGTGGATTCTTGCGACATCGTCGCAAAGATCATGCTGGCAGCAGCGCAACCTTCAGCACCATGCCGATCAGCAGCAAGCCCAGCGCCACGCGACCCCAACGCCACGTCGTGAAGTAATAGCGATGGTTTTGCAAGGCGGCCCGATGCGCACGGCCGAGCGCGCTCAGCACCGCGAGCGCGATGACCATCGGGCCGACGATGCCCGCCGGTTGCGGCAACTGCATCGCCACCGCGATCCAGGCTACGGGCCACCCGACGGCATCGACGAACGCGAGCAATCGCCGGCCCGGCCAGTACGGGGCGTCGGGCAGCGGTGCACGAGTGAGGACGGTCCACATGATCGCGTTCGACAGCGCGGCCGGGCAGTGGTTCTCACATGACCCGCCGCGCATCGAAGAGTTACCGTGTCATGCGGGCGAAGCCCGCAGCGGCACCGGCAGCCATCGCGTGCCCGCCAGCCGCGACGCCTCCGTGTTCACCAGCGCGTCCTTCTTCATCCTTTCGACACCATCGCTGGCGAGGTTGGGGCCGGCGTCCTTCAAGGCCTGGACGATCTGCGCCTTCGAGACATGGTTGAGGAAACTTTCGGCCGTCGGCTCCCACCAGTCGGCCATGTCCAGACCTGCCGCGCTGGCAATCGCGTTCGCGTCGTACGTCGCGCCGGCAGCCGGCAGCGCGTTCACGGTCAGCGTTGCGCACAAGCCGAGCAGATCGAGCAGTTCCGGTTGTGCCAGGCCGATCAGCCAACCGAACCACTCGCTCCGCTGGTCGGGCAGCCGTTCGCGCCACGCCGCCTTCGCGGCCTCCACCACCTGGAAGGCACGGCCGGCCTTGAGATCATCGGCGACCGACACCAGTGCGTGCGAGGCGGCCGTCGCGGTGATCTGCATCGCCGGACGGTCTGCGCAGTAGTCGTCGATGAACGCGCGGCGCAGCAACGTGTACGTGAGCGTCGCGAGTGCCAGTTTGTTGTTGCCAGTGAGCACCGCTTGCAACGCCGCCGTGAGATGCGCTGCAAGTCGGCGCGTCAGCGCCTCGCTGATGTCCGGCGCCACCTGCTGCGGCGCTGGCGCTTGGACCTCGGTCGGCTCGTCCGGCTCGGCCGGCTTCGCCGCGCCCTTGCGTGCCTTGCGCTGCGACGCTTCAAGCGCCTTGCGATCCGCCTCGCGCAGCAGCCCGCGAATGATCGCCGGATCGCCTTCGCGGTTGACCGTGACGATGACGCCCGCACGGGCCTTGATCGCGGGCGGCCACACCTTGAGGCTTTCGCGGATCGCACGCCGCCGCATCTCGATGTCCTCGCCTTCCAGGCTGATGCGCTCGGCGTCGGGCCCATGCCACGCTTTCTCGCCGTTGAGCGCCTGCGACTCCCGCTCGAGTTCGGCCTCGCGCACGGACAGTGCAGCGAGCTCACCCCGCTCCTCCGCACTCGGCTTGCGGATCGTGTGCTCACAAGGCGTGAACTGTCGCAGGCCGAGCGAGTCGAGTTCGATCCTCGCCTCGACCCAGCCCCAGCCTTCCTCGCGCACCGCGGCGGCGATGCCTTCGAGCCTCACGCCAGCCAGCCGGGTCAGTAGGTCCGGATCGGACAGGAAGCGCCCCTGCTCGTCGTCGAACAGGTCGCGCCGCACAATGCCACCCGCCGCCTCGTAGGCTTCGATGCCGACGAAGCGGACCAGCGAGTTGCCAGCGGCCTCCAGCTCGCCAGCCGTCAGCTTGCGCTTGAGCGTGGCCGGCGAGCGGTCCCACTCGTGAGCCTCGAACCAGACGCGCTCCTGCGCCCCATGGTCGTCGCTGATCGCGAGCGCCATGAGTTGGTCCAGGTTGATCTTCTTGTCGTCCTCGCGATACAGCGTCAACAACTTCGGCGACACGGCCGCCAGCTTGAGCCGGCGCTGCACCGTGAGCAGCGAAACGCCGAATGCCACTGCCACGTCCTCGATGCCCTTGCCCTCATCGACCAGGGCCTTGAAGGCCTCGAACTCGTCGGCCGGATGCATCGGCTCGCGCCCGCTGTTCTCGGCCACGCTGACCTCGCGTGCCCGCTCCGGCGGGACCAGCTTGCAGGCGACCTCGTGGTCCGCCTTCAACTTGCCGCGCTGCTGCAACAGCAGCAGCGCGCGACGCCGCCGCTCGCCCGCGGGAACCGCGAACCTGAGCTTGCGCGACTTGCCCGTGCCGACCATGTGCTCGTTGACCGTCAGCGGATGCAGCAGGCCCTGCGAGTCGATGAGGGCCGCCAGTTCCTCGACGCTCGTGCGCGAGTGGCGCCGCACGTTGAAGGGCGACGGCACCAGGTCCGCCAGCTTGACGAGGATCGATTCGTTCGTGTGTTCCATGATCGTTTCTCCGTTCGTTGAAGGTGAGTTGCGCACGCCGTGACATCGCCATCACGGCGGCACGCCCGATGGCGGCAGCAGTCCCGTTTCGTCTCGCACGGCAACGGTCCGTAAGAACTGTCGTTGCTTGCCGTTCAATCCCGATTCGTCGCTTCTGCGCATGCCCTTGGCTCCTTGCCTTCCACCCCTGCTCCAATTTCCGAGAGAGCCGTGAGTGGCTGTTCATCCCTCGGCGAAGCATTCGGTGTGGAGGTGATTCCTGCCCCGCATTCGTCGGTCGCCGTGCGGGACCGACAGCGCCGCGCTGAAGCGCGGGCGCCAGGGCACCGTGGAATAAATGGAAGGGGCCTGCGCGCGCGCAGCGAAGCGAAGCGCGCGTGGGAAGCGGTCCGTTTATGCCGCGAAAGGCCCTTGCGCCCGCGCGCGCGGCGCTACGGTTCGCACCAGGGCGAGCGGCGGATGCGGGGCCGCCTCGACCGCTGCGACGAGGGGTGCGGACGCTCGCCGAAGCGAGCGTCCGGATGACCAGTGCCCGCAGCGCGGGCACTCATGACGAGACGGCCCGGGACGAATCAGGACAACTTCGTCCGGCCCGGCGCGGTAACGGAAGTGACGAGCCGACACGCAACCGCAGTGGACAAATGCCTTGTGCCGGAACTGAATCCGTCCATTGCGGCGCGCCAATCGATCCGGTTCGACAAGTCGTCGCTCAGCCGCCGTTCCGGGCGGTCCACGCGCCCGTCGGGCCGTTTGGAGCACGGATGAGAACTGAACCCGCATCTTCCGCCGTGTCGAATACGGCGGCGGCCGAAGTCTCCGCCTCGCGCGCCGCGAGACAGCGCGAGTGGGATAGTGAGGGCGCGCGACCTCTCGGCGAAAAGAGGGCTCTGCTCCACGCGCAGCGACAGCGCGCCGACAAGGTCCGCTTTGTCGCACGACCTGTGGCAGGAAACGATGGCGCCTTATTGCTCCGCACGGAAGACGGGGCCGTCGCGTTCGTCCTGCGCAGCGCCACTTCAGGTCTGATGGTTGAACGCACCCAGCGCCGATCTCTCGGTGCGTGTCTCGTTCAGACCCTGCTGTTCACCGAGCACGAAGCCTTCGCGCGCTGGTGCGGAGCCGATACGGTGCGATTCGACGAGCCGGTGCTGTACGACCGGCTGCGTCGCGAAGGCGATGTGTTCCTCGACTGCAAACGGTGAACCACTCGGCCTTGGTGCGCTGACGCTCACCGAGGCTTTTCGGGCGCGCGCGCTGCTCGGTATCGAAGGGGTCAGCACCGCGGCGTCGATGGATGAAGTGCTGCTGCGATTCCAGGCCGTCGTCGGCAACCTTGCGGCCGATTCGGCCCTGTTCATGAGCTTCCTGCGCGACGATGCAACCCTGGCCTCGTACCGTTCGCTGGTGGCGTGCGATCCGCTGTGGAGCGCGGAATACGCTCGCCAGCAATGGTTCGAAGACGACCCCTGGTTGCGCCATGCGATGGGTGACTCGGAGCCCATTCGATCGAGCGAACTGGTGCTGCACTCGCCACGCGAGGAAGCCTTCATCGAAGCGGCAGCGCGGGCTGGCTTCGCCTCGGTGGTCATCGCTCCGGCGCCTTCGTCGCACGGCCCGTCGCGCGTCGGCGTGCTGGCTCTGGGATCGGCCACACCCGGGTTCTTCGACGGCGATGGCTACGCCACGGTGCGCGTGCTCGCGCGGGCGCTGGCCATGGAACTGCACGCATGGCTGGCCCGGTCGATTCTGCGCGAACTCATCGACAAGGCCCGCATCACCGCCGACGACATAGCGCTGCTTCGGCACGAAGAGGCGGGCCACAGCAGCAAGATGATCGCCGCGGCCCTGAAGACCGAGGCCAAGACCATCGATTGCCGCTTTCAGCGGGTCAGCGCCAAGCTGGGTGCGCAGAATCGCCGCGCGGCGGTCAGGCTGGCTCGCCTCTACGGGCTGCTCTAGCCTCCGCGCGGTTGCGTCGCCGGCAAGGCACGCAACCAATCCGTCATCGCGGCAACCACCGCATCAGTGTCGAGCGAGCCCAGGCTGATCGACCGTGACTGCGGCCCTGAGCGTGCCACCTCGTTATTGGGGTCGATGTACGCCTTGATGATCCCCGAGAGGGCTTCGAGCGTGTGACCGGCAGCGTCCAGCGAGCCCCATTGCTGCGCCAGGCCCGAAGGCGGCGGCAAGGCCGAAGCGCTGAAAGCTGCAATCAGGCTCGGCAACGGGGTTCGCATCGCCTGGATTCGCTCGAGCCACGCCCGCGCGCGTTCGGCGAGCGGCACCTGAAGCAGCACCTCGTCGGCGCGGGCAAGCGCGTCGCGCAGGGCCGGGGGCAGCGTGAGGGCGGTGAGCGGCGCGGGTCCAGCCCTGACCCAGACCGGCAGGTCAGGATCGAGCTTGCGCAGGCGATCCAGCAGCAGCGTTTCGAATGCCTCCTGCGACGGCGGCGCGTCCCCCGGCAGCGTGAGCCCCGGCACGAGGCGCTGCCCGGCCAGTTCCGAGATGTCGAGCACCTGCTGGCCCTGGCGGGCCAGCACGCCGAGGATTCGACACAGGCCACTGACGGGTGGCGCGACCAGGTGGCGGAACGACAGCGCGCGAGGCAGCAGTTCCAGCCCCGCGGCGACCCAGCGCCGGTAGTTGCCCCAGCCTCCGCCAAGCACATCGACGGCGAATCCGGCGGCACGCAAAGGCCTGGCCCACTCCTCGCTGTCGAGTCCGCCTCGGTCGCAGTACACGAGCACCATGTCGTCGCGAACGAGGCCTTCGGCGTGCGCTGCCAGTTCGCACGGCATCGGCAATGCCGCCCCTGGAGTCGCTGTTGCAGCAGGCACGTTGACTGCGCCCGGGATGTGGTCCTGCGCATAGGCCGCCGGGTGTCGCGCATCGATGACCAGCGCGTAGAGGCTGAAGTCCTGAACCTCGAGTTGGTGCGGATGCACCGGCGAGCCGACAGGAGCAAAAGAGCTGGGCATCGCGTTCGATCTGCGTCGGTTGTGCTGGAAACGGGCCCGAATCCAGCGCGGGGATTGCGGGGCTTTGGTCCTAGATTGTCCTCACGGTGTTCGACGAGGCATCCCGGGATGGCTCCTTACAGCACCGCCAAGTCGAGGACGCTCACCATGCACAGCGAAACGAATGTAGACCGCCCACAGGCCGCTGCCAAGCGGGGCGATGCGATAGGCACCAGGTCACTGCCGATGATCGTGACGCATGCACTCGGCCTGCTGCTCGCAGCGGCGGTGGCACTTGTTCCGACCCCCGCACGAGCGGTCGATGGCTGCCTGGTGCTGCTGTGCTTGGCTGCACCGAGCTGGCGCGCCATTCCCCAATGCGTGCCGCCGGTGCGGCAGGTTTTCAAGGACCTGGCCAAGGGCAAGCCCTTCCCGACCTGCAGCATGTCCGGCGCCGGCAATTCCGCCAACCACGCCTGGTCCAGCGCGCCTGCTTTCTGCCCGCCGCAGTACACGCGGGTCATCGACGGTGAGAGCGCGCCGATCTACCAGTGCGACTACAGCGGTGCGATCTCGGTCTCGATCAACGGCGCGCCGTTCTCGCGCACCTGGTGGAGCTTCGGTGGCGACTCGGTGACCGACTTCAGCCCGGGCGCCAAGACTCAGCTCGGCACCTGGGACACACGCTTCGACGACGACTACGCGAAGTGGCTGGCCGCGCTGCCACCGCCTCCGGCCGACTTGCCGTAATCGAGGCCGCCGTGGACGCCGCAACCTTTCTCGCCCTGGCGATTGCCTGTGCGCCGCAGGTGCACCCCGACACCGTGCGCGCCATCGTCACGGTCGAAAGCGCCGTCAACCCCTTCGCCATCGGCGTGGTGGGCGGGCAGCTCGAACGCCAGCCGCGAACGCGAGCCGAAGCGCTTGCGACCATCGCTGCGCTGCAAGCCGCGGGGTGGAACTACAGCGTGGGCCTTGGCCAGATCAACATCGCCAACTTCACCCGGCTGGGTCTGACGCCACAGAGCGCTCTCGACCCGTGCACCAGCCTCGGCGCGATGCAAGCGGTGCTCGGCGAGTGCCATGCGCGCGGGTCCGCTGGGGCCAGCGAGCAGGCCGCTTTGCGGCGCGCCCTGTCCTGCTACTACAGCGGCAACTTCAGTACCGGCGTGCGCCACGGCTACGTCGCGCGTGTCGTCGCCGCAGCCACATCACCTACTCGAACCCCTCAGCGCGCTGCGCGCGCCTTGATCAGCCAGGAGTCGTCGTCATGAGGATCATCGACAGCATCCAACCGAAGGCCCGGCAGGCCGCAGCGGCAGCGCTCGCCGTGTCGGCAGCGATCCCCCACCTGGCCCTTGCGCAGGGCTTCGACAAGATCAACACGACGGTCACCAACATCAACACGATCCTGGTGACCATCTCGATCGCGGTCGTGACGATCGCGATCATCTGGGCCGGCTTCAAGATGATCTTCCAGGGCGCGCGCCTGGCCGACGTGGCGAACGTGCTGATCGGTGGCACGCTGGTCGGCGGCGCGGCGGCTTTCGCCAGCTACATCGTCACCTGACGCGGGGCGACTGCCATGCTCGGCGAAGCTATCTACAAGGGTGCCACGAGGCCGGCGATGAAGCTGGGCATTCCGCTCGTGCCACTGGTGGTGCTGTTCGGCACCGGGATGCTGCTCATCATGTGGGGCGGCATCCTCGTGAGCTGGTGGATCGCGCTCGCGGTTCTCGTCGCCATTGCACCGGCGCTGGCCTGGATGCGCTACGTCACCTCGAAGGACGACCAGCGCTTCCGGCAGATGTTCGTCGCAGCCAAGCTGCGGCTGCACGACCGCAACCGGCGCTTCTGGCATGCGCGCAGCTATGCGCCGAGCCTGTACCGAGGGGCACGCGATGCTTGGCACGCCTGAGGCCGCGACGGCTGCGAACGGCAACGGCCCGAGCGCCGCGCGTCGGCCGCTGCCGACCCCGCGCTATTGGAAGCAGGCACGGACCGAGAATCCGCTCGCTCGCTTCGTGCCGTTCTCCTCGCTGGTCAGCGAGCATGACGTGATCACCCGTGGCGGTGACTACCTGCGTGTCTGGCGCCTCGACGGCGTGCCCTTCGAGTGCGCCGACGAACACCTGATCGCCGAGCGTCACGAAGCGCTGTGCAGCCTGCTGCGCAACCTGGCCGGCGGCCAATGGGCCGTCTGGACGCACCGCTTGCACCGCGTCGTCAGCGATGCGCTCCAGCATCCGCATGACAAGGGGTTCGCGCGCGATCTGTCGATCGCCTACCAAGCGAAGCTGGCCAAGCACCGCATGATGAGCAACGAGCTGTACCTCACGCTCGTCTACCGGCCCAACGTCTCGCGGGTCAGCCGAGCGCTGCAATCGACGAAGCGCTCCCGTGAAGCCATCGCGGCAGCACAGACCGACGCGTTGCGGGTGATGGAAGAGCGCTCGGCACTCGTGGCGCGAGTGCTGCGCGGTTTCGGGCCGGAGCTTCTCGGGAACCGAATCGACCGCGGGCGCTGCTGCTCCGAGGTTGCCGAGTTCCTCGGCTACCTCGCCAACGGTTGCTCGCAACCGATACCAGCCATGGCCGGGCCGCTGTATCGCTCGCTGCCGACGACACGCCTGTCCTTCGGCGGCGACAAGCTCGAACTGCGACAAGGTGACGCCCGGCGCTACGCGGCACTCGTGGACATCAAGGAGTACGCCGACGCTGTGCAGCCCGGCATCCTGAACGCGCTGCTCTATGAAGCCAGCGAGTTCATCGAAACCCAGAGCTTCTCGATCCTGCCGCGACGTGAAGCCATGCGCGCACTCGAACTCCAGCGCGACCAGCTGATCGCCAGCGACGACGTGGTGGCCAGCCAGGTCGCCGAGATGGACGTGGCACTCAACGAACTCGGTGACGGCCAGTTCTGCATGGGCGAGTACCACTACAGCCTGGTCGTCTTCGGTGACGATGTGGCCGATGCGGGCCGCCGTGCGGCACAGGCCATCGGCGCGGTGGGTGAAGCATCGAGCTTGCAGATGTCGCCAGTCGATCTGGTGGCCGACGCGGCATGGTTCGCGCAGATGCCGGGCAACTGGCAGTGGCGTCCAAGGGACGCGAAGCTGTCCTCGCGCGCCTTCGCAGCCCTGGCCGCCAGCCACAACTTCGCGCGCGGCAAGCGCGACGGCAACCCCTGGGGCGAAGCCCTCGCCTTGCTGCGCACGCCATCGGGTCAGCCCTTCTACCTGAACCTGCACAGCAGCCCCGAAGGCGAGGACTCGGCAGACAAGAAGCTGCCCGGCAACACGCTGATCATCGGCTCGACCGGCGTCGGGAAGACCACGCTCGAGATGTTCTTGCTGACGCTGACGCGGAAGTGGAACCCGGCACCGCGCCTCGTGCTGTTCGACCTGGACCGTGGTTGCGAAATCGCGATGCGGGCGCTCGGCGGTCGCTACTTCACACTGGAAGCCGGCAAGCCGACTGGGTGCAACCCGCTTCAACGGGAGCCGACACCGGCCCGCATCCAGTTCTGGGAGCAGCTGATCCGTACATGCATCGAAACGCCGGCGCTCCCGCTGATGCCCTCGGACGAGCGTGCCATCGCCGATGCCGTCAAGGCAGTCGCGATGATGCCGCCCGCTTTGCGCCGATTCTCGACGGTGCGGCAGAACCTGCCGAAGACCGGCGAGAACAGCTTGTACGAGCGGCTCGGCCGCTGGTGCCAGGGTGGCGCGTTGGGGTGGGTGTTCGACCAGGCCGAAGACCGCCTGATCGATCTCGACTCCGCCTCAGTCATCGGCTTCGACACGAGCGAGTTCCTCGACCTGCCCGAGGTCCGCACACCGGTGATGCTCTACCTGCTGCAGGTGATGGAAGAACTGGTCAACGGCGAGCGGCTGATCTACGTCATCTCTGAGTTCTGGAAGGCGCTGGACCACCCGATCTTCAGCGACTTCGCCAAGCAGAAGCAGAAGACGATCCGCAAGCAGAACGGCCTGGGCATCTTCGACACGCAGAGCCCGTCGGACGTGCTGCGCCACCCGATCGGTCGCACGATGATCGAGCAGAGCGTCACCAAGATCTTCCTCGCCAATCCCGAGGCGGTGCGCGAGGAGTACGTCGAGGGCTTCGGGCTGAGCGAGGCTGAATACGACATCGTGCGCAGCCTTGGCGCCCAGGGCGGGCGTCGTTTCCTCGTCAAGCAGGGCCACGCCAGCGCGATCTGCGAGCTCGATCTATCGGGGCTGGACGACTTCATCACCGTACTGTCGGCCACCACCGACAACGTGTCCCTGCTCGACGACATCCGCGTACGACACGGTGACGATCCGTTTCAATGGCTTCCCGTGCTGCTTCATGAGGTTCAGGATCGAAGGTTTCGAACCTCAAGGAGTGCCGCATGAAAGCCGTTCGCCGTCTCCTCGCAATGGTCGCGCTGGCGTTCGCCAGTGCGTCGTCGATGGCGCAGTTCGTCAAGGGCAACGAAGCCGTGAAGGCGATGCCCGATGGGACGAAGAAGGTCGAGACACCGCCGATTCCGGGTGCTGGCCTGCCTGCACCCTGCCTGGCCGAGAAAGCGGGATGCACCGGCAGCGGTTGGCGAATGGTTGAAACGTCGGAAGGGCTGCGAGAGTGCACTGAAATCTACGCTCGCCCCGGCACTTGCCGGGGCTCGACGTACGGTACGGAAAAGCGCACCCGGATATGGGTCGTCAAGACCGGAGGGCAGTGGATGCAATGCCAGCGCCCTGACATTGGCAGCAAGTGCGTGAGCACCAAGGCGCTGCCCTTCGGCGAAGTTCAATAGTCGGGAGATGCGATGTTCAGCTGGGTTGGCACGCAGTTCACCAATGTCTTGAGCACGTACCTGCTTGGCGTTGTGTCGACCCTGATGACGGCCATTGCACCTATCGCGTTGACAGCCATGACGCTGTGGGTAGCTTTGTACGGTTGGGCCGTCCTTCGCAACGAGGTGTCCGAGACGCTGCCGGTCTTCATGTGGAAGGTCTTCAAGATCGGCCTTGTCCTCGCCTTCGCGCTGCAGTCCGGCTTCTACATCTCGAACGTATCCGACACTGCGAATGCCCTGGCGATGGGCGTTGCATCCACGTTCCTTCCGGCTGCCGTCGATCCCATGACGATCTCGTCGCCGTATGCGCTGCTGGATGCATTCAACGACAAGGCCAGCAAGCTCGTGATTGATCTGCTGAAGGAAGCCGGCATCACGCGGCTGGACCTCTTGTTTGCGGCAGCGATCTGCTCAATCGGCAACGTCGTCTTTCTCTGCATTGCGATGTTCGTCGTCACATTGGCAAAGCTGGTGCTGACCTTCGTCCTTGCTGTGGGCCCGATCTTCGTGCTCTGCCTCGCATGGCGGCCTACCGCTCGCTTCTTCGATAGCTGGCTGTCGATGCTCTTGAACGCCGTCGTCCTTACGTGGTTCGCCTTCTTCGCGCTGGGCCTCAGCGCCTACATGGGCGATGCAATCGTGCAGGCAATCAATGACCAGGGCGGCTTCCTGGGTCCCGCGTTCAATGTGGTCGGAGAGAGCTTGAAGTATTGCGTTGTGATGGTGTTGATGGCAATCATCTGCTTCCAGGCGCCGAGCCTCGCCTCCGCGCTGACTGGCGGCGCCGCAGTCCAGCAAGGCATCCAGATGATCCAGAACGCGATGATGGTTTCGGGTCTGCGCTCCGCGTCGGCGGCGCGAAGCTCGGGGGCCGCGGCGGCGGCGGGTGGTGTGGTCCGTGCCGGCGCCGGACTTCCGTACGCGGCTGGTCGCGCGACAGCATCGGCCGCATCCAGCGGCAGCCGCTTCGCCGGAACGGTGGCCACCGGCGCCGCCGCCGTGGCCCGCCAGGGATACACCGCGGCACGCACTGCCGCCTACCGGCTCGCCGCACTGCGCGGACGGGCCTGATCGCCAACCGCAAGGAGTCACGCCATGCGCTTTCGTCTCAAGAAACTCACCGCGGCGGTCTGCGTCGCTGCCATCGCCTTCGGCACCACGCCCGCACGCGCGACCGGCATCCCGGTCATCGACGTCGCCAACCTGATCCAGACCATCCAACAGGTCCTGAACGACATCACCGAAATCCAGAACCAGGTCCAGCAGATCACGCAATTGCAGGATCAGCTGAACAGCATCAACGGCTTCCGCAACCTGGGCCAGGTGTTCAACAACCCGATGCTGCGCAACTACGTGCCGACCGAGGCCTACACGGTGGTCAATGCGGTCAACACCGGCGGCTACTCGGGCCTCACCGGAACCGCGAAGGCACTGCGTGATGCGGGCATGGTCTACAACTGCATGGACTTCGCCGGCGCCGAGCGCACGCGCTGCCAGGCCGCGCTGGCAGCGCCGTACCAGACCAAGGGCCTGCTGCAGGACGCAATGAAGTCGGCCGCCGGGCGCTTGTCGCAAATCAGCTCGCTGATGGGTCAGATCAACGCCACCGCCGACCAGAAGGCGGTGCAGGAGATCCAGGCCCGCATCGGTGCCGAGAACGCGCTGCTCGCGCACGAGGTCTCGCAGATCCAGATGCTGCAAGGCATGGCCGACAGCGAAGAGCGCATCGCCCGCTCGCGCGACCGCGAGCGCCAGTACCAGATGCTCGGCCGCACCGGCAAGGTCGCCGACTTCTTGCCTTAGCGAGGAAGCCCCATGAGTGCCGTCCTGACGGCCGGCGGCAAGCCGGTCGGAGCTGCTGCATTGCCCGACACGTCGATGGGCGCGGATAAAGCCGATGCGGGCTTCACGGCGAACCGTGCCTGGGAAGTCGACCGCGCGCTGATGCTCGAACGCTCGGAGCGGCGCGCGTGGTGGGTTGCCATCGCCGGCCTGCTGCTCGGCCTCATCGGCATCGCAGCCGTGTTCGTGCAGGGGCCACTGCGGCGCGTGGTGGAGATTCCGATCGTCGTTGATCGGCTCACCGGCGAAGCAACGATCCAACAGCGCCTGAGCGTCGAGACCGTCCCTCCCATGGAGTCGCTCGACAAGCACAACCTGGCAACCTTCGTTCGCGCCCGCGAAGGCTACAGCTGGATGTTCCTGCAACGCGACTTCGACCAGGTCGCGCGCATGGCAGTGCCGGTCGTCTTCAACGACTACAACCGTCATTTCGAGGGCGACGCGGCGCTGCAGAAGAAGCTCGGCGCCGGCGAGGACTGGCGCATCAGCGTCGTGGGCGTTCGGCTCACCGCCTCGGGGCGCTCGGGCAACCGCGGCGAAGCCCAGGTCACCTACGACAAGATCGTTCGGTTGACCGACCGAAACCTGCCCGAGGTCACGACGCGCCACGTCGCCAGCGTCGTCTTCGAGTACCAGCCCAAGGTGCTGGCGAAGGAGAAGGACCGGCTCGAGAACCCGTTCGGCTTCGTGGTGGTCGCGTACCGGTCCGATCCCGAGATCAACACCGCGGTGCCGGGAGCAAGACCGTGATCCGCATCGCCGTGCTGCTCGTCGCTGGTGCGCTGGTGCCCGCAGTGGCATGGCCTGTCGGCGACGCAGCGCAGGGCGATCCGCGTCTGCGCGAGGTTGTCTACGACGCAAAGGCCGTCATGACAGTGCCCGTCAAGCGAGGCGTGGTGACGCTCGTGGTCCTCGACCCCGAGGAGTCCATCGCCGAGGTGGCCGCTGGACTCGGCGGCGACTGCGCCAAGGCCGAAGCAGCGTGGTGCATCGCGGCGCAGCCAGGCGGACGACATCTGTTCGTCAAGCCGAAGAGCACTGCCAACGCCGCGAACACGCTCGCCGTCGTCACCGACCGTCGCACGCACTCGTTCCGCTTCGTCGTGCTGGCCGACGGCGATCCGAGGGCGCCGGTGTATCGGTTGGTCGTCAAGGCGCCGAGGCCGTCGGTGGTGGCACGAGCCGCGCTGCGCGATGGCTTGGCGCCCCAGGCTCTGCCACTGCTGCCGCCTGCCCCGCCACCGCCAAGCCCGCAGCAGGTCATCGCCGAGCGCCTGCAAGCCAAGGCGCAGGTACTGAACACCAGCTACTCGATCGCCGAGGGCAAGGGGTCCGAGGACATCGTGCCTGCGATGGTGTTCGACGATGGGCGCTTCACCTACTTCCGCTTCCCCGGCAACCGCGAGGTGCCCGCCGTGTTCCATGTTCTCGGCGACGGCAGCGAGACGCTCGTGAACGCGCGCATGGAAGACGACCTGCTCGTCGTTGATCGTGTGAGCCGGCGTCTGATGCTGCGCGCGGGCTCGGCGGTCGTCGGTGTGTGGAACGAGGCCTTCGATCTCGATGGCGTGCCGCCTGGTGGTGGCACCACGGTGCCGGGCGTGCAGCGAGCGCTGAAGGCCGATACAAGCGTGGACGCTTCGCAGCGCTCACCTGGAAGCCCGCACCAGTCGCGCAGTGAGGTCACGCCATGAACGAGCAGCCAGCGCGCGATGGACGCCCTGAACGTGACCGCCAGGAGGGCGACGCCAATGTCATCGCGCCGTTGCCTGGCGAGGCCGGTATTCCGAACGTGGCCGAGCGGCAGCGCATCTCGGTCTCGAAGAAGGGACTGCTCGCGGTCGGCCTGCTGATCGCCACGCTCGTCGTCGTCGCGGGTTTCACGATCCAGAAGTTCGCGGCGAGCGGCAAGAAGGACGAGGACGCGGGGTCCAAGCTGGTGAGCAACCGACCCACCGCGGCGACGGCCGAGCCTCGGCGGCTGGAGGTGCCCGTTCCAATGTTCGCGACGGCCGCGGCGAGCGCGCCATCGGTCGGCCCGCGCATCCCTGCGATCGTGCCCACGGCCGAAGAGCTGGCCGAGCCGATCGGCGTCCGGCGTACCGGGTCTGCCGGAACCGGCACCAAGGTCATGGCCCCGGAGGACGCTCCCGTTCTGTTGGTGACCAGCCGCCCCGGCGCAATACGCACTGCGGCGGCAATACCGGCGGGTGTCGCCGAGCAGCAGCAGCAGCAGGCGGTTGAAGCGCCGGAACCCGCCGCGAACGACCCGATCTCGAACACCGCCCGCAACCTTCAGGGCTATCAGCGCCAATTGCAGGGGCTGATGGAGACGCTCACCCGAACGACCGCGGCGGCAACGGGGCAGACCACGGGTCAAGTGCCGACAGGGGCACTCCTCGGCGGGCCCCCGATCGGCGGAGTCGTCCCGGCTGGAGCGCCGATCGGCGCAGCAGCACCCGGCACGGGTCTGTTTGGCGGACAGCTCCAGGGATCTGCGACGCCGCGCGTGGCCGCCTCGATGCTCGGCAACCGCAGCCTCACTCTGCCCAAGGGCACGGCGTTCACCTGCGCGCTGAAGACCAAGGTCATCAGCGCGGTGTCGGGACTCGTGGGTTGCCAGGTGCAACGCAACGTCTTCAGCGACGACGGCCGCGTGCTGCTGATCGAGCGCGGCTCGCACCTCGACGGCGAGTACCGCATCGCTTCCGTGCGACCGGGAACCGTACGCATCCCCGTTCTCTGGACCCGCATCCGCAGCCCGCTCGGCGTCACGGTGGACATCGACTCTCCCGGCACCGGCCAGCTCGGTGAGTCCGGCATCGACGGCTACGTCGACAACCGCTGGGGCGAGCGCATCGGCGCCGCGATGCTGCTGTCGCTGATCGACGACTCGGTGAAGCTGGTGATCCAGAACCAGTCGAACGACACACAAGCCAACACGGTCGTGCTGCCATCGACCACGGCCAACACCAGCAAGCTGGCCGAGAAGGTGCTGGACAGCACCATCAACATCCCGCCGCTGATCTACCAGAACCAGGGCGGCATCGTCGGCATCTACGTCGCGCGCGACGTGGACTTCTCGTCGGTGTACGAGCTGAAGCCGGTGCAGAGATGAACGCACAGCCGGACGCGCTGCACGACGCAGCCGACTCATGGTGCGGCGACGCCACCTCGGTCGTCGAGTTCCTGCGGCCTCTGCGTGAACAGCTCGACGCCGACGGCGTACTCGAGGTCTGCGTCAACCGCCCGGGCGAACTGCTCGTCGAAACCGTCAAGGGTTGGCGCGTCGTGCCCGCGCCGGCGATGACGCTGGAGCGCTGCCTGTCGCTGGCCACCGCGGTCGCCACCTATTGCGACCAGCAGGTCAACCAAGAGCGGCCACTGCTCTCGGCCACGCTGCCGAGCGGCGAGCGCATCCAGTTCGTGATCCCGCCGGCGGTCACGCGCGGCACGGTCTCGATCACGGTGCGCAAGCCCTCGCACCTGATCAAACGCCTCGACGACTTCGAGCGTGACGGCTTGTTCGAGCGCACCGCAACCGTCACGCGCACCGCATCGAGCGGCCTGCTGCCCTTCGAGCAGGAACTCGTCGCGTTGAAGGACGCCGGCCGCTACGCCGAGTTCCTGCGCCTGGCCGTGCGCAAGCACCAGACCATCGTCGTCAGCGGCAAGACCGGATCGGGCAAGACCACCTTCATGAAGGGCCTGGTCGAAGAAGTGCCGAAGCACGAGCGCCTGATCACGATCCAGGACACCGCCGAGCTGACGCTGCCGAACCACCCGAACGTGGTCCATCTCTTCTATTCCAAGGACGCCCAGGGCACGGCGCGCGTCACGGCCAAGTCGTTGCTCGAAGCCTGCTTGCGCATGAAGCCCGACCGCATTTTCCTGGCCGAGGTGCGCGGCGACGAATGCTTCTACTTCGTTCGCCTCGCGGCGTCGGGACACCCGGGCAGCATCACCAGCGTCCACGCCGGCAGCTGCGCGCTGGCGCTGGAGCAGATGTCGCTGATGATCCGCGAGAGCGGTGCCGGCGGTGGCCTGCGCATGAACGAGATCAAATACCTGCTCGGCGTCGTCGTCGACGTCATCGTGCAGTTCGATCGCGACGAGCGCGGGCGCTTCATCTCTGAAGTGTTCTACGAGCCGCGGCGACAGCGGCTTGGGCGCTGGGACGAGTCGATGGGAGCGGCGGCGTGAACAGCCTGACGCTGCCGATGTCGGCGTGGCCGGTGTCGCGCAAGGTCGCGGCTGCGCTCTTCGCCGCGCTGGGTCTCCTCGGGCTCGCCTGCGCGGCACTCTACCTGTCCGCGGTGCTGTTCCTGGTGCTCAACAAGGCGGACCCGAGGCAGGCCCGCTTCACGAGCATCGCGCACTACTGGCAGCTCTACGCCGACGATCCGGCGCAGCGCAAGAAACTGGTGGCGTCGATGGGGTTGTGCGGTATCGGGCTTCTGGTGGTTCTGCCCGCCGCGGTGTTCGCCGCCGCCCGACCACGGCGAGCGCTGCACGGCAGTGCGCGCTTTGCCAGCCTCGCCGAAGTGCATGGCGCCGGACTGCTCGGCGACTCCGGCGCAGGCGGCCCGGGCATCCTCGTCGGCCGCTACGGCCGGCACTTCCTCGCTCTGCCCGGCCAGCTCTCGGTGATGCTGTCGGCCCCCACGCGCAGCGGCAAGGGCGTCGGCGTGGTGATCCCGAACCTGCTCAACTGGCCCGACTCGGTCGTCGTGCTCGACATCAAGGGCGAGAACTTCGCCGTGACGGCCGGCTACCGGGCGGCGCACGGCCACGCCGTGTTTGCGTTCTCGCCCTTCGACGAAGGCGCGCGCAGCCACCGCTGGAACCCGCTCTCGGCCGTGCGCCCGAGCCCGCTGCACCGGGTGAGCGATCTGCTGACCATCGGCCAGGTCTTCTTCCCCAACGACGGCAGCGGAACGTCCTCCGAAGCCTTCTTCAACGACCAGGCGCGCAACCTGTTCCTTGGGCTCGGCCTGCTGCTGCTTGAGACGCCCGAGCTGCCGCGCACTGTCGGCGAGATGCTCCGGCAGTCTTCCGGCAAAGGGCGCTCGCTGAAGGACCATCTGAGCGGGCTCATCGCACAGCGCCATGACGGAGGCACGCCGCTGTCCGACGAGTGCGCGGATGCGCTGCAACGGCTGTTGTCGAACTCCGAGAACACGCTGTCCAGCGTGGTCGCGACCTTCAATGCGCCGCTGACGATCTTCGCCGATGCGGTGGTCGATGCCGCGACGAGTGCCGACGACTTCCAGCTCGAGGACGTGCGGCGCCGCCGCATGTCGATTTATGTGCGCATCCCGCCGAACCGGTTGGCGAACGCGCGGCCGTTGCTGGCGCTCTTTTTCTCGCAGCTGGTCAGCCTGAACACGCAAGCACTGCCTGAACAGGACTCGACGCTCAAGGTGCAATGCCTGCTCGTCAACGACGAGTTCACGGCGATGGGCCGCGTCGGCGTGATCACCTCGGCCGCGGGCTTCCTTGCCGGCTACAACCTGCGGCTGCTGACCGTCGTGCAGGCGATGTCGCAGCTCGACGCCGTCTATGGCGACAAGGAAGCGCGGACCTTCGCCACCAACCACGGCCTGCAGATCCTCTACGCGCCGCGCGAGCAGCGCGACGCCGACGAGTACAGCGCGATGCTCGGCCACTTCACCGAGCGCGCCACGTCGCGCGGAAGAAGTCGGTCGTTCAGCCAGCACGGCCACAGCTCGGTCAGCCGCAACGAGAGCGAGCAGCGGCGCGCCCTGTTGCTGCCGCAAGAGTTCAAGGAACTGGGCAGCGAGCGGCTCGTCGTCATCTGCGAGAACTGCAAGCCGATCCTCGGCGAGAAGATTCGCTACCACCGTGAGAAGGTCTTCAAGGCGCGGCTGCGGCCGGCGCCCGCGGTGCCGCGGATGGACATGGACCTGCACCTGGCGCGAGTGCAGCAGCGCTGGCGCTACGCCGACGATGAGCTGGCCGAAGGCGAAGGACTCAGCGTCGCAGCGCTGGCGCACGACCTGGCGCTGCTGCCCGACACCTTCGAGGGCCCGCCGGACAAGACCGCCGAGGTGCTGCTCGACTTTTTCGGCCAGGGCCAGCCCGGACAAGGCGGCGGCGCGATCGAGCCCGCGGCGGACGACGACGGCGTGCTGATCGAGCACGAGGCCGAAGCGGAAGCGGCACAAGTCGAGCCGGCCGGTGCGGCATGACAACGCTGCTCAACCGGAGACCTTCAATGAACAAGGCGCCCATCCTCACACCGCTGCTTCTCCCGTGGCTCCTGCTGCTCGGCTCATGCAGCTCGCCACCGAAGCCGCCGACCGTGGACGAATCGCAGAAGCGGCCCGTCAACTCAGCCATGGCCGTCGAGCTTCAGGTCTGCAAGAGCGATCTGCAGAACACCCGCATCCTGGCCACCGAGTCAGGGCGAATGGCGGAGGCCGCGACTGCGACGATGCAGCAGCTCGCAGCGCGGCAGCAGGCCATCGCTGCGCTCCAGGCCCGCGCGGCGACGCCGCAGGCCAACAGTGTCTTCACGGTCCGCTTCGACTTCGGCAGCACGCGCGTGGCGATCCCTGCCGAGATGTCGGCCGCGCTGATCGATGAAGCGCGCTCGGCGCCGCTCGTGCTGCTGCGGGGCCGCACCGACGGCAGCACGGACTCCGCCGCAGAAAGCCGAATCGCACGCGAGCGAGCGACGGCCGTGCGCGACCACCTGATCGGCGCGGGCGTCGATGCCGCGCGCATTCGGGCCACCTGGCAGCCGGCGGGTGACCACGCCGCAGACAACGCAGCCACCGCTGGCCGCGCGATGAACCGGCGTGTCGAGATCGAGGTTTACCGCGCGGCGCCTGTTGGCGTCGGCGTGGCTGCAACCACTGCCGGTGCTGCGGCGCCGACTCAGCCCTGACGAGCGATCGACCCAGCTCGAAGCGAGGATCACATGGATGCCGACACCTCACCCGCAAGAAGCCCGAGCCCGACCAGGATGGGTGGCACCGTCGAGCCCGCCAACCGCGCGACGATCGCCAAGGATCTGTTCCAGACGCCGATCGATGTGCCCGGCGAGCGCTACGAACTGCGCGACCCGTTCGCTGAGGTGACCTACCGCTCGAACCGGATCGCCGAGATCATCGCCAAGGCCGACCAGCTCGGCAGCAACCGCTTCATCGCGCTCGATGCCGAAGGCAAGCGCACGACGGTGCAACGGGTTGACGGCGAGTGGCAACGGGGCCCGCAGCGGCCGGCCGCGCCGGAACGGCCGCTCGATCCGGTGCCGGAGCGCGACGAAGTGCCCGACGTGGCGAGCGCTGAGACCGCATCGAGGCCGCGGCCAACGGGTGAACCGACAGCGCACGTGTCACCCGATCCAGTGGACACCAAGTCGATCGTGCGCCTCGACGCCCAGGCCGAACGCGCCGCGCTCGTCGCCCGCCTCGAAGCGGCGCTCATCGAGCGCTACCTCATCAAGCGTGCCCCCGTCACCGTCGGTGACGTGAGCATCGGCCGCACCGAGTACCGTTTCCGGGGCGACACGTCGCGTGTTGCGTTCACCGAATCAACGTTCAAGCTGGCGACCGATACCAACAGCCCGTCGGTCGCCCGTTCGATGGTCGATGTGGCCGAAGCGCGCAACTGGCGCGCGCTGCGCGTCTCGGGCAACGAGGAGTTCCGGCGCATGGTCTGGCTGGAAGCCTCGGTACGTGGCGTCAAAGCCCTGGGCTACGAGCCGAACCCGGCCGACCTTGAGGTGCTGAAGAAGGAGCGCGAGTCGCGCCTGGTCAACCGAATCGAGCCGGCTCGTGATGCGGAAGGCGACAAGGCCTCAGGTGCCGCCCCGGCCGAAAAAGGCGCCGCACGCGGTAGCAGTGGCCGCAAGGCCGTCCTCGTCGCGATCGAGGCCGTGCTGGTCGCCAAACGGGTTCCCGAAAAGCAACGCGAAGCGGTGATGGCCGCCGCAGCCGAGAAGCTCGCGCAACGCATGCGCGACGGCCAGGCGCCGAAGGTCAAGGTGTACGACAAGGCCGCGCCTTCGCAGCGGCCGATCGTCGTGCCGGTGCCCGAAGTGCAGCGCACACGCGAGCGTGCGGCGCCGGTGCGGTGACGGCGCGCGAGAGTCTCGATGGCGACAGTGGCGCCGCAGCCGGGTGAAGCCATCGAGCGTGGCGGTCGGCGAGCGGCCTACCTCGTTGGCGGCAAGCGATTCGAAGCTGGAACGGCAGCGTTCGCTGAAGCCATCGCGGACGCGCACGCAGCGCATCAACGCCCTCGCTGCCTGTGCCTGGTGGACGGCGTGGAGATGTACGTTGCCCGCCTGGCCGGCTTGGGTGGAAGCTACATCGTCAAGCGCATGCCGGACACGGGCAGCCACCATGCGCCAGACTGCGCCTCCTACGAGCCGCCGCCCGAGGTCTCCGGCCTGGGGCAGGTGCTGGGCTCGGCGATCACCGAAGACCCGGCCACCGGCGAAACGACGCTCAAGCTCGACTTCGCGATGTCGAAGATCGCGGGCCGCTCGACGATGCCGACCGCGGGCGGCGACAGCGATAGCGTGGCGAGCAGCGGCACGAAGCTATCGTTGCGTGGACTGCTGCACTACCTGTGGGACCAGGCCGAGCTGACGCGCTGGCAACCCGGCTTCGCGGGCAAGCGCAACTGGGGGACGGTGCGCAGGCACCTGCTTCAGGCAGCCGAGAACAAGATCGCGCGTGGGGATTCGCTGCGCGCGCGGCTGTTCATCCCCGAAGTGTTCGCGGTCGATCAGCGAGATGCGATCAACGCCAGGCGCATGTCGCAGTGGTCGCAGGCCATCGCGTCGCCCGGCAAGCCGCAGCACCTGATGCTGCTGATCGCCGAGGTGAAGGAGATCGTGCCGGCACGCTACGGCTTCAAGGCAGTGGTGAAGCACGTCCCCGACCAGGCCTTCGCGCTGGACGAACAGCTCTACCGCCGGCTCGGCCGGCGCTTCGAGCCGGCACTCGCGCTGTGGGGCGCTGCCGACGACATCCACATGGTGATGATCGCCACCTTCAGCGTCGCCGCGGCGGGCGTCCCGACGATCGTCGAGCTGTCGCTGATGCTGGTCACGCGGCAGTGGCTGCCGGTCGAGGACGCATTCGAGAAGCAGCTCGTCAGGAAGCTCGTGGGCGACGGGCGATCGTTCATCAAGGGACTTCGCTACAACCTGGGAGCGGCAAGCGCGCTGGCCTGCGCGACGCTGACCGACTGCGAGGGTTTGGCGCCCCTGCTGTTCATCGTGCCAGTCGGCGTCGACGACGGGCGATACCTTCAGGTGAGCGATCCTTCGGCACCGGTCTGGCTGTGGCATCCCGCGGGCGAGACGATGCCACCGATACCGCGGGAGGCAGGCCGACCTAGGGCAGCTGGTTTCGCGACCCGAGTGGAAGCCGCTGCCGCGGGTTCGTAGGCCAGCGATCGCCATAGTCCCGAAAACACATTACTTGATTACAAGTAGTGCACTTTGCTATCATGCAGACATGGGCTCGAACCACGCCGACAAGCTCCTGCGCCTCGCCGATGCGCAGCCGGCCGTCTCTGCACGCGAACTCGCGGCTGCCGGAGTTCCGCCGCGTGTCCTCTCACGCGCGGCAGCCCGTGGCCACCTGCGCCGCGTGGGCCGAGGTCTCTACACGGGCATTGAGGTCTCGCCCAGTGCCCACCAGTCGGTCATCGAGGTGACCAAGCAGGCCCCAAAGGCCGTCGTGTGCCTGCTCTCGGCGCTGGAGATCCACGAGGTCGGCGTCCAGGCGCCGTTCGAGGTCTGGATCGCGCTGCCGGCCGGCACGCACGCGCCCAAGGGGACCGGCACGGCAATCCGGGTCACACGGCTGTCGGGCGCTGCGTTTTCAGAAGGGATCGAAATCGTCATGCTCGACGGCGCCCCCGTGCGCGTCTACAGCCTGGCCAAGACGATCACCGACTGCTTCAAGCTGCGCAGCAAGGTCGGGCTGGACGTGGCACTGGAGGCGCTGCGCGAGGGCTGGAAGGCGCGCAAATTCACGATGGATGAGCTGCGGCGCTACGCGCAGGTCAACCGCATGACCAACGTGATGCGCCCGTACCATGAGGCGCTGACAGGATGAGGAGCACGTGGCGTGCGGGCGCCTCGCGCGAATTGGAACCCGACAGGCTGCGGCGGCGTGGAGCGTCGATCCCCGCAAATGATGAGCCAGGCGCCAGGTCACACTTCGTGATCAAGTCTCCATGCGGCGCACGCACGAACGGTTGCTCGGGCCGCCAGAGCGGTTTCGGCTATACTTCGTCAACGCGGAGAGCTTCCTTCCCTATCAAGGGGTTCCGAGCGCCTGCCCCCTTTTTAGGGGGCTTATCTTTTTCTGGGAGCCGTTGATGCACCGTTACGTGGTGATGGTCGATGCCGGATACCTGTTGCGGCAGTCCATTGAGATCGTGAGTCGGCGGGCAAGCACCAAGCGCGCCGATCTTGAGATCAATGACCCGGCGGGCCTCATCAAGGTCCTGCTCTCAAAGGCCAGCGCCGCGCTTGACCTGGCCGACAAGGAACTCCTGCGCGTCTACTGGTACGACGGGGTGTTCAGCAGCGGCCTCAGCCAACAGCAACGAGCACTCGTCGAGGTGGACGATGTTCAGTTTCGGGCTGGAACGGTCAATGGCAAGGGACAACAGAAAGGGGTCGACTCCCTGATCGTTACCGACCTCATCGAACTGACCACGCACCACGCCGTTTGCGATGCTGTTCTAGTCACAGGCGATGGTGACCTGGCAGTCGGTATCGAGATTGCGCAGAAGCGCGGGGTCCGAATCGCAGTGCTTGGTGTTGAGGACTTGGCGGCAGGCGTTGTCCACCACCAGAGTTGGGAGGTCACGAGCCGAGCTGACCGGGTCGGGCGCTTGGGCGCGTCGGACTTAGCGCCTGTAGTCAAGTTCAATCCGCCTAAGACAGTACCAGGTGCAGCGCCGGCAGTGCCCGTGAATTCGCAGCCGACACCGCCCGGGCCGCCTACTTCGGCGGCGTCAGGAGCGGCTGCACCTCGTCAGCTGACCGCGTCAGACCAAACCGCCATCAAGGCTGCCGTCGTGGCTTACGTGGCGCAACAATCGGGCCAATTGGGCAACGCGGTAGACGCAGCAACAAGCAGGATCAACCCCTTGATTGACCGCGCGCTGATCCACCACGTATTCCAATCTCTAGCGCGAGGGCAGCTCACCAACGCGGAGAAGATCTACGCGCGAAGTCAGTTCCGCGCTGTTTTGCCCCCATGACGGTCGGGACAGGGCGGAAGTGTCTGGCTGGGGTTGCCACCGAGGTAACAACAGCAGCCGATCCACCAAACTCGGCACGGTATCCAGTGGTCGGCAGATCAGCCTAGAACGCCAAATGTAGGGCGCGTGGCTCAAGCGGAGGTCATCGAGAATGGAATGGGAGCGAAAAGAAATCGACGTCGCGCGGTTAACCGTGGACCTCGGAAACTTCCGGATCGGTGATCAGGAGACGACTCGAGCGGCCTACCAAGCGATGCTGGCCGAGCAGGAGGACAACCTCGTCAACCTGGCGGCCGACCTGGTCGAGAACGGCACGAATCCGTCCGAGCTACCCATCATCTGCCCGGACCCAGAGAACGCAAAGCAGTTCATCGTCGTAGAGGGCAATCGTAGAGTTACTGCGATCCGCCTCCTGGAAACACCGGCGCTGGCTTCGGGTACTCGCTGGCACCAGAAGTTCATTGAGCTGTCAAAGGCATACAACGCCAAGCCAGTGAAGAAGTTGTACTGCGTCGTTATGGCGGACAAGCCCGCTGCGCTCAAGTGGATCGAGCGCAAGCATCGAACGCTCGGCGGGAGAGGCCTGTATCAATGGGGTGCAGAAGCAACCTCCCGAGCTGATGCGTATCGGGGCAAGGTAAGGCCCTCCAAGGCAGTCCTTGACCACCTACGCGCAAATGGCGCCCTTTCCGCAGCACTGGCGAAGAAGCTGCAGGGCAAGACGACCAATCTCGACCGCGTATTCCAGATGCCGTATGTCAGCGCTGCGCTCGGCGTCCAGATCGCCAAGGAGGGCCAGATCACGTTCGGCAATGGTGACAACAAACGCGGCACCGATTTGTTGCTGCGGATGATCCGAGAGATGGCCGCAGACGGGTTCACCGTCGACAAGATCAAACGCGCCGAAGACCGCAAAGACTTCATCGACACGTTTGGCAAGTACGGCGTCCTCGCTTCGGGTGGAACGACTGGTGGCGGGGGCCAAGGCGCCGCAGCAGCCAAGAAGGCCGCCAAGTCCTCGCGCAAGGTTGCCCTCCCTATTGATCGACAAACTTTGGCTATCAAGGGTAGAGATCATCACCTTCGAGTGACCGACCCGCGCTTGGCAGAGTTGTACCAAGAGGCGCTGCGCCTGCAGCCCGCAAAGCTCGCGAACACCGGCGGAGTGCTCACACGTGTTTTCCTGGAGTTGAGCACCGACTTCTTCCTGATCCACCAAAAGGTGCCAGTGCCCGTTGAACACCTCAACAAAGGCCGCAAGGCATGGACCGACGTGGGGATTTCGCTCAAAGAGAAGATAACTGCGGTCCTCAAGCAAATCGACCCGAGTGGCAAAGATCAATCGTTCCGCGAAGTCAGGCGTGGCCTTTCAGACTCGGGTGCGCTCCACTCGATTCAAGCCTTGCATGACTATGTGCACAGCCTTAAGGCCGACCCAGACCCGACCGAGGTGAAACGGATCTGGGGCCGGTGGCATCCGTACCTATCTGCGTTGTTTGAAGCCACCACCTAGCCATGCGTAGGGGCCACTCGACACGTCCGTTGCCCCAGCCGGTGCGACCACGTCGCAGCAACGGATAAAGCTGTGCAATTCGTCACTCCACTCCGTTACCCTGGCGGAAAAGGACGGCTGACTCAGTTCGTGGCGAATCTCATGGACGCGAACGGCCTCACGGGCGGTCACTACATCGAACCATACGCCGGTGGCGCCGGCGTTGCCATTGCGCTCTTGAAGTTGGAGTACGCGTCGCACATTCACATCAACGATCTGAACCGCTCGGTTCATGCGTTCTGGGCCTGCGTTCTTGACGACACAGAAGCGCTTTGCGCCAGAATTTCTAGAAGCGGCGTGTCGATTGCGCAGTGGAAACGCCAGCGAGCGATTCAGGACGATGTATCTGCCGAGCCGCTCGACCTGGCCTTCTCGACGTTTTTCCTCAATCGCGTAAACCGCTCCGGCATCATTCGTGGAGGTGTCATCGGCGGCAAGGATCAGACGGGGCACTGGAAGCTCGACGCCCGGTACAACAAGACTGACCTGATCGACCGCATCGAACGCATTGCAACGCTCCGACATCGAGTCTCGTTGTACAACCTTGACGCGAATGTGCTGCTCGGTTCGGTGCTCCCGAAGATTCCCCGCCGTTCACTCGTGTACCTGGATCCTCCCTACTACGTCAAAGGCAAGGGGCTCTACGAGGATCACTACGACCACGATGATCATCTCGCGATTGCGTTGCGCGTCGCGCGTCTGAAGCAGCCCTGGATCGTTTCGTATGACAACGTCCCGCAGATTCGCGCGATGTACAGCCAGTGGCGATGCCAGACATTTGGCCTTCGATACAGCGCACACACCAGACGCGAGGGGGCAGAGGTAGTGTTCTTCTCGAACGAGTTGGCTCTTCTCGATGAGGTTCGCCCCTCCCGCGCGGTAGCGGCGTAGTGGCCTTCCACCAACAGCATCCTGCGTCAAGCGCTCTCGGCTGTGGTACCGCCCCGGCCTGGTCATCGGCGCTCAATATTCGTTTCAGGTGCGACCGATTTCCGCTCAGGCAACTTGTGCACGCCAGTCATGGTCGTGGCGCCCGCCTGTTCAACAAATCGATTGATCGCCCGCGCGAGATTGCGATCGTCGGGACTATCGGATGCAGCGAGCGAGCGCCCGATCTGTTGCCAGGCAACAGCAGCGTCTGCTCGCGTGGCCTGGGCGCGCTGACTTGACTTCGTACCCACACTCTCGGCGCGAAGCCGTCCATCCTCCCGCGCCTTGATGCGCCACAGCGGGTCATAGTTGCGGCTGTTGCCCCGCGTCGCCTGGCGCGTCGCCTCGGCCTCGACACCCCGCTCGCGCAGCTTTTCCGCGAAGGTCTCGCGCCAGCGGTGCAGGTCGGTCTTGCGCGGGTTCAGACGCCGGCCATGCTTTGACTCCGCGCGCACGCTGATGTGCACATGCGGGTTTGCTTGGTGGTCGTGCAGCACCATCACGTACTTGTGGTCGGCCAGCTCGATCTTCGCGAACTCGCGCGCCGCCCACTGCACGGTCGCCGGGTCCGTGCCGCGTGGCATCGACAACATGATGTTGAAGGCCTCGCGTCGGTCGCTCACGTCTTCGATGAGACTGCCACCGAAGCGCCAGTCGTCGGCCAGCTCGTGCAGCGCGTCCTTGCCGCGCATTGTCTCGCCGCGCTCGTCTTCGATCTCGAGCCGGCCGTTCTTGCTGATGTAGCGGAAGTGCGCCGCGATGGCCTTCATGCCGCGCCCACCGCCCGTCACCTTGACCATCACCTGCGGCACCCGGCGCACAACGGTTGCCTCGATGCGCTCGCGGATGGCCGCCGCCTGCTGGCGCGCCGCCAGGCCGCTGAGCTTGGGCTGCGGCTTGGTCTTCACGACGCGGTTGCCGGGATAGAACAAGCGGTCGCCCCACTGAATCAGCACTCCGTCGATGTCATGAGGTTCGGACATGTCGATCTCCTTCGCTTCACGAGGCTGCGGGTCGCCTCGACTCGCCGCGCCTGGCGGATGGGCGCGCGGGCCGCAGGTCGGCCAGGACGCCCGCGGCCAGGCTCAGGTGCGCGCGCACGTCATCGCCCAGCGTGTCGAGCATCCGGCGGTACTGCAGCGCCGGACCAACCTCGCCCCGACGCAGCAAGGCTGTCAGGTGGTTAATGCTCCTGCTCAACGTCGATAGCTCGGCGCTCGACGCGGTGAGCGCAGCGAGGCAATCGACGCGGCTCGCCGAGTCGCCCGTCAACGACGCGACGTTCGCCAACAGCCCCGCGAGGAAGGCGCCGCGCGACAGGCCGGCCCGCCGCGCACCGGCATCAAGCTGCTCGGCCTCGCCCCTCGTCAAGCGGATTGACAGCTTCACGATCGAGCCCGCCGCGGCTGCGGCGCGCGTCGCGCCCGCGGGCTCGGCCGACGCCTCGGCGAGCCCCAACTCGCGCGCGACAGCCGCACGCACCAGCACCGACACGCTGACTCGCTGCGCCTGCGCGCGCGCCACCAGCGCGGCCTTCAGGTCGCGCATGCCAACGGTGACGAACTCGTGAGTCGGGGTGTTCATGGTCCGAGCAATCGATGCGATGCGAGTCAAGCGGAACGCTTCACAAACTGGCGGCACGCCGCCTATCTCTGCACTCACCTACGCATTCAGTATTGGCTCGAATCGAAGGTGTCGAGCCGCTGGATTCAGCCCTGAATCCAGCGCGGCGCAAGGCCGGCGGCGCGCCGAAGATGAGGTCAGGTGAGCCAAGACCGAACCGAGAGCGGGCGCAACTGACCCGAGAGCGAGCAGAGACCGAACACGTAGCGTGCGCGAGTGATCAGGCACTGCGCCGGCGCCGATGCAAGAGTGAACCGGGACCGGGTCAGGAGCGCACCGAGACCGAACCAAAGCGACGAAATGAAGCTGGCGCCGAAACACCCACCCGGTAGACGAACGCGCAAGGCCCGGGCCTTCGAAGCGGAGATTCGACAGCTTCGCGCCGAGGGCTACACGTTCGAGGCGATCCGTGCGGCCTTGGCCGATGCCGGCGTGCTGGTCAGCAGGAGCACTGTCCAGCGCGAGGCGGCCAGGCAGGAGCTCGACGCGGCGGCCGAGGTCGAGGACGGTGCGGCACGCACCGCCGAGACGCCGACTAAGCGGCGGCCTCCCGTGCCGGCTCTCGCGCTGCCTCGGGCGGAGCCTCTCAGCGGCAAGGACATCGCCGAGGCCTTCGTGCGCAACCGCATCACCAACCCATTGATCCGCAACAGGAGCAGCGATGAAGATAGCCGTCATTAACTTCTCCGGCAACGTCGGCAAGACCACCGTTGCCCGACATCTGCTGGTGCCCCGTCTCCCTGGCGCCGAGCTCGTCTGCGTCGAAAGCATCAACGCCGACGACGGCCAGGGCCAGGCCTTGCGCGGGCGGCAGTTCGGCGAGTTGCAGGAGTACCTGCAAACCGTCGAAAGCGTCGTGGTCGACATCGGCGCGAGCAACGTGGAGGAGCTGCTGGCGTTGATGCGCAAGTACCGCGGCAGCCAGGAGGACTTCGATTGCTTCGTCGTGCCGACCGTGCCCGCCTTGAAGCAGCAGCAGGACACGATCGCGACGTTGGTCGAGCTGGCACACATTGGCGTGCCGGCATCGCGGCTGAAGGTTGTCTTCAACATGGTCGAGGACGGTGCCGATGTCACCCGCGCTTTCGACACCCTGCTGGCCTTCGTCGCCGAGCGGCCGATCGCTCAAGCTGACACGCACTGCTGCCTCGGCCACAACGAAATCTACGAACGGGTCAAGGGCGTCGGCGTGGACATCGCCGCGCTGGCGCGAGACACGACCGACTACAAGGCGCTCATCGCGAAGGCGCGCAGCACCAAGGACAAGCTGGTGTTGGCGCAGAAGCTGGCCACGAGCCGCCTGGCGAGCGGCGTGCTGCCCGAGCTCGACGCCTGCTTCGCGGCCTTGGGTCTGACGGCATCAGCCGACGCCATGGCGCGGTCCGCGCCGCGCGCAACGGCGTGAAGCCTCCGAGCACTGCGCGCGAGGCGCTGATCGTCGAGGCGATCGGCGATGTCGCCGGGCTGCTCGATCGGATCGAAGCGCTGATGCCGGCCATTGACGCTTCGCGCCAAGCGGCGGCCGACGCGGGTGCGCAGTTGGCTGCCGGACTTGAGGCCCTGGAAGGTCGGATGGCCGCCGTCACGGAGACGGCCAGGACGCAGGTGGTCCAGCACATCGTGCGTCGCACCGAAGAAGCCGCGCGACGGGCGCAGGAAATTCAGTCGAGAGCGATCACCGAGGCGGCGCGCGAGGTGTTCCGCGGCGAGGTCGAGCGGTCGCTGCAGCAGCTGGCTACAGCGGTGCAGGCAGCGAGTTATCGAAGGCGGCCCGCGTGGGAAGCGTGGCTGACGCATGCCTCCACCGCAGTGATGGCATCCGCGGCCACCTGGTTGTTGATGGTCTGGTCTTGGGGACGCTGACGGCGAGCCCTGCCGCTCGGTCCGCGTCGACCACCGTCCTCTCCGGCACGATCGACAAGGGAGACGCGGCGGAGGACTGTTCCCGGGCGCCGCGCTCGAAGAGCCGGCGGCCGGGATCGCGCGAGCCGGCGCCAGCCGGCGAGCGCGGGCGTTGGCAATTCACACGCGCGCACGCACCGTCCCAATGATCGGGGCAGCGTGATGAGGTCGGCGCGCTGAACTCAGATGTGAGTCCAGCGCTGCCGAATCGTCATGAGTCGTCAGGCCAGCACAATCCCCAGCGCTGGATCACGTCCTTGACGCGGCGGTCGCCATCGGGCACCAGGCGGTAGAGGTCGGTACGGGCCCAGCGAAGGGCGTCGAGGCACAGCAGCATGTCATCGCTGATGGCGATGTCCACCGCGCGCAACTCGAACGGATCGAGCTTGAACGCGTCTCCGTTGTAGGTGGCGGCGATGAAGCCCACCACCCGCACGATCTGACCCGAACTGCGCTGTTCGGCCAAATGCAGCAGGCGTGCGAAAGCCTGCGCCCCCTGGCGCGTCGCCTCGCCCGCGCGGGAGGCCGACATGTCCGTGTCGCATTCGACTTCGTTGTGCAGGTTCATCGGGTCACCTCCGATCGGGGGGTCTGCCGCGCGCAGCGTCCCGATGATCCGGGCCGTGAGGCGGCAGGGGCGCGCTGGATTCGGGGCCGAATCCAGCGCTTCAGCCGATCAGTGCTTGAGCTTGCGCATCTCCTCGGCCAGCACCCACAGCGCACGGTTCAGGCTGACGCCGCGGTCGATGCTTCCAACCGGCCGCGTGTGCAGGCGCCGGCCTTGCACGCTGCGCCCGGGCTGCCCGCCGCGCATGATGTTTTCCTGCGAACGCTGGAAGATCGTCCACAGGCTGTGCCCGAGGTCTTCGGGCCGGCGCGCTTCGATGAGCTGCTCGGCGGTGATCGGTGGCGGGGGCTGGTCTTCGGTGCGCTCGCCGAAGCGCAGTGCCAGTGCGGCAGTGGCGAAGGCCGTTTCTTCCTCTGGCTTGAGCGTCAGCGCCTTCATGCCCTCGGCCGAGGCTTCCACGGTCTCGAACTGGTCGAGCACGCGGAACGCACCTTCAATCACCTCGCCTTGAATGTTGCCTTTGTGTGGGATGCGGATGTCCTCCACCACCTTCCCGACAACCAGGCCGTTGCAACAGACAAAGCGCAGCATGCCGGCGAGCATCTGGTAGCTGCTCGCGCCGTCGTGGCTGTTGATCAGGATGATTTCGTTCGCCTCAGGCCTGGTCTGCACCTGCCCGGCATGGCGCATGCGGATCATGTGCTTGGTGAACTCGGCCTTGCCTTCGACGCGGCTCTGTCCCTGCGCGACCATGAAGGGCTCGAAGCCCTCCTTGCGCAGGCCGCGCAGGACGTCGATGGTCGGGATGTAGGTGTAGCGCTCGGAACGGCTGGCGTGCTTGCCTTCGGCGAAGACCGAGGGCGCGGCGGTGCGCATCTGGTCTTCGCTCAGCGGCGAGTCGGTGCGCAGAACGCGGGTGTTGCGTGCAAAGCGCGTGGCGAGAGTGGGTGTTGAGTACATGTCGGTTCCTTCAATCGTTGCGATGGGATGAAGGGGCGGAACGGCGCGCGCTCCGCCCGCGGTGGTCAGAACGGGATCGGGTCGCCTTGCTCGTCGAGCGCGGCTTGTGCTGCGGGGGCGGCAGCCTTGCGGCCCTTCGCGCCCTTCGCCTTGACCGGCGCAGCCGGCTTGGCCTGCGGCGCATGCTGGCCCTCGTCGGGGCCCGGGCTCTGCTTGGCGCGCAGCGCTTCGCCTTCGGCCTTGGTGTCGAGGTAGTCGATTTCCTCTGCGGTGAACGCCATCGTGTACACCGTCTCGCCGTCCTTGTCGTAGTTGTTGTTCTGCACCCGCCCGACCACGTTGACGTGACTGCCCTTGCCCAGGTACTGCGCCGCGTTGTCGGCCTGCTTGCCCCACAGCGTCCACTGGATCGCAGTGGCCTCCTCGCCGCGGTTCTCTCCGGAACCCCGCCGGGTGTTGCTGATCGCGGTCAGCGTCGCCTTGCTGATCGGGCCGTCGCGGCCCTCCACGGTGTGCAGCCGGACGGCGCCGGCCAGGTGTGCATTGCGTTGTTCGACACGAACGAAAGCCATGATGAACTCCTCATCGGAAAGACCAGCCGCACCCCGCATCGGGCTGCTGAAAACTGATCCTTCTGCTCGGACTCCTCGCTCCCGCCCTGGGGCGGGCGGGGGGTGGGGTGGCTGATTAGGCGGTCGCAAACATGCGAAACGGTGAGCCGGTTACCCGGCCCACCGCATTGAAGATACCCCACAAGTCCCCCTCAGTGGGGACGGGGGCGCAGGTGGGGGGATCGCGGTGGGCTGAACCGGCACCGTGGGCAGCGACCGCAGCATCGAGGGCCCGAGCAGCTGCAGCCGGTGTGACAGGTACCCCTGGCGCATTGGCTGCCGTGAGCGGCCCGCCAAACTTCACGAGGGCCGGCGTCTCTGCGACCGACGTGCCACCAAGCGCAGCGACTGGCGCGGCGGTCGAGCCGGCCCGAGCACACATCGCATTCAGGCGGCCCGGCTCCGGGTGTGGCGGGTGGCCGGGGTGACGATCTGGCCGGCGCCGCGCGCCCGGAGTCGAAGCGCAGCGGAGCGACGAAGCGCGGCGCCGGCCAGTTCGTCAAGCGGGCGCGCGAAGGAGATGGCGGTCATGTACCCGTGACGGCCATCCGCGAGCCCGCGAACCCCGGTCACGGGAAGGGCCGCCCTCATCACCCCGCCGGCACAGCCGGCCTGACCGCCGAAGCCGCCAACGGCGGCTGGCTGTTTGCGCGAGGGATGGAAGCCCGTCAGGGTCGAGACGCTGTGCCTTTGACAGCGGCTCGATGCGCAGCACGACAGCCCGGTCCGGTGCAGCCGGGACGCGCCCGACCGTGCTCAGCGAACGACCACCTGCCCTTCAACGAGCATGGCGAGCAATGCATCCACCACACATCCACTCGCCGTCGTCGTAAATGCCGTCGCCCATGTCCACGTGCTGATGGCACCAAGCGCATTCGGGCTGGCGTCTCGACGCCTGTTCGCGTTCCAGAAGACCTGAATACGGCCGAGGCTCATACCTGTCCCGGAACCCCGGCTGCATCGACGGCAGCAACGCCGGGTCCGGCGGACTCGCGAAGCAACCGCAGTTCGAGCACCAACGGCCTCCGTGATGCTCGATCGTGCTCGACTTCCCGCACCGCGTGCACACCACCTCCGGTTCGACGGCAGGCACAGTGGCCGGCTGCAGCAGGTCCTTGAGTGCCTCGATCCGCCGACACTTGACGCCGTTCCGGTTCAGATGCAGCAGCAGCGGGTCGTAGCCTTTGTCGCACGACAGCATGAAGCACTCGGTCTGCGGCGCCGTCTCGAAGGTGCGGCCGAGGTGGAAGGCGATGTGGAAGTCCAGCGCATTGCGACCGCTGCCTACGACCTGCAGGAAGTCCACCCGGCTGAACCGGTGCGCGGTCGCCGGGTGTCTCGCCGCCTTCGGCGGCTGCTGGTTCGCTCCGACGAATACGACTGCGCGATAGCTCTCATCCAGGTTGGACAGATCGATCCGCTGCACGTTCTCGTAGTCCACCAGGACGAGCTTGTCCGCCATCACGTTCTCCCTGTTGCGAGAGTTCGCCGCACCGTCAGAACAGCAGGAAGGCGGCAGCCGCCACCGCCGTCGGCCCGAGCGCACCCAGCAGCAGTCCTCCGGCGCCAATGGACTCGTCCTCGAACCCACGCTTGAGCAAGGCCACGCCAGCCGGGTTCGGCGCATTGGCCCTGACGGTCAAGCCGCCACCGGCCACGGCACCGGCGACCAGCATGTACTTGGACTCATCCGGAATGCCCGTGATCAAGGAGCCCAGATAAGTGAGCGCGGCGTTGTCGGTCAGGGCCGTGAGGCCCAGGGCGCCGAAGAACAGCGCCACGGGTTCCAGACTCGACACGATGGGCTGCAGCCACCATCGCTGCAGGCCACCCAGCACCACGAGCCCGGCCAGGAAGAAGCCCACCAGCAGGGCCTCCTTGAGGATCAGCGGATCCTGGTGGCGCTCGTAAGCCTGCGTGAAGCCGAGAAACAGGAGGAACAACGCCAGGAAGGCCACCGGGTGGTGAGCCAGCATCACGACACCGGCAAGCAGCACGAGGTGCACGGCAATAACGGGCAGCGGTACCCGGCTGCACAGCCGCAGACGCGCTGTCGGTGCCCGGAGAGGCACCCAGGTGGGCCCGCAGCATGAAGGTGGCCACCGAGGCATTGACAAGAACCGCGACCGCCGCCTTCCAGCCGAAGGTGGCGAGCATGAAGGCGCTGTCCCACTGCCAGGTGGCGGCCACCATCAGGACCGGCGGCGCCGCATACGAAGTCAGGGTGCCGCCGATCGACACGTTGACGAACAGCACCCCGAGCGCGAGGTACTTCACCCGCTCGGGCACCGTGGACCTGAACACCAGCGGCGCGAGCATCAATGCGGAGATCGTCATCGCGGCCGGCTCGGTGATCAACGAACCCAGCAGCGGCACCGCTGCGAGCCCCAGCCAGGCCGTCGCCAATGTCGTCGGGAGCGGGGACGCGCGGGCGACGGTCCCGACGACCCGCAGCACGGTCTGCAGCACCGGGCGCGAGGCGGCGATCACCATCACGACGAAGACGAACAGGGGCTCGGTGTAGTTGCGCGATTCGGTGTATTCGAGGGCTTGGCCTGCACCGGCGACGAGGGCCATCACCAGCACCACCACGACCGCCCAGAAGCCGAAGACCACCTCGACCTCGCCGAGCAGATGGAACAGGCCGGCGTGTCGAGGGTATCGGCGGGACAGCCTTTCGAGTTGCTTGGCGGCGAAGGTGTGGACGAGGGCCACGCCGAAGAGGAAGGCGGCGATCAGGTCGATCGTTTGATCAGGCATGGGGCGGAAGCTCGCGAGGGGGCCGCGAGGCGGCCCGACCATCGCATGAACCTGCCGCGCCGCAGCGACGGCCCAACACCCGCAAGCAGTGTAACGGTGGCCGTCGGCACACCTCGCATTCAGGCGGCCCGGCTCCGGGTGTGGCGGGTGGCGGGGTGGCGATCTGGCCGGCGCCGCGCGCCCGGAGTCGGAGCGCAGCGAAGCGACGAAGCGCGGCGCCGGCCGTTCGTCAAGCGGGCGCGCGAAGGAGATGGCGGTCACGTGCCCGTGACGGCCATCCGCGAGACCGCGATCCCTGGCCACGGGAAGGGCCGCCGGCGCAGACGGCCTGGTTGCTGAAGCCGTCAACAGCGGCGTGGCTGTTCGCGCGAGGGATGAAAGTCCGTCAAGGTCGAGACGCTGTGCCTTTGACAAGGCTCGCTGCGCAGCACGACAGCCCGGCCCTGCGCAGCGGGGCGCGCCCCCTTTCATTCGTGCGAGCAGCTCAATTGTCGTGATCGCGTCACGACAATCGCGTGGGCAAGACCTGCCCCGCATCGGCGACGGTCGGCCTCATCGAAGCCAGCGTCTCCATCGCGTTGAAACCCATATGCCCAAATCGGCATAATGCCTCCCATGTCGAAGCAGCAGGCTCGCAAGCCCCTCAAGTGGGTCGGTTCCGCCAAGCGCGACCTTGATGCCATGCCCGAGGATGTCAAGGACGTGTTCGGGCACGCCATCGACCTGGCCCAGGCCGGCGGCAACACCAGGACGCCAAGGTGATGACCGGCTTCGGATCGGCCGGCGTGTTGGAAGTCGTCGAAGACGATCGTGGTGACACCTACCGCGCCGTCTACACGGTCAAGTTCTCGGGTTGGGTCTACGTCCTGCACTGCTTCCAGAAGAAGTCCAAGAGCGGCATCAAGACCCCGAAGGAAGACATGGCCCTGATCCACACCCGACTCAAGGCCGCGAAGCTGGACTTCGAGGCCTGGCAAAGCAAACAAGGAGCCCGCTGATGAGCCGCAAAACCGACATCACGATCGAAGAAGGCAGCACCAACGTCTACGCCGATCTGGGCTATGCCGACGCCGCCGAGATGCAGCGCAAGTCGCAACTCGCCGTCGAGATCGCCCGCGCCATCAAGGCCCGCCGGCTGACACAACAAGGCGCTGCCGAACTGCTGGGTGTGGACCAGTCCAAGGTGTCACGCATCACCCGCGGCCAGTTCCGCGGCGTCAGCGAAGCCAAGCTGCTGGAACTGGTGACCAGGCTCGGCCACGACGTCAAGATCGTCGTCGGCCCGGTGCGCCGCCGCGCCGGCAAGATCGAGCTTCAGTTCGCCTGATTGCATCGGTCGGCCGGTGTGGCGGGTGGGCGGGGTGACGGCCTGGCACGAGCGCAGCGCACGAAGCCAAGCGCAACGCAGTGAAGCGCAGCACCGCGCGCGAGCAGCGGGCCAGTTCATCAAGCGAGACCGTCGGTCGCGTACCCGCGACGGATACCAGGCCCCACGATCCGCGGACACGGGCAGGGCCGCCTTCGTCGGCGCCGCGAGCGCAGCCGGCCCGCCCGTCACGCCGCGCAATCGGCGGGCCGTTCAGCGCGAATGGAAGCCCGTCAGGGAAGAGACACGACCCGCAAGGACGGGCTCGACGCGAACCACGACAGCCTGCCCCCGCGCAGCGGGGAAGTGCCCCCCCCCCACAACGAAGCGTTGACACGCAGTTCAGTGCGTGTCGCACCGCCGTGCACCTTGGCCCGACCACTCATCGTCTTCACAAAGCCACTGCGACGAAGCGATGAGCCGTGGCCCCCGCCGCGAGACGCTCGTCAGACAACGACGCCTGCCGCATGGGCCTGCTGATCCGCGTGGTAGCTCGACCTCACCATCGCGCCCACGGCGGCGTGGGTGAAGCCCATCGCCGCCGCCTCGCGCTCGAACAGCTTGAACGTGTCCGGGTGCACATAGCGGCGCACCGGCAGGTGGTGGCCACTCGGCGCGAGGTACTGGCCGATCGTCAGCATGTCGATCTGGTGCGCGCGCATGTCGCGCATCGCCTGCAGGATCTCGTCATCGGTTTCGCCCAGGCCGACCATCAGACCGCTCTTGGTCGGCACGCCGGGATGCAGGGCCTTGAACTTCTTCAGCAGGTTCAGGCTGAAAGCGTAGTCGCTGCCCGGCCGCGCTTCCTTGTACAGGCGCGGCACGGTCTCGAGGTTGTGGTTCATCACGTCGGGCGGCGCGGCTTTCAGGATCTCGAGCGCGCGATCGTCGCGGCCGCGGAAGTCGGGGACCAGCACCTCGATCGTCGTGGCCGGCGAGAGTTCGCGCGTCTTGCGAATGCAATCGACGAAATGCGCAGCGCCCCCGTCACGCAGGTCATCGCGGTCGACGCTGGTGATGACGACGTACTTGAGCTTCAGCGCCGCGATCGTCTTGGCAAGGTTCTCCGGCTCGCTGGCGTCGAGCGGATCGGGCCGGCCGTGGCCGACATCGCAGAACGGGCAGCGCCGCGTGCACTTGTCGCCCATGATCATGAAGGTCGCCGTGCCCTTGCCGAAGCACTCGCCGATGTTCGGGCACGAGGCCTCCTCGCACACCGAGTGCAGCTTGTGCTCGCGCAGGATCTGCTTGATCTCGTAGAAACGCGAGTTGGGCGTCGCCGCCTTGACGCGGATCCAGTCGGGCTTCTTCAGCGTCTCGGCCGGCACGATCTTGATCGGGATGCGCGCGGTTTTGGCCTGCGCCTTCTGCTTGGAGGTGGGGTCGTAGGGGAAAGACGAGTCCATTGCGTCGCTCGACATGGGTCCTCCTGCCGGATCAGTCAGCGTTGTCACCGTTGACACGCTTGCGGCTGCGGGCCGGGCTCGCGGCGGGTGCCGCCGCGCCCTCCATGCCGTCCGCGCCCTTGCGCCCCGGCGATCTCACCGCCTCGCGCAGGCTCGCTTGAACGAAACTCAAGTGGATGTTCGCAGCTGCGCGCGCCGCTTTCGGGTCGCGCGCGGCGATGGCCTTGGCGATCTGGGCGTGCTGCTCGTCGAGCAGCGCCACGTTCTCCGCTTGGTGGCACAGCGCTTCGCGCGAGCGCAGCATGTTGATGCGCATCAGGTTGAAGATGCCTCGCATCACATGCACCAAGGCGACGTTATGCGAGGCTTCGGCGACGGCCATGTGGAAATCGACGTCGCGATCGGTGTCCTCGAGCGGGTCGACCTCACCGCGCCGGCGCTTCATCGCGCTGACGATCTCGCGCAGTCGCTTGCCATCGGCCTCGGTCGCGCGCAGCGCCGCAAACTCGGCCGCCACGCACTCCAGCCCGTGGCGCAGTTCGAGGATGTCGTCGACTGTCTCCGGGTGACGCTGGAGCAGGTGCACCAACGGGTCGGTGATCGTCGGTGCGGTCACGTCCGTGACGCTGAAGCCGCCCCCGCGTCGAGCCTGCAACAGGCCGCGGCTTTCGAGGATCAGCAGCGCCTCGCGCAGCGACGGGCGCGACACGTCTAGCTGCTGGGCTAGATCACGCTCGGGGGGCAGCCTGTCGCCGGGCTTCAGTTTGCCGCCAGCAATGAGGTTCTCGATCTGGTCGGTGATCGTGTCCGAAAGGCGGGGGCGACGGACGTGAGGGACGGCGCGGAAAGACGGCTGGCTTGCCACGGGGGCTCCTGCTTGTACGGCGCCTGCCATGCGGGGCAACCCGTATGGAGCTGTCGGCGGCACCGCAATACTATCCGGTTCGCTTGGTAAGACCAAATTGACCAGAAGACCAAGAGGGCCGGCTTTGAGAATCGTCACCGGCTCTGCTGTAGGACTGCACACACCACTCGATCAATCCAAACGCCGCGGCAGCAGCCAGACCGCGCCTCGAAACCTGACCATCACGGAGCACTTCCATGCGTTCAAGACTCAAGCCTCTCGTGGCGACGGCCGCTCTCACTTTCGCTGCCATCGCCGCCCATGCGCAGGAAAACGTGCGCTGGGGTATTCCCATGGCGTTCGGCGCCAACCTCACGGCCTTGGGCGACACGATGCCGTGGGTGTCGGAGCAGCTGAAGAAGGTCTCGGGGGGCACGATCAATCTGCAGGTATTCGAGCCCGGCAAACTCGTGCCGGCGCTGGGCATCTTCGACGCAGTGTCCACAGGGAAGGTCGAGGCCGGCTACAGCTTCATGGGCTACGAGGTCGGCAAGGTGCCGGTGTCGGCCATCTTCGGCGCGCTGCCCTTCGGCATGGAGACACCGCAGTTCGCGGCATGGATCTACTACGGCGGTGGCGACGCGCTGCTCAAGGAAGCCTACAAGGCGCACAACGTGTACCCGATCTTCTGCGGCTCGATCAGCCCGGAGGCGGCCGGCTGGTTCAAGAAGGAAATCAAGACGCCGGAAGACCTGAAAGGCATGAAGTTCCGCGCCGCGGCGCTGGGCGGCAAGATCTACCAGAAGCTCGGCGCCTCGGTGACCATGCTGCCCGGTGGCGAGCTCTTTCAGGCGCTTGAGAAGGGGGTGCTCGACGGCACCGAGTTCTCGCTGCCGACGGTGGACGACCAGCTCGGCTTTCAGAAGATCGCCAAGAACTACTACCTGCCAGGCTGGCATCAGCCTTCGACGAATCAGTTCCTGTACGTCAACATCCCAGCCTGGTCCAAGCTGAAACCGCAGACCCAGGCGCAGATCGAGACCACCTGCACCGCTGGCGTGATCATGTCGCTGGCCAAGGCCGAGGCGTTGCAGGGCGACATCCTTGCCAAGTTCGAGAAGGAAGGCGTGCAACTGCGCCAGTTCGGCAAGCCGATGCTCGATGCCTTTGCCAAGGCCTCGAAAGAGGTGCTCGCCGAGGAATCGGCCAAGGACCCGATGTTCAAGAAGGTCTACGACAGCATGTCGGCGTTCCAGAACAAGAACCGCAAGTGGCACGACCTGGGGTACCTGCCGCGCAACTACAAGTGACCCAGGTCTGAGCGCCAGCCAAGGCCCGCACGCTGCGGGCCGCTGAGGAGACATCATGAACACAGATAAGAGCGGCCCCGTCGCCGGGCCGTCGGGCATCGCCTTGCCCACCACGGGGTTCTCGCGTGGCGCCGACCGCGTGATCGGCTGGTTCGGCGAGATCGCTTCGGGGCTATGGGCGGTGCTGGTGGCCGTGATCGTGGTCCAGGTGATCGCGCGCTATGCCTTCAACAAGGGTTCGATCACGATGGAGGAACTGCAATGGCACCTCTACGCGATCGGCTTCATGCTCGGCATCGCCTTCACCGAGGTGCGTGAGCGCAACGTGCGCATCGACGTGCTGGCCGAACGCCTGTCGCAGCGCACGCGGCTGTGGATCGAGCTGGGCGGCATCGTCGTGATGCTGCTGACCTTCTGCGGATTCGTACTCTGGTTCGCAGTGCCGTACTTCTGGGGTTCGTTCCAGCTCAACGAGACCTCGGCGTCACCCGGTGGCCTGCCTTACCGCTGGTTCCTGAAGTCGTTCATCGTCACCGCGTTCGCGCTGCTCGCCCTCGCCGGCCTCTCGCGGCTGTCGCGCGTCTGGGTGGCTCTGTTCGGCCACCGCTGACCCCCCGGCAACGCCGCAGGAGAAACAACATGCCGTTCTTCGAATACCTGGCCATCGGATTGATGGTGATCTTCATCCTCTCCCTCTTCACGGGCTACCCGGTGGCCTGGCTGCTGGCCGGCCTGTCGCTGCTGTTTGCTGGGCTCGGCATCACCCTTGGGGAGATGGGCTACGACACTTTCCTGATGACCAGCTGGGCCAAGTTCTCGGGGGTGATTGATCGCTTCGATTCGATCATGTCGAACTGGGTGCTGGTGTCATTGCCAATGTTTGTCTACATGGGCCTGATGCTCGACAAGTCCGGCGTTGCCGACACGATGATGCGCAATTTCGTCAAGGTGTTCGGCGGCATCCGCGGCGGGCTCGGCATCACCGTGGTGGCCATCGGCATCATGCTGGCCGCCTCCACCGGCATCGTCGGCGCCTCGGTGGTGCTGTTGGCGGTGCTGTCGATGCCCATCATGCTGGAGCACCGTTACTCGAAGGCAATTGCCTCGGGCACGGTGGCGGCCTCGGGCACGTTGGGCATCCTGATTCCGCCTTCGATCATGCTGGTGCTGATGGCGGACCAGGTGTCCACCTCGGTGGGTGACCTCTTCATGGGCGCACTGGTCCCCGGCGTGGCGCTGGGCCTGCTGTACATGCTCTACATCATGGTCGTTGGCTTCGTGCGGCCCGATCTGGTGCCGCCCCGCGCTGACGATGCCGAGAAGCTGACCGTAGGCCAGATCGTCAAGGCGGCTTTGTCGACCGTGCCGACTTTCGGGCTGATCCTGCTCGTGCTGGGCACCATCTTCTTCGGCATCGCCACACCCACCGAGGCGTCGGGTCTGGGCGCTGCCGGGGCCATGCTGTTGGCATTGGCCAACGGCAAGCTCAACTGGAAGGTGATGCGCGAGGTGGGCATCGAGACCACGCTGACCACCAGCTTCATCTTCGCGATCTTCATCGGCGCCACCGTTTTCGCCTATGTGCTGCGTCTGGTCGGCGGCGACGAGTTGTTGTCGGCATTTTTCAAGGGCATGAATCTGTCGCCGACGGCTCTGGTGCTCGTGGTGCTCGGGATCGTGTTCGTCGCCGGCTTCTTCCTGGACTGGTTCGAGATCGTGCTGATCATCCTGCCGCTGCTCGCGCCGGTGGTGAAGGCCGCCGGTATCGACCTGACGTGGTTCCTGATCCTGATCGCGGTGATGTTGCAGACCTCGTTCCTGACGCCGCCGGTGGGCTTCTCGCTGTTCTACCTCAAGGGCGTGGTGCCCAAGGGCGTGACGATCAAGGACATCTACGTCGGCGTGATCCCCTTCGTGCTGCTGCAGATCGCGATGGTGGCGGCTTGCATCATCTTCCCCGAGATCATCACCTGGCTGCCCAAGCAGATGTACGGCACGCCGCCGCCCGGCGGCTGAAGACGACGCGCAGCTGCGGTCACCGCGAACCGGGCCGGTAGGCTTGGCTCGCGTAGGCCGCATCGGGACTTCTCGACGCTCGCGGCCTAAGGATCAATCTCGATGCTCACCGAAACGCTCGACTGGATTTCCGCGGTGATCTTCGCCATCGCGCTGATTCACACCTTCTCCACGTCGATCTTCGAGAAGTTGGCCCACCGGCAGCCGAACCATGCGGGCGTCTGGCACCTGCTGGGAGAAGTCGAGATCGTGTTCGGCTTTTGGGCGATGGTGCTCATCGTCATCATCTTCGTCGGGCAGGGGGCGGCCCATGCGACCCACTACCTCGACGAGCGCAACTACACCGAGCCGCTATTCGTATTCGCCATCATGGTGGTGGCCGGCACGCGGCCCATCATCGACCTCGGGTCACGGGTGGTGTCCATCGCCGCGCGCTTGCTGCCGCTGCCTTCGGCCCTGGCCTCGTACTTCGTGCTGCTGGGGCTCGTCCCCTTGATGGGTTCGTTGATCACCGAACCGGCAGCGATGACGCTGGGCGCGCTGCTGCTGCGCGACCGCTGCTTTGTCGCCGGCTCGTCGGCGCGTTTGCAGTACGTCACGCTCGGCGTGCTGTTCGTCAACGTCAGCATCGGCGGCGTGCTCACGTCGTTTGCGGCGCCGCCGGTGCTGATGGTGGCCGGCGCCTGGGGATGGGACACGCCGTTCATGCTGTCGCACTTCGGCTGGAAGGCCGCAGTCGCGGTGGCGATCAATGCAGCCGGCGCAACCTTGTTGCTCCGGCGCGAACTGTTGGCCTTGCCCCCGGTCGCTGCGCAGCGCAGTTCGGTGCCGTGGCTCGTAATGCTCGCACACGTGTTGTTCCTGGGCGGCATCGTGGCCTTCGCACACCACCCACCGGTGTTTCTCGGTCTGCTGATGCTGTTCCTCGGCTTTGCCACGGCATATGCGCGACACCAGGACCGGTTGATGCTGCGCGAGGGACTGCTGGTGGCCTTCTTTTTGTGCGGCCTGGTGGTCCTCGGTGGCCAGCAGGCCTGGTGGCTTCAACCCTTGCTGTCGAGGTTGAGTGCGGATGCCGTGTTGGTAGGCGCCACAGCGTTGACCGCCGTGACCGACAACGCGGCACTCACCTACCTCGGGTCGTTGGTGCCAAACCTGTCCGATGAATTCAAGTACGCGCTGGTGAGCGGTGCCGTCGCCGGCGGCGGCCTGACCGTCATCGCCAACGCGCCCAACCCAGCCGGCTTCGCCATCCTGCGTGGGCGATTCGAAAACGAGACCGTACAGCCGTCGCGGCTGCTCGCGGCGGCGTTGCTGCCAACGCTGGTTGCTCTGGCGGCGCTGCGATGGCTCTGATTCGCCGCCGCGGCATGCGCCCCCAGCCGGCTCGCTTCAGAGGTTTTCGTATGCGGATTTCGGTTCATGTGGGGGAACCCGCATGGTGTTGCACGTTCGCCGCTAATACCATACCGGTAATCTTGGTCAGACCAGCATGACCAGTAACCTAAATCCGCTGGGTCGATCTGCCGGGAGCGTTCCGATAAACGACACCGGCGCCAGGAGGCTTCATGACGATGAATGACGGTGTCGACGCCGCCGAGACCGGCGAGTGGCTCGATGCACTCAAGGCCGTGGAACTGCATCGAGGGCATGAGCGTGCAAACGTACTGGTCAATCACGTAGTCGATCAAGCGCGCCGTGACGGCCTGTACATCCCGCGCTCGCTGACCACCGCGTACAAGAACACGATCCCTCCGGAGCAGGAGGTCAAGGCACCGGGCGACCGCGCGATCGAGCACCGACTGCGTTCGATCATCCGATGGAACGCGCTCGCGATCATTCTGCGCGCGAACAAGGAGAGCTCGGAACTTGGCGGCCACATCGCCAGCTTCCAGTCGGCGGCCACGCTCTACGACATCGGCTTCGGCCACTTCTGGCATGCGCCGACCGACACGCACGGCGGCGACCTGTTGTTCATCCAGGGTCACTGTTCGCCGGGCATCTATGCACGCGCATTCCTCGAGGGTCGGCTGACCGAAGAGCAGTTGCTCGGCTATCGCCAGGAGACCGCCGGCAAGGGCCTGTCGAGCTACCCGCACCCCTGGCTGATGCCGGACTTCTGGCAGTTCCCCACCGTCTCGATGGGCCTCGGCCCGTTGATGGCGATCTACCAGGCGCGCTTCCTGAAGTACCTGCAAGGGCGCGGTCTGGCCGAGACCTCGCAGCGCAAGGTCTGGGCGTTCATGGGCGACGGCGAGATGGACGAGCCCGAGTCGCTGGGTGCGATCTCGCTGGCCGGCCGCGAGAACCTCGACAACCTGGTCTTCGTCATCAACTGCAACCTGCAGCGCCTCGACGGCCCGGTGCGCGGCAACGGCAAGATCGTGCAGGAGCTCGAAAGCGTCTTCCGCGGCGCCGGCTGGAACGTCATCAAGGTCCTCTGGGGCGGCGGCTGGGACGCGCTGTTGGCCAAGGACAAGAGCGGCAAGCTGCTGCAGCTGATGGAGGAATGCGTCGACGGCGAGTACCAGGACTTCAAGAGCAAGAGCGGCACCTACGTTCGCGAGCACTTCTTCGGCAGGTACGAGGAGACGAAGGCGCTCGTGGCCGACATGAGCGACGACGAGATCTGGAAGCTCACGCGCGGCGGCCACGACCCACAGAAGGTGTTCGCCGCGTACACCGCAGCGGTCAAGCACACCGGCCAGCCGACGCTGATCCTGCCGAAAACGGTGAAGGGCTACGGCATGGGTGAGTCGGGCGAAGGCCAGATGATTTCGCACCAGGCCAAGAAGATGACGGCCGATGCGCTGCGCGGCTTTCGCGACCGCTTCCAAATTCCGGTGTCGGATGAAGATCTGGCAAAAGTCCCCTTCATCAAGCTGCCCGAGGACAGCCCGGAGATGAAGTACCTGCACGAGCGCCGCGCGGCGCTCGGCGGCTACCTGCCGCAGCGCCGCCGCAAGTCGGCCTCGCTGACGATCCCGCCGCTGGCCACCTTCCAGCGCCTGCTCGACAGCAGCGGCGAGCGCGAGATCAGCACCACGATGGCCTTCGTGCAGATGCTCGGCACCCTGGTCCGCGACAAGGCCATCGGCAAACACGTCGTGCCGATCGTGCCCGACGAGTCGCGCACTTTCGGCATGGAGGGCATGTTCAGGCAACTCGGCATCTACTCGTCGGTCGGCCAGCTCTACAAGCCGCAGGACGCCGACCAGTTGATGTACTACCGCGAGAGCAAGGACGGCCAGGTCTTGCAGGAGGGCATCAATGAAGGCGGCGCGATGTCGAGCTGGATCGTCGCGGCGACGTCATACAGCACGAACAACGTGCCGATGATCCCGTTCTACATCTACTACTCGATGTTCGGCCTGCAGCGCGTGGGCGACCTGGCCTGGCTGGCCGGCGACATCCGCGCGCGCGGCTTCCTGCTCGGCGGCACCGCCGGTCGCACGACGCTGAACGGCGAAGGCCTGCAGCACGAAGACGGCCACAGTCACATCATCGCCGGCACGATCCCGAACTGCATCTCGTACGACCCGACCTTCGCCTACGAGGTGGTGACGATCATCCGCGACGGCATGCGCCGCATGTACGAGCAACAAGAGGACGTGTACTACTACGTCACCCTGATGAACGAGAACTACCCGCACCCCGGCCTGGCCGAGGCGGGCGAAGGCGCCGAGCAGGGCATCCTCAAGGGTCTGTACAAGCTCAAGGACGGCGGCAAGAGCGCCAAGAAGGGCCTGCGCGTGCAACTGATGGGCAGCGGCACCATCCTGCGCGAAGTGATGGCCGCGGCTGACTTGTTGAAGGCCGACTTCGGCGTCACTGCCGACCTCTGGAGCGCCACCAGCTACAACGAACTGCGCCGCGACGGCATGGCGACCGAGCGCTGGAACCTGCTCCATCCCACCGAGCCGCGGCGCAAGAGCTGGGTCGAGAGCTGCCTGGATGGCCACGAGGGCCCGGTGATCGCCTCCACCGACTACATGCGCAACTACGCCGACCAGGTGCGCGAGTACATGCAGGCCGCGGGCCGGCGCTACGTCGTGCTGGGCACCGACGGCTTCGGCCGCAGTGACTACCGGGTCAAGCTGCGCCGCTTCTTCGAGGTCGATCGCTACTACGTCGTGGTGGCCGCACTGAAAGCGCTGGCCGACGAGGGCGCGGTCAAGCCCGGCGTCGTCGCCGACGCGATCACCAAATACAAGCTGGACACCGAGCGCGCCGCGCCCTGGACCGTCTGAGAGGGGCCGACATGAGCATCGACATCAAAGTGCCCGACATCGGCGACTTCAAGGACGTTCCTGTCATCGAGATCTTCGTCAAGGTCGGCGACACGGTGAAGGCCGAAGACCCGCTGTGTTCGCTCGAATCCGACAAGGCGACGATGGATGTGCCGGCGCCGCGCGGCGGCGTGGTTAAGGCCATCGCCATCAAGGTCGGCGACAAGGTCAGCGAAGGTAGCGTGATCATGCAGTTCGACGGTGCGGGCGCGAGCGCCGCGCCGGCCGAAGCGGCCAAGCCGAGCGTCGTGGCGCCGCCCTCCCCGGTCAGCGCGCCTGCGGGTGTGGCCGAGGTGCGCGTGCCCGACATCGGCGACTTCAAGGACGTGCCGGTGATCGAGGTCTTCGTCAAGGTCGGCGACACGGTGAAGGCCGAAGACCCTCTCGTCTCGCTCGAGTCCGACAAGGCGACGATGGATGTGCCGGCGCCGCTCGGCGGCGTTGTCAAGGAGATCCGCGTCAAGGTCGGCGACAAGGTCAGCGAGGGCAGCATCATCATGGCGCTGTCCACCGGCAGCGCGCCTGCCGCGACCGCACCTGCGGCAAGCGCAGCGGCTCCGGCGGCGGCGCCGGCTGCGGCTGCGGCTGCGGCTGCCGTCGGCGGCATCAACGAGGCCGCGTTCGCGCTCGCCTACGCCGGTCCGGCGGTGCGCAAGCTGGCGCGCGAGACGGGCGTCGATCTCGGCAAGGTCAAGGGCACGGGCGCTCACGGCCGCATCGTGCGCGAGGACGTGCAAGCCTTCGCCAAGGGCGGCGGCGCGGCGGCGGCCCCCGCACCAAAAGCGGCGGCGCCGGCCGGGGGTGGCGGTGGCCTGGACCTGCTGGCCTGGCCGAAGGTCGACTTCGCCAAGTTCGGGCCCATCGAGCGCAAGGAGTTGTCGCGGATCAAGAAGATCTCCGGCGCCAACCTGCACCGCAACTGGGTCGTCATCCCGCATGTGACGACGCACGACGAGGCCGACATCACCGACCTCGAAGCCTTCCGCGTGCAGATGAACAAGGAGCTCGAGAAGTCCGGCGTCAAGGTCAGCATGCTGCCCTTCATGATGAAGGCGGCGGTCGCGACGCTGAAGAAGTTCCCCGAGTTCAACGCTTCACTCGACGGCGACGCGCTGGTGCTGAAGAACTACTGGCACATCGGGTTTGCCGCCGACACGCCGAACGGGCTGATGGTGCCGGTGATCCGCGACTGCGACAAGAAGAGCATCGTCGAGATCACCAAGGAGATGGGCGACTTGGCCAAGCTCGCGCGCGACGGCAAGTTGAAGCCCGACCAGATGTCGGGCGGCACCTTCACGATCAGCTCGCTCGGCGGCATCGGCGGCATCTACTTCACGCCAATCATCAACGCGCCCGAGGTCTCGATCATGGGCGTGTGCAAGAGCTACTGGAAGCAGCACAGCAGCGACGGCAAGACCTCGTCGTGGCGACTGACGCTGCCGCTCTCGCTGTCATGGGACCACCGCGTGATCGACGGCGCCGCCGCGGCACGCTTCAACGTCCACTTCGCCAATCTGCTCGCCGACATGCGGCGAATCATGTTCTGAAAGGCCGGCAGTCATGGCACAAGTAGAAGTCAAAGTCCCCGACATCGGCGACTTCAAGGATGTCGCCGTCATCGAGTTGATGGTCAAGGTCGGCGAGACGATCGCTGTCGACACCGGCCTGGTGATGGTCGAGTCGGACAAGGCCTCGATGGAGATCCCGTCCACGCATGCCGGTGTGGTCAACGAGATCCGGGTCAAGGTCAACGACAAGGTCAGCGAAGGGTCTGTGATCCTGATGATCGAGGCTGCGGGTGCGGCGGCAGCCGCGCCTGCACCGGCACCGGCCGCCCCGGCCAAGGCCGCCGCACCTGCTGCAGCCACACCGGCAGCGCCGATTCCCGGCGCTGCAACCTACAGTGGCAAGGCCGACGTCGAATGTGAGGTGGTCGTCCTTGGCGCCGGGCCGGGCGGTTACTCGGCCGCCTTCCGCAGCGCCGACCTCGGCATGAAGACCGTGCTGATTGAGCGCTATGCAACGCTTGGTGGCGTGTGCCTGAACGTGGGCTGCATTCCGAGCAAGGCCTTGCTGCACACGGCCAGCGTGATGGACGAGGTCAAGCACCTGCCCGATCACGGCATCAGCTACGGCCCGCCGAAGGTCGACATCGACAAGCTGCGCGGTTTCAAGGACGGTGTGATCAAGAAGCTGACCGGCGGCCTGGCTGGCATGGCCAAGGCGCGCAAGGTCGAAGTGCTGACGGGCGTTGGCAGCTTCCTCGATCCGCACCACGTCGAAGTGATCGCCGCCGACGGCAGCAAGAAGGTCGTGAAGTTCGCCAAGGCGATCATCGCCGCCGGCAGCCAGGCGGTGAAGCTGCCGGGTTGGCCCGAGGACGACCGTATCGTCGATTCCACCGGTGCGCTGCTGCTCAAGAGCATCCCGAAGCGCATGCTGGTCGTCGGCGGCGGCATCATCGGCCTCGAAATGGCCACCGTCTATTCGACGCTGGGCACGCGCATCGACGTGGTCGAGATGCTCGACGGCCTGATGCAGGGCGCCGACCGCGACCTGGTCAAGGTCTGGGAAAAGGTCAACGCGCCGCGCTTCGACAGCGTGATGCTGAAGACCAAGACTGTCGGCGCCAAGGTGACGAAGGCCGGCATCGAAGTCAGCTTCGAGGGCGAGAAGGCACCGAAGGGTCCGCAGGTCTATGACCTCGTGCTCGTGGCGGTCGGCCGCAGCCCGAACGGCAAGAAGATCGGCGCCGACAAGGCAGGCGTGGCCGTCACCGACCGCGGCTTCATCAACGTCGACAAGCAGATGCGCACCAACGTGCCGCACATCTTCGCCATCGGCGACATCGTCGGCCAGCCGATGCTGGCGCACAAGGCGGTGCACGAGGCGCATGTCGCGGCCGAGGTCGCGCATGGCCAGGCCAGTTTCTTCGATGCGCGCCAGATTCCGTCGGTCGCCTACACCGACCCCGAGGTCGCGTGGGCCGGCAAGACCGAGGAGCAGTGCAAGGCCGAGGGCATCAAGATCGGCAAGGCCGTGTTCCCCTGGGCGGCGTCGGGCCGCGCCATCGCCAACGGTCGCGACGAGGGCTTCACCAAGCTGATCTTCGACGAGGCCACCCACCGCGTGATCGGCGGCGGCATCGTCGGCACTCATGCCGGCGACCTGATCAGCGAAGTCTGCCTGGCCGTCGAGATGGGCTGCGAGCCCACCGATATTGGCAAGACGATCCACCCGCACCCGACGCTGGGCGAGTCGATCGGGATGGCCGCCGAAGTCTTCGAGGGGCACTGCACCGACCTGCCACCGCAGAAGAAGAAGTGAACACCCTCACCCACGCGGACTTGTTCCTTGGCACTGCAATTGGCGTTCGAGGACACCGGCACCGGACCTCCGGTGGTGATCCTGCACGGGCTGTTCGGCTCCAGCGCCAACTGGCGCTCGGTAGCGCGGGCCCTCGCTTCGCATCACCGCGTGCTCTGCGTCGATCTGCGCAACCACGGCACGTCGCCGTGGGCCGACTCGATGGACTACCTCGATATGGCCGAGGACGTGCGCACCTTGATCGCGCGACAGAGCCTGTCGAGCCCGACCGTGGTGGGACACAGCATGGGCGGCAAGACGGCGATGGCGCTGGCGTTGACGAGCCCGGCCTCGGTCGGCAACCTGGTGGTGGTCGACATCGCTCCGGTGCCGTACGCGGACCGCTTCACGGCGTACGTCGAGGCGATGCGCAGCATCGATGCCGCGGCAGCGGCGAGCCGCACAGACACGCAGCGACGGCTGGCCGAACGGCTGCCCGACCCGGCGACGGCGCCCTTCCTGATGCAGAACTTGGTCAGCCGCAACGACCACTTCGACTGGCGGCTGAACCTGGCCGCCATCGGCATGTCCGTGCCCTCGCTCAGCACCTTTCCGTCCGCGCTGCTCGGTTGCCGCTTCACAGGCCCCACGTCGCTCATCCACGGCGGCGCATCGGACTATGTGGCTGCGGCGGACATCGAAGCCTTCCGGAGTCTGTTTCCCGACTTCGAGGCTCACACCATCGAAGCTGCCGGGCATTGGGTGCACGCGGAGCAGCCGGAGGCCTTCCTGTCCGCTTTGCACCAGGCGTTGGATCGGACGGCGTGATGAGCGACACCCGTGCCCGACTTGCTGGCCGCCACCGCATCGTCATCGTTGGCGGCGGCGCGGGCGGGCTCGAACTCGCTACGCGCCTGGGCGACACCCTGGGCCGCCGCGGGCGGGCCGAGGTCACGCTGATCGATCGCACACGCACTCACGTCTGGAAACCCAAACTTCACGAGATCGCCGCCGGCAGCATGGACATGAGCGCCCACGAGGTCAGCTACCTCGCACAGGCGCACTGGCATCACTTCCGCTACCGCGTCGGCGCCATGGTCGGGCTTGACCGCGCGCGACGCGAAGTGCTGGTCGCGCCCTACATCGACGATGAAGGCCAGCAGGTGACGCCGCAGCGCGTGTTCGGCTATGACACGCTGGTGGTCTCGGTCGGCAGCCTCAGCAACGACTTCGGAACGCCGGGAGTTGCCGAGCATGCGATGAAGCTCGAGACGCCCGCCGACGCGCAGCGCTTCCGCGCCCGCGTCATCAACGCCTGCATCCGCGCCCATGCGCAAGGTACGCCGCTGCGTCCTGAACAGTTGAAGGTGGCGATCATCGGCGCGGGCGCCACCGGCGTCGAACTGGCCGCCGAACTGCACCGAACGACGCGCGAGATGGTGGCCTACGGACTGGATCGCGTCGATCCCGACAAGGACATCCGCGTCAGCGTGATCGAAGCGGCACCGCGCGTGCTGCCGGCACTGCCGCAGCGGCTCTCGCAGACAACCGAATCGTTGCTGGTGAAGCTGGGCGTCGAGGTTCACACCAACGCCAAGGTGGCCGAGGTGCTGCCCGGCGGCGTGAAGCTCGCCGATGGCCGGATGCTGCCGGCCGAACTGGTGGTGTGGGCGGCGGGCGTCAAGGCGCCCGACTTCCTGAAGGACATCGCGGGCCTCGAGACCAACCGCACCAACCAGTTGGTTGTGAGGCCGACGCTACAGAGCAGCCGCGACGACGACGTGTTTGCCATCGGCGACTGCGCCGCGTGCGACTGGCCGCAAGCTGATCACGGCAAGGGCGCCCTGGTGCCGCCGCGCGCCCAGGCTGCACACCAGCAGGCATCGCACATGGTCAAGCAGATCGGTCTGCGTATGGCCGGCAAGCCGCTGCGACCCTACCGCTATCGCGACTTCGGCTCGCTGGTGTCGCTGGGCGAGTTCAGCACCGTCGGCAACATGGGCAGCAGCCTGATGATCGAGGGCCTGTTCGCGCGCACGATGTACCTGTCGCTCTACAAGATGCACGAGCTGGCGCTGCACGGATTTCCCAAGGTCGCGCTGGACACGCTGGCGCGCCTGATCGTGCGGCGCACCGAACCGCACGTGAAGCTGCACTGAGCGCACGCCACGGAGGAACCCCATGCCCGCATCCACCCCCGATCCGACGCGCTGGCTCGCCGAGCTGATGGCGACGCAGCAGACGTTCATGCAGTCGCTCGGCGCGGCCGTGCCGCCCGGCTTGGCATCCGGCGCCGCGCCGGACGATCCGACGAAGCCCTTGATGCCCTGGCAGCAGGCGGCGCAAGCCATGACCGACTGGCAGCAGCAGGCGATGCAGCAGATGACGGCGCTGTGGTCGGCAGCTGTGCCAACGGGCGCGGATGCGCCTGCCCCGGACCGCCGCTTTGCCGCCGACTCCTGGCGCAAGGACCCTCGCTTTTCGGCGCTTGCGCAGGCCTACCTGGGCCAAGCGGAGCAATTGCGCAAGGCACTCGATGCGGCGCCGCTCGACGAGCGCGGAAAAGGCCAGTGGGGCTTCGTGCTGCGCCAGGTCGTCGATGCGGCGAGCCCCGCAAACTGCCTGGCCACCAACCCCGAGGCGATGCAGATGGCGCTCGACTCGGGTGGGGCCAGCCTGATGGAAGGCATGCGTTTGTTCACACAGGACCTGGCGCGCGGTCGCATCTCGATGACCGACGACTCCGCGTTCGAGGTCGGGCGCAACGTCGCCACGACGCCGGGCAACGTGGTCTTCGAGAACGAGCTGATCCAGCTTGTCCAGTACACACCGACGACGCCCAAGGTGCACGAGCGGCCGTTGCTGATCGTGCCGCCCTGCATCAACAAGTACTACATCCTCGACCTGCAGCCCGACAACTCGCTCGTTGCCCACGCGGTGGCGCAGGGCCACACGGTGTTCCTGGTCTCGTGGCGCAACGCCGGGCCGGAGCAGGCGACGCTTGGCTGGGACGACTACCTCGAAAAGGGCGTGATGCAGGCGATCGACGTCGCGCTCGCGATCAGCAGCGCCGATCGCGTCAACACGTTGGGTTTCTGCATCGGCGGAACGCTGCTGGCCAGTGCGCTCGCCGTGCTCGCGGCACGTGGCGAGGACAAGGTCGCGAGCCTGACGTTGCTGACCGCGATGCTCGACTTCAGCGACACCGGTGAGCTCGGCCTGATGGTCAGCGAGCAAGCAGTCGCTGCACGGGAGGCCAGCATCGGCCGCGGAGGCTTGCTCAAGGGCCGCGAGCTGGCGCAGGTGTTCGCCGCGCTGCGCGCCAACGATCTGATCTGGCCCTACGTCGTCAACGGCTACCTCAAGGGCAAGGCTCCGCCAGCCTTCGACCTGCTGTTCTGGAACGGCGACGACACCAATCTGCCGGGGCCGATGTACTGCTGGTACCTGCGCAACACCTACCTCGAGAACAAGCTGCGCGAGCCGGGCGCCACGACGCAGTGCGGCGTGCCGGTCGATCTCGGGCAGGTCACCGTGCCGGCCTTCATCTACGCCTCGCGCGAAGACCACATCGTGCCCTGGCAGACCGCCTACGCCAGCACCCGACTGCTCGGCGGCGACGTGCGCTTTGTGCTCGGCGCGAGCGGCCACATCGCCGGGGTCATCAACCCGCCCGCCAAGAAGAAGCGCAACCACTGGGTCGGCGAAGTTGAGGACGACGCCGACCGCTGGCTGGAACAGGCGCAGGACGTTCCCGGCAGTTGGTGGCCGGCCTGGGCCGACTGGCTTGGGCGTCACGCCGGCCGCAAGGTCGCCGCACCTCAGTCCGCGGGCTCGCGCAAGTACAAGCCTATCGAACCGGCACCTGGCCGCTACGTCAAGGCCAAAGCTCCCTAGCCCTAGCCACCTCACGCCCTCCACCCGCACGTCACACCAGCCCAGGAGAAACAGACCATGCAAGACATCGTCATCGTCGCCGCCACACGCACCGCCGTGGGCAAGTTTGGCGGCTCACTCGCCAACATCCCGGCAACCGAACTCGGCGCCCTCGTCGTCAAAGAGGTGATCGCGCGCGCCAAGCTCGACGCCGCCCAGATCGGCGAAGTGATCATGGGCCAGGTGCTTGCGGCAGGCGCCGGCCAGAACCCGGCGCGCCAGGCGTCGATGAAGGCCGGTGTGCCGAAGGAGGCGCCGGCGCTGACGATCAACGCTGTCTGCGGCTCGGGCCTGAAGGCGGTGATGCTGGCCGCGCAGGCCGTGCATTGGGGCGACAGCGAGATCGTCGTCGCCGGCGGCCAGGAGAGCATGAGCCTGTCGCCGCATGTGCTGTTCGGTTCGCGGCAGGGCCAGCGCATGGGCGACTGGAAGATGCTCGACTCGATGATCGTCGACGGCCTGTGGGACGTCTACAACCAGTACCACATGGGCACCACGGCCGAGAACGTGGCCAAGGCGCACGGCATCACGCGCGAGATGCAGGACGCCCTGGCGCTGGCCAGCCAGCAGAAGGCATCGGTGGCGCAGGATGCAGGCCGCTTCAAGGACGAAATCGTCGGCGTCACGATCCCGCAGAAGAAGGGCGATCCGCTGGTCTTTGCGGCCGACGAGTTCATCAACAAGAAGACCAATGCCGAAGCGCTAGCCGGTCTGCGCCCCGCTTTCGACAAGGCCGGCAGCGTCACCGCCGGCAATGCGTCGGGACTGAACGACGGCGCCGCCGCGGTGGTCGTGATGACGGCGAAAAAGGCTGCCGAGCTGGGTCTGACGCCGCTGGCACGTATCGCCAGCTTCGGCACCAGCGGGCTTGATCCGGCGACGATGGGCATGGGCCCGGTGCCGGCCAGCCGCAAGGCGCTGGAGCGCGCCGGCTGGAAAGTCGGCGACGTCGATCTCTTCGAGCTGAACGAGGCCTTCGCCGCGCAGGCCTGCGCGGTCAACAAGGTGCTCGAAGCCGACCCGGCGAAGGTCAACGTCAATGGCGGCGCAATCGCGATCGGCCACCCGATCGGCGCCAGCGGCTGCCGCATCCTGGTCACGCTGCTGCACGAGATGCAGCGCCGTGACGCGAAGAAGGGCCTGGCCGCGCTGTGCATCGGCGGCGGCATGGGCGTGTCGCTCGCGATCGAGCGCTGAGATCCGAATTCATTGAACCCAACAGGAGACATCGAAATGAGCAACACACGCGTGGTCCTGGTCACCGGCGGTATGGGCGGCCTCGGCGAAACCATTTCGACCAAGATGGCCGATGCCGGCTACAAGGTCGCAGTCACTTACTCGCCGGGCAACACCAAGCATGCCGAATGGGTGGCCGGCATGAAGGATCGTGGCTACGACATCTTCGCGGTGCCCTGCGACGTGGCCGACCTCGACTCCTGCGCGCAGGCCGTGGCCGAGGTCACGGCCAAGGTCGGGCCGGTGGACGTGCTGGTCAACAACGCCGGTATCACGCGCGACATGACCTTCAAGAAGATGGACAAGGTCAACTGGGACGCGGTGATGCGCACCAACCTCGACAGCCTGTTCAACATGAGCAAGCAGGTCGTCGACGCCATGTCCGACCGGGGCTGGGGTCGCGTGATCAACGTGTCGTCAGTGAACGGCAGCAAGGGCGCCTTCGGCCAGACCAACTACTCGGCGGCCAAGGCCGGCGTGCACGGCTTCACAAAGGCGCTGGCGCTCGAGGTCGCGAAGAAAGGCGTGACGGTCAACACCATCTCACCCGGCTACATCGGCACCAAGATGGTCACTGCCATTCCGAAAGAAGTCCTCGACTCGAAGATCCTGCCGCACATCCCGGTCGGCCGCCTCGGCAAGCCCGAGGAGGTGGCCGGTCTGATCATCTACCTGGCTTCCGACGAGGCGGCGTTCGTGACCGGCGCCAACATCGCCATCAACGGCGGCCAGCACATGCAGTAGCGCGTCTGCGTCGACGAAAACAACCAAGGAGACAAACAGATGAGCAAGACCGGTTTCGACCATGAAGCCCTGGCGCAGCAGTTCGCCCAGGCTTCGGCCCGACAGGGCGACGCGCTGCGCCAGGCAGTTCAGCAGGCCACGCTGAAGGCCTTGCAGGGCCGCGAGCTGACGCTGAAGAGCGTGCGTGACGCGGTGAAGGCGACGACAAAGGCGGCTTCGGCCGGCGCCGCGAAGAGCGGTCTGCCTGCGACCGATGTCGAGGCGCTGCTGAGCAAGGCAGTTGAGGGCATGGATGCCGCCGTGGTGAAGGCGGTCGAGGCCAACCGGCGCGCGCTCGAGCAGTTCGTCGACCAGGGCGTCGAACTGCGCGAGACGAAGATGAAGAAGGCGCTGGCCGACATCGAGAAGATGGAGGACGCGCTGTATGGCAGCGTCGACAAGGCCATCGCCGACGCGGGGAAGACGCTGCAGGGGCCCTGGGCCTCGGCGCTCGAAGGACTGAAGGTCAAGGGCAGTGCCACCGGCTCCAGCGCCACCGCGGCGCTGGAGCAACTCACGGCAAGGTCGCGCGAGGCCGTGCGGCAGGGCCGAGCTCAGGCGCAGAGCACCGTGGACGCCTGGATGGATCACTACACGGCGCTCGCGCGCGGCGTGCTGATCGGCATGTCCGAAGGGCTGGAGGCATCGGACGCAGCGCCAGGGGCCGCCGCCAAGAAGTCGGCCTCCCGGGCGCGCAAGAGCTGATCCTTCAAGGGAGCCGGAACCATGGACGCACTGATCCTGGCGCGCATGCAGTTCGCCGCCATCATCACGTTCCACATCCTGTTTCCGGTCATCAGCATCGCGCTGGCGTGGGTGCTGATGTTCTTCCGCTGGCGTTACCTGCGTGCCACGCAGCCGGTGGACCGGCAGGCCTGGCTCGCCGCGTACCGCTTCTGGACCAAGGTCTTCGCGCTGACCTTCGCGCTCGGCGTGGTCAGCGGCATCCCGATGAGCTTCCAGTTCGGCACCAACTGGCCCGGCTTCATGGAACGGGTCGGCAACGTGGCCGGGCCGCTCTTGGGCTACGAGGTGCTGACGGCGTTCTTCCTAGAGGCCGGCTTCCTGGGGATCATGCTGTTCGGCCACGGCCGCGTAAGCGAACGCGTGCACATGATGGCCACCTTCTTCGTCGCCATCGGCACCTCGCTCAGTGCGTTCTGGATCCTGGCGCTGAACTCGTGGATGCAGACGCCGACGGGCCACGAGATCACCAATGGCGAGTTCCACGTCAGGAGCTGGATCGAGGTCATCTTCAATCCCTCGTTCCCCTACCGCCTGGCACACAAGCTGCTCGCCTCAGGGCTGACCGTGGCGTTCCTGCTGGCCGGGCTCTCGGCCTGGCAAATCCTCAAGGGAGCGGCGCCGCTCTCGGCGCCGAAGGTGCTGCGCGTCGGGCTGACACTGGCGGCACTGCTGATCCCGGTGCAGATTTTCGTCGGCGATCTGCACGGCCTGAACACGCTGGAGCACCAGCCGCAGAAGGTCGCCGCGATGGAGGGGGTGTGGGAGACGCAGCGCGGCGCGCCCTTGCTGCTGTTCGCGATTCCCGATGAGGCGTCGCGCAGCAACCTGGCAGCGATCGGAATCCCCAAGCTCGCGAGCTTCATCCTCAAGCATGACGTCGACGCCGAGATCCGCGGCCTGAACGACTTCCCCGGCGCACATCCGCCGGTGGCCATGGTGTTCTGGTCGTTCCGTGTCATGGTCGGCGTGGGCATGCTGATGCTGGCCGTCAGCTGGGCCGGCTGGTGGTGGTGTCGGCGCTGCGGCTGGCGGCCCGAACGCCTGCCACGCCGTTTGTTGTGGGTGGTGGCCGGGATGACGTTCTCCGGTTGGGTGGCCACCGTGGCCGGCTGGTACGTGACCGAGATCGGCCGCCAGCCGTTTGTCGTCTTCGGCCTGGTTCGCACCGCCGATGTTGCATCGACCGTTCCGGCACCGATGATCGCGTTGACGCTGGCGCTGTACGTCACCGTCTACCTGGCGCTGCTCGTCGCCTATGTGGCGGTACTGAAGTACATGGCCGAAAAGCCGGAGGACGTGATCCAGGCCGACGCGCTGGAACGTGCCCAGGGTCGCGCGGCCGAAGCGCTGGTCGAAGGAGGTCGTTCATGACCTTCGACGAAGCGCTGCCGGTGATCTTCATGGCGCTGATGGGCATTTCGATGCTCGTCTATGTGGTCAGCGACGGCTACGACCTTGGCGTGGGCATGCTGATGCCCCGCGCGACACCGGCCGAAAAGGACGTGATGATCGCGTCGATCGGCCCCTTCTGGGATGCCAACGAGACTTGGCTCGTGCTCGGCGTCGGCATCCTGCTGGTGGCTTTCCCGAAGGCGCATGGCTTGGTGCTGACCGAGCTGTATTTGCCGGTCATGCTGATGCTGATCGGGTTGATCCTGCGCGGTGTGGCGTTCGACTTCCGCGTCAAGGCCAAAGCCGCGCGCAAGCCGATGTGGGACTGGTTGTTCTTCACCGGATCAACGCTCGCTGCGGCGACGCAGGGCTGGATGCTCGGGCGCTACATCAGCGGCTTCGGTGACGGTTGGAACTACCCGCTGTTCGCCGCCGCCATCGCCGTGGCGCTGCCGATGGCCTATGTGTTGCTGGGCGCCACCTGGCTGATCATGAAGACCGACGGTGAACTGCAAGAGCGTGCTGTGCGCTGGGCGCGCATCGCGTGGGCGCCGATGTGCGGCGGGCTCTTGCTGATCTCGATGGCCACGCCGTGGATCAGCGAGACGGTGCGCCTGCGATGGTTTGAGCTGCCTTCGATCATCGCGCTGTCGGCGATTCCGCTGATGACGGTCATCTTGCTCGTGGCGGTGCGCGCGCTGCTGGGCACGCCCACCGTGCGCGGGCCACTTGCCTGGCTGCCGTTCACGCTGCTGATCGTCGTCTTCGTGCTCGGGTTTCTCGGTCTGGCCTACAGCCTGTACCCCTACGTCGTGATCGACCGGCTCACGATCTGGCAGGCCGCCAGCAGCCCGGCCGCGCTCAAGGTGATCCTGATCGGTGTCTGCATTTCTCTGCCGGCGATCGCGGCCTACACGGCGTTCTCGTACCGGGTCTTCCGCGGCAAGGCAACTGACCTGCGCTACGCCTAGTCGCGCACTTCGAAAGAATTGAGGAGACGTTCATGTTGATCGGTGTGCCGCTTGAAACTCTGCCTGGCGAGAAACGTGTCGCCACGGTGCCCGAGGTGGTTGAAAAGCTCATCAAGCTGGGCTTCCAGGTGGCGGTGCAGAGTGGCGCCGGCGATGCGGCGAACTTTGCCGACGACACCTACCGCGCTGCCGGTGCCAGCGTGGTGCCGACTGCGGCCGACATCTGGGCCAAGAGCGACATCGTCTTCAAGGCGCGCGTGCCCACGCCGAATGAAGTGGCCATGCTGCGCGAAGGCGGCACGCTGATCGGATTCGTCTGGCCGGCACAGAACCCAGACCTGATGCAACAGCTGGCGGCGAAGATGGCGACCGTGCTGGCCATCGACTGCCTGCCACGCCAACTGAGCCGGGCGCAGAAGATGGACGCGCTCACCTCCATGGCCGGCATCAGCGGCTACCGGGCGGTGATCGAAGCCGCCAACGCCTTCGGCCGCTTCTTCAACGGCCAGATCACCGCCGCCGGCAAGATTCCGCCGGCCAAGGTGTTCATTGCCGGGGCCGGTGTGGCCGGGCTGGCGGCCATCGGCACCGCGGCCAACCTGGGAGCCATCGTGCGCGCCAACGACACGCGCGCCGAGGTGGCTGACCAGGTGGTGTCGCTGGGCGGCGAGTTCGTCAAGGTCGACTACGAAGAAGAAGGCTCCGGCGGCGGCGGCTACGCCAAGGTCATGAGCGAAGGCTTCCAGGCCGCGCAGCGCGCGATGTACGCGCAGCAGGCCAAGGAAGTCGACATCATCATCACCACTGCGCTGATCCCGGGCAAGCCGGCGCCCAAGCTCATCACCGCCGAGATGGTGCGCAGCATGAAGCCGGGCAGCGTCATCGTCGACATGGCGGCCGAACAAGGCGGCAATTGCGAACTCACCGAACCCGGCCACGCAGTGGTGAAGCATGGCGTCACCATCGTCGGCTACACCGATCTGGTGAGCCGGCTGGCCAAGCAGTCGTCCACCCTGTATTCGAACAACCTGCTGCGACTCACGGAAGAGTTGTGCAAGACGAAAGACGGCGTCATCAACGTCAACATGGACGATGACGCCATTCGTGGCCTCACCGTCATCAAGGAAGGCGCTGTCACTTGGCCGGCCCCGCCGTTGAAGCTGCCGGCTCCGCCGCCGCAGAAGGCAGCCACCGCAGTCGCCGTCGCGCCCAAGGGCCATGGCCATGGTGCCGGCGAACCGATGTCGGCCAAGTCGCTGGCTACGGTGTTTGGCGTCGGTGCGGTGTTGTTCCTGCTGGTGGGCCTGTATGCGCCGGCGTCGTTCCTGTCGCACTTCACCGTGTTCGTCCTGGCTTGCTTCATCGGCTACATGGTGGTGTGGAACGTCACGCCTTCGCTGCACACACCGCTGATGAGCGTAACCAATGCCATCTCGTCGATCATCGCCATCGGCGCGCTGGTGCAGGTGGCGCCGCCGCTCACCGGCGGGATCGCAGACCGACCTAACGCGTTGATCCTCGGTCTGGCTGTCTTTGCGCTCGCACTCACGGCCGTCAACATGTTCGGCGGCTTCGCGGTCACGCGCCGCATGCTGGCGATGTTCCGCAAATAAGAACAAGGCCACCGCCATGACTGCAAGCCTCGCCACCGTCTCCTACATCGCCGCCACCATTCTGTTCATCCTCAGTCTGGGTGGGCTCGCCAACCCCGAATCCGCGCGCCGCGGAAACCTGTTCGGCATCATCGGCATGGCCCTCGCCGTGCTGGCCACGGTGCTCGGCCCACGCGTCACGCCAGCCGGCTATGCCTGGATCATCGGCGCGCTCGTCGTCGGCGGCGCCATCGGCCTCTTCGCCGCGAAGAAGGAGCAGATGACGAA
>LGRD01000016.1 GCA_001263235.1 Methylibium sp. NZG | reverse complement strand
GCCAACATCGTGATCGCAGCCAAGACGACCGAGGCCAACCCGAAGCTGCCCGGCACCATCCACTCTGCGTCGGCCAATATCTCCGGCTTGCGGCAGCGCGCGATGTCCACGCCGGGGATCATCTGCAGCGCGGCGGTGGCAATCGCGGTGCGTGGCCACAGGCTGTTCACGCCGATGCCCAGCGGCTTGAACTCGGCCGCATGCCCCAGGGTGCACATGCTCATGCCGTACTTGGCCATCGTGTAGGCGGTGTGGTTCTTGAACCAGTGCGGCTTCATGCTCAGCGGCGGGCCCATGTTCAGCACATGCGGGTTGCGGCCAGTCTGGGCCGACTTCACCAACTCGGCCAGGCAAGCCTGCGTACACAGGTAGGTGCCGCGCACGTTCACGCCGAACATCAGGTCGAAGCGCTTCATCGGCGTGGCCGTCGTGGGCGTCAGGCTGATGGCGCTGGCGTTGTTGACGAGGATGTCGATGCCGCCGAACGTGGCCACCGCCTGCTCGACGGCGGCCTGCACGCTGGATTCGTCGCGGATGTCGCACTGCACGGCCAGCGCCTTGCCGCCTGCCGCTTCGATCTCGGCCGCCGCAGAGTGGATGGTGCCGGGCAGCTTCGGGTTGGCCTCGGTCGTCTTGGCTGCGATCACGATGTTGGCGCCGTCGCGCGCCGCTCGCTTGGCGATCGCCAGGCCGATGCCGCGCGACGCACCGGTGATGAAGAGGGTCTTGCCTGAGAGGGTCATCGAAGGCTCCTTCTGGTGGGCGTGGTTTGCGGCAACAGCGGCACGATCTCGTTGCTGATCTTGCCGGCCAGTTGTTCGGCCCACAGCGCGTAGATCGCCGGGCCGGGGTGGAAACCGTCTTCGGCCATCAGCGGGCCGGCGTTGGCAATGTGGTCTTCAAAGGGCAGCGGCAGCACGCAACGGTCGGGGTACATCATCACCCAGTCGGCCAGCGCCTTGTTGAAGCGGTGCGCGTCGGCGCCGAGCACCCAGCGCAGCGGCTGCGGCAGCAGCGGAAAGGCATGCATCGGCGGCACGCCGCTGTGCACGATGTGGTGCACGCCGGCTCGCTTGCCCGCCAGCCAGTCGAGCTTGCCCAGGTCGGCCAGCCAGCGCTGGGCGGGCACCTGCGCCACCACGTCGTTCACGCCGAGTGCGGTCACCATCACGTCGGCCGGGTGCAGCGGCAGCACTTTCAGTGCTTCGACGGCGTCTCGCGTGGTGTGGCCGGTCTGCGCAATCAGCTGCCAGCTTACCGAGCCGCCCAGGCGCAGCGCCAAGGCCTCGCTCAATCGCCCCGCGAGTGCCTGCGCCTGCGTGGCCGCGCCCACACCCGCGGCCGACGAATCGCCGACGATCAGCACGCGCAGGCACACCGCACCGGTGCCTGCCACGCCCACGCGCGCGCCCTCGGCCTCGGGCAGCCGCAGCGCGCGCTGGCGCACGCTCCGCCCTTGCCACAGCAGCAGCGGGCTCAGTGCAAGTTTGGCCGCGCTCAGCATGCATGAATTGTCGCCGTGCGCGGGCTGCGATCAGGTGAACTGGCTGAAGTCGGGGCGTCGTTTCTGGAAGAAAGCGCTGAAGGCTTCACGCGCCTCGGGGCTGCTCAACCGGCTGCCGAACACCTCGCCTTCGGCGGCGATCGCCTGCAGCACCGGCTCGGTCCGGCCGCGCCGCAGCAGCTTCTTGCTGTCGCGCACCGCGCCGGGCGGCAAGGCGTTGAAACGCTCGGCCATGCGACGCGCGTGCGGCACCACCTCGGCCGCCGGCAGCACGGCGTTGGCGATGCGCATCTCCACCGCCTCTTCGCCGGTGAACGGGTCGCCGAGCAGCAGCTTCTCGGCCGCCTTCACGTGGCCCACGAGCTGCGGCACGATGAGGCTCGACGCAAACTCAGGCACCAGCCCCAGGCTCACGAACGGCATCGCCAGGCGCGCTTCGTCGGACACGTAGACGAGGTCGCAATGCAGCAGCATCGTCGTGCCGATGCCGATGGCCGCACCGGTGACGGCCGCCACCACCGGTTTCTCGCAGCCGTGCAACGCGCGCATGAACTGGAACACCGGCGAGTCGCCGGTCTGGCGCGGGCGCTGCATGAAGTCGTCGAGGTCGTTGCCGGAGGTGAAGATGCCCGGCTGGCCGGTGATCAGCACCGCGCGTACCGCCGGCTCGGCGTTGGCGGCGTTCAGCGCGTCGGCCATCGCCTGGTACATCGCCACGGTGATGGCGTTCTTCTTTTCGGGGCGGGCGATCTCGATCGTTGCCACGCCGTTCAACGTTGCCGTTTTGATGCTCATGCAATCTCCTTGTTCATGTGAAAGCCCTGCAGCAACGCAGCCACGCGTGCCCACAGGGTGGATTGAAATTGGTCGCGGAACAGCCCGAAGTGGCCGATGCGCCGTGCGCTGGCGTCGGCCGGCGCCACGCGTTCGATGCGGCGCGGCGCGTTGGCGTAGCAGTCGACCAGCACCTGCGTGCCGCGCTCGGTCATCAACTCGTCGTCGGTGATCGACAGCGCCACCATCGGGAAACGCACCGCCTCGAACTGCTGGCGCACCGCCGCACCTTCGGCACCGACGTGATACCGCGGGTTCAAACACCAGCGGCGCCATTGCAGCATCACGCCGCGTGGCAGGTCGCCCACCTTGCGCAGCCGCTTGCCGGGAAAGTAGCCGAACAGCGCGGTCACCGGCGGCACCAGCACGTACCAGAAGTACAGCGCAACGCGCTTGAGCGACGGCGCGTTGTCACGCCAGTAACCACTGCCTGCGGCCACCGACACGAGACCGTCGATGCGGTCGCGGTGCGCCAGCATGCCCGGCAACTGCGCGCCCAGGCTGTGGCCGACGACGTACAGCGGCACGCCCGGCGCGGCTTGCAGCGCGTGGCCGATGACGGCGTCGAAATCGGCCGCCCACTGGAACAGGTCGGCGTCGAAGCCGCGCAAGGACCGGCCGTGCGCGGCCGGGCGCGAGTCGCCCATGCCGCGGTAGTCGAAGCTGAACACGCGGTAGCCCTGACCGGCCAGCCAATGTGCGAACGGCGCGTAGAAGGCCTGCTTCACCCCCATCGCCCCGCCGATGACCACCGAGCCCTTGGCGCCGCCGCCTTGCGACTCGTACGCGCGCACCGCAATGGCGGTGCCGTCCGCAGACTCGACTTGATGGAGCGTGACATGCTGGTTCATTCGACGGCCTTTCGGTGCGGGGCTCGTGGGAGGTCAAGCGGGTGACGACGTCGCTCGCCGATCGTCGGGCAGCGCCAGCGCAAGCAAACGGGGCCAGGCGTGCACAGCACACGCCGAGCGAAACAGACCGAAGTGGCCGATGGGCTGGGGGCGAGCGTTGGCGTTGGCGTTGGCGTTGGCGTTGGCGTTGGCGTTGGCGTTGGCGCTGGCACTTCCGGTCAACGAGATGCCGGTCGCTGCGCTGCCGGTCGCTTCGATGTCGGTCCCTGCCCTACCCGTCGCGATCGTGTGCGTCTGCGTCGTGGTCGCTGTCAACTGCCGGGCCACGCGCGCCATCGCGGCGGGCGTAGCAAACGCGTCGTCGTCGGCCGCCACCAGGTGCGTCTGCGGCAGCGTGCGCGCGTACGCGTCGGCGAATGCGGGCACGCGCCACGGGTCGCGCCACGGCCGCGCCGCCCAGGCCATCGCGACGCCGCGCGGCAGGTCTTCGCCGAGCCTCAGCGCGCGGCCGGGGAAGTAGCCGACGAGCTGCGTCACCGCCGGCATGACGCCGTGCCACATCAGCGCCATCGGCCAGCGCTGCGGTTGCGGGAAGTCGCGCCAGTAGGCGCTCTGCGCGCCGACGAGCACGAGGCGATGAAGTTGCGGCGCGTGCAGCGTCGCCGGCGCGAGGAAGCCGCCGATGCTGTGGCCGATGAGGCTCACACGCACGGCACCGCCGATTTCGGCGTGCTGGGCACCCGGCGCGCCTCGGACACTTTCAGCGAGCGCGAACGCCAGCGCCGCGTCCAGGTCGAGCGCCCAGTGCGAGAAGTCGGCGACGAAGCCCCGCAGCCGGGCGGGCCGCGACGCCGCCGTGCCACGAAAGTCGAAGCGCAGCACGCCGACGCCGTGCGCCGCAAGCCATTGGGCAAAGCGCAGGTAGAAGCTCTGCGGCACGCCGGTGGCCGGCGCCAGCACGACCACTCCGCGCACCGCGCCGCCAGCGGCCGGCGCTGCCGCATGCCAGTGCGCCGCGAGCCGTTGACCATCGACCGCCTGCAACGAAAGCGCGCGGCCGCGGTCTGCAACGCCGGCCTGCGCAGCCGTGCCGGCGCCGCGGCTGGCAGGAACGGCCGGTGTTGTGGGCTGCGCCATCGCCGCGGCCATCGACGAACAGGCGGCCCGTCGTCAGACCCGCTCGAGAATGCCCGCCGCGCCCTGCCCCATGCCCACGCACATCGTGACCATGCCGTACTTCAGGTTGTGGCGGTGCAGCGCATGCACGACGGTCGCGGCACGAATGGCGCCGGTGGCGCCGAGCGGGTGGCCCAGCGCGATCGCGCCGCCCATCGGGTTGACCTTGGCAGCGTCGAGCCCGACGGTGTTGATGACCGCCAGCGCCTGCGCAGCAAACGCTTCGTTGAGCTCGATCCAGCCGATGTCGTCGAGCTTCAGCCCGGCATAGCGCAGCGCGGCCGGGATGGCCTCGATCGGGCCGATGCCCATGATCTCCGGCGCCACGCCGCGCGCGGCAAAGCTGACGAAGCGTGCGAGCGGCTTCAGCCCGAACTGCTTGACCGCCTTCTCGCTCGCCAGGATCAGCGCACCGGCGCCGTCGCTCGTCTGCGAGCTGTTGCCCGCCGTCACGCTGCCCTTGGCGGCGAACACCGGCTTGAGCTTGGCCAGGCCTTCGAGCGAGGTGTCGGGCCGTGCGCCTTCGTCGAGGTTCACCGTCCGCGTCTTCGTGCCAACTTCGCCAGTCGCCAAGTTCGGGAAGCGCTCGACGACGTCGATCGGCGTCATCTCGGCCGTGAACTCGCCCGCTGCCATCGCCTTGAGCGCCTTCTGGTGCGAGGCGAGCGCGAACTGGTCTTGCGCCTCGCGGCTGACCTTCCACTGCGCCGCCACCTTCTCGGCTGTCAGGCCCATGCCGTAGGCGATGCCGACGTTCTCGTCGCGCGCGAACACCTCGGGGTTGAATGACGGCTTGTTGCCGCCCATCGTCACCAGGCTCATCGACTCGGCACCGCCGGCGATCATCACGTCGGCCTCGCCGATGCGGATGCGGTCGGCCGCCATCTGCAGCGCCGTCACGCCCGACGCGCAGAAGCGGTTGACGGTGACGCCGCCCACCGAATGCGGCAAGCCCGCCAGCACCATCGCCACGCGGGCCATGTTCATGCCCTGCTCGCCCTCGGGGAACGAGCAGCCGATGATCGCGTCTTCGATCGCCGCCGGGTCCAGCGTCGGCACCTGCTTCAGCGCGCTGCGCACCGCCGCGACGAGCAGGTCGTCCGGCCGCGTGTTCTTGAAGTACCCGCGCCCCGACTTGCCGATCGGCGTGCGGGTGGCGGCAACGATGTAGGCGTCTTGAACTTGTTTGCTCATGATGTTGATTCCTTCTGTGTTGACTCCCTCCCCCGCTGGGGGAGGGTTGGGGTGGGGGCCGTCGAGGCGGCGACCTGCAAGTTCTCGAACACTCGGATGACCACGGCATCCGTCTGGGTCATCACGTCATTCGCCCAGAAGCGAAGGACCGCAAAGCCCTGGGTCGCCAGCCATTCCGTGCGGCGTTCGTCGTACTTCAACTGATCGAGATGCTGCGAGCCGTCGATCTCGATCGCCAGCTTGGGTGCGAGGCACGCGAAGTCCAGAACGCACGTGCCGATCGGATGTTGCCGGCGAAACTTCACCCCAAGTTGCTCATGCCGAAGGCGCGACCACAAACGCCGCTCGGCATCGGCCATACCGGTGCGGAGTGCTTTTGCGTTGTGCCTGGCAGCGGCGCTGGCTTGGTCTTGCACGGTGGTTCGCTCCGTAGGCCCCCATCCCGGCCTTCCCCCAGAGGGGGAAGGAGTGAACTCACTCAGTTGCGAACCGGCTTGCCGGTCTGCAGCATGCCCATGATCCGTTCTTGAGACTTCGGGTGGTCCAGCAGCTTGCAGAAGTGCTGCCGCTCCAGCGTCATCAGGTACTCCTCGGTGACCATCGATCCCGCATCGACATCACCCCCGCAGATCACCTCGGCGATCAGCGCGCTGATGTGGAAGTCGTGTGCGCTGATGAAGCCACCGTCGCGCATGTTGGCGAGCTGGCCCTTGATCGTGGCCGTCGCGTTGCGGCCCGCCACCGGAAACACCGCCCGCGCCGGCGCGCGGTAGCCGCTGTCGAACATCGCCCGGGCCTGCTGCGTGGCGACGAACAGCAGCTCGTCCTTGTGCGGCACGATCACATCGCTCCACAGCAGGTAGCCCAGGCGGCGCGACTCGATCGCGCTGGTGCCCACCTTGGCCATCGCGGCGTTGGTGAAGCCGTCGGTCGCGAACTTCATGATGTCGGCGTTGGCGTTGCCAGCTGCCGCCATTTCAGATGCACGCCGCGCGATGTAGGCCAGGCCACCACCAGCCGGGATCAGCCCGACGCCGACCTCGACCAAGCCGACGTAACTCTCCATCGCCGCCACACGCCGCGCCGCATGAACCGCGATCTCACAGCCGCCGCCCAGCGCCAGGCCGCGCATCGCCGCCACCACCGGCACGTTGGCATAACGCATGCGCAGCATCGCGTCCTGCAGCTTCTTGACCTCGGGCAGGATGCCTTTGCCGCCGCTCTTCATGAACACCGGCATCATCGACTCGAGGTTCGCACCGGCCGAGAACACATCGTCGGGCGACCAGATCACCAAGCCCTTGTAGCTGGCCTCGGCCATTTCGACAGCCTTCGTCAACCCCTCGATCACGCCCTGGCCGATCAGGTGCAGCTTGGCGGTGATGCTCAGGATCAGCACCTCGCCGTCCAGCGTCCACACCCGCACTTCGTCGTTCTTGAAGACCTCGGTGCCGCTCTTCAGCGGCGCCGCCGCGCCCGAGCCGAGCACCGCCTCACGGAAGTGCTGACGCTGGTAGACCGGCAGCGTGCTCTGCGCCACGAACGCTTTTCTCGACGGGCTCCACGAGCCTTCCGGCGTGTGCACGCCGCCCTTGTCGGCAACAGGCCCTTCGAACACCCAGCCCGGCAGCGGCGCGTTGCTCAGTGCCTTGCCGGCGTCGATGTCTTCCTTCACCCAACCGGCCACCTGCTTCCAGCCGGCCTCCTGCCACAGCTCGAACGGGCCCTGGCTGCTGCCGAAGCCCCAGCGCATCGCGAAGTCGATCTCGCGCGCAGATTCGGCAATGTCGGCCAGATGCACCGCGCAGTAATGGAAGCTGTCGCGCAGGATCGCCCACAGGAACTGCGCCTGCGGGTTCTTCGATTCGTGCAGCAGCTTCAGGCGCTCGGGCGCGGGCTTCTTCAGCATGCGCGCGACGATCTCGTCGGCCTTGCCGCCGCCGGCAACGTAGTCGCCTTTGGCCGGGTCGAGGCGCAGGATGTCCTTGCCCACCTTCTTGTAGAAGCCCGCGCCACTCTTCTGGCCGAGTGCGCCTTGTTCGATCAACCTTGCCAGCACCGGCGGCGTGGCGTAACTGGCGAAGAACGGGTCGGCGCCGAGGTTGTCCTGCAGTGTCTTGATGACGTGCGCCATCGTGTCCAGCCCCACCACGTCGGCGGTGCGGAAGGTGCCGCTGCTGGCGCGGCCGAGCTTTTTGCCGGTCAGGTCGTCGACCACGTCGTAGCTCAGGCCGAAGGTCTCGGCCTCCTTCATCGTCGCCAGCATGCCGGCAATGCCGACGCGGTTGGCGATGAAGTTGGGCGTGTCCATCGCCCGCACCACGCTTTTCCCCAGCGCGGTGGTGACGAAGGCTTCGAGCTGGTCGAGCACCTCGGGCTGGGTCGTCGGCGTGTTGATCAGCTCCACCAGCGCCATGTAGCGCGGCGGGTTGAAGAAGTGGATGCCGCAAAAGCGCGGCTTGATCTCTTGCGGCAGCACCTCCGACAACTTGGTGATGCTCAGGCCCGAGGTGTTGGACGCGACGATCGCATGCGGCGCCAAGGCCGGCGCGATGCGCTTGTACAGGTCGAGCTTCCAGTCCATGCGCTCGGCGATCGCCTCGATCACCAGGTCGCAGTCCTTCAGCAGGTCGAGGTGTTCTTCGTAGTTGGCTTGTTGGATCAGCGCCGCGTCTTCCGGCACGCCCAGCGGTGCGGGCTTCAACTTCTTCAAGCCCTCGACGGCCTTGGTGACGATGCCGTTCTTCGGCCCTTCCTTCGCAGGCAGGTCGAACAGCACGACCGAGACCTTGCAGTTGACGAGGTGGGCGGCAATCTGCGCGCCCATCACGCCGGCGCCGAGCACGGCGACCTTGCGAACGTTGAAACGATTCATTGGAACTTCCTTCCTTGCAGTGCGGGGCCGCCGTCGCCGGGCCGTCCCTAGACGGCGACTCCCCCTCGGGGGGGCGACGCCGGAGGCGTCTTGGGGTCAACTCACTCCACGCGGGTCCACGTCTGGTTGCGGAAGAACGGGCCGATGTAGCCGCGCACCTCCAGCGTCTTGCCGCCGTCCACCGGCTTCAGGCGCAGCTTGTAGACCTTTCCGTTGTTCGGGTCGAGGATGTCGCCGCCTTCCCACACCGTCTTGTCGTCGGCGCCCTGCTTGGCGTTGCGCACCAGCGTCATGCCCATGATGGGCTTGTCTTTGCGGTCGTCGGTGCATTTGTCGCACACCACGTCGGCCTTGGTGGCGGGGTCGAGAAACTTCTCGAGCTTCCCGCTGATCACGCCGCCGCTCTCGCTCAGGCGGATCAGGGACTTTTCCTTCTTGGTCTCGTCATCGATGGTCTTCCACAGACCCACCGGCGAGCTCTGGGCTTGCGTCCAGCCGGCCAGCAAAGCCAGGCCTGCGGCGGCGAGAAGGTTTCGGGTGATTGCGTTCATGGGGCTTGTCTCCTAGGGTGCGTCACGCGGGGGTCGGTCAGTCGAAGCGGCGCACGTTAAAACAACGCCTCTTCCATGTCCATCATCGGTGCCGCGCCGGCCCGCGCGGTGCGGATCAGCGAGGCGGTTTCGGGCAGCAGTTTGGCGAAGTAAAAGCGCGCGGTGGCGAGTTTGGCCTTGTAGAACGGGTCGGCGGAATTGGCATCGGCTTGCTTCTCCAGCGCCACCTTCGCCATGCGCGCCCAGAAGTAGGCAAACACCAGGTGACCGCACACGCGCAGGTAGTCCACCGCGGCGGCGCCCACTTCGTCGGGGTTCTTGAAGGCCTTCATGCCGAGCTCGGTGGTCAGCTTGGTCACCTTGTCGCCGATGTCGGCAAGTGGGTTGACGAACTCCTGCATCGCCTCGTTCACGCCTTCTTCCTCGATGAAGTCGCTGATCAGCTTGCCGAACTTCTTGAAGCGCGCGCCGTTGTCGCCCAGCACCTTGCGGCCCAGCAGGTCGAGCGACTGGATGGTGTTGGTGCCTTCATAGATCATGTTGATGCGGGCGTCGCGCACGTACTGCTCCATGCCCGATTCTTTGATGTAGCCGTGCCCACCGAACACCTGCATGCAGTGCGAGGTGGCGATCCAGGCGTTGTCGGTCAGGAAGGCCTTGACGATGGGCGTGAGCAGCGCCACTTGATCGGCGGCGTCCTTGCGCACGTCTTCGTCGTGGGACGAGAGTTCGCGGTCGATCAGCATTGCGATGTAGACGGCCAGCGCGCGGCCACCCTCGGCGTAGGCGCGCGCCGTCAGCAGCATCTTGCGCACATCGGGGTGCACGATGATCGGGTCGGCCGGCTGGCTCGGCGATTTGGGGCCGGACAGCGAGCGCATCTGGATGCGGTCTTTGGCGTAGACGACGGCATTCTGGTAGGCCACCTCGGTCAGCCCCAGGCCCTGGTTGCCGACGCCGAGCCGCGCGGCATTCATCATCACGAACATCGCCGCCAGGCCGCGGTGCGGTTGGCCAACCAACCATCCGGTGGCGTTCTCCAGGCTCATCTGGCAGGTGGCGTTGCCGTGGATGCCCATCTTGTGCTCGAGCCCGGTGCAGAAGATGCCGTTGCGCTGGCCGAGCGTGACTGCACCCTGCACGTCGGTCTTGGGCAAGAACTTGGGCACGACGAACAGCGAGATGCCCTTGGAGCCGACCGGTGCGTCCGGCAAGCGGGCCAGCACCAGGTGCACGATGTTTTCTGCCAGGTCGTTGTCACCCGAGCTGATGAAGATCTTGGAGCCGTTGATGCGGTGGCTGCCGTCAGGCTGGGGGTCTGCTTTGGTACGAAGCAGCCCGAGGTCGGTGCCGCAATGCGCTTCGGTCAGGCACATCGTGCCGAGCCACTGGCCGCTGGTGAGCTTGGGCAGGTAGGTCGCCTTTTGCTCGGGCGTGCCGTGCTCGTGCAGGCATTCGTACGCGCCGTGCGTGAGGCCGGGGTACATCGTCCAGGCCTGGTTGGCGCTGTTCATCATCTCGTAGAAGCACTGGTTCACGGTGATCGGCAGGCCCTGGCCGCCGTACTCGGGGTCGCAACTCAGCGCCGCCCAGCCGCCTTCGGCGTACTGCGCATAGGCGGCCTTGAAGCCCTTCGGCGCCGTCACGGTGCGATGGGTTTTGTCGAGCGTGCAGCCTTCGGTGTCGCCACTCTGGTTGAGCGGGAACAAGACTCCGGCGGCGAACTTGCCGCCTTCTTCGAGCACGGCGTTGACGGTGTCGGCGTCGACCTCGGCGTGCCGCGGCAGGCGCTTGAATTCGTCGGTCACGTTCAGCAGTTCGTGCAGCACGAACTGCATGTCGCGCAGCGGCGGGGTGTACTGAGCCATGGTGGGTTACTCCTGAGCAGAATCGGAAAGGGGGGCGGCGGCTTTGCGCTTGCGCGCGGTCGGGGCCGGAATGGATGCAGGCGCGACTTGGCACGTGTAGTGCCCGAGCACGCGCTGGAACGCGACACGTGCGCGCTCGACGGCGCCAGGCGTGCGCAGGAACCGCGCGTCGTGGTGCAGCGCCAGGATCAGGCCATGCACCTCGAACAGCAGCTGCGCCGGCTCGGTGTCGGCACGCAAGTGGCCTTCGTCGATGGCGATGTCGATCGCACGCTCCAGCGCCTGCTGCCACGTCTGCACCATCGAGACGAGCGCGTCGCGCACCGGGCCGGGCCGGTCGTCGAACTCGACGGCGCCGCTGATATAGATGCAGCCCGAATCGATCTCGACCGACACGCACCGCACCCAAAGATCGAACAGCGCGCGCAAGCGCGGCAGGCCGCGCGGCTCGCGCATGGCCGGCACGAAGACTTCTTCCTCGAACTTGGCGTGGTACTCGCGCACGACGCAGATCTGCAACTCCTCGCGTGAGCCGAAGTGCGCGAACACGCCCGACTTGCTCATCTTCGTCACCTCGGCCAGCGCGCCGATCGACAAGCCCTCCAGGCCCATGTGCGAAGCCAGGCCGAGGGCAGCCTCCAAAATGGTCGCGCGGGTCTGCTGGCCCTTCAGCAACGAGCGGGGCGGCAGCGTGTGATCACGCGGGTTGGCAAGCGTTGGGGTGTCTGTCACGGGCACGGGTAGAAACGAACGATCGTTCTATTTTGCACACAACCATCCCGCCTGTTGGCAACAGATCGAGATTTCTCCGGGCATTTTTGTAGGCTGACGCCTCTAGGCGCATCCAACCTGCGGGCATGAAGATGAGGGTTTACCCGGGTTTGGCAGTGCCCAAGGGACGCGCCTTACCATCCATGCTGGTTCCCTTTCAAGTCAACAACGGAGCGCCGGATGAAGATCGCAGTGGTGGGCGTGGGGGCCGTTGGCGGGCTGATGGCGGCGCGGCTGGTGCAGGCGGGGCACGAGGTGTGCGCGCTGGCCCGCGGCGCGACGCTGGCCACCGTGCGCGACCGCGGGCTGCGGCTGCGCTCGGCGGGGCAGGAATCGGTCGTGCCGCTGCGCGCCAGTGCGCAGGCCCACGACCTGGGCGAGCAGGACCTCGTGGTGATCGCCGTCAAGGGCACGACCTTGGCCACTGTTGCCGAAACCCTGCAGCCGCTGCTGGGCCCCAAGACCGCGGTGATGCCAGCGATGAACGGCGTGCCGTGGTGGTTTCTGCAGACGCCGCCGACGTGTGATCGCCTGGCGCCGCAAGACCGCCGCATCGCCAGCATCGACCCCGACGGCCGCATCGAGGCCGCGCTGCCGCTGCCGCGCGTGCTGGGCTGCGTGGTGCACCTGACCTGCTCCAGCCCCGAGCCGGGGGTGGTGCAGCACGGCTTCGGCGAGCGCTTGATTGTGGGAGAGCCCGCAGGCGGGTCGTCCGCGCGCATGGCCGAGGTGTGCGCGGCGCTGTCGCAGGCCGGCTTCAAGGCCGAAGCGAGCGCTCAGATCCGCAGCGACGTCTGGTACAAGTTGTGGGGCAACATGACGATGAACCCGCTGTCGGCACTGACGGGCTCCACCACGGCGGCGATGCTCGACGACCCGCTGGTGCACGGCTTCATCCTGCGCACGATGGCCGAGGCGGCCGAGGTGGGGGCGCAACTCGGTTGCCCCATCAGCCAGTCGGGCGAGGAGCGCATGGCGCTCACGCGCCAGCTCGGCGCCTTCAAGACCTCGATGCTGCAAGACGCGCTGGCCGGCCGCGCACTTGAGCTCGACGCGCTGGTGTCGGCGGTGCACGAGATCGGCCTGCGCTTCGGCGTGGCCATGCCCAACATCGGCGCGCTGCTGGGCATGACGCGCTTGATGGCGCGCGAGCGCGGGCTGTACCCGCGCTGAATCGGTTGCCGCGCTGGGGTGGCGCGCCGGGGTGGTGCGCTGGGGTGGAGTGCTGACCCCGCCGCGAGGATCCCGACTGCCGCAGCGGCCCTCTTCCGAGCTGCCATTCGATCGTCATGCGCAGGTGCGATACTGCGGCTCGATCATGGAAGTTCTTCAGCTCGATGTGTCCGGACGCCCGCAGGCGTGGATCTCAGCCAGGGAGGCTGCAGTGATCTACGCCTGCGAGGGCGTGGCCTGGACGCTGGGCGACACCTTCTTCGTGCTGCGCGGCGGCATGCAGCGCCGCACCGGGCTGCAGTCGCGCATCGAGGTGCACCCGATCATCGCGGTGCGCGGCTCGGTGCCCAGCCGCGCGTGGCGGCAGACGCCGGCGCTCAGCAACGTCAAGCTGTTCGCGCGCGATCGGCAGGTGTGCGCCTACTGCGGCCACCACTTCCATTTCGACGAACTGACGCGCGAGCACATCGTGCCCACCTCGCGCGGCGGCCTGGACAGCTGGATGAACTGCATCACCGCCTGCCGCACCTGCAACGGCCACAAGGGCAACCGCCTGCCCGAAGAGGCGCGCATGTCGCTGATGTACCTGCCCTACGTGCCGAGCCTGCACGAAGACATGATCCTGCGCGGCCGGCGCATCCTGGCCGACCAGATGGAGTTCCTGCTCGCCAGCGTGCCGCGGCACAGTCGCTTGCACGCCTGATCTGCACGCTTGATCTGCATGCCTGATCTGCATGCCCGACCCGCATGCCCGACCCGCATGCCCGACCCGCATCGTTGATCGACCTTCCGCGCTGATGCCCGTCGGCGGCACTCGACCCGACCGCACTCGGCGGGCCGGTCATCCCGTCCCGCCGTCCAGCCGTTGGAGTGGCCTACCCTCTCGGAGAAACACGATGAAGACCCTGTTCACTGCCGCACTCGCCCTGGCCCTGGCAGGCTGCGCCACCAGCAACCCCGACATCGTCCAACGCGGCGACGCACAGCGCATGTCGCAGATTCAAGACGCCACCGTGCTGTCGGTGCGCCCAGTCACCATCGACGGCAGCCAGAGCGGCGTGGGCGGCGTGGCGGGCGGCGTGGTCGGCGGCATTGCCGGCTCGGGGGTCGGCGGCCGGCGCGAGGCGGCCGTGGTCGGCGTGCTGGTGGCCATCGTGGGCTCGGTCATCGGCAACGCCATCGAGCGCAGCGCCACGCGTGAAGATGCTGTCGAGTACGTGCTGCAGCTGAAAAACGGTGAACGCCGCGCGCTCGTGCAGGGCAAGGGCGAGGAGCTGATGGCAGCGGGCGACCCGGTGATCCTGGTCACCACCGGCGGCAAGACGCGCATCATGAAGGCGCCGGCGGTGGCGGCGCCTTCCCCCGTGGCAGCGCCGGCAGCGAAGAGCTGAGGCGGGTTTTTGCGTCTCCAGCCGATGGGCGCGGTCCAGGCACGCACTCGACACGCTGTCGGCACGCTCCAGGCACGGCACAGGCACGCTCCAGGCACGGCACAGGCACGCTCCCGGCGCGCCAAGCCGCCCGACTCTTCCGGGCGCAGACCTGCCCCCTGCACTCCCCGTGGCCGCGTGGCCCGAGCTACCATGACCGTCTGCCATGGTCGTTCTCCTCAGAAAGCCCGCCGCTGAACCGGCCTCACCCGCCGCGCCGCTGACCCATCACGACATCCTGGGGCTGATCGGGCCGTTCACACGCCGCGGCCGCCAGCTCGACCTGCCGGCCAGCGACCGGCTCGCGCGCCGCCTGGTCTTCAAGCCGGTTGCGCATGCCGGTAGCGAAGGCGGCGGAGCGGAATTGACCGAGACCTTGCAACTCGAGAACCCGGAAGAGGGCCACTTCCGCCTGACGCGGGTGGTGGCACACCCCGCCGGGCCTTCAGCGCGACTGCTGACTGAGGGGCCGGAGCCGGGCGAATTGCTGGCGGCCATCGACGCGGTGCCGCCACAGCGACACTTTCAGGCCCTCGCGGGCGGCATGGTCGCGCGCAGCTACCGCCTGAAGCTCGGCACGCCGCAGCCGCCGCTGGTGCTGACGAACGGCGTGGCGCAACTCGACGCGTTGATGTTGAAGCTGCGGGTGCCGGAGGTCACGGGCATCTCGGGCGAGATCGAGGTGCTGGCCGCCACCGACAACCCGACCCTTGCGCTGCCCGAGGACCTGCTGGCCGTGCTCGGCTGGGACTGGACGCGGCTCGATCGCCACCGCGACCGCTGGACCGGCCGGCTGCACTTGCGCAAAAGCGAGCCTGACCGCAGCCAGGACGCCGAGCGCAAGCTCGAACGCATGGCGCAGCACCTGGCGCAGACGCTGGCCGAGCCGCCCGGCCGCTTTCACGAGCGGGCCAGCGCGGCGCGCTGGGGCGTGGCGCTGCGCCGCGCCGTTCCGCTGCTCACCTGTGTGGGCTTGATCGCTGGCGCGGTGGCCGTGCCCTCGCTCGACCTGGGGCCCGATTCGATCTTCCGGATGCTGATCTTTCACGCGCCGCCGCTGTTGCTGATGGCGGGCATCTGCATGCGCGAGATGCCGCGCATCGAGATTCCGCCGTTGCCGCGAGCGTCGCGCGCTGCTTCATGGCGCGAACCGGCGCAGGCGCCGCGCGCGCCCGCGGATCAGCCGACCTTGCGCTGATCGCCGCGTCGGGCGTTTTGCAAGAACGCGTTGAACGCGGTGAAGAAGTCGTGTGGAACTTCAAAGTACGGCAACGCGCCCGTCTGGAACGTATCGATCTTCCAGTTGGGCAGTTTGCGCACCACGGCGTCGCTGCGGTAGTCGGCAAAGTCCCCGCGCACGCCTCGGCTCATCCACACCGGCTGTGAGGCCTTTTCGTACACGTCGTGGATGTCGTCGCTGAAGAGGCTGCCAGCGATGAAGTGCAGCGGCGCGAAACGCGCGCCGGGCTGGCGCGCGGTCGCCACGTCGTACGACCACAGTGTTTCGTCGATGGACTTGCTGCCCCAGGTGCGTTCGAGAAAGTAGCGAATGACGGCTGGATGGGTCAGCCCGCGGTAGAGCGCGTTCGACCACAAGGGAACGCTCAGCGTCGAGTGCAGCAGCGGCATCGCGCGGGTGCTGCCTGGCGGGCCGCGGCGTACCCGCGTGCCGTTCAAGCCGGTGGGGCTGACGAAGGCGAGCGCTCCCCAGGTGTCGGGCTGCTCGACGGCGGCGCGCGCCAGGAACTCGCAGCCGAGCGAGCATGCCAGCGCATCAATCGGCTCGCAGCCGCACAGGCGCTGGATTTGCGTGGCCATGCCTTGAAGCGCGTTCGTCATCAGCCAAGGGTCGTAGGGCCGGTCGCTGCGCTCGCTGAAGCCGAAGCCGGGCAGATCGACGGCAAAGACGGTTCGGGTGGCCGCAAAGTGGTCGAAGAGCGGGCGCACCTCGGCCGCCGACGCTGCTGCGTTGACGCTGTGCACCAGCAGCAGCGGCGGGCCGTTGCCAGCCATGTAGCAGCTCATGCCACCAAACTCGAAGCGGTCCCCCGCAAGCGCGGGCGGCAGGTTCAGACGCCGGGGCGATGTTGCCGACGTTGCGTCGCTTGAATCGACGGCATCGTTTGCCTGACGAGCTGGCGCTCGCACCACCCGGCGCACCGCCCGCCGCAGCAATGCGTGCTCGGGATGCGCCGCCGGACTGGAGCGGGTTCGTTCATTCATGCAGTTCACTCTAGACGGGCTGAACCGCGGCCGACGCAGGACCCCTCCGGCGAACTCTGTAGGACGTTTGCTCGCGGGTATCCTCGACACCGCCACAGCGGCCACAGGCACCCACAACCATCGAACGAACAAGGGCGAACGATGCATGGCAACCCGATGAACATCCCGCCGGTCTCGATCGCATCAGTCAAGGCCGCGCTGATCGAGCAGTACGCCGACGCGACGTTGCGACGCCGCGCGTCGATGCTGTGGGGCACGCGCGGCGTGGGCAAGTCGAGCGTCGTGCGGCAGGTGGCGGCGCACTTCGGCGTGCCGCTGGTGGATTTGCGGCTGACCACGATCGAGCCGGTGGACATCCGCGGCGCGATCTACGCCGACGACGTGCAGGGCAAGACGGTGTGGTTCCCGCCCGAGTTTCTGCCGCCGCCGGAGCAGCCGGCCGGCATCTTGTTTCTCGACGAGCTGACCGCGGCCGACCAGCGGCTGCAGATCTCGGCCTACTCGTTGATATTGGATCGGCGCGTCGGCAACTACCGGCTGCCCGACGGCTGGCAAGTGATCGCCGCCGGCAACGCCACGTTTCATGGCGCCGTCAGCCACGACATGGGCACGGCGCTGGCCGACCGGATGTTCCACTTCAACGTGCAGACGGTCATCGACGCGTTTTTGGACCACGCGGTGGCGATGGGTTTTGCGCCCGAGGTGATGGCCTACCTGAAGGTGCGGCCCGACAAGCTCGACGACACGCAGGCGCAGGTGGCCGCCGACCACCTGGTGGGCGCCAGCCCGCGCGGCTGGGAGGACATCTCCAACGTGCTCAAGTCGGGCTTGTCCGACAACGCGCGGCGGCTGTTCGTGCAGGGCCGCATCGGTGCGGCGAATGCGGCCGAGTTCTTCGGCGTCCTGCGCGAGTTGCAGGCCGCGGTCGACGTGGTGCGGCTGCTCGCGGCGCGCGCCGGCAACGACACCTTGGCGCTGCTGCCGAAGACGCTGGACGGGCTGTACGGCATGGTCTACGGCCTGCTGGCGGCCTGCGTCGATGCGCCCACGCTGGCGCGCGCGCTGGAGATCATCGAGCAGCTGCCCGAGGTGCGGTCGCAAGCGCCGCTGCCGGTGCGAGAAGCGCAGACGCTGGCGATGGAGTTGCTGATGCAACGGGCGCTGGAGCGTGGGCTGGAGGCCGCCATCCTGGACAGCGCGTCCTACCGCCGCTACACCGAGCAGCGAGCGCGCGACGGCCATGGCCGCTGAACCGGACGACGCCGGCTTTCACCGCCACCGCGGCACGCGCGCGATCCAGCGCATGGTGGAGTACGCGCCGTCCACCGGCGGGCTGGCGCTGTGGGTGAAGCACCGCGACGTGACGGATGCGGCGGCAGCGGCGGTTGCGGCTGCGGGGCCGGGGCTTCGACAGGCTCAGCCCGAACGGAGTGCGGGGGTCGCGTGGAGCGGGCCGGCCGAGCGCGGGGCCACAAGCACACGACCTGACTCCGCATCGGCCCCTGCCACGACCGATGGCCACACCATCCACTACAGCGCCGAGTTCGACCGGCTGCCGCTGCCCGAGCAGACCGGCGTGGTCGCGCACGAAGTGCTGCACATCGCACTGCGCCACCCGCAGCGTTGCGCCGATCTGCGGGCGCTGCTCGGCGACGTGGACGAATCGCTCTTCAACACTTGCGCCGACGCGATCGTCAACAGCACGCTGGCGCACCTGGCCTGGTTGCAACTGCCGGCTGGGGCGGTGTTGCTCGACACGCTGTTGCTGCGCTGCCTGGGGCAAGACCAGCCGGTCGAACGCTCGCTGCTCGAATGGGACGTGGAGCAGCTCTACCGCGCCATCGACGACCGCCGCGCGCCGTCGCAAGGCGGCAAGCGCGAGGACGGCCCGCGCGCGGCCACCGTGCGTGCGCTCGGCGCCGGCACGCCGAAAGATCTGCTGGACTCAGCGGCCACGCAGGAGCAGCCGGAGGCACAGGCCGACGCCGCGCGCGAATGGAGCGAACGGTTGGTGCGCGGCCACGCGGGCGACGGTGCGTTCTCGATGCTGCGCGTGCTGCTGGCCGACCTGCCCACCGCCCGCACGCCGTGGGAGCAGGTGCTGCGCACCCGGCTGGCGCGCGCGCTGACCACGCGGCCGGGCATCTCGTGGTCGCGGCCGGCACGCTCCTACATCGCCAACCAGGGCCGGCTCGGGCGCAGCGTGCCGCCGCGGCGCCTGCCGTGGGAGCCCGGCTTCAGCGGCACCCGCCCGGCGCCGCGGCTGGTGGTGGTGGTCGATGTGTCGGGCTCGATCGACGACGCGCTGATGGACCGTTTTGCAACCGAGATCGAGGCCATCACCCGGCGGCTGGAGGCCGCGCTGGTGCTGGTGGTGGGCGATGACCGGGTGCAGCGCGTGGCGCACTTCAAGCCCGGCAGCACCGGGCTGAAGGGCCTGCGCGAGCTTCAGTTCACCGGCGGCGGCGGCACCGACTTCACGCCGCTGCTCGAAGAAGCCGACCGGCACCGCCCCGACATCGCCGTCGTGCTGACCGACCTGGACGGCCCGGCGCGTTTTGTGCCGCGCTGGCCGGTGATCTGGGCGGTGCCCGAGTCGCACCCGATGCACGCCAGCGCGGTCGCGCCGTTCGGGCGCAAGCTGAGCCTGCGCTGAGCCTGCGTGGATGCGGCGATGAATCGGTGCTGATTCGGCGGCCGATGGGGTCGGCGCTGAGTCCAGGCTCAGCCCACGCTCAATCCGCGCCGGGCAGCTCCAGCGTCACGTCGGTGCCGACATTCGGCTCGCTCGACACCTCGATGGTGCCGCCCATCTCCACCATCAGGCTGCGCGCAATCACCAGCCCGAGGCCCACGCCCGGAATGGCGCTTCGCTCCTGACCGAGGCGCTCAAAGGGCCGGAACAAGCTCTCCACCTGTCGACCCGTCATGCCCACACCCGTGTCGCTGACCGTCAACCGGACGCGCCCGTTGTCCGAACGCGCTGCGCGCATGCGAAGCGAACCGCCCTGTCGGTTGTACTTGACCGCATTCGAGCCCAGGTTCAGCAGCACCTGGCGCAGCCGCTGACCGTCGGCGACGACGGCGACTGGGCGCTCGATCGACAGCTCGATGCCAACGCCCGCCGCGCTGGCCTGGATGCCGAGCAGGCTCACCACCTCGTCGATCGTTTGCGCCAGGTCGACGCGCGCGAGCGTCATCTTCAGCGCGCCTTGCGCGGCGCGGTTGAGGTCGAGCAGGTCGGTCACGAGCGCCAGCAGGTGCTCACCCGCCGTGCGGATATGGCGCGCGTAAGTCTCGATCTTGCCGGCGTCCACGCCTTGCTGCATCTGGAGCAGTTGCGCGAAGCCGATGACGGAATTCAGCGGCGTGCGCATCTCGTGGCTGACGCGGGACATGAAGTCGCTCTTGGCGGCGTCGGCCATCTCGCTCGCCTCGCGCCGGATGCGCTCGGCCGCCAGTTCGGCGAGTTGTTCGGCGGCCAGTTTCTGCTGCGTCAGGTCGTGCACCTGGTACAGGTAGCAGGTGGGCCAGTCGCCCTCGTGCATGAGCGAGACGCTCACCAGCGTCCAGACCGAGTCGCCCTTGCTCGGGCGCAGGTAGCGGCGCTCGAACTGCACCACGCCGTCGGGGAACATCATCAGCTCATGCAAGCGGCGGCTCTCGTGCTCGCGCTCGTCCTCCGGCGTCAGGCTGACCTGCCCGAGCGCCTTCAGGCGTTCGGCGCTTTCGCCCAGCAGGCGGCACATTGCCTCGTTGACCTGGATGAAGCCGCCGGTGAACGACACCAGCGCCATGCCCAGCGGCGCGTGGTCGAAGGCGTTGCGAAAGCGCTCTTCGCTGGCTTGCAGCAGGGCCTCGCGCGCGATGCGCTCGGAGGCGTCGCGCAAGATGAAGACGACACCCAGCGCCTTGCCGCTGTCGTCGTTCACCGGGCCGGCCATCTCGTCGACGACGCGCTCGGCGCCGTCGCGCGACAACAGCCGCACCGCATGCGCCACCGGGTTGGGCCGGCCCTTGCGCAGCACCGCGCGGACCGTCGTCAGCGGGTCGTCCTGGCGCAGTGCGAACTGCTGTGCGCCGTTGTCGCCAGCGCTCGCGGGCGGATCGAGCGGGCGCAGCCGCACGATGTCGTTGAGCGAATGCCCGACCGCATCTTCCATCGACCAACCGGTCAGCCGCTCGGCAGCGGGGTTGGCAAAACGCACGCGCCCGTCCAGCTCGGTCAGGATCACGCCGTCGGACACGCAACGCAAGGTGTGCGCAAACCAGCGGTCGGATTGCCTCAACTGCCGCTCCATGCGCGACTTGGTCAACGCCACCTCGATGCCCGCGCGCAGCTCCTTGATCTGGTAGGGCTTGGTGAGGTAGCCATAGGCCGCTGTGCGCGCCGCCCTCTGCACCGTCTGGTCGTCGCTGTGCGAGGTCAAGAAGATCACGGGCACGTCGTACCGGCGCCGGATCGCCTCGGCCGCCTCGATGCCGTCGAGCGAGCCTTGCAGCCTCACGTCCATCAGGATCACGTCCGGCGCCTGTCGATCGACCCACTCGATCGCGGCCTCGCCGCTGGCCACCGTCCCGGCAATCGAGTACCCGAGGTCCTGGAGCTGGAACTTGAGTTCCAACGCGACGATGGCTTCGTCTTCGACAATCAGGATCGTTTGCGCTTCCATGGTCCCGCTTTCAATGTGGACCCGAATTTTGACCAGGTTGACGCGCTGGCGCCCACTGCACTGTCAACTCAGGCCAGGCGGGGCAAGGACGCCGTGAATACTGCACCCCCGCGGTTGCTGGCCGCCAACGTGCCGCCCAGTTGCTCGGCCAAGCTGGCCGCCAGCTGCAAGCCCATCGACTGGGGTTGTTCGAGGTCGAAGCCCGCCGGCAGCCCGATGCCGTTGTCTCGCACTTCCAGCGAAATCGTTTCGCCGTCGCGCTTGAGGACCACGCAGACTTCGCCGCCGCGATCGTCGGCAAACGCGTGCTTCAGGCTGTTGCTGACCAGCTCGGCCACCAGCAATCCGTAGGGCACCGACACGTCCAGCGCCGCTTCCACCGCATCCACCTCGGCCCGCAGCGTGATGCCACGCCGGTGTGCGCCGGCCGCCTCTCCGATCTGCACCAGCAGGTCGTGCGTGTACTCGCGCAGCGAGATGGCCGACAGGCTGCCGTGCTGGTACAGCTTCTCGTGCACGAGCGCCATGGCGCGCACGCGCTCCACGCTGTCGGCGAGGGCGGCGCGCGCCACGCCGTCGGGCAGGCCGCGCCGCTGCAGGTTGAGCAGGCTCTGGATGATCTGCAGGTTGTTCTTGACGCGGTGGTACACCTCCCGCAACAGCGTTTCGCGCTCGGCCAGCGCCAGCTCGATGCGCCGCTGCTGGCGGTGCCGCTCGGTCACGTCGGCGCTGGCCGAGTAAAAGCCGCGCACCGTGCCGTCGGGGGCCACGTCGGGAACCAGCGCAGATTCGATCACCGCGTGGCGGTCGCCCACCCGCTCTTCGTACTCGAAGCGCCGCGCTTCGCCGCGCAGCACCGCCTGCAACTCGGCCCGCACCGCATCGGCGTTCGGTTGTTGCGTCAGTTCCTGGCGGGTGCGGCCGATGATGGCCTCGCGCGGTAAGCCGAACCGCTCGCAGTGCGCCTTGTTGACGAACTGGTAGCGCAGCTCGCGGTCGGCGTAGGCGATGCGCAGGGGCACGTTGTCGGTCACCTCGCGCAGGAAGCGCTCTTGCCGCTCGGCATGTTCGCGCGCCTGCACGATCACGGTCTGCACCTGCTTGCTGTCGGTCGCATCGCGGATGAGCGCGACGTAGACCGGCTCGCGCCCACGCGCGACCTCGGTCACCGACATGTCGACGGGGAAGCTGCTGTCGTCGCTGCGCCGGCCCTGAACCTCGAACCGCCCGCCCGACCGAAACCCCGCGCTCGTGGCCGGCCACCCGGGGGTCGCCAGCTCCGGCACCAACTCCGCCACGTTGCGGCCGACCAGGGCCGACGCAGACCGGCCGAAGATCGCCTCGCCAGCCAGGTTGACGGACTCGATCTTGCCGTGCCGGTCGAAGGTGACGATGCCGTCGGCCGCGTGGTCGACGATGGCACGCGTCTGCTGCGCGCTTTCTGCCAGCGCCAGTTCGGCCGCCTCGCGGCGCCGGTAGTGGTTCGACAGCGCCGCCGCAGCGGCCATCAACGCGCCGGAGGTCGCCAGCAGCAGCGCGACGTTCCACGCCAGGCGCTGCCGCCAATCGGCCAGCGCGTCGGTGAGCGACTTGCCGATCGACACGACGACCGGGTAGTCGCCGAGCCGGCGGTAGCTGTAGACGCGCTCGGTGTTGTCGCGCACCACCACCTGCTGAACGGTACCCACCGCGGAACGGGGGAGGTGCTCCTCGAAGAGCGGGGTCTTCTTCCAGTTGCGCTTGAACAGCTCCTCGTTCACAGGCGCGGTGGCGATCAGCCAGCCTTGCTCCAGAAACAGCGTGACGAAGCCGTTGGCGCCGGTGTCCACCGCGTTCAGCACCGGCTGGATCGTGGCCAGGTCGAGCACTGCGACCAGCACGCCACCGCCGCCGCCCGTGCCCGCATCACTGCCCGCCTCAGCGGTGACGGGCCGGCTCACCGGCAACGCCCACCGGCCGACGCGTGTCTTCTCGACCGCCCCGACCACCAGCCCGGGCCGTTGCTCAGCACCGCCGGACGTGGCGAACCATTCGCGCGCGCCGATGCCCTCGGTCAGGTCGCCGAATTCGGCGTCGGACGCCAACGTCGAGATCTGCACCGCCCCCCGCGCATCGACGAGCAGGAAGCCACGCACCAGCCGGTCTGCCGCCCGAAGCGCTTCCAGGCGGTTGCGCAGCACGGAGTTGCCGGGTCGCGCGGGCTCCGGGACCCGATCCACCCACACGTTCGCCTCGGCGAGCATGACTTCCACATGGCGCAGGTTGGAGCGTGCATGCGCTTCGAGCAGGCTCGCCAGGTTGGCGGTCTCGCTGCGGGTTTGCTGGATCGCCAGGTTGCGTTCGCGGTGCAGGTCGTACGCCACCGCCGCGCCCAGCGCCAGGCTGGCGATGGCGGCCAGCAGCAGCGGGAGGCGGGCGGGTGTCAACATGGCGGTTGACTGTACTGTCGAGGCGGCCGCTTCTGGCATGCTCGGCAGACTGGCCGGCCGGTGCATCTTGGGCACCCTTGCACGCCAACACCCAACCATTCCGCCACTCACAGGAGACACACATGCAAAGGATCGGATTCATCGGCGCCTCCGGGCTGATGGGACACGGCATGGCCAAGAACCTGCAGGCCCGCGGCCACCCGCTGTCGATCACCGTGCACCGCAACCGCGAGCGCGTGGCCGATCTGCTCGCCGCAGGCGCCAACCTGGCCGCCACGCCGGCCGATCTGGCGCGCACGGCAGACATCGTCTTCCTGTGCGTGACGGGTTCGCCCCAGGTCGAGGCCGCCGTCACCGGCCCCGAAGGCTTGCTCGCCGGGGCCGGCAAGCACCTGACGATCGTCGACTGCTCCACCAGCGAGGCCGAATCGACCACCCGCCTGCGCGACCACTGCGCCAGCGTCGGCGTTAGCTTCGTCGATGCGCCCCTGGCGCGCACGCCGGTGGAAGCCGAACTCGGCAAGTTGAACGTGATGGTGGGCGCCAGCGCCGAGACGTTTGCCACGCTGGAGCCGGTGCTGAAGTGCTTTGCCGAGAACGTGTTCCACGTCGGCGGGCCGGGCGCGGGCAACACCATCAAGCTGCTGAACAACTTCATGGCGCAGGCGATCTGCACGTCCACGGCCGAGGCTTTCGCGGTCGGCCAGCGGGCCGGCGTGGACCTGAAGCAACTGGTCGCGCTGGTGTCGGCGGGTGCGGTCAACTCCGGCCTGTTCCAGTTGATGGCCAAGTCGCTGCACGGCGACCTGGGCGGCCTGAAGTTCGAGCTTGACAACGCGCGCAAGGACCTGCGCTACTACACGCACCTGGCCGAGAGCCTGAACGCGCCGTCGATCGTCGGCGAGGCGGTGCACCAGTCGCTCGTCACCGCCAGCGCGCTCGGCCACGGCAAGAAGTTCGTGCCGTCGCTGGTGGAGGCGCAGGAGCAGTTGACGGGCGCGAAGATCGTGCCTAGATGAACGCCACGGTGCGTGGCGCGCAATGACTCGCGACGAATCGCTCCACGCGGCCATCCACGAGGAAGTGGCGCTGCACGAGTACAGCGCCCTGTGGCCGGCGGCGTTCCGTGCCGAGCGGGATCGCCTGCTCTCGCTGCTGCCCGGTCGATTCATCGACCTCCAGCACATCGGCAGCACCGCCGTGCCCGGCCTCGCCGCCAAGCCGATCGTCGACGTGCTCGCCGGTGTCGAGTCGATGGCTGCCGCGCGCGCGCTCGCCGGGCCGCTGCTCGACTCCGGCTACACCACCTCGGCCGAGTTCAATGCCACGCTCACCGACCGGCAATGGTTCATGCGCCATGCCAGAGGCCACCGCACGCACCACCTGCACGTCGTCGTGCACGGCAGCCCCGCCTGGTTCCAGCGCCTGAGGTTTCGTGACCTGCTGCGGGCCGATGCGGCGCTGGCGCAGCAATACGCCGAGATCAAAGCCAGGCTGGCGGTTGCTCACTCCCGTGATCGCGAGGCCTACACCGAGGCCAAGGCCACATTTGTCCTCGGCGTGGTGGGCGACGCGTGAGACGGTGAGCCCGTCACTTTGAGGAGAAGGGCTTCAGCCTGCCCTTGGACTCCGCCCATACCGGCGTACAACCGTGGCATCGCGCGCGCAGGCGCGCTTTCGTGGCCACCGCGCGAAGGCGCGCTTTGGGAGGGGCCCTTGAATCGCTTTCCCGCCGCTTTCGTCGTCTTCTCGTGCTGGTTGGGTGCATGCGCTACCGCGCCGCCACCAACGGAGCCGCCCCTCGACCAAGGCACGCGATTGCGTGCGCTGCTGGCGGCCAGCGACGAAGCGACACTCGACCGCAACCCGATCTTCGCGCTCTACCGCGGCGACACCCGGCGCGCCGCGCAGCATGGCGACTATGTGTCGCAGGCCTATGTGGACGGCGAGCGGCAGGCAGCCGAGTCGGATCTGGCGCAGCTCGCGCAGATTCCGCGCGCGCAACTCTCGCCGATCGACCGTGTGGCCTACGACACCTTCCGCTGGTCGCGCAACGAGTGGCGCGAGCGCCATGCGCCGCCCGCCTCGTCGGTCTGGCCGCTGGTGACGCTCGACCACATGACCGGCTGGCACCTGTTCTTCCCCGACCTGTCGTCGGGCACCGGTGTGGCGCCGTACCGCAGCGTGGCCGACTACGACGCCGGCCTGTCGCGCATCGAGGGATTCATCGGCTGGCTTGGCCTCGCGGTCGAGCGCATGCGTGAGGGCCAGCGCAGTGGCGTGGTGTTGCCGCGCGTGGTGGTGGAGCGGGTGACCGCACAGTTCGACCGATTTGCGGAGCAGGGCATTGCCGACTCGCCTTACTTCGGCCCGATCCGCACGTTCCCTGCCGACCTGCCCGCAGCGGACAAGGAGCGCCTCACGCGCGCCTACACGGCCGCGGTGGAAGGCCGCCTGCGCCCAGCGTTCCGCCGAGTGCAGAGCTTTCTGGCCGACGAGTACCTGCCCGCCGCGCGTGCCACGGTCGGCCTGTCGGGCGTGCCCGGCGGCGCGGCGTATTACGACTTCCTGATCCGCTCGAACACCACCACCACGATGTCGGCCGAGGAAGTGCACCGGCTTGGTCAGGCCGAAGTCAGCCGCATCACCGCGGGCATGACGGCGGTGATGCTGCAGGTCGCGTTCCAGGGCAGCCTGGCCCAGTTCTTCGAGCACCTGCGCACCGACCCACGCTTCGCCCCCGCCTCCGCCCAGGCGCTGGCGGATGGCTACACCGACATCGGGCGGCGCGTGGCGTCGGCGCTCCCGCGGCTGTTCGATGCCGAACCGAAGACGCCGCTGGCGATACGCCCCACGCCGGACTACCAGGCTCCGACCGACGCCGGCGCGCGCTACAACTCCGGCTCGCTCGACACCGGCCAGCCCGGCGTCTTTTTCTTCAATACCTACGACCTGCCGAGCCGACGCGTCTGGGGTATGGAAACGCTCTACCTGCACGAGGCGACACCCGGCCACCACATGCAGTCGGCATTGGCGGCCGAAAATCTGGCACTGCCCAAGCTGCTGCGCTTCGACGGCAACACCGCCTACAACGAAGGCTGGGCGCTGTATGCCGAAAGCCTGGGCTTCGAACTCGGGCTGTTCCAGGACCCGTACCAACGCTTCGGGCACTACGACGACGAGATGCTGCGCGCGATGCGCCTCGTCGTCGACACCGGCCTGCACGCCTACGGCTGGACCCGCGAACGCGCGATCGACTACCTGCTCGCCCACTCGGCGATGAGTCGCACCGATGCCGTCGCCGAAGTGGAACGCTACATCGCCAACCCGGGTCAGGCGCTCGCCTACAAGATCGGCGCGCTCACGATCCAGCGCCTGCGCCGCCAGGCCGAACAGGCGCTCGGTGCGCGTTTCGACGTCCGCGCGTTCCACCGCCAGGTGCTCGAGACCGGCAGCGTGCCGATGGCGGTGCTCGAAGCCAAGATCGTGGCGTGGATCGCGGCGCGTTGAAGTCGCCTCGGCGGGGCTGCGTCACGCTGCTGGCGGCGCCCCCAGCCCGAGCAGCCGCATCGCGTTGTCCTTCAAGATCAACGGCTTGACCTTGTCCTTGAACCCCGCTTCATCGAAGTCCTTCATCCAGCGCTCGGGCGTGATGAGCGGGTAGTCGCTGCCGAACAGCATGCGGTCTTTGAGCAGGGTGTTGGCATATTGGATGAGCTGCGGCGGAAAGTACTTGGGGCTCCAGCCCGACAGGTCGATCCACACATTGGGCTTGTGCAGTGCCAGGCTCAGCGCCTCGTCTTGCCACGGCCAGCTGGGGTGGGCGATGACGATCTGCATGTCGGGGAAGTCGATCGCCACGTCTTCCAGCAGCATCGGGTTGCTGTTTTGCAGCCGCAGGCCGCCGCCGCAGCGCATGCCGCTGCCGATGCCGCTGTGGCCGCTGTGGAAGATCGCCGGCAGTTGGTGCTCGGCAATCACCTCGTAGAGCGGCCAGGCCATGCGGTCGTAGGGCAGGAAGCCCTGCACCGTGGGGTGGAACTTGAAGCCCTTGACGCCGTGTTCCTTGATGAGCTTTTCTGCCTCGCGCGCGCCCATCTTGCCTTTGTGCGGGTCGATGCTGCCGAAGCAGATCATCATGTCGGCGTTCTTCTGCGCGGCCTCGGCGATCTCTTCGTTGGGGATGCGTCGGCGGCCGAGTTGCGCTTCGCTGTCGACGGTGAACATCACCAGGCCGATCTTTCGCTCGCGGTAGTAGGCCACTGTCTCGTCGATCGTTGGCCGGCGGTTGGAGCCGAAGTACTTGTCGGCGGCGCGGTCGTACTCTTCGCCGTAGTTGTCGAACGGGTTCCAGCACGACACCTCGGCGTGGGTGTGGACGTCGATGGCGATCAGGTCGGCGGTGTTCATGCTCGGGCTCCGGGGCAGATTGGCGACAACTCAGCGGCGGTCCACATCAACGGCACTCGAAACTCTCGGCCCGCTCGGTGTTGCCACTGCCGTCGTAGCGCGCCACGCTCGGGTACGGGCACAGCGGGCGCGTGCGCGCGGCCGGCCAGCCCTCGGGCAGGTCGACATTGGGAACAGGGTGGCCAGCGCCGCGAGCGCGCGCCACCACGCGTTCGGGCGGGCGGCCACGCTCGACCCACTCGACGAGCGGCGTCAGCATGTCGAACTGGTCGGCCGACGGGCCGCCGCGGCAGTGGTTCATGCCGGGCACCAGGAACAGCCGCGCAAAGTTCGACGCGTCACCGCCGTGCGTCGCCTGCAGCCGGCCGTACCAAGCCGCGGTGTCGTCGCTGGAGAACACGCCGTCGGCCACACCGTGGTAGACGACCATCTTCGCGCCGCGCCGCTTGAGCGCGCCGAAGTCGTCCACGTTCGGCGGCGTCATGAATTCCATCGACGATTCGGTGTAGGTCGCGTCGCGGGCAAAGATCTTCGGGCCGTCGCGCAGCACGTCGAACGCCATCGCGAAAGCGCGCGGATCGGCCGTCACGCCGGGGGCGGCCGGAGGCGTCTGGAACACGTAGGCCACCGCCACCGGGTCGCGGTTGGTGATGGAGGAGACGAACTTCCAGCTCGCCCAGTCGGATGCGGCGATGCCCGGGTCGAACGGGAAGCTCGAGTACAGCTTGGCGCCGTCGGCCCCGTTCGGGCCGGTGAAGATGCGGGTGAGCATGCTCTTTTGGGCGGCGCTCAGGCAGGTGCCCACGCGCGGGCCGGTGCAGGTGGGCACGTCGCGTTCCAGGTTGAAGGCGGTTCGGCAGGCCACCGTGTCGTGCACCATGCCGTCGGCCAGGCCGTCGAGCGCGTCGCAGCGCGCGCGCACCCGCTCGGCCACGAGGCGGCGCTCGTCGGGCGCAAAGCTGCTTGCCAGGTCGCCGTCGCCCGCCAACGTGGCGAACTGCTGGGCGCCGTACAACTGCGCGACCGCTGCCTTTGGCAGGTTGAAGCCGGGGTTGCCGGCAAGGATGCCGTCGTAGTCGGCCGCGTAGCGCGAGGCCGCGACCATCGCGTGCCGCCCACCGTTGGAGCAACCGCCGAAGTACGAACGGTCGGGCGCCTTGCCGTAGGCCGCTTTGATGACATCGCGCGCCATCGGCGTGAGCGTGCCGACCGCGGCGTAGCCGTAGTCGAGCCGCGCCTGCGGGTCGCGCCCGAACAGCGGCAACTGGCGCGCCGTGTGGCCGGCGTCGGAGCTGAGCACGGCAAAGCCTTGCAACAGCGCGTTGGTCAACTCGCCGCCACCGCCCACCGGGCCCAGCGCATTGGCGACGAACCCGTCGAGCCCGCCGTTGCCCTGGTGGTAGAAGCGGCCGTTCCAGTCGCGCGGCAGGCGCATCTGGAAGCCGATGGCGTAGGCCTGGCCATCGACCGCGCTGGTGCGCTCGTTCATGCGGCCGACCACCAGGCAGTGCTCTGGGATCGGCTGGCCGGCCACCGCCAAGGTGCCGGCCGGCACGGTGGCCGCCGAGGCGATGACGGTTTGCGGCAGCTTCACGCGTGTGGCGAGCTCGGCGCAGGCCTGCAGCGAGGTGCCGGAGGCGGCCGACAGGCGCGGCAGCGCGCCGGTCTGCGCACACGCGGCCAGCAGCAGCGCTGCACCGGTGGCGAGCAGCGTCGTCGGGGAACGAAGGTCCATGGCGCGGGCTCCTGGGCGCCGCAAGCAGCGCGTTATTGATTATGAAAATGAATCAACTTCGACCCGATGCGACCCCAGCTTGGCCGGGCAAGCGCAGCCGATCGACATCGAATTCTGACGGCTGGAGTTCGCACAAAGATCAGGGTAAGCCCCAGTTTTCTCGCCATTCAGTTAGTTACTACATTTAAGCAAATTTCCGAGCTGCACCAATGACCGACTCCTTCACCCCCGCCACCGGCCCGCTGGCCGCGCTCGACTTGCTGGAGATCTCGCTGTCCGGCGCGGTCGCGCATGTCCGGCTCAACCGCCCGGCCAAACGCAACGCCATCAACGACACGCTGGTGGCGCAACTGCACACCACGTTCATCAACTTGCCGGCCGAGGTGGGCGCGGTGGTGCTCACCGGTTCGGGCAGCCACTTTTGCGCCGGGCTCGACTTGTCGGAGTTGTCCGAGCGCAGCGTGGCCGAAGGCGTGCTGCACTCGCGCACCTGGCACGCGGCGATGGACGCGATCCAGTTCGGCCGCGTGCCGGTGGTGGCGGTGCTGCACGGCGCGGTGGTCGGCGGCGGGCTCGAGATCGCCGCGAGCTGCCACGTGCGCGTGGCCGAGACCAGCGCCTACTACGGGCTGCCCGAAGGCCAGCGCGGCATCTTCGTCGGCGGTGGCGGCTCGGCACGCGTGCCGCGGCTGGCCGGCGTGGCCTGCATGACCGACATGATGCTCACCGGCCGCGTGCTCGACTCGGCCGAGGGGCTGGCGCGCGGCTTGTCGCAGTACGTGGTGGCCGACGGCATGGGCTTCATCAAGGCGGTCGAGCTGGCTCGCAAAATCGCCGGCAACGCGCCGCTGTCGAACTTTGCAGTGATGCAGGCGCTGCCGCGCATTGCCGACATGTCACAGCCCGACGGGCTGTTCGTCGAGTCGCTGATGGCCGCCATCGCGCAGGGGGACGACGCCGCCAAGGTGCGTGTGCGCGCCTTCCTCGAAAAGCGCGCGGGCAAGGTGGAGAAGCAGTGATGACGGCGGGCGGCGCGGGTTCAGGCGCTAGTTCAGACGCCGGTACAGGCGCGCGTTCAAGTGCGGCGCCCAAGTACCGCGCGCTGCCGCTCGGCGGCTCGCTCGCCGCCACGCTCACACCGCGGCCCGACGGCAGCACGCTCGTCACCTCCACCGAGCCGCTCGCCGCGTACCCGGATCGCCTGACGGACCGGCTGCTGCACTGGGCCGCCACCGAACCCGAGCACACGCTGGCGGCCAAGCGCCACCAAGGCGGCGACTGGCGCCGCATCAGCTACCGCGAGGCGCTGCACAGCGCACGCTGCATTGCGCAGGGGCTGATCGACCTGAAGCTCTCGGCCGACCGGCCGGTGGCCATCCTGTCCGACAACGACCTCGAACACCTGCTGCTCAGCCTGGGCTGCATGCTGGCCGGCGTACCGTTCGCACCGATCTCGGCGGCCTACTCCACCGTGTCGCAGGACTACGGCAAGCTCAAGCACATCCTCGGGCTGCTGACGCCGGGGCTGGTGTTTGCATCGAGCGCGTCGGGCTATGGCAAGGCCATCACCGCCACGGTCGGGTCGGACGTGACGGTGGTGTTGACGCATGGAGAGATCGACGGCCGCAAGGCCTTGAGCTTCGACGAATTGCTCGCCACTGTGCCCACCGCGCAAGTGGACGCAGCGCACGCGAAGGTCGGCCCCGACACGATCGCCAAGTTCCTGTTCACCTCGGGCTCCACCAAGCTGCCCAAGGGCGTGATCAACACGCAGCGCATGTTGTGCAGCAACCAGCAGATGATCCTGCAGTGCTTTCCGAGCCTGGGCCAGGTGCGGCCGGTGCTGGTGGACTGGCTGCCGTGGAACCACACCTTCGGCGGCAACCACAACGTCGGGCTCACGGTCTACAACGGCGGCACGCTCTACATCGACGAAGGCAAGCCGACGCCGCAACTCATCGGTGAGACGCTGCGCAACCTGCGCGAGATCGCGCCCACCGTGTACTTCAACGTGCCCAAGGGATTCGAGGAAGTCGCCAATGCGCTGGAGGCCGACGCTGCGCTGCGCGAGCGCTTCTTCAGCCGCGTGACCATGCTGTTCTTTGCTGGCGCGGGCCTGTCGCAGCCGGTGTGGGACAAGCTCGACGCGGTGGCCGAGCAGGCCTGCGGCGAGCGCATCCGCATGCTCACCGGACTGGGCATGACGGAGACGGCGCCGTTTGCGATCTGCGCCAACGGCCCCGAAGTGAAGTCGGGCTACATCGGCCTGCCGGCGCCGGGCATGGAGCTCAAGCTGCAGCCAAACGCCGGCAAGGTCGAAGTACGCTACCGCGGCCCGAACGTGACGCCCGGCTACTGGCGCGCGCCGGAGCAGACGGCCGAGTCGTTCGACGAAGAAGGCTACTACGCCAGCGGCGACGCGCTGAAGTTCATCGACCCCGCACAGCCCAACCTCGGCTTCGCGTTCGACGGCCGCATCGCCGAAGACTTCAAGCTCGACACCGGAACGTTCGTGTCGGTCGGCCCGCTGCGCGCGCGCGTGATCGCGGCGGGCGACCCGTGCGTGCAGGACGTGGTGGTGGCCGGCATCAACCGCAGCCAGATCGGCATCCTGATCTTCCCGCGGCTCGACAGTTGCCGCGCCCTCGCGGGGCTGCCCGCCGGTGCGCCGACGTTGGACGTTCTCGGTGCGCCACCGGTGGTCGCGTTCTTCCAAAGGCTCGTGAACCAGATGCACGCCAGCGGTACCGGCAGCGCCACGCGCGTGGCGCGCGCGCTGCTGCTGGTGGACCCGCCGAGCATCGACCGCGGCGAAGTCACCGACAAGGGTTCGATCAACCAGCGCATGGTGCTGCAGCACCGCGATGCGCTGGTCGAGCATCTGTACGCAGGCGGCGACGGCGTGTTGCTGCCACAAGCGAACTGACCATGCGAGGCACGCCATGAACATCCAAGGACAAGCCGCTCTCGTCACCGGCGGCGCCTCGGGCCTGGGCGCGCAGACCGCGCGCGAGCTGGCGCGGCGCGGCGCCAAGGTGGCGGTGCTGGATCGCAACGGCGACGGCGCCAAGGCGGTGGCCGCCGAGTTCGGCGGCATCGGGATCGCCTGCGACATCACCTCGACCGACAGCGTGCTCGCCGCGTTGGCCGAAGCGACCGCCGCGCACGGCACCGCACGCATCTTGATGAACATCGCCGGCATCGGCAGCGCCAAACGCATCGTCGGCAAGGACGGCTCGCCAGCCCCGCTGGAAGACTTCAAGCGCATCGTCGAGGTCAACCTCGTAGGCACCTACAACGTCACGCGGCTGGCGGTGGCACAGATGGTCAAGCTCGACCCGCTGGCCGACGCCTTCAGCAGCCACGAGCGCGGTGTGGTGGTCAACACCGCGTCGGTCGCGGCCTTCGACGGGCAGGTCGGCCAGCAGGCGTATTCGGCCTCGAAAGGCGGCGTGGTCGGCATGACCTTGCCGATGGCGCGCGACCTGGCGCAGTTCGGCGTGCGCGTGGTCACGATCGCGCCGGGCTTGTTCCTGACGCCGCTGCTGGCGGAGTTGCCGCAGCCGGTGCAGGACTCGCTCTCGGCGAGCATTCCGTTCCCGAAGCGGCTGGGCCGGCCGGAAGAGTTTGCGCAGCTGGCCGCCAGCATCTGCGAGAACACGGCGCTCAACGGCGAGGTGATCCGCCTCGACGGCGCGCTGCGCATGGCCCCGCGCTGAAGCGCCGCACCGCATCGAATCGGCCTCCCGCCCCGCACACGCACACCCGCATGCCGCGCACCACCACCTTCAGCGTCGCCGTGCAGTTCGGCGACTGCGACCCGGCGGGCATCGTCTTCTTCCCGAACTTTTCGCGCTGGATGGACGCGGCCTCGCTGTCGTTCTTCATGCAATGTGGCCTGTCGCCGTGGCGCGAGCTCGTGAAGACACGCGGCATCGTCGGCACGCCGCTGCTGGAGATCAACACCCGGTTCGTCAAGACCGCGACCTACGGCGAGACGCTGACCATCACGACCCACGTCGAAGAATGGCGCAACAAGGTGTTTGTGCAGGTACACCGGGTGACGCGCGCGGGCATCGACGGTGCAGCCGACGAGCTGATCTGCGAGGGCCGCGAAGTACGCGCCTTCACGCAGCGTGACGCGGCGAACCCCGACCGCCTGCGCGCTATGCCCGTGCCCGAAGACATCCGGCTGATGTGCAGCTGACGCGTGCCTGCGGACATTCTTCAGCGGCGGCATGCCGCGTCGCCTGCCTGAGGCACCGTGCCCATGCCACCGCGCAAGCCCGCCCCCGGTGAACTCGACCAGTCGCGCCTGATGCACCTCGTCGGCTACGCGGCCAGCCGCGCCTCCATCGAGCTGAAGAAGACGTTTGCCAGGCACCTCGGCCCGCTCGAGCTGAAGGCGGTGGAGTTCTCGGTGCTGGTGCTGGTGGCCGCCAACCCGCAGGTCAACCAGAAGCAACTGGGGCAGGCGCTCGACGTGTCGGCACCCAACCTGGCCGTCACGCTCGACCGCATGGTCGAGCGTGGCTGGGTCGAGCGGGTGCGCAGCACGCAAGACCGGCGCGCCCAGCACGTGCACCTCACCGCCCGCGGCCGCGAACTGACGCAGCAGGCCGAGAAGATCGCCGCGACGATGGAAAACGCCGCGCTGCGCGTGCTGTCGCCGGCCGAGCGTGCGCTGTTGATCGAGCTGCTGCTGAAGGTGGCCTGGCCAGCCGCGGCCAAATAGCGGGCGCGGGCTGAACGGGCCGAACCCGCCGAACTCACCCAGTGCGCCGACGCCCCGCAACACGCCGGCAGGGCCGGCCCGCCCGGTGGCGTCGGCCGGTCAATGCACCGGCTCTGCCGGCCCGCCGGGGAACAGCAATGCGTCCGCTTGCATCACCGCCTGCCACAGGTGCGGTGGCATCGCCAGGATCTGCTCGGGGGTGGAGTTCACCATCACGTAGGCGGTGATCTCGAGGTACTGCTCTGGCGTCAGCAGGCCCAGGCTGCGCATCGTTTCAAGCGTCTGCATGGCGGGCCTTTCTGTGGTGTATCGCGGTGGTGGCCGCGGCGCTGTTGGATTGGGCAATGCCTGTTGCAGGCTGCGGTGCAGGCTGCACTTCGACCGCTGATTCTTTGCGCTGCCCAGCCTGACCATACCATCGCCGCCAAATGCCCAGCCCCCCTCACCTGCGCGCTGAGCCGCCCACCCCCGGCAGCTTTCGGCCGCGCCTCACACTGACAACGCTCACGCGCGGCGACGGCCTGCTGGGCGTGCGCGCGATGGAGGGCTTCGGCCCGCGCAGCACGCAGGCCACGGTGGCGCAGGTGCGTTGGACCTACACGACCGAACAAGGCCTGCGCTGGGAAACGCCTGCGCCGGCGCGGCTGCTGAACGCCCGCCCGAAATCGGACGAGGTGCAGCCGCTGCTGCGTGGTGCCTGGGACCAGCGGGTGCGGCTGCAACGCGACACCTTGGCGGAAGCCGACGCACGCGACGCGCTGTGGGCCAGTGGCCTGCGCCCGCTGCCGGCACAGGCGCTGCAGTGGCGCAGCCCCGAGGCGGCCGAAGGTCATGAAGAGCTGTGGTCGCTGCCAGAAGAAACGCACTTCGGCGACTTCTGGGCCGAGCAGGTGCCGCGGCTGCAGGCGCAGGGCTGGCGCATCGTCGTGATGCCGGGCTTTGCACACCAGAGCGTGGCGGTGGACCGGTGGCGGCTGGTGATCAGCCCGGAGACGGGCGCCGAAGAGGGCCGCGAACTGGTGGAACCACTCGGGCCCCGCGTGCAGGCGCTCACCGCGTTGCGCCAGCCGCCGCGCGAAGGCTCGTTCATGCTGAGCCTGGGCGTGGAAGTGGACGGCGAGTTGCTCGACCTGGCGCCGCTGCTGGCCGATTTGCTCAAGCGTGACTCGCGCTGGCTCAAGGCGCACGAGATCGCCGCCATCGACGACGCCGAGATCATCACGCTGCGCGCCCCCGGCGGCCGGCGCATCGACGCGCCGGCCGCGCCGCTGAAGGCGATCGTCGGCGCGATGGTCGACCTGCTGACCGACCCGCGCCGCAAGGATGGGCCGCTGTTGTTGTCGACGTGGGAGACGCATCGCATCGAAGCATTGCGGCTGGGACTCAACGATACGCAAGCCCAACGCGCCGGCACGCATGGCGCGTGGCAACTGCAGGGCGAGGCCGGCCTCGCGTCGCTGGCGCAGCGCCTGCGCGCGGCCGGCACGCCGCCGCCGATCACAGCGGCGCTGCTCACCACCGTCGGCCTGCAACTCACCTTGCGCCCTTACCAGTTGCAAGGCGTGGCCTGGCTGCAATACCTGCGCGCGCAGCGCCTGGCCGGCATCCTGGCCGACGACATGGGCCTGGGCAAGACCGCGCAGGTGCTGGCCCACCTGCTGATCGAAAAGCACGCCGGCCGGTTGCAGCAGCCGGCGCTGGTGGTGCTGCCCACCTCGCTCATCGCCAACTGGCAGGCCGAGGCTGCGCGGTTTGCGCCGACGCTGCGCGTGCTCACGCTGCAAGGCACTGAGCGCGCACGCGAATTTGCGCGCACCGCGGAACACGACGTGGTCTTCACCACCTACCCGCTGCTGTGGCGCGACCTGCGTGCGCTGCAAGCGCAACGCTGGCAACTGCTGGTGCTGGACGAAGCGCAGATGGTCAAGAACGCCGGCAGCCGCGCCGCCAGCGCGCTGCGCCGCTTGCAGGCCGAGCACCGCCTGTGCGTGACCGGCACACCGATTGAGAACCACCTGGGCGAGCTGTGGGCCCACTTCGACTTCTTGATGCCCGGCTTTCTGGGCGACTCGCGCAGCTTCATCCGCGTGTGGCGCAAGCCGATCGAAACCAACGGCGAGACGCTGCGCGCCGAGCTGCTGGCGCAGCGCGTGCGCCCTTTCATTCTGCGCCGCCGCAAGGCGGACGTGGCCACCGAACTGCAACCGCTGACTGAGGTGATCCGCCGCGTGCAACTGCAAGGCCAGCAACGCGCGCTGTACGAGAGCGTGCGCGTGGCCGCCGACGAGCAGGTGCGCCGCGTGCTGAAGCGCCAGAGTTTTGCCGGCGCGCAGATTGCCATCCTCGATGCGCTGCTGAAGTTGCGGCAAGTGTGCTGCGACCCGTACCTCGTCAAGGGCACCAAGATGGCACCGACGATGGAGCGCGCCAAGATGGAGTGGCTGCGCGACATGCTGCCCGAGCTGGTGCGCGAAGGCCGGCGCATGCTCGTCTTCAGCCAGTTCACCGAGATGCTGACGCTGGTCGAAGCCGAACTCGCCGCACTCGACCTGCCCCACCTCACCCTCACCGGCGACACCCCCGTGCGCAGCCGCGGCGCGGTCGTCCGCCAGTTCCAGAGCAAGACCATCCCCATCATGCTGGTGAGCCTGAAAGCCGGCGGCGTGGGCCTGAACCTGACCGCCGCCGACACCGTGATCCACCTCGACCCGTGGTGGAACCCCGCCGTCGAACAACAAGCCACCGCACGCGCCCACCGCATTGGGCAGGACCAGCCGGTGTTCGTCTACAAGCTCGTCGCCGAAGGCAGCATCGAAGAACGCATGCTCGCGCTGCAAGCGCGCAAGGCGGCGCTGGCCGAGGGTGTGCTGGGCGTGGATGCAGAGGTGGCGACCAAGTTCAGCGCTGAAGACCTGGCGGGGCTGTTGGCGCCGCTGGTGTGAAATGCGGGTCGGGTTTCATGACCGCTCGCACGACCTTTCGAAACCGACCAAGGACACCGAGAGACCCTATGCGCAACCCATCGAACAGCGGCCTCGTCTACTCCACCGACAGCGGCCGCATGTGCCCCACTTGCCGGCAACCGATTGCCGCTTGCGCGTGCAAGGTGCAAGCCAGCGCGCCCGCTGCCGGCGACGGCATCGTGCGCGTCAGCCGCGAAACCAAGGGGCGCGGTGGCACGGCAGTGACGCTGGTGCGCGGGTTGGCGCTGGACGACGCGGCGCTGGCGGCGTGCGCCAAGCGGCTGCGAACAGCGTGTGGCGCGGGCGGGACGGTGAAGGATGGGGTGATCGAGGTGCAGGGGGATCACGTTGAGCGGGTGGTGGAGTTTCTGGCGCAGGCGGGGCACCCGGCAAAGCGCGCTGGTGGGTAATGCGGTGCAGGCGCACGGCCAGCCCCTCAGGCTCGGGAAAAGCTCCCGGGGCTAAACTGCCACGCATGCACCCGCTGATCGAAACTCACCGCGACGCGCTGCTGCAACTCGCGCGCAAGCGCGGCGTCACGGGTGTACGCGTCTTCGGCTCGATGGCGCGCGGCGACCCCAACGACAGCAGCGACGTCGATCTGCTCGTGACACTTGCGCCAGGGACCAGCGCACTCGCCTTGGGTGGCCTGTTGCTGGACGCCCAGGATTTGCTCGGCCGCCGGGTGGACGTGGTCACTGAAGCGGCGCTGCACCCCGCGCTGCGCGAGCAGGTGATGGCAGGGGCCGTACCGCTGTGAATCCTGTGCCCCACGGGGATCGAGTTCTGCTGGCGCACATGCGCGAGTGCTTGAACCGAATCCACGAATACACCAACGCCGAGCGTTCCCGCTTCGACGCGTCCCGATTGGTGCAAGACGGCGTGGTCCGCAATCTGCAGACCCTGACCGAGTCGAGCCAGCGCTTGTCGAGCGAGATCAAAGGCACCGAGCCGCAGATCCCATGGCGCGAACTTGCCGGCTTCCGGAATGTGATCGTGAACGGCTACCTGGGCATTGACCTCGCGGCCGTCTGGCTGGTCGTCGAGCAGGATTTACCTGCGTTGTCAGATGCCGTCAATCGCATGGTTGCGCGCCTGGACCGTGAGGGCTGATCGCGCCTTCGTCGCCGCCGACCTGAACCCTGCGTCGAATGCTCAAACTCCTCGGCAAGTCACCCTCGATCAACGTCCGCAAGGTGCTGTGGCTGTGCGCCGAACTCGCGTTGGAGGTCGAGCACGAGCAGTGGGGCTCAGGCTTCCGCCCGACGCAGACGCCGGAGTTCCTGGCGCTCAACCCGAACGGCATGGTGCCAGTATTGATCGACGGTAGCCTCGTGCTGTGGGAGTCGAACACTATTTGCCGCTACCTCGCGGGCCGTCAAGGGCGCACCGACCTGCTTCCCACCACGCTGCGTGAGCGTGCGCGCGTAGAGCAGTGGATGGACTGGCAGGCGACCGAGCTGAACAGCGCGTGGCGCTACGCCTTCATGGCGCTGGTGCGCCAGAGCGCGGCGCATGTCGACGCTGCGGCGCTGGCGCACAGCGTGGCCGAGTGGAACCGGCTGATGCAGATGCTCGACGCGCAACTCGCGCACACGGGCGCGCATGTGGCGGGCGATGCTTTCACGCTCGCCGACATCGTGCTCGGCGTGTCCACCCACCGCTGGTTGATGACGCCGATGCCGCGGCCGGTGCTGCCTGCGGTTCAGACCTGGTTCGAGCGGCTGGCGCCGCGGGCCGGCTTTGCGCAGCACGTGGGCAACGGCATCGCTTGAGGCGGGCACCGCGGTGCCGGTGGCGGGTGGTCTGTGACCTCGGCGGCACTTGCGGGGCCGCTTGCGCCCGACGCGGGGCACCGCCGGGACAGGTGCGCTACCCGGCCGGCGGCGCCCCCGCCCCTTTAACTCACCTCACTTCGGACCGAACGTCACGCTCACGCCGGTGAACAGCACCGTGTCGCCCTTCTTCAGGCCCGCGGGCGGCTTGCTGTTGAAGTTGTGCGTCAGGCCGACGTTGAGGTTCATCGTGCTGCTCATCGCCACCGCCAGGCCGGCACTGAACCGCGCGAGGAAGGCTTTGTCGCCGCTCAAGCCGGGGTACAACTCCAGGCGCTGGCGGAAGTTGACGGTGCTGCTGAGCTTGTGCGTCGACTCTTCAGCGGCGTACAGGCTGATGCGGCTGTGCGTGTTGTCGAGGCTGCCTGCGATCAGCGTCGGGCTGCCGTAGCGGTCGATCGAGTACGCCACGCCGCCGTAGAGCGTGAACGTCATGTCGGTGGCTTCGATCACCTTGTAGCCCACGCCGCCGGCAAGCAACGAGCGCAGGTCCAGATCGGTCAGGCCATCACCTTCGAGCGCCAGGCGGCCGAAGGCCACCCACTTGGGCGCCAGGTTCCAGTCGTACTGACCGTAGCCGAGCCAACGCTGCGACGTGGCCAGGCCGTTGGCCTTGCCATAGTTCACAAGGCCGCCCAGCGTCAGCTTGTCGGCCGCCGTGGCGCGATAGCCTTCGCCGTTGAGGATGACGCTCGAAGCCGTCGTGTTGCCGGACGTGGCCGAAACCGACAGCCCACCGCCGCCGCGCCACTGGCCGTCGGCTGCGGGAGTCGCCTGGGCCTGGGCGACGGACGCCCCGGCCATGCCGACCGCGGCGACGACGTACGAGCAAATCGGTGCAATCTTCTTGAACATGGATTTCCTTTGGGTAAACGTTGAACGCTCGGCTTCGACCGCCCCCAAGAGCCCATCCAAGCCGAGGCGAAGCCCGATCTTCGAGGCGCTTCTTCGGCGCAGGCCGGGCCCGTGAGGCCGCGCCCCGACTAGCGCACAGCCGTGTTGCGCAACGGCGGCATCGAGCTGCCGAAGGTCACACCACACTGGCATTCACGCGAAGACGGGGCTGACGCTGCACCTGCCGCGTTCGATGGTTCGGCCGGCGGTTGTCGCCGGTCACGTGGCGACCTGCGAGGCGAGCGGCTTGGTTTGAGGCGAACTGCCCTCAGTAACTCAACCGCGCCACCGCCCGCAACTCCTCCGGCGTGGTGCTCGGGAAGCCGAAGAACTCCAGGTACGCCGGGATCTGCTCGAACAGCATGTCCGAGCCGATCTGGAAGCGGCAACCGCGCGCCTGCGCGGCCTTCAGGAAGGCGGTCATCTCGCTCTTCATCACCACCTCGCCGACGAAGGCCTCGGGCGCGATGCGCGACACGTCCATCGGCATCGGGTCGCCTTCGTTCATGCCCAGCGGCGTGCCGTTGACGACCACGTCGTGGCCGGCCGGGTCGTTGCTGCCGGTGGTCACCACCAGCGCCGGGTAGTGCGCCTTGAGCCGCGCGCCGAGTTCGTCGGCCGACTCGGGCCGCGCGTCAAACAGCGTGATCGAGCCGATGCCAGCCTGGGCCAGCGACGCTGCAATCGCCGAGCCGACGCCGCCGCAGCCGACCACCAGCACGCGCACGCCGGAAAGCACGCAGCCCTTGCGCAGCAGGCCGCGCACGAAGCCTTCGCCGTCGAACATGTCGCCTTGCAACTTGCCGTCGGCGCTGCGGCGCACGGCGTTGCAGGCGCCGGCGATTCTGACCGTCGGCGAGGCCTCGTCGAGCAGCGCCACGGTGCTGACCTTGTGCGGCATCGTCACCAGCGCGCCGCGGCTGTTGGCGAGCAGGAACACCGCGCGCAGGAAGGCCGGGTAGTGCGCCGGCTCGCAGCTCATGGGCACGACGACGGCGTCGACGCCGGCCTTTTCGAACCAGGGGTTGTAGATCATCGGCGCCTTGAAGGCATGGGTGGGGAAGCCGATGTGTGCAATGAGCGCCGTGGTGCCGGTGATCTTCATGAGAGCAGTCTCTGAGTGCAAGCTCAGGCCTTTGCTGATTTCACTGCCGAGACCGCGGCTCGCAGGCCCAACAGGTAGCTGTCGACACCGAAGCCGCTGATCTGGCCCTTGATGATCTCGGCGAACACCGACTTGTGGCGGAACTCCTCGCGCGCGTGGATGTTGCTCATGTGCAACTCCACCACCGGGCAGCTGAGGATGGCGAGCGCGTCGCGGATGCCGTAGCTGTAGTGCGTCCACGCGCCGGCGTTGATGAGCACGGCGTCCTGGCCTTCGGTGTGGGCCTGGTGGATTCGCTCGCACATCTTGCCTTCGTCGTTGGTCTGGAAGCTCTCGACCGCGGCGCCGAGCTCCTTGCCGAGCGCTTGCAGCTGCGCGTCGATCTGCGCCAGCGTGATGGTGCCGTACTGCTTGGGGTCGCGCTTGCCGAACATGTTGTGGTTGATGCCGTGCAGCATGAGGACCTTCATGGGGTTCCTTTCAGAAGTCAGGACGAAGAATGCGACGAAAGCTCGATTGTCGCGCCCGATCGGGCTGCTTGGACGATCGCCTCGGTGACCCTCAGGTTCGCCAGCCCGTCGCGCACGCTCACGCGCGGCGCAGCTTCGCCGCGCACGACCGCGCCGAAGTGTTCCATCTGAAGCGTCAGCGGGTCGGCACGCTGCAGGCCCACCACGCTGCACTCGAACGGCTTCCACCACGAGCGGTCCCCGGGCCGCGCGTAAGTCTTCAGCCGCATCGTCGGCACCGACAGGCTGCCGTGCGTGCCGGCAACGACGTAGCAGTCTTCGTCTGCGTAGCTCGGGTAGGCGGGGTTCTCCTGCGAGGTCTGCTCCCAACTGCGCGCGCAGGCGGCAGTGTCGCTGAGCATGAAGCTGCCGAGCACGCCGCTGGCAAAACGCAGGTTGATCGCCACCGTGTCTTCCACCGCCGCGCCGCGCGTGGCGTTCGACGCAAAGGCCTGCACCGCGACGATCTCGCCGCACAGCATGCGCAGGTTGTGCACCTCATGGATCAGGTTGATCAGGATCGGCCCGCCGCCGGGCTGGCTGCGCCACGGCGCGTCGGCAAAGTACTCGTGCGGCTTGAAGAAGGTGGCGCTGCCCATCACCGCCACCAGCCGCCCGAGCCGGCCCGAGGCGACCACCTCGCACGCTTTGGCCATGATCGGGCTGTGCGCGCGGTGGTGGCCGATCAGCACTCTCGCGTTGGCTGCGTCGGCGGCACAGAGCAATTGCTCGGCTTCGGCCACGGTCGGTGCGATCGGCTTCTCCAACAACACGGCCAAGCCGGCCGCGATGCACTCCAGCGCCTGCGGCACGTGCAACACGTTCGGCGTGGCCAGCACCACACCGTCGGGCCGGTCCTTCGCCAACAGCTCGGCCAGCGATGCGTAGAGCGGCACGCCGGCCTGCTCGGCAGGGGCCCGTGCACTGGGCGACGGGTCGACGACGGCGCTGAGCGTGCAGGTCGGGCTGCTCCGCGCCACGCCCATGTGGGCCAGCCCGATGTAGCCGGCGCCGGCCACGGCGATGCGGGTTGTGGTCATGGGGCCGTCATTCGGCGATTCACACGAAGGCTCACGGTTCGAATTCTGCCTTCCGAACCACGCAGCCGGCCGGTGGGGCAATGTCAGCCGAGTGACCGCCCTTCACAGCAGTGTCACGCGCAGCCCTGAACATCTGCGCTCATGCACACCACCGATGCCTGCATGGACACGCACAAGCCTCCAACGTTGAGGCTGCGCACGGTCTGGATTTCCGACCTGCACCTGGGCACGCCCGGTTGCCAGGCACACGCGCTGCTCGACTTCCTGCGTGGCATGGAGTGCGAGACGCTGTACCTGGTGGGCGACATCATCGACGGCTGGCAATTGCGCCGCACGTGGTACTGGCCGCAGGCGCACAACGACGTGGTGCAGAAAATTCTTCGCCTGGCGCGCAAGGGCACGCGCGTGGTCTTCATCCCCGGCAACCACGACGAGTTTGCGCGCCGCTATGCGGAGCACAACTTCGGCGGCGTGGACGTGGTCGAAGACTGCATCCACACCTGCGCCGACGGCCGGCGCCTGTGGGTGATGCACGGCGACCTGTTCGACGGCGTGATCCAGTGCGCCAAGTGGTTGGCCCATGTGGGCGATGCAGCCTACGAGTTCACGCTCAAGGTGAACCGCTGGTACAACCGGGCGCGGGCCCGCATGGGGCTGCCGTACTGGAGCCTGTCGCGCTACCTCAAGCTCAAGGTCAAGCGCGCCGTCAGCTACGTGGGCGACTTTGAAGAAGCCGTCGCCCGCGAGGCACGCAAGCGCGGCGTGCAGGGTGTGGTGTGCGGCCACATCCACCACGCCGAGATGCGCGACATCGACGGCATTCTTTATTGCAACGACGGCGACTGGGTCGAGAGCCTGACGGCACTCGTCGAGCACCACGACGGCCGGCTGGAGATCATCGACCGCAGCGCCTCGGCGCGCCCTGTGCTGGCAGGTCGCAGACGCGCGCGCGCCACGCCCGAGGCCGAACCGGCGCCGGACAGTCTGGCGCCTGAGCCGGCCCTGGCCCGGAGCACGCATGCGTGACACCGGCGTGACCGCAGCATGACGACGATCGACCTCGTCTACTTCAACGCCGGTGGCGGCCACCGGGCTTCGGCCGTGGCGCTGCAAGGCGCCATCCGCGACGCCGGCATGCCCTGGCAGGTGCGGCTGGTGAACCTGTTCGAGGTGCTCGACCCGCGCGACGCCTTCCACCGCTTCACCGGCCTGCGCCCGGAGGACTACTACAACAAGCGCCTGGCCACCGGCTGGACGCTCGGCCTGGCGCAGGAGCTGAAGGTGCTGCAGGCGATGATCCGCCTGGGCCACCCGACGCTGGTGCGTCGCCTGCAACAGCACTGGCTGCGCACCGAGCCCGACATGGTCGTCTCGCTCGTGCCCAACTTCAACCGCGCGATGTGCGAGGCGCTCGCCTCCGCGCTGCCCGGCGTGCCTTACGCGACGGTACTGACCGACCTGGCCGACCACCCGCCGCACTTCTGGATCGAGCCGTGGATCGAGCCCGCCCATCACCCGCATCAACCCCAGCACTTCATCTGCGGCAGCGCCCGCGCGGTCGAGCAAGCGCTGGCCCAGGGCCACCCGGCCGACCGGGTGCATGCCAGCTCGGGCATGCTCATCCGCCCCGACTTTTACCGCCCGCCGCCGGCCGACCGCGCCGAGCAGCGCCGCCGCCTGGGGCTGGACTCCGATCGCCCGACCGGCTTGGTGATGTTCGGCGGCCACGGCGCTGCGGTGATGGAGCAAATCGCACGTGAGCTGGACGACGTGCCGCTCGTGCTGGTGTGCGGGCACAACGAGCGCTTGGCAAAGCGCCTGCGCGCCCTGCCCGCGTCGGCCCCGCGCGTGGTGCTGGGGTTTTGCACCGAGCTGGCGCAGCACATGCAGCTGTGCGACTTCTTCATCGGCAAGCCCGGCCCGGGCAGCCTGAGCGAGGCGGTGCAGCAGCGCCTGCCGGTGATCGTGGTGCGCAACGCGCTGACGCTGCCGCAAGAGCGCTACAACGCGCAGTGGGTGCTCGACAACGGCGTCGGGCTGGTGCTTCCGTCGTTTCGACAAATCGCAAAGGCAGTGGCCGAGATGACCACGCGGCTCAACGACTTTCGCGCCGCCACAGCGCGGCTGGACAACCGCGCGGTGTTCGAGCTACCGGTGATGCTGGCGGGCATCCTGGAGGCGTCGCGGCAAGTGGCCGCGGAGCCCGCAGCGGCTGCCGAGCGATCCGAGGCGACCCGTCCTGCGACCGCTCTGGCCGGCTGAAAGCCCGCCCCGCCACCGGCCGCGGCGGGCGGTAAGCTCGGCCCCAGAAAGGGCCCGCCATGATCGAACACCACCTCGACATTCCCACCGCCGACGGCGCGATGAACAGCTTCATCGTCCACCCCGAGGAAGGCGGCCCGCACCCGGTGGTGCTGTTCTACATGGACGCGCCGGGCAAGCGCGAGGAGCTGCACGACATGGCCCGGCGGCTGGCGTCGGTCGGCTATCTCGTCGTGCTGCCCAACCTGTACCACCGGCGCACGCGTGACTTCTGGCTGCAAGAGCGCACCGAGCCGGCGATGGCGGTGATGTTCGAGCACATGGCCTCGCTGAATCGCGCCACGACCGAGGTGGACACGCGCGCGATGCTCGCCTTCGTCGATGCCCACCCCGCCGCCGACGCGAGCCGCATCGGCGCAGTGGGCTACTGCATGAGCGGCCCGTTCGTGATGTGGGCGGCGGCCGATTTCGCAGACCGGCTGCGCTGCATCGCCTCGATCCACGGCGCCAACATGGCGACCGAGCAGCCCGACTCACCGCACCGCATGCCGCCGCTGATCCGCTGCGAAAGCTACTTCGCGTGCGCCGAGACCGACAAGTGGGCGCCGCCCACCGACATCGCCAAGCTGCAAGCCGCGCTGCAGGCGGCCGGCACGCCGCACCGCATCGAGTGGTACCCGGGCACCGAACACGGCTTCGTGTTCCCGTTGCGCGCTGGTGCGTACCACCGGGCCGCGGCGGAGCGGCATTGGGAGCGGTTGTTCAGCCTGTTCGGGCGCTCGCTTGGGCGGGTGGGCTGATCCAACGACGCTCTCCGAGCGTTTGAGCGGAGCCGAACTTCACGCTGCCATGCCACGGGCTCGCGTCAAGCACGGGGCTGCGTCAAGAACACCCAGGTGAAGAACAACATGAACACGAAGTCATTCGGGCCGTAGATGCTGTAAAAGATGCCAGCGAACAAGTCCTTGGCGTAAAGATTGGCGAGACTGTTCTCAGAAAGCCATAGCAGCCAAACCAAGACGTAGACGAGCTTTTCTATCGCAAACGCTCCGGCGAGCCATTTGACGCCGACACCAATCGATGCAGCGCCCAAGTAAGCCAAACCCCACACTGCAATCATCAGAAGGCCGAAGTTCGACATGACGACCGGGTCAGCCTCGTTGATTGCAGCATTGCTGAACAGGCGCGAAAACACCAGAACACCAACGATGTTCATGGCGCCCGCTGCGACAAACCCATTCCTCACAAGAATTCTGCTCATCTGTCTACCTCAAAGACTTCCGAATACTGCTTCGGTGGAAGTGCGGTCCTCACTGACCAAGCAAATACTCGGTGCCCCGAACAACGGGACAACGTGAGGCGTGGGGTTCGAGGAAGGCTGATCGCTGCTCAAAGAGCTTGAGCGCCGAGGCTTTTTCTGTGAGGCCTCTAGGTTGCCGGCAACTCGATGCGCCGGCCCGCGGCCACCCATTCCTCCACCAGCGCCATCACCAGCACGCCGGGCGCGGAGTAGGGGTCGAACTCGGGGTGCTTCATCTGCACCATCGCGTCCTCCTCGGACAGGTCCACCAGCGCCATGCTCCACTCGGGGTAGCAGCGCTCGGTGATCTCTTCGAGCTGCAGCATTTCTACGTCCTTGTGGCGCCTGTCGGCGACGATGCGCGCGTACAGCGCATGCACCGCACTGCGTTCGCCTTCGAGCACCTGCAGGTACAGGCCCTGGCCCTGGCACAGCACGCCGCTGATGCCGTGCTGGCGGTTGAAGGCCTGCGCGGTGGCCAGGATCGCAGAGGTCACGGTGGTGGTCTGCGGGCCGACCGCGCGGCTGGCATAAAGGATACGAACTTGCATGGCGACCTACTCCTTGCGCGACTCGACCGAGGCCGCTCGTGCGCCCGTCAACTTCAACAGGTTGGCCACGGCGGCCGGGGCGTGTTCCTTCAGCCGGGCCATGATGGCCTGCTTGGGTGCGTCCTGCGGGTCGATGCCGCTCATCAGCTTGCCGAAGCCGTCGAGCCGGCTCGCGCGAATCCACTGGCGCAGTTCCTTGTCCTGGCCCCAGTGGTACTGGTTGCGCAGGTGAGCGAGCATCGCACGCGGGTAGTCGTCGAGCGTGTGCGGGAAGGGCACGGTGCCGCACAAGCGGTTCTTGTCGGCATCGCCTTCGTAGTGCACCTCGACGTAGGCCGCCAGCGCGGCGCTGAACGCGGGCTGCGGCAAGCGGCAGATCTGCAGCACCAGCTTGTCACCCTGGAAGATCGGCTGCAGCGGCCGCGGCTCGACCGCCGACGCGGTGCAGTCCACGAACAGCGTGTCGGCCGCGACCGGCACTTGGCCTTGGTCGAGCACCATGTGGTCGGGGGCGATGCGCTGCAGTCGGCCCAGGCGAACGACGTTGTGGATGCGACGCAGCACCTCCACCTCGCCGGGCGCGATGGTGGCCAGGTGGAACATCGTGGGCCAGCGGTCGCGGTGGATGCGCAGCACGGCGCCGCAGGCCTCCAAGCGCAGGAACAGGTCTTTGGTGGAGGTGGCCTGCGCAAAGGCCTGCATCTGGTCGGCCTGGCCGCCGATGGCCTCGTTGAAGAACTCCGGCGCTGGCTGGGTGGTAATACGGTTGATGAGCCACGAGTCGCGTGGCACGACTCACTGGATCGCGTCCGGCTCGGCGCCGGCGCCCAGCAGCCACACCACCGCGTCCATCGCCGTCTTGCCGGCGCCGACGATGACGAAGCGGCGCGGCACTCGGGTCGTGTTGCCCGCCTCGGCTGCATCAGTCGCGCCATCGCCGGTGGCGAACGCCGGCCGGCGACCGTGCCACAACTGCGGCAGCGCATTGGGCGGCACCACCTGCACACCCGGCGCCACAGCAAACCGCTGCGTGTGCGTGGACGGCACCGACGGGCTCAGGTAGCTCGCATCCACCACTTTCTTGCGCACCGCCACCTGCGTGACCTGCCCCGACAACAGCGATTCGAACCGCCCCTCGCCCAGGTAGTTGCACATCGGGTGGTACGCCACGCGGCCGCTGGGCAGCAGCTTGTGGTTCATCACGCGGTCGAAGTAGCCGCAGACCTCGGCCCCCGAAGCCAGTTCGTACAGCCCCTGGTTGAGGCCGATGCTGTCCTTGCGCCGGCTGCCCAGCTCCATTGAATTGACACCGTAGAACGCCGACGGCTGGTGCAGCGTGACGAACGGGTACGCGTCGTTCCAGTGCCCGCCGGGTTTGCCGTGCCGGTCGACCAGCGTGACGTGCGCCTGCGGGTCTTCGTCGATCAGCGTGTCTGCAAACGCCAGGCCGGCGGTGCCGGTGCCGATGACGAGGTAGTCGGTTTCAGTGGGGTTCACGGTGGCTCGGCAGGGTGTGGGCGTGGCGCATGATGCCAGCACCCCGCCCCGAGCGCATCACGCCACCAGCACCACCGAACCCATCGTCGCGCGCGACTCCAGCCGCGCATGCGCCTGCGATGCCGCATCGAGCGAGTAGCGCTCGATCATCGGGCGCTTGAGCGTGCCGTCGGCCAAGGCGTCCCACACGCGTTGCGCGCGCTCGGTCAACGCGCCGTGCGTGGCCGTGTACGCAAACGCCACCGGGCTCGAGAGCGTGGCGGACTTTTGCAGCAGCCAGCCCGGCGAGATGGGCTGCAACGCTCCGGTGGCGTTGCCCAGGCTGATCCAGTGCCCGCACGGCGCGAGCGCGTTGAAGTTCTCTTCGCGCGCGGCCTCGCCCAGGCCATCAACGATCACGTCGGCACCGCCATTGAAGTGGCGCTGCACGTCGTCGGCAAAGCGGTGCTCGCGCGTCACGACCACATGCTCGCAACCGTGCTCACGTGCAATGCGCGCCTTCTCATCAGACGACACCGTGCCCACCACGCGCGCGCCCAGCTTGCGCGCCCACGCGCACAACAGCAGCCCGACGCCACCGGCTGCCGCATGCACCAGCCAGCGCGCGCCGGGGCGCACGCGGCCGACATCGCGCAGCAGGTAGTCGGCGGTGATGCCTTTGAGCAAGGTGGCGGCGGCCACGTCGTCTTCGACCGCTGCCGGCAGGCGGGCCACCCATTCGGCCGGCACGCTGCGCACGCTGCTGTATGCGCCGGGCACGGGGCCGAGGTAGGCCACACGGTCGCCGGGCCGCAGGCCGCTGACGCCCTCGCCGAGGTCGATCACCGTGCCCGCAGCCTCCATGCCGGGCGTGCCGCCGGCCGCCAGCATCGAGGGGATCCAGCCCCGGCGCAGGTACACGTCGATGTAATTGACGCCAATAGCGCGCTGGCGGATGCGCACCTCGCCAGCCTTCGGTGCCGCGGCTTCACCGTCCTCGGCTTGCAGCACGTCGGCCGCGCCGTAGCGGGCAACCCGGATGCGACGGCTGGGCAGGGGCAGCGCCAGCGGCATCGCTGCGCTGCCGGGCGCAGTGCGCGCGCTGCCACGCGGTTGCAAGTCGCCACCGCTGCGCAGGTGTCGCCGCAGGTTCTCGAAACCGGCTTCGTAGACGCCCTGCGCCACCATGTCGCGCAGCTCCCGCTCCATGCCGGCGGGTGTGGCGAAGGTCGATTCCCAGTGCCAGAAGGTGCGGTTGCCGTCGGTCACGGGCTTGAGCGTCACCGTCGCCACATAGCGTTGCAGCGGCACGGTCGCCTCGACGATGCAATAGGTGCTCTTGTGCGCGGTGTCGTCGAGCGTCAGCAGTTGCTCGCGGATGCGGTTGCCGTCCTTCAGCGTGAAGCTGCGCACGCAGCCCACCTGGTCGCTGCGCTCGTTGGCTTCGATGCGGCTCGTGTCCACCACGTCGTGCCACTGGTCGTGGCTGTTGAAGTCGCGCAGCACCGCCCAGACGCGCTCGATCGGCGCGTCGATGACGGTGGAGCGAACGACTTTTTGAAGCACCGGGCGGCTACTTCTTGAACTTGAGCTTGGAGCCGTCGAAGGTGGTGACCTGGGCGGCCATCAAGCCGTCTCGGGTGACGTAGGCGTCGGAGCCCTTGTACGGCTCGGCCAGAAAGTCGGCCTCGGCACGCCACATCACGTTGAGCGTGTTGCCGACCTTGAACGAGCTCTCGGTGGTGAACTTCAGGCCCTTCAAACCGTCGGGCCTGGCTTTGCAAAAGCCGGCAAACAGGTCGCCCACCTTCGCGCGGCCCTTGACGACCACGCCATCCGGCAGGTGGATCTCCACATCGTCCGGGTACTGCGCCATCAGGCGGTTCCAGTCGCACTTGTTCAATGCGTCGAGGTGCTCGTCGATCACCTTTTGCACGGTGGGTTGCTTCTTCAACGGCGGCAGCTTCATCGCGTCGGCGGCCCAGGCATTGGCAGCGCAAAACGCAATCACAGCGGCGGCAAGTGTTCCAGTCACTCGATTCATGAGGTCATCTCCTGGTGGTGGTCCGGTGGTCGGCGTGGGGAACTTTGCAGCCCCAACAAACCAGCCTCAACGCGTGGACCGTTGTTTGAGTGCGTTGAGGCCGACTTGAAAGACGCCTTGGCCGATCGTCTCGGTCAGCTCCCGCTCGCGCCCTTCAGCGCAGTCGAACTCGGCGCTCCATTCGGCGAAGCTGCGGTTGCCGTCGGTGATGGGCGTGAGCTTGAGCGTGGCGACGTAGTTCTCGACACCCATCGGGCTTTCGAGGATCTCGTACGTGCAGGTGAAGTCGTAGTCAGACAAGCCCAGCAGCCGCTCGCGGATCATGCCGCCGTCGCGGGTGTGAAAGTGGCGGATGCAGCCGACGCGGTCGCTCGGCTCGTTGTTCTCGATGCGGCTGTCGGCGATCGAAGGGTGCCACTGCGGCATCCCGTTGAAGTCGCGGATGCGTTGCCAGAGGTTGTCGGCGCTAACGTCGATGACGCTGGAGACGTAGACCTTGATCACGGCTCAGGCCTTCATCACTCTTTGGGCGACGGTGTGGCGCTGGCTGGCGGCAACGCCGCCTGTGCACCACTCACTCCGCCGACCAGGCGCTGGATGTCACCGCCCTCGATGCCGATCTCGCGCAGCAACTGGTCCACCAGCGGCGCCTGCGCGCGGAAGCGCAGCGCGGAGTTGACGACGCCGTCGGAGAACGTGCCGCCGTTGCCGCCGTCGCCGCCGCCCCCGCCGTTGCTGCCGCCCAGCCCGTCGACGTGCAAGATCTTGATGCCCTCGATACGCTCCATCGGCCGCACCGATTCGCGGATGATCCCTTCGGCCTTCTCGACCAGCTTGAGCCGCAGCGCCGACATGCGTGCCTCGGGCGACAGCATGTTGTGCGCCTGGTTCATCAACTGCAGCGCCTCAGCCTCGATCTCGGCACGCACGCGCATCGCCATGCTGCGGATCTTGTCGGCGTCGGCATCGGCCTCGGCCTGCGCGCGGACGGCAAACCCGCGGTCGGCGCTCGCGTCTTTCTCGGCCTGCGCGGCCGACGTGAGGCGCAGCGCCTCGCGCTCGGCCGACAGCGCCGCAGCGATGAGCTCGATCGACTTCTTGCGCTCGGCCATCTCGACCTCTCGCGCGGTGAACACCCGCTCTTCTGCCGACACCGCCAACGCGCGGGCCACCTCGGCCTCGGCCTGTGCTTCGCTCTGCGTCTTGCTTTCGCGCGCGACGGCGATGGCGCGCTGCTGCTCGGCGAGTTCCAGCGACAGGCGGCGCTCGATCTCTGCCCCCTGAATCGCACGCTCCTTGCCAATGCGCTCCTGCTCGATGCTCTGCTCCGAGCGAATGCGGGCGTGCTCGATCGCCTGCTTGGCGGTGATCTGCGCGCCTTCGGCCGCCTGCTCGCGCTGGGCGCGCTCGGTGCTCACATCGGCGCGCTGGCGGGCGCGCGCAATCTCGACCTCGCGCTGCTGGCTCAGGCGTGCGTACTCGCCTTCACGGTCGATCTCGAGCGAGAGCTTCTCCGCTTCGAGGTTTTTGTTGCGGATCGCGATCAACGTGTCCTGCTCCACGTCGTTGCGCTGCTTCTTGCGGTGCTCGATCTGCTCGGTCAGGCGCGTCAGGCCCTCGGCGTCGAAGGCGTTGCTGGGGTTGAAGTACTCCATCGCGGTCTGGTCGAGCTGTGTCAGCGACGCGGCCTCCAGCTCCAGGCCGTTCTTGGTCAGGTCGCCGGCCACCGTCTCGCGCACTTTTCTCACGTAGGCGCCGCGCTTCTCATGCAGCTCTTCCATCGTCATCTCGGCGGCGGCGGTGCGCAGCGCATCGACGAACTTGCCTTCGACCAATTCCTTCAACTGCTCCGGCTCCATCGTGCGCAGGCCCAGCGTCTGTGCGGCAGCGGCCACGGCGTCGCCGTTGGCGGCCACGCGCACGTAGAACTCGGCGATCACGTCGACGCGCATGCGGTCCTTGGTGATCAGCGCCTTGTCGCGGCCGCGGATCACCTCCAGCCGCAGCGTGTTCATGTTGACCGGGATCACGTCGTGCACGATCGGCAACACGAACGCGCCGCCGTCGAGCACCACCTTCTGCCCGCCCAGGCCGGTGCGCACGAACGCGCGCTCCTTGCTGCTGCGCAGGTAGAGCCAATGCAGCAGCCAAACGATGATGGCCACGACGATCGCAACGACGATCAAGCCGAGAATGAAGCTGCCGAAATCTGCGCCGGACATGGGGGTGTCTCCTTGTTCTGTCGTATCTATCGCGTGATCTGAACGAAGCGCCGCGTGGTCTCGGTCAGCGCCGCCTCGGTGGGCAGCCGCTCCATCGAGCTGGCACCGTAGAAGCCGTTGCAGCCAGGGCATTGCTGCAAGATGAACCTGGCGTCGTCAGGTGTGGCGATCGGCCCGCCATGGCACAGCACGATCACGTCGGGGTTGACCGCACGCGCTGCCGCGGCCCAGGCGTTGATCGGCCCCACGCAGTCGGCGAGCTTGAGCGATGTCTCGGCGCCGATGGCGCCGCCGGTGGTCAGGCCCAGGTGGCACACCACGATGTCGGCGCCGGCCTTCGTCATCTCGCGGGCGTCGGCCTCGCTGAAGACGTACGGCGTGGTCAGCAGGTCGAGCGCGTGGGCGCGCGCGATCATCTCGACCTCAAGGCCGTAGCCCATGCCGGTCTCTTCGAGGTTGGCTCGAAAGGTGCCGTCGATCAGGCCGACGGTGGGAAAGTTCTGCACGCCAGAGAAGCCGAGCGTGATCAGGCGCTGCAAAAACTCGTCCTGGATCATGAATGGGTCGGTGCCGTTCACGCCCGCCAGCACCGGTGTGTGCTTCACCACCGGCAGCACCTCGTGCGCCATCTCGCAGACGATCTCGTTGGCGTTGCCATACGCCAGCAAGCCGGCCAGCGAGCCGCGCCCGGCCATGCGGTAGCGGCCCGAGTTGTAGATGACGATGAGGTCGATGCCGCCGGCTTCTTCGCACTTGGCCGACAAGCCGGTGCCGGCGCCGCCGCCGATCAGCGGTTGGCCGGCGGCGATCTTGGTTCTAAAGCGTGCGAGCAGGGTAGAACGTGAAATGCGGGGCATGGTGGTGGGTGGTGGGTTTGAAGAGAAGAGCCGAATGAAGTCAGGCGCGCCGGGCGCTGGCGTGCGCGCGCGACACGTCGTGCCACGCCGCCACCAGGGCGTCGGCAAACGCTTCGTCGTTGATGTGGTGAGGCAGGCGGATCAAGCGCCGGTCGCCTGCGGTGCGGAAGTTCTGCTCCAGCGCAGCAAACAGCACGCGGTCGGCCTCGGGGTCGTGAAAGGGCTGGCCCGGCCGGTCGATGGAGGAAACGCCGCCCTCGGGGATGAGAAAGCGCACCGGCCCCTGCATCGCGTTGAGCTTGGCGGCGATGAATTCACCGATGGCGCGGTTCTCGTCCACCGTGGTGCGCATGAGCGTCACGGTGGCGTTGTGGCGGTACAGCTTGCGCGCCCTGAAGCGTTCGGGCACCGACTCCCAGGCGCCGAAGTTGACCATGTCGAGCGCACCGCACGACCCGACGTAAGGCAGGGCGCGGCGCGCAAACACGTCCATGCGCGTGGGGCCGGCCGACAGCACGCCGCCGCCGATCTCGTCGGCCACCTCGGTGGTGGACGCATCGATCACGCCGGCCAGCAGGCCCGAGTCGGCGAGCTTTTCCATCGACTGCCCGCCCACGCCGGTGGCGTGAAAGACCAGGCAGTCGGCTTCGTCCTCCAAGCGCTTGACCACGGCTTGCACACACGGCGTGGTCACGCCGAACATGGTCAGGCCGATGGCCGGCTTGGCAATGGACGACTCGACCGGCGGATGCGCGATCATGCCGGCCAGCGCGTGCGCGGCGTTGGCCAGCACCTTCTCGCTGATGCGGTTGATGCCCTGCACATCGGTCACCGAATACATCATGCAGATGTCGCTCGGGCCCACGTAAGGCCGCGTATCGCCACTGGCCATGGTGGAGACCATCACTTTCGGGCAGCCGATCGGCAGCGCGCGCATGCCGGTGGTGGCGAGCGACGTGCCGCCCGAGCCACCGGCCGAAACGATGCCGCCGAGGTCGCGCCGCGTGCGCACGAAGACCTCGAAGGCCAGCGCCATACCCGCCACCGCGCTGCCACGGTCGCCGCTGAACACGGCCGATTCGCCTTGCGGGTGGTGGCGCGCCACCTCGCGCGGGTGCACGCTGGCGGTCGACGTTTTGCCGCTGGTGGAGAGGTCCACCGTCACCACCCGCAGGCCGAGTTTTTCAAGGCACTGGCGGATGAAGAACAGCTCGCGGCCCTTGGTGTCGAACGTGCCGACCACATAGGCCGCCCGCCCGCTCGTGGCCGCCACTGGAAACTCCAGCACCCTGGCGTCGGTGGTCGCGTTGCTCACCGGTGCGGCGGGCGGCGCCACGGGCTCACGCGCAATGTCGGTGACCGGGCCGGCGGTGCCGCCGGCATTCCAGCGGTTGAATCCGCGGACGGCGCGCGGTGCCAGGTCATCGACCGACGGCGCCCCCTGGCCATGCGCGCGCATCACGGTGTAGACCTGCGCGGGCGCGGCATCGTCCGCGGGCGCGGGCGGCGTTGCCGTTGCATCTGCCGCTTCGTCGTGATCGCCGCCACTGCGAACGCCGAGCAACTGCTCTTGCAGTTCGCGGTCTGCGGCCAGTTGCGAGGCCGGCATCTGGTGGGCAATGCGGCCGTTGACCATCACGCCGACGTGATCGGCCACGTCCAGCGCGACACCCAGGTTCTGCTCGATCAGCAGAATCGCGATCTCGCCCTCTGCCACCAAGGTCCGCAACGACGACGCAACGTGCTCGACGATCACCGGCGCCAGGCCCTCGGTGGGCTCGTCCATCACCAACAGGCGCGGCTCGAGCAGCAGCGCGCGGCCGATGGCCAGCATCTGCTGCTCGCCACCCGACAGTTGCCCACCGCCGTTGCCCTTGCGTTCGGCCAGCCGCGGAAACATGGTGTAGACCCGGTCCACGTCACGCTTCTTGCGGGCCACGAGTTTGAGCGTTTCGTCCACCGTGAGGCTGGGCCACACGCGCCGGCCCTGCGGCACATACGCGATCCCGCGCTTGGTGATGGTGTTGGGGCTGAGACCCAGGATTTCTTCGCCACCCAGCTTGATGCTGCCGCGCGCCGGCACCAGGCCGGTGATGGCATTGCACAGCGTGGTCTTGCCCATGCCGTTGCGGCCGACGATGCCTTGCACGCCGCTGGCCAGCGTCAAGCTCACGCTCTGCAGCGCGTGGGCGCGGCCGTAGAAGACATCGAGGCCTTCGACGACCAGCAGCGGCGTGTTGCCTTTCTTGCCTTCGGATGGGGAGCGTTGAAACCAGGCCATCAGTGTTTGCCGCCCATGTAGATGGCCTGGACTTGCAGACATGACGACCCCTCGCCCGCGGAGTACCGCGGTCGATCCCCCAAGGGGATCGCGCCCGGCTTCGGGCGGCCGGGCGCTCGGTCGCGAAGGCAGGTGTCGGAGTTCAATGCTTTCCCCCCATATAGATTGCCTGCACCTGAGCATCGTTCTCGATCTCATCGGGCGTGCCATGCTTGAGCACGCGGCCGTTGTGCATGACGGTGAGGCGCTCGACCACACGCAGCGCAATGTCGAGGTCGTGCTCGATGATCACGAAGCTCATGTGCTTCGGCAAACCGCGCAGCAGCGCCACCAGCTCGCGGCGCTCCGCGGGCGACAGGCCCGCAGCAGGCTCGTCGAACAAAATCAGCCGCGGCGCGCCTGCCAGCGCCATGCCGATCTCGAGCTGTCGCTGCTGGCCGTGCGCCAGGTTGCCGACCAGGTCGTCCTTCAGGTGGTCGAGCCGGACGCGGTGCAGGATGTCGTCGGCGGCCACTTGCGATGCGTGCTGCATGCCGGCGCGCCAGAAGCTGAAGCGCCCGCTGCCCACGCCGCGCACGGCCAAAAAGAGGTTGTCGCGCACGCTCAATTCCTTGAACAGCAGCGACGACTGATAGGTGCGCCGCAGCCCTTTGCGGATGCGCTCGTAGGGCTGCAGCGCGGTGATGTCCTCGCCGAAGAAGAGGATCCTTCCGGCCGTGGGCGGGAAGTCCCCGGTGATGGCGTTGAAGAGCGTCGTCTTGCCGGCCCCGTTGGAGCCGAGGACGGCGTACTTCTGGCCTGCGGCCACGGTCAGCGACACATCGTCCACGGCGCGCAAGGCACCGAAGGCGCGGGTCACGCCTTCAAGCACCAGCGCGTCGCTGGACATCAGCGGCTTGGAAGCCGCCGACGCCACGTCGCGCGCCGGGCCAGGCCGGCGCGAAGGGAGATTGCTGATCGAAGCCACAGGCTCAGAAGTCCTCTAAATAAGGGGTGCAGCGACGCTGCCGCACCCCGGGTCGGTCGATCTCAGGGGCCAGCCGCTCAGGGGCAAGCCGGCACGTCGCGGGTGCCCATCTGGAAGTCTTCCTTCTTGATGCCCAGCGTCTGATCGACGTTGTCGACCTTGCGCGCCACCTTGGTGGACAGGTTGCCCTGCGCGTCCTTCACCACTTCGGTGACGAAGGTGGTGCCGATGGCCTGGCGGTTGCTGTCCAGCCGCACTTCGCCAGTGGGCGTTTTCAGCACCATCTTGCTCAGCGCTTCGCGGTACTTGGCCTGCCCGCCGCTCAGGTCGCCATTGACGGCGGCCAAGCCGTCGAGCGCGGCCTTCATGTTCACGTAGTAGACAAATGCGAACAAGGTGGGGCTGGGGAAGCCGCCGGCCGACACGGGGTAGGCCTTGCGGTAATCGGCGACGAACGCCTTCCACTCGGGGCCGTCGAAGTTGTCGGCAATCGGGCCGGCAGAAATGGTGCCGACCAGCGAGTCGCGGCGCTTGCCCTTGTAGTTGAGCACGTCCTGGCTGACGGTGATGCTGCCGCCCATCATCGGCTTGTCGCCGCCGGAGTTCTCGTACTGCGTCAGGAAGTTGACGGCGTCGGCGCCGCCCAACACGACGAGCAGCGCGTCTACGTCCTTCGGAATGGTGGCGATCACCGACGAGTAGTCCTTGCCACCCAGCGGCACCCAGGCCTTCACCGGCACCTTGCCGCCGAGGCGGCAGTACTCGGCCATGAAGCCCTGCACCTGGCTGTACGGGAAGGCGTAGTCCTCGGCGATGATCATCGTGCGCTTGTAGCCCTTGTCCAGAGCCGCCTTGCCCAGGCCCACCATCCACTGCGCACCTTCGGTGTTGAAGCGGAAGAAGTTGGGGCTGGGGTTGACCAGCGTGGTGGCCTGCGCGCCCGAGCCGCCGTTGATGAAGGTCACTTGCGGCTGCGTCTTGGAGTAGTCCTTGACGGCAATGCCTTCGCCGCCCGACAACGGGCCGACCATGATCTCGACCTTGTCCTGCTCGACCAGCTTGCGCGTGGCGTTGACGGCCACGTCGGGCTTGGCGTCGGAGCTGGCCTTGATGAGCTCGATCTTGCGCCCCGCGACCACACCGCCGCGCTGGGCCAGGGCCAGCTCGGCACCGCGCATGCCGTCGGCGCCGCCGGCCGCGAACGGGCCTTCCAGCGTGGCCAGCAGGCCGATCTTCAACGGAGCGCCCTGCGCAAAGGCAGCGCCGCTCACCGCCGCTGCAGCAGCGGCGCACAACATCGAACGGATCCAGATTCGTTTGGTCACTTTCACGCTCATCTCCTGGTGGTTGAAATCAAGGCCTGGTTCGGGCCGAAGCGGGAGCGAAGCTTCGCCCACAGTCCGAGCAAGCCGTCGGGGGAAAACAGCACGATGGCGAGGAACACGCCACCGATCACGAGGTTGAACCGCTCACGGTCAATGATGTCGATGGCAAAGGTCTGCAACAGGATGAAGACGATCGCGCCGAGGAAGGCGCCGATCGGGTGCTTCATGCCGCCCAGCACCGCGATCACCAGCACGTTGATGAGCCAGCTCGTGCCCACCGAGCCCGGTGTGATCAGCCCGTTGTACCAAACCAGCAGCACGCCGCCCACACCGGCCAGCAGGCCCGACACGGCGTAGGCCGCCACGCGGTGCGCCGTGACGTTGAAGCCGAGTGAATTCATGCGCCGGGCGTTGTCGCGCGTGCCTTGCAGCGCCATGCCGAACGGCGTTCGCACCAGCCACTTGATGAAGAAGTACCCCGCCATCGCCCAGAACAGGCACAGGAAGTAAAACGGCGGCGGAGCGCGCCAGTTGAGCCCGAACACCTGCGGCGGGTAGACCTTCTGAAAGCCCTGGAAGCCGTTGAACACAGAGTAGTTCTGCAGCACCAGGTAGTAAAACGCCACGCCGATGGCCAGCGTGATCATGATGGTGTAGATGCCGTCGGTGCGCACCGACAACCAGCCGATGAGCGTGCTGGCCAGCACCGCAATCAACACGGCCAACGGCGTGACGATGCCCCACGACCAGCCCAGGCTGGTCTCGGTGCCGCTGGCGCCCAGCACCGCCACCGCATAGCCGGCCATGCCGGCCACCGACATCTGCGCCAGCGACACCATGCCGCCATAGCCCGCAAGGAACGACAGCGACAGCGCGATCAAGCCGAAGATCAGCGACTGCGATGCCACCTGGTAGGTGATGAACGGCGACACGACGAACGGCAGCAGCAGCACGAACGCCAACACGAAGACATGCCGGGCCGAGAGGCTGCGCCACAAGAACTTCAGCCAACGCGGCGCGTCGCTGTTCGCGTAAGGATCGACCGCAGGGGCCGGCGCTGACACCCCCACCTTCGCGCCCGAGGCGGGCGGTCGGGGCATCGGCTGCGACGCAGCACCGATCGCACTGGTCGCGCCGGCGCTCATCGCCCGGCGCCACTGAGCCGCGCTCATTGGACTGCCCTCCGTGCTTCGCACTCCGGGATGAGCGCTTGGGAGCGGCCCGGCGCGCTCACGCCGCTTTCCCCATGATCCCGCGCGGCCGAAACGCCAGCACCACGATCAGGATCACGAAGGTGAACACCACGCTGTAGGTCGGCGCATAGGCCAGGCCGTAGGTCTCCGCCAGCCCCAGGATCACCGCGCCGATGGCCGCGCCCACCACACTGCCCATGCCGCCGACGATGACCACGATCAGTGACGCCAGCAGCAGCCGCGTGTCTTCACCCGGCACCATGCTCAGCTCGACAGCGCCGATCACGCCGCCGAAGCCGGCCAGCCCCGCGCCCAGCATGAAGGTGACGGCAAACACCAAGTTCACGTTGACACCGGCCGCGGCCAGCATCGCGCGGTCGTCGACGCCGGCGCGGATCATCGCGCCCACACGCGTGCGGTTGAGCAGCCACCACAGGAAGATGCCGATGCCGATGCCGAAACCCAGCAAGCTCAGGCGGTAGGCCGAGTAAGCCTTGATGACCGGGATGCCGCGGATGGGGCCCTGCAGCCACTCGGGCGCTTCCATCTGGTAAACCTGCCCGGTGAAGATCCAGAGCAGGATGTCGGCGATGACGATGGACAGGCCGATCGTCACCATCGTCTGCCGCAGGTCCTGCCCCTGCATGCGCCGCAGGATGAGCACCTGGATCAGCAGGCCGGCGATGGCCGCAGCGCAAAAGCCTGCCGCCAGCGCAATGATCCACCACCCGGTTTCACGCGCCACGATGTAGCCCACGTAGCCGCCCAGCAAGTACAACGAACCGTGCGCGAGGTTGACGTTGCGCATCAGCCCGAACACAAGCGTGAAGCCGCTGGCGACGATGAAGTAGAGCGACGCCAGCGTGAGGCTGTTGAGCATCGTCACCAGGTACAGGCGCGGGTTGTCCACCAGCGCCCACACCGAGAACACCGCGATCGGGGCCCCGACCACGATCCACGTGGCCAGGCGCTGGGCCGGTGTCATCACGCTGCGCGCCCCCAGGCCCGCTGCGATGCGATGGCGGGCGCCTTGGCGAAGACGCCGTCCTTCATCACCGCCAGGATGCGCTTGGGGTCGCGCAGGATCGCGAGGTTGGCCAGCGGGTCGCCGTCGACGAGCATCAGGTCGGCAAGGAAGCCCTCCTTGACCACGCCGAGTTCGTGCGCGCGCATCATGATCTGGCCGCCGTACAGCGTGGTCGAGCGGATCGCCTCCATCGGCGTGAAGCCGAGGTACTTGACGAAAAACTCGAGGTCGCGCGCGTTCTGGCAGTGCGGCGTGAACGCGAAACCGTAGTCGCCACCCGGCAGCACGCGGATGCCGCGCTTGTGCATCTTGCTGAGCGACTCGAGCGCCGCGTCCCACTCGATCTGGTAGCCCAGCTCGATGGCCATGTCGCGCGTGACGCCGAAGGCCTCCGACTCGTTGAGCAAGGCATAAAGAATGGCGATGCCCGGTGCGACGAAGATGCGGTCCTTGGCGGCCTCGAGCATGTCGAGCGCTTCGTTGTCGACGAAGCTGGCGTGGTAGATCAGGTCGATGCCGTGGCGCAGCGCCTGTTTCACGCTCTCGGACGAGCGCGCATGGGCGATGCCGCGCTTGCCGCGGATCTTGACCTCACGCATCGCGGCGGCCACTTCGTCGTCGGCCATCCAGGTGGTTTCGGCGGGCGACTGCGGCGTGAAGTTGTCGCCCGACAGGTTGAGCTTGACCGAGTCGACGCCGTACTTCAGGAACATGCGCACCGCCTTGCGCATTTCTTCGGGCCCGTTGATGTTGACGCCGAAGCTGAACTCGGGGAACGGCAGATGCGGCAGCGTTTCGTCGCCGAGCGCGCCGAGCACGGTGATCTCCTGGCTCGCAGCCAGGTAGCGCGGGCCGGGAATCTGGCCTGCGTTGATGGCGTTGCGAATCACCACGTCGAGCCGCGGCTTGGCGCATGCCGCACCGACGCACGATGTGAAGCCGGCTTCGAGGTAGCGCTTGGCGACCTTGGCGCACCACAGCACGTGTTCCTCCAGCGGCATGGCCTGGATGCCTGCCAGCGAGGCCGCGTCGTTCCACGAGAAGTGCGTGTGGGCCTCGCACATGCCAGGCATCAGCGTGGCGCCGGCGCCGTCGATCACGGTTGCGCCGGAAGGCGAGATCGGCGCGGTGCTGCGGCCCACCTGGCGGATGCGGTTGCCCTGCACCAGCACGCTGCCGGTGTAGGGGTTGGTGCCAGTGCCGTCGAGGACGCGGACGTTGGTGAAGAGGGTGTCAGTCATGAGATTCGCGCTTCAGCGCGCCGTCTTCACCTTCCCCCGCTGGGGGAAGGCCGGGATGGGGGCGGTTGGTGCACCTGACTGGCGTTTTTTCTCTGGCACGGTCGGTGCGGCAAAGGCGCGTCCGGACAGGACGGAGGGCTTCACTTCGGCGGTCGGCTGGGTACAGCCGACTCCCTTGCGGTGCTCGGTCTCGCGGCCCGTCGCCGAAACTCACTTCACTCACCTGCGGCTCGTTCCGTTCAAACAGTCGGCGACAAGTCGGTTCACGAAGCGCGCTACGCGCGCGGGCCCCGAGCCCTGTGCTCCTCAGCGCCGAACAGGCGCCCTCCGCCCTGCCCGAACGCGCCTTTGCGGGGAGGTTGGTTCGACTCGGCGGAAGAACAGCCCACGCCTCGACAAGGTCGCGGCTTTTCGGTCCGAACAGCCAACCCGGTTCAGCTCGCGGCGGGCGGTGTTCGGCGGGGGCGATTTGTGGGTCGGCGAGGAGCGGAGGGCTTGCGGCCCCGCGCGGAGCGCGTTCGTGCACTGACTTGTCGCCGACTGTTTGAACGGAGCGGACCGAAGGGAGCGAAGTGAGTTTCGGCGACGGGCCGCAAGACCGAGCACCGCAGCGCAGTCGCCGTACCCGGCGACCGACCCAGCATGAGCCCCCGCCGAATACCGCCCGCCGCGAGCCGCTCAAACGACCGAGCAGAAGGAACGACCTCACGCCGCCCACCTCGTCGCCCTCGCCGCCCGCACCGGTGGCGCCCGATGAAACTCCCCGTCCTTCATCACCGCCAAGATGCGCGCCTTGTCCTGCAGCACCGTGATGTCCGCCAGCGGATCGCCGTCGATCAACAAGATGTCGGCCAGGTAGCCCTCGCGGATGTAGCCCAACACCTTGCCCATGCGCATCATCGGCCCGCCCCAGGCGGTGGCCGACAGCAGCGCCTCCATCGTGCTCATGCCGACATGCTTGACGAAGTACTCCAGGTCTTTCGCGTTGGTGCCGTGCGGCGTCCACGCAAAGCCGTAGTCGCCGCCGGGCAGGATGCGCACGCCGCGCTTGCGCAGCGCGCGCATGCTCTCGATGGCCGCGTCGAGCTCGCGCGGGTAACCCATCTTCTTCACCACGTCGGGCGTCAAGCCCCACTCGCTGGCGTTGTGAACCGTGTTGATCAGCCACGCCAGGCCGGGCGCGACGAAGTGCTCCAACTTCTTCGCCTCTAGCATGTCGAGTGCCTCTTCGTCGCAGAAGCTTGCGTGGTAGATCACCTCGATGCCCTGGCGCACGCATTCCTTCACCGACCAGGTGCTGCGAGCGTGCGCGGCCACGCGCTTGCCCCAGGCCTTGGACTCTTCGACACAGACGCGGATCTCTTCCGACGTGAACTGGCTCATCTCCGACGACATGCCGGTGATCGACTCGCCCGACAGGTTGATCTTGATGCTGTCCACGCCGTACTTGGCGAACATGCGCACGCAGCGGCGCATTTCCTCGCCGCCGCTGACGATCGCGCCGAACGCGAACTCCGGTTGCGGCAGGTGCGGCTGCGTGCTGTCGCCCAGACCGCCCGGCACAGTGATCTCCTGGCTCGCCGCCAGGTAACGCGGGCCGACGATGGTGCCATCGTTGATGGCGTTGCGCGTCACCACGTCGAGCCGCGGCTTGGCGGCGGCGGCGCCGACGCAACTCGTCCAGCCCATGTCGAGGTAGCGCTTGGCGACCTCGGCGCACCACAGGATGTGCTCCTCGGGCGGCATGCGCTGAATGGCGTCCAGGCTCGGCTGGTCGTTCCACGAGAAGTGCGTGTGCGCCTCGACCATGCCCGGCATCAGGAACGCACCGGCACCGTCGATCACTTGCGCGCCCTGCACCGGCGGGCTGCGCATGCCGTAGCCGGTCTTGACGACGCGGGAGATCTTGTTGCCTTGCACCAGCACGTCGCCGGTGAACGGCGCTTCGCCGCCGCCGTCGAAGATGCGCACGTTGGTGAAGAGAACGTCGGCCATGTCAGTGCCGTCCGACGGCAACGGTTCGGTGGGGTGTCATCTCAACTCCTTTGCAATGCCGCCATGAAGGCGCGCAACTCGCGCTGGCATTCGTCCGGCCGCTCGATGGGCGTCCAGTGGCCGCAGCGCGGCAACACCACGACGCGGGTCGACTTGGCGCGGTGCAGCTTCTCGGCCAGAGCCCGCACCGCCTGCGGCGGCGCCACGCCGTCTTCGTCGCCGGTGACGAGCAACACCGGCGCTTCGATGCGATCGAGCGCTGCAGGCTGCGCGTCGGCCAGCGCCTCGCAGGTACGCGCGTAGGCCTCGCCGTCTTGACGCATCAGGCTCTCGCGCACGAAGGCGACCGCCAGCGGCTGGTTCTGGCGCGTGTCGGCCGACAGTGAGGCGTTCACCAGCGCGTGGGTGATGTCGTGCATGCCAGCCAGCCCCTCGGCGCGCGCCTTGGCGGCACGCGCTCGCACAGCGGCGCGCGCAGCGTCGGGCGGCGCCGCAAGCGGGCCGAAGAGCGCGAGGCTGCGGACCCGGCTCGGGTGCAGCGCCGCCATGTGCTGGCACACGATCGTGCCCAGCGAGTGCCCGACCCAATGCGCGGCGCCGATGTTCAGACGCGTGCACACGCTCAGCAACGCTTCGACAAAGCGCGCGATGGACAACGGCCCTTCAGCGCGCTGCGAACGCCCGCTGCCGGGCAGGTCGACGCGAACCACGCGATGCCGAGCCAGGGCCGGCATCAGCGGTGTGAAGGTGTTGGAGCTGCCGCCGAGGCCGTGCACGCACACCACGGCGTCGCCCTCGCCAACGTCCTCCACCGCCACGCGGTCGATCAGGTGAAACGCCACGACCTGCTACCCCGCGTGCCCGCTGTGCTCGATCGGCTCGAAGCGGTTCTCGATCCAACCGATGCCGTCGATCTCGACCCGCACCACGTCGCCCGGGCCGAGCCAGCGCGGCGGCTGCAAGCCCATGCCCACGCCGGCCGGTGTGCCGGTGGCAATCACGTCGCCGGGGTGCAGCGTGATGCCGCGCGAGCAGGTCTCGATCAGCGTCGGGATGTCGAAGATCATGTCCTTGGTCCAGCCGTCCTGGCGCAGCTCCGGCGTGCCACCTTTGGGTGTGACCCAGCCGCGCACGCGCGTCGCGCGGCCGTCCATTTCGTCGGCGGTGACGATCCACGGGCCCATTGGGCAGAAGGTGTCGAAGCTCTTGCCCAGGTCCCACTGCTGGTGGCGTTGCTGCACGTCGCGCGCAGTCACGTCGTTCACGATCGTGTAGCCGAACACATGGTCCATCGCCCGCGAGCGCGAGATGTTGCGCCCGCCGCGACCGATGACCACCGCCAGCTCCGACTCATAGTCGATCTGGCTCGACACGGCCGCGCCTGGCAGCCGCACCACGTCGCGCGGGCCGACCACGCACTCGGGCAGTTTGCCGAACACGATAGGCCACTCGTCGTGCGCCGGCGCACTGGTGCTGAAGATGGTGGTGGCCAGTTCTGCCGCGTGCGCGCGGTAGTTGCGGCCGACGCAGAACAAGCTGCGCAACGGCCGCGGCAGCGGGGCGACGAGCGTGACGGCATCGATCGGCAGGCGCGCACCAGTTGCCGAGGGCAGCGCCTCGCCGCGCGCCAGCGCCTGAATCAGCGGCAGCGCGCCCAGAGACGGGTCGGCAACGGCGAGGGGTGTCAGCTCAAAGTGGTCGTCGGCACCCTTGTTGGAAGCGAGGGAGGCGACTCCTACATGCAAGCGCCCTCCCCAACTCCAGCTCGCAATTCGCATGTAATGCCCTTCGGTGGCCTGAACGGCGGATGGTCAAGATATGAGACTTGCGTCTCAAATCGGGATGGGTGCATCATACGGTCCGACAGCAGACCCTCACAAGCGAAGAGCCTGGCAAGACGCTCCGGACTTACCCGCACTTGATTCGCGACAAACCTCAGCTGCCCCCTGGGCAGCTCCGCGCCAGCCGACCGCTCTTCCTATGGAAGGGTGGTTGGCTGGCTGAGGTTTTTCGCTAATCAGATATCCGCATGGCCCGACTCAAGCACCAACCCAGCAAGCCACCCGAACCGCCCGTGCGCGGCGTCAAGGCGGCGACGTTCAATGCGCTGCTCGACACGGCGATGGCGTTGATCCGGCAAGATGGGCACATCCCGTCGGTCGCCGAAGTGGCAGTGCGCTCGCGCGTGTCGCGCGCCACCGCGTACCGCTATTTTCCGAGCCGCAGCGCGCTGATCACCGCGGTGATCGACGCATCGCTCGGGCCGGTGCGCAAGCTCTCGTCCGACAACCCGGACGGCCGTGCGCGCGTGCACGAGCTGTTCACGCAGACCTTCCCGCGCTTCAAGGAGTTCGAGCCGCAACTGCGCGCTGCGGCACAGTTGTCGTTGGAGCAGTGGGGGTTGGAGCGCGCCGGCCTGCTGGAAGAAGAGCCGTACCGGCGCGGCCACCGCGTGGGCATCTTGCAGCACGCCATTGCCCCGATCGCACCGATGTTGCCGGCGGCGGTGCGCGACCGGCTGCACCGCGCGCTGTCGGTGATCTACGGCATCGAGCCGTACATCATCCTGAAAGACATCTGGGGCCTGCGCGACCGCGAGGTCGACCGCATTGCGCTGTGGATGGCCGACGCGCTGATCGACGCCGCGTTGCGCGATGCCGGCGCCGCTGCGCTGCCTGCTCTGCCTGCCCAGGCCTCGCCGGCGGCAACGACGACCGCCGACGCGCCACGACCTCCGCTGCGGACCCCTGGCCGGCGATGAAGCTCGCACAGGTGCTGTTCTCGCAAGGCATGGGCGCGCGGCGCGAGTGCGAAGGGCTGATCGCCTCGGGCCACGTGACGCTGGAAGGCCGGGTGTGCTACGACCCCTTCTTCGACGTCGAACCCGAGGGCCTGGTGTTCGGCGTGCGTGGCGAGCTGTGGCCGTACCGTGCCACCGCGCTGATCCTGCTGCACAAGCCAGCCGGGTACGAGTGCTCGCAAAAACCCAAGCACCACCCGAGCGTGTACAGCCTGCTGCCCGCCCCGCTACGGCGGCGCGACGTGCAGGCCGTGGGCCGGCTCGACGAAGACACGACCGGCCTGCTGCTGCTGACCGACGACGGAGCGCTCATCCACCGGCTGACCTCGCCCAAGCACCATGTGCCCAAGGTCTACGACGTGGGCTGCAAGCATGCGGTCGACGACGAACAGGTGCGGCACCTGCTGGCAGGTGTGACCTTGCTCGACGACCCGGCACCCGTGCGCGCTGCGGCCTGCGAGCGCATGCACGATGCCATGCACGATGCCACCGGCGATCTCAGCGCACCGCACCGCCTGCGGCTGACCCTGACCGAAGGCAAGTACCACCAGGTCAAGCGCATGCTTGCCGCGGTGGGCAACCGGGTCGAGACGCTGCACCGCAGCCGCTTTGGTGAACTTGCGCTGCCACCCGACCTGGCGCCGGGGCAGTGGCGCTGGCTGCCGGGGCCGCAGGTGCTGTACCCGGCGGCAACGCCGACAGAGCAACCCGCGCGAGCCTGAGCGATGCGCCGGGTGTACCGGCGCACGCTTCAATCGCGCAGCGGCTACTTCGGCGCTGCGGGGGCACCGCCCCAGCCGTTCACCGAGCCAACGTAAGCCCAGATCGCGTCGATCTCCTCAGGCTTGATCGTGCCTTCCCAGGCCGGCATGGCGCGCACACCCTTGGAGACGCCGCGCACGAAGCGCTCTTTGTCTTCTTGAGGGAAACGGCGCAGGTCGTAGGTGCCCGAGGCCATCACCAGGTTGAAGCCGTGGCAGCGCGCGCAATAGCTGGTGTAGGTTTTGCGGCCGAGCTCGACCTTGGCGGCTTCGTCGGCCCACGCAGGCGCTGCGAACACGCCTCCCATCAGCGTGCTGATGAGCGCCAGGCCAGCCCACGCCGGCCGGCGCCCGTGGCCACGCCTTGGCTTCAATCTTCGATCAGCGCAAACGTCCACACCGATCCGCCGGTGGGCACTTCGGCCAGGTTGGTGTCGCCACCGAGCGCGCCGTACACCGTGGCCGCGCCACTCAGCACGGTGATGTACTGCTTGCCGTTGCGCTCCCAGGCGATCGGCAGGCCGGTGATGCCCGAGCCGGTCTGGAAGCTCCACAGCTTCTTGCCGGTGCCGGAGTCGAAGGCCATGAACTCGCCCGTCTGCGAGCCGGTGAACACCAACCCGCCGCCGGTGGACATCACGCCCGACCAGAACGGCGACTTGCTGGGCACCTCCCACACCGCCTTGTTGGCCACCGGGTCCCAGGCGACGAGCGCGCCGCGGTTGCCGTCGGCCGGGTCGGCCCAGCCGCCGAGCTCCAGGCCCAGGTACCACGCGCCTTGTTTGTACTCGGGCTTCTGGTACTTGACCTTCATGCCCAGGTTCAGCGTGTTCATGTAAACGAGCTTGCGGCCGGGGTCGTAGCTCATCGGCATCCAGTTCTTGGCGCCGAGGGCGCCTGGCCAGACCTCGATGAAGTCGGCGGCGACCTCGGTCTTGCGCACCATGGCGGTCAGCGGCGTGTCGATGGGGCGGCCGGTTTTCATGTCGATGCCGCTGGCCCAGTTGATCTTCTTGCCGAAAGCGTTGGCGCTGAGCAGTTTGCCGTTGGTGCGGTCGAGCACGTAGAAGAAGCCGTTGCGGTTGGCCTGCATCACGGCTTTGGTCATCTTGCCGTCGATCGGCAGGTCGGCCAACACCAGTTCGTTGGTGCCGTCGTAGTCGTACGGGTCGCCGGGGCTGAACTGGTAGTACCACACGATCTCACCCGTCGAGGGCTTGATGGCCAGCACGGAGCAGATGTAGAGCGAATCGCCACCGCGCGCAGCAGCGTTCCACGGGCCGCCGTTGCCGGTGCCCCAGTAGACGAGGTCGAGCTCGGGGTCATAGGTGCCGGTCAGCCAGGTGGGGGCGCCGCCCTTCTCGTACATGCCGGGCTTCCAGGTATCACCGCCCTTTTCGTTCGGCGCGGCGGTGGTCCACTTGTGCCACTTCTTCTCGCCGGTTTTCAGGTCCCAGCCGTTGAGGAAGCCCCGCACGCCGTACTCGCCGCCGGAGATGCCGGTGATCAGCACACCGCCGGCAATCAGCGGCGCGTGCGTCATGCTGTAACCCTGTTTGTAATCGGCCGCCTTTTGCTTCCAGAGCGTCTTGCCGTCCTTCATGTTGATGGCCATCACGTGGGCGTCGACGGTGGTGCGATACAGCACGCCGTCGAGTGCGGCGGCGCCGCGGCTGTGGATGCCGCAGCAGAGGTAGCCGTTCACGTCGGCGGGCAGCTCGATCGGGGTCTTCCACTTCTGCCGGCCGGTGGCCGAATCGATCGCGATGGTGTGCGTGTGCGAGGTCACGTACATCATGCCGCCGATCACCAGCGGCTGGCTCGACGCGTTGGCCGAGTTGTCCAGGCTCAGGTTCCAAACCGGCACGAGCTTCTTCACGTTGGCGGCGCTGATTTGCTTCAGCGCCGAGTGGCGCTGCTGGCCCCAGCCCATGCCGTAGGTCGTCACGTCGCCGGGGGTCGCGGCGTCGTTGCGCAGGTCGGCCAGCGTCTGCGCGCCGGCCAGGCCGGTGGCCAGCGCCAGCAGCGCGATCAGCGCCGCTTTCACGGTTGAAATCGTCATGGTGTCTCCAGTGGTTTTGCGCCTGCGGCGTGGCACTGCGGATAGCGCCCACTTTGGCGACGTGAAAGTTAGCCGCTTGTCGCCGCCTCGCCAATGGCGGTACTTTCCCTAGGGCTGGAATGTTCCGAATCAGCACAAATTGAGGGTTCCCGAGTGCATCGGCCCCGGGTTGCCAATGTGCAAACAGAATCCACCCACGCCATGACTTCCACGCCTCACGCCAACACGCGCGCCGACCCGCTGCTGCCCGCGCAGCCGTTTTTCTCGACGCCGCAGCAGCGCCTCGCACTCGCGCGCCAGCGCTACTTCGAGGAAGGCGTGCGGCCCTCGGGCCTGGTCAGCGAGGGCGTGATCCAGTCGTGGGCGCGCTGCCTGCAGGCGCGCCGCGCGCCGCATGAGGCGGTGGCCTTCAACCCGGTGACGACGAGCCGCGCGCACTCGGCGCTGGCCCGCAGCCGGCTGCTGCTGGCCGCCGCAGCGAACGAGCTGAGCCAACTCGAATCGACCCTGGCCGGCACCACCTGCACCGCCATCCTGACCGACCCGCAGGGCGTGGTGGTGCACGCCACGCGCACGCAAGCGCGCGTCGACCAGGTGCTGATGCCGCTGGCCAGCCGCGTGGGCGTGTGCCTGGCCGAAGAGAGCGTGGGCACGAACGCACCGGGCATCACCGCGCACACCGGCCAGCCCAGCGTGGTGCTGGGTGGCGAGCACTTCTTCGGCTGCGTGCAGGTGATGCACTGCGCGGCCGCGCCGATCCGCGACGTACGCGGGCAGGTGGCCGGCGTGCTCGACCTGTCGAGCGAGTCGCAGCCGTTCGGCTTCGACGCCGCGGCGGTGGTCGGCCTGTACGCCACGTCGATCGAAAACCGGCTGCTGAGTGCGCAGTCGCAAGAGCACATCGTCGTTCACTTCCAGACCTGGCCGAGCCTGCTGGGCACGCCGATGGAAGCACTCGCCGGCATCGCCGCCGACGGCAGCGTGGCCTGGCTCAACGGCGCGGCGGCGCGGCTGCTGGGCCACCCGAATGCGGCGTCGGGCCTGCAGCTGGAAACGCTGTTCGGCCTTCGGCTGCAGGCCCTGTGCGCGCAGACGCGGCGCGCCGATGCGTGGACGCACCGCTTGCCCTGTGGGTTGAACGTGTGGCTGCTTGCCCGCATGCAGGCGCCCGACGGCGCGGGGCCGGCTTTCAGCCTCGGCCGCCAGGAAGGGGAGCCGCGCCGCCTCGACGTGCCCGCTGCATCGGTGGGCGATGCCATCGCCCTCGGACCCACAGCCCTGCACACGAACCCCAGCGCGCTCACGCCCCCCCAGGCGCTCAAGAACGCCGCCACGGCCAGCCCGACTCCCAAAGACGGCGCCACGTTGCGCACCGCCGGGCTGCACCTGATCGAACAGACGCTGGCCGACTGCGGCGGCAACGTGTCGATGGCGGCGCGCAGGTTGGGCGTCTCGCGCGGGCTGGTGTACCGGCACGTGAAGCAGGCGCGTGCCAACGCGGCCGGGTGACGCCACCGCGCTCGGGCGACCGGGCGCCACAGCGAGCGGACGTTCGGGCCAGCCTCACATCTGGGCCGACTGCGCCACTGACTGCGCCACCGACTGCGCCACCGACTGCGCAACCGACTGCGCAACAAACAGCGCCGCCGATAATCCCGCCCATGCAAGTGTTCCGCGGCACCCGCCACCCCCAGATCGCACCAGCCTGTGCGCTGACGATCGGCAACTTCGATGGTGTGCACCGCGGCCACCAGGCGATGCTGGCGCTGTTGCGCTCCGAGGCACAGCACCGCGGTTTGCCGTCGTGCGTGCTCACCTTCGAGCCGCACCCGCGCGACTACTTTGCACGCCTGGCGAACAAGCCCGAGCTCGCGCCCGCGCGCATCGCCACCTTGCGCGACAAGCTCGCAGAGCTGGAGCGCTGCGGCATTGACCAGGCCATCGTGTTGCGCTTCGACGCCACCTTCGCGGGCCAGTCGCCCCAGGCGTTCATCCACGACGTGCTGGTGCAGGGCCTGGGCGTGCGCTACTGCCTCGTCGGCGACGACTTCCGCTTCGGCGCCAAACGTGCGGGCGACTACGCGATGCTCGACGCCGCAGGCCAGGCCGGCGGCTTCGACGTGGCGCGCATGAACAGCTACGAGGTGCGCGGCTTGCGCGTGTCGAGCTCGGCCGTGCGCGCCTCACTGGCCGCGGGCGACATGGCGCAGGCCGCGGTGTTGTTGGGCCGGCCGTACAGCATCAGCGGCCATGTGCAGCACGGCCGCAAGCTCGGGCGCGAGCTGGGCTTTCGCACGCTGAACCTGGCGTTTGCACACCCCAAGCCGGCGGCGATGGGCATCTTCGTCGTGCGCGTGAACGGCTTGGCCGCCACCCCGCTGCGCGGCGTGGCCAGCCTGGGCGTGCGGCCGACGGTGGAGCACGGTGGCCGGGTGCTGCTCGAAACCCACTGCTTCGACTGGCCCGACTCGCTTGGGCCCGAGGGTGGCTACGGCCGCTGCATGCAGGTGGAGTTGCTGCACAAGCTGCACGACGAGTTGCGCTACGACGGCATCGACGCGCTGCGCGAGGGCATCGCGCGCGACGAAGCGGCAGCGTTGGCGTGGTTCGCCGCGAACGGGTGATGCGTTGCTCCCTCTCCCCCTGGGAGAGGGTTGGGGTGAGGGCCTGTGCGCCTCCAGGCTACCGATTGCCTCGACCGACAGCGCCACTGCGCTGGCGCTCTGCGGCAGGCAGAAGGAAAGCGCTTGGCAGGAAAGCGCCCGCTAGAATCGAAACCATGCGCTCGACTCGTCCGTGCCCCCCGTCGCTGCAAGGGCACTCCTCCACCGGCCGCCAAACCACGCGCGACCGAATTTGACGCGCGCCGTTCGCTGGCCGCGTCGTCTCGCACCGGGTCAATCTGTCAGCGCCCGAGCGCCTTGCCCGCCGCTAGCGCTGCTGCGCCGGGCGACCCGCCTTCCGAGCCCCCCAAGAGTTTTGCGCCGAGCGCGCCGATCTCAGCCTTCGAGACCGCCATGACCACCGACACACCCCCCACGCCCCCCGCGGCGACCGACTATCGATCGACGCTGAACCTGCCCGACACGCCCTTCCCGATGCGCGGCGACCTGCCCAAGCGCGAGCCGGGCTGGGTCAAGGATTGGATCGACCATGGCACCTACCAGCGCCTGCGCGACGCCCGCGTCGGCAAGCCGCGCTTCGTGCTGCACGACGGCCCGCCGTATGCCAACGGCACGCTGCATGTGGGCCACGCAGCGAACAAGATCCTGAAGGACATGATCGTCAAGGCGCGCCAACTGGCCGGCTTCGACGCGATGTACGTGCCCGGCTGGGACTGCCACGGCCTGCCGATCGAGAACCAGATCGAGAAGACCTTCGGCCGCAGCCTGAGCCGCGCCGACGTGCAGGCGAAAAGCCGCGCGTATGCGACCGAACAGATCGCACAGCAGATGGCCGACTTTCAACGCGTCGGCGTGCTCGGTGACTGGGAACACCCGTACCGCACGATGGACTTCGGCAACGAAGCCAACGAGGTGCGCGCGCTGAAGAAGATCATGCAGCGCGGCTTCGTCTACCGCGGCTTGAAGCCGGTGTACTGGTGCTTCGACTGCGGCTCGTCGCTGGCCGAGTTCGAGATCGAGTACGCCGACAAGAAGTCGCAGACGGTGGACGTGGGCTTCTTGTGCGCCGAGCCGGACAAACTGGCCGCGGCGTTCGGCCTGCCGTCGCTCGGTGGCAAGGACGCATTCGCGGTGATCTGGACGACCACTGCGTGGACGCTGCCCGCCAACCAAGCGCTGAACCTGAACCCGGCGCTGGAGTATTCGCTCATCGACACCGAACGCGGCCTGCTGGTGCTGGCCAGCGCGCTGGTCGAGAAGTGCCTGGCGCGCTTCAAACTGACCGGCACGGTGCTCGCCTCCACGTTGGGCAAGAACCTCGGCGGCTTGAACTTCCATCACCCGCTCGCGCACGTGCACGAGGGATACCGTCGCCTCTCGCCGGTCTACCTGGCCGACTACGCGACCGCCGACGACGGCACGGGCGTCGTGCATTCATCGCCCGCCTACGGCGTGGACGACTTCAACTCGTGCCGCGCGCACGGCCTCGCTGTCGACGACATCCTCAATCCGGTGCAAGGCAACGGCAGTTACGACGCCGGGCTGCCGCTGTTCGGCGGCATGAACATCTGGAAGGCGGCGCCGGTGATCATCGACGCCTTGCGCGACGCCGAGCGCCTGTTCAACACCGACACACTGCTGCACAGCTACCCGCACTGCTGGCGCCACAAGACGCCGGTGATCTACCGCGCCGCGGCGCAGTGGTTCGTGCGGATGGACGGGGCCGATGGTTCGACGACAGGTGTGTTCACATCGGAAGCGCCGGCCAAAACGCTGCGCCAGACCGCGCTCGATGCGATCGAGGCGACGAGCTTCTACCCAGAGAACGGCCGCGCACGCCTGCGCGACATGATCGCCAACCGGCCCGACTGGTGCATCAGCCGCCAGCGCAACTGGGGCGTGCCGCTGCCGTTCTTCCTGCACAAGGACAGCGGCGAGTTGCACCCCGACACGATGGCGCTGATCGATCGTGCCGCCGGCATCATCGAACAGGGTGGCGTCGAAGCATGGTCGCGCTTGAGCGCCGCCGACGTGCTGGGCCCGATCCACGAAAGCGGCCCGCTCTCGGCCCAGCACTACACCAAGAGCACCGACATCCTCGATGTGTGGTTCGACTCGGGCTCGACCTTCTTCCACGTCTTGCGCGGCAGCCATGAAGGCGGCGCCACCAGCACCGACACCAGCGGCGCGGAAGCCGACCTCTACCTCGAAGGCCACGACCAGCACCGCGGCTGGTTCCACTCGTCGCTGTTGATCGCCTGCGCAATGGAGGGCCGCGCCCCGTACCGCGGCCTGCTGACGCACGGCTTCACGGTCGACGGCCAGGGCCGCAAGATGAGCAAGAGCCTGGGCAACTACATGCCGCTGGCCGAGTCCGCCGACAAATTCGGCGGCGAAATCCTGCGGCTGTGGTGCGCCTCGACCGACTACTCGGGCGACCTCGGCATCGACGCGAAGATCCTCGCGCGCGTGGTCGACGCGTACCGGCGCATCCGCAACACGCTGCGCTTTTTGCTGGCGAACACGAGCGACTTCGACGCGGCCAAGGATGCCGCGCCGCTGGCGCAGATGCTGGAGATCGACCGTTACGCGCTGGCGCGCGCGGCCGAGTTGCAGGCGCAGATCGTCGGCAGCTTCGATGCCACGGCCGGCGTGTTCAAGGGCGGCCACTACGGCGTGTACGAGTTCCACCCGGTGGTGAGCAAGCTGCAGATCTATTGCAGCGAAGACCTGGGCGCGTTCTATCTCGACATCCTGAAGGACCGCCTCTACACCACCGCGCCGAAGTCACTCGCGCGCCGCTCGGCGCAGACGGCGCTGTGGCACATCACGCAGGCGATGTTGCGGTGGATGGCGCCGTTCTTGAGCTTCACGGCGGAGGAGGCGTGGAAGCAATGTGCGCCAGGCAACGCCACGTCGATCTTTGCCGAGACCTACAGCGACGTGCGGTCGTGGGGCAACGCCGAACTGCTCGCCAAGTGGAGCCGTATCCGCGAGGTTCGCGACAGCGTCAACAAGGACATCGAGACGGTTCGTGCTGCCGGCCAACTGGGCTCGTCGCTGCAGGCGGTGGTGACGATCAGCGCGAACACCGCCGATCGCGCGCTGCTCGAATCGCTCGGAGACGACCTGAAGTTCGTGACGATCACATCGCAAGCCCGCGTAGTGGCAGGGGACGGGCTGACCGTGCAAGTATCACCTTCCACCGCGCCGAAGTGCGATCGCTGCTGGCACTATCGCGACGACGTCGGCCACGACCCGGCGCACCCCACGATCTGCGGCCGCTGCACCAGCAATTTGTACGGTGAGGGTGAACGCCGTACAGTGGCGTGACTCGGCATTCCACCGGAGCTGCGCATGGACCGCCCGCCTGAATTCGATTCGCTCTTCAAGTTGCCCGCCGAGCAGCGGCGCTGGCTGGCGCAGGCGTTGTGGGACAGCGTCGAAGAAGACGAAGTCGCACCGTTGCCCATCCCGCAATGGCAGGCGGACGAGCTTCAGCGGCGGTACGACAAGTACCTGTCGGACAAGAGCAAGACCTCCACCTGGGAAGAAGTGAAGCGGATGACGGCCGAGGGATGACGCGAGCCCGGTTCACCGAAGAGGCCGCGTCCGACTACGCTGCGGCGGTCCGCTGGCACGAAGCCGAGCGCGACGGCGCGAGAAACCCGGTCCCAGAACCCATCTTCACTTCGCGGGCGACTGCGCCGCGCCCGACCCTCACTCACACCCCTCAATGACATCTCGCACCTCCCCCACCCTCCTCCCCTGGCTCGGCCTGGCCCTGTTCATCATCGTTGCCGACCAGATCACCAAGACGCTGATCGTCGGCAACCTGCAGCTCGGCGACAGCCACACCATCACGTCTTACTTCAACATCGTGCGCGCGCACAACACCGGCGCGGCGTTTTCGTTCCTGGCCGGTGCGGGGGGCTGGCAGCGCTGGTTCTTTATCGGCCTGGGCTTTGCGGCAGCGGCCTTCATCATCTGGATGCTGCGCAGCCACGGCGGGCAGCGACTGTTCAGCTTTGCACTGTCGATGATCCTGGGCGGCGCGTTGGGCAACGTGATCGACCGGATGATCCACGGCTACGTTGTCGACTTCCTCGAATTCCACTGGCGATTTCTGGAGCCGATCTTCCACGGCGGGCGGTTCCCGTCGTTCAACGTGGCCGACAGCGCGATCACGGTGGGGGCGGTGTGCCTGATCCTGGACGAGATCCTGCGCGTGCGGCGCTCTGGTTGAGCGCCGCGCGCTCGACGCGCGTCAGCGAAAGACCTCGATCGTCGGCCCCTCCCCTTGTCGGGAGAAGTCGAACAGGCGCGGTTGCTGGGTGCGAACGACTCGAATGCCCGGCCTCTTCGCGGCGCGAACCATGCCGTTGGCCAAACGCTCGCCGCTGGCCATTTCACGTTGCAACTGCGGCACGCCTTCTACGCCGAAGGCCAACCACTCGGCGAGTTGAATCCGGTTGTCGGCCGGCTTGAAATCCGCGCGCCTCGCCTCGATGCCGTCGCGTATCAATGCGAAGGTGAGCAAGCCCTGTTGCAAAGTGTCGGCTTCCAGCGCCTCGTCGTCTGCCTGTGAAGCGGCCAGCACGCGCATGCCCTTGTCGTACGCGAGTTGGCCCAGACCCCGGCTCCCCATCGGTCCGGCCCTGAAGCCGTCCCCCTCCACCGATGCAGCTGAATGGCACGCGTCGATCACCAGGGCCAGATCGCCAGCGTCCACGTCGCGCAACCAGACTTCCAACTCGTTGCTGCTGATCGCCTGGCCCAACAACTGCGGCGTGACTTGCTTGCCGCTGGCTCCGCCAATGTCCTGCGGCAGCAGGTAGAACACACCTCGCTCACCGGCATAGCCGTGGCCGGCGAATGTGATGATGACCAGATCGTCCGGCGTCGCCGCCTCCAGCCGGCCCGCGTTTCCGATACCGACCAGCTCGCTGGTGGCGGCTGGCTTGCCAGCCAGAGCGGCCAAGACCGCGCGAATGCGTGCCTTGGTGGCGTCACGCGTGCGTTCCCCCTCAGAGATCAACTGAATCGGCACCACCTCGCGATACGCTTGCCCGGCAGCAAGCCGGTTCGACAGCATCTGCGACGCGAGGCGCGCGTCGTTGGCCGCAAAGCGCAGGTTGAAGGCAGGGTTGTCATGGCTGTTCACGCCGATGGTGACCACATACGCCTTGCCCTTCTGCTTCGATCCGGCTCCGGCCGGCACGCGGTACTCGCTGCGCGCGGTCGGGCTCTTCACTTCGTCGGTGTTGAAGGCGTAGGCACTGAAGCTCACCGACCCGGCGCCTTGGGGCAGTCGAATGTTGCGGAACGTGACGCTGGCTCGATTTGTCCGCGGGTCCAACTTAAGCGGCTCGCCGGCTCGCTGTGGATAGCCCACCAGCCGACCATCGCGAAACAAGCGCAAGTCGGCCACACCGCCCAGCCGGCCCGCGGCGTCGGTTCGGCCTTCGGCCTCGACGACAACGTCCACACGGCGCGGGCCTTCGCTCGACGGCGCAATGGATGCAATGCGCACCGTGGGCTGTGCCCGGTTCAGTGCGCTGACAGCGCGCACGGGTGGGAGCGCTTCGCCGCGCACCAGGCGAGCGAGCAGCCCCGGTGCGTAGTACTCACGCATGAAGACATCCAGCGGCAGCGCGCGCATCGGGTCATCGGGCATCACCCAGTGCAGATACTCCAGGTCTTCGAGACTGTTGGTGTCGAAACGCCCTTGCGAATCCACCACGGCCCAGCTGCCATCGTTGAAGGCGAACAGCCGTGCCACCAACGCGCCAGATGCGAGATCCCAGATGAAGGTGCTGCCTTGCTCATCGCTGCTGGCAAGGCGGCGCCCATCGGGCGAAAAGGCGAGCGACACCACCTTGGCGGCATGCCCCTGAAGGCGGGCTCCCTGAACGACTTGCCCACCTTGCGCCATGCTGAACAGTTGCACGCTGCCGTCCTCTTGAGCGGAAGCCAGCTGCGTGCCCGAGGCATTCGACCTGAGCAATGCCTGTTCGGTCTTCGGCAGGCGAATCTCATCCATTGCGCCGGTCTGCGCCGGCCTGCGGTCGCCAGTCTCGTGCAGCAAGAGCCGCAGCGGACCTTCGCCGATGACGTCGATGAGTCTGGTGCCGGCCCTTGAGGTCTTGACGTTGAATTCGCCGCGTTCGGACAGCGCGATCTGCAGCAGATCGCCTTCGCGCCCGTCGCCCACCACGACGAGGCTATTGCCGTCGGCGGTGAAGCGCATCTTCGGCTGCATGAAGGCGTAGGTGGCAACTTGCAGGGCAAGCGTTTGCTCCGCCAGCAGGCGGCCGGTGGAAGTGTCGTGCAAGCTAAGGCGTTGACGGTTTGCCTCTTGCGATCGCTGCCGGCCCGGCGGCCGAGACTCCGGCGGTCGACTCAGCACCGCCAGCCACCGCCCATCCGGTGACAGCGCCAGGCCCTCGGCGCCTGCCAGGTCTGAGCCATCGGCAGCTTTCAGATCGGCTTCGGACAGGCGCTGCAGGGTTTGGCCCGCCAGCACCTCCAGCCGCTGCCTGGCTTTCGCCCGAACCTCGCTGCTCGCGCTGCCAGCGCTGTTCGGTTCAGTGGTGAGCGTCGCCACGAACGCACCGCCAGGCGAGACCGCCGAAGGCAGAATCGTCGCGCTGCCCACGCTGCGGCTCAAGATCTCGCCGCCGTCCAGCGACCAGCGTACCGCCAAGGCTTGCACAGTCACACTGTCCAGCGCCAAGCCGGGCGCGGGGTTGACGTGCGTCGCGCCCGGCATCCGCGGCATTTGCGGCATGCCGGGGGGTGGTGTTCCTGCGGCGGCCTCGGACAGACCCCCAGGTGCCGCACGCCCGGCCAGACTGGCCGTGTTGCCACCCCCCAGTGCGCCGCCATGAACGGCCATCAGACTGCCGCCGCTTGCCCACTCGATGCGGCCCGGCCCGTTGCCTGTGGGCTTCCATGCGCGGACCACGGCTGCGTTGGGCAGTCGCGTCAAGTCCACCACACCCGCGCGACCACCGGCCACGTCGCCGGTGATCAATGACACAGCGAGCGACCTGCCGTCTGGTGAAGCCGCAAAACTCATGGCCACGCCCGCGGCCTCACGGTTGACCGCGAGCGGGTCACTGATCGGCACCTCTTTGACCAGCGCCAAGCTGGGCACACGGCGCACCTCGATCACCGGCGCCTGGCCAGGCGCCAGCGGCCCGCGCACCGCGCCTCGTTGCATCGGGTTCTTCCACAAGAAAACGAGATCTTCCTTGTCTGAGAAGCCCACCCAACTGGCCATGCTGGATTGAACATCGTTCGCCGAAGGCCGAGGCGTTGCATTGGCCGCTCGTGGCACGCCAGCCATCGAACTCTTCATCTGCTCCTCGAACTCGGGTCGCAATTCAGGCGGAATCTTCTTCAGAATTTCGGCCATCTTTGCGTCGATGCGGGCAAACGGGTCCGCCTCCGGCGCCTGGCTGGTCGGCTTGCCGGGCGGCGCATCCGCCCGCGGCGTTGAAAGCGGCGCGCGCCCGGCCACCACACGGCCCTGCCTGTCATACAGCGTGGCAACACCTTGGTGCGACTCGATCACCCAACGCCCGCTGCGAGAGATGGCCGCGCCACGAGGCAGCATCTGCTGAATGAAGCTGCCCGATGCAGCCTGAACACCTCGGTACGCGGCCAGGTTGTCGACGGCGCCGGTTTGTACGTCCACCACGCGCAGCGCGCTGGGCGCGAACGGGCTCACGCTGTCCGCGTCGTCGCGGCCGCTGGTCAGCACCTGGCGACCGTCCTGCGACAAACCGTACAGCACGTCGCTGCGGTGCGGCGGGTTGGGCAAGGCCCGCAAGGCACCGGCACCGGAACCGGCGAAGACCTCGCCCTTGAAGAGCGTGCCCATGTCGCCCAACGCGAGCAACTGCCCGTCGGGTAACGTCAGCAAAGCGTTGACATCCGCATCGCCGCCACCGGGCTTGGGCAGGGCGCCGCGACTGCGGCAGGTGCGCACGTCCCAGACCGAGATCTCCTGCTGGTTGGCGGTGGCCAACAAGGCCCCGTCAAGCGAAAAGGCCATGCGCGGCAAGCCGAGCGTCATGAAGGACATGCCGCCGCTCATGTTGGCCTTCACGGTACAGAGCAGGCGGCCCGTCTCCACCTGCCAGATGTAGGCAGCACCGGCCTGTGCGCCGGCCGTTGCCATCAGCCGTTTGTCGGGCGACATGGCGATGCTCAGCCCGACGGGATTGCGTGGGCCCGATTGCACGACGAGGCGGGGTGCCTGCATGTTTGCGGCGGCCGGGTTGGCCGCGGCCTGCGCAACCTCGCCGCCGGCCAACAGAAGCGAGGCCGCCTGTGCTGCCACGGCCACGCGACTGGTTGATCTGATTCCAGAAGCCCGGGACGCAGACCACCTAGTCCGAGTTCCGTATCGTCTCATCCGATGCATAGGCAACTCAGTTGTCAAACTTGCGATTCTCTTGCAGCCTCAGCCGTTCTCACGCCGCCGGATCTCCAGCGCTTGCCGGGAAGTCAATTCAGGGTCACGCCGGGAACGCGCGTGGGCCTCGTCCGGTCTGCCCGATCGCCCGTGCCGAGTTCGCCGCGTGCATTCGGGCCCCACGCCCACACACCGCCATCAGCCGCGCGGAACAGCACATGGTCGCCCGTGGCGATTTCGCGCACTGCCGGAATGCCATCGACGCGCCCGGGCCGGCTGGCAGGCGTCTCGGTGGTGTCGCGGCCGAGCCAGCGGGTGGCGCCCCAGCTGAAAAGCTGTCCATCGGCCGTCAGCGCATAGGCCTGGCCCGGCACGGTGCCCACGGCCACCACTTGTTCGAGCGCAGCCACCCGCTGAGGCGTGGAACGTGCCACCGTGGTGCCGTCGCCCAACTGGCCATGCGCGTTGGTGCCCCAGGTCCACACGTGTCCAGCCTGGCTCAGGCCAATGCAATACCGCTGCAAGCCAGGCTGCGGTTCGTCGTCGCAGCGAGCGCGCAGCATCGGCGGCAGGCCTGGCGTGAAGCGGGTGACGCCTGAGTTGGAGACCACCGAGATGCTGCCGTCGCCCAAGATCAGCAACGGCGTGCAGGGGGCCGACTCTTCATTGCGCGCCAGATCGAGCGTGGCCACGTCGATAGCACCAGGTTCGGGCTGGAGCGTGACGCGCCGCCAGACGCGGCCGTTGTCGGCCAAGGCGTGAGACAAGGCGCCACCCAACCCGCCACAGCTCAATACCTGCCGCATCTTCCCCCAACCTGTGACGACATCACCCGACGGCGTGTCGCGGCTCCATGCAAACACTGTTCCGTCGGCCAACAGCACCGTGCCGGTGGTGACCAGCCAATCCGTCCGGCTCGCAATCCCGGATGTCACGCTGACCGCTTTGGGGGTCGCAGGCAGCACCGGCACGCCACCACCGGGCTGGCTGTCGCCCCAGGCTCGCAGTTGGCCATCGTCGAGAAGCACGATGGAGTGGCCGCTGCCGGCGGATAGACGTGCCGGCGTGATGTTCGACGCGGTGGTAGGCGGCTCCATCGTTGGAAGCAGCGGCTCAACGCAGGCCGGCCCAACAAAGTTCTGCGGCTGCTCGCGGCTGGTGGCGGCGGTTGATGAAGAACTGCTGGAGGAGCAGTCTTCATTGCCATCCCAGGGAAAGAGGCAACCGGAGAGGGCGCCGCACAGTGAGATTAGCAAGGCGCTGGCTGCTGCTCTGATTGAGCTGTTGGGCCGTGGGAATATGGCATTCATTGCGTGTAGTGCATCAAGGCTCCGCAGGAACATTCGGGAAAGGGCACGCCAGACTAGAAGCGGATTCCGAAGGACGCCCTCAAACTGCTCACGGAACCTGACTTCAGTGGCTCTCCCGGGCCGGTTTGCCTGACTCGGCCGACCTGCAACTCGAGCCCGTAGATCAGGCGCTCTTCCAGGGTGCCTGCGACCCCCAGGTTCAAGTACACACCGTTGCCGTTGTCGTAGCCCATGATGAATGGAAGCGCCACCTCGATGGAGGCTTGAGGCCAGAAGTCATTGCCCCAGCCCGGCTGCATGAACCGATAGCCAGCACGCGCGGACAGCCTCAACGAGGTACGGGCAGCCAATACTTCGCCAAAGCCAAAGGCACCCCCCACAAATGCGCCGCTCCCAAAAGCACGCTGGTAGAAGATGGACCCAAAACTGCCGGGGCCCGAGGAGGAGACGCCGCTCGATACCGCCCAACCAAATTCGTTTCTATACTCGGCTGAGTGAGCGGCATTCACAGAGAAAGAGGTCAGGACGCTTACCAGGAGCAGTTCCAAGGACCTGGCGCCTTCGCACCCACTCACCGCAGCAGTCCGGTTGTCCGACACTGCTTGTAGTCTCTTCGCAGTAGATCGGGGTCGTTTCGGTAGCGACCAACGTTTTCTCCTGTGTACTTTCTCAGCAGGCCGGCGCGCATGACATCTGCCTCGGAAAATGGCATGTCCTTCATTTTCGGGTGCAGATCAATCAACTTGTCCCAGACCGGATGCCCGAGCATGTGGTCTGGCTGGTTGAATCTCAGTTCGCTCAATTTGGCCTCATGAACTTGCAGCCGCCAGTTTTCGGAATGCACCGACCAGCCGGTCGGTGCGGCCGGGCCCCGCGCGCCGCGGGGCCCGCAAGCGTCTGACTACTTCAGGTAGAAGCCCCAGAGGTTGTCGATGCCCGCACGCCCGTCGCCCGCGGTCGCGGTAGGCGTGGGCAGCGTGTCGTACTCGTGGCGGATCATGACGGCACCAACGTAGTTGCCGTCAGCCTTCTTCGTGTACATCAACTTGCTCGCACTGCCCCATCCCTTGGCAAAGCCCAGCAGATAGTCGGTGCTCGCCAAGGCGGCGCCCGATTCACGGGCCAAGGCGTTGTTCGGCTGGTAGTAGGTGTTCCATTGGCCGCCGGGGCCGTAAGTCAAGAAGCTGCCATCACCGGTCCAGGCTGCACCTGCTTCGGAAAAGCCGCAGCCACTCGGGATCGCCGGGGCTTTCGGTGCCCATATGCCAGTGGCCTTAGGGCGAACGTAAGCCGTACAGCTTGCGTATAGCAAGGCATCGCCGGCCTCGTCGACAAGGCCGACACCTTCGAAGGTGCGAGCAGCAATCGGCACCGGTGTCGACCATGCTCCGGTCGCACTCGCAGCGCTGGCCCCGAAGATCTTCAAGCCTGTGCCATCGTTCTGATCCCAGGTCAGCAAGACATCGTCGGTCGGGCCCACTACCAGGGACCGCAGGGTCGCGCTGTTCCCCAAGGTGTCGAGCACGGAGCCTTGGGTGGCGGAGAAGCCCGCAGCCGCTGTGCCGGCGTAGTAGACGATGTCGTCATTGCTGCTTGCCGGTTGGGCACGTTGCGCTGCGACGGCGATGCCGCCGAGCGTGTCCAATACCGCCGCATAAGGCTGTGTGTAGGGAATGTCGGCGAATGCTCGGACCTGGAACGTGGTCGAGTCAAAGGCGCGCCAGGCCAAGGCGCCACGTTGGTTGGAAAACGCTGTGTTGACTGGAGAAACCTGGTTGTACCAGCGGAACTGCACGGCCACATCGCCCCGGTTGTTGATCAGAGGAACCGGCTTGTAGGCGAGCGCGTTGCTGCCCAAGGCAACGTAAGGTGTGTCCGCGATGCGCGCGGGCGAGCTCCATGTGTCGCTGGTTGCCGAATACACTGAGCTGTGGATGTATGCGCAGTTGAAGTTCCCCTGGGCATACGACTGGGCGCCACACGGGGCTACACCCGCCCAGACCGCATGGGCGTTGCCGTTGGGTGCGACGGCAATGGTCATGTTGTTCGACTTGAACGCAGTCGGGTCGTAGTAAGGGACCTGGTCCGAGTCGATCCGCACGGGCGCCGACCATTGAGCCACCGTTCTCGGTGCGCCGGGACTTCCCCGAACCGCGTAAAGCTTGGCGGTCGCTCGGTTGCCCTTGACGAGGATGGCGACCACTCGTCCCTCTCGGTCCATGCCGGCGTCGAACGTGGCCACCGGCTCATCATCACCGTCCACCTGTCGCCCAGCAGCCCACGCGCGCGCTACACAAGTCACCCCGACATTCACCACATTGGCTGTGGTAACGGTACCAGTGGCGTTGGTCAACTCGCAGTTTTGCTTGTTGGGCAAGGCAGTGATGGCAACCGAGTACGCGGTACCGGGTTGCAGCGACGTGTCGAAACTGAATTGGCCGGTCGGCGCGGTCGCAGCGCTGACCGTCTCTTCCTCGGCGCCGTTGATTCGCAGCTTGATCGAACCGACGAGCCCGGTCACGGTTCCCCCCACGCTGTAAGTGCCTGGAGCCGGAGCCGGAGCCGGAGCCGGAGCCGGAGCCGGAGCCGGAGCCGGAGCCGGAGCCGGAGCAGGAGCCGGAGCCGGAGCCGGAGCCGGAGCTGGCGCTGGAACTGGAGCTGGCGCTGGCGCTGGCGCTGGCGCTGGCGCTGGAGCCGGGTCTGGGTCTGGGGTTCCAGCCACATCGGTGGGCGAGTCTCCGCCGCCGCAACCGATCAGCGCGCCCGCCACGAGGGCGAACAAGCTGTAGTGCACGGCGCGCAGGCCCGAGTTGATTGTTGTCATTGGCTTTCCCTTGGGTGAAGTTTCAGTGCGGGTTGGGTTTGCTCGGCGTGTCGTGCCCGGCACGCCGTTCTCGTTCAGGGTCGGGTCACTCGCACTTGAACACCGTCATGACCTCGACCTCGTCCTTGCTCTCCAGGCCGAACTTGCGCAGGCCCACGGCGATGCCGGCGTCGACCAACTTGTTGTCCGACTTGATCTCCTTGCCGTCCTTGCCTTTCACGGTTTGCGAGATGACAGCGTATTTGCCCGGTTCCGGCTTGGCCTCCCAGGGCATGCGCGACTTGGAGCCGCCCTTGGTGCAGGTCAGCTCGGCGTCACTGGTGAACGTCTTGAGGCCCGCCTGCACGTCCGCGGATTTCACCGCTGACTGATAGCGGCCGCCCTCCAAGGGCACGATGGCGCCTCTCGGGCGCTCGGGTGTGCTGGCGCAGCCGGCGGCCAAGGTGGCGACGGTCAGTACCGCGATCAGTTTGGTGGAGGTGAGTGCAAGGTTCTTCATGCCGATCTTCCTTTTGAGGGTGGTGTGCAAACGGCATGAAGCCACCGCGCCGTGAGCCCCGCTGGGGGTCGTCGGCTGCGCTAGGTTTTGTGCCATGCCTGTTTGTATGAAACCAGGCGTGACCGACGGGTGACATGCGGCGTTGCGCCGCCCCTACCCCCCCCTACTTCGGGGATATCTCGACCCGCGTGATGCCGGCTTTTGCGGCCAACCCGGCTTGCTTGAAGGCTGCAAGTGCGGCCTCGCCCGCGTCGGGCAGCAGTTCGACATCGACCGTGAAGGTGTTGCCGAGTTGGTATTGCCGCGGCTGCAGCCCGCCGGCTTGCAGGCCGGTGGCCAGGGCGTCTGCGGCCTGCCGGGGCTTGGCGTCCTGCCGCTTCACCAGCGTGAAGTCGCCGCGCATGGTGGGCGGCTCATCGTAGAAGGGGCCATCGTCGCCAATGCGCGGGAACAACACGACGGCCATCACCACCGTCGCTGCCACCGCAACCGATGCTTGCCAGAAGCGCCTGCGCGAAGGCGCAGTTTGTTCAAGCAGGCCCTCGCGCTTGAGGCGAAATTGCAGTTCTTGCCAGCGGCGCTCTTGTTCGTCAGGCGCGTTGGCGGCGGCGATCTCTGGGTCGGTGGCCGCAGCGGCGCGCTCGGTCGCAAGTGCTAGCCGCAGTGCATCGGCCTCGCGCAGCGCGGCTTCGTCTTTCGCGACGACGAGCTTGCCGCTCAGTCGATCGAACCATTGCTGGTCCGAGTCGCTGAACTCCGGCGTGTCGTCGTCTTTTCCTGGGGTCGTCATGGCGCCTGCCTCGTCAGTTCGAGAGTAGCTCGAAACATGGCATCAGGAAGGGCTCGAGCTTCTTTCTGACCTGCGACAAGAACGTGCGCGTGGCGCCCTCGGTGCGCTCGAGAAACTGGGCCAAGTCGGCGATGTCCCAGCCTTCGAGGTCTCGAAGTTGCACCGCCATCGCACCTTCGTCGTCGATGCGCGCGTAGTTCTGCAGGCCTCGGCGCACGCAGTCGTCGAGCGATTCGCCAGCGATCGCGCAGTGGGCCGCCTCGGCGATCTGCTGGGCATCCAGGGTTCTTTCCAGGTCGTCTCCCTTGGCGTCTTCGTGATGCCGGTGAGCCCGCCGCAACTCGTCGATCCGCAGCCGGCGCGCGATCGCCCAGATCCAGGTCGACGGCTTGCGGCCGGGCTCGAAGTCCGCCGCATGGGTGACCACTCGCACCCACAGGTTCTGCAGCAGGTCTTCGGCGTCGCCGCGCGACATGCCGCGGCGCATGCAGAACGTCAGCACCTTCAGAGCGTAGGCATCGATCAATTGGCGCAAGGCCGGCGAGAGCTGAGGCCCTCGCTGCGCGATCTGCTGCAGCCACGCCGTCTCGCGCGCCTGTCGTTCAGGCGAGTCGTCGCGCGCGGCGACAGAACTCCCGTGAAGTTCAGCCATGAGCGCCCCTCATGGCGCGCCCGGCCGCATGCGCGCCCGGCCTCGTGACGCGGCCACTTCCGATCTTTCTCTCGCACTCGCCCTGACAGGGCGGACGCGCCTCCGTATTCCTCATTGAGCGCTCACCCACGACGGCCTTCGCGGCCGGCAAGTCAATCCCTGGCAGCCCGGCCGCGCGCCGAGATGCCAGGGAGAGGTGAGCCCCTGCGAGGTCGTTTTCCGAAACGCCTTTGCAGGAAAAACCATGCATTCCTTGAACTTTCTTCGTGTGTCGATTTGTGTGGCCGCGGCAGCCACGTCCACGCTGGCCTCAAGCCAGACATCGGTAACTGCGCCGGTGACGGGCAAGGCCACTTCGGCAGCGCCACGGCCGGCGACAGCGCCAAACCAAACCCTCATCTTTCGGCCTGGTACCGGTGGTTCGACGCTGAGCCCGGGCACCGGTGGTTCGACGCTGAGCCCGGGCACCGGTGGTTCGACGCTGAGCCCGGGCACCGGCGGTTCGACGCTGAGTCCGGGCACCGGTGGCAGCACCTTGCGCAGCGGACCGACTTCATCGTTGCCGGCACCGGCGTCGAAATAGGCTCGCGCAGAAGCGGCTCTTGCCGTTGCGACCGGGAGCGCTCGGCGCAGATGCAGCGGCCCCCGGTTCATGCCGGGGGCCGATCTGTTTCGCCTGCAAGCACACGGCGGTTGATCGGGTTGCGCTGCAAGAAGGCGTCTCGTCGCGCGACCGGTACCTTGGGCAAGGCGCGCTCGACGATCCAATCTCGTGCCAGCGCAAGGCAGGTTTGCGCCTCACCAGCATCCCCGTCGCGCTCGAGGGCACGCGCAAGAGTGCACCAGGCCTCGGGCGCGTAGGTCTTGGCGCTCATGCCTTCAGCGACACAGGGCAACAGTGAACGTGCATGGCGTGCCGCAAGCGCCCTCGCGCCAGGCTCGCCGATGTCGCACAGGCGATCAACCTCTCGAAGCAGCAGCAAGCGTGAATTGCCTCGCAGCCCCTGAGCCTCGAATTGCGCGCGGACGGGTCCCAACCGCTCGACCACCTTCTTCGCGTCGCCCTGGTACGACCACTCGATCCAGGCCGACTGCACCACCGGCAAGTCGGGGTGCCTTTGCATCAGTTCCCCGAGCCGATGCCGATGCGCAGCACCGCTGCGCCCGTCCATCTCTTCTGCACGCGCGAGAAGCAGTTCGGCCTGCATGCGCCGGCCTGGAATGGTGTCTTCCGGAAGTTCAGCAACCAAGGCCCGGGCCGCATCGCTGTCGCCCAGCGTCAGCCACAGTTGGGCGAGCGAAATTCGACTCTGACCACGCAAGTTGGTGCGCGACCGCTCGCCAGTCAAGCGCACGGCTTCGGACAGGGCCTCGATCGCCTCGGTGAACTCGCCCAGATAGGCAGCCCCGTTGCCCAGCACCATGAGGTTGATGCAACCGAGCGGGCTGTCTTGCTCAAAGCCCATGTCGACGAGGCGTCGACGTGCCCGGCGCGCCCATTCGCGGCTTGCCGGCACGTCGCCAGCCACGGCAAGCGTGCCTGCGATGTCGGCAGCGGCGGTGCTGGCCTCGGTCTGGTCGCCCAGGGCGTCGGCCAGGCGCAGGCTCTCGTAATGTGCCTGTACCGCCTCGTCCAGTCGGCCGGCGGTGTAGAGAACGTAGGCGCGGGAGCGCGCAGCGCGTTGCTCCTGCACCTTCAGGCCGGCAGCGCGGGCCACGTCGGCAGCCTGCGTTTCGATGATCACCGCCTCTTGCGTGCGCCCGCTCTGCGCCAGCGCCATGCCATGAAGGCACAGTGCGTCGCTCAGGGCCGCGGGTTGCGAATGCGATTGCTGAATGGCCGCCTCGGTGTCGCCTAGCGCCTCGCTGCCACGCTCCAAGTGAACCAGCGCCTCAGCACGGATAAGCAGGCATTGCAAGCGCTGCGCCGGAGTACGCGCCAGCGCCTGCAGCGCCGGCATGGCGTCCAGCCCCGTCATGGCGCCCTGGCGCAGGATCACGCTGTAGAACACAGCGGCGCGCGCGTCGAACTCGCCGGTCTCGTCGCCGGCTCGGCGGCTGCAGTCGGCGGCGCGCTCAAGCAGTTCGACTTCTTCGACCAGCCGGCCCGCCTTGCGCGCTGCCGCGGCAGCGGCAGACCAGCTTCCCGCCGCCTCACTCCAGCGCTCTGCGGCCTGCCAGTGCGCCGCAATCCGGCCGGACGTGACACCAGCATCTTCAGCCAGCAGGGCCGCCACTGCGGCGTGCAACACGCGGCGCAACGCACTCGGCACGAGCCGCAGCGCGGTGTCTTGCACCAGGTCGTGTGCGAACCGCTGACCCGCCAGCACGTTGGCAGTTTCCAGGTGCGTCCAGGCGCCGGCAAGTTCGAGCGGGCTGCGCGCGAGCAGCCTGGCGGCACGTTCGACCGTCAAATCCTGGCCCGCCACCGCAGCCACACGCAGCAGGTCGGCACAGTGGCCAGGCAACTCCGTCAAGCGACGCTCAAGCAGGTCTTGCACGGTGGTGGGCACGGGCAAGGCACCACCGGCCAGATCGCGGCCGTGCAGGAAGGCATCTTTCAGCGTCTCCAGCGTGAAGAGCGGGTGCCCACCGGCATGCGCGAAGAGCCGCGCGCCCACGCCGGGCGCCGCGAAGGCCGGCATGCCGATGGAGCCGACAAGCTGCTCGACATCCGCTAGCGCAAGCGGTTCAACCACGATGCGTTCCGGCCGGTGCGAGTCGTTGAGCCACTCGCGCAGCGCGCTGGCATGCGGGCTTGCGTCCAGCGGCCGGCTGGCCAGGCCGAAGCGCAGGGCGGCCAGTTGTGGGCTGGCCGCGAGCCAGCGCAAGGCGTCCAGCGTGGCCGAGTCGGCAAAGTGCAGGTCGTCTATCAGCAGCGCAGCCAGCCCTCCGGCACACGCGGCTTGAAGCAGTGTTTCGGCGGCTCGCCACAGCGTTGCCTGCTGAGCTGGCGAGGCGGGCGCGCTGCCGAACTCGGGCTCGATGCGCGCAAGCTCGGCGCGCGTTGCTTCGCCTGGTGGCGCGGCCAGCAAGGGCACGACACAACGCATCAGTCGCCCGAGCACGGCGTAGGGCGTCTGTGCGTCACCGGGCCGGCTGCGCTCGATCCGCGCACCGGGGTTCGCGTACAGCAGGTCGGTGAGCAGGCGCGTCTTGCCGATGCCGGCGTCTCCCACGATCAAGAATGCACGGCCCGCCGACCAGGCGCGATTCATGGCGCGCCACTCGCGCTCGCGGCCCACGCGCAACGGCGGGCGCACCAGGCTCACCGGCACGATTTGCGGAGCCGATGGTGCGGCATGCTCGGCGCGCTCGATGTCCGCAAGCAGCTGCAGCGTTTCGGCGCCGGGACGCGCGCCGGTCTCTTCGCGCAGCACCGCCTCGAAACGCTCGAAGGCTTCGATGGCCGCACTGCGGTCGCCGCGCAGGTAGTGCAGGCGCATCAGGCGCCGCCAGCCATGCTCAACGAGTGGGGTGAGGGCAACGATGCGTTCGGCCAAGCGCAAGGCTCGCACGAGTTCCCCTTGGGTCTGCAGCGCGGCGGCATGCCCGGCCAGTGCGTCGGCACGCTCGCGGCGCAGGCGTTCTCTCTGTGCCCGGGTCCAGTCCTCGAGGAACTCGTTGTCGCCGAACTCGCAACCGGCCAAGAGGTCTTGCGCGTCGAGCAGATCGTCGACGCCCAGCGTCGCCAGTGAGTGCAGATCGCAGCGCACCTCACCGAGCAGGCCAACGGAATCGCCGGTTTCGATGATCGGGTGGCCCAGCCGCTCGCGCAAACGCTTGATGCGCTGGCGCATCTTGACGCCCGCGGCCTTGGCATCGGAGCCGGGCGACAGGCGGCCGAAGAGCACGTCGCGGGCCTGAGGACCGTCGATCGCCAACAACGCGACAAAAGCGGCGTCGTGCGCGGCCAGCCGGCCGTGCCCCGCAGCGCTGCGCCAGCGCGGCTCACCGAGCAGATCGAAGTGCAGCCCCGGCGCTGCACCTTCTGTCGCCTTGATCATCTACTCCCTTTTTCCACGGGCGCTGAACCGGCTCTGCCGTGGTGTTTCTGCTTCACGCGGTCGTTAGGATATCAAGGCATTTGCGCCCACAGGTCGCGGTGTACTCAACGGCGCTTTCGTTTGGGAGATCGGTTCGCAATGAACTCGCAGCACGTCTTGGTGCGAAAGATATTGTCATGGGGCGGCTCGCTGACTTGCGTTTTCGCATTCTTTGCTCTGTCCGCAGCCCCGCCTGCGCAAGCCGAGATGCGCGCTGTGCTCGTGGGTGTGAGCGGGTATGCCGAACGGCCACTCAAGGGGCCGCGCAACGATGTGCGGCGCATGCGCGAGGTGCTTGAGCAACGCGGTTTCAAGGCGGCGCAGATCGTGACGCTCGCCGACGGCGTGCCCGGTGCGGGCGAGCCCACGCGCGCGGCCATCTTTGCAGCGCTTGACCGCGTGGCCGCCAGTTCCAGCGCAGGCGACACGGTGTTCCTGTACTTCTCGGGCCACGGCAGCCAGCAGCCCGCCGACCGCAGCACGCCGCAGGGCCGAGCCGAAGCAGACGGCCTGCACGAGACGTTCCTTCCGCTCGACATCGGTCGCTGGGATGGCCGTGCAGGCACGGTGCGCAATGCCTTGGTCGACTTCGAACTGCGCAACCAGGTCGACCGCATCCTGGCCCGTGGCGCTTTCGTGTGGGCTGTGTTCGATACGTGTCATGCAGCGTCGATGGTGCGCGGGGTTCCCGACGAGGACATCCGCTACCGTCATGTCAGCGCACTCGACCTGGGGGTGCCGCAGGCGCTGATGGACAACGCTCGGGCGGGCGCGCCGGGCGAACCCAGCGCCTCGCGGGGACTCGCGAAGCGGCCGCCTTTCTCGGCCACCTCGGCCACGTCGGCAGACGCAGGCGGCACTGGCAACGCGCCCGCGGCGGTGTACTTCTATGCGTCGCAGACCACCGAACTCACGCCCGAGATGCGTCTTCCTCCCGGCGAACCTCAGCGTGAGGACCAGGGTCTGTTCAGCTTCGTGCTGCGCCGTGCGCTGGCCGCGGGCAGGCCGATGAGCTATCGCCAGCTGGGTCAACTCGTTCTGGCGCAGTACGGCGCACTGAACCTGACCAATGCCACGCCGCTGTTTGCCGGCAACGCGCTCGATCGCCTGGTGTTGGGCCAGCAGGAGGTGGGGGTGCGCCAATGGCCGGTCTCGCGCCAACAAATGACGGTGCCCGTCGGCACGCTGTCGGGCGTGTCCGAAGGCGCGCGCTTTGCGGTACTGCCAGATGCAGCGGCCGATGCCCGCCAGTCGCTGGGCAGCCTGCAGGCAGTGCGCCTCGGCTTGAATCATGCCGAACTCGAGCCACTGGCCTGGGCCGGCAAACCCAAGCCCGACCTGAGCCTGCTGCCCACCGGCGCCCAGGCGCGCCTGCAGAGCACGCCCGAGCGCTACGCCCTGCGCGTGGCGGTGGACGAGCGTGCCTGCCGCGAGGGCTGCCGTTGGCGTGCCGTGCTTGAGGCGCTGCGCGGCCAAGGAGTGCCTGGCACCGAGTTGCAATGGGTGGGTGAAGGAGGCGACCTGAAATTGCGCTTCGGTGAACACGAACTGGTGGGGCTGCCCCCTGGTGAGGTGGGCTACGGAGAATGCGGGCCGCGCGGCCAGCGGTGCGGCATCCCAACCCGAGGCACGCTGCTGCTGTCCGCCGCCGACGGCGACGACCCGGCGCGGCTGGCGCGTCGGCTTGCCGAGCGACTGCATGCCGTGGCGCGCGCCAACAACCTCCTGCGCCTGGCGGCACGCGTGGTGGTGCCAGGCGTGGCGGGCCTGCCAGGTGTCGAGGCGAGCGTGGTGGTGCAGCGCAAGGGCGCCTCGACGCGCGTGGCCCTGGCCGCCGAAGCCGTGACGCGCGCCGAAGTCGGCGACCGACTCACCGTCAACTTGCACAACCGCGGCCAGACGCCCAGCGACGTGACTGTGTTGTACCTCGACGCCCGTCACGGCATTGAGGCACTGTTCCCCTCGCGCGCCGGCGACGTGAACCGCCTGGAGCCGGGTGCCAGCCTGCCGATAGAAGACATTGAATTGAGCGACAACGATGGTGTGTTCGGCCTGGAGCGTCTGTTGGTGATTGCGGTGGAGGCCCAACGTCAGACCGAGCGAGCGGACCTCACTCTGCTTGCGCAGTCGCCGCTGCAAACGGCACGCGCTCGCAGTGCGCCAGTGGACGATGAGGTGGGCGCGTTTCTGGATGCCGCGTTCTCGGACGCTCGTGGCCGCGGCGAACCGCCGCGCGAACCCGGCGGACGCACGCGCGTGCTGATGTTCAGCGTGGACCTCGCACCGACCAAGGCTGCGAACGCACGCTGATCGTGGCTGCACAACGAGCAACGGTCACCAGCCTCCTCGCCGATCGCGGTTCACTCCTCAAGCTTGCGTATGTCTCTGCGCTGCTGACATCAATTCGCCCGTGGTCATCAGCACAATGTGTCACGCTACCGTCACCCGACGCGGGTACACACTCGCAACGAGAGGATCGCCATGCCCTACACCCTGATCAAAGGCACCTTCCACGTCCACTACCCGGCGCGCCCGCTCAACGGGCCCGAGCCTGACGGCGACACGGTCAAGTTCAAGCCCGACAACCGCAACCTGATCCTGAACCTGCCCAAGCCCAACCAGGCGGCGTCGTTCAACCTCGACGGCATCACGAGCATCCGCTTCGAGGCCATCGACGCGCTGGAGACGCACTTCGACGTGGGCGGTGACGAGTTCCACCAGAAGCTCGACCTGGCGCTGCTGGCGCGCGACTCGCTGCTGGCGCAGATGGGCTTCGGCGCGGTGCGCTACTTCGCGCAGAGCCCGTTCAAGGTCGAGGCGGTTGAAAACCACCCCGTCGCCGGCTACATCCTCTCGAACGGGCTGGACACCTATGGCCGCACGATCGCCTTCGTGTTCACCGGCGAGCACCCGGCGATGGACGGCACCAACGTGTTCGTCACGCCGCAGATGCTGGACGACAGCCTCAACGCCTTCATGCTGCGCCGCGGCCACGCCTACGCTGCGTTCTATTTGACGATGCCGGCCGAGCTGCGCGAGCACCTGCGCGGCGTGGCCAGCCTGGCACGCGCCGGCAACGCCGGGCTGTGGGCGCAGGCCACCGGCACCGTCAACCTGCCAGCGCGCATCACGGGGCTGGACATGCTGCAGCAGGTGGTCATCTGGCCCAAGCTGTTCCGCCGCCTCGCGCCTTACTTCGTGCTGGGCAACACCAACTTCGACGGCCTGGACGCCTGGCTGCGCGCCGACCCGGTGAACCGCGACGACCGGCTGCTGCTGCCCACGCTGGAGCTGGGCAACATGCACGACCTGATCGTCGAGGACGGCGACCGGATTCGTCTGGCGCACCACGTCGAAGACATCGTGATCGTGCCCGACGACTACGTGCTGCCCCAACCGCCGGTCGTCACGCCACCGCCGGTGCGCGTGGGCACAGGCGACGTGCGCATCGTCGCCGCGCTGGTCAACCCGCTGCAATCGCCCGAGCGCGGGCACGAGACGGTAACGCTGCTCAACACCACGGCCGGCGGGCTCGACCTGGCGGGCTGGTTCATTGCCGACGCGTCGGGGCGCTTTGCACTCGCTGGCCGGCTGGAGGCCGGCGAAGCTCGCCGCATCACGCTCGGCGGCGCGGTGCAGTTGAGCAACGTGCGCGACACGCTGACCCTGCTCGACCCGCAGGCCGCGGTGATCGACCAGGTGTCGTACGAGGCGAAGACGCTGCCGGCGGAGGGGCGGACGAAGGTGTTTCCGGCTTGAGTGACTGCGCCCCGGTCAGGGCATCAACACACTCGACCCCGTCGTCTTGCGCGCCTCCAGGTCGCGGTGCGCCTGCACCACGTCCTTCAGCGCATAGCGCTGGTCGATGCGGATCTTGACCTGGCCGCTGGCGACCACGCTGAACAGGTCGTCAGCCATCGCCTGCGTCGCCTCGCGCGTGGCGATGTGGGTGAACAGCGTGGCGCGGGTGGCGTAGATCGAGCCCTTGGCCGCAAGCAGGCCGATGGGGAACGGCGGCACCGGGCCCGACGCGTTGCCGAAGCTGGCCATCAGCCCGAACGGGCGCAGGCAGTCGAGCGATTGCTCCCAGGTGTCCTTGCCGATCGAGTCGTACACCACCTTCACGCCCTGGCCGCCGGTGATGTCCTTCACACGCGCGGCGAAGTCCTCGGTCTTGTAGTTGATCGTGAAGGCCGCGCCGTGTTCGCGCGCGAGGGCGCACTTCTCGTCCGAGCCGGCCGTGCCGATCAATTGGTAGCCCAGCGCCTTGGCCCACTGGCAGGCGATCAACCCGACGCCACCTGCCGCAGCATGGAAAAGAATGTGGTCGCCCGCCTGCAGGCCGCCCTGCGGCAGTGTCTTGCGCAGCAAGTACTGCGCGGTCAGGCCCTTGAGCATCATCGCGGCGCCGGTCTCGAACGAGATCGCGTCGGGCAGCTTCACCACGTTCTTGGCCGGCATCACGCGCAGCAGGCAGTAGCTGCCCGGCGGGTTGCTGGCGTAGGCGGCGCGGTCGCCCACTTTCAGGTGGCTCACGCCCTCGCCCACCGCCTCGACCACGCCCGCGCCTTCCATTCCGAGCGACAGCGGCAGCGGCAACGGGTACAGCCCGGTGCGCTGGTACACGTCGATGAAATTGAGCCCGCAAGCGTGGTGGCGAATGCGGATCTCGGCCGGGCCGGGCTCGCCGACTGCCAAGTCGACCAACTCCATTTCTTCAGGGCCACCCGTTTTGCGAATCTGGATCGTCGGGCTGGTGTGGGGCATGCGGGTCTCCGGTGGTGTTGTCAAAGGTCGGGTATGGTGCCACCACGCCACCGCCCTTGCACTCGGCACGCTGGCGGAACAGTCCCACTCATCCGACCGCCTTGAAGCGCCTCACCACCGCCCCCAACCTCGCCCTCGCCACCCTGTGGGCCGACCTGCTGAGCCACGCGGGCGTGCCCACGAGCGTGCAGCGCCAATACGCCAGCAGCATTGCCGGCGGGGTGCCCCCCGACCAGACGCTGCCCGAGCTGTGGGTGCGCGACGACGGCCAGCTCGACCACGCCCGCGCGCTGCTGCACACGCTGAGCCACCCGCCGCATCGGCACTGGGCCTGCCCGGCGTGCCACGAGGTGATCGACGGGCCGTTCGAGCAGTGCTGGCACTGCGGTGCAGCGATGCCCGTGTAGCCGCTGTCGGGCTGCCCATCATCCGGCTCGCCAAACCCTGCATGGCGCGCTGTGGCGAGGCCGCACTGACCGTCCACGAGCGCTGCCGGGACCGGCGATGTGCGACTGCCGTTCCGGTCAAGCCCGACCCGGCGCGCCGGGCCGCAACGCCTCGGCCACCATCGCCAAGAGCTGATCCGGCAACACCGCCTCGCCGAACGCCCCTTCGTTGACCAGCACCTCGCGCCGTTCGCGGCGCAGCGACGGATCGAACGTGCCGTGGTAACACAGCACGGGCGCAGACGCCCCCCGCGCACGCAGTTGGCGCAGCAGCGACACGCCGGCGCTGGGCGCGTCGCCCAGCGGTTCCGGCCTGGCCCAGTCGCTGATGATCAGGTCGAAACCGTCACCCGCGGCGTCCAGGGCCGCAAGGGCTTCAGCGGTGCTTCTGGCGGTGACAACCTCGATCTGCAGCTTGGCGAGCGCTGCTGCCTCGAATCGGTTGTTGCTGGGCATGTCGTCGACCCACAGGAGGCGCACCTGAGCCGGGTTTTCGATCAGCGTGCGAGCCGACTGGGTGGCGAGTTGCGCATCGATGGGCCCGGTGCCGCGCAGGCTCGCAGCCTCGCCGGTGCGGCTGACGATGTCGTCCACGACGCGGCCGAGCAGTGGGTCAGGCTGCGATGCCTCACCCTCACCCACGCCCACGCCCAGGCCCAGGCCCAGGCCCAGAGTTTCCACAGTGACGCCCCAGTCAAGCGAAGAATCCATCGGGCGCTTGCCCGCATCGACCTGCCCCGCCGGCGGGACGGTCTTGGCCTTGCGCTCCTGAATGTCCTTGGCTGCCTTGCGAATGCCGATGGCGACATTCGTCCAGGCCTCGTCGCGGTTGGGCCAGGAGGTCACGGCGCGCAGATCGGTCGGAAGGCCCTGGATCGAGGCAAACGGCGCGTCCTCGATCAGGCAGGGCCGCACCAGCACGGGCACGATGCTCGCCTCGCCACGCTCGTGCCGCTGCATCGCCACCTCCAGCTCGGTGCCCCAGATGTAGTCGGAGTTGATGAAGTCTGCGCTGACGAGCATCAGCACCAAATCGGCCGCGGCCAGTTGCGCGTTGATCTGCTGGTCCCAGCCCTGCCCGGGGTTGATCCGGCGATCGTGCCAGGGGCGGATCACGCCGCGGCGCTCCAGGATCTTGAGGTGCCCGGAGAGCTCGTCGCGCAGCGGCTCGTCTTCGTGGGCGTAGCTGTAGAACAGGTCGATGGCAGCCATCGGTCGTCTCCCGTCGGGGTTCAGCCGGCGATGCTGACGAATTCGACCCCCGCTTGCAAGCCGACCCCGGCGAACGCCTTCGCAATCGGGGGGACGCCAGGGCAGGCGGGCCTGCCTCCGGGCGGCTACCCCTCGCCGCGCCGCAATCGCATCCGATTGGGCAACGGCACCGAGCGGTGCAGCACGTCCTCCCCCAACCAGATCGCCGAACGCCTGGCGCGGGCGGCAACGGTGGCCAGCGGAATCTGCTGGTAGTCGTCGTTGAACACCTCGAAGCTGTAGTCGCCGCGGTAGCCCATGCGGTCCAGGCGCTTCACCAGGTCGGCCAGTTCCTCGCTGTGCACGCCCTCACCGGGGAAGACGCGAAAGTGGCGCGCGGTGTTCATGCGCTCCTCGAACGACGGCACCTCGTTCCACATGAAGTCGGCCAGTTGCACGAGGAAGATCTTGCCGGGGTCGATCAAATCAAGGTCGTCCAGCGGCGTCTTGGTGGCGACGATGTGGAACGAGTCGATGCCCAGGCCGAGGTTGGGCGCGTCGGCGCGGCAGACGATGTCCCACGCCGTGTTGAACTCGTTGATCGTGCGGCCCCACGACAGGCCCTCGTACGCCACCTTGATGCCCAGCGGCAACGCCAGCATCGCGAGCTTGCGCAGGTCGCGCGCGGCGGCGTCGGGGTCGGCGCTGGCGTGCGTGCTGGTGGACGAGCAGGCCAGCAGCACCTTGGCGCCGACCGCGTGGCACATCTCGAGCATAGCCTTGGCCATGTCGATCTTGTAGTCGTGCAGGTGGCCGCTCAATCCCTCGAAGTCGCGCAGCACCTGGAAGCCGGTCACGCGCAAGCCGCTGCTGCGCACCGCTTCAGCGGCAGCGTCGATGCCTTCGGCATGGCCGGCCAGGTCGCGCGCCGACAGCATCACCTGCGAGAAGCCGGCGTCGCGGATCGCCTTCAGCTTGGAGGGCAGCGTGCCGGACATCGAGATCGTGTCCATGCCGAAGTCGAGGATGTTGGCCTGAGGAGCGTTCATCGCACTGGCCCTCACCGCTCGTCGTGGACCAGCTCGAACATCACGCCGCCGAGGCTGCTCTGCGTCAGCGCACCGCGCAGCTCCGAATGCACGCCCTTCGACTCGACGAAGCCCACGCCACGCTGGCGCAGCATGGTCACGGTGGTCAGCACGTCGGGCGTGCCGAAGCCGATGCGCTGCAGCGACTCGTCGCCCTCCACATCGAGGATGCCCGGCTCGGGCTCGATCAGCTGCAGGAAGAAGCTGCCGCACGGGCTCTTCAGGATGCGGCCCTTGGGCAAGATGCCGTAGCGCTGCTCGTCCGGCACGGCCGAGAAGCCGAACAGTTCGGCGTAGAACTCGGTCCAGTCTTCGGTGCGCTCGTTGCCGATGTACTGCACCACGCCGAACCAATGCAGCCCGGTGAGTGCCGGCGGGTGCGGGTCAACGGTGGGGATGCGCGTGAAGTCGACGTCGTAGATCGAGAAGTCCTGCGCCCGGTCAACGAAATAGATGCGGCTCGCGCCCACGCCATGCACCGCCGGGATGTTCAGCTCCATCACCTCCACCTGCGTCGGCACCGCCCACGCGCCGCGGTCGAGCGCGTGGCGGTAGGCGGCCGCCGCGTCGCGCACGCGCAGCGCTATTGCCGCGATCACCGGCGTTTCGCTCGGTTGCACGGTGCGCGGCAGGCCACCGGCGTGGGCGTTGATGATGATGTTCATCTCGCCCTGCCGATACAACAGCACCTCGCGCGAGCGGTGCCGCGCGATCGGGCGAAAGCCCATCGTCTCGAGCACCGCACCGAGCGCCTGCGGCTTGGAGGTGGAGTACTCGATGAATTCGATGCCCGACATGCCCAACGGGTTGGACAGGTCGGCCAGGGACTCGCGGTTGGAGGTACGGTTCGACGCTTCAGTCATGGTCGGTCCTGCAGGTTCGATGTTTAATTCTGCGGCAGCGGGCAGGCAAGCGTACGCCGCGTTGGGCCTTTCAAGCACAGCGAGCGTATCGGGCGTATCGAGCGCATCAGGCCGCGGCCCCGCTGGCCACCGGTGCCACCGCGTGTGCGCCACCAAGAAACAAGCGCTCGATGTTCGGGTCGGCCAGCAGGTCGTCGGCGCGCTTGTGCAGCACCAGGCGGCCCGACTCCAGCGCGATGGCCTCGTCGGCCATCTTCAGCGCGCTCTTCACGTTCTGCTCGACCATCAGGATGGTCGTGCCCTGGTCGGCCAACTTGCGCAGCAGCTTGAACACGTCCTGCACCACCAGCGGGCTCAGGCCGATCGACGGCTCGTCGATCAACAACACCTTGGGTCGCAGCAGCAGCGCGCGGCCGACTTCCAACTGCTTTTGCTCGCCGCCCGACAAAGCCGAGGCCGCGCTGTGCAACCGCTCCTTCACGCGCGGGAACAGCGCCAGCACCTCGGGGATGCGCTCGTGCGTCGTCTTCATGCCCAGCGTGATGCCGCCGAGCTCAAGGTTTTCGAACGCCGTGAGTTGCCCGAACAGGTTGCGGCCCTGCGGCACGAAGGCCACGCCATGCTGGGTGAGCAGGTCCTTGGCCGATGCGCCGGTCATCGGTTGGCCATCCAGCTTGATCTGACCTTGCCGCACTTTGAGCATGCCGAACAGCGCCTTCAACACGGTGCTCTTGCCCGCGCCGTTGGGGCCGAGCAGCAAGGTGATCTTGCCGCGCTTGGCCTTGAAGCTGAGGTTGTTGAGGATCATGAAGTCGCCGTAGCCGGCGACGACGTCGTCGAATTCGATGCAGGTGTCGGTGGTCATTTCGGCTCCGGCGTTCGGTTGTCTGCGGCGCTTCGATCGAGCACATGGGGGCCTGAGCGGCAAAGGCGCGTCCGGGCAGGCCGGAGGGCTTCACTTCGGCGGTCGCCCGAGTACGTGCGACTGCCTTGCGGTGCTCGGTCTCGCGGCCCGTCGCCGAAACTCACTCCGCTCAACTTCGGCTCGCTTCGTTCAAAAAGTCGGCAACAAATCAGTTCACGAAGCGCGCCTTGCGCGCGGGCCGCGAGCCCTGCGCTCCTCAGCGCCGAACAGGCGCCCTCCGCCCTGCCCGGACGCGCCTTTGCTGGGAGGTCCGGTTCTCTTTGGTCCGACGAGCAAACACGGTCCAGGCGGCGGGCGGTATTCGGCGGGGGCGATTTCTGGGGCGGCGAGGAGCGCAGGGCTTGCGGCCCGCGCGCAGGGCGCGCTTCGTGAACTGACTTGTCGCCGACTGTGTGAACGGAGCGAGCCGAAGGTGAGCGAAGTGAGTTTCGGCGACGGGCCGCGAAACCGAGCACCGCAGCGCAGTCGGCTGTACCCAGCCGACCGACCCAGCATGAGCCCCCGCCGAATACCGCCCGCCGCGAGCCACGCCAATGCAGGCCAGACTGCGACGAAGAGTAGCAGCCATCCTCCACCTCAATTGCCCAAGTACGCATCCAACACCTGCTTGTTCGCCCGAATCTCCGCCGGCGTGCCGATCGCCATGACCGTGCCTTCGACCATCACCATGATGCGGTGGCACAGGTCCATCACGAAGTCCATGTTGTGTTCGATCACGATGAACGAACCCTTGCGGTTTTGGTTGAGTTCCTTCAAGAGCGTGCTGATGCCACCGACGAGCGACGGGTTGACGCCCGCACATGGCTCGTCGAGCAACACCAGGTCGGGCTCGCTCATGAAGGCCATTGCGATGTCGACCAGCTTCTGCTGGCCGTAGCTCAACTCGCCGGCCTTCTTGTGTGCGACATGGCGGATGCGGAACTGGTCGATCAGCGCGTCGGCCTTCGGCCCCAGGCCCGAATCGCCTGGCGCGACCATGCGGCTGAACATCGTGCCCTTGTGCTCTTGCGCGGCGACCAGCAGGTTGTCGCGCACCGTCATCTTGCCGAACACCTGCAGCGTCTGGAAGGTGCGGCCGACGCCGCGCTTGTTCAGCTCCAGCGGGCTCAGCCGCGTGATGTCGCGGCCGTTGAGCTCGATGCTGCCGGCGTCGGGCGTGATCTGGCCGAGCACGCTGTTGAACATCGTCGTCTTGCCCGAACCGTTGGGGCCGATCACGCCGAAGATCTCGCCCGGCATCACCTCGAACGACACGCCGCCGACGGCCTGGATCGCGCCGTAGGCTTTCTTCAGGCCGGTCACCTTCAGGACGGGTTGCCTGCCTCGTTGAACAGCGCTCATGACTGCACCCTCGCCGCGGCCGCCGCCGCAGAACGCGCCGCCGACGCTTCCTTCGCCTGGCGCCGCGCCTTGATTCGGTCGGGGATGCTCAGCAAACCATCGGGCAACCACAACATCAACAGCACCACCGCGCCACCGAACACGAACAGGTACCACGCCTGCGCAAAGCGCAGCCACTCGGGCAGCAGTACGCCGACCGCCGAGCCGATGAGGGGCCCGAAGAAGTACCCCGGCCCGCCGACCACGACCATCAGGTACATCATGATCGAGGCGCTGACGGCAAACGGCGCCGGCTCGATGAACTGCACGAGGCATGCGAACAGCGCGCCGGCCAGGCCCGCGTACACCGCGCCGATCGCAAAGCTCAGCAGCGTGTAGGCCTGGATGTTCACGCCCAGGCTTTCGGCGCGGATCGGGTTGTCGCGCAGCGCCGTGAAGGCCTTGCCCCAGGGCGACGCGAGCAGCCGCCACAGCAGCCACGCCACGATCACCGTGATCGCGAGCACGAAGTAGTAGAACGCCAGCGCGCCGTCGAGCACGAAGCCGAACAGCGACGGCCGCGCAATGTTGTTGATGCCGAAGGTGCCGCCGGTGAGCCACTCTTCATTGCGCATCACCAGCCAGACGGCGGTGTTGAAGCCGAGCGTGGCGAACGCGAGGTAGATCGTCTGCACGCGCAGCGCCGGAAAGCCCAGGCCCAGGCCGATGACGAAGCAGCCCAGCATCGCCAGCGGCAGGCCGAGCCAGAAGCTGAAGCCCGCCTTCATCACGATGGCCACCGTGTAGGCGCCGATGCCGAAGAACGCCGCGTGGCCGAGCGACTTCTGGCCGGCGTAGCCGACCGTCAGGTTCAGCCCCATCGTGGCGATGACGAAGATCAGCCAGTAGGTGAACAGGTAGACGCCGTAGTTCTTGAGCATCGGCGGGGCGACGAGCAGGACCAGCGCGCCGAGCAGGCCGAGGGCGAGGTGAAGTGGTTTCATGGTGCGTGCTCCGGCCTCAGACCTTGCGTTCCACCTTCTTGCCCAGCAGCCCTTGCGGCTTGAACAAGATGACCAGCATGAACAGGATCAGCGCCACCGCATCCTTGTAAGCCGGCGAGATGTACGCCGCCGCCAGGTTCTCGAACACGCCGACGATGATGCCGCCCAAGAGCGGCCCGCGCGAATTGTTGAAGCCGCCGATGATGGCCGCGAAGAACGCCTTGGTGCCGAGCGACTCGCCCATGTCGAACTTGGCGAGGTAGGTCGGCGTGACCAACAGCGCCGCCGCGCACGCCAGCACCGCGTTGATGGCAAAGGTGTAGAAGATCATGCGCGGCACGTTGATGCCCAGCACGGTCGCGCTCTCGGTGTTCTGCGCCACCGCTTGCATCGCGCGGCCGGTCACCGTCTTGGCCAGGAAGGCCTGCGTGGTCAAGACGAGTGCCAGCGCCAGCAGCAGCGTGCCGATGTCGGCCAGCGTCACGGTGACGCCGGCCACGTTGAAGAGCTTGTCGGCGAACAGGCTGGGGAACGGATGCGCCTCGGCGCTGTAGCCGGCGCGCACGCCGTTGCGCATCGCGATCGCCAGGCCGATGGTGGCGACGACGATCGGCATCATGCCGAACTTGAACAGCGGGTCCACCACGCCGCGCTTGAAGCCCCAGCCGAGCACCAGCGTGGCAACCGCGCAGGTGCACAGAAAGCTCATCAACAGCGGCAGGCCCATCGCGTTGAAGGCCAGCATCATGAAGGCCGGCAGCATCACGAACTCGCCCTGCGCGAAGTTGATGGTGCCGCTGGCTTGCCACAACAGCGTGAAGCCCAGGCCGGCCAGCGCGTAGATGCTGCCGGTGGCCATGCCGGAGAGGAGGAGCTGGATGAAGTCGGTCATAAGGTTTCCGTATTGCGAGGCGTTTTGGGCGGCCCCTCCCTTGCAGGGCGCGCCTGGGCTTGCAGGCCCAGGCCGCTCAGTGGGCTCGCCGCATGCGGCTCGAAATCCCCACTTCGCCCCCTGCCCTCTCCCCAAAGGGGCGAGGGAGGAATGCAATGCCGCGACCTACTTCTTGCCCAGCGCCGGCAGGACTTCCTTCACCACCTGCTTGCCGCCCGCCACCTCGACGACGAAGCTCTCGCGGTCGAGGTCGCCGTTGGCGTCCACGCTCACGTCCATCAGCACGCCGGGGTGCTTGGCAGCACTCACGCTCAAACCGTGCAGCGTCTGCGCCACCAGCTTGCGGTCGAGCTTGCCGGCCTTCTCGATCGCGGCCTTCATCAGGTACATGCCGGTGTAGCCCTTGATGCCGTTGTGGTCGGAGATGTACTTGTAGTCCTGGTAAAAGTTAGCCTTGAACTTGAGCATCAGCGGGTTCGGCGCGTCCACCGTCAGGCCCACATGGGCAACGGCACCATTCGCGGCTTCACCGGCGAGCTCGATCACCTTCTGCCCGGTCAGCGTGGTCTCGCCGACGATCGGCTTGGCCCAGCCTTGCTTGCGCAACTCGCGCAGTGCGCGGGCCGACTCTTCTTCGTTGGTGTAGACGAACAGTGCGTCGGGGTTGGCCTGCTTGGCCTTGAGCACCGGGGCCGAGAAGTCGACCTGGCCGGAGTCGGTCGAGATGTCGGCCACCACCTTCACGCCGGCCGCTTCGAGCGCCTTGGTGACCGAGTCGCGCCCGCCCTTGCCGAAGTCGTTGTTGACGAACATCACCGCGACCGTCTTGGCCTTCAAGTTGTTGGCGATGTAGCGCGCCACCTTGGGCATCGCGGTGTC
>LGRD01000015.1 GCA_001263235.1 Methylibium sp. NZG | reverse complement strand
GTCACGCCGAACTGCCCGCCGACGATGACCTGCTGCAGCCACGCCGTGCTGCAGCGCCAGCAGCGCGATGGCGGCCTCCACGCCGCCGGCCGCGCCGAGCGTGTGGCCGGTCGCGCCCTTGGTCGTGCTGCAGGGCACGCGGTGGCCGAACACCGCGCCGACGGCCCGGTCCTCCGACGCGTCGTTGCTCGGTGTGGCCGTGCCGTGCAGGTTGATGTAGTCGATATCGGTTGCCGCCAGGCCAGCGTCGTGCAGGGCCGCCTGCATGGCCGCGATGGCGCCCAGCCCTTCCGGGTGCGGCGTGCTCATGTGGTGGCCGTCGTTGCTTTCGCCGACGCCGAGCAGCCAGCCTTGTGCATGCGCGGGTTCGCGCCCACCATCGCGCTGCAGCAGCGCAAACGCCGCCGCCTCGCCGATCGACAAGCCGCAGCGCTGCGCGTCCCACGGCCGGCAGATGTCGGGCGAGAGCAGCTCCAGCGCGTTGAAGCCGTACAGCGTCGTCAGGCACAGGCTGTCCACACCGCCGACCAGCGCAGCATCGACCACACCGGCCTTGATCAGCCGCGCCGCCGTGCCGAACACTTTGGCGCTGGACGAGCAGGCGGTGGACACCACCCAGCTCGGCCCGCGCAGCCCGAGTGCCTGCGCGACGAACGCGCCGACCGAGTAGGTGTTCTGCGTCGGCCCGTAGAGAAAGTCGGCTGGCAGCGCGCCGTCGGTTGCGCGGCGGCGGTAGGCCAGTTCGGTCTGCAGCAGGCCCGAGGTGCTGGTGCCCAGCAGCACGGCCACGCGGTGCGCGCCCCAACGCCGGCTGGCCGTGTGCACCGCGTCGGCAAAACCGTCGGCTTGCAGGCCGAGCCAGGCGAGGCGGTTGTTGCGGCAGTCGAAGGCGTCCAGGCCCACCGGCATGCGCACGTCGTCCACGCCTGGCACGACGCCGAGCCACGTGGGCAGCTCCACGTCGAGAAAGCGTGTGGGCGCCAGGCCCGAACGATCGGCCTGCAGCGCCTGCAAGGTCGGCGCCTGACCCACGCCGAGCGCGGTGGACAGCGTGCTATGGGTGACCGCCAGCGGCTTCATGCCGAGGCCTCCGAGGGCGAGGTGCGCGTGCCGGCGGCGGGCGCGCGGTGGTGAGCCGGCACAGGGTCCGTCGCTGCTTGATGCACGTGTTCAGGCGAGGCCTGCCCAGGCTCCGCGACGACGCGCGACACCAGCAGCACATTGGCGAACGGCGTGCCCTGGCTCATCGGCCGGCTGTCGACGTCGAAGCCGAGTGCGCGCAGCGCAGCGATCCACGCCGCCAACGGCCGGCCGTACTGCGGTGTCACGCGGTGCCCGCGCACGAAGGTCACCACGCGGTCGACCCACTGGCTGACGGCGAAGCCGCGCCGCTGCTGCGCATCGCCCACGCGCAGCAGCAGCAGCCCGCCGGGGGCCAGCGCTGCGCGCACGCGCGCCAGCACGGTGTCTTGCTCAGGCACGGTGATGTAGTGCAGCACGTCGAGGATAACGGTCGTGTCGCAGGCCGGGAACTCGGTGTGGCGCATGTCGCCGCACACGAACGCCGCCGAGTCGCCCAACGCCAGACGCGCGCGTTCGATGTCCTTGGGCATCAGGTCGATGCCGGTGACGCGGGCGCCCGACGGGGCCGGCGCCCAGTCCGGCGGCCAGTGGCCGGCGCGGTCGGCCTGTTCCGCGGCTCGCAGCAGGCTGGTCAACAGCCCTTGCCCGCAGCCGATATCGAGCACGCGCGCACTCGGCGCGATCAGGCCGTGGCTAAGCAGGTGCTCGAACGCCGGGTCGAGCCCGAGCTTGCCGCGCGCAAAGTGCCATGCAAACCGGCCGACGCGCCGGTAGGGCGCGCTGGCCGCATGGACCAGCGCTGGCCACGGCGCGGCCGTCATGCGGCGCGGTCCGCGTGGTGTGCGGTGGCGATGGGTGCGCCTCGCGCGGGCTGGGCTGTTGCCGGCACCGCTGGCGCTGCGCCGCCCGCGACACCCGCGCCGCTGGCGCTCGCCGCAGCGGTGGGGGGCACGGCTTCGGGCAGCGTGACCGCCCGCAATCCCGCCTGCTTGAACGCCGCGAGCAGCGCCGGCAGCACCAGCAGCACAACCGGCTCCCCGCTGGCTGTGCGCACGGCATTGCCGTCGTGCAGCAGCAGGATGTCGCCGGCGGCCAGGCCGCGGCCCAGCCGCTCCAGCACGCGGGCCGGCTCGCGCTGCACGGTGTCGAAGCCGCGCCGCGTCCAGCTCACCAGTTGCAGGTTCAGCTGCCGCAGCACCGGTTGCAGGAACGGGTTGCGCAGCCCGGCCGGTGCACGAAAAAAGCGCGGCAACTCGCCGGTGATGTCGGCGAGCGCGGCCTGCGCCTGCCCGATCTCGCGCGCGAACCCACCGCGGCCCAGCAACGAGAAGTTGTGCGTGTGCCGCTCGGTGTGGTTTTGCACGCTGTGGCCGCGACGCACGATCTCGCGGCACAGCGCGGGGTGGCGACGCGCGTTCTGCGCGATGCAGAAGAAGGTGGCGCGTGCGGCGTGGGCATCGAGCAGGTCGAGCACGGCGGGTGTGACGGCGGGGTCGGGGCCGTCGTCGATCGTCAACGCCACCTCGCCGCGTTCGACGGCTGCGTCGGGCAGGCGCAAGAGGTTGTCGCCGAGCCATTGGCTGCGCGGCCACAGGCCACTGGCGGTGATGAGCGCATGGTTCACCGCCACCGCACCCAGCGCCCAGGGCCAGGTGGCGGGTGCGGCGACCACCGCCACGCCGGCGCCCACGTGGCACACGGCGCTGGCCTGGGCGAGCAGCGCGGGGCGCCAGGGCCGCATGGGTTTGGGCGTGAGCGGGGTGGGTGCAGGCATGCGGGTCAACACAATCAGACGGGGATCAACACTGGCGATCGGATCGAAGCGGAGATTCGGAGCGGGGCGGGCACAGAACGCCCTGCACGCTGCGGTTGTGGGTCGGGACGGATGCGTTTCGGGCGTCGCCCGACCGCTGCCATTTTCCCATAGGCGCACCTCTCGCAAGAGCGCGCCCATGAGCCCCGTCACGGTGCATCGACGGGCACCATGCGCCACCACTCCGACCGCAGCGCCGCGCCTTCGTCGACCCAGCCCAGCAGCAGTCCCGCCGGCCCGGCCTCGCGCTGCGCGAGGTTCAGCACCGCGGCGGCGTCGCGGCTGAGGCCGAAGCGGGCGTCGCCTTGCCAGCCCAGGTGCTGGCAGACGCCGGCCAGCATCTGGCCGGGCTGGCTTTGCAAGAAGCTGAAAGGCATGGGCGTGCCGCCGCGGTCCATCTGCTCGATGGCGGCGCGTGTGGCGGCCACCGGGCCGCGCAGGCTGGCGACCCAGAGCAGCGCGCCGGGGGGCAGGGTGGCTTCGCCGGCTTCGTCCAGGCAGCAGCGTGCGCCGTAGATCGCGAGCTCGGCCCAGCCGCCGAGCCGGCGAGGTCGCTGGCCGAGGCGTTCGCAGAGCCGTGCATGCCAGTTGTGCGGCGGCAGGTCGGCGTGGTGGGCGAGGGTGCGCCAGGCGGTCATCAAACAGCCCTCCGGGCAGCGTAGCTTGGGTGGCGCGATTCGCAGCGACGGGGTTGATTCATGCGGGGTCAGCGACCGAGGTGTCTTCCAGCACCACGGCGGCATGGCCGCCACCGAAGCCGAGGATGATCGCCAGCACGTGCCGCAGCCGCGCTGGCGCCTGACTCGCCCACGGCGCTCGGAGTTCGGGGTCGAGCCGATAGCCGGGTGCGGGCCACGCATCGGCCTCGATGCAGGCGGTCAGCAGCGCCAACTCGGCCGCACCGGCGGCGCCCAGCGTGTGGCCGAGCCAGGCCTTCGACGACAGCACTGGCGGCAGTTCGCCGAAAACCTGGCGCAGCCCGGCGAGTTCGGTCGCGTCGTTGGTCGGGCTGCCAGCGGCTTGCAGTTTGACGAGGTCGATCTGTTCGGCCTTCAACCCGCTGGTGGCCAAGGCCTGGCGCGTCATCGAGGCCACGGCGCCGGGCGCGGCGCCGGCCGGGTCGCTGCTGTCGACCACATTGGCGCCACCGCACACCCGCCAGCGCGCCGGGCGGCTGGACAGGTGCAGCGCGGCCACCGCTTCGCCCAGCACCAAGCCGCTGGCGTTGGCGCCGAGCGGCTGCGGCGGGCCGCTGGCCAGCAACTGCATCGAGTGAAAGCCGCCCACAGTGAATCGGTTCGCCAGCTCGAAGCCGAGCACCAGCGCGTCGTCCACGTCGCCGGCCCGCAGCAGCGCGGCCGCGCTCATCAGCGCGTTCACCGCCGACGTGCAGGCCGTGCAGACGACGAAGACCGGGCCACGCCAGCCGAGCCAGCCGCCGACGGTTTCAGCGAACGCGGCAATGTCGAGCTCGAAGGCGTCGCCGTGTTCGCGCACGCCCATATCGAACGAGGTCGAGGCGAGCAGCAGCGCGCCATCGCGCGCGTCGGTTGGGCCACGCTCGCGCCCACCGGTTCGACGCAGGTGACCTGCGTCGCCCGAGTCGCCCACCATAGAAGGCTCGCCCCTTCCCAACGCGCCGCTTTCTTGCACCGCCGCCACGACCAGCCGGCGTGCGCGTGTCGCCCAAACTTCGTCACTGGGCGGCATGCCGAAGTACGGCGTGCGCACGCCCGGCGACACGTCGATGCCGCCCGGCGCCACCAGCCCGCGCTTCAACGTGTCGATCGCCTCCGGCAGCGTGGCGCCCAAGGCGCTGCACAGCCCTCTGCCTGCCAGGTAGACCGGCATCACTCCGCTTGCCCGCGCGCGTGAGCCTGCAGGTAGTTCGCCAGCGTGGCGATGGTGCTCAGCGCGCGTCGGGTTTCCTTGCTGTCGGCCAGGCGCACGCCGTAGCGCTGCTGCAGCGCCATCGACACCTGCAATGCATCGAGCGAGTCGAGTGCGAGCCGGCTGCCGCGGCCGAACAGCAGTTCGTGGTCCAGCAGGCCATCGGGCGGCGCGGGCTTTTCGGTTGCTTCCAGCACCAGCGCCTTCAGCTCCCGGATGAGGTCGGCGGTGCTTTGCGAGCGGCTCGCCAGGTTGCTGATCGGGTCGCCCTCCGGTTTGCTTTCGGCGTTCACTTCGCAGTCCTCTTGAACAACAGCCAGGCCAGCATCAGCATCACGGCCGCAAACGCCAGCAGCCGCGCAGCGTGCGGCGCGGCCTCGGCCACGCCGCCGCCGCGCAACAGCACGCTCAGCAGGCCCTCCAGCCCCCAGTTCATCGGCGACCAACGGGCGAGTGCCTGCATCGCCACCGGCATCACGAACGTCGGCACCATGATGCCGCCAATCGCCGCCATCAGGATGTTGAGCACCGGCCAGACGGCCGACGCCTGCGCGTGGGTGCGCACCAGGCACGACAGCATCAGCGCCAGGCTCACTGCCGCCGCGCTCACGGCGCACACCACCAGCACCAGCGCCGGCCAGTGGACCCGGTCGAACGCCAGCGCATCGCCACCCAGCAGCGGCATCAGCCAGGCGCCGACCATCAACATGAGTGCTGCCTGAAGCAAATTCACACCGAAGTAGGGCAGCGCTTTGGAGGCCAGCAGCGCGGCGTCGGGCACGCCCAGGCCCTTCAGCCGTGCGAGCGCGCCGCAGCGGCGCTCTTCGACGAAGAGGTTGGTGATCGCAGCGATCACGAAGAACATGCCGAACACCAGCCACGCCGCCACGTTTTGCTGCACCGAGGTCGGCCGCGGCCCGCCGGTGCGGCCTTCCGCGCGAGGGTCGGTGAATCGCTCGGCCAGCACCAGGCGCTGCGCGTTCGGCTGCGGCGCCATCGTCTCGCCGAGCGTCTGCAACGCACCGCGCGCCTTCAACTGGCCGGCAATCGCCTGCGCTTCGGCCTTCAGCGCATTGAACAGGTTGCCGTCGATGCCGGGCTCGGCGAGCAGCCGAATGAAGGGTTCGCGCGGGTTCGAGAGCTGCGCCAGTTCATGGCTCAACCCGGATTCGAGCACGATCACATACGCCAGCGCGCCGCGGCGCAGTTGCGCCTGCCAGTCGGCCGGCAGCGGCTGCGGCTGGCCGTGGCCCTGCTGCCACAGGCGCAGCAGGTCTTGCGCGGCGGGCCCCGCATCGCGCACGTCCACGGCATAGCGCAGCACGCGCAGTGGCGGGTCGTACACGTTCTTCAGCGCCAGCGACATCACGACGATGAACAGCAGCGGCATCAGAAACAGCGCCGCCAGCGCGTGCATGTCGCGACGCAGCGCGAGCAGTTCTTTTTTGATGAGGCCGGTGAGCATCGGCTTCAGTCGCGCAGCGACCGTTGGGTCAGCGCCATGAACAACTGTTCGAGGTTGTAGCGGCTCACCTCGGCGTGGGCGATCTTCGCGCCCGCGGCGTCCAGCGCGGCAAACACGCTGGCCGGCTTGACGCCGCTGGCCAGACGCAGGCGCAGCGCTGCGCCGGGCACGTTGTCGGCGGCGCCCTGCGGCTCCAGCGTGCCGAAGGCGCCGAGCAACGAGCGCAGCGCCGCCGGCTCGATATGCTCGGCGCCCAGCGTCATCGCCATCGCGCCCTCGGCCAGCAGTTCGCTCAACGCGCCTTCACGCAAGACGAGACCGTGGTCGAGGATCAGCACGCGGTCGGCAATCGCCTCGATCTCCTCCATGTAGTGCGTGGTGTAGATCACCGCCGCGCCGCCGTTGGCGAGCGCCTTGATCGCGTCGAGCACGAACGCGCGGGTCTGCGGGTCGACGCCGACGGTGGGCTCGTCGAACAGGATCAGCTCGGGCTCGGGCAGCAGCGCAATCGCCAGGTTGAGCCGCCGCTTGAGCCCGCCGGAGAGTTGGTCGGCGCGCGTCGTGGCAAAACGTTCGAGCTGCGTGGCGGCCATGCAGGCTTGCAGCCGTTCGCGCAAGCGCGGGCGGGTGATGCGCGCGGCGCTGGCAAAACACGCCAGGTTCTCCGACACCGTCAGCATCGGGTAGAACGCAAAGTCCTGCGGCGCCACCGTGATGCGCGTGGGCGTGCGCGCGCGCACGGCAGCCAGCGGCTCCCCGTCGATGAGGATCGCCCCCCGTTGCAGCGGCACCAGGCCCGACAGGTGCGAGATCAGCGTCGTCTTGCCTGCGCCGTTGGGGCCCAGCAGCCCGAGCACGCTGCCGCGGTGGGCTTGCAGCGAGACCTCGGTGAGCGCGTCGGCCGACCCGGGCGGCGCGCCTGCGTAGCGAAAGCCCAGGTGCTCGACGGCCAGCATCAGCGCACGGCCTGCGCGAGCTCGCGGAAGAAGGCTTCCTCGGCGTTCGCCAGTTCGCGCAGCTGGTCGGCGATGGCGGCCGGGTTCATCGGGTCGCGGCCCTTGATCATGCGGGCGGCCGCCAGCGCGAACGCGCGCCAACCGTCGCCGATCGTGGTCAGGGCTTCCGAGAACTGCGCCAACGCCGGCAGGTTCGCCAGCGCCGCAGCCTCTTGCAGAAACGCCGCGTAGACGAAGCGAAAGCCCGCGCCGCCGGTGCCGATCTCCTCCTGCATGCGCACAATGTGGCCGATGTACGCCGCGCTGCGCGGCTCGGCCGCTGGCAGCTTTTGCACCGCGCGCGCGAGCGTGCGCATGCCGCGCACGCCGGCAATCGGCACCGGCGCGAGCATCACGCGGGTGGTCTTGCGGATGGCGGCTCGCACCGCGTCGGGCTCGACCGTTGTGCGGCCGATGCCCTGCGGGAAGTACAGCAGCCCCTTGGGTTGCAGCACGCCTTTGGCGAAGCGCGCGCGGGCCAGGTCGGCGCTGCTGCAACGCACCGGCTCTTCGAACACCGGGTCGCTGATCAGGTAGTCGTCGCCCGCCTTGCCGTAGACGAGCAGGTTGTGCGCGTTGAAGTGAAAGCGCATGTCGGGCGGAAAGTACGGCAGCCAGTAGACCGACGTTTGCAGGCCGACCAGTTGTCCTTCTGCCAACAGCTCGTCCAGCCGCGCCTGGCCAGCCGCCGGGGTGCGAAAGGTCTCGAAGCGAAAGCGCGCCGCCAGCGGCTTCATCAGGCCCTTGATGATCGAACGCGGCGGCATGCGGTAGGCGATCAGCGGCAGCCCTGACAGCTTGATGAACGGCAGGTACGCGAACGACAGCCCCGAGGCGAGGCCAAAGGCCAGGCTCTCGGTCATCGGCACGCCGTGGTGGCGCAGCAGGCTGGAGATGACGCCGCTTTCGCAGTGCGCGGCGTGGCGGTGCTGGAAGGATGACTGCCCCTCGTCCGACGAGTACGTCGGCCGATCCCCCGGGGGGATGGCGGGCCGGCTTGGGAGCGGCCCGGCGCTCGGCCCGCCCGCGCCGTTGTCGCCGCCGCCGCCACCGCTACCCGTGCCCCCGTCCAACGTTGCCTCGGCTGAATTCATGGCAACGTGCCGATCGCCTCGACCGTCATTCCGAGCGCATCGGCATAGCGCTGGCGCTGGCGCGGCGACAGCTTTGCAAAGCCGGCCGGGCGCAGGTGACGGCGCACGCGCCATTGCCAGAAACCGCTGGTCTGCGCGAGCAGCGCCACGTCCATGCGGCACGCGTACATCCAGTACTCCAGCGGCGCCGCCTCGCCCGCTGCCACGCGCGCGCGGGCTTGCTGCGCTTGCGCGGCGAGCAGGTCCACGGCTTGTGCGGTGACGATTTCCTCGGCCTCCCAGCCGCGCGAGGGCACGAGCACGCTGCGGCCGTCGGCGTCGCGTGCGTACATGAGCTTGCGTTGGCCGCCGAGGGTGGCGTTGCCTTCTTGCGGCACCGCGTCCAGATTCATGAGACGGCTTCCATGAACACGAAGCCGCAGGAGAAGCGCCCGCTTTCGGGCACGAACATCAAGAGCTTGTGGCCGGGCCGGATGCGGCCGGAGCGGAACAGCTCATCGAGCATGATGAAGGGCGAGGCCGACCCGGTGTTGCCCTTGGTCTCGAGGTTGCCGAACCAGCGCTCGCGCGGGATGGGCAGGCCCACCGCAGCCAGCCCGTCGATCATCGGCTGCACGAAGAAGTTCGACGACAGGTGCGGCAGGAACCAGTCGATCTGCCCGGCGCGCAGGCCGCGCTTGGCGATCAACGCGGCGAGCGGCTCGGTGAGCGTGGCACGCACGATGTGCTCGTTGAGCAGCCGCACGTCCTGCTTGATCGAGAACAGCGAGGTGGCGCCCCAATCGGCCGCGGCGGTGTCCTTCCAGCCTCTCAGCGAGCCATCAGCGGTCTTGTCGGCACCGGCATACATGCACACCGGCAACTCGTTGGCGGCCGACGACAACTCGATCCACTCGATGCGCAGCGACAGCGGCCCGCGCGGCTGCGCCTCGAGCAGCACCGCGCCGGCGCCGTCGGAGAGCATCCAGCGCAGGAAGTCTTTCTCGAACGCGATCTCCGGGTGCTTTTCGAGCGCTTGCAGCTTGTGCTCGAACTCGGGCTCGAAGTGGTTCGCCAGCAGGATCGGCGAGACGAGTTCGGAGCCGCTGGCGACCGCGCGTCGCGCGTCGCCCGAACGCACGGCCAGCCACGCGTGCTTCAGTGCAGCCGTGCCGGCCAGGCACACGCCGGCCATCGACACGGCCTCCAACCGCGGCCAGCCGAGTTCGCCGTGCACCATCACCGCATGGCCGGGCAGCAGCTGATCGGGCAGCGAGGTGCCGGCGGCCAGGCAATCGACCGCGCCGACGTCGCCCATCGCGCGGATGGCGTGGGCGGCGAGCTGCGCGTTGCTGAAGCCGGGGCGGCCGGTGCTGCGGTCGATCGCGTAGTGGCGCGAGGTGATGCCGTTGCTGCGCAGCACGATGCGCCGCGCTCTGGAGGGCTTGCCGCCGACCTGACCCAGGACTTGCTCGATCTCATCGTTGCCGACCGCGGCGAAGGGCAAAAACGCGCCCGTGCGGGTCAGAAAGACATCAGTCCTCATACAGTGGCAAACGGTCCGTGGCGGAGCCCGAGGGCATCTCGAACTGATGCTTGATTCTACCCAGCCAGGGTCGAAGCACCGGGCGCAGCAGGGCCTGCAAGGCCAGGCTCAGCGGCACGATGGTGACGATCATCACGACGAGGAAGGCCACGTAGATCGCCAGCAGCGGCACCCGCTGCGGGCTGCCCGGCGGGCCGGCGGCGCGCAGCAGCGAGCCCCAGACGAAGAAGCTGCGCGTCCCGACTTTCTCGCTGATGTAGAGCTTCGGGTCGACGTTCACCGCGCCGAGGCCGGTGAGCACCGGTGCGTTGCTACGCTCGGCGTCGCGCGCAAGCGCGTCGCGCAAGCCCAGGCCGAAGCGGCGCGTGGCGGCGATCTGCCCATCGCTCAAGCCCGCCGGCGGCAGGCCCCAGAACGCGCCGCGCCGGCCGGTGAACATCCAGCGCGGCGTGGTGATGAAGGTGGCGAGCGTTGGGCCGGGGTCGACGAGCACGACGTTGTCGATCAGCCGCGCGCCGCAAGAGGCGAGCAGGCCTTTCATCTTCTCTTGCGCCTGCAGCCACATGTTGCGGCAGGCGATCACCGTGACGACCGGCTTGCCATGCAGCAGTCGGCGGCCCACCGGGTGCCTGAGGAAGGCAGTGACCGGCGGCGACGGCGCCAGGAACCACACCTGGTACGGGAGGATCACGAGGTCGAAGTCTTCGCCGCCGGTGAGCGTGAGTGGCGCCAGCGCGGGCGGGTGCGTCAGCGCCGACTCGGGGAAGGCGTCGAGGAAGCGGAAGAACGGCCACGGAAACGGGTAGGCGGGCTGAACTTGTAGCGTCTCGATGTGCAGCTCGATGCCGGCCGACTCGCGCAGCGGCGCGGCAATGCGCTCGGCGACCCGTGCGAGCTGGCCTGACTGCGAATACATCAGCACCAGCACCCGCTTGACGCGATGGGCGCCAGCCGACGGATCGAGCGAGGCGGCCGGCAAAGCGCCTGAAGCGCCAGGCGCATGCGGCAAGTGCTGCGAATACGGCGGCAAAGCCTGGCTCATGGCGCGCGCTCGGCGTTGCCGGCGCCTCGCCCCGGCGCGATGAAGGCTGCCGACAGCACCAGGCACAACAGCGCGCCCGGCGCCACCACCACGCCGATGGCATGCAGCGCCGAGATGTCGGACACGGCCAGCAGCGCGAACGACAGCACGGTCGTCAGGTTGGCCAGCGCGAGCGAGGCGAGGGTGTCTTCGTCGAGGGTCTTCATGGACGTGGCGTCGCGACGCAAGTGGTCGAAGAACAAGGCGTAGTTGGAGCCGATCGCCACCATCAGCAAGAAGCCGACCAGGTGAAGGATGCCCAGCGCCGTGCCCGCCGCCGCCAGCCCCGCCAGCACGATCAGCACCGAGGCCGCGAGCGGCTGGCACACCTGGCGCAGCCGGCGCAGCGAACGCAGGTGCAGCGCCAGCATCGCAACCACGGCGAGCGCACCAAACAGCGCCTGCGCCAATGCCTCGCGCAGGTAGCGCGCGTACATGCTGCCGAGCTCAAAGCCGATGTCGACGACCTGCGCGCCGGGCAGGTCGGCCAGCGCTGAGCGCACCTTGGCCAGGTCGAAGCTGGTGCCGTCGGCCTGCAGCGTGAGCAGCGCGCGCCACGGCCGGCCGTCGGCGCCCGGCACGAGCAGCGCGTCGATCGGGTTGGCCAGCGGCGTGCCTTGCAGTGTGGTCCGCGTCAGCAGCGGCTGGCTGCGCGCGGCCTGCACGTCTGATACGAAAGCGCCGAGGCGATCGGCTTTCAGCGGGCCGTCGGCGGTGGCTTGCGCCAGCGCGGCGGTCAGCGTCGCGGCGTCGGGCAAGGCGGCGCGGCGTTGCGCTTGGGTGGCCGGGCTGGGCAGCAGCCGGGCCGGGGAGTCGTAGCCGAGCAGCGCGCCTTGGGCAATCAACGCGTCCAGGCGCTTGCCGGCTTGTTCTGCCAGCACGAGCACCTGCGCTTCGTCGGCGGCCGACACGGCCACCAGCGCGCCGGCCTCCGGTGCGCCGAGGTCGGCGCGCAGGTCAGCATCAACTTGCAGCGCCGCCGGGCTGACGGGGCTGAGCGAACTCAGGCTGCCACGCCACGGCGACGGCAGCAGCAGCACCGCCAGCAAGGCCGCAAGCGTGAGCCCGCCCAGCGCCCAGCGCGGCCCGCGCTGCGCAAGCACGGCCGCGCCACGCGCCATCAACCGGCCCAGTTGCCGGCGCAAGCCAGCCCCCGGCGCACCGCTGGGCGCCAGGGTGGGAAACACATACCGCGTGGTCAGCGCCGCCGCCACCAGCCCGGCGACCGAGAACACGCCCAACTGCGCCAGCCCCGGAAAGCCCGAGAACACCAGCACCACGAACCCGCACAACGAGGTCCACAGCCCCAGCCGCACCGTCGGCCAGTGCTGCTGCACCCAGCGCGCCGCGCCGCTGTGCTGGCCAGCGGCGGGTCGGGCCTGGATGAGAAAGTAGATCGCGTAGTCCACCGCCTCGCCGATCAGCGTGGTGCCGAAGCCCAGGGTCATGCCGTGCACCTGGCCGAAGCCCAGGCTCACCGCGGCGATGCCGGCCAGCACGCCGGTTGCCACCGGCAGCGCAGCAATCGCCAGCGCCTTCAGCGAACCGAACGCCACCAGCAGCAGCCCGACCATGACCACCGTGCCGGCGATGGCCAGCCGCTCCACCTCGGCCTTGATCTGCGCGCGTGAGCTCACGCCGAACGTGCCCGCGCCCGACACGAGCAGCCGCAATCCATTCGCCTCGTGCGGCGCAAAGCTGCTGCGGATCAGGTTCAGTGCGCGCTCCTGGCTGTCCAGGTCGCTGCCCTCGGCGCGTGTGGTCGCCACGATCAACGCGCGCGGCGCGGTGCGCGAGACCCACACGCCGCCTTCGCTGCGCGGCGCCTGCGCGGGCAACATCGCCTCGCCCATGCGCACCGTCTCGCCGGTCGGGTCGCGCAGCAGCGTGGGCTTGACGATCGCGCCGGCCGGCGTGCCCAGCAGGCCCACCGTTTCGTCGATCGCGGCGCGCAGGCCGTCGGCGGTGAAGCGCTGCGCGTCCACCGCCGGGCTGAGCAGGTAGCGGTGCTCGAACAGAAACGTGCCGGCGTCCTTCCACTGCGCGTTGTCGCCGTTGTTGACCGAGTCGAACGCGCCGCTCGCGCGCAGCGCGTCGGCCAGCTTCAGCGACGCCTCGCTGCGCGATTCGGGCGTGCCGCCTTCGATGCCGATCAGCACCAGCCGCGCGGCAATGCCGCTGCGCAACTGGTCCAGCAGCACCGCCTGTTCGGGTGTGGGCGTGGAGGGCAGGAAGGCCGACAGGTCGGCCACGTAGTTGGCCCGCACCGTCATCCAGATGCCGGCGAGCACGCAGGCCAGCCACACCCACAGGGCGCGGCGAGCGTGTTGCCGGTGAGCCCCGGCCTGGGCGGTGGACATTCGGCGGGAGGTCAGGGCGACCCGCCGCCCGCGCGCGCAGCCGCTTTTGCGGCGGGCGAGGGCGGCGGCGATGGCGTGCCTGATTGCGTACCTGATTGCGTGCCCGTTAGCGTGCCCGCTTGCGGCGCCGCCGACGATGCCCCCGGCGCCACCATCGGCTCGATGCTCATCACCGAGCGATCGCCGTCGGGCAGCGACACCAGTACCTCGCGCACCACACCCTGCGCGCCCGCCACACGCACCGACGCCACCTGCGAGCGCAGCCGCGCTTCGCGCGGCACCAACTCCAGGAACCACAGCTTCGCGTCGCCTGTCACGCGGGTGTTGAAGTGGCGCTCCAGCACGGCCTTGTTGCCGGTCAGCGTGCCGCGGATGGCCTCGACGATGACGGCGGCCTCGGGCGCCGAGTCGAGCGCCATCGTGCGGGTGCGTGTGCCCTGGCTGAGCGTCAGGGTGTTGCCGATGATCGCAACGCGCTCGGCGCGCGGCTTGATCGTCTCGCGCACGAACACGTCGGGCGCCTCGAAGCTCAGGCGCCCGGAGGACTGCAGCGTCTGCTCGAGCATCGCGACGTGGCGCTGCTCGGTGAAGTTGGCCACGCCGGACTTGACCTTGCCGAGTGCCTGCATCAGCTGGGCGAGGTCGAGCGTGTCGGCCGCGCGTGCGGCCGGTGGCAGGCACAGCACCGCGGCCAGCGCAAGCAGCGCTGGGAGGGCGGCGAACGCACCGACCTTGCGGCCGAACCGATTGCCGTCACGGCGCGCCCGGCCGATCCGGTCAAAGAACCACGGGAGCAGGGGAGCTTGCATCGTCGGCCCAGAAATCGAAGAAGTTGAACCAGTTGTCCGGCATCTCGCGGCACAGCGCCTCGACGATGGCAACGTAGCGGACCATCGCCGCGTGGACCTGCCGGTCGATATCGGCGCCGTCGGCGGGGCGTTGCGTGAAGTCAGCCAGTTGGATGAATCGCAGTTCGTAGTCGCGCCCGCCATGGTAAAGCCCCGTCATGAAGACGACCGGCCGGCGCAGCAGCGCGGCCAGGCGGAACGGCCCGTCGGAAAAGCGCGCTGGCTGGCCCAGGAATGGCAGCCACAGCGTGCGCGAGCGGCCCGTCGGGCTGGGCAGCGTGCGGTCGGCCAGCAAGCCGGCGATGCCACCCTCGTCGAGCCAGTCGCGCAGCTCCAGCATGGCGTCGATGCGGCCCAGCGCGATCGTTCGCAGCCGCGCCTGCGGCGCCACGGCGGCGAGCGTGTCGTTGATGAGGCGCGCGTTCTCTTCGTACATCACCATCGCGACCTTCAGCCCGAGCCGGTGGCCGAGCGCGCGCAGCGCCTCGAAGCTGCCCAGGTGCGCGCCGATCATCAGCGCGCCGTTGCCGGCGGCCAGCGGCGCGTCCATGATCTCGATGTCGGTGGTGCGCAGGTTCAGGTCGCAGCCGTCGTCCTGGAGCAGGTACACGCGGTCCAGCACCGTCGCCGCAAAGGTGTGGAAGTGGCGGTAAACGTCTCGCCAGGTCACCGGCCGATCGAGCGCACGCGCCAGGAAGCGCGCCGACTCGCGCCGCGCGGTGGTGCCGGTCAGCATGAAGTACAGCGCGATCGGGTGCAGCACCCAGCGTGCCACGCGCCGGCCGGCGGTCAGCGCGATCCAGCGCATCAGGCGCAGCGTCCACAGGTTGCTGCGCTCGCGGTGCTCGGTCCACGAGCGCGCGGAGCCCGTGCCAGCACCGCTCGTCGGGTTGCCCGCGCGGCTCGGCTCGTCGCCGGGCCGGGCGCTCATTCCGCGGCCCTCCACGATGCGCGCTGGCACAGGCGCGCCGATGAGCTGCGCGGCGCGATCACGGCACCGCAGGCGTAGTGGCGGGCTCGAAGTGCCCGGTGGCCGTGAGCCGCTCGCCCTGATGCAACTCGAAGTGCACCCGCGTGCCGTCGGTCCGCAATGCCAGGGCGAGCGTGGCTCCGGGCAGCACCGGCGCCACGAACTTGGCGATGCCGATGCGCGGGTGCGGGCCGACGAGTTCGGCCAGCGCGGCGTCAGCCCGCACGGCCTCGATCACTTCGGCCAGCAGCGCCACGCCAGGCAGCAGCGGCTGGCCTGGGAAGTGGCCGTCGAACGCCGGGTGGTCCGCCGGGATGGTGAGCGTGATGGCAACCATGCGCGCGCCGCTCACTCGCGCGGCTCGGTGCGCGCGCCACCGGCGGCGTCGAGCCACTCGGCGGCAAACTGCGTCAGCCGGGCAGTGGGCAGCTTGCCGGTCGGGTCGCGCGGCAAGGCGGGCACGAAGACGACACGCCGCGGCAGGAACGCCGGGTCGACACGTAAGCGCAGCGCCGCCACGACGTGCTCCCGCGTGAGCCCGGGGGCGACGACGAACGCGACCAACCGCACCACCTCGGCGCTGTCGGCGTGCTGCTCGGGGGGCAGCCACAGCGCGCCGTCCTGCACGCCCTCGACGCTGTTGAGGTGGTGGTTCAGGTGGCTCAGCGAGCTTCGCTTGCCGGCGATGTTGATCAGGTCGTTGGAGCGGCCGAGCAGCCTGAAATGCTGCGCATCGATCACCTCCAGCACGTCGGCCAGCGGCGTGGGCTGCGGCACGTGGCCGCCGCTGATGACGCAGTGCTCGCCGTTGCCGGCCAGCTGCAGGCCGCGGTAGACGCGCCACTCCGGGCCTTCGGTGGTGCGGCGGGTGGCGACCTGGCCGGCCTCGGTGCAGCCGTAGATCTCCATCAGCGGTGCGGCCATCGCGCCTTCCGCGCGCGCCGCGAGTTGCGGCGACAGCGGCGCGGTGGCGCAGACGATCAGGTCGAGCGGCGGCAAGTCGAGCCCCGACTCGAGCAGCGCGCGAAGGTGCAGCGGCGTCGTCACCAGCATGCGCGGGCGCGGCACGCGCGAAACGACGCGCACCACGTCGGCGGGGTAGAACGGCCGTTCGGTGTCGAACGCTGCGCCGCCCAGCAGCGCCACCAGCACGCTCGACTCGAAGCCGTACATGTGCTGCGCCGGTACCGTGGCCACCAGCGAGACGCCCACGAGGTCGGCGCGGCCCAGGTGCTCGGCCAGCCGCTCGGCGCCGGCCGCGGTGTTGCGCACCAGCAGCTCCCAGACCTTGGGGTGCGGCACCGATGCGCCGGTGGAGCCCGAGGTCAGCACCTGCGCGGTGATGGCGTCAGCGGCGACCTGCGGCGTCTGCAATGGCGCGTTCGGCGCCACGGGTTGTTCTGCGGACAGCGCCAGCGTGGGCAACGCAAAGCGCGTGTCGCCCTCGTCGACCAAGCCGTAGACGTTGGGGAACAGCGTGCCCAGGCTCGCCACCGTTTCCGGCGTGTGGTTGGGCGGCATCAGGTTGGGCTGGCCGCGCAACATCGCCGCGCCGAGGCCGACGGCAAAACGGTAGCGATCGGCGCTGAGGTTGAGCAACTCGCCTCGCTCGGGCAGGCGTGTAGCGAGCGCCTGCACGTCGGCCAGGTATTGGCGGCGCGAGACGGCTTGGCCGGCGCGCCAGGCGAGCGGCGCGTCGAGGTCGGCACCCCAGATCAACGGCAGAGCGCTCATCGCAGGGGTTTGTCGGGTGCCGAAGCGGCCAGGTTCGATTCACGGTAAGCGCGAATCGCGTCGCCCATCGTCACGCGCTCGAACTCGGGGTGCAGCCAATAGCGCAGCAAGTACTCGCCGCCGAACATCAGCCCCAGCGCGATCGGCGTGAGCAGGTTCGCAAACGTGGCCCACACCTCGAACGGCGCGGCGGCAAACAGCACCAGCGAGATGCCGGCCATGGCCGCGAAGTAGACCGTCCATGCCAGCGTCACGTTGCGCGTGTAGTGGCGCATGTCCTGGGTCAACTGGCGGTGCACTCGCTGCGCCAGGCCGGTGATGAAGGGCGTGTGGCCGCTGCGCAGGCTGGAGCCGAACCATGCCGCCAGGCACAGGTGGACGATCACGTGCTGCGCGACGTAGAGCTTCTCGGCCGCCACCGGGTTGCCCGCAAGGGCCAGGAACAACAGCGCCGCGATCGCCGCCGCGGCGCACGCGCTGGCCAGCCGCTGCCGCGCATGCCAGAGCCACGCGCACGCCACGAGCAACATCGGCACCAGCAGCGCCACCGCGCTCCACGGCGACGTGGGCGCCATCACCATCAACCACTGCGAACCCGCCACGTAGGCCAGGCCGGCCACGGCCGCAAGCGCATGGCGGGCTTGCATTTCGTTCAGCTGTCCGTTCGGTGAACGGCGATGTGCTCGGCGAGGCTCGCGAGCGAGGTGAAGATGCGCACGTTGTTTTCGTCGTCCGAGCGGAGCTGAAAGCCGTAGCGCTTGGAGACGACGAGCGCCACCTCGAGGATGTCGATCGAATCGAGCCCCAGCCCTTCGCCGTACAACGGCGCCTGCGGGTCGATGGCGTCGGCCGCGATGTCGAGGTTGAGCGCTTCGACCAGCAATGCCGCGACCTCCCGCTGCAGATCGTTTTGAACAGAAGTCATGCGTGCCTGGAGTAGAGAGATGTCGCCCGCGGGACGGGCGGTCGGTGGAGCCGACGTGGGCCAAAGTGGTGCGTTGCCACGATGCTTCATGATGTCGAGTCGACGTCGATCGGCAAGCCTTGCACTTTACCAGAGCAGGCCTGGCGCAGCGCCCCGTGCGTGCTGCCCCCGCGCACCGTGCTTCGCCCGGTGTTTGAGCGGGGCGAGGGCAGCCCACCGAACTGTCAAACGCGGCGCAAATGCCAACCGGAACGGCCGCCACATTCATGTCGACCCACCCAGCCCCCGAGCGCGACCCACCCCACCCCGGAGCGCGAGGCGGAACTGGTTCACCTGCCCCACAGCGCCCTCACCGACTACTACGCCGACGGTGACGCACAGGCACGCCAGGCCTTCTTGCGCCAGACTTTCGACAGCACCGCGGTGGACTACAACCGCCTGGAGCGCGTGCTCGGCATGGGCACCGGCTCGTGGTACCGGCGCCAGGCACTGCAACGAGCCGGCTTGCTGCCGGGCATGGACGTGGTCGACGTCGGCATGGGCACCGGCCTCGTGGCCAGCGAGATCCTGCACATCACCGCCGAGCCGCACAAGTTGGTCGGCGTGGACCCGAGCCCCGGCATGATGGCGCAGGCCAACCTGCCCGCCGCGGTGCGCTGCGTTGAGGGCTGGGCCGAGAAGCTGCCGCTGCCCGACCAGAGCGCTGACTTTGTCGTGATGGGCTACGCGCTGCGCCACATCGCCGACCTGGCCGCCGCCTTTGCCGAGTTCCGCCGCGTGGTCAGGCCGAGCGGCAAGCTGCTGGTGCTCGAAATCTCCAAGCCCGAGGGCAAGCTGGCGACTCAAATGCTCAAGCTCTACATGCGCGGCATGGTGCCATTGATGGCGAAGCTGCTCGCGCGCGAGCCGAGCACGCCGATGCTGTGGCGCTACTACTGGGACACGATCGAAGCCTGCGCTCCACCCGCCGCGGTGATGCGCACGCTGGCTGGCGTGGGGCTCACCGACGTGAAGCGTGAAGTGGCGCTGGGGATATTCTCGGAGTACACGGCGCGGCGCTGACTCAGTGCGGCGCCGGTGCCGCGCAGGCTCGCGAAGCTGCAACTTCTCCGCAGAAGGCTTGCGCTCTCCCCCCGTTAAGGGGCTTGCGCGCATTGCTCCGCCCGAAGTCGAACGCTTATCATTCTGAAACCAGACGTACACGCGAGCGAGCCTGCATGCGTCTCGGCACGACGAATCAATCAACTTTCAAGGGGCGGAGATGCAAGTAACCAGCCGAGACGACAGCGTGACGGGCATTCGTTTTCTTCGCACGGCTGCAGCCGTTGCCGTGGTGGCGTTGCTCGGTGGCTGTCTGGCCACCACGCCGACCTCAGGCGGCGGCAGCGCCACGGCGGTGCAGGGTGCGGCTGCCGGGGGCACCACGGCCGGTGCGAACTCGTCGCTGGAGAAGTGCACCGAAACGCTGGGCACCGTGCGCATCGAAGAGAACACCAACGCCAGCTGGTACGGCTACTACAACAGCCGGTATCGCACTGGCTCGACCGTGCCGCTGCTGCGCACGATGGTGCAGCAGTCCAACTGCTTCGTGGTGGTCGAGCGCAACCAGCGTGCAATGCAGAACCTGGCCGGCGAGCGCAACCTGATGCGCGGCGAAGAGGGCCGCGCCGGCAGCAACATGGGCGGCGGGCAGATGGTGGCGGCCGACTACACGATGACGCCTGAGATCATGATGGCCGACAAGGGTGGCACACAGGGCCGCGGCTTCCTGGGCGGGCTGGGCGTGGCCGGCGCCGCGCTGGGGGCGGTGACGGGTTCGATGTCGAGCAACGAGGCGGGCACGTCGCTGCTGCTGGTCGATGTGCGATCTGGCGTGCAGATCTCGGCGGCCGAGGGCTACGCCAAGAACACCGACTTCGGCCTGGCCGGCAGCATCTTCGGCTTCGGCGGCGGCGGTGGTGCGAGCGCGTTCACCAACACGCCCGAAGGCAAGGTGATTGCCGCGGCTTTCATCGACTCTTACAACAAGATGGTCGTGGCGCTGCGCAACTACAAGGCGCAGACTGTCAAGGGCGGCCTGGGCACCGGCGGGCGGCTCGGCGTGCAGGGCGGCTCGACGCCCGCGGCCAAGGAAATCCCGAAGAAGTAGGCCGCGCATGCGAACCTTCCTCACGATTGTTGCCGCCGCGTTGCCCGTTGCGGCGACGCTGTCGAGCGCCCCGGCCACGGCGGCTGAATTCCACCTGTACCTCAAGTGCAGCGGCAAGCTCAGTTCGTCGGCCGCCAAGGCCACGCCGGCCAAGCTCGACCTGGCACTGCGCGACAACAACCTCACTGCGCTGGTACAGAACTCGGACGTGCTGCCGGTGGGCGAGCGCATGAAGTACGTCGCCACCGAGCAGGCCTACACGATGCAGTTGCGAACGCCGGTGTGGGGCACGCAAGGTGTCTACGGCAACTGGTTCAGCGGCTTGGTGTTCGTGTGGCACCCCGACCTGAAGAAGCTCGCGATGACGCGCCTGTCGATCGACCGCCAGACCGCCGAGCTCGAAGGTGAAATGCTCAACATCGAAGGCAACGTGCTCGGCAAGCTGCGCATGAAGTGCACCCCGACGTCGATGGACGACGTGCCGGCGCCGAAGTTCTGACGCCGCGATACGGCGGGCGCGCCGATCAAAGCCGAGCGCGAGTGCGCATCGACCCAGTCAGCGCCGCAGCGTCACTCGACCCGCGCCCCGCTGGCCTTGACGACCCGCTCGTACTTCGCCAGCTCCGCCTTCACGAAGTCGCCGAACTGTTGCGGCGTGCTGGGGATCGGCTCGGCCATCAGCGTGGTCAGGCGGGCCTTCAGTTCAGGCGATGCGAGGGCCTCGACGAACGCGGTGTTGAGCCGCCGCGTCACCTCCGGCGCCAGGCCGGCCGGGCCGAACAGGCCGAACCAGGTGTTCACGTCGAAACCGGCCAGCGCAGCGGCGCTCTCGGCGATGGTCGGCACGTCGGCCATCACGCTGGAGCGTTGGGCGGTCGTCACCGCCAGCGCGCGCAGCTTGCCGGCCCTGATGTTGGCCGATGCGGCGGCGAGGTTGTCGAAGTTCAGGTCGACCTGGCCCGCCAGCAGCGCCAGTTGTGCGGGGTTGCCGCCAGCGTACGGAATGTGGACCATGAACACGCCCGCCTGCGCCTTGAACATCTCGCCCGCCAGGTGGCCGGCACTGCCGTTGCCGCCCGACCCGTAGTTGAGCTTGCCGGGGTTGCGCTTGGCATACGCGATCAGGTCGGCCACGGTCTGGATGCCGAGCCGGGCCGCTGCGTCGGGGTTCATCACCAGCACGTTGGGCACGCGCGCCACACCGGTGATCGGCGTGAAGTCGCGGATCGGGTCGTACGGAATCTTCGCGTACAGCCACGGGTTGATCGCGTGCGTGGCGACCGCACCCATCACGATCGTCGTGCCGTCGGGGGCGGCTTTGGCGACGGCATCGGCACCCACATTGCCGCCCGCGCCGGGCCTGTTGTCGACGATCACGGTGCCCAGGCTGTCGCGCACCTTGTCGGCGAGCGCACGCGCGACGATATCGAGCGGGCCGCCGGGCGGGTAGGGCACGATCAGGCGGATCGGCCGGGGTTGGGCCAACAGCGGCAGCGCGGGGGCAGCCACAGCGAGTGCAGCGAGGCGGGCCACGGTGGCGAGGACGGTTCGGCGCGGAGCGTCGTGCGCGAGCTTGTGTTTCATGCGGGGCTCAATGTTTGTCGGCTTCTGAAGTGAACGAATCGGCATAGAACTCGTCGGCCGGCAGGCCGCATTGAGCGACCAGGTCGCGCTGCGCCGATTCGACCATGATCGGCGCGCCGCAAGCGTAGACCTGGTGGCCCGACAGGTCCGGCCAGTCGGCCATCACGGCGCGGTGGACGAGGCCGGTGCGGCCGGTCCAGGCGTCGTCGGCGCGTGGCTCGGAAAGCACCGGCACGTAGCGCAGGTTCGGCATCTGCTGCGCCGCGGCCAGCGCCCAGTCGTGCAAGTACAGATCGGCCTTGCTGCGGCAGCCCCAGTACAGCGTCACCGACCGCGTCGAGGCCTTGAACTGCAGGTGTTCGATGATCGCCTTGATCGGCGCAAAACCGGTGCCCGAGGCGAGCAGCACGATCGGCTTGGGTGAGTCCTCGCGCAGGAAGAAGCTGCCGAACGGTCCCTCCACGCGCAGGATGTCCTTCTCCTTCATCGCCCCGAACACGTGGTCGGTGAACAGGCCGCCGGGCATGTGGCGCAGGTGCAGCTCGATCGCCGGCTTGTCGGTCTGCGTGTGCGGCGCGTTGGCCATCGAGTAGCTGCGCCGCGCGCCGTCGCGCAGGATGAACTCGATGTACTGGCCGGCGTGGTAGCGCAGCGGGTCGTTGGCGGGCAGTTGCATCGTCAGCACCGCCACGTCGGGCGCCGGCCGGGTGATGCTGAGCACGCGGCTGGGCATCTTGCGCACCGCAAACTGGCCCGCGCCGGGCACGCTGCGCGCTTCGATCACCACGTCGGTCTGCGGCACGGCGCAGCAGGTCAGCATCATGCCGGCCGCTTCTTCGTCGGCGCTCAGCGCCTTGGACTGGTGCGCTCCGTGCACCACGCGGCCTTCGAGCAGGCGGCTCTTGCAGGAGCCGCAGGCGCCGTCCTTGCAACCGTAGGGCAAGCCCACGCCTTGGCGGATGGCGGCCTGGAGCACGGGTTCGTCGGGCTCGATGTTGAAGCTGCGGCCGGCGGGCTGCACGGTGGCGGTGAAGGTCATGCGCAATGGCCAGGCCGAGGGGCTGGCGTGGAGGGGAGGTCGTAGACTGAGCGCGAATTCTGCCCGCACATCGATAACCCGTCGGTGGCGGTCCCTGTTCGTGCGCTTGCTCCTCGCTTGCTGTCGCTGCGCCTCTGTTGCCTGCCCTGCCTTCAAGAACCCTTCGCCGATGAACCCGCGCACGCCGTCCCCATCGCACCTTCAGCGCCCGCGCCTGTTGATCGTCGGTTGTGGCGACGTGGGGATGCGCGTGTTGAAGCTGCTGCGCGGGCGCTGGCGTGTCGTGGCGCTGACCTCCACCCCCAGTCGCGCCGAGGCCTTGCGTGCGGCTGGTGCGGTGCCGCTGCTGGGCAACCTCGACGACGCGCCGACGCTGGCGCGCCTGGGCTGCCTGTGCGATGCAGTGCTGCACCTGGCGCCCCCGGCCCAACAAGGACCGCGCGACCTGCGCACTGCGCGGTTGCTGCAATCCCTGGCCCGCAAGGCACGTGTTCAGCGCATCGTCTACGCCAGCACCAGCGGTGTGTACGGCGACTGCGGCGGCGCGCGATTCGACGAAACGCGGTCGGTGAACCCGACCACCGATCGAGCGCTGCGCCGGGTCGATGCGGAAGCGCAGCTCCGCTGGTACGGCCGCGCGTTCGGTGCGCGCGTGACGCTGTTGCGCATCCCCGGCATCTACGCGGGTGACCGGCCCGGTGGCCACCCGCGCGAGCGGCTCGCGCGCGGCACGGCGGTGCTGGCGCAAGCCGACGATGTGTTTACCAACCACATCCACGCCGACGACCTGGCGCGGGCGTGCGTGGCCGCCCTGCACCGCGGCCTGCCGCAACGCGTGGTGCATGCGAGCGACGACACCGAGCTGAAGATGGGCGACTACTTCGACCTGGCGGCCGACCTGTGCGGCCTTGCGCGCCCGCCGCGCGTCACGCGCGCCGAAGCGCAGCTGAGTCTGCCGGCCATGCAAATGAGCTTCATGAGCGAGTCGCGTCGGCTCGACAACCGGCGCCTGAAGCACGAGCTTCGACTGCGGTTGCGCTACCCGACGGTCGTGCAGGGGCTGGTGGCCTGACTGACCCACGGCCGCCGCCACGCAGCGCTGCGAGCAGCCAGCCGAGCGCGTTCCCGCGTTTGCGCAGGCCGGGGTTTCAAATGCCTTTCGGCCGGCTCAGCGTCTTCATCCGGTCTTCGCTGGTCAACCGCAGCGTCTGTGCCTGGCCGTCGCGCTGAATCTGCAGCACGACTTCGCGTTGCGGCCGCTCGCTGCCCCAGAGTGCCTTGTAGAGCGCCTCCAGCCCACTCACCGGCGTGCCGTCGATGCTGACGATGCGGTCGCCGGGCTGCAAGCCGGCCTGCTCGGCGGGGCTGTCTCGGCTCGTGCGCACGACGCGCACGCTGCCTTCTTGCTCCACGCTGGTCAGCCCCAGCCAGGCGCGCGTGCTCTGGCGTGACGCACCGCGTTCGCGCAGCTCGGCCAGGATCGGCTTGAGCAAGTCGACCGGCACGAACATGTTGCCTGGCATGCGAGGTTTGCCGGGGCCCATGGCGTCGTTGACGACGAGCGAGCCGATGCCCATCAACTCGCCGTTGGCGTTGAAAAGCCCCGCGCCGCTGTGGTCTGTGCGCGGCGGCGCCGTAAAGAGCGCACCGTCGATGTGGTACTCCCAGTAGCCCGAAAACGCGCGCCGCGACACCATGCGCGCCAGGCTCAGGCCGCCGCCCTGGCCGCCGCTGGCGATCATCAGCGCCTCATCGTCGGTGAGCGAGCCCGAGTTGCCCAGCGCCACCGGCGCCACCCGAACCGGCGTGAGCGGCTGCAGCAGCCCGAAGCCCGAGGCCAGGTCGTAGGCCACCACGCGGGCCGGCAGCTTGCGGCCACCCTCGAACACGAGGTCGACGCGGTCGGCCTCCAGGATCAGGTAGCCGATGGTGAGCACCAGACCATCGGCATCGATCACCACGCCGGAGCCGCGGCGTTTGAGCCCCAGCGTCTCGGCGGATCGTGCGTCGTCCACGGCCGTGACCTGCACGCCCACCACCGCCGCGTGGGCGCGCGTCAGCGCCTGGGTGCGGGCGTCGAGTTCGGCTTGGGATGGGTCTGCTGCCGCGTTGGCGGACCAGCTCACCGCCGCGGCGGCGATCGCCGCGCACCACAGCCATGCATGCTGCATGACCCGGGCAAAGATAAATTGCAGCGAGCCCGACGACGATCGACCCATGGCAGCCTCCGCATGAACTGGCGCGATGCCTCAAGCATGTGCCTTTGCGGCCCGCTTGTGAAGCGCAGATTCATGCGGCGAGCAAGAAGCTTGCCGCCAAATGTTTCAGCGGCGCAGTTTCATCGCCGGCCGAACGGCGACTGGCCGCGCCAGTACCGAATCATCAGGAAGCCGCCCAACATGCCGCCCAGGTGCGCAAAGTGCGCCACGCCGCCGCTCGGGCTGTAGAAGCCCAGCGCCAACTCGAGCGCGCCGAAGATCGCCACGAAGTACTTCGCCTTCATCGGAATGGGCGGGAACAGCGGCATGATGATGCGGTTCGGGAACGTCATGCCAAAGGCCAGCAGCAACCCGAACAGGCCGCCCGACGCCCCGACGGTCGGGTTGCCCGAGCCGAGCAGCCAGTTCACCAGCAGTTGCGTCGCCGCGGCCACCAGCACGCTAGCGAAGTAGAACTGGAGGTAGCGTTTCTGGCCCCACACCCGCTCCAGTTCGGAGCCGAACATCCACAGCCCGAGCATGTTGAAGAACAGGTGCCCGACGCTGCCGTGCAGGAACGAATAACTCAACACTTGCCACGGCAGGAAGCCGTCGCCCAGCGGCCACAACGCAAACGCCTGCGTGAACCAGGGGCCGAGGAAGAAGTCGATGCAAAACGCTGCGACGTTGATCAGCAGCAAGGCTTGGGTGATGGGGGGCATCGCTGGCATGCGCGGGGTTCCAAAGGGACGCGTGGCGCCGCAGTCGGCGGGCGGCATGAACTGCCTTGATGGTGCCGGGGGCCGGACTCGAACCGGCACGGTTTTACCCGGGGGATTTTGAGTCCCCTGCGTCTACCAATTTCGCCACTCCGGCAAGAGGGCTCGCTGCGTGGGCCGCGAACAGCGCGGATTATGGCATGCACCCTCAGGGCCCTTGCGAGCCCTGCGACAATGACAACTGCAGACGGCGAGAGCCGCCCGGCCGCGCTGGAGCAACCGCCAGCGCACAGCATGAAGGGACTGAATGAGCGACGCCGAACCCCGCTACAACACGCTCGAAGACGTTATTGGCCAGACGCCGCTGGTGCAGCTGGTGCGTGTCGTGGAACCGTCCGAGCGCGCGCGCGGCAATGTCATCCTCGGCAAGCTCGAAGGCAACAACCCGGCCGGCTCGGTGAAGGACCGGCCCGCGATCAGCATGATCCGGCGCGCCGAGGAGCGTGGCGATATCAAGCCCGGAGACACCTTGATCGAGGCGACCTCCGGCAACACCGGGATCGCGCTGGCGATGGCCGCGGCGATCCGCGGCTATCGCATGGTGCTGATCATGCCGGAGGACCTGAGCATCGAACGCGCGCAGACGATGAAGGCCTTCGGCGCCGAGCTGCTGCTGACGCCTCGCTCCGGCGGCATGGAATACGCCCGCGACCTGGCCGAGCAAATGCAGCGCGAGGGCAAGGGCCGCGTGCTCGACCAGTTTGCCAACGCCGACAACCCGCGCGTGCACTACGAGACCACTGGGCCCGAAATCTGGCGCGACACCGGCGGTCGCGTCACGCACTTCGTCAGCGCGATGGGCACCACCGGGACCATCACCGGCGTGTCGCGCTACCTGAAGGAGCGCAACCCGAAGGTGCAGGTCATCGGGGCGCAGCCGGCCGAGGGCTCGCGCATCCCCGGCATCCGCAAGTGGCCGACGGAGTACCTGCCCAAGATCTACGACCCGACAGGGATCGATCAGACCGTGTCGGTCAGCCAGGCAGACGCGGAGGATATGGCGCGGCGCCTGGCGCGCGAGGAAGGCTTGTTCGCCGGCATCTCGGCAGCGGGTGCGTGCTGGGTCGCGTTGCAGGTGGCGCGCACGGTCGAGAACGCGACGATCGTCTTCATCGTCTGCGATCGGGGCGACCGCTACTTGTCCACCGGCGTATTCCCCGCCTGATCAGCAACATGCCGAACGCCTTCACCTACTGCCCGACCTGCGCCACCACGCTGCAGATGCTGTCGCAGCCGGAAGATGGCGGCCCGAAGTCGCGGCTGCGCTGCCCGGCCTGCGGTTGGACACACTGGAACAACCCGACGCCGGTGCTCGCGGCGGTGATCGAACTCGCCGACCGCGACGGGCAACTGCTGCTGGCCCGCAATGCCGCGTGGCCGGGCAAGGCTTTCGGGTTGATCACCGGCTTCATGGAGGCCGGCGAGACGCCGCAAGAGGGCATCGCGCGCGAGGTGCATGAGGAGACCTCGCTGGTGGTGGACAGCCTGAGCCTGATCGGCGTCTACGACTTCCAGCGCATGAACCAAGTGATCATTGCCTATCACGCGCTGGCCCGCGGCGAGATCGTGCTGTCGCCCGAGCTGGCCGAGTACCGGCTCTTCACGCCCGACACCGTGCGCTGCTGGCGTGCCGGCACCGGCTATGCGTTGGCCGACTGGCTGAGTGCGCGGGGACATTCCCCCAAATGGGTGGAAATCCCGCCCCGGCCGGCCGACGCGGCCCGCCTAGAATCCTGGTAACACAAGGAAACTCGAATGGACACCCAGAGAGAGCTCGATACCCGCGGCTTGAATTGCCCACTGCCGATCCTCAAGGCCAAGAAGGCCTTGGCGGAAATGAACAGCGGCCAAATGCTGAAGGTGATTGCCACCGACCCGGGGTCGATGAGGGACTTTCAGGCTTTTGCGCGCCAGACCGGCAACGAACTCGTCGAGCAGTCGAACGTCGCAGACGAGTTCATTCACGTGCTGCGGCGCCGCTGAGGCGGGCGTTCGACCCACACGCGCGCACCCACGCTCAGATCGCGAGCGACTTCAGGAATTCGCGGAAGCCCGGCCCCAGTTGCGGGTGGGCAAGGGCAAGCTCCACGTTGGCCTCCAGGAAGCCTTCCTTGCTGCCGCAGTCGTAGCGGCGGCCTTCGTACCGAAAGGCGAACACCTTCTCGCGGCGCAGCAGCCCGGCGATACCGTCGGTGAGCTGAATCTCCCCGCCGACGCCGCGTTGCTGGTTGGCGATCTCGTGGAACACGCCGGGCGTCAGGATGTACCGCCCAGCCACCCCCATGCGAGAAGGCGCTTGCTCGGGCGACGGCTTTTCAACGATGCGCGTCACGTCCATCAACCGATCGTTGATGGCGGTACCGGCAACAATGCCGTAGCGCCGAGTGTGCTCGGCGGGCACTTCCTGAATGGCCAGTATCGACACACGCCATTCGTCGTACTGCTCCACCATCTGCTTGAGAACCGGCGCGTCGCCGATCATCAAGTCATCGGCCAGCAAAACCGCGAATGGCTCGTTGCCCACGAGCCGCTGCCCACACAGCACGGCGTGCCCCAGTCCCAGCGCCTGGGCCTGGCGGACATAGATGCACTCCATGTCGTCGGGCTTGACGCTGCGCACCACATCGAGCAACTCTTGCTTGCCCGCCTGCTCCAACGCAACTTCGAGCTCGAAAGTCATGTCGAAGTGGTCTTCGATGGGGCGTTTGTGCCGGCCTGTAACGAATATCATCTCGCGCACGCCAGCGGCGTAAGCTTCTTCGACGGCGTACTGGATCAGGGGTTTGTCGACGACCGGCAGCATTTCCTTCGGCTGGGCCTTGGTGGCTGGGAGAAAACGGGTACCGAGGCCGGCCACCGGAAATATCGCTTTGTTGACCTTCATGAAACTACAATTTCCTTTCAGACTTGAACGATTCTGGCACGCGGCCGCTTTGACCCAGGTGTGAAGAAATCTCTCCCTCCATGGATTTGTTGATCGTCGAACCGCTGGAAGCCGAGCTGATGCAATGGCTCGAGAGTCGCCACGAGGTGAGTTTTGCCCCTGGGCTGGCGCAGGACCCGCGCGCGTTCCGGCAGGCGCTCTACAAGGTTCGCGCCATGATCGTCCCGGCCAGCGTGGCCATCGACGCGCAAGCCTTGCGCCACGCACCGGTGCTGCGGGCCGTGGGTCGTGTCAGCGCGGGCGCCGAGAACATCGACCTCGACGCCTGCGCGCGCTCGCAGGTCGAGGTGGTGCGCAGCCGCACCGCGAGCGCGCAGGCCGAGGCCGAGTTCATGGTCGGTGCGCTGCTGTCGCTGCTGCGGCGGGTGCCCGTGGTCGGCGCCGACGGTGTTCTGGTCGGACGTGAGTTGGGCGCGGCCACGGTTGGCCTGCTGGGCATGGCGCCGGCGGCCCGCTCGATGTCGCAGATGCTGGGCGGTTTCGGCTCGCGCGTGGTGGGTTACGACCCGTCCCTTCATTCCAACGACAGCGTCTGGGAGCGTTGGCGGGTGCGGCCGCTGGGCTTGCGTGAAATGCTCGAGCAAGCCGACGCGGTGTGCGTGCAGCTCGGCTACTTCAGCCGCTACCAGGGTTTGTTGGGCGAGCGCTTTTTGCAGTTCTGCAAACCCAACCAGGTGATGGTCAGCATCTCGCACTCGGCGCTGTTCGACGAGGTCGCTCTGGCCGAGGCCTTGTCCAGCGGGCGCATTGCGGCGGCCTGGCTCGACAGCCTGGAGCCCGGCTCGCTCGACCTCGGCCGCCCGCTGCACGGCATCGAGACGCTGCAGACCACGCCGCGCCTGGCCAGCACCACGCGCGAGTCGCGCCTGCGCAGCGCCTGGACGGTGATCAAGCGCATCGACGAACTGCTGACCAACGAGCCCGAGGTGCCGCGCGAGTTCAGGCCGACGATCCCAGGCGCGATAGCTGATCTTGTAGCTGGCGCCTAGTGGCCGTGAACGCCGCGATGCGCTGGCGTTCCTGATCGACCACCGCCGCCGGCGCGCGCGCCACAAAGCTCTCGTTCGCGAGTTTGGCGTTGGCCTTGTCGATCTCTCCGGTCAAGCGAGTGACCTCTTTCGATAAGCGCTCGGTCTCGGCCGCCACATCGATCTCTACGTGCAGTGCCAGGCGCGCCTCGCCGTGCATCGCCACCGGCGCTTGGCGGGTGGCCGAGGCAAACGCCGCTTCATCGTCGAACGCTTTCACCCCCGACAGCTTGGCCAGCGCCTGCAACAGCGGCGTGGCCTGCAAGAGGAAGGCGTCGTCGCCGCGCACGAGCAGCGGCACGCGCGCCGCGGGCGACAGGTTCATCTCGCTGCGCAGCGTGCGGCAGATGCCGACCACGCCCTTGAGCTTGGCCACCCACGCGTCGGCCCTTTCGTCGACCCGCTCCAACTGAGCCTTTGGATAGGCCGCGACGACGATGCTCTGCTCCTTGTCCTTGCGGCCCGCCAGCGGCGCCACCGCCTCCCACAGCTCGGCGGTGATGAACGGCGTGATCGGGTGCAGTAGCCGCAGGATCGTCTCCAGCACGCGGATCAGCGTGCGGCGCGTGGCGCGTTGTTGCGCCGGGTTGCCTGTCTGCACCTGCACCTTGGCGATCTCGATGTACCAGTCGCAGTACTCGTCCCACACGAACGAGTAGATGGCACCGGCGACGTTGTCGAGCCGGTACTCGGCAAAGCCTTTCTCGACCGCCGCCTCGACGCGCTGCAGCTCGCCGCTGATCCAGCGGTCGGCGTTCGAGAACGTCAGGTACTGGTAGAACTCGCCGGCCGGTGCGACCAGCTGGCCGGCTTCGTCGTACTTCGGCGGCGCGCACTGCGCCTTGGTGTGTTCGGCCAGGCCGCAGTCCTGCCCCTCGCAATTCATCAGCACGAACTTGGTCGCGTTCCAGAGCTTGTTGCAGAAGTTGCGGTAGCCCTCGCAGCGCTTGGTGTCGAAGTTGATGTTGCGGCCCAGGCTGGCCAGCGACGCGAACGTGAAGCGCAGCGCATCCGCGCCGAACGCGGGAATGCCGTCGGGGAACTCCTTCTCGGTTTCCTTGCGCACCTTCGGCGCAGTCTCGGGCCGGCGCAGGCCGGTGGCGCGCTTGTCGAGCAGGGCAGGCAGCGCAATGCCGTCGATCAGGTCCACCGGGTCGAGCACATTGCCCTCGGACTTGCTCATCTTGCGGCCCTGCGCGTCGCGCACCAGGCCGTGGATGTAGACGTGGTGGAACGGCACCTTGCCGGTAAAGTGGGTCGTCATCATGATCATCCGGGCGACCCAGAAGAAGATGATGTCGAAGCCGGTGACGAGCACGCTGGAAGGCAGGAACAGGTCGAGTTCCTTCGTCTTGGCCGGCCAGCCGAGGGACGAGAACGGCACCAGCGCCGACGAGTACCAGGTGTCCAGCACATCCTCGTCGCGCTTCAATTCGCCGGTGTAACCGGCCGCCGTCGCACGCGCACGGGCTTCCGCCTCGTCGTGCGCGACGAACAACTCGCCGCCCGTGCCGTACCACGCCGGGATCTGGTGCCCCCACCACAACTGCCGCGAGATGCACCAGTCCTGGATGTTCTTCATCCACTGGTTGTAGGTGTTGACCCACTGCTCAGGCACGAACTTCACCGATCCGTTCTCGACCACCTCGATCGCCTTCTGCGCGATGCTCTTGCCGTCGGCGCCCGGCTTGGTGGTGGCGACGAACCACTGGTCGGTCAGCATCGGCTCGACGATCTGGCCGGTGCGTTCGCAGCGCGGCACCATCAGCTTGTGCTTCTTGACCTCGACCAGCAGGCCTTGTGCCTCAAGGTCCGCGACGACCTTCTTTCGAGCGACAAAACGATCGAGCCCGCGGTAGGCCGTCGGCGCGTGGTCGTTGATCGTCGCATCCAGCGTCAGCACGCCGATCATCGGCAGGCCGTGGCGTTGGCCGACGGCGTAGTCGTTGGTGTCGTGCGCCGGGGTCACCTTGACCACGCCGGTGCCGAAGGCGCGGTCGACGTAGTCGTCGGCGATCACCGGGATATGCCGGTCGCACAGCGGCAGCATCACCTGCTTGCCGATCAACGCCGTGTAACGCTCGTCCTCGGGGTGCACCATCACCGCCACGTCGCCCAACATCGTCTCGGGCCGCGTGGTCGCCACCACCAGCGAGCCCGAGCCATCGGCCAGCGGGTAGCGGATGTGCCAGAGCGAGCCGTCTTCCTCCTCGCTCACCACTTCCAGGTCGGACACGGCCGACTTCAGCACCGGGTCCCAGTTCACGAGCCGCTTGCCGCGGTAGATCAGGCCCTCGTCGTAGAGCTTCACGAACGTGTCGGTCACCACGGGCGAGAGCCTCTCGTCCATCGTGAAGTACTCGTGCTTCCAGGCCACCGAGTCGCCCATGCGCCGCATCTGGCGTGTGATGGTCGAGCCCGACTGCTCCTTCCACTCCCACACCTTGGCGACGAAGTTCTTGCGGCCCAGGTCGTGGCGGCTTTGCACTTTGCCCAAGGCCGCGCCTTGATCCTTCAACTGCCGCTCGACGACGATCTGTGTGGCGATGCCCGCGTGGTCGGTGCCCGGCACCCACAGCGTGTTGAAGCCCTTCATGCGGTGGTAGCGCGTCAACGAGTCCATGATGGTCTGGTTGAACGCGTGGCCCATGTGCAGCGTGCCGGTCACGTTGGGCGGCGGCAGCTGGATGGCAAACGACGGCCGGCTCGCATCCAGCGTCGGCTCGTACAGGCCGCTGGCTTCCCACAGCGGGGCCCAGCGGGCTTCGATGGCGGCGGGTTCGAAGGATTTGGCGAGGTCGGTCATCGTGGCGTGCAAATCACTCGCGCAAGAGGCTTTGCGCCGGTGAAACAGTCTGAAAAAGAGGAAGCCCGGATTGTAGGTTGCGCACCTGAACTGTTACTGTGGTGCGATGAGCCTGCGCCACCTGTCAACGACCAGTCCACCAACGCCCACACCCATGAAGTTCGCTCGCCGCTCGCGCCATGCAGCCCACGCGCTGACGGTGGCCGCCCTGTTGATGCTGGCGGGTTGCGGCGGCGGTGGTGGCTCGTCGGCCACGCCGGGCAGCGCCGAGTGCGACCTGCCAGCGCAGAAGGATTGGCTGCGCAGCTACATGGCCGACACCTACTTCTGGTCCGGAGCGTCGCCCAACCCCGCGCCGACCGGCTACACCACGGTGCAGACGTACTTCGACGCGCTGCTCTTCACCGGCGCTGGCGCCGCGCCAGCCGACCGCTGGAGCTACATCTCAGATGCGGCAAGCTTCAGCCAGTTCTTCACCGAGGGCCGCACGCTCGGCTACGGCGTGTTCGTCAACGGGCTCGAGCTGCAATTGCCGCTGAAGGTGCGCTTCGTCGAGGCGCAATCGTCTGCTGCCGCGCTGGGCGTGGTGCGCGGCGACCAGATCCTGGCGATCAACGGCCGCAGCGCGGCCGACATCGTGGCCGCCAACGATTTCAGCGCCTTGAGCCCCGGCAAGGAAGGCGACACGCTGAGCCTGCAGCTCGGCGGCGCCTCGCCACGCACCGTGACGCTGACCGCCTCGACCTACACGCTCACGCCGGTGCCGGTGTCGCGCGTGCTCACGCTGCCCAATGGCGCGAAGGCCGGCTACGTGGTGCTGAAGGACTTCATCACGCAGGCCGAGGCGCCGCTGACGGCAGCCTTCGCCAGCTTTCGCGCCGCCGGCGCGACCGATGTCATCCTCGACCTGCGCTACAACGGTGGTGGCCGGGTCTCCACCAGCGCGTTGCTGGCCTCGCTCGCGGCCGGTAGCGTGCACGACGGCAAGCTCTTCACCCGCCTGAGCTACAGCGCGCGGCAATCGTCGCGCAACGTCAACTACGCTTTCTCTGCCGCAGACACCGGCTTTGCGCGGGTGGTGGTGCTCACCGGCGAGCGCACCTGCTCGGCCAGCGAACTCGTGGTCAACGGCCTGAAGCCGTTCGTGCAGGTGGTGACCATCGGCGCGGCAAGCTGCGGCAAGCCGTTCGGCTTCAACCCGACGACCTCGTGCGGCAGCACATTCAGCGCCGTCAACTTCGAGTCGCTGAACGCGCTGGGCGAGGGGCGCTACTACGACGGCATTGCGGCCAACTGCCCGATGGTCGACGACTTCAACGGAGCGCTCGGCGACCCGACCGAGAAGCTCACCGCTGCGGCGGCGAGCTACCTGCAGACGGGGGTGTGCCCGCCGGTGGCGGCGGGGTCGGAGCGGGCACAGGTGTTGTCTTTGCAGCGGCGGGCCAGAGGAACGGCGGCTGAGCCTGGCGAGCGGCGAGGGATGTGGGCCGACTGATTCTCAGTCGCGGGCTTCGAGCCCGCTCCTTCGCCGATCCCGTCGCTGGTAGATCCCCCTGACGGGGGCCCCTCGCCCTTCGCTCTGGGCTCTCTCGCCCTTCGCTTTGTGCTCTACATCAACAGGTGCTCACCCGCGTTGTCCCCGCCCAAGATGACGTAGTTCACCTTGCGAATGTCGAACAGCTTCGTGCCGCCGCCGTAGGAAATCGAGCTCTGCACGTCCTCGCGCATCTCGCGCATCGTGTCCGCCAACTTGCCCTTGATCGGCTCCAGGATGCGCTTGCCTTCGACGTGCTTGTACTCGCCCTTGTTGAAGTCGCTCGCCGAGCCGTAGTACTCCTTGAAGAGCTTGCCCTCGACTTCCACCGTCTTGCCCGGTGACTCTTCGTGGCCCGCAAACAGCGAGCCGATCATCACCATGCTCGCGCCGAAGCGCACGCTCTTGGCGATGTCTCCGTGGTCGCGAATACCGCCGTCGGCCACGATCGGCTTGGTCGCCACGCGCGCGCACCACTTCAACGCCGAGAGCTGCCAGCCGCCGGTGCCGAAGCCCGTCTTCAGTTTGGTGATGCACACCTTGCCGGGGCCGACGCCGACCTTGGTCGCGTCCGCCCCCCAGTTCTCCAGGTCGATCACCGCCTCGGGCGTGGCCACGTTGCCGGCGATCACGAAGGTGTTCGGCAGCTTCGTCTTGATGTGCTCGATCATCTTGTGCACGCTGTCGGCGTGGCCGTGCGCGATGTCGATGGTGATGTAGTCGGCGCCGATGCCGCTCGATGCGAGCTTGTCGATGACAGCGTAGTCGGGCGGCTTCACGCCCGAGCTGAGCGAGACGAACAGGCCCTTGTCGCGCATCTTCCTCGCATAAGCGAGGTTGTCGATGTCGAAGCGGTGCATCACGTAGAAGAAGCCGTTCGCGGCCAGCCACTCGGTGATCGGCTCGTCCACCACCGTCTTCATGTTGGCCGGCACCACCGGCAGGTTGAAGCGGCGCGGGCCGAACTCCACCGAGGCGTCGCACTCGCTGCGGCTTTCCACGCGGCACTTGCGCGGCAGCAGCAGCACGTTGTCGTAGTCGAAGATTTCCATGGTCTTTCTCGCTCCTTGAAGATCGAGCCGCACGTTGAAGCAGTGTGCGGCTGAAGGCTGCGAGCGCTTGACTTGGTGACCGGTCGCATTCGCGAAGGCCGCCGGCAGGGGCGGTGCGAAAACGAAACCGGGCACCAACATTTGGGCCCGGTGCGCAATTCTACGCAGGTCGCTGATTCCCAAGACAGCCTCCTAGAATTGCCCGATGAATCCAGAGCAGAGCGCACCGCCCGATGACAACCCCGACATGCCGCTGTTCGAGGAGAACGACGGCGCGGTGGCGGTGGTACCCCCGCAAGCCAAGCCGCCCCCGGAAGCCCAGGGCCTGCTGCGCGGCCTGAACCCCGAGCAACTCGCCGCCGTCACGCTGCCCGCGCGCCCGGCGTTGATCCTCGCCGGCGCCGGCTCGGGCAAGACGCGCGTGCTGACCACGCGCATCGCGTGGTTGATCCAGACCGGGCAACTCTCGCCCGGCGGCGTGATGGCGGTGACCTTCACCAACAAGGCCGCGAAGGAGATGCTCACGCGCCTGAGCGCGATGCTGCCGCTGCCGGTGCGTGGCATGTGGATCGGCACCTTCCACGGCCTGTGCAACCGCTTTCTGCGTGCGCACTGGAAGCTGGCGGCGTTGCCGCAGGGCTTTCAGATTCTTGACTCAAGCGACCAGCTCTCGGCCGTCAAGCGCATCGTCAAGGCGATGAACCTGGACGAAGAGCGCTTCGTGCCCAAGCAGGTCACCTGGTTCATCGCCGGCACCAAGGAAGACGGGCATCGGCCGAAGGACGTGGAGATCCGCGACGAACAGACGCGCACCTTGGTCGCCATCTACCAGGCCTACGAAGACCAGTGCCAGCGCGAAGGCGTGGTCGACTTTGCCGAGCTGCTGCTGCGCACCTACGAGCTGATGCGCGACAACGCCTCGCTGCGCGAGCACTACCAGCACCGCTTCCGGCACATCCTGGTCGATGAATTTCAAGACACCAACAAGCTGCAATACGCGTGGCTGAAGATGTTCGCCGGCCCGCCGGGGCCAAACTGCAGCGCGGTGTTTGCGGTGGGCGACGACGACCAGAGCATCTACGCCTTCCGCGGTGCGCAGGTGGGCAACATGGCCGACTTCGAGCGCCAGTTCCAGGTGCAGCAGGTCATCAAGCTGGAGCGCAACTACCGCTCGTTCGGCAACATCCTCGACGCGGCGAACGAGCTGATTGCGCACAACTCGCGCCGGCTCGGCAAGAACCTGCACACCGAGGCCGGCCCTGGCGAGCCGGTGCGCGTGCGCGAGGCGACGAGCGACTTTGCCGAAGCGCAGTGGTTCGTCGAAGAGGCGCAGCAACTGCACCGCGACGGCACGGGGCGCAGCAACATCGCGCTGCTGTACCGCAGCAACGCGCAAAGCCGCGTGATGGAGAGCGCGCTGTTCAACGCGAGCATTCCCTACAAGGTCTACGGCGGCTTGCGCTTCTTCGAGCGGGCCGAGGTCAAGCATGCGCTGAGCTACCTGCGGCTGATCGAGAACGCCAACGACGACACGAGCTTTCTGCGCGTCGTCAACTTTCCGACGCGCGGCATCGGCGCGCGCACCGTTGAGCAGTTGCAGGATGCGGCGCGCGCGAGTGGCCGCAGCCTGGCGCAGAGCGTCGGCGCACTGGCCGGCAAGGGCGGCAACAACCTGCAGGCCTTCGTCGCGCTGATCGACGCGATGCGTGATGCGACCAAGGGCCTCACGCTGCGCGAAATCATTGAGCACATGCTCGACGCCTCCGGCCTGGTCGACTTCTACAAGACCGACAAAGAAGGCGCCGACCGGCTGGAGAACCTGGCCGAGCTGGTGAATGCGGCCGAGGCGTTCGTCACGCAGGAAGGCTTCGGCAAGGACGCGGTGGCGCTGCCGGTGGACGAGGTGGCCGGCGCGTTGAGCGAAGGCGCACCCACCGCCATCGCGGCTGCTGCGGTGACCCCCGATGCCGACACCGGCGAGATCATGTCGCCACTGGCCGCCTTCCTGACGCACGCCTCGTTGGAGGCCGGTGACAACCAGGCGCAAGCCGGGCAGGACGCGATCCAGCTGATGACGGTGCACTCCGCCAAGGGCCTGGAGTTCGACTGCGTGTTCATCACCGGGTTGGAGGAGGGCCTGTTCCCGCACGAGAACTCGGTGGCGGATGTGGACGGGCTCGAAGAGGAGCGCCGCCTGATGTACGTGGCCATCACGCGCGCCCGCAAACGCCTGTACCTCAGCTTCAGCCAGACGCGGATGCTGCACGGGCAGACGCGCTACAACATCAAGAGCCGCTTCTTCGACGAGTTGCCCGAGAGTGCGCTGAAGTGGATCACGCCGCGAAACCAGGGTTTCGGGTCTGGCTTTGCGCGCGAGTACCAGGCGGCGTGGGCGAAGGGCTCGGGGCTCAACTCCATCGTCGGCGCGGGCGACGTGTCGGGGCGACATGTGGGTTCGAGCTCACCCGCATTCGGCGCCGGGCCGAAGACCGCGAGCCATGGCCTGCGCTCAGGGCAGAGCGTGTTCCACACCAAGTTCGGCGAGGGCGTGATCGTCACGCTCGAAGGTCATGGCGACGATGCGCGCGCCCAGGTCAACTTCGGGCGGCATGGGATGAAGTGGCTGGCGTTGTCGGTGGCGAAGCTCACGCCCGTGAATTGAGTTTGGCGGTTTGGGGGCAGGGGTTTCTCGGTCCAGGGCATCGAGCCCTCTCCCTCGCTGAGCCCGACGCTGGTCGATCCCCCTGGCGGGGGCCCCTCGCCCCTCGCTCTGGCCTCAGACCCCCACGTCATCGATCTCCCGATACACATCCCGCATCCACATCTTCAACCGCTGCCGGTCCATCAACCCGAGCGTCGCGGGCTCGCGGTCTGACGAGCCCTGCGCCTTCCAGAAGCTGCTGCTGCCGGCATCGACCTTGTTGATCACGCTGTCGTGCAGCCGCTTGACGGTGATGACCTTCGCACCGAGTTGCACCGCGCGCGCCTGCTCACCGCTTTGCTCCAGCGCATCGAAGTCGTTGCCGCGTACCTGGTTGCGCACGATCACATAGCGCAAGCCGGTGCCGAAACGGTCGAGCAGCTTGCGCAGCAGGTCCACCGAGTCCTTGCCCGAGTCCATCACGTGCCAGTAGTACAGCGGCAGGCCCACCTCGTCGGCCAGGCCCAGCACACCGGAGTCGTCCATCCACTTCACGAGCGGCTCGTGCGTCTGCGCGGCCAGGTCCACCAGCACGCGGCGGTCGGGCAACTCGACGGCGGCTTCTACGATGCTGTCGAGCGCCTCGAAGCGGTCCACCACCACCGGCGATGCGTAGCCTGAGTAGAAGCGCATCAGCGCGCCGTGCGAGCGGTCGGTGTCGAAGCCGAGGAACGGGATGTTGCGGTCGATCATGTACTGCGCCAGCACGCGCGCCATCAGCGACTTGCCGACGCCGCCTTTTTCACCGCCGACGAAATGAATGTTGGCCAATCGATGCTCCGTGGGTGTTGTGGTGGGGCGCGCTCGATGGAGTCTGGCCGAACCGAGGAAGCCCCCGAGCCCACTCAATGAGCGCATCGGATTATGTCGTGCCGCCACGTCACGTCACGAAACCGTCACGCCACTGCCACGCTTGTTTCATCCGCGTCGCAGAGCATCGCGCTCGTCTACTTTTCACCCCCAAGCCGACGCGAGGAACATCAATGAACCGATCTGCAGACCCAGCCGTCCAACACGACGCCTTCTCCCACGACGACGCCGACTTGAACACGTCCGGCAACCCGAGCTTCAACGAGGTGTTGGATTCGCGCGTGTCGCGCCGTTCGATGCTGCGTGGCGGCGTCGGCACGGCCGCCACGGCGGTGCTGGGCAGCTGGACGCTGGCCGGCTGCGGTGGCAGCGACGACCCGGCACCCGTGGCGCCCGCGCCCGTGCCGCCTGCCTCGACGACGATCGACACCCTTTCCTTCACCCCGGTGCCCAAGAGCATTGCCGACACCGTGCTGGTGCCCACCGGCTACACCGCGACCCCGATCTACGCGCTGGGCGACCCGCTCACCGCCACCACGCCCGCCTACAAGAACGACGGCACCGACACCGACTTCGAGAACCGCGCTGGCGACCACCACGACGGCATGGAGTATTTCGGCCTGAATGCCGCCGGCACGGCGCGCGACCCGCAAGGCTCCACCCGTGGCCTGCTGGCGATGAACCACGAAGCCACCAGCCAGCGCGACGTGCGCTCGTACTTCATCCACCCCACCGGCGGCACGTTGAATCCGCGCCCGGCGGCCGAGGCCGACAAGGAGATTCCGATCCACGGCCTGTCGGTCGTCGAAGTCAGCAAGACCGGCGGCACGTGGGGCTACGTGCAAGGCTCTGCCTACAACCGCCGCGTCACGCCGCTCACGCCGGTGCAAATCGCCGGCCCGGCGCGCGGCAATGCGCTGCTCAAGACCGTGTACTCGGTTGACGGCACCACCACCCGCGGCACGCTCAACAACTGCGGCACCGGCTACACGCCGTGGGGCACCTTCTTGACCGGCGAAGAAAACTGGGCCGGTTACTTCACCCGCGGCGCGGCCGACAACGCAGCGCGCGGCGACAAGAGCGTTGCCTCGTTGAACCGCTACGGCCGCGCCCAAGGCGCCGCCAGCCGCCACGGCTGGGAGACCGCTGGTGCCGCCACCCAGTACGCGCGCTGGAACATCAGCAAGACCGGCACGTCCACCGACGGGACCGACGACTACCGCAACGAGTTGAACGGCTTCGGCTACATCGTCGAGATGGACGCTTACGACAAGACGTTGCCGATCAAGAAGCGCACCGCCCTCGGCCGCTTCGCGCACGAGAGCGCGTCGTTCGGCAAGGTCGTCGCCGGCAAGCCGCTGGCGGTGTACCAGGGCGACGACTCGCGCGGCGAGTACATCTACAAGTTCGTCTCCACCGCGCTGTGGGACGCGGCCGACGCCACGGCCGCCAACCGCATCGCCACCGGTGACAAGTACCTCGACAACGGCAAGTTGTATGTCGCCAAGTTCGCCGCCGACGGCACGGGCAGCTGGATCGAACTTGCGGTCGGCAACCCGCTGATCGCCGCGTACGCGACCTACACGTTTGCCGACCAGGCCGATGTGCTGGTCAACGCACGCCTGGCTGCCGATGCCGTGGGCGCCACCAAGATGGACCGCCCCGAGTGGTGCGCGGTGCATCCCACGACCGGTGAGATCTACTACACGCTGACCAACAACAGCAACCGCAAACTCGAGCCGACGCCGGCCCAGTTCGGCCTGGACGCCGCCAACCCGCGCGCCTACAGCGACTCCTTTGCCGGTGGCGCAGCCGGCGCACCGGGCAACATCAACGGGCACATCATCCGCATGGCCGAAGTCGGTGGCGAGAGTGCCGCCACCGCCTTCACCTGGGACGTGTACCTGTTCGGCGCGCAGGCCGACGCCGACACGGCCAAGATCAACCTGTCGGCACTGACCGCCGACCAGGACTTCTCGAGCCCCGACGGCCTGTGGTTCAGCCCGACGACCAAGCTGTGCTGGATCCAGACCGACGACGGCGCCTACACCGACGTCACCAATTGCATGATGCTGCTGGGCGTGCCCGGCAAGGTGGGCGACGGCGTGAAGACCACGCTGAGCTACACCACCGCCGCAGGCGCCGCGGTCAACGTTGACACCTACGTCGGCAAGAAGCCGACCCCGACGACGCTGCGTCGCTTCCTCGTCGGCCCGGTCGATTGCGAGCTGACTGGGTGTACCGAAACGCCCGACGGCAAAACGGTGTTCGCCAACATCCAGCACCCCGGTGAGACCCTCGCCGCCGTGGCGGACGTGACCGACCCCAGCAAGTACCTCAGCCACTGGCCCGGCAACGCGGGCTACGGCGCGGGCGGCGCGACGGCACGGCCGCGCTCTGCCACCTTGGCCATCACGAAGAACGACGGCGGGTTGATCGGCAGCTGATCGCCGAGAACCGCATCCTCTGGAGAGGCTGGCCGCGAGCCCGAGGTTCGCGGCCTTTTTCTTTGGGCTGGGCCGGGAGCATTGGGAGTTGGACAGCCCAGGACACCGTCTTTGCCGGGGTCAGCAACCTGAGAAGAACCTCGCACCCGGGCGGCTTGTTGCGCAATGGTCGTCCGGGGTCACTGAGCCACCATCGCAACCGCGCCACTGGTAGCATATACAGTATGAGCGCAGATAGCCTAGTCGTGTCCCTGTTCGCTGGTGCGGGCGGCTTCTCGTTCGGCTTCTCGCAGGCCGGTCTGAAGCCTCGCTTTGGGGCAGAAATTGATCCCGACGCATGCCGCAGTTACGAAACCAATGTTGGTAGCCCGTGCCATCAGGTCGACCTTGGGACCATCGAGCCAGTCTCCGTCAAGGCGCTGGCGGGCGGTCAACGACCGTTCATCATCATTGGTGGTCCTCCGTGCCAAGGGTTCAGTACCGCGGGACCACGCAACGCAACTGACCCCCGAAACAGACTGATCTTCAACTACTTGGCAATTGTTGAGGAGTTGTCGCCGCGGTGGTTCATTTTTGAGAACGTCGAGGGCCTGCTGACCTCCGGGAGCGGCCAAGACTTGGCAAGGCTCGTCCGGCAGTTTGTTGGCCTTGGGTACTCCGTCCGCTTGCAAAAGGTCAACTTGGCTGCTTACGGCGTACCTCAGACACGCAAGCGTGTGTTGATCATCGGCAACCGCATGGGAGTGGATTTCGACTTCCCCTGCGAGATGTTCTCTTACGACAGCGGTAAGGCTCGGAAGGAGTCAAGCCTCCCGATGGCGCCGACTCTGGATCAGGCTCTAGCCGGTCTGGGGCCTCCGGTAGCCGACAAGTCACAGGTGTCTACTTACGCCTCGGCAGGTCCAGTAAACGCCTTTGACGAGAGCATGCGGAGAGGCAATGCTTCACCAGGCGTGACCCAGCACTTTCAGGCGCCCGACATAGCTGAAAAACGTCAGATGGAACTGTTGGGCCCTGGACAGACTATGAAAGATTTGCCGCAGGAATTCTGGCACGAGAGCTTCAAACGGCGGGCGAATCGCCGAGTGGCTGACGGAACGCCGACGGAGAAACGCGGCGGAGCGCCATCTGGAATCAAGCGGCTGCACGGAAACCTCCAGTCTCTGACGATAACTGGAGCAGCGTCCCGTGAGTTCATTCACCCGCGCGAACATCGCCCACTTACCATTCGCGAGTGCGCACGAATCCAGACCTTTCCAGATAAATATCAATGGGAAGGAAATAGCGCAAGCGTAATCCAGCAGATCGGCAACGCGGTTCCCCCAATCGCAGCTAATGTGCTAGCGAAACACATTCAGAAGTTAGATGGACAGTTTGGCTCTGGCCTACAGCATCACCGAACTAAGATCGGCCCAAAGTTGCTCGGCTTTGTCTTGACAGAAGCATCCGGAATGAGTCCCGCACTAAAGAATACCGAATCCTTACTCGCAGGATTGCATCAAGGGAGTTTCTCCTTTGAATAGCTCTAGGCCGCCGCGCCTCACCGCAGAACGATCGCGGCAACTCACAAAACTACTTACGATCAGTAAGACGGCAACGATGAATGCAGTGATGGCACCAGCAGAGATCGCTCGGGTCATTGCCGTAGTCTGCGCGGATATCGAGAAGACGGAGGAAGTGGCTTCTGCATTTCCTCGGCTTTGGAGTGAGATTGCACCTAATTCGGAGTACTATTCGTTGCGCTCGGAATGGTTTGCTTCACCGGCGCCAGCAGTTTCCACATTTGACGTCGTCGAACTGATAGAGTTTGGTGTATCACTTGATGTTGATTTTTTGACCTATCTGAAGTGTCTGACCGAACTCCATAAGCGTCGCCGCAAGTATGGTTTGATTCTGCAGCGACAGCCGTTGCCAACAATGGTGCAAGTCTCACCTCGCTCTCTGATGGAGTACGGAACTGACTTCCCGCCAGAAGCGTTGGCATCATGGCTGACATGGAGAAAGTTTTTCTACGATCTAGACAATCGCTCCGCTCAAGAAACGGGATACCTTTTTGAGCCGATTCTGGCATCAGCAATCGGCGGTGAACCGAAGTCGTCGCGAGAAAAGGTCGTCCGACGCAGCGCAGATAACTCAAAGGGACGACAGGTCGATTGCTGGAAGGTACTACCAGATGGAACGGCATTAGCGTACGAACTTAAGCTCCGCGTAACCATCGCCGCCAGCGGCCAAGGCCGATTCGCCGAAGAACTTTCGTTTGCTGAAGACTGCCGCCAGTCCGGCGCAAGGCCTGTGCTCGTAGTGCTTGACCCGACCGAAAACAACAAGCTGACCGAGCTGAAAGCAGCGTTTCGGCATCACGGCGGCGAGGCATATATAGGCGACGATGCTTGGAGTCACCTACAAGACGAAGCCGGACCAACGATGGCAAACTTCATTGAACGGTATGTACGAAGACCAGTAAGTGAGATTTCCGCCTTCGAGACTGCTCTCGCCAATGACCCAACACGACGAGGACTGGTTCTGCTCGATCTTGCGGCTGGCTTGAGCGGCTCCATAATGACAATCCGTCTGGGCGATCACGAACGCACGATCGAACGAAATGAGGATCCAAGCCTTGCCGCTGACGAGCCGGACGACGAATGAAGTACGGCGGCAAGCGGGGCAAAAACTTGTAGCCAATGCGCGCGCAGAGTGTGGAGCGCGGCCCAACAACTCGCTCGTGCCGCCCGGTTACTCAGTGCGTGTTCAGCCCGATTTGTGGCACGCCAGGCATTGTCCCCAAGCCGGCTTGCGCGCGGCGGCTCTAGCCGAGCCTCGACTGGCTCACTCTGAACCGAGAGTGATCAGCCGCGCCCCACGAACGGCATCTTCGTCGCCATCACCGTCATGAACTGCACGTTCGCCTCCAGCGGCAGGTTGGCCATGTGCACCACCGCGTCGGCCACGTGCTTCACGTCCATGCGCGGCTCTGCCATCAGCGTGCCGTTGGCTTGCGGCACGCCGCCGGTCATGCGCTGGGTCATGTCTGTTGCGGCATTGCCGATGTCGATTTGGCCGCAGGCGATGTCGTGCGCGCGGCCGTCGAGCGACACCGCCTTGGTCAGGCCGGTGATGGCGTGCTTGGTCGCGGTGTAGGGCGCGCTGAACGGCCGCGGCGCGTAGGCCGAAATCGAGCCGTTGTTGATGATGCGGCCGCCCTTGGGCGACTGGTTTTTCATCATCCTGAACGCCTCTTGCGTGCACAGGAACACGGCGGTCAGGTTGATGTCGACCACCGTCTTCCATTGCTCGAAGCTCAGTTCGTCGAGCGGGATCGCCGGGGCGCTGGTGCCGGCGTTGTTGAACAGCACGTCGAGCCGGCCGAAGGCCTTGTGCGTGGCGGCGAACAGCGCCTTCACGGCCGCAGGGTCGGTCACGTCGGCCGACACGGGCAGTGCGTTCTTGGCTGATGACCCGGCGAGGGTGGCGGTTTCGTGCAGCGCGTCGGCGCGCCGGCCGGCAAGCACCACCGAGTAGCCAGCGCCCAGCAGCGCCAGTGCGCTCGCGCGGCCGATGCCGCTGCCGGCGCCGGTGACCATGGCGATCTTCATGATGATGTCTCCTCGTTCGGGGTGGATGAAGGGGGCGGCTCGGCTGCGTCGGCAGCGTCTGCGGTGAAGCAGTCGGCAAAGGTGAAGTAGAGCGATGCGTACAGCACCGTCCAGAAGATCAGCGAGACCGGCATGGCCAGCAGCGTCATGATTTGCCGCTGCCCCAGCACGGCCAGGACCACACTGGCGGCGAGCACGACGAGCACGATCGCCGCCGTCCACGCCAGCCCGTAGACGACGAAGGCGCCGCGGTTGCGCCAGCACGCCACCAGGCTGAAGAACAGCGCCTTGGCGGGCGGGTGGCCGCCCCAGTGGACCAGCGCCGGCGCATGCCAGAACGGCACCGACAGCAACGCCGCCAGCCCGAAGCGCAGCAGCAAGCCGAGTTGCAGCCTGTCGTCGGACATCGCCTCCTGCATCTTCTCGGGCGTGGACTTGCTGTCGGCCATGACCTGCATCGCGCGGTCCAACGCGCCGCCGTCCACCGCGTCGCTGAGCCACACGATCAGCGCTGACGCGGCGGCGTAGATCAGGCCCAGTTGCAACATCGCGATGCGCGCCGGCCGCCCGCGCTGCAGCGGCTCGATGAACACGCTGGGCAGCGGAAAGCGCCCTTCGACCGTGCGCTGCGTGCCGATCATGAAGCCCAGTGTGGCCAGTGGCAGCGCCACCGACATCAGCAGCGTGCCCACCCTCGGCAGCAGCAGCGCCACGAAGACGACGACCATGAAGCTCGCGAACAACCCGGCAAAGCCCAGCGGTTGCTTGAAGAATATTGCGAAGCCTTGTCGCAGCCATTGCACGCCGCGCGAGGCGGGAACCAGTTGAAGTCTCATGGGGCTTTCAAGGTCCGACGCTGCGAGCGGGCAGGGCGTGGGACGACGCTGCCGGCGCGGCAGTGTTGAGGTTGGCGGCGGCGGCTGCGACCACGGTGGCGACCACGGGCCTGCGCGTGAACGACCAGGGCGACCCGGGCCACGCTACCCGCGCACGCAGCACGCGCTCGAAGTGGCTCGGGTCGTGCGGCTGCAGCAGCGTGGCGTCGCGCGGCAGGTGCAGGTCCCACAGGCGCGAGATCCAAAAGCGCAGCGCGGCCGCGCGCAGGGCCAGCGGCAGCAAGTCGATCTCGTCGTCGTTGAGCGGGCGCGTCGCGTCGTAGGCGTCGACGAAAGCCTGTGCGCGGTCTGCGTCCAGGCGGCCGGTGGGCTGCTCGATGCACCAGTCGTTCAGGCACACCGCGATGTCGAACACGAAGGTGTCGATGCCGGCAAAGTAGAAGTCGAACAGGCCGGTGAGCGTGTCGCCTTCGAACATGACGTTGTCGCGGAACAGGTCGGCATGGATCGGCCCGCGCGGCAGCGCTGCGTGCTGCTTGGTTGCAGCCAGTTGCTGCTGCAGGGCGAGTTCGCTCTCGATGAGCTTGTGCTGTTCGGCGCTGAGGAAGGGCAGCACCAGCGGCACCGTTTCTATCCACCAGGCGAGCCCGCGCAGGTTGGGCTGGCGGTGCTCGAAGTCACGCCCCGCCAGATGCAGGCGCGCGAGCATGCGGCCCACCTGCGCGCACTGCACCGCACTCGGCGCCAGCGAGTGCCGGCCGGGCAGGCGGGAGGCCACGGCCGCAGGCTTTCCCTTGAGCTGGTGCAGGATCGAGCCCGACGCATCGGCCTTCGGCCCGGGCACCGGAAGGCCGCGCTCAGCCAGGTGCTTCATGAGGTGCAGATAGAACGGAAGCTCGTGCGCCGTGAGCCGCTCGAACAGCGTCAGCACATAGCGGCCTTGGTGGGTGTCGGCAAAGTAGTTGGTGTTCTCGATGCCGCCGACGCAAGGCGTCAGCGTGCTGAGCTCGCCGATACCCAGCCGTGCGATGAGTGCTGCCGCCTCGTCGAACGAGACCTCGGTGTAGACCGCCATCGTCGGGTGAGCCCCGCTCAGAACTTCAGCACGTTCCAGACGCGCTTGCCGGCGGCGCCGCGCGTGGTGTTGGCGCCGTCGCCGAGGTCGCGCGAGCCGTCGCCGGTGATGATCTCGTAAGGCGCCGCGCCGCCGCGTTTGGGCGAAACGACGATGCGCTGTGTGTGGCCGCGCACCTTCAACTCGTCGATGCGCGCGCCATCGTCCTCGACCACCGTTTGCTGCACCTTGGGCTCGGGCGTGCCGGTGCCCGCTGCAGCGCTGCCTGGCGCCGGCTGCGCCGAGCTGGCAGCGCCGCTCAGCGCCAAGGCGGCAACCAGAAGTGCGGATGAAAGAAGGTTCATGCCGTCATTCTAGGTGCGCGCCTGCCGGGCGTGACCGCGCAGGCCTTGATTCACAATGCCGCCATGAGTGAAATGCGTGTTGATGGCCGCCCCGCCGACAAGACCCTGCTGCTGGTGGACGGCTCCAGCTACCTCTACCGCGCCTTTCACGCGCTGCCCGACCTTCGCAACACAGACGGCTTTCCGACCGGTGCGATCCACGGCGTGGTGGCGATGCTCAAGCTGCTGCGCCGCCAGTACAACGCCGAGCACGCCGCCTGCGTGTTCGACGCCAAAGGCCCGACCTTTCGCGACGCGTGGTACGCCGACTACAAGGCCACCCGGTCGCCGATGCCCGAGGCGCTGGCGCAGCAGATCGAGCCGATCCACGAGGTCGTCAAGCTGCTCGGCTGGCCGGTGCTGACGGTGCCCGGCATCGAGGCCGACGACGCGATCGGCACGCTGGCGCACGTGGCAGCGAACAGCGGCCACAAGGTGGTGGTGTCCACTGGAGACAAGGACCTGGCGCAACTCGTCAACGAACACGTGACGCTGATCAACACGATGAGCAACGAGCGGCTCGACGTGGCCGGCGTGAACGCCAAGTTCGGTGTGCCGCCCGAGCGCATCATCGACTACCTGACGCTGATGGGCGACGCGGTGGACAACGTGCCTGGCGTCGACAAGGTCGGCCCGAAGACCGCTGCGAAATGGATCGCCGAACACGGTTCGCTCGACGGCGTGATGGCCGCCGCCGCCGGCATGAAGGGCGCGGCCGGCGAGAACCTGCGCAAGGCGCTGGACTGGCTGCCGCAAGGCAAGCGGCTGGTGACGGTCAAGACCGACTGCGAGCTCGGCGGCCATGTGCCCGGCTGGCCTGAACTGGAGGCGCTTGCGTTCAAGGCAGTCGATCGCGACGCGCTGCTGGCGTTCTACTCGCGCTACGGCTTCAAGACCTGGCGCAAGGAACTGGAAGACGCGGCGGCAGCGGCGCGCGCCGAAGCGGGAGAAGCATCGACGTCGGCGGCGAACGGGCAGGGCGGTGCAGCGCCCGTGAACGAAGCGGGTGCGCCGGCCGAGTCGGCAGCAGATGGCGCGGAGGCGCTGGTCAAGCACTACGAAACTGTTCTGAGCTTCGACGCGCTCGACGCCTGGATCGCGCGCATCCAGGCTGCGCCGCTGACCGCGATCGACACCGAGACCGATTCGCTCGACCCGATGCGCGCTCAGATCGTCGGCATCTCGCTGTCGGTCCAGGTCGGCGAGGCCGCCTACATCCCGCTGCGCCACAGTTATGCCGGTGCGCCCGACCAGTTGCCCTTCGATGAGGTGCTGGCCCGCCTGAAGCCCTGGCTCGAAGACGCCAACGCCGCCAAGCTCGGCCAGAACATCAAGTACGACTCCCATGTGCTGGGCAACGCCGGCATCACCGTGCGCGGCTATGTGCACGACACGCTGCTGCAAAGCTACGTGCTCGAAGCGCACAAGCCGCACAGCCTGGAGAGCCTGGCCCTGCGCCACGTCGGGCGCAACGGCTTGAGCTATGAAGACGTGTGCGGCAAGGGCGTGCACCAAATTCCGTTCGCGCAGGTCGACATCGCCAAGGCTGCCGAGTACTCCAGCGAGGACAGCGACATGACGCTGCACGTGCACCAGGCGCTGTGGCCCAAGCTCGAAGCCACTGCCACGCTGCTGGGCGTGTACCAACGCATCGAGATGCCGGCCTCGGTGGTGCTGAACCGCATCGAGCGCCACGGCGTGCTGATCGACGGCGAGCTGCTGGCGCGCCAGAGCGCAGAACTGGCCGAACGCATGGTGGCACTTGAGCAGCAGGCGTACGACTTGGCCGGCCAGCCCTTCAACCTGGGCAGCCCCAAGCAGATCGGCGAGATCCTCTTCAACAAGCTCGGCCTGCCCGCCAAGAAGAAGACCGCCAGCGGCGCGCCCAGCACCGATGAAGAAGTGCTGGCCGAACTCGCCGCCGACTACCCGCTGCCCGCCAAGCTGCTGGAGCACCGCAGCCTGTCGAAGCTCAAAGGTACCTACACCGACAAGCTGCCGCTGATGGTGAACCCCGCCACCGGCCGCGTGCACACCAACTACGCGCAGGCGGTGGCGGTGACGGGGCGTTTGTCGAGCAACGACCCGAACCTGCAGAACATCCCGATCCGCACGGCCGAAGGCCGGCGCGTGCGCGAGGCCTTCATCGCGCCGCCGGGCCATGTAATTTTGAGCGCCGACTACTCGCAGATCGAGCTGCGCATCATGGCCCACATCTCCGGCGACCCGGGCCTGCTGAACGCCTTTGCACAAGGCATCGACGTGCACCGCGCCACCGCCAGCGAGGTGTTCAACGTGCCCGTGCCCGACGTGTCGAGCGAGCAGCGCCGCTACGCCAAGGTCATCAACTTCGGCCTGATCTACGGCATGGGCGCGTTCGGCCTGGCCAACAATTTGGGCATCGAACAGAAGGCCGCGCGCGACTACATAGAGCGCTACTTCACCCGCTTTGCCGGCGTGAAGCGATACATGGACGAGACCAAGGAGTCAGCGCGACACAAAGGCTACGTCGAGACCTACTTTGGCCGCCGCATCTACCTGCCCGAGATCATGGGCGGCAGCGGCCCACGCAAGAGCGGCGCCGAACGCCAGGCCATCAACGCGCCGATGCAGGGCACGGCGGCCGACCTCATCAAGCTGGCGATGATCGCGGCGCAGGGCGTGCTCGACCGTGAGCAGCGGGCGACGAAGATGATCATGCAGGTGCACGATGAACTCGTGTTTGAAGTGCCTGACGGTGAACTCGAATGGGCACGCGCCGAGGTGCCGCGGATCATGGCGGGGGTGGCGGAGTTGAAGGTGCCGTTGTTGGCGGAGGTCGGGGTGGGGGCGAATTGGGAAGAGGCGCATTGACCTTTTTCACGCGACGGTCTGAGCGGGCAAAGCCGCAGGCGGGAGGCGTGCTCCGCTTCACTTCGGCGGTCGGCCGGGTACAGCCGACTGCCTTGCGGTGCTCGGGCTCGCGGCCCGTCGCCCAACTCACTCCGCTCCCTTCGGTCCGCTGCGTTCAAACAGTTGGCGACAAGTCAGTTCACGAAGCGCGCTTTGCGCGCGGGCCGCAAGCCCTGCGCTCCTCAGCGCCGAAGAGGCGCTGCGCCCACCTCCCGCCTGCGGCTTTGCTGGCAGCGGCACATTGACCGCGGTCATTGGCGGCTACTCAAGTACTGGATGACACTCGCGGCAAGTGCTGCGACAGCGACGACTGCGGCCCACATTGCCCACTTTGCTGAAGAGTTTGCAGCGGCTGCCGACTTTTCGGCGGCGATGACCGAGCGCTCAAGGAGCGCCCGGTCCGTCCGTGCCCCTTGTGCTGCTTGCTCTCTGTCGTGTGCCAAAAGCCAAGCTTCTGCCTGAAGCTTGTTCTGATTCGCGAAACGTCCACTTGCCACAGCATGTCGAAGGGCCTCGACGCCATTTGCGTTGACCCAGCTGAGCACATCCTCGCTTGATCTGAAATCTGCCATTCGGCCTCCCTGACAAGTGGCGTCAAGACCTGAGGATATGGCGACGCTGAACTGGACGATCGCACATGCCCGGAAACGGCCACAGCCGATCTGTCCATGGAAGTCACGAGCCTTCCAGCAAAGCCGCAGGCGGGAGGTGGGTGCAGCGCCTCTTCGGCGCTGAGGAGCACAGGGCTTGCGGCCCGCGCGCGCAGCGCGCATCAAGAACTGACTTGTCGCCGACTGTTTGAACGAAGCGGACCGAAGGGAGCGAAGTGAGTTGGGCGACAGGGCCGCGAGACCGAGCACCGCAAGGGAGTCGGCCGTACCCGGCCGACCGCCGAAGTGAAGCGGAGCACGCCTCCCGCCTGCGGCTTTGCTTGCGCAGACCGCCGCAGGAACTACATTGAGCCCGCCACAAAAGACCGTCGGTCCAATGGAGGCGAGGGCTCTGAGCTTCGATGCAATCGAACCGCAGCGGCAACTATCGCCGACAGCGCGCCTATCACCACCTGAGCGCCACCACCGCACTCACGTGCCGCGGACCCAACGACGCGGACCAGGAAAACGGTGTGTTGCCGTCCCCCGCAGGGCGAACCAACCACACAGCGGCGACTTCCGCCAACGCCGCGGCGCCGACAACGTCGATCCAGCGGTGGCGGTCGGCCGCCACCCGGGTGTGGCCGACGTAGATTGCTGCCGCATACAAGGGAGCGGCTGCGGTCAGCCCGTGCCGGTGGCGCACGTACGCGGCCGACGAGAAGGCGCGTGCCGCATGGCCGGACGGGAAGGACAAGTCGTTCGTCCCATCCGGCCGCTCGACTTGGGTGATGCGCTTGAGGACTTCGGTACTGCCCGTGGCCGCTGCGAATGTGAGGGAGTAGGCCAGCGCGCCATCACCATCGCCGCGGTACAGCTCGGTGGCGAGCGTGGCCACCGGCAGCGCGATTGACAGGACGTCGCCGACCTTTCTCTGTGTCTGCGCCGCAGCGAAAGCGGGCGCCAACAGAACGATCGCGGCGAGCAAGCGTGCCGAGCGCAGGAACGAAGAAGGCAGGAAGGGCATGGCCAACGTGGCTGAGTCGGGCCGCAGATGGTGGGTGCTGCAGTCTAGCCACGCACGCTCGACGGGGTGCTGATCGCCCTGTCATCAGACTGTCTTGCAAAGTTCATAAACTCAAAGGATGAACGAACCCGCCCACCCCGACGCGCTGGCCATGCCGGCGCTGCTCAACCGCGAGCGGGCGATTCTGGAATTCAACCGACGCGTGCTGGCGCAGGCGCGGCGGGCCGACGTGCCGTTGCTGGAGCGGCTGCGCTATGTGTGCATCGTCTCTAGCAACATGGACGAGTTTTTCGAGGTGCGGTTTGCCGACTACCTGGAGGCCGCGCGCGGGCCGGGCAGCAGCGTGTCGGCGCGCGACCTGGCGGCGTTGGCGGCCGATGTGCATGCGTTGATTGACGAGCAGTATTCGATCTTCAACGACGAGTTGATGCCGCGCCTGCGTGGGGCCGGCATCGTGATCTTGAACCACGACGACCGCAACGATGCGCAGCGGCGCTGGGTGGCGCAGTTCTTCAATGCCGAGGTGCGGCCGTTGCTGGTGCCGGTGGGGCTCGACCCGTCGCACCCGTTCCCGCAGGTGGCCAACAAGTCGCTCAACTTCATCGCGCGCCTCGGCGGCAAAGATGCGTTCGGGCGCGAGAACACGATCGCCATCGTCAAGGTGCCGCGCGTGCTGCCGCGCGTCATCAAGCTGCCGGCGGCGCTGGCGGCGCCGGGGCAGGCGTTCGTGTTGCTGACGAGTGTGATCCGCGCGCACTTGGGCGAGCTGTTTCCCGGGCGCGAGGTCGAGGCGTTCTCGCAGTTTCGCGTCACGCGCGACTCGGACCTCGAGGTCGACGAGGCCGACGTGACGAACTTACGCCAGGCGCTGCGCTCGGGCCTGACGACGCGGCACTATGGGCAGGCGCTGCGCATCGAGGTGGTCAACACCTGCCCAGTCGAGTTGTCGGACTTCCTGTTGATGCAGTTCAACTTGCCTGCTGCGGCGCTGTACCGGGTGAACGGCCCGGTGAACCTGGTGCGCTTGAACCAGCTGATCGACCAGGCCGACGACGCCGATGCCACCCCCGGCGCGCTGACGCTGCGCTTCGCGCCCTTCGAGCCGGCGTGGCCGGCTACGCTGCCGCGCCAGCAGTCGATCTTCGACCGGCTGCGCGAGGGCGACGTGTTGTTGCACCACCCGTTCGAGTCGTTCGAGCCCGTGGTGCAGTTTTTGCGCGAGGCGGTGCACGACCCCGACGTGCTGGCGATCAAGCAGACGATCTATCGCACCGGCGCCGAGTCGCCTTTGATGGACCTGCTGATCGACGCGGCGCGGCGCGGCAAGGAGGTGATGTGCGTGGTGGAGTTGAAGGCGCGCTTCGACGAAGAGGCCAACATCAACTGGGCCGAGCGGCTCGAAGCGGTGGGCGTGCAGGTGGTCTACGGCATCGTCGGGCTGAAAACCCATGCCAAGCTGCTGCTCGTCACGCGGCGCGAGAGGGGAAAGCTGCGCCGCTATGCGCACCTGTCCACCGGCAACTACAACCCCAAGACCGCGCGGCTCTACACCGACGTGGGCTACCTCACCGCCGACAAGGAGCTCACGTCGGACGCCGATGCCGTGTTCCAGCAGCTCGCCAGCCTGGGCCGCACGCGGCCGCTGCACGCGCTGCTGCAGGCGCCGTTCACCTTGCACCGCCAGATGCTGGCGCACATCCACAAGGTGACGCAGGCGGCTGCCGCCGGGCTGCCGGCGCGCATCGTGGTCAAGATCAACGCGCTGACCGACGTGCCGCTGATCGAGGCGTTGATCCGCTCGGCGCGCGCTGGCGCCGAGGTCGACCTGATCGTGCGCGGCGCCTGCATGCTGCCACCGGGCATCGACGGCGCGACCGAGCGCATTCGCGTTCGGTCGGTGGTGGGGCGTTTTCTGGAGCACACGCGCGTCATCTACTTTCGCTGGGGTGAAGCGGCAGGTGATGGGGCAGGTGATGGAGCAGCGGCTGCGTCAGCGGGCGAAAACAGCGAGGCGCTGTTCCTTTCCAGCGCCGACTGGATGGGGCGCAACATGTTCGGCCGCATCGAAGTGGCGTGGCCGGTGCGCGACGCTGCGCTGCGCCAGCGCGTGATCGACGAATGCCTGGTGCCTTATCTGCACGACCAGCTCGACGCATGGAGTCTGCAGCCCGATGGCAGCTACCGGCCCGTGGGGGGCGGCGCGCCGAGTGCGCAGCAGGCGCTGATGGCGCGCGCGGCCGGTGCGTCCGTGCCTGCTCTCGGACACTGAAGAGAACACGGTGAACCTGGGATGGACCTGATCCTGTGGCGGCACGCCGAGGCTTTCGAGCTGCGCGACGGCGAGGGCGACGACCTCTCGCGCGGCCTCACGCCGAAAGGCGAGCGCCAGGCCCAACGCATGGCCGACTGGTTGAACCAGCGCATGGCGCACTCCACCCGCATCCTCGTGAGCCCCGCCAAACGCTGCCAGCAGACGGCCAAGGCGCTCGGCCGCAGTTTCAAGACGCTGGAGGCGCTTGCGCCCGACGCAGACGGCGAAGCCCTGCTCAAGTCGGCGCGCTGGCCCGACGCGCACGAGCCGGTGCTGGTGGTGGGCCACCAGCCGACCTTGGGGCTGGTGGCGTCTTACGTTCTCAACGGTGTGCCACAGCCGTGGGCGGTCAAGAAGGGCGCGGTCTGGTGGTTGCGCAACCGCGACCGTGAAGGGCAGGCTCAGGTGGTGCTGCAGGCGGTGCAGGGGCCTGACTTGCTGTAAGCCTCATTCCTTCTCCCTCTCCAAGGGCCACGGAGGGGCCCCTTCGTGGCCCTTGGAGAGGGCGGGGGTGAGGGCCGCGGGCCACAACGCTGCTGCCCCGCGCGGCCCCTCACCCCAACCCTCTCCCCAAAGGGGCGAGGGAGCAACAGCCTCAGCGGCCGAGCTCCAAGCGCAACGCCCCGCTGCGGCTCCACGCATCCACCTCCTCGCGAATCTGGTGCAGCTTGCGCGGATTCGCCTGCTCCCACTCGCGCGAGAAGCGCAGCATCGCCTGTGCGCCGTTGCGTTGCAGGTCGAGCGCGTCGAGCACCACCTCGCCCCGCGCATGGCACTTGATGATCGCCAGCCGCAGGCACAGCACCTGCCAGGCGAAGTCGAGCTGCGCCAGGCTGCCTTCGATCTTGCGCAACCCGCCACGCTGGCCCAGCACCAGCTCGCCCAGCCGCTTCAACTGGCTTTGCGAGAAACCGGCCGCGTCGACGTGGCCGAGCAGGTAGGCGCTGTGGCGGTGGTGGTCGTGGTGCGACACCATCATGCCGATCTCGTGCAGCGCGCAGGCCCACAGCAGCTCGCGCCGCGCCTCGGCGCTGGCGTCGGGCCGCACGCTGGCATACAAGCGTTCGGCGATGGCGCTGACGCGCTTGGCCTGGTTGATGTCGACGATGAAGCGGCGCTGCAGCTCGCGCACCGAGGCGTCGCGCACGTCGTGGCCGTCCTGGTGCAGCGCGGTCGCCTGGATGCGCTCGTCCAGGTCGAAGATCACGCCCTGGCGCAGCGCGCCGCGCGCCGGCAGCAGCGCGTTGATGCCGAATTGCGTGGTCAGCGTGTAGAGGATCGCGATGCCGCCTGCAATGACAGCGCGGCGGTCTTCCTTCAGCCCCGGCAGGTCGAGCTGGTCGACACGGCCGGCGCGCAGGCACTGCTCGATCAGCCAGCGCAGGCCGTCGGGCGTCACCGCGCCGTCGGTGATGGCGCTGGCGGCCAGCAACTGCGATACCGCGCCCACCGTGCCCGACGAGCCGAGCGCCTCCTGCCAGTGAACCCGCGCGAAAGGCTCCAGCCCTTCCTCAAGCTCTGCGCCGGCGGCGATCTGCGCCTGGTGGAACGCTTCTTCAGTGAAGCGGCCGTCGCCGAAGTACTTCATCGACAGGCTCACGCTGCCCACGCGGAATGACTCGGCGCGGTGTGGCTGGCGCTCTTTGCCCAGGATCATCTCGGTGCTGCGCCCGCCGATGTCGACCACCAACCGTGGCGCTGACGACGGCTGCAGCCGGGCGACGCCAGCGTAGATCAGGCGCGCTTCCTCGCGGCCGGAGATCACCTCGATCGGCAGCCCGAGCGCAAGCTGCGCGCGGGCGAGGAAGGCGTCGCGGTTGCGCGCCTCGCGCAGTGTCTGCGTGGCCACGGCGCGCACCTGTTGCGGCGAAAAGCCGTCAAGGCGCTTGGCGAACCGGGCCAGGCAGGCCAGGCCGCGCTGGGTCGCTTCTTCGGTCAGCAGGCCGTCGGCGTCGAGCCCCGCGCCAAGGCGCACCGTCTCCTTCAGGTAGTCGACGCGCCGATAACGGCCCTTGATGACCTGCCCGATCTCGAGCCGAAAGCTGTTGGAGCCCATGTCGATGCCGGCGAGCTGCCCGGGCCAGCGGGAGTCGAGGTCGGCGGGGCGCGTTTGTGTCCAGTCCATCGCGTCATTGTCGCGGTTGTCGTGGCTGGATGCGTCACTGGAGCGCGCCACTAGAATCCCGCTTCCCCACCCACGCCACGGACCCACCACCATGCTGCGCCAAGACCTCGACAGCCTCACACCGTCCCGCGATTTCAGCCGGCGCGATTTCGTGAAGACCTCGGTGGGCAGCGGTTTTGCGGCGGCCGTCCTGCCGGTGGGCGCACAAACCGTGAAGACCAGCGCCGACGGCCTGACCGTGGGCGAGGTGACCGTGATGGTCGGCGACTTCAAGATGCCGGTGTACCGCGCGCAGCCGGCGGGCAAGACGAACCTGCCGGTGGTGCTGGTCATGTCCGAAATCTTCGGCGTGCACGAGCACATCGCCGACGTGGCGCGGCGCTTTGCCAAGGCCGGCTACCTGGCGCTGGCGCCCGAGATGTTCGTGCGCCAGGGCGACGCGCAGTCGTACGGCGAGATCGCCAAGCTGCTCGCCGAGGTGATCAACAAGGTGCCCGACGCGCAGGTGATGGGCGACCTGGACGCGACCGTCGCCTGGGCACGAGCCAACGGCGGCGACACGTCCAAGCTGGCGATCACCGGCTTTTGCTGGGGCGGCCGCATCACCTGGCTGTACAACGCGCACAACCCGGCGGTCAAGGCGGGTGTCGCCTGGTACGGCCGGCTCGTCGGCACGGCCAGTGCGTTGCAGCCCAAGCACCCGGTCGACTTGGCGGGTGCGCTGAACGGCCCGGTGCTGGGTTTGTACGGCGGCGCCGACACCGGCATTCCGCTGGATACGGTCGACAAGATGAAGGCGGCGTTGGCCGCTGGCAACGCCGCGGCCAAGAAGTCGGAGTTCGTCGTCTACCCCGACGCGCCGCACGCCTTCCATGCCGACTACCGCCCGACCTACCGCAAGGAAGCGGCCGACGACGGCTGGAAGCGATGCCTGGCCTGGTTCAAGGCCCACGGCGTTGCTTGATCTGCCGCAACCTTTGCCTGCCGGCCGCGCGTGACGTGGCGTGGCGTCCTGTTGCCACACGCACGACCCCACTTGCATGACGCTTCTCTACATCGTGATCGCCACCTTTGCCGGCGGGCTGCTGTCGGTGCTGATCGCCGCCAGCCTGACCCTGAAAGTGCTGAGCAAGGTGGTGCGCCACCTCGTCAGCCTGTCGGCCGGCGTGCTGCTCGGCACGGCGCTGCTCAACCTGCTGCCCGAAGCGTTCGAGAGCCAGGCCAGCCCGCAGCACCTGTTCGCCACGCTGTTGGCGGGCTTGATGTTCTTCTTCTTGCTTGAGAAGGCCGAGCTCTACCGACACCAGCACCACCACGAGCACGACGACCACGACCACCACCACGGCTTCGACGCGCAGCAGGCCGGCCGCGGCGGGTGGGCGGTGCTGCTGGGCGACAGCATCCACAACTTCTGCGACGGCATCATCATCGCCGCCGCCTTCCTCACCGACGTGCGACTGGGCGTGGTGACCGCGCTGGCGATCATCGCGCACGAGATTCCGCAGGAGGTCGGCGACTACATCGTGCTGCTCAACGCCGGCTTCTCGCGCGCCAAGGCGCTGCTCTACAACGCCGTGTCGGGCCTGGCGGCGGTAGCCGGTGGCGTGCTCGGCTACTTCGTCGTCGGGCCGTGGGAGGCGCTGTTTCCGTACCTGCTGGTGGTGGCGTCGAGCAGCTTCATCTACGTGGCGGTGGCCGACCTGATCCCCCAGCTGCAGCACCGGCTGTCGATCAAAGACACGGCGGCGCAACTGGCCTGGCTGGCGGGCGGCTTGTTGCTGGTGGTCGTGGCGGGCCACTTTCTCCACCGACATTGACCCAGCCCCGAAGCGGCTGATGCCGCTCCCGCTCAAAGGGGCCGCCGCCAGCGGCCCGGCGAAGCCGGTTCCGCGGCGGCCGCTTGACGTGTGCCTTCATCAGCGCACGATCAGCACCGGCACCTGCGAGTGCGTCAGCACCCTCTGCGTCTCACTGCCCAGCAGCAGCGCCGCCACGCCACGCCGGCCGTGCGAGGCCATCACCACGAGGTCGCACTGCTGCCGCTGGGCGTGGTCGATGATGGCCTCCCAGGGGTGCAGCGCTTCGACGGTGTGAGCCTCGCACGGCACGCCGGCTGCGTTGCAGGTGTCGACCACGGCCTGCACGCGCTTGGCGGCGATTCGTTCTTGCGCGTCGAAGAACTCTTGCGGCGGCGTGGGCTGCATCTCGGAGATGGCGCTGTACGGGAAGGGCTCCTTCACGCAGATCGTGTAGAGCCTGGCACCCAGCGACTGGGCCAGCGAGACGGCGGTCTTGACCGCCTTGGCGGTGATGTCGGAACCGTCGGTGGGTACGAGAATGCGTTGGTACATGATCGTCTCCGGGGTAGAGGAACGGTTTGGACTTCGATCCGGCCGGAGTGTTCATGCGATCGAGCCATGCCCATTTGTCGCCGACACGCCTGGGTGAGGTCGGTGACGCCGGAAGTTTGAATCAACCCTTGGCCAGTGGCCTGCCAGGGTCCGCCGACCACTCGCTCCACGAGCCGGGGTACAGCACGGAGCCGGCCAGGCCGGCGTGCTCCATCGCCAGCAGGTTGTGGCAGGCGGTCACGCCTGAGCCGCACTGGTGGACAACGGCATTTGCGGGCTGGCCGCCGAGCAGCGGCAGGAACTCCTGGCGCAGGTCGGCCGCCGCTTTGAAGCGGCCGGCGGCGTCCAGGTTGAGCTTGAAGAAGCGGTTCAGCGCCCCCGGGATGTGACCGGCCGCAGCGTCCAGCGGCTCCACGTCGCCACGAAAGCGCTCGGCAGCGCGGGCGTCGATCAGCCGCACCGTGCCCAGGCGCGCGGCCAGCGTGTCACCGTCCATCGCGCCCGCCAGCGCGGCGCGTTCGGGGTAGGGGCCGGCGTCGAGCGAACGCGCGGGATGGGCCGGGTCGCGCGTGTCGTCGGACGTGCTGTCGGGTGTGCCGTCGGGTGTGCCTTCCGGTTTGCGATGGAGGGCGCCGCCGGCCTCGGTCCACGCGGCGACACCGCCGTCGAGCACCGCCACCGCGGCGTGGCCTATCCAGCGCAGCATCCACCACAGGCGGGCGGCGTACATGCCGCCTTGGCGGTCCAGCGCGATCACCTGCGTGGCAGGCATGATGCCCAACCGCCCCAGCGTGCGCGCGAAGTCCGCGCGCGCTGGCAGTGGGTGGCGGCCGTTGCGGCCGGTCTTGGGTGCCGACAGGTCAGCATCCAGGTGCAAATAGTGCGATCCGGGCAGGTGGCCGTCGCGCCAGGCGCGTGCTCCCGCCTGCACGTCGGCCAGGTCGAAGCCGGTGTCGACGATGACCACCGGCGTGGCGCCGCGGTCGAGCAAGGCGCGCAAGTCTGCGGCTGAGATGAGTGTGCTGAAGGGTGTTTTCATGATTCGGTTGGAGGTTTGGCCGCGTCGCCCGGCAAGGCCTTGCTGCGCAACTGTGTGGCCGCCAGTCCGGCGCCGACGATCAGCAGCATGCCCGCCAGCGCCATCCAGGTGATGCGGTCGTCGAACAACAACACGCCGTAGACGAACGAATAGGCGATGCCGAGGTACTGCAGGCTGGCGTTGACCAGCGTCGGGCCGGTGCTGTAAGCCCGCGTCATCATCAACTGCGCCACGGTGGCCAGCACGCCGATGGCCAGCAGCAGCGCGGCGCCGCCTGCGGTGTGCGCGCTGAAGCCGGTCCATAGCGTGGTCAGCAGCCCGGCCGCAATGCCGCTGGCCGAAAAGTAGAAGACGATGCGCTCTTCGGGTTCGCCGGCCCGGCCCAGCGCGGTGACCTGCAGATAAGCGGTGGCGGCGATCATGCCGGACAGCAGGCCGATCAGGCCGTGCCAGAGCTGCTCTTGTTCGATGGTGGGCCGCAGCACCAGCGCCACGCCGCAGAAGCCCAGCAGCACGGTGGCGATCAAGCGGCCGTCGATGCGCGCCGTGCCCAGCAGCGCGGCGCCGCCCAGCAGGAACAGCGCCATCCACACCGAGGACATGTAGTTCAGCGTCATCGCCGTGGCCAGCGGCAGGTTGCCGATGGCGTAGAACCACAGCACCAGCGACACCACGCCGCTCAGGCTGCGCCAGAAGTGCATGGCTGGCAACGTGGTGGCCAGCCGCACGCCGCGCCAGCGCGACCACGCGAACATCATCAGCGTGCCGGTGAGGCTGCGGTAGAGGACCATCTCGCCGGCCGTGTACTGGGTCGAGGCGAGCTTGACGCACACGCCCATGGTGGCGAACAGGAAGGTCGCCATCACGATCAGCCACGCCGGGGTCATGCGAGGGGCTCCGTGCTGCGCACTGCAGAGCGCGTCCCCTCGGGCGGCAGGGCGGGGCGCCGCCGCCGGCCCGCCGGCCCTGTCCGGCTCACTCCCCGCGGCCCATGGCCCGCTGGTACCACTCGTGGAATTGCTGCATGCCGTCTTCCATCGGGCTCTGGTAGGGGCCGAATTCGTCGTCGCCTCGCGCCAGCAGCGCAGCGCGGCCGGCGTCCATGCGCAGCGCGATCTCGTCGTCTTCGACGCAGGTCTCCATGTAGGCGGCCTGCTGCGCCTCGACGAACTCGCGCTCGAAGGCGACGATCTCCTCGGGGTAGAAGAACTCGACCATGTTCAGTGTCTTGCGCGGCCCGCGTGGGAACAGCGTGGAGACCACCAGCACATGCGGGTACCACTCGACCATCACATTCGGGTAGAGCGTGAGCCAGATCGCGCCTTGCTTCGGCGCCTTGCCGTCGCGGTAGTTGAGAACCACCTCGTGCCACTTCTTGTAGACGTCGGAGCCCGGCCGGCCCAGCGCCTTGCCGCCCGGCGTGGCGATGCCCACGGTCTGCACCGAATGGTGCTCGCCCATCTCCCAGCGCAGGTCCTCGCAGGTCACGAAGTTGCCCAGGCCCGGGTGGAATGGGCCGACGTGGTAGTCCTCGAGGTAGACCTCGATGAACGACTTCCAGTTGTAGTCGCACTCGTGCATGAAGGCGCGGTCGAACTGGTAGCCGTCGAAATTCAGCTCCGCCCTCGGCCCGAGTTGGGCCAGCTCCTTGGCGACATTGCGGCCGGCCGCACCCTGCTGCGCCTCGAAGATCAAGCCGTTCCAGCTTTGTACGGCGTAGTTGTTCAGGTTCAGGCACGGGTCGTCTGGGAAGTGCGGGGCGCCGATCAGCTTGCCGCTCAGGTCGTAGGTCCAACGGTGCAGCGGGCAGACGATGTGGCCCGCCTGCGCGCCTTGTTGCGCGCCCTGCTGCGCGCCCTGCTGTGTGTACTGCGTGTTGCCGCGGCCTCGCAGCATCACCGCCTGGCGGTGACGGCACACGTTGGAGATCAACTCCACGCCGCGTGGCGTGCGCACCAGCGCGCGGCCTTCGCCTTCTTGTTGCAAGGTGTGAAAGTCGCCCGCTTCCGGCACGCACAGTTCGTGGCCCAGGTAGCGCGGGCCGCGCTTGAATATGCGCTCCTGCTCGTGCCGAAACACCGTCTCGTCGAAGTAGCAGGAAACAGACAGTTGGCTGCGACTGCGCTCCAGCGCGTCTATCGTGATGCTCAGGTCGGACATGATCCCCGGGACTCAAAAAAACCGATGTCGAACCACCACCCCGAACCTCGGCTTGGCGTGGGTCTGAGTGCCCTGTTCGAAGGGCGGCGGATTGTACCTGCGCGTTTTCGGCAAGCATGGCGGTTCGGTACTTCTGCCCAGGCCGCGACCCCCACCCTGCATCGACAAACGCCGGGCGCCAGCCGGTGGATGGTGCTGACTACAATCGCGGTTTCATGTCCCGAAATGGCCAAGACCCCTTCCTCGTCCCAGGCGCCCGTGGCACCCGCGAGCTATGAAGAAGCGCTTACCGAACTCGAACGCCTGGTGGCCTCGATGGAAGGCGGCCAGTTGCCCCTGGACCGCCTGCTCGCCAGCTACCAGCGGGGTGCCGAGTTGCTGACGCTGTGCCGCTCGCGCCTGGAGGCGGTGGAGCAGCAGGTCAAGGTGCTCGAAGACGGGCAGCTCAAGCCGTGGACGCCCGAATGACCGCTGCCAACTTCGATGCCTGGGTGCGGCGCGAACTCGACGCTGTCGAGTCGGCCCTGACCGACTGGGTTCCGCCCGACGCGCCGGCCGGGCTGGGCCTGGCCATGCGTTACGGCGTGCTCGACGGCGGCAAGCGCCTGCGTCCGTTGCTTGTTCTGGCTGCCTGCGAAGCCGTTGGCGGGCTGCGCGGTGCGGCGCTGCGGGCGGCTTGCGCGGTCGAACTGATCCACGCCTACTCGCTGGTGCACGACGACATGCCCTGCATGGACAACGATGTGTTGCGCCGCGGCAAGCCGACCGTTCACGTCCAGTTTGGCGAGGCGCAGGCCATGCTCGCGGGTGACGCGATGCAGGCCCTGGCCTTCGAGGTGTTGACGCCGACGGCGGACGACGGCGCGGCGGCTCGCCCCGACGCAGTACCTGCCGCCCTGCAGGCAAGGCTGTGCTCGCTGCTTGCGCGCGCGGCCGGCCACGCCGGCATGGCCGGCGGACAGGCGATCGACCTGGCCAGCATCGGCCGGCCGCTCGATGAGCACGTGTTGCGCGACATGCACCACCGCAAGACCGGCGCCTTGCTCCAGGCCAGCGTGCTGATGGGCGCGGCCTGCGGGCCGGTGAGTGCGTCGGCATGGGCCGCGCTGGGGGTGTATGGCGACGCGCTGGGCCTGGCGTTTCAGGTGGTGGACGACATCCTGGACGTGACGCAGGCCTCTGAAACCCTGGGCAAGACCGCAGGCAAGGACCTCTCCAACAACAAGCCGACCTATGTGACCGTCCTGGGTCTCGACGCAGCGCGCCGGCATGCCGACGAACTGCGCGACAAGGCCCAGGCGGCGCTGACCAGCAGCGGGCTGGACGCCACTTGGCTCCGGTTGCTGGCAGACAAGGTCGTGGAACGGGACAATTGACATGCTGATGAAACACTCCCTGCTGCAAACCATCCACAGCCCGGCCGACGTTCGCCGCCTTTCGCGTGGCGAGCTCGACCAGTTGGCGATCGAGCTGCGCGACTTCCTGCTGCAGACCATCTCGCAGACCGGCGGGCACCTCGGCTCCAACCTCGGCACGGTGGAGTTGACGGTGGCGCTGCACCACGTGTTCAACACGCCGCACGACCGGCTGGTGTGGGACGTGGGCCACCAGACCTACCCACACAAGATTCTGACCGGCCGGCGCGAGCGCATGGGCACGCTGCGCCAGCTCGGCGGCATTTCCGGCTTTCCGCGCCGCGACGAGAGCGAGTACGACGCTTTCGGCACCGCGCACTCATCCACGTCGATCTCGGCGGCGCACGGCATGGCGGTGGCGTCCAAGCTCAAAGGCGAGGCGCGCAAGACGGTGGCCATCATCGGCGACGGCGCGATGAGCGCCGGCATGGCCTTTGAGGCACTCAACAACGCCGGCGTGTCCAGCGCCGACATGCTGGTGATCCTGAACGACAACGACATGTCGATCTCGCCGCCGGTCGGTGCACTCAACCGCTACCTCGCGCGGCTGATGAGCGGCAAGTTCTACGCCACCGCGCGCGACACCGCCAAGAGCGTGCTGAAGAACGCGCCGCCGCTGTTCGAGCTGGCGCGCCGCTTCGAGGAGCACGCCAAGGGCATGGTCGTGCCGGGCACGATCTTCGAGGAGTTCGGCTTCAACTACGTCGGCCCGATCGACGGGCACGACCTGGAGTCGCTGATCCCCACGCTGGAGAACCTGCGCGACCTGAAGGGCCCGCAGTTCCTGCACGTGGTCACGCGCAAGGGCTATGGCTACAAGCTGGCCGAAGCCGACCCGGTGCAGTATCACGCTGCGTCCGGAAAGTTCGACCCGGCGGTCGGCTTCGTCAAGGCGAGCGCTCCGGGCAAGACGACTTTCACCCAGGTCTTCGGCCAGTGGCTGTGCGACATGGCCGAGAAGGACGAGCGCCTGGTCGGCATCACGCCCGCGATGCGCGAGGGCTCGGGCATGGTCGAGTTCGAGAAGCGCTTCCCGAAGCGCTACTTCGACGTCGGCATCGCTGAGCAGCACGCCGTCACGTTCGCCGCCGGGCTGGCTTGCGAAGGGCTGAAGCCGGTCGTCGCGATCTACTCCACCTTCCTTCAGCGTGGCTACGACCAGCTGCTGCACGACGTGGCGATCCAGAACCTGCCGGTGGTGTTCGCGCTCGACCGCGCCGGCATCGTCGGCGCCGATGGCGCAACGCATGCCGGCGCCTACGACATCGCCTACCTGCGCTGCGTGCCCAACGTGAGCGTGATGACGCCGGCCGATGAGAACGAGTGCCGCCAGTCGCTCTACACCGCGTTCATGCAGGACCACCCGGTGGCCGTGCGCTACCCGCGCGGCAGCGGCGCCGGCATGGTCATCCAGAAGGAAATGACGCCGATTCCGTTCGGCAAGGGCGAGGTGCGCCGCCAGGGGCAGCGCATCGCGATCCTGGCCTTCGGCACCGTGCTGTACCCCGCGCTGGCCGCGGCCGAGAAGCTCGGCGCCACAGTCGCCAACATGCGCTTTGCGAAGCCGCTCGACGCGGATCTGGTGGCCGAGCTGGCGCGCAGCCACGACGCGATCGTGACGGTGGAAGAAGGCTGCACGATGGGTGGCGCTGGCAGCGCGGTGCTGGAGGCGCTGGCCGCAGCCGGCATCACCGTGCCGGTGCTGGTGCTGGGCTTGCCCGACACCTTCGTCGAACACGGCGACCCGGGCAAGCTGCTGGCGATGTGCGGGCTGGACGCCGCCGGCATCGAGCAGGCGATCGTCAAGCGCTTCGGCGGGAAGCCGGCGCTGGTGCGTGCGGCGAGTTTTTGAGCCGCTCGTGCATGCCCTTGCTGCGGCACGGTGGCGGCGTTGCTGTCATCCTTTGATGCAGCCTGATCTCGAACGAAACCGATGAGCGATTTGAAGGACTTGAAAGACGCCCTGCACATCCCGGACACCCAGAGTGCACGGGACGAACGCCATCTCGCCATTCAGCGCGTCGGCGTGCGCAGCCTGCGTTACCCGCTGCAGTTGCGCATCGGAAAGACAGCAGCGCCGACCGTGGCGGCATGGGACCTGGACGTGGCGCTGCCCGCGGAGCAAAAGGGCACGCACATGTCGCGCTTCATCGCGTGGCTGGATGGCCTCGACAAGCCGATGGACGCTGCTGTGCTGCGAACGGAACTGGCGGCGATGCTGACCAAGCTGAACGCGACGGAAGGCCGCATCGAAGCGCGCTTCCCGTTCTTTTTGCGCAAGCGAGCGCCCGTCTCCGGTGTGGAGAGCCTGCTCGAATACCAGGGCCGCTGGATCGCCGAGGCGCGCGGTGGCGCCAGCACCGTGTGGGCGGAGGTGACGGTGCCGGTGAAGTCGCTGTGCCCATGCTCGAAAGAAATCTCCGACTACGGCGCGCACAACCAGCGTTCGCACGTGGTCGTCTGCGTCGAACTGCTGCAGGAGATCGCCTGGCCCGAGCTGGTGCGCTTTGCCGAAGACAGCGCGTCGAGCGAGATCTGGCCGATGCTCAAGCGCGCCGACGAGAAGTGGGTCACCGAGCGTGCCTACGAGAACCCGAAGTTCGTCGAAGACCTTGTGCGCGACGTGGCGCTGCGCCTGAACGGCGATGTGCGGGTCGGGCGCTACAGCGTGGATGTCGAGAACTTCGAGTCCATTCACAACCACAGCGCCGTCGCGCGCATCGAGCGCGCGTAGGCGGCGCGCTTCGCGCGCACGGGCGCGATGCGCCCGACTGTGGTTGGGCAACCTCCGTTGTCACAACCACAGCGCCGTCGCGCGCATCGAGCGCGCGTAGGCGGCGCGCTCTGCGCGCACGGGCGCGTAGCGCCATGAATCTGACCCACCCCCGAAGCGGCTGCCGCCGCTCCCCCTCAAGGGGGCGCTGCTGGCGGACCGGCAGAGCCGGATCCGCGGCAGCTGCTTGATGTGCTGCGGCGCATCCCCGCTCAGCTCAAGCCCAACAGCGCCGCATCCCCGCGCCCCTGGCGCACCAGCACTGCACCGTCGCCGCTCAAATCCACCACCGTCGTCGGTTGGCGCGGGCAGGCGCCGGCATCGACGACGGCCTGGATCAACTTCTGAAAGCGGTCCCTGATCTCACCGGGGTCGTTCATCGGCTCGGTGTCACCGGGCGCGATCAAGGTGGTGGCCAGCAGCGGCTGGCCGAAGATCGACAGCAACTCCTGTGTCACGCGGTGGTCTGGCACGCGCAGCCCGATGGTGCGGCGCGACGGGTGCGACACACGCCGCGGCACCTCTTTCGTCGCCTCCAGAATGAAGGTGAACGGCCCCGGCGTGCCGAGCTTGAGGATGCGGTATTGCTTGTTGTCCACGCGGGCGTAGCTGGCGAGCTCGCTCAGGTCGCGGCACAGCAAGGTCAGATGGTGCTTATCGTCGACACCGCGGATGCGCCGCAGGTTTTCGGCCGCGTCCTTGTCGTCCAGCCGGCACACGAGCGCGTAGCTGGAGTCGGTGGGAATGGCAGCGATGCCGCCGCCGTGCAGGATCTGTGCGGCTTGTTTGATCAGCCGCACCTGGGGGTTGTCGGGGTGAACTTCAAAGTACTGGGACATGGCCAGATTGTCGCGCTGGTGCTTCCCGGTCGGCTTTTCTGGCTCAGTCTCAGTCGGCCGTCGTGCCGGCAGCCACCGGCGAGTCCGGCCGGCGTGTCGGGCTCGCGCTGCTGACATTGAGCCAGACCGTGGCCGCACCGCTCGCTGCGATGACCGCCATGCCGAACCACGCCCACACATCCGGCAGGTGCGAAAACACCAGCGCGCTGGCGGCCAGCGCAAATGGAATCTGCAGGTAGATGAACGGCATCAACGTGGCGGTGGGCGCCATGCCCAGCGCGAGGATCAGGAACAGGTGGCCGGCCGTACCGAACGCACCGAGCGCCAGCAACAGCACCAGGTGGTGCGTCGGCGCGTTTCGCAACACCGCCGGCGTGTCGACGCCGCTGACCATCAACGCGGCCGTCATCGTCAGCAGCCCGATCAGGCCGGTGTAGAAGTGCGTGGTCAGCGGTTGTTCGAGCGCCGCGAGCTTGGCCGTCAGCGCCTGAAAGCTGCCATAGGCCAGCGCCATCAGCAGCGGAAACGCCGCCACCCAGCCGAACACACCGCTGCCGGGCCGGATGACGATGAGCGCGCCGGCAAAGCCGGTGATCACCAGCGCCCAGCGCAGCCGCGACACCGGCTCGTTCAGGAACAGCGCGGCCAGGCTGGTGACGACCACCGGCGCCAGCATGCCCACTGCGGTGAACTCGGCCAGCGGCATGTATTTGAGGCCGACGAAAGACATCACGCTGGCCGTCATCAGCAGTGCGCCACGCGCGAGCTGGAACTTCGGGTGCGCGACGCGAAAGCCCGGGCCCGACCGCAGCAGCAGCCACGCCCCCATCGCGACAGCCTGAAACGCATAGCGCGCCCACAACAGCACCAGCACCGGCAAGAACGGCCCGAGGTACTTGACGGAGGTGTCCAGCGCGGCAAAACACGCGGCCATCAGCAGGATCAGGAAGATCCCGAGGCCGGGGCGCTGGTGCATCAACGAAGAACGAACAGCGCCGCGGCGCGTCAGGCCGGGCGCTGGATGCGCGAGGCGAGGGCGCTCCACACTGGCGTCAGCTTGGCCGGCAGGTCGGGCAGGCTGCCGAGGTCGGCGTGGCTTTCTTCGGGGCTGTGAAAGTCGCTCCCGCGCGAGGCAAGCAGGCCGAACTCCTGCGCCGTCTTGGCGTACTTGGCGGCGTCGGCGCTGCTGTGGCTGCCGGTCACCACCTCGACGCCGCGGCCGCCATGCATCATGAATTCGGTGAACAGTGCGTACTCTTCGTTCGGGGTGAACTTGTAGCGCGCCGGGTGCGCGATCACGGCCACGCCGCCGGCCTGCGTGATCCAGGTGACCGCGTTGCGAAGGCTCGCCCAGCGGTGCGGCACGTAGCCCGGCTTGCCTTCGGTGAGGTACTTGCGGAACACCTCATAGGTGTCGGCGCACACGCCGGTTGCCACCAGGTGGCGCGCAAAGTGGGTGCGCGACACCAGGTCGGGGTTGTTGACGTAGTTCAGCGCGCCTTCGTAAGCGCCCGCAATGCCCGCCTGGGCCAGGCTCTCGCCCATCTCGATCGCCCGCTGCGTGCGCCCGCCGCGGGTGGCGGCCAAGCCGGCTTGCAACGACGCGTTGTCGGCGTCGAAGCCCAGGCCGACGATGTGCACCGTGGTGTCCGCGAACGTCACCGAGATCTCGGTGCCAGTCAGGTAGGGCAGGCCGACGGCCAGCGCCGCCTCGCGTGCGCGCTGCTGGCCGCCGACCTCGTCGTGGTCGGTCAGCGCCCAGAGCTCGACGCCGTTGGCCTTCGCACGCTGCGCCAGCGCCTCGGGCTGCAAGGTGCCGTCGGAGACGGCGGAGTGGCAATGGAGGTCGGCGTTCATTCAATCAGGGCGAGGCAACAGCGTCGATTGTAGAGACGGCCGCTCGCTGCGAATGCCGAGCCGCCGCAGGCCCCGCCGAGTCTCGGGCAAAGTGCCGCCCAGGTCGCCTGGATCAAGGCTCCAGCCGGATCACCCGGCCGTTGCTGCTGTCGGTGAGCAGGTAAAGCCAGCCGTCGGGCCCTTGGCGCACGTCACGAATGCGTTCGCCCAGGGGTTTGAGCAGCCGGTGCTCCTTGGCCACCTTGTTGCCGTCCAGCTCCAGCCGCACGAGCATCGTGCCGCGCAGCGCGCCGATGAACAGGTTGCCCTTCCAGCCGGGGTAACGCTCGCTCGTCAGGAAGGCCATGCCGCTGGGCGCGATCGAGGGGATCCAGTGGGTCAGCGGCGCCACCACGTCGGCGCGCTCGGTGCCGTCGCCTATTCTGAAGCCGGTGCCATACATGCGGCCGTAGGTGATCACCGGCCAGCCGTGGTTCTTGCCGGCCGCCACGGTGTTGAGCTCGTCGCCGCCCTGCGGGCCGTGTTCATGCGCCCACAACTCGCCGGTCTGCGGGTGGAGTGCTGCGCCTTGCAGGTTGCGATGGCCGTAGCTCCAGATTTCGGGCAGCGCGCCGGCGCGGCCAGCGAACGGGTTGTCGGCCGGCACGCGGCCGTCGGGCTCGATGCGAACGATCTTGCCGTGGTGCGTGTCGAGCGTCTGCGCATCGTCGCTGCGGTTGAAGCGGTCGCCGAGCGTGATGAACAGCCGGCCGTCGCGCGCAAACACCAGCCGCGAGCCGAAGTGCAGGTTGCTGCTGACCTTCGGGCTCTGGCGGAAGATCACCTGCACGCCGCTCAGCCGGTTGCCTTCGAGCTTGCCGCGCGCCACGGCGGTGCTGTTGCCGCCGTCGCCGGTGGTGGCGGGCTCGCTGAAGCTCCAGTACACCAGCGCGTTGTCAGCGAACTTCGGATCGACGGCCACGTCGAGCAGCCCGCCCTGCCCACCCACCGCGATACGCGGCAGCCCGGCCACTGGCTCGCCCACGCGGCCGTCGGGTTGAACGATGCGCAATCGCCCGGCGCGTTCGGTGACGAGCATGCGCCCGTCGGGCAAAAAGGCCAGCCCCCACGCGTTCTGCAGGCCGCTCGCCACGGTGACGGCGCGGGGCTCCTGCGCTGTGGCGGTGGCGCTGGTGACGAGGAAGGCAAGTGCTATCAGGGCGTGTCGCATGGTCGGGAGCAAGTGGCAGTGAAACTGCGAGCATGCCCAAACCACCAATGCCCGCACGCAGCGACAGGTCTATGCAGCCCCGTGCCCTGGCGTCCCAGCCGAAGCGGGCTCGTCGCTCAGGGCGGCCCAGGTGCACCCGCGCGGCACGCCTCGGCCGTCAGCGCGCGATGCGCACGATCCGGTTCGTCAGCATGTACAGTGCACCGTCCGGGCCCTGCCTCACGTCGCGCACCCGCGCACCGGGGAACAGCGGCTCGCGTGCGGTCACCGTGTCGCCGTTGAGCGTCATGCGCCACAGCGCCTGGCCGGCGAGCGCGCCCATGAACAAGTTGCCGCGCCACTCGGGGAACAGGTTGCCGGTGTAGAAGCACAGGCCGCTGGGCGCGACCGAGGTCGGCACCCAGAAGGTCAGCGGCTCGACGAAAGTCGGTGCGTGTACGCCGCCGCCGATGCGGCAGGCGGTGTTGTCGTTGTTGGAAAAAGCCGCGCCGTAGTTGCAACCATAGCTCTTGGTGGGCCAGCCGTAGTTGCTGCCGACGCGCGCGATGTTCACCTCGTCGCCGCCTTGCGGGCCGTGCTCGCTCACCCACAGTTCGCCGGTGGTCGGGTGCAGCGCGGCGCCTTGCGGGTTGCGGTGGCCCAGGCTCCAGATCTCGGCCCGCGCGCCGGCGCCCAGATTGCTCGCGTTGCCGGCGGGCACGCTGCCGTCTCGGTTGATACGGACCACCTTGCCCAGGTGGCCGGTCACGTCTTGCGCGGGCGTGAGTTGCTGGCGGTCGCCGAGCGCCACGAACAGCGTCTTGTCATTGCGGAAGACAAGCCGCGAACCGTAGTGCTCACCGCTGCCCTTGGGCAACTGCTGGAAGATGACCGCGCCGTTGACGAGCGAGTTGCCCGACAACCTGCCGCGGAACACCGCGGTGCCGGTGCCACCGGTGCCGGCTTGGGTGAACGTGAGGTAGATCCACGGGTCGGTGGCGAAGTCGGGGTCGATCGCCACGTCGAGCAACCCGCCCTGGCCCGACGACACCACCGCAGGCACGCCGCTGACCGGCGCGCCGATCGTCTGCCCGTTGGCCGAGACGATGACGAGCGAGCCGCCTTTGAGCGTGACGAGGATGCGCCCGTCGGGCAAGAAAGCCATGCCCCACGGCTCGGCCATCGTGGCGGTGAAGTTGGTGGCGACCGGCGGGCCAGACGGCGCTGGAGCGGGTGCGGGTGCTGGAGCCGGGGCAGGGGCGGGGGATGGCGATGGCGCCGGTGCGGGTGAAGGGGACGGCGCGGGTGATGGAGATGGCGCGGGCGTCGGCCCCGCCACCGGAGGCGGCGTTTCGCTGCCGCTGCCACCGCAAGCCACCATCGCGCCGGCCGCACCGCCACTCGCGGCCAGCGCGGTCAGGCGCCAGAGGCGCGTCAATGCGTCGCGCCGGTCTTGTTGGGCCACGGGTTCGGTCGCCGAGTCGGCGAGCGACGGGGTCGGGTTCGGTTTCGGTTCATGCGTCGGGTTCATGGCAAAGCCTCTCGTCACGCTGGGCAGCAAAACACGCGCGCAGTATGGTGGCCTCGGGAAACCATCCTGATACAAGTTGCAACCGCACCGAGAAGGTGATTCGGGTGCCTCTCGGACCCAGTACCCTGAACCGTCGACGGCCCGCTCAGCCCACCGCCTCCACCACCATCTGCACCCGCTCGCGGCCGTTGTACTCGTCCACGCTGAGCCGGTAGGCAAGCCGCACCCGACCGGCCAGCGGCTCGCTGTGGCCGAACCAGATCGCGTCGCGCAGCACACCGGCGTGCTTCACGGTGAGCTTCAGGTGCTTCTCGCCCACCAGCCGCTGCGACACGACCTCGACCTCGTCGCAGAACACCGGCGCCTCGAAGGCCTGGCCCCAAACCTGCGCATCCAGCGCACGCACCGTCTGTGCGGTGAAGTGTTCGAGCGGCAGCGGCCCGTCGCTCAGCAGCCGGCGCGCCAGCGTGGCCGCATCGAGCCACTCGCGTGCGACCTGCTGCAGGCCGGCGTCGAAAGCCGCGAACTGGTCTTGCGCGAGCGTGCAGCCGGCCGCCATCGCGTGACCACCGAAGCGCGTGAGCACACCCGGGTGGCGCTTGGCCACCAGGTCGAGCGCGTCGCGCAGGTGAAAGCCGGGGATCGAGCGGCCCGAGCCCTTCAGCAGCCCGTCCTTGCCCAATGCGAACACGAAGGTCGGCCGGTGCAGCCGGTCTTTCAGCCGCGACGCGACGATGCCCACCACGCCTTCATGAAAGGCGGGGTCGAACAGCGCCAGCGCGCTAGGCGGCTCGGTGCCGATGCGATCGTCGCGTTCGAGCAGCGCTTGCAGCAGCACCTCGGCCTGCTCGCGCATGCCGGTCTCGACCTCGCGCCGCTCGCGGTTGATGCCGTCCAGCGCGTGGGCCAGTTCTGCAGCGCGCGCAGCGTCGTCGGTCAGCAGGCATTCGATGCCCAGCGTCATGTCGGCCAGCCGGCCGGCCGCGTTGATGCGCGGGCCGAGCGCAAAGCCGAAGTCGAACGCGCCGGCGCGCCGCGGGTCGCGCCCGGCGGCGCTGAACAGCGCTGCCACGCCGGGCTGCATCTGGCCGGCGCGGATGCGCTTCAAGCCCTGCGCGACGAGGCGGCGGTTGTTCGCGTCCAGCCGCACCACGTCGGCCACGGTGCCGAGTGCAACCAGGTCGAGCAGCGTGTCCAGGCGCGGCTGGGTATGTGAGGTGAACACACCGCGTTCGCGCAGTTCGCTGCGCAGCGCGAGCAACACATAGAACATCACGCCCACGCCCGCGAGGTTCTTGCTCGCGAAGCTGCAGCCCGGCTGGTTCGGGTTGACGATCACGCTCGCGTCGGGCAACACGATGCGACCGTCCAGCAGCGCCGGCAAGTGGTGGTCGGTCACGACCACGGCCAGGCCCAGCGCGCGCGCATGCGCCACGCCGTCCAGGCTGGCGATGCCGTTGTCGACCGTCAGCAGCACGTCGGGTTGTTTGTGCATCGCCAGGTCGACGATCGCCGGCGTGAGGCCGTAGCCGTGCACCGTGCGGTCGGGCACGACGTAGTGCAGCGTGTCGGGCTGCGCGCCGAGCAAGCGCAGGCCGCGCAGCGCGACGGCGCAGGCGGTGGCGCCGTCGCAGTCGTAGTCGGCCACAACGCAGAGGCGCTGTCGCGCGGCAATGGCATCGGCGAGAAAGCGTGCCGCGGCTTGCGCGCCCAGCAACTCGGCGGGCGGGATCAAGCGCGCGAGGCCGTCGTCGAGCTCCTCGGCGCTGCGCAGCCCGCGTGCGGCAAGAAGCCGCGCCAGCAGCGGATGCACGCCCGCTTGTTCCAGCGCCCACACCGCGCGCGGCGGCGCGTCGCGCAGCGTGATCGTGGGCTGTGCTGAGGGCGCCGCTGCGCCCTGCGCGACGGCCTGCGTGGCGCTTGGTGCACGGCCTCGGGCATCGGCGTGCATCACAGCGCCTCCAGCACAACCGCCGGCAGGGGAGCGCTCCAGCGCTGCCGCAAGCGCTTCAACAACGACTGCGGCCGGTGGCCGAAGCTGCGCGCACGCCGCTCGCCGCACAAGGTCAGCGTCACGTCGTCGCCGCGTTCGACGTTGGCGAGCAGCGTGCTCAGCGCCCCAGCGTCCAAAGCGCGCCAGGCCTCGGCCCACGCTGCCCAGTCCTGCTGCAGCGGCGGGCCGCGCAGCGAATCGGCGATCTGCACCGCCGCCCTGTCCGCAGCCTGATGCCGACCGCAGCCGCTGAGCCAGAACGAGTTGACCGTCATCGCGCCACGTTCCTCGCGCGCTTCGTTCACCGGGTGCGGGTACAGCAGAAGTTGCACCTCGCTCTGCAAGCGGCGCAGCAGTTTCGTCGAGGCCTGAACGCTCTCACCCGCCTGCGCTGCGCCGCGCAACCACAAGTCGACATTGCGGCCGACCACGCGCGCCAGCGATGCGCTGCGGTGCCCGCTCAGGCTCTCGTGGCTGGCGTACCAGCGCGACGGCGCGCCCCAGGCGAGCGCAAAACCTTCGCTTTCAAACAAGTGACGAACTGCATCAAAGAGTGCGCGCGACTCGCCCTCTACAAGTTGCAGAGCCTCAGGATCAGTCAGCGTCACGTGGTCGCGGCCCACGTCCCAGTGCGTCGGCGTGAGCAGGCCCCACGCCCGCGTGCCGACCTCGATACCGTCGGCCGCCGCCGCCTGCGCCGCAAACGGCAGGCCGCCGTCGATCAGCGGCCAGCCCCACGCGCGAGCGAGCGCCCGTTCGTGCGGCGGCGACAACGTGTATTCGTCGCCGTCGTCCTCAGGCTCCGCTTCGTCGACCGTGAGCCGTTGCAGCAGCCCCGCCAACGCCGGCAGTGGCAGGTCGCGCAGAACCTCAGCGGCAGGCTCGGAGAGCGCGCTGGCGAACGGAATCAGCAAGTGCATGCGGGCCGATTATCCGGCGCGGCCTTGACCGCGCCGATCGCACGTGGCGCGCAACGCCTCCTGTAGCATCCCCCACCGATGAACTGGCCCGTAGAACTCCAAATTGGCTGGCGCTACACCAGCGCCGGGCGCGTTGGCCGGCGCAACGGGTTCATCTCGTTCATCTCCAGCGTGTCGATGCTCGGCATCGCGCTCGGCGTGGCGGCGCTGATCATCGTGCTGTCGGTGATGAACGGCTTTCAGAAGGAAGTGCGCGACCGCATGCTGTCGGTGATCTCGCATGTCGAGGTCTTCGAGCGCGACGGCAATGCGCTGCCCGACTGGCGCGCCACCGCCGCGCAGGCGCGCCAGCAGCCGCAGGTCATTGGCGCGGCGCCGTTCATCGCCTCGCAGGCGCTGATCGCACGCGGCGATGACATGCGTGGCGTGCTGGTGCGCGGCATCTCGCCGGTGGATGAAGCGACCGTGACCGACCTCGCCGCCCAGTTGAAGGACACGACGCTCGCGCGGCTCGTGCCCGGCGCGTGGGGCATCGTGCTCGGCGGCGAGCTGGCCCGCTCGCTCAACGTGCGCGAGGGCGACAAGATCACGATCGCCGCAGCGGGCGGGCAAGTCACGCCGGCCGGCGTGGTGCCGCGGTTGAAGCAGCTCACTGTCGTCGGCAGCTTCGACGCCGGTCACTATGAATACGACAGCGGCCTGGCGCTGATCCACATCGACGACGCCGCCAAGCTGTTCCGTCTTGAAGGCCCGACCGGCGTGCAGCTTCGTTTGAAGAACCTGAACGACGCGCGCGAGGTCGCGATGGATCTGGCCACGAGCCTGGGTCCGAGCGTGACCGTGCGCGACTGGACGCGCACCAACCGCAACTGGTTCTCGGCCGTGCAGTTGGAAAAGCGCCTGATGTTCATCATCCTGACGCTCATCGTCGCGGTCGCGGCCTTCAACCTCGTGTCGACCCTGGTGATGACGGTGACCGACAAGCAGGCCGACATCGCGATCCTGCGCACGCTGGGGGCGAGCCCGCGCTCGATCATGGGCATCTTCATGGTGCAGGGCGCGGCCTCGGGCGTGATCGGCACGCTGGCCGGGGTGCTGCTGGGGTTGGGCATCGCGTTCAACATCGACGTGATCGTGCCGGCGATCGAGCGCGCTTTAAGCGTGAGCTTCCTGCCCAGCAGCGTGTACCTGATCAGCCGCATGCCGAGCCAGCCGCAATCGGGCGACATCGTGCCGATCGCGCTGATCTCGCTGCTGCTGGCCTTCGTCGCCACGCTGTACCCGAGCTGGCGCGCCAGCCGCGTGCAGCCGGCGGAGGCGTTGCGGTATGAGTAGCGCTCTCTTGCACGGAGGGACGCGGGCCGAGCACCGGGCCGCTCCGTGGGCCACGAAGAGGCCCCCATCGGGGACCTCGGCGGCCCGCATCCCAGGGGCCACAAGGGGCCCCTTCGTGGCCCACGGGGATCGACCGACGTACTCGTCGAGCGAGGGGTCGTGAGGTACGAATGGCAACTCGGCTGGCGCTACGTGCGCGCCGGCCGCGGCGGGCGCGATGGCTACCTGTCGTTCATCTCAGGCGCGTCGGTGCTGGGCATCGCGCTGGGCGTGGCGGCGTTGATCGTGGTGCTGTCGGTGCTCAACGGCTTCAGCGTCGAGGTGCGTGATCGCATGCTGTCGGTCATTGCGCACGTCGAGCTGTTCGCGGCGGACGGCGGGCCGGTACCCGAGGGCGTCGCGGCCACGGTGCGGCGCGACCCGCAAGTCAAGGCCGTGGCGCCGTTCATCGCCGGCCAGGGCCTGCTCGGCCGCGGCGACGAGCTGCGGCCGGTCCGGGTGCGCGGCATCGACGTGGCGCTGGAGGCCGAGGTGTCCGACGTGGTGCGCGGCTTGCGCAACACGGCGCTCGCCGGCCTGGTGCCGGGGCAGAACCAGATCGTGCTCGGCATCGAATTGGCACGTGAACTCAAGGTCGCGCCGGGCCAGCCGGTCACGTTGGTGCAGCCCGACCCCACGCAGCCGGGCGGCGCGCCGCGCATGGTGCCGCTGACGGTGGCGGCCACCTTCGAGGCCGGCCACTTCGAGTACGACAGCACGCTCGCGTTCATGCTGTTGCCCGACGCGCAAGCGCTCTTCGGTGCGGCCGGCGCCAGCGGCCTGCAATTGCGATTGCTCGATCGCGACCGCGCCGGCGAGGTCGGCCGCCGCCTGGCGGTCGAAATCGGCCCCGGTATATTGGTGCGCGACTGGACGCGCACCAACCGCCAGTGGTTCGAGTCGGTGCAGATCCAGAAGCAGATGCTCTTCCTCATCCTGGCCCTCATCGTTGCGGTGGCGGCGTTCAACCTCGTCTCCACCCTCGTGATGACCGTCACCGACAAGCGCGCCGACATCGCGATCCTGCGCACGCTGGGCGCAAGCCCCGCGTCGATCATGGGCATCTTCATCGTGCAGGGGGCGGTGTCGGGCTTCATTGGCACGATGGCCGGGTTGGTGCTGGGCCTGGCGATTGCATTCAACGTCGGCGCCATCGTGCGCGGCATCGAGCAGGTGGTGGGCGCGAGCCTGCTGCCGAGCAACATCTACCTCATCGACCACATGCCGAGCTTGCCGCTGGCCAGCGACATCGTGCCGATCGTGCTCGTGTCGCTCGCGTTGTCGTTCGTCGCCACGCTGTACCCGAGCTGGCGCGCGAGCCGGCTGCAACCTGCCGAGGCCCTGCGCTATGAGTGAGGCTGCGAGCGGCGTCGTGATCCGCGCGCGCGGGCTGCACAAGCGCTTCAGCGAAGGCTCGGGCAACGCCAAGCTGGACGTGCATGTGCTGCAAGGCGTCGACCTCGACGTGCATGCCGGCGAGACGATCGCCATCGTCGGCGCATCGGGTTCGGGCAAAAGCACGCTGCTGCATTTGTTGGGCGGGCTCGAAGCCCCCACCGAAGGCAGCGTGCAGTTGCAGGGCCGCGACTTTGCGCAGATGGGCGCGGCCGAGCAGGGTGCCTGGCGCAACCAGCACCTCGGCTTCGTCTACCAGTTTCACCACCTGTTGCCCGAATTCAGCGCACTCGACAACGTGGCGATGCCGCTGCGCATTCGCCGGCTCGACAAGCCCGCCGCACGTGCACAGGCGCAAACGGTGCTGGCGCAGGTGGGGCTGGCCGAACGCGTGCGCCACCGGCCGTCGCAGTTGTCGGGCGGTGAGCGTCAGCGTGTGGCGATAGCACGCGCGCTGGCTGGGCGGCCGGCGTGTGTGCTCGCAGACGAGCCCACCGGCAACCTCGACCGCGAAACCGCCGACGGCGTGTTCGCCTTGATGCTCGACCTGGCGCGCCGCCAGGGCATGGCCTTCGTGCTGGTGACGCACGACGAGTCGCTCGCCGCGCGCTGCGACCGGGTGCTGCGCCTGACCCTGGGTCGCCTTTGAGCCCTGGTTTCGGGCGCGTCTGAGCCGGACGGGCTCAGCCCTTCAGCCGATGGGGTTCGTGCCGGATGACCTGCTGGGCCATCGCCACCGCCATCAGCTTGGCGGCTTCCGGCGAAGGCCAGCGGTGGCCGCCAGCCAGGCTCTCGTGGCGAAAGGCCTCGCGCGCGTGACCGCTGTCGCCGTGGATGCGCTTCACAACCACCGCTGCGACGAAGCCCTTGCCGCCCGGAGCCTTGATCGCGCTGGCGTAAATGCGGTAGGCCCCTTCGGTACGTTCCTCGCTGCGCATCCCTTGCCTCCAGAAAGACAATCTGATCGGTCGTTGCATGAATCATGCCGACCCGCTTTGCGCCGCCGCATCCCTCGAATCGGGGAACGCCGGCTGAAACCACGGAGCGGGCGTGACGCATTGCCGCGGTGCCGCGCGCTGCCTGCGCGACGCCATCACGGCTTGTCGGCAGGTGGGGCCGCACTTCAAGGGCACTGCGGCGCTCGGGTGTGACGGAGTGGGCGTCGCCTTAAAGGGGGCGCCATCAGCCGGATCGAACGCCGGGTTCAGCACGGCACAACCGTGCCGCACGACCGGGCTTCTAGACTCGCACCATCATTCGTTCGAACAGGCACCCGACATGAACGCTCGCACGCTCCCGACCTACTTCATTTCGCACGGCGGCGGCCCGTGGCCGTACATGAAGGACACGCTGGGCGGCGCCTACGACCGGCTCGAAGCCTCGCTTCAGGCCATGCCTCGCGAGCTCGGCGCACCGCCCAAGGCCGTGCTGATGGTCTCGGCCCACTGGGAGGAAAGCGCCTTCACCGTGATGGCCACCGAGCACCCGCCGATGGTCTACGACTACGGCGGCTTCCCCGAGCACACCTACCACGTGCGCTACCCGGCACCGGGCTCGCCCGAGCTCGCCGAGCGCGTGCGCGCGTTGATCGGGGCGGCCGGCATCGACGTGGGCGTGGACCGCGAACGCGGCTTCGACCACGGCACGTTCTCGCCGATGGCCGTGATCTACCCCGACGCGAACGTGCCGGTGCTGCAACTGTCGCTGAAGACCGGGCTCGACCCGCAAGCGCACCTGGCGCTCGGTCGTGCACTCGCGCCATTGCGCGACGAGGGCGTGCTGATCGTCGGCAGTGGCCTGAGCTACCACAACCTGCGCGAGTTCGGCGCCCGCGCGCGCGGTGCGTCGCAGGCCTTCGACGCGTGGCTGCAGCAGGCGGTCGTGGCGGCCAGCCCCGCCCAGCGCACGGCGCACCTGATCGACTGGGAGCGCGCACCGTCGGCCCGAGCGGCGCACCCGCGCGAGGAGCACCTGCTGCCGCTGATGGTGGCCGCTGGCGCCGCTGAAGGCGAAGCCGCGACCTGCACCTACCACGAAGACAACTTCATGGGCGGCGTGGCCGCGTCGAGCTTCCGGTTCGGTGCGGTGTGAGGCAGGGAATCGTTGCCGCGCCGGATCGCGAGCTGGGTCAGGTTGACCCCGAACAAATAGCGCGCGCAGATTGCACGCAGTTCGCGATCGCGCTGCTGGTTGAACGCGATCGCCGCGCCGACGTCAGTCCACCTTGATGCCAGCGTCGTCGATCACCTTCTTCCACTTGGCCGCATCGGCCTTGATGCGGTCGGTCACGCGGGCGGGCGGGCCGCCCACCACGTCGAGGCTCATCTCGGCGAGGCGGGCGCGAACGTCCTTCTCCTGCAGGATCGCGTCGATGGCCTGGTTGAGCTTGGCCAGCACGGCCGGCGGCGTGCCGGCGGGCGCCATGAAGGCGTACCAGAAGGTCAGATCGAAGTCCTTGAGGCCCGATTCGGCCACGGTCGGAAGCTCCGGGTAGGCCGCGATGCGTTGCGTGGTCGCCGCGGCGATGGCCCTGAGCTTGCCGGCCTTGACCAGCGGCATCGCCTCGGGCGCCAGCGCCATCATCAACTGCACCTGGCCGCCCATCAGTTCCTGCAAGGCCGGTGCGCCGCCTTTGTACGGCACGTGCACGGCGGCCAGGCCGGTGATCTTCTTGTAGTGCTCCATGCCCAGGTGGCTGGGCGTGCCGTTGCCGGCGGAGGCGTAACTCACGCTGTCCGGCTTGCTCTTGATGAAGGCGGCGAGTTCGGCCATGGTCTTTGCTGGGACCTGCGGGTGCACCACGACCACGCTGGGCACGCTGGCGGCCAGCGTGATCGGCACCAAGTCCTTCATTGGGTCGTACGGGAGTCGCGGCCCGTACAGGCCAGGGTTGACGGCCAAGCCGCTCAAGGTGGACACCAGGATCGTGTGCCCGTCCGGCGGCGCCTTGGTGACGCTGACGATGGCGATCTGCTCGCTCGCGCCGGGCTTGTTCTCGACGATCGCGGGTTGGCCCAGGCGCTGGGTGAGCTTCTCGCCCACCAGGCGCGCCAGCGCGTCGGTCGAGCCGCCGGCCGCGTACGGCACGACCAGCTTGATGGCCTTGCTCGGAAAGTCGGCCGCCGACGTCGACAGGGCGCAGGCCAACAGTGCCGTGGCGGCCATCGTGGAGAGGAGTGCGTTCGTCATGGTGAGATTCCGGTGGGAGGTGGATGAAGGGGGCAAATCGGCGGGAAATGCTCAAGCCGCGCCGTCATCGTGCAATTATATCTAGGTCTTGTCAATAAAACATCGACGATATATCATCGTGATTCGGACGTATCCTAGAAAACCGCTACTCAAAGGAAGCTCGGATGGACAGCCCCAGCAACCGGCCACCAAAGCCCCCGGCGGCAGCTGCTTCCGGTCACCGCATCGTGACGTCGCTGCACCTCGTCTCGCCCAAGTCGCCCGAGCTGTCGGAGCTGGAGTTCGGCCTCATCATTGCCAACCACGCCTTCGCGCGCTGGACAGTGCGCTGCATGGCGGCCTGCGGCTGCCCCGACACCACCGCGCTCGACGTGCTGGTGCTCCACCACGTCAACAACCAGGGGCAGGAGAAGAAGCTGGCCGACATCTGCTTCGTGCTCAACGTCGAAGACACGCACGTGGTGTCGTACTCGCTCAAGAAGCTCGCCGGCATGGGGCTGGTGGAAGGCGCCAAGCGCGGCAAGGAAGTCTTCTTCGGCACCACCGAGCGCGGGCGCGCCGCCTGCGAGCGTTACCGCGAGGTGCGCGAAACCTGCCTGCTGCCGGGCTTTGCAGGCTCCGACGAAGACAACGCCCAGCTTGGCGACGCGGCCAGCCTGCTGCGCACGCTGTCGGGCCGCTACGACCAGGCTGCGCGGGCGGCGTCGGCGTCGTTGTTCACGTCGCTGGGGGCGCCGGGCGGCGCCGTCTCGGGCTCCACCACGGCGGCGGCCAGCAGCTCGCACGCCGCCACGCCGGCGGCCAGCAGCTCCCACGCCGCCGCCCTGGCGGCCTCGTCGGCCCCGCGGCGACGAGGCAAGGCCGCGCGATGAGCGTGCGCCTGCTCGATGCCGGGGACTGCGCGGTGACGGTCGAGTTCGGCGACCGCATCACGGGCGACCTGGTCGCGCAGGTGGGCGCGTTCGAACGCTCGTTGGCCGCCGCGCTGGCGCGTGGCGAACTGGCGGGCGTGGTCGAACTGGTGCCCACCTTTCGCTCGCTGACGGTTCTGTACGACCCACTGCACACCCGGCGCGCGCTGCTCGAACCGGCGCTGCTCGGGTTGCTGCAGCAGCCCACGCCGACGCTGGCTGCCATCGCGAGGCGCTGGCGGCTGCCGGTGTGCTACGAAGCCGGCTTCGGTGCGGACCTGGCCGACGTGGCGGCCGCCGCAGGGCTCTCGCCGGAGGCCGTTGTGCAATGCCACAGCGGCACCGACTTCAACGTCTACATGCTCGGCTTCATGCCCGGCTTTGCTTTCATGGGCGACCTGCCGTCGGCGTTGGCCGTGCCGCGCCGCAAAGAGCCGCGGCTGCGCGTGCCGGCGGGCTCGGTGGCCATCACCGGCGGGCTGAGCGCGATCTACCCGTGGGAGAGCCCGGGCGGCTGGCGATTGCTCGGCCGCTGCCCGGTGCCGCTGTTCGATGCGGCCGCTGCCGCGCCGGCCCTGCTGGCGCCGGGCGACCGGGTGCGCTTCGAGCCGGTGTCTGCCGATCGGTTTGCCGAGCTGGAGCGCCAGCTTCGCGTTGGCACACTCGCCAGCCACTCGTTCATGGAGGCCGCGTGAGCGAGGCGACAGACCACGAGGCTGCGGCTGCCGAGGCAACGCTGGAGGTGACTTCACCTGGCGCCATGTCCACCGTGCAGGACTTAGGCCGGCCCGCTTGGCGCCGCATCGGCGTTCCGCGCGCCGGCGCGCTGGACCCGGCCCTTCTGCGCATCGCCAACGTGCTGGCGGGCAACGCCCAAACGGCGCCAGCGATCGAGTTCTTCGTCGCCGGGCCGACGCTGAAAGCGGTCGATCAGCCCGTTTGCGTCGGCCTGGCTGGGGACTTTCCGGCCACGCTGACGCGCGCGATCGGCGAGCGAACGCAGATCGGGTCGTGGCGCAGCGTGACGCTGCTCCCAGGCGACACACTTCGCGCAGGCCAGGTGAGTTCGTCGCGGGTCGGCTACGTCGCCGTTGCAGGGCTGGCCGTTCCGCGGGTGCTGGGCAGTGCGTCGACCTACGCGCGGGCGTCTCTGGGCGGGCATGGCGGGCGGGCGCTTGCGGCGGGCGACAAGCTCACCGCCGCCGCCGCGGCGCAACGGCACGGCGAACGCCCCGCGCAGCGCATGCTGCGCCGACCACCAGCGCAGACGCTGACGCCCGCGTCGGCGCCGATCCGCGTGGTGCCTGGCCCGCAGGCCGACCACTTCACCGAGGCGACGCTGGCCGAATTCTTCGGCGCCGCGTACCGCGTCTCGGCCGACGCCGACCGCATGGGCGTTCGCCTGCAGGGCACGCCGCTGACGCACCGCGCCGACAAAGGCGCCGAGATCGTCTCCGACGCCACCGTGCCGGGCTCGATCCAGGTGCCCGGCAACGGCTTGCCGATCGTGCTGCTGGCCGACGGCCAAACGGCGGGCGGCTACCCCAAGATCGGCACGGTGGCCTCTTGCGACCTGGCGCGCCTGGCCACCGCGCCGGTCGGCGCCGAACTGCGCTTCGAAGCCGTGACCGTGGCGCAGGCCGAGGCGCTGGCCCGCGACGCCGAAGATGCACTTCAGGCACTGCTGGCGACCATCAAGCCGCTGCTGCTCGATGGCGACATCGACCTCAACGCAATCTATTCCACCAACCTGGTCAGCGGCATGATCGACGCTCGTTGCCCTGAGAGGATCGACCCATGGACATCAACCTGAACGCCGACCTCGGCGAAAGCTTCGGCGCTTGGCGTATGGGCGACGACGCGGCGCTGCTGGGCATCGTCGGCTCGGCCAACGTGGCGTGCGGCTTTCACGCCGGCGACCCGCTGGTGATGGCCGAGACGCTCCGCCTGGCGCGCGAGGCCGGCGTGAGCATCGGCGCGCACCCGGCGTTCGCCGACCTGCAGGGTTTCGGCCGGCGGGTTGTGCAGCTGTCGAAGCGCGAACTGCAAGCCGTGGTCACCTACCAGGTCGGCGCGCTGATGGGCATGGCGCAGGCGCAGGGCCTGCGCGTCACCCACGTCAAGCCGCACGGCGCGATGAACAACATGGCCTGCGAAGACGCTGCGATGGCCGCCACGATCGCGGCTGCGGTCAAGGCCATCGACGCACAGTTGATTCTGTTGGCGCCGGCGCTGTCGCAGCTTGCGTCGGCAGCCCGCACCGCAGGCCTGCGCGTGGCGGACGAGGTGTTTGCTGATCGAGCCTACACAGACGACGGCAACCTGATGCCTCGCAGCCAACCCGGTGCGGTGCTGGAAAGCAGCCAGGCCTGCCTGGAACACGTGCTGCGCATGGTGGAGCGGGGCGGCATTGTCTGCGCGAGCGGCGCGTTCATCCCCTGCAGCTTCCACAGCATCTGCGTGCATGGCGACAGCGCCCATGCGGTGGCCACGGCTGCGGTGGTGCGAGACGGGTTGCTTGCTGCAGGGCATCGGCTGCGAAGCCTGCCTGAGCTGGTGTGAACAGCGCCGGTGACGTCAGACGAGTGCGGTTGGCGGAGAGGGCGGGATTCGAACCCGCGGGGGGCTGTTAACCCCCACACGCTTTCCAGGCGTGCGACTTAAACCGCTCATCCACCTCTCCGTGGGCCGCGAGTTTAGCCGAGGCCCCCGTCGCGGCCTTCACCGTGGCCTTCATCGTGGCCCTCATCGTGGGCCTTGCGAGGCACGGGGCGGCCGCTGCGGTCGGCGGTTTCGAGTGCGAACTGCGTCAGCGTGTCGATCGTCGCGTGGTCGAGCGCGCGTTCGTGCGTCGCCTCCAGCACCACCGGTGGCGCCACGCCGGCTTGCTGCGCCTGCACCCAGCGGGTCGCGCACAGGCACCACCGGTCGCCGGGCTTCAGCCCGCGAAAGCGGTACTCGGGGCGTGGCGTGACGAGGTCGTTGCCGCGCTGTTTCGAGAAGTTCAGGAACTCGGCCGTGACCTTCACGCAGATCACGTGCGTGCCCACGTCGTCCTCGCGCGTGTTGCAGCAGCCGTCGCGGAAGTAGCCGGTCAGCGGGTCGTAGGAGCAGGGCTGCAGTTCGCCGCCCAGGACGTTGCGGGCCATCGGCTTACTGCGTTCCGGGGGTCTTGTTCTTCATCAGCGCCATCGCGGTGCCGATCAGCGCCGAGACCTCGCTCATGTTGCCGGGCACGATCATCGTGTTGTTCTTCTGCGCGAGTTGCGCGTAGGCGTCGACGGCCTTCTCGGCCACCTTCAGTTGCACCGCCTGTTCGCCGCCTGGCGAGCGGATGGCCTCTGCCACCTTGCGGATCGCGTCCGCGGTGGCGTCGGCCACCGCGATGATCGCGGCGGCCTCGCCCTGGGCGTTGTTGATCTCGGCCTGGCGCTGGCCTTCGGAGCGGGCGATGAAGGCCTCGCGTTCGCCGGTCGCAATATTGATCTGCTCCTGCTTGCGGCCTTCGGACGCAGCGATGAGCGCGCGCTTCTCGCGTTCGGCGGTGATCTGCGCCTGCATCGAGCGCAAGATTTCCGCCGGCGGCGTCAGGTCCTTGATCTCGTAGCGCAGCACCTTCACGCCCCAGTTCGACGCCGCCTCGTCGAGCGCGTTGACGACCGAGGCGTTGATCGAGTCACGCTCCTCGAAGGTCTTGTCCAGCTCCATCTTGCCGATCACCGAGCGCAGCAGCGTCTGCGCGAGCTGCGTGATGGCGAACACGTAGTTGCTGGAGCCGTAGCTCGCGCGCATCGGGTCGGTCACCTGGAAGTAGATGATGCCGTCGACCTGCAGTTGCGTGTTGTCCTTGGTGATGCAGACCTGGCTGGGCACGTCCAGCGGCACCTCCTTCAGCGAGTGTTTGTAGGCCACGCGCTCGATGAAGGGCACGACGAACTTGAGCCCCGGCGTGAGCGTGCGGTCGTACTTGCCCAGGCGCTCGACGACCCAGGCGTTTTGCTGCGGCACGATCTTGAAGGTCTGGTAGATGAAGATCGCTGCAATGATGAGCAGGACGATGGCGATGGTCATGGTGCTTTCCACGGGTGGAGTCTCGTTGGGTTGGTATCAGTGTGAGGAGCTGGCTGCCGGCGCCAGCACGAGCCAGTTGCCTTCGACGGCGCTGACCACGTACTCGCCCTGCGTCGGTGTGGCCCCAGGAGCCAGCCGCGCAGTCCACACGGAGCCGCGGTGGGTCACGCGGGTGGTGCGGTCGGCGGCCCACTTGGCGACGTGGACGCGTTCGCCGATGTCGAGATTGACGTCGCGGTTTTCACGCGCAGGCGCCGTGGTGGGTTGCTTGAAGCGGCGCCAGTGCCACAGCGCCGTGGCGCCGCCGCCCACGATGGCGGCGGCGACGATCTGGCCGGCCAACGGCAAGCCCAGATGCGCTGCAACCGCAGCGGCGGCCAGGCCCAGCGCCATCATCAGCAGGTAGAACGTGCCGGTGGCCAGTTCGGCGGCCACCGCCAGCCCGGCGGCGACCCACCAGAAGGTGGCGGCTGAAAAATCCATGGGGACTCCTTGAGCAAAACCGCGAGATGCAACCCGCCCGCGAGTGTAGGTGCGCGTCATCGAGGCCGCTGAAGCTGGCCCTACACTTCGCCCTCCCGCATTTTCTGAACCCTGCGCACCGAAGGCCCGCCCATGCTTCGCTTCAACTTTCCGATCGTCATCATCGACGAGGACTACCGCTCCGAGAACTCGTCGGGCATCGGCATCCGGGCGCTGGCCGACGCGATCCAGAAAGAGGGTTTCGAGGTGTTGGGGGCCACGAGCTACGGCGACCTGAGCCAGTTCGCGCAGCAGCAAAGCCGCGCCAGCGCGTTCATCCTGTCGATCGACGACAACGAGTTCACGCCCGGGCCCGACCTGGACCCGGTGGTGCTGAACCTGCGCAAGTTCATCGAGGAAGTGCGCTTCAAGAACGCCGAGGTACCGATTTATCTGTACGGCGAAACACGCACCTCGCAGCACCTGCCGAACGACGTGCTGCGCGAGCTGCACGGCTTCATCCACATGTTCGAGGACACGCCGGAGTTCGTGGCGCGCCACATCATCCGCGAGGCCAAGAGTTACCTCGACGGCCTGGCGCCGCCGTTCTTCCGTGCGCTGGTGGACTATGCGCAGGACGGCTCGTACTCATGGCACTGCCCCGGCCACTCGGGCGGCGTGGCGTTCCTGAAGAGCCCGGTCGGCCGCATGTTCCACCAGTTCTTCGGCGAGAACATGTTGCGTGCCGACGTGTGCAACAGCGTGGATGAACTCGGCCAGTTGCTCGACCACACCGGCCCGGTGGCGCAGAGCGAGCGCAATGCGGCGCGCATCTTCAACGCCGACCATTGTTTCTTCGTCACGAACGGCACCAGCACCAGCAACAAGATGGTGTGGCACCACGCGGTGGCGCCGGGCGACGTGGTGGTGGTGGACCGCAACTGCCACAAGTCGATCCTGCATTCGATCATCATGACCGGCGCGGTGCCGGTGTTCCTGCGGCCCACGCGCAACCACTACGGCATCATCGGGCCGATTCCGGAGGCGGAGTTTTCGCAGGAGGCGATCCGCAAGAAGATCGCTGCCAACCCGCTGCTGAAGGGCGTCGATGCGAAGAAGGTCAAGCCGCGCATCCTGACGCTGACGCAGAGCACTTACGACGGCGTGCTCTACAACACCGAGACCATCAAGCACTCGCTCGACGGCTACATCGACACGCTGCACTTCGACGAGGCCTGGTTGCCGCACGCGGCGTTCCACAAGTTCTACAGCAGCTTCCACGCGATGGGGAAGAACCGCGTGCGGCCGAAGGACCAGCTGGTGTTTGCGACGCAGTCCACTCACAAGCTGCTTGCCGGCCTGAGCCAGGCCTCGCAGGTGCTGGTGCAAGATTCGCAGACGCGCAAGCTCGACCGGCACCTGTTCAACGAGGCGTACCTGATGCACACCAGCACCAGCCCGCAGTACGCGATCATTGCGAGCTGCGACGTGGCCGCGGCGATGATGGAAGCACCCGGCGGGCCGGCCTTGGTGGAAGAAAGCCTGTCGGAGGCGCTCGACTTCCGCCGCGCGATGCGCAAGGTCGACGAGGACTACGGCAACAAAGACTGGTGGTTCAAGGTCTGGGGCCCCGACAAGCTGGCGGCCGAAGGCATCGGCAAGAGCGCCGACTGGGTGCTGAAGGCCGGCGCCAAGTGGCACGGCTTTGGCGACCTGGCCGAAGGCTTCAACCTGCTCGACCCGATCAAGAGCACGATCATCACGCCGGGCCTGGACATGTCGGGCAAGTTCGCCAAGACCGGCATTCCGGCGAGCATCGTCACCAAGTTCCTGGCAGAGCACGGCGTGGTGGTCGAGAAGACGGGCCTTTACTCGTTCTTCATCATGTTCACCATCGGCATCACCAAGGGCCGCTGGAACACGCTGCTGACGGCGCTGCAGCAGTTCAAGGACGACTACGACCGCAACCAGCCGCTGTGGCGCATCCTGCCGGAGTTCGTCGCCAAGCACCCGCGCTACGAGCGCATGGGGCTGCGCGACCTGTCGCAAGCCATCCACGAGACGTACGCGCAAGGCGACATCGCGCGGTTGACCACCGAGATGTACCTGTCGGACCTTCAGCCTGCGATGAAGCCGAGCGACGCGTATGCCTACATCGCGCACCGCAAGACCGAGCGCGTCGAGATCGATGCGCTGGAAGGGCGCGTCACGACCACCTTGCTGACGCCGTACCCGCCGGGCATTCCGCTGCTGATCCCGGGCGAGCGGTTCAACAAGAAGATCGTTGACTACCTGCGCTTCACTCGCAAGTTCAACGCTGCGTTCCCCGGCTTCGACACCGACGTGCACGGGTTGGTGGAAGAAGACAAGCCGGACGGCTCGCGCGGCTACTACGTCGATTGCGTGGGGTGAGCCCGCGCGCAAGACAGCACTTGAGTGCTGTCTTGCGGCTGGCGAACGCCCCGGCGCCTGCAGGCGCCAGGGCCGGGGTGCGGTACGAGTGTCAGCCCACGTCGGCCGACCCGCCCATCGCGTGGCTGAAGCCGCCATCCACGTAGGTGATCTCTGAGGTGACGCCAGCGGCCAGGTCGGACAGCAGAAAGGCCGCCACGTTGCCCACGTCGTCGATCGTCACGTTGCGGCGCAGTGGCGCGTTGGCGGCCACCACGTCGAGGATCTTGCCGAAGCCCTTGATGCCCGAGGCCGCCAGCGTCTTGATCGGCCCAGCCGAAATGCCGTTCACGCGCACGCCGCGCGGGCCCAGGCTGCTGGCCAGGTAGCGCACGCTGGCTTCGAGCGAGGCTTTGGCCAGGCCCATCGTGTTGTAGTTGGGCACGCTGCGCAGCGCGCCGAGGTAGGTCAACGTCAACAACGCTGAGCCGGGACGCAGCTGGCTGGCGCAGGCCTTAGCCATGGCTGGAAAGCTGTAGCTGGAGATGTCGTGCGCGATGCGGAAGGCCTCGCGCGACAGGCCGTCCAGAAAGTCGCCGGCAATCGCTTCTTTTGGCGCAAACCCGATCGAGTGCACGAAGCCGTCGAACTGTGGCCAGGCCTCGCCGAGTTGCGCAAAGGCGCGCGTGATCTGCGCGTCGTCGGACACGTCCAGATCGAACACCAGCTTCGAGCCGAACTCGGCGGCGAAGTCGGCCACGCGGTCCTTGAAGCGCTCGCCCTGGTACGTGAACGCCAGTTCGGCGCCCTCTCGCCGGCACGCACGCGCCACGCCGTAGGCGATCGAGCGGTTGGACAGAACGCCGGTGATGAGGAAGCGTTTTCCGTCTAGGAATCCCATGGTGTCTCCGCGGTGAGTGGCGCCGGATTTTGGCACGCGCTGCTCCGCGTTCCCCGGCGACTTGACAGTGCACGCCTGGGCCTGCTATTGCCGGGCTCCGCCGCTCAGGATACAATCCCGCTCTTGCCACGCAGCCTGCAGAGATTTCTCAGGCGCGGGTCGCAAGTTGCAGGGTCACTGGCGGACTGTGGCAGCGTGGCGGCAAATGTTTGGGCGGATTCATCCAGCCCATTTTTTTTGCCGGAACGGTTTTGGGGCTTGTTTTTTGGCGTGTGAAGTTGGCAAGGCGGGAAGAACTGTTGATGAACTGGCAGAGTGCTGTTGAGCGCACCGTGACCGGCTTGGGCTACGAACTGGTGGACACCGAGCGGACCGCGGGCGGGCTGCTGCGCGTCTACATCGACAGAATCGTCGACACGTCGCCGGCCGCAGTCGCCGGCGAGCCTGCCGATTCGTTCATCACCGTCGACGATTGCGAGAAGGTCACGCGCCAGTTGCAGCATGTGCTCGAAGTCGAGGGCTGCGCCTACGAGCGGCTCGAAGTGTCGTCGCCTGGCCTGGACCGCCCGCTCAAGAAGGCTGCCGATTTCGCGCGCTTCGTCGGCGAGCAAGTGGCGCTGACACTGAAGATGCCGTTCCAGGGTCGCAAGAAGTACCAGGGCGAATTGCAGGCCGACGGTGCGGGATGGCGCATCGTCTACAGCGACGGCAAGTCGCAGAGCGCGCTGGGCTTTGCGCTCGACGAGGTCAAAGACGCGCGGCTGGTGCCGGTGCTCGACTTCAAGGGTCGCCGGTTTGCCGCGCCAGAACTGCCGGGGCCAGGCAGCCCGCGCGAGCCGGAAGAAAAGACGGAACACATGCAAGACAAGGCGCAGCCCAGGGTCAAGGGCTCGAATGTTGAGGTTGACGGAGGTCGTATTCAATGAACCGCGAACTGTTGATGCTGGTGGACGCGATCTCGCGCGAGAAGAGCGTGGATCTGGAGGTGGTTTTCGGCGCGGTCGAGGCCGCGCTCGCGTCTGCGTCGAAAAAGCTGCATGGCGGCGAAGTGGACATGCGCGTCACGGTGGACCGTGAAAGCGGCGAGTACGAGACCTTCCGCCGTTGGCACGTCGTGCCCAACGAGGCCGGCCTGCAACTGCCCGACTCGGAGATCCTGCTGTTCGAGGCGCTCGAGCAAATTCCGGACATCGAGGTCGACGACTACATCGAAGAGCCGGTCGAGTCGGTGTCCATCGGCCGCATCGGCGCGCAGGCCGCCAAGCAGGTGATCCTGCAGAAGATCCGCGATGCCGAGCGTGAACAACTGCTTTCCGACTTCTTGTCGCGCGGCGAGAAGATCTTCGTGGGCACCGTCAAGCGCCTGGACAAGGGCGACATCGTCGTCGAGTCGGGTCGCATCGAAGGGCGCCTGCGCCGCAGCGAGATGATCCCGAAGGAGAACCTGCGTACGGGCGACCGCGTGCGCGCGTTCATCGCCGAGGTCGATCCGACCCTGCGCGGGCCGCAGATCATCCTGTCGCGCAGCGCGCCCGGTCTCATGATCGAGTTGTTTGCCCAAGAGGTGCCCGAGATCGAGCAGGGTCTGCTCGAGATCAAGTCCTGCGCCCGTGACCCGGGCTCGCGGGCCAAGATCGCCGTGGTGTCGCACGACAAGCGGGTCGACCCGATCGGCACCTGCGTGGGCGTGCGCGGCTCGCGCGTCAACGCGGTCACCAACGAGCTGGCGGGTGAACGCGTGGACATCGTGCTGTGGTCCGAAGACCCGGCGCAGTTCGTGATCGGTGCGCTCGCGCCGGCCAACGTTCAGTCGATCGTCGTCGACGAAGAACGCCACGCGATGGATGTGGTGGTGGACGAAGAGAACCTCGCCATCGCCATCGGCCGCGGTGGCCAGAACGTGCGGCTTGCGTCCGAGATGACCGGCTGGCGCATCAACATCATGACGGCGGAAGAGTCGGCATCGAAGCAGGCCGTCGAGTCCGACAGCGTGCGCAAGCTGTTCATCGAGAAGCTCGACGTCGATGCGGAGGTGGCCGACATCCTGATCAATGAGGGCTTCTCCAGCCTCGAAGAAGTGGCCTACGTGCCGATGCAGGAAATGCTCGAGATCGAGAGCTTCGATGAAGACACCGTGAACGAACTCCGCACGCGCGCCAAGGATGCGCTGCTGACGATGGAGATCGCGAAGGAAGAAAACGTCGACGACGTGTCGCTGAACCTGCGCGACTTCGAAGGCATGACACCCGAGCTGATCACCAAGTTGGCGGCCGGCGGCATTCACACCCGCGACGACCTGGCCGACCTGGCGGTGGACGAACTGGTCGAGTTGACCGCCGTCGAAGAAGAAGCCGCCAAGGCCTTGATCATGAAGGCGCGCGAACACTGGTTCACGGCATGAACACGCCGCACACCCGACCACGCAGCCTGACCCCCGACATCACCAGCTAGACCGAAGCAAGGATCAAACAATGGCCTCGACCACCGTCGCCCAACTCGCCGCCGAGCTCAATCGCTCTGCTGCGGCGCTGCTCGAGCAGCTCCAGTCGGCCGGCGTCAGCAAGGCCTCGACGGACGCTGCGCTGACCGAGTCCGACAAGGAGCGGCTGCTCGACTACCTGCGCACCACGCACGGCACGGCAGCCACAGGCGAGCGCAAGAAGATCACGCTCACGCGCAAGTCCACCAGCGAGATCAAGCAGGCCGACGCCAGCGGCAAGGCGCGCACGATCCAGGTCGAGGTGCGCAAGAAGCGCACCTTCGTCAAGCGCGACGACGCCGCGCCCGCGGCCGAAGAGCCGCCGGTCGATGACGACGCGGTGCTGAAGCAGCGCGAACAGGAAGCCGAGGCGCAGGCCGAACTGCTGCGCCGCCAGGAACAGGAACTCGCTGAGCAGCAACGCCAGCGCGAAGCGCAGGAACAACGCGAGCGCGAGGCCGCCGAGGCGAGCGCGCGCGAGGCGGCCGAGAAGGCCGCAGCGCTGGCCGCCGCCGCGCTGGCGGCGGCTGCCGCAGCGGCGCCCGCGCCCAAGGCCACGGGCAAGGCAGGCAAGGGCGCCAAGGCCGAGGCCCCGGTCGTCGCGGCACCTGAGGTTGCACCAGCCCCAGCCGCGCCGGTCGAGCCACCCAAACCTCAGTTGCGCGTCATCAAGGCTGCGGTCGCCGAAAACGAAGAGAAGCAAAAGGCCGCCGACCTGGCCAAGCGCCGCAAGGCCGCCGAGGACGAAGCCTCGGCGATCCGCGCGATGATGAACGCGCCTAAGAAGGTGATCGTCGCCAAGAAGCCTGAAGAAGTGAAGCCTGCGGCCGCGGCAGAAGCCGGCAAGGACGGCATCAAGGGCACGATCCACAAGAAGGCCGGCACGCCGGGTGCCGCTGCCGCGCCGGGTGCGGTCAAGCCGGGCGACAAGAAGTCGGTCAAGTCAGAGAAGTTGTCGTCCAGCTGGGCTGACGACGCCGCCAAGAAGCGCGCCCTCAAGCCCGCGGTGCGTGGCCCCAGCGGTGGAGCACGGCCGGGCTGGCGCGCACCGCGTGCCGGCCGCCGCGGCGACCGCAACGACGGTGCCCCCACGTCGACCTTCTCGGCCCCGCAAGAGATGCAGGTGCAGGAAGTGCACGTGCCCGAGACCATCAGCGTGGCCGATCTGGCGCACAAGATGTCGGTCAAGGCCTCCGAGGTGATCAAGCAGTTGATGAAGCTGGGCCAGATGGTCACCATCAACCAGCAGCTCGATCAAGAGACCGCGATGATCCTGGTCGAGGAGATGGGCCACAAAGCGTTTGCCGCCAAGCTCGACGACCCGGAAGCCTTCCTGGAGGACGAAGAAGCCGAGGTCGCGCACGAAGAGTTGCCGCGTGCACCGGTGGTGACCGTGATGGGCCACGTCGACCACGGCAAGACCTCGCTGCTCGACTACATCCGCACCGCGCGTGTGGCGGCGGGCGAGGCGGGCGGCATCACGCAGCACATCGGCGCGTACCACGTCGACACGCCGCGCGGCATGATCACCTTCCTCGACACGCCGGGCCACGCTGCCTTCACGGCGATGCGTGCGCGGGGTGCGAAGGCCACCGACATCGTGATCCTGGTGGTGGCGGCCGACGACGGCGTGATGCCGCAGACCAAAGAGGCCATCGCCCACGCCAAGGCGGCGGGTGTGCCGATCGTGGTGGCGATGAACAAGATGGACAAGCCCGACGCCAACGTCGAGCGCGTCAAGTCGGAGTTGGTCGCCGAATCGGTCGTGCCCGAAGACTTCGGCGGCGATTCGCCGTTCGTGCCGGTGTCGGCCAAGACCGGCATGGGCATCGACACGCTGCTGGAGCAGGTGCTGCTGCAGGCCGAGGTGCTGGAGTTGAAGGCGGCGAAAGAGGCGCCCGCCAAGGGCCTGGTGATCGAAGCCAAGCTCGACAAGGGCCGCGGGCCTGTGGCGACCATCCTGGTGCAAAGCGGCACGCTCAAGCGCGGCGACGTGGTGCTGGCCGGCTCGACCTACGGCCGCGTGCGCGCGATGCTCGACGAGAACGGCAAGCCCACCAACGAAGCCGGCCCGTCGATCCCCGTCGAGATCCAGGGCCTGACCGAAGTGCCGCAGGCCGGTGACGAATTCATGGTGCTGGCCGACGAGCGCCGTGCGCGCGAGATCGCGACCTTCCGCTCCGGCAAGTACCGCGACGTGAAGCTGGCACGCCGCCAGGCTGCCAACCTCGAGAACATGATGGACCAGATGGGGCAGGGCGACACCCAGACCCTGGCGCTCATCATCAAGGCCGACGTGCAGGGCTCGCAGGAAGCGCTGGCGCAGTCGCTGCTCAAGTTGTCCACGGCCGAGGTCAAGGTGCAGATCGTGCACGCCGCGGTCGGCGGCATCAGCGAGAGCGACATCAACCTCGCGATCGCCTCCAAGGCCGTCATCATCGGCTTCAACACCCGCGCCGACGCCGGTGCGCGCAAGCTGGCCGAGAACAACGGTGTCGACATCCGCTACTACAACATCATCTACGACGCGGTCGACGAGGTGAAGGCGGCGATGACCGGCATGCTGGCCCCCGAGCAGCGCGAGGAGATCATCGGCCGGGCCGAGATCCGCACGGTGTTCGTCGCCTCCAAGATCGGCACGGTGGCCGGCTCGATGGTCACCGAAGGTCTGGTGCGGCGCGGCGCGCGCTTCCGCCTGCTGCGCGAGAACGTGGTGGTGCACAGCGGCGAGATCGAATCGGTGCGTCGTTTGAAGGACGATGTGCGCGAGGTCGGCACCGGTTTCGAGTGCGGTATCAAGCTGAAGAACTACAACGACATCAAGGAAGGCGACCAGCTCGAATTCTTCGAGGTCAAGGAAGTGGCACGCACGCTGTAGGGCGGTTTGCTTCTCGACTGCAAACCCCGCCTTCTGAAAAGCTGGCGGGGTTTGTCTTTGAGGGGCTGCGAGAAAACCTCATGAAACACAAACGAGCCATCCCGAACCGCAGCTTCCGCATCGCCGACCAGATCCAGCGCGACGTGGCCGGGCTGATCCGCGAGCTGAAGGACCCGCGCGTGGGCATGGTCACGATCCACGCGGTGGAGGTGACGGCCGACTACGCGCACGCCAAGGTGTTCTTCTCGCTGCTGGTCGGCGACCCGCAAGAGTGCGAGACGGCGCTGAACGAGGCGGCCGGGTTCATCCGCAACAGCCTGTTCAAGAAGCTGCAGATTCACACCGTGCCGACGTTGCACTTCGTGTTCGACCGCACCACCGAGCGGGCGGCGGAGTTGAACCTGCTCATCACGCAGGCGAATGCGAGTCGGGCCAAGGATGATTGATCCCACGCGGCCCGGGATTGACTCCCTCTCCCCCTGGGAGAGGGTGGGGGTGAGGGCCGGCGCGGCAGCAGACGTCGAGCCTGTGCGCGGCCCCTCACCCCAACCCTCTCCCCAAAGGGGCGAGGGAGCAAGAGTTCGCCGCGCGGTGCATGGTGTGCTGTTCCTCGACAAACCGCTCGGCTTGTCGAGCAACGACGCGCTGCAGAAAGCCAAGCGTCTGTTCCGCGCCGAGAAAGCCGGCCACACCGGCACGCTCGACCCGCTGGCCACCGGCTTGCTGCCGCTGTGCTTCGGCGCGGCCACTAAGTTCTCGCAGATCAGCCTCGATGCCGACAAGCGCTACCGCGCGACGCTGAAGCTCGGCATCACGACCACGACCGCCGACGCCGAAGGCGAGGTGCTGCACCGCACCGAGGTGAACGTCACGCGAGAAATGCTGCAGGTCGCTTGCACGCAACTCTGCGGCGAGATCGATCAGGTGCCGCCGATGCACTCGGCGCTCAAGCGCGACGGCAAGCCGCTGTACGAATACGCTCGCGCCGGCATCGAGGTCGAGCGCGCGCCGCGCCGCGTCACGCTTCACAGCATCGTCATCGCGGGCCTTGAAGATCAGGGCCAGGACGACACCTGGACGCTGGACGTGCATTGCTCCAAAGGCACCTACATCCGCACGCTGGCCGAAGACATCGGCAAGTTGCTCGGCTGCGGCGCGCACCTCGCCGGCCTGCGCCGCACCGGCAGTGGCGCGCTGACGCTGCAAGGCGCCGTGACGCTCGATCAACTCGCGGAGATGATGGAGGCCGAGCGCGACGCCCACCTGCTCGACGCCGACGCGCTGCTGGCCGATTGGCCCCTCGTGCGCCTGCGTGAAGAAGACGCCGGCCGCTACCTCAGCGGCGTGCGCCGTCGACTGCCGCTGCCCGACATGCCGAACGTGCGCGTCTACGGCCCGCAGCCGCGCGCCTTCCTCGGCAGCGGCTCTGTTGCCGCGGGCGAACTGATTCCCACCAGGCTGCTCAGCCCGCTGGAGGTGCAAGGCCTCCTGTCAACCCAGGCGCCACAAGCGTCGGACCCAGAGAAAGCATTGTCATGACCCGCCAGATTCGCAACATCGCCATCATCGCCCACGTGGACCACGGCAAGACCACGCTCGTGGACCAATTGCTGCGCCAGAGCGGCACCTTCCGCGCCAACGAGAAAGTGGCCGAGCGTGTGATGGACAGCAACGACCTGGAAAAGGAACGCGGCATCACGATCCTGGCCAAGAACTGCGCGGTGGAGTGGAAGGGCACGCACATCAACATCGTCGATACCCCCGGCCACGCCGACTTCGGTGGCGAGGTCGAGCGCGTTCTGTCGATGGTGGACAGCGTGCTGCTGCTGGTCGATGCCGTCGAAGGCCCGATGCCGCAGACGCGCTTCGTCACCAAGAAAGCGCTGGCGCTGGGCCTGAAGCCGATCGTCGTCGTCAACAAGGTCGATCGCCCCGGCGCGCGGCCCGACTACGTGATCAACGCGACCTTCGACCTGTTCGACAAGCTGCATGCGACCGAGGCGCAGCTCGACTTCCCCGTGATCTTCGCTTCAGGCTTGAACGGCTGGGCGACGATGACGCAAGGCGAAATCGGCACCGACCTGGCGCCTCTGTTCGACGCGATGCTGCAGCACGTGCCCGCGCACGAAGGCAGCCCCGACGACCCGCTGCAACTGCAGATCTGCTCGCTCGACTATTCGAGCTACGTCGGTCGCATCGGCATCGGCCGCGTCAACCAGGGCACGCTCAAGCCCATGCAGGACGTGGCCGTCTACAGCGGCCCCGACAGCACGCCCTTCAAGGCGCGCGTGAACCAGGTGCTCAAGTTCGAGGGCCTGGAGCGCAAGCAAGCCACCGAGGCCGGGCCCGGCGACATCGTGCTGATCAACGGCATCGAAAACATCGGCATCGGCGTGACGCTGACCGACATCGAGCAGCCGCTGCCGCTGCCGATGCTGCTGGTGGACGAGCCCACGCTGACGATGAACTTCTGCGTCAACAACTCGCCGCTGGCCGGTCGCGAAGGCAAGTTCGTGACGAGCCGGCAGATCCGCGACCGGCTCGACCGCGAGCTGCAGTCCAACGTGGCGCTGCGCGTGAACGACACCGACGAAGATGGCATCTTCGAGGTGATGGGCCGCGGCGAACTGCACCTGACGATCCTGCTGGAGACGATGCGGCGCGAGGGTTACGAGCTGGCGGTCTCGAAGCCGCGCGTGGTCTTCCAGGAAATCAACGGCGAGCGCCACGAGCCGATCGAGCAAGTGACCGCCGACGTGGAAGACCAGCACCAGGGCGCGGTGATGCAGGCCCTCGGCGAGCGCCGCGCCGAGCTCGTGAACATGGAGCCGGACGGCATGGGCCGCGTGCGGCTGGAATACAAGATCCCGGCGCGCGGCCTGATCGGCTTTCAGAACGAGTTCATGAACACGACTCGGGGCACCGGCCTCATCAGCAACATCTTCGACTCGTACGAGCCGTACAAGGGCGAGATCGAAGGCCGCAAGAACGGCGTGCTGATCAGCCAGGACGACGGCGAGGCGGTGACCTATTCGCTGGGCAAGCTCGACGACCGCGGCCGCATGTTCGTGAAGGCCGGCGACCCGTTGTACGAGGGCATGATCATCGGCATCCACGCACGCGACAACGATCTTGTGGTCAACGCCGTGCGCGGCAAGCAGCTCACCAACTTCCGCGTGTCTGGCAAGGAAGACGCGATCAAGATCACGCCGCCGATCATCCTGTCGCTGGAGTACGCGGTGGAGTTCATCGCCGACGACGAGCTGGTGGAGATCACGCCGAAGTCGATCCGCATTCGCAAGCGGCACCTGAAGGAACACGACCGCAAGAAGGCGTCTAGAGAGGCGGCTTGAGTGGTGCGCGAGGGCTCCGAAAGGCTCAGCCCGAACCGATGCCGCGTTGAAGTTCGCGGGGTCGTCGGCCGAGCGCAGTGGCGTGTGAGCCGCCCATGAGTCACCGCCAGGCGGTCTCGATCATGCTGCTGGTCACCCTGCTGTGGAGCACCGCAGCGGTGGTGACGCGCCAGCTCGAAGCGGCGCGCGGCTTCGAGATGACGTTCTGGCGCAGCGCGGTCACGCTGGTGGTGCTGTCCATCGTGCTGGGCTGGCAACGCGGCGTCGGCAACATGCTGCGCGAGTTGCGCACCGGCGGCCGGCCGCTGTGGGTGTCGGGCTGGATGTGGTGCGTGATGTTCACCTGCTTCATGGTGGCGCTGGCACTCACCACCGCCGCCAACGTGCTCATCACGATGAGCATGGCGCCGCTTTTCACTGCGCTGCTCGCGCACTTCATGCTCGGCCACACCGTGGCGCGGCGCACCTGGGTGGCGATCGCGCTGGCCGGCATCGGCATCGTGTGGATGTACGCGGCCGGCTTCGACGGCGACCCACGCCACCTGCTGGGCACGGCCGTCGCGCTGTGCGTGCCGGTGGCCGGGGCGATCAACTGGAACTTGTCGCAGCGCGTCGAACAGCGCGCTTCGGCGCAACAAGGCAAGGTCGACCTGGTGCCCGCGGTGCTGATCGGCGCAGCGCTGTCCACGTCGATCACGCTGCCGCTGTCGTGGCCGCTGCAGGCCTCGGCGCACGACATCGGCCTGCTCGCCGGGCTCGGCGTGTTCCAGCTCGCCATTCCCTGCGTGCTCGCGGTCATGGCCGCGCGCGTGCTACCGGCGCCCGAGATGTCGCTGCTGTCGTTGCTCGAGATCGTCTTCGCGATCGCGTGGGTGTGGCTCGCCACCGACGAGAAGCCGACCGTGGCGGTGGTGGCCGGCGGCTCGCTGGTGCTGGGCGCGCTGGTGGTGAGCCAGTGGCTGGGGTTGCGTGAGCAGCGTGGCAAGGCCGGCGCGGGAGGCGATCCACTCCTCGGTCGCGGGCATTGAGCCCGCTCCCTCGCCGATCGCTTCGCTGGTCGATCCCCGTGAACGGGGCCCCTCGCCCTTCGCTCTCGCGCTCTAGGGTGACCCCGGGGCCGGCAGGCCGCAGGTTCGCCGTAGCATGCCAAAGCCCCTGGAGCAGCGATGAAGCAGTTGTCCGGTCTCGACGCCGCGTTCCTCTACCTCGAAACGCCGGCCATGCCGATGCATGTCGGCGCGCTGCATGTATTCGAGTTGCCGGAGGGGTACAAGGGCAAGTTCGTGCGTGACATGCGCCGCCACATCGAGCAGCGCCTGCCTGTGGCGCCAGTGCTGCGCCGCAAGCTGTGGCGGATGCCGCTGAACCTGGCGAACCCGGCCTGGGTCGACGCCGAGCCCGACTTGAGCAAGCACATCGTCGAAGTCAAGCTGCCCAAGTCGGCCAAGGTGGGCACGGGCATGGCCGAGCTGGAAGCGCAGGTGGGCCAACTTCACCCGGTGCTGCTGGACCGCAGACGCCCGCTGTGGAAGATGCATGTGCTCGAAGGTCTTGCGCCCGGCGCCAACGGTCGCAAGCGGGTGGGGCTGTACACGCAGTTGCACCACGCGGCGGTGGACGGCCAGGCGGCGGTGGCGCTGGCCAACGCGATCCTCGACGTGGCGCCGACCGGCCGCCAGATCGAAGCCCGCGCGTCCACGCGCACCAAGACGTTTCGCCTGGGCATGACCGAGATGCTGCGCGGCGCCTTGGGCAACCAGGCGCAACTGGTGGTGGGCATCGTCAAGGGGCTGCCATCGACAGCCGGCACGCTGAAGGACGCGGCCACGCAGGCGCTGTCGTCGTCGAGCCTGCTCGGCGGCAAGGGCGGCGGTGTGAGCAACCTGACGCTGGCGCCGCGCACACCGCTGAACGTGTCGGTGACCGAAGGGCGCGCGTTCGCGTCGGCGACCTTGCCATTGGCCGAACTCAAGGCGCTCGGCAAGCAGCACGACGCGACCATCAACGACATGGTGCTGATGGTGTGCAGCACCGCGCTGCGGCGCTTCTACGGCAAGAAGCACCAGTTGCCGCGCAAGTCGATGATCGCGGCGGTGCCGATCTCGCTGCGCGAGAAGGGCGACACGACGGCCGACAACCAGGCCTCGATGAGCCTGATCAGCCTGGGCACGAACATCGCCGACCCGCGCAAGCGCCTGGCGCATGTGATGGCGGCGACGGCCGCGATGAAGCAGACGATGGGCAGCGTCAAGAGCATCCTGCCGACCGACTTTCCTTCACTGGGCATGCCGTGGCTGATCGAGGCGCTGACCTCGCTGTACGGCAAAGCGAAGGTGGCCGACCGCATTCCGCAGGTGGCCAACGTGGCCATCTCCAACGTGCCCGGGCCGCCGGTGCCGCTGTACATGGCCGGCGCGCGCATGCTCACCAACTATCCGACGTCGATCGTCACGCACGGGCTGGCGCTCAACATCACGGTGCAGAGCTACGACCAGTCGCTCGACTTCGGGCTGATGGCCGATGCGCAGGCGATGCCCGATGTGCGTGAACTCGCCGACGCCATCGCGATCGCCTTCGACGACGTGCGCGCACTGCCCCTGCCCGGCGAGGCAGACGAGGACGCGCCGACGCTGGCCGGCGCTATCAACCGCTCTCGCAAGGCCGTCAGCAAGGCGGTCGGGAGCGCGGTCGGCAAGGCCGTCAGCGGCGCGATGACGGCTGCCACGAAGACACTCGTCAACGCCACGTTCAAGCAGGCTGTCGCGCAGGTGACAAGTCGCTCGATCCGCACGAGCAGCCCAGGCCGGGAAGACCGCACAAGCAGAACAGCCAAGACCAGCGCAACTAGGGCGAGTGCTCCAAAGCGCCCACCCGCCGGCCGCTAACATCGTTCATCGTTTTCTCTCACGCGACCTCGATGCCGCCACGTTCTACCGCCGCTGACAACGAAGAACTCCGCGCCCCCAACGTCTGGCTGATGATGCTGGAGGGCCGCGCACCCTGGGAGTTTGCCGCGACGATCGCTGCCAGCCCGTGGCTGCGCAAGCTGCCGCGCGGCGACGGGCATTCGGTGCTGGTGTTCCCAGGCCTCGGCGCGAACGACCTCAGCACCGTGCCACTGCGCCGCCTGCTCGACCACCTCGGCTACGACTCTCACCCGTGGGGCCAGGGCTTCAACTTCGGCCCACGCACCGGCGTGCTGAGGCAATGCAACGAGCAGGTGCGGGCGCTGTATGCCGAGCGGCGGCAGCCGGTCAGCCTGATCGGTTGGAGCCTCGGTGGCCTGTACGCACGCGAGGTAGCCAAGGAGTTGCCCGACCACGCGCGCTGCGTCATCACGCTGGGAACGCCGTTCACCGGTCACCCGCGCGCCACCAACGCGTGGCGTTTCTACGAGATGCTGAGCGGGCAGAGCAGCCAGGACACCGTCCCGTTCGAGCAATTGCGGCGTGCACCGCCGGTGCCCACCACGTCGATCTACTCGCGCTCCGACGGCATCGTAGCCTGGCAATGCAGCCTGAACGAGCCGGGGCCGCTGGCAGAGAACATCGAGGTCCACGCCAGCCACGTCGGCATGGCGATGAACCCGCTCGCGCTTTGGGCGGTGGCCGACCGGCTGGCGCAAAAGCCGGGGCAGTGGCAGCCGTTCGATGCGAGCGGCGGGCGGCGCTGGTTCTTCAACGCCACGCCGCCCGGCCCTGACGGCGCGACGGCGTCGGCGCCCTGATGCAGATATCTGCCAACGGCATCGCGCTCGAAGTCGAAGACCACGGCCCGCCGACTGGCGAGCCGCTGCTGCTGATCATGGGCCTGGGCATGCAACTCGTGGCGTGGCACGAAGACTTCGTCGCCAGCCTGGTGCAGCGCGGCTTTCGCGTGATCCGCTTCGACAACCGCGACATCGGGTTGAGCCAGACCTTCGACGCCCTGGGCGTGCCCAACGTGGCGGTCGAGTCGTTGAAGTTCGCCTTCGGCCTGAAGGTGAACAGCCCGTACAGCCTGGCCGACATGGCGGCCGACGCGGTGGGCGTGCTCGACGCGCTGGGCATCGGCCGCGCGCATGTGTGCGGCGCGTCGATGGGCGGCATGATCGCGCAGCAGATGGCTATCCGCCACCCCGAGCGCGTGAAGAGCCTGACGTTGATGATGACCACCAGCGGCTCGCGCCGCTTGCCGCAAGCCACGCTGAAGGTGCGCGGCGCGCTGCTCTCGCGCCCAAAGGATGCGAACGACACAGACAGCGTCATCGCGCATTACGTGCGGCTCTACAAGCTGATCGGCAGCCCGGGCTACCCGGCCAGCGACGCTTACCTGAACGCGCGGCTGGGGATGTCGGTGCGCCGCGCGTACCGGCCGAGCGGCACGGTGCGCCAGCTCGTCGCCATCGCCGCCGATGGCGACCGTTCGCGGCTGCTCGGCGGCATCAAGTTGCCCACCCGCGTGCTGCACGGCCAGCAAGACCCGCTGGTGCCTGTGGCAGCCGGGCACGACCTGGCGGCCAAGATTCCGGGCGCGCAACTCGACCTGGTCGAAGGCATGGGCCACGACCTGCCGCCGGCCTTGTGGCCGCGCTTTGCGGCGGCGATCAGCGCCGCCGCAGGGCGGGCCTGACCTACGGCGAGCCAGGCAGGCTGCAATCGCACGACCGTGCGCTCGGGCAATCGTGCGCTCGGGCGCTTGGGTGCTCGGGTGCTCGGGAAGTGGGGCAGTGGGGCAGTGGGGCAGTGGGGCAGTGGGGCAGTGGGGCAGTGGGGCGCTCAGGCGCTCGGGCGGCGGGCGGCGGGCGATCACGCCGCGAGTCCACTCACGTCGCGTTGCGCGCCCAGGCGGCGGGTGAGCATCCGAGCCTTTGCTTGAACGCCCGCGACAGCGCCGACGCACTGCCGTAGCCCAGTTCTCCGGCCACGCTCTTCTGGTCCCGACCGTTGCGCAGCTCGGCTGCGGCCAGACCGATGCGCCAGTCGGCCAGGTAGGCGGCGGGCGTCTGTCCGACGCGGTCGCGGAACGTGTTGGCGAAGGCGGTGCGCGACATGCCGGCGGTTTGGGCCAGGCGCTCCAGTGACCATTGGGCACCAGGTGCTTCGTGCATCGCCACCAGCGCCTGCGCGAGCCGCGGGTGCGCCAACCCGGCCAGCAGGCCCACCGGCGCACCGGCTTCGGCGGGGTGGTCGATGAGCCAGCGCAGCAGCTGGATCAACACCACTTCGAACAATCGGTCGGCCAGCAGCCGTGAGCCGCAACGCAAGCGGTCGGTTTCAGCGAAGAGCAGCGTCAGCGCACCCTCCAGCCCGCTCACTTGGGACAACGGCAGCACCACGAGCGCTGGCAACGCGCGCGCGAGCGGGTTGCGCTCGCCGCCTTCGAGCTCCACGGTGGCGCACGCGAAGTCGCTGTCGTCTCGGGGTGGATTGTGGAACTGGTGCCACAGCGGGCGCGGGTAGAACAGCAGGCTGGGCTGCGTGATCGCCAGCCGCACCGGCGCGCCGCTACCGCCTTGATGCTGAACCTCCAGCGAACCGCGCCGCAACAGGTGCAAAAAACCGCGCCCAGGGTGGGCATCAAAGTGGCTCACACCGCACAACGGGCCTTGGTGGAACAGGCCCGCACGAACGCGAAAGCGGTCGAGCAGGGCCGAGAGGCGGTCGACGATCGGAGGCGGTGCCGCTGGAACGAGTGTACGAGTAGTCATGATATGAGAACGAAACGATTCCAATGGTACCGCCTCGGCAGGCACAGTGCAGCCTCTGCCACCCACCGAGAAGGAACCCCATGAAGCTGCTCAAAGTATTGATGGCCGTTGCCAGTGCCGGCGTGATGCCGCAGGCCGGCGCACAAACCAGGCCCGCCGTGCCCGGGTACACGTACGGCCAGGCCACGCTGGCCAAGGCGCCGTTCACGCTGGCCGACGTGGCTGCGATCAAGAAGACGCTGCTGTTCAGCGACGACGACGAACGTGCGCTTCGCCAGAGCCAGCCGATCCTGGCCGACCAGACCGAGGCGATCCTCGACGTCTGGTACGGCTTCGTCGCCTCCACGCCCGAACTCGTGATCTTCTTCGGCGACCGCAAGACCGGCGCGCCGGACGGCGCCTACCTCGGCGCAGTGCGCAAGCGCTTTGCGCTGTGGATCAGCGACACCGCCGAGGCCCGGTTCGACCAACGTTGGCTCGACTGGCAGTACGAACTGGGCCTGCGCCACAACAAGCTGAAGAAGAACCTGACCGACCAGGCCGACAGCGCGCCGCAGGTGAACTTCCGCTACCTCAGCGCGCTCACGATCCCCGTCACCACCACGTTGAAACCCTTCCTCGCCAAGAAGGGCGCCAGCGCTGCCGATGTCGAGAAGATGCATGCCGCCTGGGTCAAGGCGGTGCTGCTGCAGACGATTTTGTGGAGCTACCCGTATGTGAAGGAGGGCGAGTTCTGAACACCGCGACCGCAACCGTGGACGGCGACGCGCCGGTGATCGCGCCAGAGCTGCAAGTCAGTCGCTGGTTCAACACGACGGAGCCGATCACGCTGCCGTCGCTGCGTGGGCGGGTGGTGCTGCTGCACGCGTTCCAGATGCTGTGCCCGGCCTGCGTCAGCCACGGCTTGCCGCAGGCGCAGCGCGTGCACCGGCTGTTCCCGCGCGAACAGGTCGCCGTGGTCGGCCTGCACACGGTGTTCGAGCACCACGCGGCGATGGGGCCGGACGCGCTGGCGGCCTTCATCCACGAGTATCGATGGCCGTTTCCGATCGGCGTCGACCTGCCTGCGCCGCAGGGCGGCGTGCCGACGACGATGGGGCAACTGGCGCTGCGCGGCACACCGAGTCTGGTGCTGCTCGACCGTGAAGGCGCCGTGCGGATGCATCACTTCGGTGCCGTCGACGATCTGGCGCTGGGGGCCGTGATCGGCCAGTTGCTGGCCGAGCCAGCGTAGTCGAGGCGATGCAGGCGTGCGTGCCGTCAGCGCCGTGAACGCTACGCGCCGGCGCCAGCCAGCCGCTCGCGCAAGCTGCGCTTGACGAGCTTGCCGTTCGCGTTGCGCGGCAGCGGCGTGTCGCTCCAGGTGATGCTCTCGGGCACCTTGTAGTCGGCCAGGTGCGCCGCGCAGTGGCGCTGCACCGCGGCGTCGTCGTGCGCCACGCCGGGCGCGTGGATGAAGGCGTGCACGCGTTCGCCGAGCACCGGGCAGGGCCGGCCGACGATGGCGGCCTCGACGACGCCCGGCAGCGCCATCAGCGTGTTCTCGACCTCGACCGAATAGACCTTGAAGCCGCCCCGGTTGAGCATGTCCTTCTTGCGGTCGAAGATGCGAAAGAAGCCGTCGGCATCGACCGAACCCAGGTCGCCGGAATGCCAGTAGCCGGCGGTGAACGAAGCGGCGGTGGCGGCCGGGTTGTCCCAGTAGCCGGGCACGACCATCGGCCCGCCGATCCACAGCTCGCCGGTCTGGTCGGGCGGCACCTCCACGCCGTCGTCGTCCATCACGACGATGCGCGCGCAGGGCAGCGCGACGCCGACGCTGTCGGCGTGTTCGCGCGTCAGGCCGGCGGGCATCAGCGTGGTGGGCGAGGTGGTCTCGGTGGCGCCGTAGGCGTTCAGCAGCACCAGGCCCGGCAGGCTGGATGCGAGTTGGTCGATCGTGGCCACCGGCATCGGCGCGCCGCCGTAGCCGCCGATGCGCCAGCGGCTCAGGTCGTGGCTTGCGAACTCGGGGCTCATCAGGCACAGCGTGTACATCGCCGGCACCATCAGCGTGTGGGTGACGCGCTCGCGGGCGAGCAGGGCGACGAAGTCGGGCGCCTTGAACGCCGGCACGATCACCACCGTGCCGCCGACGTGGACCATCGCCAAGATGATCGCGATCAAGCCGGTCACGTGGCTCGCCGGCACGGCCAGCGCCGAGCGGTCGTCGGGCTGCAGCCGCATGCACGCCTCGAAGTGCAGCACCGAGTGGGCGATGTTCAGGTGCGTCAGCATCGCGCCCTTGGGGTGGCCGGTGGTGCCCGAGGTGTAGAGGATGACGGCGGTGTCCTGCTCGCGCACGTCGGCCGCTGGAGCCTCGTCGGCGCGCGGCTCGGCTTGCGAATCGGTTTGCAACTCGTTCAGCGGCACGGCGCCAGCGGCCGCCCCGATGGAGATGCGCAGCCGCAGCGACGGCACCTCTGCGTCATCGGGAATGCGATCGGCCAGATCGGCGTCGAACACGATGCCGGTCGCGCCGCATTGCTTCAGCATGAACGCCAGCCCGGTGCGTGCCTCGCGCACGCCGACCGGCACCGCGATCGCACCCAGCCGCTGCAACGCGAACAGCACGAACACGAACTCGGGGCGGTTGCTGATGAACATCGCCACGCGGTCGCCCGCCGCCACGCCGCGTGCGCGCAGCCCGGCGGCGATGTGGCGCGACTGCGCATCGAGCTCGGCGTAGGTCCAGCGCCGTCCGTCGCACACCAGCGCTTCATGGGCGCCGCGCTGCGCCACCGCCCGCGCCAGCATCGCGTGCACGCTGGCTGGCCGCTCGGCGAAGCAACGCACGATGCGGTCGCCATGCAGCGCTTCGTCGCGCTGCGCCGGCACCGGGTAAGCGTGCCAGGGGTTCATCGCTGCCAGGGGTCTGTCGCTCTCAGGCGGCTGCGGCCACCCGGTTGGCGCCGCGTTCGATCACGAACTCGCTGTCCACCAGGCTGCGCGAATGGTTCAGGTCCGACTGCGCGATCAGCACCGCCACGCGGTCGGCCCCCCCGCCGCTGCGCAGCGAGCCGATCACGTCGGCAAGCCGGCTCGAGAGCGCTGGCGCCACGCCCTCGAACGGCTCGTCGAGCAGCAGCAGCCGGGTGCCGACGGCCAGCGCCCGCGCCAGCGCCACGAGCTTTTGCTGCCCACCGGAGAGCAGCAACGCGCGCCGTTCGCGCATCTCTTTCAACTCGGGCAGCACGCCGTAGACGAAGCTCAGGCGCGCGTCGGCCTTCAGGGTCTTCGACGCCCAGATGGGCACGAGGATGTTCTCCTCGACCGTCAAGTCGGGCACCAGCCCACGGTCCTCCGGCATGTAGCCGATGCCGAGTGCGGCGCGCGCATGGCGTGGCAGCGTGGCCAGGTCTTGGCCATCGAACACGATGCGGCCCTGCGACGGCGCGAGGTGGCCCATCACCGAGCGCATCAGCGTGGTCTTGCCGGCGCCGTTGCGGCCGACGAGCCCGACCATGCGGCCTTCGGGCACGGTCAGCGAGAGCCCGCGCAGCACCTGCACCGACTGGATGGCCACGTACAACGACTCAATGGCGAGCATGGGCAGCTTGCAGCTCGGGGCCGCCGGTGACGTAGCGACGCACGTCGTCGGTGGCAAGCGCCACGGCGGGCACGTCGTCGGCAATGACGCGGCCGGCGTAGAAAGCGACCACACGGTCGGCGTAGCGCTCGACGATGTCCATGTCGTGCTCGACGAACAGCACCGTCATCGCGTGCTGGCCGAGCGCGGTCATCACGATGTCCATCATCGGGAACTTCTCTTCGGCCGACACGCCGCTGGTGGGCTCGTCCAGCAACAGCAGCTTGGGCTCGCCGGTGAGCGCCATCGCGATGTCGAGCAACTTGCGCACGCCGCCGGGCAACTCGGCCACACGCCGTTCGCGGTGTTCGCTGAGCTTGAAGCGCGCCAGCAGGTCGTCGGCACGCGCCACGGCGGCGGGCGTGCGAGCGGGCTGCCAGAAAGAGAGCGTCTGGCCGTGGCAGGCGGTGGCGACGAGCATGTTGTCGAGCACCGTCAAGTCTGCGCAGAGCTGCGGAATCTGGAACGAACGCGCCACGCCCAGCCGCGTGATCGCGCGGGGCGACAGCGCCGTGATGTCGCGCTCGTCGAGCACGATGCTGCCCTCGTCGGGTTTCAGGTAGCCGGTGATCATGTTGACGAAGGTCGTCTTGCCGGCACCGTTGCTGCCGATGAGGCTGACGCGCTGGCCGACCGTGATGGCCAGTGTGATGTCGGCCGCCGCGACGACCGCGCCGAAGCGTTTGCCCACGCCCGTGGCGCGCAGCAGCACCGGCGCGCTCACTTGCCACCCCCGAGCCGCCTGAACCACGCACGGTCGAACCACAATGAGCCGATGCCGCGCGGCAGGAAGCGGATCACGAACAGCAGGAACAGCCCGAGCGCGAGCTGCCAGGTGTTGGGGAAGTACAGGCTCGAAAACGACCGCACCACCTCGAGCACCGTGGACGCGACGAACACCGCCAGCACGCTCTGCCAGCCGGCCAGGATCGCGACGAAGACGAACTCGCCCGACGTCGTCCAGAAGCTGAAGTTGGGGTCGATGTGGCCCAGCGACATGACGGTGAGCGCCCCGCCCGAACCACCGGCAAACGCCGCGAGCACGAAGTTGATCGCCATCGCACGGCGAACCGAGCCGCCGAGGTATTCGACGCGCAGCTCGTTCTCGCGCACAGCCAGTGTGATGAGCCCACGCGTCGAGTCGAAGTACACGCGCGCCAGCAGCGCGAGCGTGGCCGCAAAGACGACCGTCACGGTGTAGAGCACGTAGCCAACGCGCGCGTCGGGCAGCTTTTGGCCGAACAGGGTGGGTCGGCCCATGTTGAAGCCGTCGGAGCCGCCCAGCGCCTCGGTCTTGACGAGCACGCCGTAGGTGACCATCGACAGCGCCAGCGTGAGCATGGCAAAGAAGATGCCGCGGTAGCGCGACAGCAGCGGCGCGAACGGCGCGGCCACCAGCGTGGCCGCCGCCCCGCCGAGCAGCGCCAGCCCGACCGCGTCGGTGATGCCGAGCTTGTTGTACGACAGCGCCGCAGCGTAGCCGCCCACAGCGAACACCAGCCCCTGCCCGAACGACACCACGCCGCCGCGCATCAGCAGCACGATGCCCAGCGACACCAGGCCGTGCGAGGCGGCCATCGTGATCAGGAAGGTCAGCCATTTGGGCATGAACAGCCCGGCGACGACGAGCAGCGCGGTGAACGCCACGCCTGCGAGCAGGAAGCGCTTGCCCGAAGCCGAAGCGGCTGGGGCCGACGCATCAAGCGGACGCCGCGGAACCGGCTCTGCCGGGCCGCTGGCGGCGCCCCCCACGGGCGACGAAGTGGCCCGTTCCGGTTCGGGGGGAGCGGCGTAGCCGCTTCGGTGGTGGGTCATCAGATCTTTCTTGCCTGCACGCGCTGGAACAGGCCTTCGGGCCGGAACATCAGCACCACAGCCATCACGATGTAGATCGAGAACAGCTCGGCCACCGGCACCACGTGCACCGCGAACGAACGCGCCAGGCCGACGATCAGCGCGCCGATGGCCGCGCCCTGGATGCTGCCCAGCCCGCCGATGATGACCACCGCGAACGACACGATGATCACCCCCACCGACACGCCCGGTTGCACCGAGATCATCGGCGCCGTGAACGCCCCACCGATGGCCGCGAGGAAGATGCCCAGCGCGAACGCCAGCATGTACACGCGCGAGACGTTCACGCCCATGCTGGCGGCCACCTCTTCGCTGTGGATCACTGCCAGCACGATCTTGCCCTGGCGCGTGCGGTTGAGCCCCCACCACACCGCCACGCCGATGACGACTGCGAGCGCGACGAGGACGAAGTCGTAGCCCACGTACACCTGCGTGCCGATCTCGACATTGCCGAACAGGCTGTACGGCGCCGACACGTAGTACGGGTTGGCGCCCCAGACGAGCTTGGTCACGTCCTCCAGAATCAGGAACAGCGCGTAGGTGACGAGCACCAGCAGCACCTCGTCGCGGCCGTAGAAGAAGCGCAGCAGGCCGCGTTCGGTGAGCGGCGCCACCAGCGCGGCCACCGCCACCGCCGCCAGCAGCATCGCGACGATCGACCACGCCGGCGCGAGCTGCATCGACGCGAACCACGCGACGAAGCTCGCCGCGGCATACGCGCCCAGCGCGTAAAAACTGCCGTGCGCGATGTTCAGGATCTTGAGCACGCCGAACACCAGCGTCAGCCCGAGCGCGACGATGAACAGCCACGACGCGTACGTCAGGCCGTCGATCAGGATGGTCAGCGCGGTGCTCAATGGGGCCCCTCGTCGAATGGGACCATTCGCCGATCCGCAAGGCCGCTCAGGGGCCCCTTCGTGGCCCTTGGGATGCGGGCCGCCGAGGTCCACGAAGTGGGCCCCTTCGCGGCCCACGGAGCGGCCCGGCGCTTGGCCCGCCCGATGAGCGCCCGGTTACTCGGCGCCCAATACCGGATCAGTTGCACTTCGCGCCTGGAAATCCGGCCTTGATCCAGTCCTCTGACTTCATGTTCGCCGGCGGGTTGACGCAGTCGGCCGGGAAGCGCTGGATGTCGTCGAGCATCACCATCTTCTTCGCGGCGTCATAGCGGGTCTTGCCGATGGCGGCGTCCTGCACGGCCTGGTGGCCGCCGCCGAGCGCCATGCGCACCTTGCCGGCGGGCGTGTCCCATTCCGAGCCGCGCAGCGCAGCAGCGAGTTGTTCGGCGGTGGGCTTCTTGCCGCCGTTGGCGGCCATTGCCTTCTCGACCGCGAGCTTCAGGCCCAGCAGCGCCTGCAGCATGCGGTTCGGCGCTTGCACCGGGTAGACGGTGTAGGCCTTCTGGTAGATACCCCACCACCAGTCGTTCAACGCCGACTTCGGCGACAGCAGGCCATACGCGCCGCGCGCGCCGAGGATCACGCCGTCGGGCATCTTGTCGCCCAGGCCCGGCAGCACGTGGTCGCCGGCCGACAGCACGAACTGCGAGCGCTTGAACAAGCCGCGCGGCGCGCCCTGCAGCACCAAGGCCTGCAGGTCGCCGCCCCACAGGCTGGAGTGCGTCACGTCGGCCGGCTTGGCCATCAGTGCCGAAATCTCGGTGCCGTACTGGCCGGCGCCGAACTTGGGCAGCAGGTCTTCGCCGACCTTGGAGCCGGGGTAGAGCTTCTCCATCGACAGCGTGAAGTCCTTGCGCGAGTCCTGGCCCCAGGCGTAGTCCTGGTTGATCAGGTTGAAGGTGTCGGCCTTGATGTTGCGCGCCTTCAGGTAGCGTGCCAGCGCCACGTTGTCCATCGTCGCGTGCGAGGCGGTGCGGAAGACGTAGTTGTACTTGCCGTCCTCGAAGATGCGCGGCGTGCCGCAGTCGTACAGGATCAGGAACTTCTTCATCTCCTCGGCCACCGGCGCCACCGCCAGGCAGTCGCCCGAGCCGACGTAGCCGACCACCGCGTCGACGTTCTCGCGGTCGTAGAGGTTGCGCAACTCCTGCACCTGCTTGGTGGCGCCGCCGTTCTCGTCGACGTAGACCGGCTCGATCTTCATGCCGCCGAAGCCGGCCCTGTTGTAGGGCGCCGGTGCCTCGCCCTTGTTGAAGGCCTCGATCACGACCTTGGCGCCGTTCACCGCCGGGATGCCGAAGCTCTCGGCCGCCTGGCCGGAGAGGAAGCTCACGATGCCGACCTTGAAGGTCTCTTGGGCCTGCACGCCGGTGGCAAGAAGCGCGGCTGCGGCAGCCACCGACGACAGGGCGGCCCGCGCGGCGAGCGTGAAGAAGTGAAGCGTCATGTTTGTCTCCGAAAAGCTGTGGACCCGAATCGGCCGCGCGCAGCGCGCGCAACCGTTGAGGCTGGAGGCGATTCTTTGTGCCGCGTCGCCGCGTGGGTATGGGCGGAAACCCTGCGCCGTTTCGGCGCGATCAGGGTTGGGTGGTGCTTGCCTGCGCCGGCTGCCACTGGCCGCCCACCAGCCGCTCGTTGGGCTGGAACTGCGCCTTGTAGGTCATCTTCTCGCTGCCGGCGATCCAGTAGCCGAGGTACAGGTGCGGCAGCTTCAGCGCCTTCGTCTGCTCGATTTGCCACAGCACGTTGTAGGTGCCGTAGCTGGTGCGCGGCTCGGGCTCGTAGAAGGTGTACACCGCCGACAGGCCGTCGTTGAGGACGTCGAGGATCGACACCATCTTGAGCGGCCCGGGTCGCTTGTCGGACAGGTCGTCGGCGTTGAACGGCTCGCGAAACTCCACCAGCCGCGAGTTGACGCGGCTTTGCAGCAAGAACTGGGTGTACTGGTCGATGCTGTCGTGGTCCATGCCGCCGCCGCTGTGGCGGCCGGCCTGGTAGCGCAGGTAGAGCTGGTAGTGCTCGGGCACGAAGCACAGGCGCAGCACGCGCGCCTGCAGCGTGGTGTGCGCCTTCCAGGCGCGCTTCTGGCTGCGCGTGGGGGTGAAGGTCTTGACCGGCACACGCAGCGGCACGCAGGCCTGGCAGCCGTCGCAATAGGGGCGGTAGGTGAACATGCCGCTGCGCCGGAAGCCGTTGGCGACCAGCCCCGAGTAGGCGTCGGCGTGGATCAGGTGGCTGGGGGTGGCGACCTGCGAGCGCGCCATCCGGCCGTCGAGATAACTGCACGGGTAGGGCGCCGTGGCGTAGAACTGCAGTGACGCGAGGGGGAGCTCTTTGGGGTGGGTCACGGGTGCCGGTCCTAACGTGCCGCAGGGTCCTCTGGTTGCGGGCCACCGATGCCGAGGTGGCGCCACCACGCAGGATCATAGGTCCAATCGACGATCGGAGGCTCCTTCAAGCGAGGGGTGAGGCGGCGTTCGAACTCGGTGCGCGGCAGCTCACGCCCGCCCAGCGACGCCAGGTGGCCGGTGCGCTGCTGGCAGTCGATCATCGGCACGGCGTGTTCGCGGCAAAAGCACACCAGTGCGGCCAGCGCGATCTTGGAGGCGTCGGTGCGGTGCGAGAACATCGATTCGCCGAAGAACATACGGCCCAGGCTCACGCCGTACAGGCCGCCGGCGAGTTCGCCGTCGATCCACGTCTCGAAGCTGTGCACGCGGCCGAGCGCGTGCCAGGCACGGTAGGCGTCGGTCATCTCGGGCACGATCCAGGTGCCATCCTGGCCGTCGCGGGGCGTCGCGGCGCAAGCGCCGATCACGCGCGCGAACGCGCTGTCGATGCGCAATTCGCAGCCGCTGCTTCGTGCAAACCGCGCGACGGTCTTGCGCAGCGAACGCGAGAGCTTGAACTCGGCTGTCATCAGCACCATGCGAGGGTCGGGCGACCACCACAGCACAGGCTGGTCGCCGCTGTACCAGGGGAACACGCCGTGGCTGTAGGCCTCGGTCAGGCGCTGCGACGTGAGCTCGCCGCCGGCGGCCAGAAGGCCCGGTGCATCGGAGCCCGGCGGCAAGGCGCTGCGCGTGTCGGGCAGCGGGTCGTCGGCGTGGCGGAGCCAGGGGACCATGGTGCGTCAGGGCGCGCAGGGCGGGTGCGGGACCGTATTGGGCAGGGTGCTCATGGACAACGGTGCAAGGGGATCATGCTGGCGAGCATGGCACAGACACCGCTGCGCGCTCCATGCGCCAGGACGAGACGCTCGGGCTTGACAAGATTTCTACGTTTCTATAAAAATAGAAACATGGAAGAAAGCGAAGCCGTTCAATCCCTCGCCGCGCTGGCCCAGCCGGCCCGGCTGCAGGTGTTCCGAGCGCTGGTGGTCGCCGGGCCGCAGGGCATGACGCCGGGCCGCCTGGCCGACGCGCTGGGCGTGCCGGCCTCCACGCTGTCGTTTCACTTGAAAGAGCTGTTGCATGCCGCGCTCGTTTCGCAGCAGCGCGACGGGCGCAACCTCATCTACCGCGCGTCGTTCGAGCGCATGAACGGCTTGCTTGCCTACCTCACCGACCACTGCTGCCAAGGGCAGGCCTGTCTGCCGGCAGCCACCACTGCAGCGGCCAGTTGCGCCACTTGTTGAAAGGACCCCCGATGAAGCGCTTTCATGTCCACCTGCACGTCGACGACCTCGCCCGGAGCATCGGCTTCTATTCCAGGTTGTTCGCTGCCGAGCCGGCGCGCTCGGAGAGCGACTACGCCAAGTGGATGCTGCAGGACCCGCCGGTCAACTTCGCCATCTCCACCCGGGGCAGCCGGCCCGGCATCGACCACCTGGGCATCCAGACCGACGACGCCGAAGAACTCGCCGCGCTGAAGGCCCGTGCGCAGGCGGCCGACATGGCCCTGCTCGACGAAGGTGCGACCACCTGCTGCTACGCGCGCAGCGAGAAGCACTGGGTCGCCGACCCGCAGGGCATCGCCTGGGAGCACTTCCACACGCTGGGCGACATCCCGGTGTTTCATGAGCGTGAGGTGGGCGAGGTGGCCGAGGCGGCCGTCGCGGCCCCACGCGGCAAGGCCGTCGGCATCCCGGTGATCGGTGCGCCTGCCAAACCCGCCACGTCCTGCTGCTGAGCGCCCGACCATGAGCGACAAGATTCACAACGTGCTGTTCGTCTGCACCGGCAACTCGGCCCGCTCGATCCTCGCCGAGGGGCTGCTCAACCACTTGGGCGGCGCGCGCTTTAGGGCGTTCTCCGCCGGAAGCCACCCCAACGGTCGGGTCAATCCGTTTGCGCTCACCACCCTGGAGACGCTGCGCGTGCCGACCGACGGCTTTCGAAGCAAGAACTGGGACGAGTTCGCGCAGCCGGGGGCGCCGACGCTCGATTTCGTCTTCACCGTCTGCGACAACGCGGCCGGCGAGGTGTGCCCGGTATGGCCCGGCCAGCCGATGAGCGCCCACTGGGGCGTGCCCGACCCGGCGGCCGTCGAGGGCAACGACGAAGACAAGGCGCGTGCCTTCATGGACACCGCCGTCACGCTGAAACGGCGCATCGAGCTGATGCTTGCGCTCCCGATGGATGGCCTGGACCGGCTGAGCGTGCTGCGCGAGGTTAAGCACATCGGCACGCGCTGACTCGCATGCCACACGCGATGAAGTTGCTTGTCACCCGCTGGTTCATGCTCGCGTCTGTCGTGGGCAGCGTGGCGGCCTTTGCGGTGGCTCGCGCCCTCGGCGGCCCGCTTGAAGCGGTGGTGCTGGCAGCCGGGGGTGTCGTGCTGGTCGCGGCCGCGGTGCTCGAAAGGGTCGCGCCGTTCCGCAAGGCCTGGAACGAACCGGCGGGCGACACCGCCACCGACGTCGTCAGCACGGCCGTGTTGCTCGGCCTGGTCGATCCATTGCTCAAGGCGGTCATGCCGGTGCTGGTCGTCGCGTTGCTCTGGGCCAGCGCTGAGCCGAACCCCGCACTGTTCGGCGCAGACCTGCCGTTCGGGCTGCAGGTGGTCCTGGCCTTGCTCTGGTTGGAGCTGGCAGCGTACGCATCGCACCGCTGGCATCACGCCGACCGGCGCCTGTGGTGGCTGCATGCGATGCACCACAGCAGCCAGCGCCTGTATTTGCTCAACGGGTTCCGTTTCCACCCGCTGAACCGGGCCATCAACCAGGCGCTCGGCACGCTGCCGCTGCTGTGGCTCGGCGCGCCGGCCGATGTGCTCCTCGCTTGCCTGGCCATCACGCAGCCGGTGCTGATCTTGCAGCACGCCAACATCGACCTTCGCAGCGGCTGCCTCAACCGGGTGTTCAGCAGCAACGAGGTGCACCGCTGGCACCACTCCAGCGCCACCCACGAGGCGCACTCGAACTTCGGCAGTTCGCTGTTGGTCTGGGACCATGTGTTCGGCACCTACAAACCGGCGGGCGCCGACACATCGCTCATTGCCATCGGTCTGTTCGATGACGGTGGGCGCTACCCGGCTGCGCGCTCCTACTGGCAGCAGCTGACGTCCATGTTCAGCCCGTCTTGCTGTGCGGCGCAGCGCTGACGACATGCCATCCCTGGCGCGCCGGCTGCTGGCCGAACTGCTCGGCACGGCCCTGTTGCTCGCCGTCGTCGTCGGCTCGGGGATCATGGCCGAGCGGCTGTCGGGCGGCAACATGGCCATCGCGCTGCTGGCCAACACGCTGGCCACGGTGGGTGGGCTTTATGTGCTGATCGAGGTGTTCGGCCCGGTCAGCGGGGCCCACTTCAACCCGGCCGTCAGCGCCGTGATGGCGCTTCGCGGCACCTTGGCACCGGCCGCGCTGGCGCCCTACATCGCCGCACAACTCGTCGGCGCGATGCTCGGCGCGTGGCTCGCGCACGCGATGTTCGACATGGCTATCCTGCAGTTTTCAATCAAGGTGCGCGCTGGCGCCGGGCAGTGGATCGCCGAGGCGGTGGCCACCGCCGGCTTGCTGTTGGTGATCCTGCGCGCGCCCGCCGGCCGGGCGTCGGCGATGGTGGCGGCCTACATCGGCGCGGCGTACTGGTTCACCGCGTCGACCTCGTTCGCCAACCCGGCGGCGGCGTTCGGCCGCATGTTCAGCGACAGCTTTGCCGGCATAGCACCCCTTAGCGTGCCAGGGTTCATATTGGCGCAACTTGTCGGTGCGAGCATCGGCCTGTTGATCCACCGAAGCCTGGGGCCACCTCCCTGACAGGCCTGTCTGACAGCCCTGTCTGACAGGCCCGCACGAAATGCACGACATGCGCCAACCCACCATCACGATTTATCACAACCCTGCCTGCGGCACCTCGCGCAACACGCTCGCACTCATCCGCAACAGCGGCGTCGAGCCGGTGATCGTCGAGTACTTGAAGACGCCGCCCGGCCGCGCCCGGCTGGTCGAGCTGATCGCCGCGCTGGGCACGCCGGTGCGCAGCGTGCTGCGGCGCAAGGGCACGCCGTTCGACGAGCTCGCGCTGGACGACCCGAAGTGGAGCGACGATGAACTCATCGACTTCATGGTCGCGCACCCGATTCTGATGGACCGCCCGATCGTGGTGACGTCGATCGGCACGCGCCTGTGCCGCCCGTCGGAGGTGGTGCTCGACATCCTGCCGTCGAAGCAGTTGGCGCCGTTCGCCAAGGAAGACGGCGAGCCTGTCGTCGATGCACAGGGCCGGCGCGTGTCGAGCTGACGGAGCGCGGACGAGGCTCACCGAGCGCATGACGCTCCGGGCGCCCGTCCTCCCCGAACGCCCAGTCAATCGAGCGACACGACCGGCCCACCGGCCGCCGCCGCATCGGCCGCGTCGTGTGTGACCAGCACCGTGGGCACGCCCGCGTGCCGCGCGAAGCCGAACACGAAGCGACGGAAGTCGTCGCGCAAGGCCGCGTCGAGCTTGCCGAAGGGCTCGTCGAGCAGCAGCGCCTGCGGCTGGGACAGCAGCGTTCGCAGCAAGGCCACCCGCGCGCGCTGGCCGCCCGACAGCGTGGCCGGGTCGCGCGTGGCAAAGCCGGCGAGGTCGGTGTCGATCAGCGCTTGCTCGACCGTTTGAAGGCGAGCCGCGCGACCGGTCACGCTGGCAGGCAAGCCGAACATCAGGTTGCCGGCGACCGACAGGTGCGGGAACAGCAGGTCGTCCTGGAACAGGATGCCGACGCGTCGCTCGTGCGCAGGCATGCCGGCGAGGTGCCGGCCGGCGAGCACGACCTCACCGGTGGCCGAGAACGGCGCATTCAGAAAACCGCCGATGAAAGCGAGCAGGCTGGACTTGCCCGAGCCGCTGGCGCCCATCACGGTGAGCACCTCCCCGGGTGGCACGGTGATCGACAAGCCTTCGATCAACGATCGGCCCGGCAATCGGATGCAAACGTCGCGCAGCTCCATCGATCCCGCAGCGCCCGTCACAGCATGCCCTTTCGATGGCGGAACACGAGGCCGGGAAGCGTTGTGGCTGCGACATAGACCGCCAGCGGCAGCAGCGCCTGCAAGAACGTGAACACGCCGAGGATTCGCCGGTCGGCGCCCGACGACAGCGTTACCGCCTCGGTCGTCAGCGTCGCCACGCGGCCCGCGCCGGCGAAAAGCGTCGGCAGGTACTGACCCACGCTGACAGCAACGCCGACGGCAAACGCCACCAGCGCCGGCCGCAGCAGCAGCGGCAGCCGCACGCGCAGCAGCACCGCCCACGGGCCGGCGCCGAGCGCAGCGGCCGAGCGCGCGTATCGCCCGTCGAGCGCACGCCACGGGTCGGCGAG
>LGRD01000038.1 GCA_001263235.1 Methylibium sp. NZG | reverse complement strand
GGTGCTGCACCGTGCAGCACCGGGCCGGCGCGGTCGAACTCGGCCTTCATCACGGCAGCGGCCAGCCGGAAGCCGGGCCCGCGCTCTGCACCACCGCCCGGGCGGGGGTGGGCCCCGCCCCCAAGAACAGCGACACGCCCACCAGGCCCTCGTTGCCGACCACCGCGATCTCGGCCGAGGCGCCGTTCTCCATCACGTACAGCAGCGAGACGATGGCCGTGGTGGGAAAGTACACATGGCTGAGCGTGCCGCCCGACTCGTACAGCACCTGCCCGAGCGGCAGGTCCACCGATTCGAGTTGCGGCAGCCACGCGTTCCACACCGCCTTGGGCAGTGCAGCAAGCAGGTGGTTCTGCCGTGGTTCGGTTGAAGTGGCGATCGATGGACTCCGGAGTGCGGTGGGGCGCAGCGCCTTCGTCGAGACGCTGCAACGATGGCCTGCACCTCGATCGAGTATAGGCAGCAAGGCCGGCAGTGTTTGTGCGGTAGCGAACTGACCAGCCATGAGAGGCAAGCGGCGCGGCACCGTCCGCGGCCCACTCGGCGGGCCGTCCTACAACGGTGCTCGCGCTGGAGCGCGACAGTGCGCCATGACCAAAGCCACCTCCAAACCCACCCTCAAGATGCCGGCGCGCAAAGCGTCGGCTCGCTCCGCGCAAGCTGCGCCGTCTGGCGCGGACCGGCGCGCCGAACAGGCCGCCGACACGCAGGCCCTGGTGGCGGCCATGCCGTACAACAGCATCAAGGCGCTCGAATTCGGCCACGACAACGCGCTCGCGCCGCCTGAGGGGCCGATGTCCACGCCGCGTTCGGCCACCGTCACCGCGAGCACGCTGAGCGAAAGCAACCCGTCCGACAAAAGCGGCCCCGGCGGTGCGCTGGACCGAGTGCGGAGCGACGGCGGCGGCCAGCGCCTGACCACCAACCACGGCGTGCCGATCGCCGACAACCAGAACTCGCTGAAGGCCGGCCTGCGCGGGCCTGCGCTGCTCGAAGACTTCATCCTGCGCGAGAAGCTCACGCACTTCGACCACGAGCGCATCCCCGAGCGCATCGTGCACGCGCGCGGCTCGGCGGCGCACGGGTACTTCGAGGCTTACGAGGCGTTGACCGATCTCACCCGCGCCGCGCCGTTCGCCGCCGCAGGCAAGCGCACGCCGGTGTTCGTGCGGTTTTCAACCGTTGCCGGCGAGCGCGGCTCGGTGGACACAGCGCGCGACATCCGCGGCTTCGCCGTCAAGTTCTACACCGACGAAGGCAACTGGGACCTGGTGGGCAACAACGTGCCGGTGTTCTTCATCCAGGATGCGATGAAGTTCCCCGACCTGATCCACGCCGTCAAGCCCGAGCCGCACCACGGCATGCCGCAGGCCGGCTCGGCGCACGACACGTTCTGGGACTTCGCCTCGCTCAGCCCGGAGACGACGCACACGCTGATGTGGGCGATGTCGGACCGCGCGATCCCGCGCAGCCTGCGCATGATGCAGGGCTTCGGCGTGCACAGCTTCCGGCTCGTCAACGCGGCGGGCGAATCGCAGTTCGTCAAGTTCCACTGGAAGCCGATGCTGGGCACGCACTCGCTGGTGTGGGACGAGGCGGTGAAGATCGCTGGCGCCGACCACGACTTCCACCGCCGCGACCTGTGGGAGGCGATCGAGTCGGGCGAGTACCCCGAGTGGGAACTCGGCTTCCAGGTGTTCACCGAGGCGCAGGCCGAAGGCTTCAGCTTCGACATCCTCGACGCGACCAAGCTGATCCCGGAAGAGCTGGTGCCGGTGCGCCCGGTGGGCCGCATGGTGCTCGACCGCAACCCCGACAACTTCTTCGCCGAGACCGAGCAGGTGGCGTTCTGCACCGCGCACGTGGTGCCGGGCATCGACTTCAGCAACGACCCGCTGCTGGCGGGCCGCATCCACTCGTACATCGACACGCAGATCACGCGGCTGGGCGGCGCAAACTTCCACGAGATCCCGATCAACGCGCCGCTCGCGCCGGTGCACAACAACCAACGCGACGGCAGTCACCGCCAAACCATCCACCGCGGGCGCGTGGCCTACGAGCCCAACTCGCTCGGCGGCGGGTGCCCGTTCCAGGCCGGTTCGGCCGGGTTCGTATCGTTCCCGCAGCCGGTGGAACAAGACAAGGTGCGCGGCAAGCCGGAGAAGTTTGCCGACCACTACACGCAGGCCACGCTGTTCTACGACAGCCAGACGCCGTTCGAACAGGCGCACATCGCAGCGGCCTTCCGCTTCGAGTTGAGCAAGCTCACCGTGCCGGCGATTCGCGAGCGCATGGTGGCGTCGTTGCTCAATGTGTCGGAGGCGCTGGCGAGCCAGGTGGCCGAGGGCCTGGGCATGGCGCTGCCGGCCGCGCTGCCACGCGCACTGCCTCGCCCGCCGACGCCGGAGGTGCGCCGCTCGCCCGCGCTGTCGCTCACCGCGCTGCCGGGCGACGGCGGCATCCGCACGCGCTGCGTGGCCCTCTTGGCGGCCGACGGGGTGGACGGCACGTCCATCGCGCTGCTGCAGGCGGCGTTGCAGGAAGCCGGCGCGGTGGCCAAGGTGGTGGCGCCGCGCATCGGCGCCGTCAAGACGGCCGGCGGCCCGGCGGTGGAGGCGACGGCCTCTTTCGAGAACGCTGCGCCAGTGCTGTTCGACGCGGTGGTGCTGCCCGACGGCGAAGCGGGCGTCGCGCTGCTGGCAAGCGATGCCCAGGCGATGGACTTCGTCCACCTGCAGTACCGGCACGGCAAGTCGATCCTTGCGCTCGGCGCCTCAAAGGCCCTGCTCGACCAGGCCGGCATCGCCACCACATTGGCCTCGGGCGACGCCGACCCAGGCATCGTGCTGGCCAAGGGGGCGAACGCGGCCGCTGCGGCGGCGTCGTTCATCAAGGCAGTCGCCAAGCACCGGCACCCCGCGCGGGAAAGCGACCCGCCTCGCGTTTGAAGGAGAAACGGGCCAAGCGGCGGTATGGCGCAGGCAGCGGCAGGCGCTGACGCGCCGCTGGGCTGCTCTCCTACGCACGAGATTTCATCGCGGGTGCATTCTGGACGGACTGTGCATCGACGAGCTGAAGGCCTGCGGCCCGCGATCAGCATTGACGTGCAGGCCACTTCTGCGGGAGCGAACCATGATCGAAAGCACCGAGCTCTGGCCGTATGTTGTCATCACCGCGTTTTGGGCGGTCGTGTGCGCTTGGCTGCTGCGACGCGCGCTCAAGGCTCAGGCGAGGTTGCGCGTACAAGCGCGTGCGGAGTCGGAGCCGACCTCTGCTTGGCGCACGCCCCTGGAGCAAGCCGAGGACACGCAAGCAGGGCGAATCTAGCCCGCGGATCTTCTAGCCCGCGGATCTCATTGCCCCTGGGCTGGTTTCAGGCGCTCAGACAGCGCAGCTTGCTTCGTCAGTTCCTCCAGCCAGGCCCGGTAGCCTGAGTCACTCGGATGCAATCCGTCGCTGGCGTTCAGCGACTTGTCGATCACGAAAGGGTCCGACTCCCGTTCATGGAAGAGCTTGACATGGATGGCTCCGCTGCGCGCTGCCGCGTCCGCAACGATTGATTGCAGTTGGCGCGACCGGTGAGTCATCAACCACGACAGCGGCGGATAGAAGAACGGAGCATTGCCGACGTTCCCAGCCGGCATCAGCAGCACTGTGTCGGCGCGGTCGCGAGCAAGATCGACGGTGCGCTGGACAATCGAGCGCAGTGTGTCCGTGTCGGTGAGCCGGATCACATCATTGCCTCCCGCCTGCACGAGGACGATGTCGAAGCGCTCACTGCCTTCGAGTTGGCGGGCCACATCGGCCCAATTCGCGCCGTCCTTGGCTCGATTTTCTATCAGCAACCTCGGGTGTGATCGGCCCAGCAAGCCAGCCAGGCTGCGATCGGCCGCGGTCGCGCCGGTTCCGACTGCCGTGCTGTCCCCGACGACGAGCATGCGCAATGCCGCGCCGGAAGGGAACTGCTGCCAGGGCTCGCTGCGGCGCGCCAGCTCCGCCGCTTGACCAACGCGCCATGCAGCACAGCCTGTTGCCGTGAGCAATGCGACGCCGGACACGAGCGCGACCAGTACAGAGAGCTTCGGGCGGCTGAGGTGGTTCATCCCACGAGCTTAGAGCAGCCAGCACCTTCGCGACCATTGCCCATCGCCGCATTCGGTGCATTCACGACGCCTCGCCACCCTGCGTCGCATGGCGAATTCAACGCCCAGCCGCCCAGTTCATCGCGGCCTTGCCTGCGCCGACCGCCATGGCGCTCAGCAGTGAACCCCAAGCCATGTCGATGATGACCAGTCGCAGGGGCCAGCCCTTCAGCGTCGCAAAATTGCTGAGGTCATAGGTGGCATAGGCAAAGAAGCCGAACAGCGCCCCCATCAGCAACGTTCTGCCCCACGACGGTTCGGCGGCCAGCGGGCCGAGCACAAACACCATGAGGCCGAGCGTGTACAGCACGTAGAAGACCACCGCTGCAGAGACGTTTGGTTTGTCGGCCATCAGGTGGCCGATCGCTTGCTGATAGGTCGACTTGGCAATCACGCCCAGCCACAGCATGTCGACCACCACCATCACCGCAGCGGCGGCGAGGTACCCCGCAACGTAGCGGTTCATGGCGGCGCACCTGCGCGTGTGGGAGTTCCGCTGATGCTCATGGCAAGCTCCGGCGCGGGCAGTCGGTGGCCAGGTGGCGGGCGACGTCGACCGCAGCCACGCCGACGCGCTGCAGCGCCAGGATCAGTTGCGTCGGCGTGCAGCCGAAGCGCGTGGTCCAGTACCGAAGATCGCGGTCTTCGGTGAGGTCGACCCGAGCGTCATCCACAGGGCCCAGGTGGGCTCGCATCTCAGTCATCGTGTGCCTTCTTTCTCGATGGTTTTGTCGTTGGCCGTCGCCAGGTCTCGCATCGACCCGAACGACCGTGCATAGACCCAGGTGAACTCGGCGCCGAGCAGAAAGATCTGCGCCGAGTAGTAAACCCATACCAGGATCACCACGATCGAGCCGGCCGCGCCGAAGCCGGACGCGATCCCGGCGTTGCCGATGTACAGCCCGATGAGCGTCTTGCCGAGCGTGAACAGCACGGCGGTGACAGCGGCGCCCAACCACACGTCACGCCAATGCACGCGAACTCGGGGCATGAGCTTGTAGATGAACGCGAACACCGCCGTCGTCAGAACCAGGCTCAGCAGCGCGTTGACCCCCTGCGCCAGCAATTGCCAGCCTCCGAAGTAGCCGCTCCACCACCGGCCCAGAGCCGCCATCACCGCGCCGAACACGAGCGACACCATCAGCAGGAACGCCAGGCCCAGAATCAGCCCGAACGACAGCACGCGCGAGCGCAGCAACTCGAACCAGCCCGCCGCCTTGGCGCGCGCCGGCGCCCGCCAGATGCGGTCCAGCGCATCCTGCAGCTCGACGAACACCGTGGTGGCGCCCACCAGCAGAACGGCCGTGCCAACGACGGCGGCCGAGACGCTGGTGGAAGGCTTTGAGACGCTCTCGAGAACACCCTGAATCGCGAGCGCAGCGTCGGCGCCCATCAAGCCGCGCAGCTGGCCGAAGATTTCGCCGCGCGCCGCATCCGCACCGAACACCATGCCGGCCACGCCGATCACGATCAGCAACAGCGGCGCCAGCGAGAACACGGTGTAGTAGGCCAAGGCGGCCCCCATGCTGGACGCGTGGTCGTCGACCCAGGCCGCCACGGCTGCCTTCACGAGCATCCACCACTGACGCGGCCCGAGGGTCATTCCCCTGTCAGCCGGCCGACGCCGCTCAACAGCTTGTCCAGCGTGATGGGGAAGTCGCGCACGCGCACACCGCAGGCGTTGTAGACGGCGTTGGCCACCGCACCGCCTGCGCCGCACACGCCGAGCTCGCCCACGCCCTTGATCTTCAGGGGGTTGGTCTTGTCGTCGACCTCCTGCAGGAAGTGCGCCTCGACAGCCGGTATGTCGGCGTGACACGGCACGTGGTAGCCCGCCAGGTCGTTGTTGACGAAACAACCGAAACGCGGGTCGAGCACAGCGTCTTCGAACAGCGCCGAGCCCACACCCCAGATCATCGCGCCGGTCGCCTGGCTGCGCGCCATCTTGTCGTTCAGGATCCGCCCGGCCGCGAACACGCCGAGCATGCGCCTGAGCTTGACTTCACCGCTGTCCATGTTGACGCCGACTTCGGCAAAGTGCGCGCCGTAGGCTTGTTGGGAGTACTGTTTGGCCATCGTTCCCGGCTTGACCTCGCCGGTGGCCTCCAGCCCGACGGCGCCTGCGAGTGCGGCGAGCGAGTCGGAGCGGCTGGCGCCAGACACGCGGCCGCCTTCGAACGAGGCGGCAGCCACATCGACACCCAACCGGCGTGCCAGCTTGGCGCGCAGTTGGGTGCAGGCGTCGAACAGGCCGGAGCCCGCACTCGCCGCACCGAACGAGCCGCCGGAGCCGGGCGTGTCGGGGAACTCGCTGTCGCCCAGTTCCATGCGCACCCGCTCCATCGGCAAGCCGAGCATTTCAGCGGCGACCTGGGTGAACACGGTGTAGCTGCCGGTGCCGATGTCGGTCATCGCCATGCGCACGGTCAGGGTGCCATTGCGATCAAGCGCGACGAGACACTTGGAGGGCATCAACAGATTGCCCCGGGTGGCGGCGGCCACGCCCATCCCGACCCACCATCGCCCATCGGTCGTGGATGCCGGCTTGGCTTTGCGCGCCGCCCAACCGAAGCGCTTGGCGCCCTCCTGGAGGCAGCCGACGAGGTTGCGCGTGGAGTACGGCACGCCCAGCTCGGGGTCCTTGGCCGGCTCGTTGCGCAAGCGCAGCTCGATTGGATCGATGGCGAGCTTCTCGGCCAGCTCGTCGATCGCCTGCTCCAGCGCCATCATGCCCACTGCCTCGCCGGGGGCGCGCGTGGAGTCGGAGATCGGCAGGTCGAGCTTGACCGAGCGGTGCGTCGTCAGCCGATTCGGCGCGGCATACAGCGAACGTGTCTGCATGCTCGCGTTCTCGAAGAAGTTGTCGAAGCGCGCGCTGTGCGACCAGGTTTCATGGGCAATCGCCGTCAGCACGCCGTCGGCGCCGGCGCCGAGTCGAATGCGCTGAATGGTGTTGCTGCGGTGGGTCGTGAAGTGAAACATCTGCTGGCGCGTCAGCGCCGTCTTCACCGGCCGGCCGAGCTGGCGCGAGGCCATCGCCGACAGCATCACGTCGCCATAGATCGGCAGCTTGCCGCCGAAGCCGCCGCCGATGTAGCGGCTGACGATGCGCACCTTCGACGGCGAGATCTGCAGCGTGCTGGCGACCGCTTTCTGCGCGCTCTTCAGAAGCTGCGCCGAGCAGTGGATCGTGACCTTGCCGTCCTTCCAGTACGCCACGGTCGCGTGCGGCTCCATCTGCGCGTGAACTTCGAATGGCGTTGTGTAGCGCGAATCGACCTTCACCGCAGCCGCAGCGAACGCGGCGTCGAAGTCGCCGACGTAGCTATCGGTCTTCTGACCGAATTGCTCGGGCGGCTTCTCCGCTTGGCCGAGATGGCGCTCCAGTTCGAGCTCGGTGGCCTCTGGCGCGTAGCGCACGTTCACGAGGCGCGCCGCAGCACGCGCCTGCTCGACCGTCTGCGCCACCACGAACGCAACCGCCTGCCCGTAGTGCTCGACGCGATCGCTGCCCAGTTGCGGCGAGGCGCGCGCGTAGCGGTCCGGCGTGTCCAACGGACCCCACTGCGCTTGCCGGGGCGCGTTCTTGTGGGTCATCACCAGCAGCACGCCCGGCGCTCGCTCAGCGGCCGCCGTGTCGATCGCCGCGACCGCGCCGCGAGCGATGGTTGCATCGACGATGAAGCCGTATGCGGCGGGCCCGCCCTCTTGCACCTCGTGCGAATAGGGCGCCTTGCCGGTGACCTTCAGCCGACCATCGACCCGGTCGATCGGCTTGCCGATGAGGCCCTGGCGGTTTTCGTCGATCGCGTTGCGCGGTGCGGGTGCGTTCATCTGCATGGTGCTGTCCTCGGTTCCGGTTGCTTCAGGCTTCGGTCAGCACCGCGCGCAGCATGTTGCGCAACAGCGGCATCTTGAAATCGTTGTGCCCCGCGCCACGCGCCCCTTGCAGCACCGCATCGGCAGCCGCGTTGGCGGTGGCGGCGGTGGCGGCGGCGCCTTGCAGACGCGCTTCTGCGCCGTCCACGCGCCACGGCTTGTGGGCCACACCGCCGAACGCCAGGCGCACATTGGCGAAGCGGCCGTTGCTGACGCCCACGATCGCGGCGACAGACACCAGCGCAAACGCGTAAGACGCGCGGTCACGCACCTTGCGGTACACATGTCGGCCGGGTACCGGCGCCGGCAGCGTCACCGCTGTGATCATCTCGCCGGGCTGCAACGCGGTTTCGATGTGGGGCGTGGTCCCAGGCAGGCGATGAAAGTCCGCCATCGGGATGGCGCGCCGCGCGCCGCTCGCGGCGAGCGTTTCCACACGGGCATCCAGCACACGCATGGCCACTGCCATGTCCGACGGGTGCACGGCGATGCACTGGTCGCTCGCGCCCAGTACCGCATGCATTCGGTTGTAGCCCTGCAGGGCCGAGCAACCCGTGCCGGGAAGACGCTTGTTGCACGCCTTGGCGGCGTCGTAGAAATAGCTGCAACGCGTGCGCTGCAGCAAGTTGCCGCCGGTCGTCGCCTTGTTGCGCAACTGCCCTGAGGCGCCGCTGAGCAGCGCGCGGCTGAGCACGCCGTAGTCGCGCCGCACGTTGGGGTCGGCAGCCAAGTCGGAATTGCGAACCAACGCGCCAATGCGCAGGCCGCCCTCGGCAGTGGGCTCGATCTTGTCGAGCCCGAGCCGGGTGATGTCGATCACATGGGTCGGCACCTCCACTTCGAGTTTCATCAGGTCGAGCAAGTTGGTGCCGCCTGCAATGAAGCGGCCGCCTTCCTTGGCCAGGCCAGACGCTGCGACAGCCCCCTCTGGGGATGCGGGGCGCTCGTAGCTGAAGGCCCTCATGCGGCAGCCCTCGACACATCGCGGATCGCGGCCACGATGTTCGGGTACGCACTGCAGCGGCACAGGTTGCCGCTCATGCGCTCGCGAATCTCGTCGTCCGACAGGGCTGCGTTAGCAGCCATCAAGTCGGCCGTCACGTGGCTGGGCATGCCCATGCGCGCTTCGGCCAACATACCGATCGATGAGCAAATTTGCCCCGGCGTGCAGTACCCGCACTGGAAGCCGTCGTGCTTGAGAAAGGCCGCCTGCATGGGGTGCTGCTCTTCGCCGCGAGCCAGGCCTTCGATCGTCGTGATCTCCTGACCGTCGTGCATCACAGCCAGCGTCAGGCACGCGTAGATGCGCCGCCCCTCCAGCAGCACGGTGCAGGCGCCGCACTGGCCGTGGTCGCACCCTTTCTTGCTGCCCTTCATTGCCAGGCCCTCGCGAAGCGCGTCGAGCAAGGTGGTGCGGGTGTCGATGTTCAACGACTTCGTCTCGCCGTTGACCCGCAGCGTCACTAAAGACATCGTCGGTCGCGGCGCCTCGCTGGGCATGCGGTTGACGAGCGCAGCGGCAACCGCCCCGTCAATTGGAGGACGTTGCGCACCAGCCTGACCAACGACATGGGCAGACGCCACCGCCGCGCCGGCACGAACGATGCCTCGGCGCGACACAGGCCAACCCACGGGTTCCGACCTCTTTTCATCAGGGCTTGTCATGACGGTTCCCTCAGGGTTGTCGAGTTGATTGCGCGGGCGTGACGACCCATCACGGCCGCCCTGCCCGCGGCGACGCTCTTACCGGTCCATGCCGTAGTAGCCGTTCACCCGCGTGTCGTAGTCGGGCGTGTACTCGGGCATCTCGTCTTGCGCGTACTTCGGCGCGTTGTCGAGCTTGGCTTTGTCGATCGGCACCACGTAGCCTTCTTTCGAGGTGTCGTACTTGAGCATGTTCCACGGCAGCGGGTAGCGATCGGTGCCCATGCCGAGGAAGCCGCCGAACTCGAGCACGGCGTAGCGAATCTGGCCGGAGCGCTTGTCGATGATCAAGTCGTCCACCGAGCCGAGCTTGTCGCCGCCGGAGTTGTAGACGGAGGTGCCTTCGACCTTTTCGGAAGAAATGAGGTCGCCGGAAACGTAGTTCGTGGTCATGGTGTGTGTCCTTTCAAAGGAGGGTGGAGGAAAAGGGAGCCGGCTACCGCAGACGCCGGCTGGGCCGGGCGTCAGCGCACGCTGCCGCGGCGAACGAGGTTCACGATGCCGAGCAGGATGGCCGCACCGACGAACGACACCAGCAGTGCCGGAGCGCTGAAGTTGTCCTGGTTGATCGTCCCAGCACCGACCAACGGCGAGATGAACCAACCGCCGATGACGGCGCCGACGATGCCGACGACGACGTTGAGGATCAGCCCTTGCTGACCGTCTGTTTTCATCAGAAGGCTCGCGAGCCAACCGATGACGCCGCCAACGATCAGCCAGATGATGATGTTCATGTGCTTGCTCCAGATTCAGGTTGTGGTGGTTTCTGAAGAACGTGCACCGCATTGCTTGTGTGGTGACGCAGCGAGAGTAGATGGCGGCATTGCCCGCTTCCAGTCCGCATTGCCGCGTCGGCGTCCCCCTGGACACGCTCCCTTCCTGTAGGACGCAGCCCACGCCAAGTCGGCGTCTCAGCGGGCGACGTGAGAGCCGCGATCTGCACGGGCGCGGCCCACAATGAAGGACCATGAAGTCCACGCTGTTCAACCAACTTTCGGCTCACCCGGTGTTGCTCGCTCTGGCAACCGTCTTGATGACGCTGGCGGTGGTGTTCATGGCGTTGAACCTGACCGGCGGCGAGAAGCAACTGGAGCAACGCATCGAACGCGTGCACGCGCTCGACGACCCGCGCTTTCGGCATGAACTGGGCGTGCTGCTGGGCCCACCGTTCATCGCCGGCAACCGCCACACCGCTTTGGAAAACGGCGACCGCATCTTCCCCGCCATGCTCACCGCCATCCGCGGCGCGCGCACCTCCATCACGTTCGAGACCTACATTTACTGGGCCGGCGACATCGGCGCCGAGTTCGCCGAGGCATTGGCTGAGCGCTCGCGCAACGGCGTCAAGGTGCATGTCCTGCTCGACTGGGTCGGCAGCGCCAAGGTGCCCGACAGCTTCATCGAGAACATGGTGTCCGCCGGCGTGGAGCTGCGCAAGTTCCATCCGCCGCATTGGTCCAAACTGGGGCGGCTGAACAACCGCACGCACCGCAAGCTGCTGGTGGTCGATGGCCGCATCGCCTTCACCGGCGGCGTCGGCATCGCGCCGCAGTGGACTGGCAATGCGCAGTCACCTGCGCACTGGCGCGACAGTCACTTCCAGGTCGAGGGCCCGGTCGTGGCGCAGATGCAGGCGGTGTTTCTGGACAACTGGATCAAGGTCACCGGCGACGTGCTGCACGGGCCGGCGTACTTCCCTGAGCTCGCACTTGTGGGCGACGAGCTGGCGCAAATCTTCAGCAGCTCGCCGAGCGGTGGCAGCGAGAGCATGCAGCTGATGTACCTGCTGTCGGTCACCGCGGCGTCACGCACCATTGACCTGGCGGCCGCGTACTTCGTGCCCGACACGCTCACCTCCAATGCGCTGGTGGCGGCCATGCGGCGCGGGGTCAAGCTGCGCATCGTCGTGCCGGGCGAGCACATCGACAGCGACACGGTACGAAACGCCTCTCGCGCACGCTGGGGCCCGCTGCTGGAGGCCGGGGCGCTGGTGGCCGAGTACGCACCGACGATGTTCCATTGCAAGGTGATGATCATCGACGGCCTGCTGGTCTCCGTCGGCTCGACGAACTTCGACAACCGGTCGTTCCGGCTCAACGACGAGGCCACGCTGAACATCTTCGACCTAGGCTTCGCAGCGCAACAGACCGCCACGTTCGAAGCCGACCTTGCGCGCGCCCGCCCGATCAGCCATGCCCAGTGGCTGGCGCGGCCGTGGCACGAGAAGCTGAAGGAGCGGGCCGCCTCGCTGATCGGCGCGCAGCTTTGATGAAGTGCCGCATTCTCGGCGCGGCACGCTCGCGCCGCATTCAGCGGGCAGGCTTCTTCAACTTTGCGTAGGCGGCGTCGGCCTCGGGCGCGCGGCTGGTGTCTTGCAGGCCGCGCTTCACGTCGCGCGCGCCTTGCTGTGCTACTGCGCTCGGAATGCCGCCGGTCATGCCGACTTTTTCATCTCGCTCATGCGGCAACAACGGCTCGGCCGATGTCTGCGGCACGGTGAGGTCGACGCCCGTTGACAACGTCTGCGGGGCGGGCGGTGCAGCCGGGACTTGTTTCGACCGTTGTCGGGCCGGAGGTGGTGTGCGGCGCGCGGCCTGCTTGGGGAGTTTGGGCGGAACGTGGTTCAAGATGGATCTCCTGGCAGTGGACGGAGGCGAGGGAAAGGGAGAGGCCGCGCATCATCGAAGCATTCGGTGTGCGGACACTCGGTTTTTTCCGATTGCCCCCACTGCAAGCGGGCTTCGGCGGGCGCGATGAGGGTGCGTCCTACACGCCTCGGCCTGCCGTCCGACAGACGCGATGAGGCGGCCTGCCTAGCATCGGCTCATGAACACCCAAGCCCTATCCCATCCGTGCTGGAGCACAGCGTCGTTCGGCGACAGCGCGGACACATCACCGATGGAGTTGTCGGCTCTCGTCGATCACCTGGACCACTGCCAAGGCTCGCGAGGGCGGCTGTTCGCCCTCAGTTGTGCGGCTGAGGCAACCAATTCGTTTCTCGCGGCCCGTTTCGTGACGACGGTGGTGGCGGTCGCATTGTTGATGGGTGTGGCCGCTTTGCTGACGTAACGGCATGGCGCATCACGAGCTGCTGCGCCTGGTTCCTTCTGCGCCGCGGGCCGTTTGCGACATCCTCGACAGCGCACGCGGCCCGGTTGAACCGCCGATCCGCTCAGAGATTTTCGGCCCGCAGCGCTTTGCGCAGCACGGCCGCAGCCTGGGCGAGACGCACCGCGCAGCGCGCTCGGCAACGCGTCAGGCCGCGTTCTTTCCGCGGCTGCGCAGCAACGTGCGCACGCTGCGTGAGGCGCATCGCTACATCGGCTCGCACGCATCGACCGGCTACGACATCAGCCCGGCCGCCGAGTGGCTGCTCGACAACTTTCACCTCATCGAGGCGCAGCTCAAGGAGATCCACGAAGGCCTGCCGCGCAGCTACTTCCGCTCGCTGCCGACGCTGCTCGACGAACCGCTGGCCGGGCTGCCGCGCGTGTACGGCGTCGCATGGGCGTTCGTGGCGCACACCGACGGCGCGTTCGACGAAGAGTTGCTGGCTCACTTCCTGATCGCCTACCAGGAAACGCGTGAACTCAACCTGAGCGAGATGTGGGCGCTGCCCACGACGCTGCGGGTGGTGCTGATCGAGAACCTGCGCCGGCTCGCCGAACGCGTGGCCACCAACAAGGCCGCGCGCGAGGTCGCCAACCTGGTCTGCGACGACATCGATGCCGATGGCGCCGCGCACCCACCCGCCTTGCTGGACACACTGCTGGCGCTGTTGAATCGGCGGGGCGTGGGCCGGGTGTTTCTGGCCCAAATGGCGCAGCGGCTGCAAGACGGCAGCGCGACCTCGACGCCAGGCCGATCGCGCGACCACGTGGCGTGGCTGCGCAATGCGCTGCCCGACCTGGCGGCCGTGCAGACGCAGCAGCCCGCCGACCAGGCCGCCGACAACCTGAGCGTGAGCAACGCCGTCACGTCCCTGCGCGCCATCGGCGACGCCGACTGGCCCGACATCGTGTCGCGCACCAGCACGCTGATGCAACTGATGCTTGGCTCGCAGGTGTTCGAGGCCGAGCACGTCGCCACGCGCGACCAGACGCTGCACGGCATCGAAACCCTTGCACGACGCAGCGGGCGCAGCGAAGTGGCGGTGGCACAGACGCTGCTGGGTTTGATGCGGTCTGGAACATCGCCACCCACGAGCAGCGGAGCAGGCAAGCCGCTGCACGCCACTGAGGTCGCCAGCCACTGGCTGCGCGGGCCTGGGCGGCCCGCGCTGGTGCATGCACTCGGCCTGCGGGACGGCGTGGCGGCGCTCGCGCCGTCGTGGCGCGCGATGCTGCGTCGCGTGGCGCTGCCGGCCTACCTGGGCACATTGTTGCTGGGCACGCTCGGCGTGGTGGCGTGGATGCTGCTGGACCCGCAAGCCGGCGGCGTGCGCGGCAGCGACGGCTCGGCCGCCGCGCTGGCGTTGTCGATCGGCATGGCGGCGTTGATGCTGTTCCCCGCCTCCGAGGCGGTGGTGGCGGTCATCAACCGGTTGATCGGCGAGTCGGCACGGCCGCGCCACCTGCCGCGGCTGGCGCTGGCCCAGGGCATCCCGGCCGAGCACCGCGTGATGGTGGTGATTCCGGCGCTGTTGACCGATGCCGCGTCGATCACCGCGCTGGCGCACCGCCTGCTGCTGCACCACCTGGCCAACCCCGAACGCCACGCTCAGTTTGCGCTGCTGACCGACTGGGCCGACGCCGACACCGCGCAGTGCCCGACCGATGCAACGCTGCTGGCGGAAGCGCAGCGACAGATCAAGGCGTTGAACGCTCGCTACCCGGCGACGCCGCAAGACCTCGGTGGTGGCGTCTTGCCAGGGGCTCATGGATTGAGCGCCGACACCGATGCAAGCGTCTCCGCCGGTCACGGCGCTCATGCCGTGGCGAATGTTGCGCCGCGCTTCATCTTGCTGCACCGGCAGCGCGTCTTCAGCGACACCGAACAACGCTGGATCGGCTGGGAGCGCAAGCGCGGCAAGCTCGAGCGCCTGATCGCGGCGCTGGCCACCGGCTCGGCGGCCGGCGATGCCAGCGGCGATGACGGCGGCGGTAGTGGCGGTCTTGGCGGCGAGTTCATCGACCTCGGGAGCGAGTCGCGCATCGCACCCGGCACTCGCTACGTCGTCACGCTGGACAGCGACACGCAACTCCCCCCCGGCCGCCTGCGCGACCTGGTGGGCGTGGCAGCCCACCCGAACAACCGGCCGCAGCTCGACGACAGCGGCCGCGCGGTGCGCAGCGGCTACGCGATCCTGCAGCCGCGCGTGGCCACGCCGCTGCCGGCGCCGCGCGATGTGACGCTGTTCCACTGGCTGTTTGCGGGCCAATGCGGTATCGACCCGTACAGCGCCGCCAGCTCCGAGGTCTACCAGGACATGTTCGGCGAGGGCACCTTCACCGGCAAGGGCCTGCTCGACGTGCAAGCCGTTCACGCGGTGCTGGGGGGGCGGCTGCCCGAAGGCCAGGTGCTGAGCCACGATCTGCTCGAAGGCTCGCTCGCACGCTGCGCCGCGGTGACCGACATCACGGTGATCGAAGATGCACCGTTTCATGCCGACGTGGCCGCCTCGCGCGTGCACCGCTGGACGCGCGGCGACTGGCAGCTCTTGCCCTTCCTGGTGCCGTTCCTGCTGCCCTTTCAAACGCCTGCGTGGCGCTGGCGCCTGCGCGCCATCAACCGCTGGAAGATGTTCGACAACCTGCGCCGCTCGCTAGTGGCGCCGATGTCGCTGGCCTTGTTGCTGCTCGCGCTGGCGGGTGTCGGCGTGTCGCCCGGGGCGGCGCTGGTGCTGGTGTTCGCGGCGTTCTCGGCCGGGCCGTTGATGGGCGCGGTGGCGGGCTTGTCGCCGAGCCGCGACGACATTGCCAAGCGCCACTTCTACCGCCGCGCCGTGGCCGACCTCGCGCGTGCTGCCTGGGGCGGCCTGTGGCACGTGGCGCAGTTGCTGCAGGCCGCGCTGCTGGCAGTGGATGCGGTGGTTCGCGCGCTGTACCGCATGCTCGTCAGCCGACGCCACTTGCTGCAGTGGACCACCGCGGCCGCGGCGCAGGCTTCGGCGCGCACCGAGTTCGGCGCGCTGCTCAAGCGGCACCGCAGCGTGCCCGCCGTGGCGCTCGTGCTGCTGGCCGCGTTGTTTGCGCTGGGCACGCCGCACCCGGCATGGACGGCGACGCTGTGTCTGCTGTGGGCCGCCTCGCCGGTGTGGACGTGGTGGGTGAGCGGCCCGCGCCCGGCGCGCAAGGACGCGTCGCTGCCCGCCCAGGACCAGACTTACCTCGAAGGCGTGGCGCGCGACACCTGGCGCCTGTTCGAGCGCTGCGTGGTGGCCGAAGAGCGCCACCTGCCGCCCGACAACCTGCAGACCGCGCCGCACGACATGGTGGCGCACCGCACCTCGCCCACCAACATCGGCCTGTACCTGTTGAGCGTGGCGTGCGCGCGGCGCTTCGGCTGGATCACCACCGATGAGTTGCTCGCGCGCATGGAAGCGACCCTCGCGAGTGTGGCGACGCTGCAGCGCCACCGTGGCCACCTGCTGAACTGGTACGACACGCAGACCGGCGCGCCGCTGCTGCCGATGTACGTGTCGACCGTGGACAGCGGCAACCTCAGCGGCCACCTGCTCGCCGTCGGTCAGGCCTGCCTGGAGCTGGCCGCGCTTGCCGACGCTGCGCAGGACGACACCACCACGCGCCGCCTGCAAGCGCTTGCCGAAGAGTGCGAGCGACTCGCTTGGTTGCCCGACTTCAGCTTTCTGTACCACCGCAAGAGGCACCTCTTTCACATCGGCTTTCGTGTGGCCGAGCAGCAGCTCGACGTCGGCTTCTACGACCTGCTGGCGTCGGAGTCGCGCTTGACGAGCCTGCTGGCCATCGCCAAGGGCGACGTGCCGGTGAGCCACTGGGCCTCGCTCGGGCGGCCGTTCTTCGCCGTCGGTTCCGAGGCCGGGCTGCGCTCCTGGTCGGGCTCGATGTTCGAGTACCTGATGCCCACGCTGGTGCTCGACGAACCGCAGGGCAGCGTGCTGCGCGATGCGTGCAGCGCCGCGCTGCACGAGCAGATCGCCTTTGCCGATGCGCAGGGCATTCCGTGGGGGCTGTCGGAGTCGGCTTACGCCGGCAGCGACCACACGCTGGCCTACCAGTACTCACCGCAGGGCGTACCGCGCCTGGCCTTGCGCCGCACGCCGCCCGACGAACTGGTGGTGGCGCCGTACGCCACCGCGCTGGCCGCGCAGATTGCGCCGCACCGCGCGCGCCTCAACTTCAAGGCGCTGGAGCAACGCAACGCCCGCGGGCCTTACGGCTTCATCGAGGCACTCGACTTCACGCCCACGCGGCAAGCGGGCAGCGCCGGCTTCACGCCGGTGTTCACCTTCATGGCGCACCACCAGGGCATGACGATCGTGGCGCTCGCCAACGTGCTGCTCGGCGGCGTGGCGCAGCGCTGGGGCATGGCCAACCCACACATCGAGGCGGTGGCCTCGTTGCTGCACGAGCGCGCTCCGCGCGAGGTGTCGATGCTGTACGAGCCGCCGCCAGCACCGCCGGCATCCACGCAACGCCGCGCGCCCGGCCTGCTGCGCGACGTGGTGCCCGGCGAGGCCGCCGTGGAGCCGACGCACCTGCTGGGCAACGGGCGCTACAGCGTGAGCCTGCGGGCCAACGGCGCCGGCTGGAGCCGCTGGGGCGCAACCGGCATCACCCGCTGGCGCGACGATGCGTTGCGCGACGCACTGGGCAGCTTCTTCTACATCCGCCGGCCCGCCGAGGGCGACGGTGGAACACGCGTTGGCGGCATCACCGCAAGCGGCGACCGGCCTCGGGCGCGCGCCGATGCCGCCGACGCGTCCTCTGTGCCGGCCCGGCTGTGCTCGCTCACCCAACACCCTTCGCCCGACGCCGCCGCGCACTATCAAAGCAGCTTCCACGCCGACCGGGTCTGCTTCGACGCGCGCTGGCCCGGCCTGCAGGCGCACACGACGGTGTGGGTCAGCCCGGAGGACGACATCGAGTTTCGCCGCGTCGAGCTGCACAACCTGAGCGACGAAGCGTTGGAGATCGAGCTCATCTCGGCGTTCGAGGTCACGCTCTCCGACCCGCGGGCGGACGAGGCGCACCCCGCTTTCACCAACCTGTTCGTGCGCGCCGAGTGGCGGCCAGCGCACCAGGCGCTGGTCTTCGAGCGCACGCCGCGCTTGCCCACGGAGCAAGCCTTGCGCGCCGCGCACTTCATCGCCGAGAGCGACCCGCAGGTGCTGGAGGTGCGCGTGCAGACCGACCGGCAGCGCTGGCTGGGCCGCAACCATGCGGCGTGCCGGCCGCTGGCGTCGTTTGATGCGGTGCCGCCGGCAACTGCGCCAGGCGCAGCCGGCGATGGCCCATCTGACGCCAGCGTCACCACCCACACCGTGCTCGACACCGGCCTCGATCCGGTGTGCGCCATGGCGGTGCGGCTGCGCATCGCGCCTTCAGCCAAGGCGCAACTCACGTTTGCCACCGCTGCCTCCGACAGCGACGGCACCTTGCGCGCCGTGATCGACAAGTACTGCCAGCCCAGCCATGTTCAACGCGCCTCGCTGATGTCGGCCACGCTCACCGGCATCCGGCTGCGCACGCTGCGCGTGAGCGCCGAGAACTTCGCTGCGCTGCAAAGCCTGACGACGGCGCTGGTGCTGAGCCTGGTTCGGCCGCAGGCCAACGCGTCGCGCGGCTTGGGGCACGACGGTGGTGGCGTGGGCAGCGTCGGCAACGTCGCCGACACAGGCAACGTGTGCGACAAACGGCTGCTGTGGCGCTTCGGCATCTCGGGCGACCGGCCGATCGTGCTGGTCTCGGCCGGCGTGACGCAAGGGTTGGGCTTGCTGCGCACGCTCGCGCAAGGGCTGCGGTTGTGGTCGTGGGGCGGTGTCGCGTGCGACGTGGTGGTGGTCAACGCCGAGCCCGCCTCCTACTTGATGGCGTTGCAGCGAGACATCGTGGCGCTGGGCGAACGGCACGCTGCCGAAAGTGGTGCCGAGGCCGGCGCCGCAAGCCATGGCGGCCCGGCCGGGCCGGCCACGACCGGCTTTCACGTGCTGCGTGCCGACGAGTTGTCGGCCGACGAGCTCAGCACGCTGCACCTGCTCGCACGCGTGCGCTTCAATGCCGACGGGCGGCCCCTGCTGCATCACCTGCAGGAGTGGACGACCCTGCACGAGCAGGCACTGCAGGAGCGGCAGGACATGTCGAACACGAGCGTGCCGGTGGTCACCGCGCCCACGGCGCCTGCCGTGACGCAGGGCCAGTTCGCCGCTGCGTCGGGCGAGTTCCGCTTCGACGTCGGCGCGGGCTTGCGGCCGCAGCGGCCGTGGATCAACGTGCTGTCCAACCCGGGGTTCGGTGCACAGATCTCGGAGGCCGGCGGCGGCTACACCTGGGCGGTGAACAGCCGGCTCAACCAGCTCACCGCCTGGTCCAACGACCCGGTGGGCGACCCGCCGTCGGAGTTGTTCCTGCTGCAAGACCTGCGCACGCTGCAAGTGTGGAGTGCGGCGCCCTCCGCCTGGGGCGACGAGACCACCACCTACCGCGTGGCGCACGGCCAGGGCTACAGCGTGGTGAGCCACCGCCGTGGCGACGTGGACGTGACCGCCTCGTGGTGCGTGGACCCCGACGCTGCCGTCAAGCAGGTACGGCTGCGTGTCGTCAACCGAGGCCACCGCACGCAACAACTGCGGATCGTCGGCATCGCCGAGTGGATGATGGGCGCGAACCGGAGCGACCGCGGCACGGTGCACACCGCGCTGTTCCGGCAGCGCCTGCCTGCCGTGCCGCGCACGCAAAACGACGACGGCGCCGACGCACGCGGCCGCAAGCTCACCGCCCTGCTGGCCACGCAGCGCGAGCAATCGGCCGGCTTCGGCGGGGGCACCGCCTTTCTGGCGCTGACTGCGCCGCAAGACGACGGCGACGACTGGACCTGCGACCGGCGCGAATGCTTCGATGCACGCGGCCGGCCGGTGCTGCCCGACCACTTCGGCAACCGCCAAGGCGCGGGGCTCGACCCGTGCGCGGCGTTGTCCACGCGCGTCGTGTTGGCAGCGGGCGAGTCGGCCGAGCGCGTGTTCCTGCTCGGGCATGCCGACAACGCCGACGCCGCGCGCCAACTCGCGGTGCGCGCAGCGGCCACGCCGGCCTTGCAACGCCTCGAAGGTGTGCGCAGCCATTGGGACACGCTGCTCGGCGCCACCACCGTGAAGACCCCCGACCCGCTGTTCGACGCGATGGTGAACCGCTGGCTGCTGTACCAGGTGGTGAGCTGCCGTCTGTGGGCCAAGGCGGGCTTCTACCAGGCCGGCGGTGCAACCGGCTTTCGCGACCAGTTGCAGGACGCGATGGCGCTCGCCTGGGCCGACCCGAGCGTGCTGCGCCGGCAGATCGTGCTGTGCGCGTCGCGCCAGTTCGCCGAGGGCGACGTGCAGCACTGGTGGCATGCGCCGCTGGGCAACGGCGTGCGCACGCATTTTTCGGACGACCTGCTGTGGCTGGCGCACGCCTGCGTTCACTACCTGCACGCCACCGGCGACGCCACCTTGTTGGACGAGACTGTGCCGTTCCTCGAAGGCGCCGGAATTCCCGACGGGGCTGAAGACGCCTACTTCACACCCGCCACCAGCCCCGAGTCGGCCACGGTGTTCGAACACGCCGCACGCGCCATCGACCGCAGCCTGCGCGTGGGCGCCCACGGCCTGCCCCTGATGGGCAGCGGCGACTGGAACGACGGCATGAACCGCGTCGGCATCGAGGGTCGCGGCGAGTCGGTATGGCTGGGCTGGTTCTTGTGCAAGCTCGTGGCCGACTTTTCGCCCGTCGCGCGCGAGCGTGGCGACGCCGCCCGCGCGCTGCGCTGGGAGCGGGCCGCGGTGGGCTGGAAGGCGGCGCTCAACGGCGCGGCCTGGGACGGCCAGTGGTTCAAGCGCGCCTTTTTCGACGATGGGCAGGCGCTCGGCTCGCACAACAATGCCGAGGCGCGCATCGACCTCATCGCGCAGGCGTGGGCGGTGTTGTCGGGCGCTGCGCAACCCGCGCTGCAACGTCTGGCGATGGCAGCGGTGGACGAGCACTTGGTCGACCCCGAGGCGGGGCTCCTCAGGCTGCTGCACCCGCCGCTGGCGCGTGCGGTGCCGAGCGCCGGCTACATCCAGGCGTATCCGGCCGGCGTGCGCGAGAACGGCGGGCAGTACTCGCACGCGGGCGTGTGGGCCTTGATGGCGCAGGCCAGCGCGCACGTTCAGGCGCAGGCCGCGCCGCTGCAACACCTGTCAGCCTCCAATCGCGGTGGGGGCACCGCGGCCAACAACGCCGCCGGCAACGACACACCCTATCGCTGGTTCACCTGGCTGAGCCCGGCCCACCGCGCCCGCCACGCAACGCACGGCGCGGTCTACGGCATCGAGCCGTATGTGATGGCGGGCGACGTGTACAGCCACCCGCCCCATGTCGGCCGAGGCGGCTGGAGCTGGTACACCGGCGCGGCGGCGTGGCTGCACCGCGCAGCCATCGAATCCCTGTTCGGCCTGAGCCAGCGGGCGCAAACCCTGTGCTTTGCGCCGTGCCTGCCAACGCACTGGCCGCGTGCGGAACTGGCGCTGCGCCGTGACGGGCGCACGCTGCGATTCGTCTTCGTGCGCACCGCCGCGTCGGCCGCGCGCGAGGTGTGCGGTGCCGAATACGCTGGCGCACGCTTGTTGCTCCCTGGCGAAACGCTTCACTGGGCAGCGCTGCAGCAGGACCATGCCTTCATCGTTCCGCTGCTCGCCGACGATGCTGGCGCTGCAACGCCGACCGCAAGCGCCCGAGCCAACGCAGCGCCCTGAGCGCTTGGGCCTGCAGCGCCTTGCGCCCTGCGCCCTGCGCCTTGTTCCTCAACCGGCGCGGGCGACCTGTCCACAGCATCCCACACCGAAGCGCGGCGTCGTCCTACAGGCGCAGGGGCACGACGCCGATGGGCAGCGGCCGAGGCGATTTCTACGATTTGCGTATCGGCTGATGCGGCGCGCAGCACAGCGCGTTGCACAGAACCGCCGACTCAAACACCGCCAACAACACCAGGAGCGCCCGATGGCTGCCAAGAACGATTCGAACAACGTGAAGAAGCTGCCCGTCGCCACTGAACGGATGGTGCTCGACGAGGCCGCGATCGAGGCCGCCCGGCACAGCCTGGACCAAGGCGCAGTGACGCCGCACTACGGGCCGTGGCGCGAGGACGTGATCAAGCTGCTGAACGACTCGCTGGCCACTGAGCTGGTGTGCGTGTTGCGCTACAAGCGACATCACTTCACTGCGCAGGGGCTGGCCTCGCCCAAGATTGCAGAAGAGTTTCTGGTGCATGCGACCGAGGAAGCTGCGCATGCCGACCGGATTGCCCAGCGCATCGTGCAGCTTGGCGGCGAGCCTGATTTCTCGCCCGACTCTCTCACGAAGCGCAGCCACGCGGCCTACGACGACTCGGCCGACCTGAAGGCAATGATCAAGTCGAACCTGGTGGCCGAGCGCGTTGCGATCGAGAGCTACAGCCAGCTCATCGAGATGATCGGCGACAAGGACTCGACGACGCGCCGCCTGCTCGAAGACATCCTCGCCGACGAGCAGGAACACGCGGACGAGCTGAAGGACTGGCTCGCCACTTAATGGCCCCCGGCCAGGGCCGCGCGCTTCGCGGCGTCGTTCGAACCCAAGACAGCCCAGGGGTGGTGGGGCTCTCGTCACCGCCCGTCCAAGCAAGCACTTTCACTTCAACAGGAGATTCACCATGAACTTTCGCACCCCCCTCGTCGCTGCCGCCGCCGCTGTCGTGATGCTGACTGCTGCAGGCTGCGCAGTCACCCGCGGGCAGGAGACCGTCGGCGCGTACGTCGACGATGCTGCCATCACCACGTCGATCAAAGCCCGCTTCGTCGAGAACAAGGACGTTGACGCGACCAGCATCAAGGTCGAGACGCTCAACGGCACCGTCATGCTGTCTGGCTTTGCGAAGAACGCAACCGAGAGGAGCACGGCCGAGGCCATCGCGTCCAAGGTCAAGGGCGTGAAGATGGTCAAGAACGAACTCGCCGTTCGTTCCTGATCCTGCGAACGCAGCAGCGCGTGGCGGGCCACACCGGCGCGCCACACGCCTGCCCACTTTTCAGCATCACTGCAAGGAGATTGACATGAACTGGGACCGCATTCAAGGCAACTGGAAACAAGTCACCGGCAAGGCCAAGGAGCAATGGGGCAAGCTGACTGACGACGACTTCGACGTCATCGACGGCCGCCGCGAACAGCTCGCCGGCAAGATCCAGGAGCGCTACGGCGTGGCCAAGGACGACGCCGAGAAGCAGGTGACCGAATGGGAGCGCAAGGCCAACGACTCTTGGTTCACGCGCAAGTAAACCGCGCCCACCGCGCCTGACGCAGGTGCGGAATCGGCAGAGCGCGGCGCCCGATGCAGGCGCGGCCCTGACAGCGCCCCGGGTTCGCCAGCGAACGACGGGGCGCTGTTCCATGTTTGCATTCCATGTTTGCCCAACACCCGTCCCATGGATGTCCCTGAGAGTGACACTGCCCCAGTCCAACGCCCGGAGCCGCCCGCCGATGCGTTGAGAACACCGTTGGCGCCACGCCCGCGCTCCAGCGCAGCGGCGACGGTGCTCGCCACACTTGCCGTGATTGCGGCGCTGTGGTGGGGCAGCGCTTCCTCATTCCGCTGACCGCGGGTGTCATGCTGGCGATGCTGGTGATGCCGTTGACCGTGTTCCTGACGCACGCCCTGCGTATCCGCGCGCTCGCCACGCTGCTGACGCTGACGCTGGTGATGGGCGCACTCATCGCCGCAGCGATGGCCTTCGGCGGGCAACTGGTGCGGGTGGCCGAACGGGTGCCCGAGATGATCAGCATGGCCGCCTACCAAGTGGCAGCGCGCGACGCGAGCGCCGACTCGGTCCTGAGCCGTGCGCGCGACGCACTGCAGGAACTCGATCGCGCCGCCGATCGCATGGTGGCGCCCAAGCCACCCCAGCGGCCAGCGCGGCGCGCGGCGGCGGTGGTGGTGGCGAGCCCGGCGTCGGCCGTGGTGCCGAGCCAGACCATCACCGCCGGCGCGACCGTGGCGCTGCGCGAAACGGCCGCCACCGGCTCCAGCCTGTTGGTCGGGTTCGTCGGCAACCTGAGCATCATCTTCTTCATTGCGTTCTTCGTTCTCATCGGCGGCAAGCCGTTGACGGAGCGCGTCTTGGGGCTGTGGAGCTACCACCCCGACCCGCACGACCGCGCCCACCAGGCCATGCGCGAGTGCGCGCGGCAAACTCGCCTCTACGCCGGCGTGCTGCTGGTCACCAATACGCTCGTGGGGCTGGTGGTGTGGGTGGCGTTCTGGTTGGCCGACCTGCCCGACGCCGCAGGCTGGGGCGTGACCGCCGCGGTGCTGCACCTGGTGCCGTACCTCGGCATGGCCGTGCTCACAGCGCTCGGCGCAGCCGAGACGTTTCTGGAACATGGCTCGGTCAGCGCGGCGTTGGGCATGGCCGGGTTCGTGGTCGTTACTTCCACATTCATCGGCACGCTCGTGACGGCGTGGTTGCAGGGCCGCGCCGCGAAGATGAATGCCGCTGCGGTGTTCATCGGGCTGGTGTTCTGGGGTGCGCTGTGGGGGGTGTGGGGCCTGTTCCTCGGGCCTGCGCTGGTGGTGTTGCTGAAGGTCGTGGCCGAACACTCGCGCTCGGGCACGCAACTGGCCAAGCTGATGCAGGGGTAGGCTCTTGCCCCGCCCACCCTGCCCGCTCAGCCGACCTGGACCACCAGACCTGCGTTGAAGCGTGGGTTCTCGGGCAATCCTTTCGCGCTGATGTAGCCACGTGGGTTGCACAACACGCGGCAGCGGCCGACGCGGTAGTCGAAGCTCGCATGCGTGTGCCCATGGATCCACAGCGAGGGCACGTCGAAGAACGAAGGCGGCAGTTCGCTGATGAAGGCAGTGGACACACAGTCGGCTGCAAAGTGCGACGCCAGCGAGCCACGGTGCGGCCCATGGTGCGTGACGACCACCGTCGGGCCGTCGAACGGCTCGGCCAACGCGCGTTGCAGCCAGGCGCGCTGCGTGCGATGCAGCGCGAGCGTGTCTTCGGGGGTGAGCTTGCGCGTGCTGCGCGCGCCGTCCTGTGGCGCAGGATCGACGACGTCGATCGTGCGGTAGTCCACCATCGAGCGCCGCGCTGCGGCCATGCCACGGGCCACGTCGGAGACTGGCCCGTCGGCGGTGTCGATGCGCAGCTCGAAGTCGGTCCACAGCGTGCAGCCGAGAAAGCGCACGCCGTCGATGACTGCGACGTCGCCGTCGAGCAAGTGCGCTGGAGGGCTGATCGACCGGCGAGCGTCGTCGCGTGCTGCGCGGCGCATCGCGGCCAACTCATCGGGCATCACGCCGTCGTAGTACTCGTGGTTGCCGGGCACCAGCACCACGGCCTTGGCGCGCTCCAATGTCGATGCGCGCCGCGCCCAAGCCAGCGCGTTCGAGCCGGGGCAGACGATGTCGCCGGCCAGAACGGCCACGTCAAAGTCCGCACCCGCCGGCACCGCCATATCGGCGAATTCGAGATGCAGGTCGGACAGCACCAGCAGCTTCATGCCTCCGCCATGCCAGTCAGCCGATGCGCAAAGAACCCTCGCCAATCGCAGCCCGTCAGAACGCCGCGATCCCCGTGATCGCTCGCCCCAGGATCAACGCATGCACGTCGTGCGTGCCCTCGTAGGTGTTGACCACTTCGAGGTTGACCAGGTGCCGCGCCACGCCGAACTCGTCGCTGATGCCGTTGCCGCCCAGCATGTCGCGCGCCGCGCGGGCGATGTCGAGCGCCTTGCCACAACTGTTGCGCTTCATGATCGACGTGACCTCGACCGACGCCGTGCCTTCGTCCTTCATGCGGCCCAGCCGCAGGCAGCCCTGCAGGCCGAGCGTGATCTCGGTCTGCATGTCGGCGAGCTTCTTCTGGATGAGCTGGTTGGCCGCCAGTGGCTTGCCGAACTGCTTGCGGTCGAGCACGTACTGGCGCGCGCGCTGGAAGCAGTCTTCGGCCGCGCCGAGCGCGCCCCAGGCGATGCCGTAGCGCGCGCTATTGAGGCAGGTGAACGGGCCCTTCAAGCCACGTACGTCGGGGAAAGCGTTCTCTTCAGGGCAAAGCACCTCGTCCATCACGATCTCGCCGGTGGTGCTGGCGCGCAGGCCGACCTTGCCGTGGATGGCGGGGGCGCTCAGGCCCTTCCAGCCCTTCTCCAACACGAAGCCGCGGATCGCACCTTCATCGTCTTTGGCCCACACGACAAAGACATCAGCGAACGGGCTGTTGCTGATCCACATCTTGCTGCCGCTGAGCGAGTAACCGCCCTTCACCTTGCGCGCACGCGTGACCATGCTGCCGGGGTCGGAGCCGTGGTTCGGCTCGGTCAGGCCGAAGCAGCCGATCCATTCGCCGGTGGCGAGCTTGGGCAGGAACTTCTGCTTCTGCGCTTCGGTGCCGAACTCGTTGATCGGCACCATCACCAGCGAGCTCTGCACGCTCATCATCGAGCGGTAGCCGGAGTCCACGCGCTCCACCTCGCGTGCCACCAGGCCGTAGCAGACGTAGTTCAGACCTGAGCCGCCGTACGCTTCCGGGATGGTCGGGCCGAGCAGGCCGAGCTCGCCCATCTCGCGGAAGATCGCCACGTCGGTCTTCTCGTTGCGAAAGGCGTCGAGCACGCGCGGGGCCAAGCGCTCTTGGCAGTACGCGTGCGCGGCGTCGCGCACCTGGCGCTCATCGTCAGTGAGCTGCTGGTCGAGCAGCAGCGGGTCGTCCCAGTGGAAGGCGGCTTTGGTCTTTGTGGCCATGAAAACTCCAGGTCGATGAATGCAGTGGGGATGGGGCTGGTCGCAGCGTAGCGGATCAGCCAGCGGTTCTTGCACGATGGGTCATTCCGGGATCACCGCGGTGACTTCGATCTCGACCTTCGCCTGGTCTTCCATCAGCGCAGACACCTCGACGGCCGACATCGCCGCATTGAAGCTGCCGATCAGCTCACGAAAAGCCGCGCCGATCTCGCGGCCCTGGTCCAGGTACTCGCGCTTGCTCGTGACGTACCACGTCATGCGCACGATGTGCTCGGGCTTCGCACCCGCCTCGGTCAGCACCGCCACAACGTTCTCCAGCGCGGTGCGCGCCTGGCCGGCCATCGTGCTGCTGGGGAAGCGGCCCTCGGTGTCCCAGCCGATCATGCCGGCCACGAACACCATGCGGCCGGTGGCGGCCACGCCGTTGGCATATCCGCGCGGGCGCGGCCAGCCGGGGGGGAGCAGGACTTGCATCGTTGGTTTCTCCGAGGTCATTCGCACGGTCATTCGGTCTGGAACTTCGACATCGCAACGCGCATGTCGTCTGGAATCGCGATCGGCCGGTGCGTGTCGAGGTCGGTGATCACCAGCACCTGCGTCATGCGCACCCTTTCTTCATCACCACACCTGCAGCCGACGCTCAGCTTGAACGACGCGCCGCCGATGCGCAGCACCGTCAGCCCCATCGTCACCTCGTCGCCCATGCGGCTGATGGCGGTGAAGTCGCATTGCAGGCTCACCGTCGGCGTGCCGACGCGGCGCTGCTGCACCAGCGGGCCGTACGGAATGCCCAGGCCGTCGGTGAACCAGTCTTCGAGCAGGCCGTTGAACATCACCATGTACTGCGGGAAGAACACGATGCCGGCCGGATCGCAGTGTGAGAAGCGGATGCGCAGCGGGCGCTCGAAGCGGTGTATCGGCTGGTCACTCATTTCTTGAACCGACCCTTCTCGCACCAGAACTTCGTCTTCACACCCGACTGCCCTTGGAAGAGCGACTGGGCTTGCTCACAATTGCCCCGGTTGTACGCCTCGCCATCCGCGGCATCGAACGTGGCGACATGAATTCGCATGTTCTCGTCTGTGACGCTATTGCGGTAGAGAGCAAAGCTAGCGCCTTCACTGGCCCCGGTGCCGCCGCAGGCTGTCAATGCAGCAAGAAGCAAGACCTGCGTCATTTGTGGCGCTTGGAGGCCATGCGCCGGAATTCGTCCCCGCGATGGAAAGGTAGGGCTCACTGCTCTCATGCTACGCAAGGTGCAACTCAAACTCGCCCTCTAAGGATGCAGGGATCGTGTCGTTGAAGACAGCCTCATTTCTTATCTCGCCCTTGAACACGTTGCCGTTCAGTACGCCTCGCGCGGTGACGTTGACTCGAACTGCAATATCTACCTGAAGCTCTACGCTCTTCCAAGTCGCAACGTCCAGCATCTCCTCGCCTGCAGGGAATGTGGCCCGTCCCGCGAACATGAAAATGCTTGGGGCATCGCTTGACGTGGAAAGAGTAGCCTCATCGCACACCATTTCGAACTGAGACAGCCCTAGTCTTTCCAGCAGGCCTTGCATAGATCTAACCGGCGCGCGCGTCTGCACGAGTGCGACCATTCGGCCGTGCTCGTCCCGCTCGACAGCACCCCCGGCGATCGCGACCTGCAGTTGGGAGAGGGCCGGGTTTCCTAGACTGCTGCTCGTGTAGCTGATGTAGCCGCCAGAGATTCGGGCAATCGAACGAAGGTTTGGTCCAAGTGGAAATCCAACGTCAACCTCAGGGATTGGGTGATCCCTTAACACTGCCTCGGGCGATAGGAGCGATGCCAGGGTCGCCCTCCCCTCTTGGTCGACCAATTCCTCGTAGGTCAGGGAAATGACTGGACCTATTTGCGGCCCGCAGTTCGTCCGGTACACATCGAGTTGCCTGCCGTTGCAAAGGCAGAAGTAGACAGCCCTTACCTCCGGGTGGTTGGCATACGTCCATGCCTGCTCCTGTTCGTCGAGATTCAGTTCGGACGAGGGTGCCTTCGCCTCAACTACCCAGCGAACTCGCCGACCCGCCTCAAGAATGTAGTCAGCCTTACCGCGCAAGAGCGGGTCCCTGTTGATATTTTTCCTTCCCAGGAACTCACGCGGATATCGCAACGACTGCTCACGAAGAATGTTGTGCTCACTGGCAGATCGGTACCCCAAGGCCCTGAGCCAAGGCGCTATGACTTCCTCGCGCACGTCGGTCTCGTTGAGCTGTTCGAAGTCCATCGCGTGGTCTCCGAGCTCTAACGTGTTGCATCGCTGCGCAGCCGAAACCGCTGCAACTTGCCCGTCTCGGTGCGCGGCAACTGCGCCACGAACTCGACCGCGCGCGGGTACTTGTACGGCGCGATGGCCTGCTTGACGAAGTCTTGCAAGTCCTTCACCAGGCCATCCGTCGCCTCGTGCCCGCCACGCAGCACCACGAACGCCTTGACGATCTGCCCGCGCTCGGCATCGACCACGCCGATCACGCCGCACTCGGCCACCGCCGGGTGCTGCAGCAGCGCTTCTTCGACTTCGGGCGAGGCGATGTTGTAGCCGGCCGAGATGATCATGTCGTCGGTGCGCGACTGGTAGTGGAACCAGCCGTCGGCGTCCATCAGGTAGGCGTCGCCGGTCAGGTTCCAGCCGTCCTTCACATACGCGCGCTGGCGCTCGTCGGCCAGGTAGCGGCAGCCGGTCGGGCCCTTCACCGCGAGCTTGCCGATCTGGCCCGGCGGCAGCGGCTGGCCGTCGTCGCCTACCACGCAGGCGACGTAGCCGGGCACGGCCTTGCCGGTGGCGCCGGGGCGGGCATCGCCGTCGTCGTGTGAGATGAAGATGTGCAGCATCTCGGTGGCGCCGATGCCGTCGATCAGCTCGATGCCGGTGGCGTCTTTCCACAGCGCGCGGGTGGCCGCGGGCAGCGCCTCGCCAGCCGACACGCACTTGCGCAGGCTCGTGCGCAGCGTGCCGCCGCCGTGCGCCACCGCGATGGCGCGGTACGAGGTGGGCGCGGTGAACATCACCGTGGCGCTGAACACGCGCACCGCGCGAATCAAGTCGGGCGGCGACGCGCGTTCGAGCAGCACGGTGGACGCGCCGATGCTCATCGGGAACAACAGCAAGCCACCCAGGCCGAAGGTGAATGCGAGCGGCGGGCTGCCGATGAAGATGTCGTCGGGCGTGGCGCGCAGCACGTGCGGCGGCCAGCAAAGGCAGGCGGCCATCACGTCGCGGTGGAAGTGCATCGTGCCCTTGGGCTGGCCGGTGGTGCCGGAGGTGAAGGCGATGATGCAGCAGTCGTCGGCGGCGGTGGCGACGTTGGTGAAGGTCGCGGGTTGCGCCGCCATCGCGGCTTCCAGACCGTCGGGCCCGGCGTCGTTGAAGCAGAGCATTTGCGTGATGCTCGGGCACTCGGGCGCAGCCAACTTCAACTCGGCGGCAAGGCGCGCGTCGCACAGCGCGTGGCTGACCTCGGCCTTCTGGACGATCTGCTTCAGCTCCTTGGCGCGCAGCATCGGCATCGTGCCCACCGCAATGCCACCGGCCTTGATGACGCCGAACCAGCACGCCGCGAGCATAGGGTTGTTGGGCGCGCGCAGCAGCACGCGGTTGCCGGGCACCAGGCCCATCTGGTTGACCAACACATGGGCGATGCGGTTGGCTTTGTCTTGCAGCGTGGCATAGCTCCAGCGCACGCCGGGCGCCTGAATGCACACACGATCACCACGGCCCTGGGCGACGTGCGCATCGAGCAGCTCGGTGGCGCAGTTCAACTGCTCGGGGAACTGCAACGCCGGCAACTCGAACAAATAGTCCGGCTGCATCTCCGGCGGCGGCAGCCGGTCGCGAGCAAACGTGTCGGTGTGGGCGGACGTGCCGAGCGCAGGGGCCATGGGTGCTCCGTGAGATTCGGTGAGGTTGCGGTGGCGTTGCGGTGATGCTGACTTGGCGCTGCCTTGATGCTGCGTTGGCGTCGGCTTCAGGCAGCACCGCCCTTCAGCAACTCGCGCGCGATGATGAGCTGCTGCACTTCCGTCGCGCCTTCATAGATGCGCAGCGAACGGATCTCGCGGTACAGCCGCTCGACCGGCTGCTCGCTCACCACGCCCATGCCGCCCCACAACTGCACTGCCGCATCGATGACCTGCTGCGCTCCTTCGGTGGCGACCATCTTGGCCATCGCCGCTTCTTTCGTCACGTTGCGGCCCTGGTCGCGCTGCCAGGCGGCGCGGTAGGTCAGCAGCGCGGCGCTGTCGATCGTGGTGGCCATCTGTGCGAGCTTGGCCTGCGTGAGCTGAAAGTCGGCGAGCACGCCGTTGAACATGCGGCGCGTGGTGGCGCGGTGCAGCGCTTCATCGAGTGCGCGACGTGCAAAGCCGAGCGCGGCGGCGGCCACCGAGGTGCGGAACACGTCGAGCGTGCGCATCGCGACCTTGAAGCCCTGCCCGGCTTCACCGACGCGCTGACTCAACGGCACGCGGCAGTTCGTGAACTTCAGGCGCGCGAGCGGGTGCGGCGCGATGACGTTGATGCGCTCCGCGATCTCGAAGCCGGGCGTGCCCGCATCGACGATGAAGGCCGAGATGCCGCGTGAACCCGGCGCTTCGCCGCTGCGCGCGAACACGACGTAAAAGTCAGCGATGCCGCCGTTCGAAATCCACGTCTTCTCGCCGTTCAGCACCAGGTGGGCGCCGTCGACCTTGGCGTCCAGCGCCATCGCCGCCACGTCCGAGCCGGCGTTCGGCTCGGACAACGCGAACGCTGCGATCGCTTCGCCCTTGGCCACGCGCGGCAGGTAGCGCTGCTTCTGCTGCGGCGTGCCGTCGATCGAGATCGCGCCCGAGCCCAAGCCCTGCATCGCGAACGCAAAGTCGGCCAGGCCCGAGTGGCGCGCCAGCGTCTCGCGGATCAGGCACAGCGCGCGCGTGTCGAGTGCCTCGTCGGCACCACCGAATTCAGCGCCCGCGACGGCGTGGCGCAACCAGCCGCCGCCGCCGAGCGCCTTCACCAGGGCGCGGCATTCGGCATCGACATCGGCGTGGTGACCTTGCGAGATGTTGGCCGCGGCCCACGCATCGAGGCGGCGCTGCAGTTCACGATGCCGCTCGTCGAAGAACGGCCATTTAAGGTAGGTGCTGTCTCTCATCGTGTCACTCATCGTGCTGCCCTGCTTCGCAAACTCAATTGCCTGCTCTCAATTGCCTGCCCTCAATTGCCTTCAAACTGCGGCTTCTGCTTCGCCGCGAACGCGCGGTACGCACGCCCGAAGTCTTCGGTCAGCATGCACAGCGCCTGCGCCTGCGCCTCGGCCTCGATCGCCTGGTCGATGCCCATCGTCCACTCCTGGTGCAGCATCGTCTTGGTGATGCCGTTGGCAAACGTCGGGCCGTGTGCCAGCTCGGTGGCCAGTGCGGTGGCCTCGGCCAACACCGTCTCGGGCGAACACAGCCGGTTCAGGTAGCCCCACTGCAGCGCCTCTTCACCACCGAGCGCGCGGCCGGTGTAGAGCAGCTCCGACGCCCGCCCGTGGCCGACGATGCGCGGCAGCATGTTGCACGCACCCATGTCGCAGCCGGCCAGGCCGACGCGGTTGAACAAGAAGGCGGTTCTGCTGCGGGCCGTGCCCAACCGCAGGTCGCTCGCCATCGAGATGATCGCGCCGGCCCCCGCGCACACGCCGTCGATGCTCGCGACGATCGGCTGCGGGCAGTGGCGCATCGCCTTCACCAAGTCGCCGGTCATGCGCGTGAACATCAGCAGCTCGGGCGCTTTCAGCGTGATCAGCGGGCCGATGATCTCGTGCACATCGCCGCCGGAGCAAAAGTTGTCGCCCGCACCGTGCACCACCACCGCCTTCACGTCGTCGGCATGCCGCAGGCGCTGGAACAGGTCGCGCAATTCGGCGTACGACGCGAACGTCAGCGGGTTCTTGCGCTCCGGCCGGTTCAACGTGACGGTGCCGACGCGGTCTTTCACGCTCCACAGAAAGTGCTCGGCGCGGTAGTCGGCGCAGGGCTTGCGGTTGCCGGCGAGCAGGCTGGCGTCGATGGTGGGCGGGGTTGGGTTCATCGTGTCTCCGGTATTCATTCGCCGCTCATGCAGCTTGTTGCGCAGACGTGGTTTGAACAGACGCGTTTTGCACAGACGCGTTTTGAACAGACATTTGCACCCGCAGCCGCCCGAGCAACTCGAACAATTGCCGCCGGTCGGCCTCGGCCACACCGCCGAGCAGTTCGACGACCCAGCCTTCGTGCACGCTGGCGATTCTCTCGAACGCCTTGCGGCCTTTGGCGGTGAGCGCGACGCGGTACGAGCGCCGGTCGTCGGGGTCGTCTTCACGCGCGACGAAGCCGTCTTTCTCCAACTCGTCGGTCAGGCCCGTCACGTTGCCGCCCGTCACCATCAGGTAGCGCGACAGCGCATTCATGCGCAGGCCTGCAGGGTGGCGGTGCAACTGCGCCAGGTAGTCGAAGCGCGCCAGCGTCATGCCGAACTGGCTGCGCAAGCGCTGGCGGATCTGCGTCTCGATGTCGTTGCTGCACGAGAGCAGCCGCAGCCACAGGCGCAGCGACTGGTGGTCGCCGAGCGACGAGCGGCCTTCGAGCCCGATGCTGTCGTCATCGAGCAGTGGCTTCAAGTTGTCACGGCCGGCGCGCTTCACATCACCTCCCCGCCCGACACCGAAATTGCCTGCCCGGTGATCGACGCCGCGCCGCTGCTGCACAACCACTGCACCGTGGCCGCCACCTCGTCGGGCTGCACGATGCGCCCTTGCGGGTTGCTCTTGACGAACTCGGCGCGCGCGGCTTCAGGCGAGCGGCCGGTCTTGGCGGCCACGTTGCGGATGCTCGACTGCAATATCTCGGTCTCGGTGTAGCCCGGGCACACGGCATTCACCGTGATGCCCTTGGCCGCCACCTCGAGCGCAAGCGACCGCGTGAGGCCGATCACGCCGTGCTTGGACGCCGCATACGCGGCCACGTACGCATAGCCGCGCAGCCCCGCGGTGCTGGCGATGTTGACCACGCGGCCCCAGCCGGCAGCCAGCATGTCGGGCAGCGCGGCCTGCGTGCACAAAAAGGTGCCGGTCAGGTTGACCGACAGCATCTGCTGCCACTGCACCAGCGTCGTCTTCGCCAGCGGCGCACTGATCGCCTGCCCGGCGTTGTTGACGAGCAGGTGCACCGGCCCGAGCGAGGCACGCGCCTGCGCAAAGGCGGGCTCGACGGCGGGCGCGTCGCTCACGTCGAGCGTCACCACGCTGACGGCCGCATCGGCGATGTCGCGCCTGAGTTGGGCCGCCAACTCGTTCAACTCCACGCGGCGGCGGCCCATCAGCGTGACGGCCGCACCCTGCTCCGCCAATGCGCGCGCCACCGCCGCGCCGATGCCTTGTGCAGCGCCGGTGACGATGGCGTGCCGCCCGTGCAGCGTCATGAGCGCCCCTCGTCCGACGAATGCGTCGGCCGATCCCCCGTGGGGATAGCGGGCCGGCTTGGGAGCGGCCCGGCGCTCGGCCCGCTGCCGCCGCAACTTGCCACACCGGGTTTCATACAGGCTCCTTCACCACGGGCGCGCTGGCGAGCGACTTCTCACGCGCGAACAGCGTTTCCATCTGCCGCTTGCCGGCCTCGTACTGGCGCGGCCACGCCACCGGCGTGTAGCCGATCTTTGCCGCCTCGGTCAGCGTCCACGCCGGGTTGGCCAGGTGTGGGCGCGCTACCGCGCACAGGTCGGCGCGGCCGGCAGCAACGATGCTGTTCACGTGGTCGGCCTCCGAGATGGCGCCGACTGCAATGGTGGCGATGCCGGCCTCGTTGCGCACGCGGTCGGCGAACGGCGTCTGGTACATGCGGCCGTAGACCGGCTTCTGCTGCGCGCTGACCTGGCCCGACGAGCAGTCGATCATGTCGGCGCCCGCGGCCTTGAAGAGCTTGCCCAACGCCACCGCGTCGTCGGGCGTGAGGCCGCCTTCGACCCAGTCGTGCGCCGAGATGCGCACCGAGATCGGCCGATCTTGCGGCCACACCGCGCGGATGGCCTTGAACACTTCGATCGGATATCGCGCCCGGTTCTCTAGCGAGCCGCCCCAGTCGTCGCTGCGCCGGTTCGTCAGCGGCGAGATGAAGCTCGACAGCAAGTAGCCGTGCGCACAGTGCAACTCCAACCAGTCGAAGCCGGCCTCGGCAGCAAAGCGCGTGGCGCGCACGAAGTCGTCGCGCACGCGCTCCATGTCGGCGCGCGTCATCGCGCGCGGCACCGCGCCGTCGTCGAGGTAGGGCACGGCGGAGGCGGCGAGCAGCGGCCAGTTGCCTTGCGGCAAAGGCTGGTCGGCACCGGCACCGTCCCACGGCGCGTTGGTCGAGCCCTTCGGGCCAGCGTGGCCGAGCTGGATAGCGATCTTCGCGTCGCTGCTGCGGTGCACATGCTCGACGATGCGCTTCCACGCGTCGCGCTGCGCCTCGTTCCACAAACCCGGGCAGCCGGGCGTGATGCGCGCGTCGGGCGAGGTGCAGGTCATCTCGGCCATCACCATGCCGGCGCCACCCATCGCGCGCGCGCCGAGGTGCACCAAGTGGTAGTCGCCTGCGATGCCATCGACGGCCGAGTACTGCGCCATCGGCGAGACGACGACGCGGTTCTTGAGCGTGATACCGCGCAGCGTGTGGGGCGTGAACATCGGTGGCGGTGGCGCCACGCCCTCGGGCGCCTGCAGCCCGGAGCGCATTGCGAACCAGCGCTCGAAGCCTTCGAGCCAGGCCTTGTCGCGCAGGCGCAGGTTCTCGTGCGAGATACGCTGCGAGCGGGTGAGCATCGAGTACATGAACTGCTCTGGCGGCAGCGTGTCGGCATAACGTTCACCGACGTTCTCGAACCACTCCATCGCGTTCCACGCCGCGTTCTGCAAGCGCAGCACGTCGACCGCGCGCAGCGCTTGGTAGCGCTCCAGCACTTCGGGGATGTTCTCGGCGTCGTGGCCGAATTCGTTGAACTGCCGCGCGAGTTCGATCGCGTCTTCGATCGCCAGCTTGGTGCCCGAGCCGATCGCGAAGTGTGCGGTGTGCACCGCATCACCCATCAGCACCACATGGCTGTGGCCGTTGAAGTGCGACCACTGCTCGCACTTGACGCGCTGGAAGTTGAGCCACGCCGAGCCGCGCAGGTGGCGCGCGTTGGTCATCAGCCTGTGGCCGCCCAGGTGGTCGGCGAAGAGCTGTTCGCAAAACGCCACCGACTCGTCGGCGTTCAGCGTGTCCAGCCCGTGCGCCTTCCACACGTGCTCGGGCGTCTCGACGATGAAGGTGGTGGTCTTGTCGTCGAACTGGTAGACGTGCGCCTGGAACCAGCCGTGTTCGGTCTTCACGAAGGTGAAGTTGAACGCGTCGTACAGCTTGGTGGTGCCGAGCCAGATGAAGCGGTTGGGCCGCGTCACGAGGTCGGGTTTGAAAATGGCGGCGTACTTGTTGCGGATGCGCGAGTTGACGCCGTCGGAGGCGATCACCAGGTCGGCGTCAGCGTACTGAGCGTCGGACTCGGCGTCGGTCTCGAACAGCAGCTTCACGCCCAGCGCTTCACAGCGCGCCTGCAGGATGTTGAGCAGCTTCTTGCGCCCGATGCCGATGAAGCCGTGCCCGCCGCTGCGGATGGTGCGGCCCTTGAACTCGAGCTCGATGTCGTCCCAGTGGTTGAACGACTGCTCGATGGTGGCGGCGGTGGCCGGGTCCCACCCTCGCATGTTCTCCATCGTCGCGTCGGAGAACACCACGCCCCAGCCGAAGGTGTCGTAGGGCTTGTTGCGCTCGACCACAGTCACGTCGTGGCTCGGCTGCAGCTTCTTCATCAGCAGGCCGAAGTACAAGCCCGCCGGCCCGCCGCCGATGCACACGATCTTCATGCGTTGCCCACTGGTTGGTCTGGTGATGGAGAAAGATTAGTCCTTGATAGTTCATGTGTCAAGCATATTCGCTGAGCCACCTTCCGGAGGCCGTTGACATGCTCTACAGTGCCAGCCCACCCTGACCACGTAAGCCGCCCACCTGCGGCACCCTCCCACGCCACCCACCCGCGAGGCCCCGCCATGAACCACGACCCCGCCACGCTGCAGCCACTGCTCGCGCCGCTGTTCCCTGGCCTGATGGGCCTGCAACTCACGGAGGTGAGCACAGAGCGCGTCGTCGCGACGATGAAGGTGCGGCCTGATTTGTGCACCACCGGCGGCACCCTGCACGGCGGCGCGGTGATGGCGTTTGCCGACACGCTCGGGGCGGTGGGCACCTTCGTGAACCTTCCCGAAGGCAAGGGCACGACCACGGTCGACTCCAGCACCAAGTTCATCGGCGCGGCCAAGGTGGGCAGCAACGTCACCGGCGAATCCACCCCGTTTCACCGCGGCAAGACGACGATGGTGTGGCAGACGCTGATCAAAAGCGACACCGGCAAGCTCTGCGCGGTGGTGACGCAGACGCAGCTCGTGCTGGGCTGACGCTACGCTCTGCGACCTCAGCGATCGGCGCGCACCGCCCACCTCAATTTCGCCGAACTCGACCGCGGGTTGGCGCGCTGTTCTTCGAATGAGGGCCGGATCGGGTCGGGCGCCACGCGCACATAGACGCCACTGCGCTCGCCGGCCTGAAAGGCCCTCTTGACGCGCCGGTCCTCGCCCGAGTGAAAGCTCAGGATCGCCGCGCGACCGCCCGGCTTCAGGCAGGTGGGCAGCGCGGCGAGAAAGCGGTCGAGCATGCCGAATTCGTCGTTGACGGCAATGCGCAGCGCCTGGAAGGTGCGCTGCAGTGCCTTCTTCACTTCCGTATCGCGATCAGCCGTGGACATACCGGGCTTGAGCGCGCGGCGCATCGCATCGCGCACGCGCGTGGCGAGTTGCGTCGTCGTCTCGACGTATTGGCCTTGCAACGCGGCGGCCAGCGCGACGGCATGCGGCTCGTCGGCGTTGTCCACCAGCAGGTCACGCAACTGCGCCCGTGTGACGGACTGCAGCAGCGCCGATGCCGGCTCGCCCGCTGTCGGATCGAGCCGCAGATCGAGCGGACCGTCGGCCTTGAACGTGAAGCCGCGTGCCGGGTTGTCGATCTGCATCGACGACACGCCCAGGTCGGCCAGCACGACGTCGAACCCGCCACCGGCTTCTGGCAGCAGCGTCGGCATTTCGGCAAAGTTGATACGGCGCGTCGACAGCGCCGCTTCGCCGAAGCCCAGCGCTCGCAGGCGCGCGTCGGTGCGCGGCAGCTCGATCGGGTCCACGTCGGTGCCGATCAGCCGGCCTCCTGGCAGCAGACGCGCCAGCAGCGCCTGGGCGTGCCCGCCGAAGCCGAGCGTCGCGTCCAGGGCGACCTCGCCGGGTTTCGGGTCGAGCGCAGCCAGGATCTCGGCCACGCAGATCGGGCGGTGCATGCCGGCGGGCGTCTGGCCACGTGAGATGACCTTGCGCAGCTCCTCGGGGTGCTGCGCGGCGTCGAGCTCCTTGTACTTCTGTTCGAAGCGTTTGGGATGCGTGCCTGCGTAGCGCACGCGGCGGTGGCGGGGGGCTGCATCGTCGGCCATCGCTGGATTGTCAGGTACCCACCGCTGTGCGTGCTGCCGCGCCGTGCTGTTCAGTACGCCACGGTGGGGCTCGTCCCTCAGAATCGGCCTTTGCCCAATCCACCGCCCATGCCCACCCCGCTGCCCGACACACTCAAGCTGCCCAACCCGCGCCACGCCCAGCGGCTGCCGCAAGACATCACCGCCGAGCAACTGGCGCGCATCCGGCAAGCGGCCTTCAACCTGCCGCAGGTGGTCAAGCCGGCCGACTACATCGCCGAGCACACGCCGGGCTTCGAAGATCACCTCGACGGCCTGGGCCTGGTGCTGCTTCAGAAGGCCGCCGCAGGCGCCCGGCCGAGCCGCTGGATCGCCCCGGCGCTGATGCATGAGGCACTGCGCCACCTCGACACCGTGGGCAACGGCCGCGACGTGCGGGCGCTGATGCTGCATCGGGGCGCTGCACTTGAAGCACTGGGCATCACGCGCCGCGGTGGCGGGTGGGAGCGGCTGGTGACGCAGCCGGTGCGGCTGCTGGCGCCGGGCTGGACGGTGCCGGTCGCGTTTCGCGTTCCGATCGATCCGAAGGGGGTGTGGGACTTCTATCGCACCGGCGACAACGCCCCGCTGCTGAGCGCGCTGAAGGCGCAGCCAACGTTCGAACACACCGACACGCTGCGCGCGCACCTGGAGCACCTGGTCGAGCGCAGCGCCGCGTACAAGGCGCACCACCTCGACTCGCTGCTGCCACGGCTGCAATCTGAATGCGCAACGCCACAGCCCTGGGCTGAGTTGAAGGCCGCGTGTACGCGCGCGCAAGACCGGTGGGAGCACCGCGTGGCCGAGCTCGACACGCTCGAAGGCCTGAACTCCGAACTCGCGTTCCAGGGCTACCCCGACACGTTCGAGAAAGCGCGCCGCTTGCAACGCAGCGTCACCTTGTTCGTCGGCCCGCCCAACAGCGGCAAGACGCACGCCGCCTTCGAGCGGCTGGCGCAGGCACACGACGGCGCTTACCTGGCGCCGCTGCGCCTGCTGGCGCTGGAAGGGCGGGACAGGCTCGTGGCGCGCGGCGTGGCCTGCTCGCTGCTGACCGGCGAAGAGAACGTGCCGGCGCCGGGCGCGCGCGTCGTCTCCAGCACGATCGAGATGGTGGGCACCAACAAGCCGATCGAGCTGGCGGTGATCGACGAAGCGCAGATGATCTTCGACGCCAGCCGCGGCTGGGCCTGGACGCAGGCGATCGTGGCGGTGCCGGCCAACGAGGTGATCATCATCTGTTCGGCCTACGCGGTGCCGGCGCTCGAGAACCTGCTCGGCCTGTGCGGCGAGCGCTGCGACGTGCGCCACTTCGAGCGCAAACAGCATGTGCAGTTGCTGCCCGCGCCGGTGCCGATCTCGGCGCTGCACAAGGGCGACGCGGTGGTCGCCTTCAGCCGCAAGGACGTGCTGATGCTGCGCGACCAGGTGGCCGCCAACGGGCACCCGGTGTCAGTGATCTACGGCGCGCTGCCGCCCGAGGTGCGGCGGCGCGAGGCGGAGCGCTTTGCGCACGGCGCGTCGCACATCCTGGTCGCCACCGACGCGATCGGCATGGGGCTGAACCTGCCGATCCGGCGCGTGCTGTTCAGCACACTGGTCAAGTTCGACGGGCAGGAAGACCGGGCGCTGGGCGTGTCGGAAGTGCACCAGATCGCCGGGCGCGCCGGGCGCTACGGCATGCACGATGAAGGCTTCGTCGGCGTGCTGAAGGAGGCCGAGCCGACGGCCGCGCGCAGCCTGAAGGAACTGCTGCCCAAGACGCCGCGCGCGCCGCGCGACTTCAAGGCGCCGGTGGCGCCCAACTGGTGGCATGTGGACACGATCGCGTCACGCCTGGGCCTCACCAAGCTGCGCGCGGTGCTGGGTGTGTTCATGGAGCAGTTGAAGCTCGACAACGCGCACTTCGAGGTGGCCGAGCTGGAGCAGATGCTGGAGCTGGCAGACCACCTCGACAAGAGCGCAGCCGGGCTGTCGCTGAAAGAGCGCTTCATCTACGCGCAGGCGCCGGTGGACATGCGCACCGACGCGCAGGTGCAGGAGTTTCTGGGCTGGACCAGCGCACATGCACGCGTGGGCAAAGCCGACACGCCGTGGTTCTTGCAGGAGGTGGACGAACACAGCCGCCTCGACCGCATGGAGCAGGCGCTGCGCGCCTGCACCTTGTGGCTGTGGCTGGACTTGCGCTTCCCCGGCATCTACGGCCACGTGGACGCGGTGGCGGACCTGCGCGGCCGGCTCAACGACGGCATCGAACGGCACCTGAAAGGAAAGAAGCCGCTGTGGCAGATGCGCGGCGGCTCCAGGGGGGGTGCACGCTGAGCCGGCGGTACGCCGGTTCAGCAGGTCGGCAAGTCAGCAGGTCAAAGAGGCTTGCGCGCGTCGGCCTTCACAGCGACCTTCGAGTCGCTCTTGGCGCCAACGGCCTTGACGTCCGACGTCTTCGTGACCGGCGCGGTGGTCAGTGCATTCGACAAGGTCGACGGGGCCGTGGCGACGAGCTGGGACTGGTTGTCGGGCGCGGCCATCGCGTCCTTGCTCTTGTCGCCGGGGCAGGCCATGGCTTGACCGGCGAACAGTGCAAGCGGAATCAGCAAGTACTTCATCTCTGGTTCCTTCAAAGTTGAACGGGCCTTGGAGATTAGCAAAGCCATGCCACAGAGCGGGCCGCGGACTGCCATGGGCGGGCCAGGGTCTTTGCGTCTGGCGAAGACATTGCGACCCTGTGCAAGGGCGCCGCTGAAGCATCAGCGCGCAGACCGCGCACGTATCATGAGCGTGAGCCGCCGCGTGGTGGATCGCGAGCGCAGGCGTTCACGTTCAACAGGAGTTCAGATGGGAAAGAGCATGGCAAAGAGCATCGCAACGGGCAAGGCGAAGAAGAGCTCGAGCGCAGACCAGCGAGCGGGTACCACGATCAACATCGGGATCGGCGAGAAGGATCGACAGGCGATTGCAAGCGGGCTGTCGCGCCTGCTGGCAGACACCTACACGCTGTACCTGACCACGCACAACTTTCACTGGAACGTCACCGGCCCGATGTTCAACACGCTGCATGCGATGTTCATGACGCAGTACACCGAGCTTTGGGGCGCGGTCGACCCGATCGCCGAGCGCATCCGCTCATTGGGCTCGCCGGCGCCAGGCTCTTACGCGCAGTTCGTTGAACTCGCGTCGATCAAGGACGCGCCGATCAAGCCACCGAAGGCGATGGAAATGGTGAGGATCCTTGTCGACGGCCACGAAGCCGTGGCACGCACCGCGCGAAGCATCTTCCCACTGGCAGACGCCGCCAGTGACGAACCGACGGCCGACCTGTTGACGCAACGCCTGACCGTGCACGAGCAGACGGCGTGGATGTTGCGCTCGTTGCTGGAGGAGTAACTTGCACCTTGAAGTCAAACGCGTGCTTCGACGCGGTACTTTCCGCTTGCACGTTGAGGGAGTTAGCGTGTCCGCGTTCCGCGGAAGCGTTCAGCACGGCGCAACTCAAGGTCAAGACGCAGCGCTTGTGCGCGAACAGCGCATGACGCATGCACCGCTGCGCATACAAATTGGATTGTCGGGAGCGGGGCGCCACCACGACGCCGTCGTGCGCGTCCGGAAGTCGGCGGACTAGGAAGCCAATAGTCGGCCAACCAGATCGCGCGTCGTCGCGATGGTTGCCTCGACATCGTTCTTGGAGAACTCGCCCCACTGTGCGTGAGTTGCCTTCGTCCGCAGAGCCGCAGCAGCCCTAGCGCGCGTCGCTTTGACACTGTTCATGAGGTCGGCCTTCACCAGCGCTGAAATCAACTGCTCAAGCTCCACGTCCTTCTGCAATATCGCGTTCTTCTCGCAAGCACGGCGTATGGTGTCCTCGAAGGCGACGCCGGCGACGACCCCGGCCGGGCCAACCTTTCCCGCCTTCAAGTAGTGATCCGCATGGTCCAGAAAGTCGTCAAAAACTTCGCCTCGCGCGACATCGGCTACAGACGCGACGACCCCCGCATCGATATCAATCAGCATCGCCTTCATGATCTCTGCGATTTTGGCAACGCGTACTCCCGTGTTTGATTCATTGAGCGCTCTGGCCAAGGTCGTTCTGTAGGCGTGCGACGCGTTCGGGAACACGGTCTCTATCGCGTTCGTGGACGAGGCAAACCAGCCAGAGGTCTCGGCTATTGCCTTGCTTCCATCCGGATCAGCGTACTGAAGGCGCATTCCGCTGATCTGCATACCTCGATTGATGAGGGTCACAACACGTTCGCGGAGTCGCTGATCAATCGACATGAAGAATCCCCTGGACGTCAGCGCGGAACCCAGCCCTCAACTCCTGGTTTCTGCACATAGAAGGCAAAACGGGTTAGCCCGTGAGAGCTAACCCGTTGATGTTGTTGGCGGAGTGGACGGGGCTCGAACCCGCGACCCCCGGCGTGACAGGCCGGTATTCTAACCAACTGAACTACCACTCCTGGTCTGACTGAACTGCTGCTTCAACCTCGGCTCAGGCCTGCAAAAAAGCACTGCAAACCTGGCGTCCCCTAGGGGATTCGAACCCCTGTAATCACCGTGAAAGGGTGGTGTCCTAGGCCTCTAGACGAAGGGGACCTTGTTCTCTTTCGCTCTCGTTCTCACTTCGACTGCGCTGTGCTGAACGGCACTTTTGGTGGAGGTAAGCGGGATCGAACCGCTGACCTCTTGCATGCCATGCAAGCGCTCTCCCAGCTGAGCTATACCCCCGTCGGAGCGGCATGGATTCCTTGACCCGGGCCGCCCCAAACGCTGAACAGCCACCGCAGTTTCAAGCGAGACTACGATTATAGCCAGCTTTTTCAGGGGCTCTGCAAGCGCGAGAGCACCGTGGCGCGGGGGAAGAGCTCCAGCACCGCGTCGAGCGACGGCGTTTGCGCGCGGCCGCACACCAGCACGCGCACGGCGTGCGCGAGTTGTGGCATCTTCAGCCCGTGCGTCGCCAACACCTGCTTGATCGCTGCGGCGATCGCGGCCTTGCTCCACTCGGCATCGGCGAGCGCATCGCGCAGCGACCGCACCGCCGGGCGAACCGCGTCGGTGACGTGCTGCGCCACGTCTTCGGCGCGCGGCGCCACATCGGCGAAGTACATGCCCAGCCAGTCGGCCAGCTCCACCGTGGTGGCGCAACGGTCTTTGAACAGCGCGCACATGCGCGCCAGCGTGGAGTCGGCCGCGTCGGCCTCGGCCGCAATGCCGCGCCGCTGTAATTGCGCCGCCACCAGGCGAGCGAGCGCCCCATCGTCGGCCTGCTTGATGTAGTGCGCGTTGACCCACGCAAGCTTGGCCGCATCCCACTGCGCCGGGCTCTTGGACAGGTGCTGGCCGTCGAACCACTGCACCAATTGCTCGCGGCTGAACAGCTCCTCGTCACCGTGGCTCCAGCCGAGCCGCGCGAGGTAGTTGAGCATCGCCTCGGGCAGATAGCCCGCTTCTTCGTAGGCGGTCACGCTGACGGCGCCGCGCCGCTTGGAGAGCTTCTGCCCGTCGTCGCCCAGGATCACCGGCACGTGGCCGAACAGCGGCAGCGGCGCGCCGAGCGCGTTGAAGATGTTGATCTGCCAGGGCGTGTTGTTGACATGCTCGTCGCCGCGGAAGACGTGGCTGATGGCCATGTCCCAGTCGTCTACGACGACACAGAAGTTGTAGGTCGGCACCCCGTCGGGTCGGACGATGATCAGGTCGTCGATCTCGCGGTTGCTGATCGTGATGCGCCCCTTGACGAGGTCGTCCCAGCTGACGCTGCCATCCGGCGGGTTGCGAAAGCGCACCACTGGCTGCACGTCGGCCGGCGGCTGCGGCAGCACCTTGCCGGGCCCGGGGCGCCAGCGGCCGTCGTAGTGCGTTTTCTCCCCGCGCGCACGTTGCGCCTCGCGCATCGCGTCGAGTTCGCCAGGCGTGCACCAGCAGCGGTAGGCGGTACCGGCGGCGAGCATCTGGTCGATGACGGCGCGGTAGCGATCGAGCCGCTGCATCTGGTAGATCGGCCCTTCGTCGTAGTCGAGGCCGAGCCAGTGCATCGCCGCGAGGATCTGGTCGACCGAGTCTTGCGTCGAGCGGGCCACGTCGGTGTCTTCGATGCGCAGCACGAACTCGCCGCCGTGGTGGCGCGCGTACGCCCACGAAAACAGCGCAGTGCGGGCGGTGCCCAGGTGCAGAAAGCCGGTCGGAGACGGGGCGATGCGGGTGCGGACTTTGCGCGTCATGCGGTCGGTCATTCGGTCAGGTGGGGAGTGTGGCTAGGCCACGTTGCAGATCGGCCTGGATGTCCAGCACATCGTCCAGCCCCATCGCGACGCGGATCATGCCCTGCGTGATGCCGGCCGACTGGCGCTGCGCTTCGTTCAGCCGTCCATGCGAGGTGCTGGCCGGATGAGTGATGGTCGTCTTCGTGTCGCCCAGATTGGCGGTGATCGAACACACCTGCGTGCTGTCGATCACGTGGAAGGCATTCGCGCGCGCCTGATCCGGCCCACCACGCGTCTGGCCCTTGACGATGAAGGACACCACTGCGCCGCCGCAGCCCGACTGCTGCGCCATCGCCAGTTCGTGCTGCGGGTGCGACTTCAACCCAGGGTAGAAGACGCGCTCGACCTGCTCTTGCTGCTCCAGCCACTGGCCCAGCTTCAGCGCGCGTTCGCTTTGCGCCTGCATGCGGATCGACAGCGTCTCCAGCCCCTTGAGCACCACCCAAGCGTTGAACGGCGACAGGCTCATGCCGGCGCTGCGCATCACCGGCACGAACTTCTCGTTGACGAGCGCCTCGCTCGCGCACAGCGCGCCGGCGATCACGCGGCCCTGGCCGTCGAGGTACTTGGTGCCGGAGTGGATGATCAAGTCTGCTCCGTACTCGACCGGCCGCTGCAACGCTGGCGAGCAGAAGCAGTTGTCGACCGCGAGCCATGCCCCGGCGTCCTTCGCGATCGCCGACAGCGCGCGGATGTCGCACACCTCGGTCAATGGGTTGGTGGGCGACTCGGCGAACAGCAGCTTCGTGTTGGGCTTGACGGCGCGGCGCCATTCGTCCGGGTCGGTCTGCGAGACGAAGCTCGTCTCGACACCGAACTTGGCGAACTCGCGACCGAACAGCACGATCGTCGAGCCGAACACGCTCTGCGAGCAGATCACATGGTCGCCAGCCTTCAACAAACCCATGCCCAGCAGCAGGATCGCGCTCATGCCGCTGCTGGTGCCGATGCAGGCTTGCGTGCCTTCCATCGCGGCAAGCCGCCGCTCCATCATCGTGACCGTGGGGTTGGTGAAGCGGGAGTAGATGAAGCCATCTTCCTCGTTCGCAAAGCGTGCTGCGGCGGTGGCGGCGTCGGGCTGCCGGAAGCTACTGGTGAGGAACAGCGCCTCGGAGTTCTCACCCCAGGGGCTGGGTGGCAGGCCCTGGCGCACGGCGAGCGTGTCGAGCCGCACATCGGGCGGCAACTCCACTTTGGGAAGGGTCTTGCGCGTCGTCATCAGCTCTGCTCCGTGGCGCTCTGCAGCGCCAGCCTGGATCGATCGGCGCCCTCTTCTTCTTCGCCTTGCGCGCGGCGCTGCGCTGCCATCGAGCGGAAGTCTTCTGCCGACACATCACCGGTGATGTAGCTGCCGTCGAAGCACGAGGCCTCGAAGCCGCCGATCGCCGGGTTCAACGCACCGACCACGCGCTTCATCGCCGCCACGTCCTGGTAGATCAGCGCATCAGCGCCGATGAACTGGCGAATCTCCTCGATGCTGCGGTTGTGCGCGATCAGCTCCTCCGACGTCGGCATGTCGATGCCGTACACGTTCGGGAAGCGTACCGGCGGCGCCGCCGACGCCATGTAGACCTTGCGCGCGCCGGCCTCGCGCGCCATCTGCACGATCTCTTTCGACGTGGTGCCGCGCACGATCGAGTCGTCCACCAGCAGCACGTTGCGGCCCTTGAACTCCACGCCGATCGCATTGAGCTTTTGCCGCACCGATTTCTTGCGCACGCCCTGCCCCGGCATGATGAAGGTGCGGCCCACGTAGCGGTTCTTCACGAAGCCCTCGCGGTACGGCTTGCCGATCTTTTGCGCGAGTTGCATGGCCGACGGGCGGCTCGACTCGGGGATCGGGATCACCACGTCGATGTCGCTCGGCGGCATGGTGGAGACCAGCCGCTGCGCCAGCGTCTCGCCCAGGTTCAGGCGCGCCTGGTAGACCGAGATGCCGTCCATGATCGAGTCGGGCCGGGCGAGGTAGACGTACTCGAACATGCAGGGGTTGAGGGTCGGGTGGTCGGCGCACTGCTGGGTGTGGAGTTGGCCCTGCGTGTCGACGAAGATCGCCTCGCCGGGCGCCACGTCGCGCGTGACCTGGTGGCCGGTGCCGACGATGGCGACCGACTCGCTGGCGACGATCAGGTTGCGGCTGCTCGCCTTGTTGTCGCCGTCGCCGGAGCCCTCGCCGAAGCACAGCGGGCGGATGCCGAACGGATCACGAAACGCCAGCAACCCGTGCCCGGCGATCAACGCTACCACCGCGTACGAGCCCTTGATGCGCTTGTGAACCGCACGCACCGCGTTGAACACCGCCTGCGGCGACAGCGGCAGCTCGCGCACCGATCGCTCGAGCTCGTGCGCCAGCACGTTGATCAGCACCTCGGTGTCACTCTGGGTATTGATGTGGCGGCGGTCGACATCGAACAGCTCCTTCTTCAACGCCTGCGCGTTGGTGAGGTTGCCGTTATGAACCAGCACGATGCCGAACGGCGCGTTGACGTAGAACGGCTGCGCTTCTTCTTCGCTGTACGCATTGCCCGCGGTTGGGTAGCGCACCTGGCCCAGGCCGACGTTGCCCGGCAGGCCGCGCATGTTGCGGGTGCGGAACACGTCGCGCACCATGCCCCGCGCCTTGTGCATGAAGCACTTGGTGTCCTGCATGGTCACGATGCCGGCGGCGTCCTGCCCACGGTGCTGCAGCAGCAGCAGCGCGTCGTAGATCAACTGGTTGACCGGACCGGTGGAGATGACGCCGACGATGCCGCACATGATGGTTGGACCCTGGTGGTTGCGGGCGATGGTTGCAGGCTAGATTTCAGGCCGGCAGGTGCTTGGAGAGTTCGGGTGGCAGCACCGGCTTCAAGCCCCGCAGCACCGACTGCAGCCAGGCCGCGCCGACCGATTGTTGCCAAGCGGGCGACGACTTCAACGGCATCAGGCCGATCACTGTGGCCAGCGCGAGCAGCACGATCACGCCGCGCGCGAAGCCGAAGCCGGCCCCCAGCAGCCGGTCGAGCAGACTCAGCGGCGTGGCGCGGATCAAGAGGCGCAGCAACCGCGCTGCCAGGCCCCAGACGATCAACGCCCCGATGAAGGCGATGGCAAACGCCGCGCCGTGGTTCAACGCAGAGCCCGCCTCGCCGACGGGGAAGCAGGGCGCGACCTGCGGCGTGAGCCACTGCGCCGCAAAGTAGGCCGCGACCCAACCCAGCACCGACAGCATCTCGAACACCAACCCACGCACCACGCCGACCAGCGTGGACAGCAGCAGGACACCCAGCAGCACCAGGTCGACCCAGCCCAACGAGAGGCCCAGCGTGTCCATCAGCGCGACTCCATCAGGGCGTCACCATCGACGTGTTGCCGACACAGCCTCGGCCTCACAACGTCAACACCACGCCGCTCACGCCGCCGGCTTTGGCCTTGGCCAGCGCGCGCTCCGCTTCCTCGCGCGAGGCGAACGGGCCCAGTCGAACGCGGGTGCGGCTGCCGGTCGCCGTGTCGGTCTGCTGGGTGAAGCTCTTCAAGCCCAGCTTGTCGAGCTTGGCGCGCGTGTCTTGCACCGCGCTCGATTCGGCGAAGGCGCCGACCTGCACGACGAAACGAGGCGCGTCCTTGGGCGGCGGTGGCTTGGCCGCTTCCTTCGGCGCAACTTCCTTAGCGGCCGCCGCCTTGCCCTCAAGCAACGCCTTGGCCTTGGCAGCGTCGGCCGTCGCCGCGGGTGCAGGTATCGATGGGATGGCAGCGGGCGGCGCGGCTGATGGCGTGGCCACGGGAGCGGTCGAGACCGGCGGCGAGGCCTTCTTCGCCGGCTCCTGCGGCATCGTTGCCTCGCGCGGCTCCTGCGCCCGGGTCGGCTCGGCAGAGGCGACCTTCGATGCGCCCGGCGCTGCCGTTGGCGCAGACGCCGGCTTGCCGACCGCCACGGCAGCCGATGCCGCCGCTGCGGACGCTGGCGCTTTGGCGTCCTCGGTCACGACCTTCGAGGACGGCGCCGCCGGCTCAGGCACCTGCACCGAGGGCCGCGCCTGCGGCATCACCAGCGGGGGCACGCCGTCCTTGCGCGGGATGTCAATGGGGATGTCGACCGGAATTGGCCGTGGCTGCGACTCGAACACGAGCGGAAAGGCAATCACGCCGATCGCCACCAGCACGACCGCCCCGATCAACCGTTGCCGAGCGCGTGCACGCGCCTGCTGCACACCCTCAGGCGTGAGGCTGGCCGCCACGGCGCCTGGTTTGGCATCTGCCTTGCGCTTGAAGATGGAGAGCAGGCCCATGGCTGTGCAGGTTCGAGGAGTGCCGCAGTGCCTCGCGGCGAAAGGGCCGCCGCCAAGTGCAGGGTGTCTGCCCGGGGCCCCAGCGGGCGAAAGCCTAGCCCGGGCTTCCCAGGTGCGGGGCCGTGAGCCGGGGCAGCCCGTCTTTCAGCACACCCCCCACGGTTGAGAATGATCCGAAGACAACGATTCTATCAGCGGGGTCTGCGCCGCCGAGTGCCGCTCGCAGGGCAGCCAAGGGCTCGTCGTGACACGACACGTTGCGCTGCGGCTCATTGGCAGCGGTGAGTCGGTGGCACATCTGCGCCAGCTCGGCGGCCTTGGCAGCACGTGCTGCCGGCAGGTCGGTGAAGTGCCAGCTGTCCACCACCGGCGCCATGCGGGCGAGCATGGCCTCGATGTCCTTGTCGCGCATGGCGCCGAACACCGCGTGGGTTCGCGGGTAGAAGCCCATCTGGTCGAGGTTCTGCAGCAGGGTGGCCACCGCGTGCGGGTTGTGCGCCACGTCGAGCACCAGCGTCGGCCGGCCGGCGACGATCTGAAAGCGCCCCGGCAGCTCCACCAGCGCCAGCCCGCTGCGCACCGCCTGCGCGCTGACCGGCAGCCGCTCGCGCATCGCCTCGAATGCGGCCAGCACGCCCGACGCATTGAGCAACTGGTTGGCGCCGCGCAGTGCCGGGTAGGCCATGCCGTTGAAGCGTTTGTTGCGGCCGGCCCAGCTCCACTGCTGCTTGTCGCCCGAGCAATTGAAGTCGCGCCCGCACAGCCACAGCTCGGCCCCGATGCGCTGGGCATGGTCGATCAGGCGTTGCGGCGGCACCGGATCGCTCACGATCGCCGGCTTGCCAGCGCGCATGACGCCGGCCTTCTCGAACCCGATCGCCTCGCGCGTGTTGCCCAGGTACTCGGTGTGGTCGATGTCGATGCTGGTGATGATCGCGCAGTCGGTGTCGACCGCGTTCACCGCATCGAGCCGGCCGCCCAGGCCGACCTCGAGGATCACGATGTCCAGCGGCGCCATCGACATCAACCGCGCGATCGCCAGTGTGGTGAACTCGAAGTAGGTCAGGCTCACATCGCCGCGCGCATGCTCCACCGCCTCGAAGTGCGGCAACAACGCTTCGGCATCGACGCTCTTGCCGTTGACGCGGCAGCGCTCCTCGAAGTGCACGAGGTGCGGCTTGATGTACAGGCCGACACGGTAGCCCGCCTGCAGTGCGATCGACTCCAGCATCGCGCAGGTCGAGCCCTTGCCATTGGTGCCTGCCACGGTAAACACCGGCACCTCGAAGCGCAGGCCCAGGCGCTCCTTGACCTGGAGCACACGCTCCAGCGTCAGGTCCATCTCTTTCGGGTGCAGGCGCTCGCAGCGGGCGAGCCACTCAGGCAAGGTTTTCGGAAGGTCGAGCAGGCTTGGACTCATGGCCCCGTCGGTATTGATCAAGAGGCCGAAACCAGGCGAGGCGGCCGAGACCGCATCGCCAGAAGGCGTTCAGGCGACTGCGTCGGAGCTGAGCCTTTGCAGCATCGCGATCGAATGGGCCACCGTGCTGCGCAACTCGCGCCGGTCGACGATCATGTCGATTGCACCGCTGTTGAGCAGGAACTCGGCGCGCTGGAAGCCCTCGGGCAGCTTTTCGCGCACGGTGTTCTCGATCACCCGCGGGCCGGCAAAGCCGATCAGCGCCTTGGGCTCGGCGATCACCACGTCGCCGACGAACGCGAAGCTGGCCGAGACGCCGCCCATCGTCGGGTCGGTCAGCACGCTGATGTAAGGCAGTTTGGCCTTGGCCAGCCGCGTGAGCGCGGCGTTGGTCTTGGCCATCTGCATCAGGCTCAGCAAGCCCTCTTGCATGCGCGCACCACCGGTGGCGGTGAAGCTGACGAACGGCGTCTTCTGTTCGACCGCGCTCTCGACGCCCCGCACGAAGCGCTCGCCCACCACCGAGCCCATCGAGCCGCCCATGAATTCAAACTCGAAGCACGCGGCGACGATCGGGATGCTCATCACCGCGCCGCCGATCACGACCAGCGCGTCGGTCTCGCCGGTGTCTTCAAGCGCGGCCTTCAGGCGCTCGGGGTACTTCTTGCTGTCCTTGAACTTCAGCGCATCGACGGGCAGCACCTCTTGCCCGATCTCGTAGCGGCCTTCGGCGTCGAGGAAGGCGTCGAGCCGCGCGCGCGCGCCGATGCGGTGGTGGTGGCTGCACTTGGGGCAGACGTAGACGTTCTGCTCCAGGTCGGTCTTGTAGAGCACCGTCTCGCACGACGGGCACTTGATCCACAGCCCTTCGGGCACGGTGCGGCGCTCGGCGAGGTCGCCTTGCTGCATCTTGGTGGGCAACAGTTTTTCGAGCCAGCTCATGGTGTGGTTCCTTTCAGGAATCGAGTGCCTTGCGGATCGTACCGATGAAATGCCCGGCAACCGCCGCCACCTCGCTGCGCGGCGCGGTCTCCAGCAGTTGTACCAGCGCTGTGCCGATCACGACGGCGTCGGACACAGCCGCGACGGCGCGGGCCGTCGCGGCGTCGCGAATGCCGAAGCCGACGCCCACCGGCACGCTCACGTGCTTGCGGATGCGCGGCACCATCGCGGCCACCGCGGCCGTGTCGAGGTGCCCGGCGCCAGTGACGCCCTTGAGCGACACGTAGTAGACGTAGCCGCTGGCGATGCGGCCCACATGCGCCATGCGCGCATCGGTCGAGGTGGGTGCCAGCAGAAAGATCGGGTCCAGCCCGTTGGCGCGCAAGGTCAGGGCAAACGGCTCACATTCTTCGGGCGGGTAGTCCACCACCAGGACGCCGTCGACGCCTGCACTGACCGCGTCGTCGACGAATCGAGCGACGCCATAACGCTCCACTGGGTTGGCGTAACCCATCAGCACCACCGGCGTCGTCGCGTTGCGCGCGCGAAAGGCACGCACGAAGGCCAGCACCTGCGTCATGCCGATGCCCCGGGCCAGCGCACGTTCAGAGGCCTTCTGGATCACCGGCCCGTCGGCCATCGGATCGGAGAACGGCACCCCGAGCTCGATCACATCGGCACCGGCGGCGGCCATCGCCAGCATGATGTCCACGGTCGCGTCGGCGAACGGGTCGCCCGCCGTCACGTACGGAATCAGCGCCTTGCGCCCTTGCGCCCTGAGCGCTGCAAAAGTGGCGGCGATGCGGCTCATGCGGCACCGCCCTTCACGCTCTGCCCACGGCACGACGGGCGGCAGAAGAACTCAGCGCCCGACAAGTCAGCCACGGTGCCGATGTCCTTGTCGCCGCGGCCGGAGAGGTTGACGAGCAGGTGCTGATCGGTCCGCATCGAAGGTGCGATCTTCATCGCGTGCGCGACCGCATGGCTCGATTCGAGCGCGGGGATGATGCCCTCGGTGCGGCACAGGCGGTGAAAGGCGTCGAGCGCTTCCGTGTCCGTCACGCCGACGTATTCGGCGCGGCCGATGTCCTTCAGGTAGGCGTGCTCAGGCCCGACGCCGGGGTAGTCCAGGCCGGCCGAGATCGAGTGCGTCTCGGTGATCTGGCCGTTCGCGTCCTGCAGCAAGTACGTGCGGTTGCCGTGTAGCACACCCGGCGAGCCGGCGCTGAGCGACGCGGCGTGCTTGCCCGAGGCCAGGCCCTGCCCTGCCGCCTCGACGCCGATGAGGCGCGTGCCTTCGAGCTCGATGTACGGGTAGAACAAGCCCATCGCGTTGCTGCCGCCACCCACGCAGGCGATCACCGCGTCGGGCTGGCGGCCGACCATCTCGTGCATCTGGGCGCGCGACTCGTCGCCGATGACGCGCTGGAAGTCGCGCACCATCGTCGGGTACGGGTGCGGGCCGGCCACCGTGCCGATGATGTAGAAGGTGTTCTCGACGTTCGTCACCCAGTCGCGCAGCGCTTCGTTGAGCGCATCTTTCAGCGTCTTGGAGCCGCTCTCGACCGGCACCACCGTGGCGCCCAGCAAGTGCATGCGGTAGACATTGGGCGACTGGCGCTTGATGTCTTCGCTGCCCATGTACACCACGCACTCCAGCCCGTAGCGCGCGCAGATCGTGGCGGTGGCCACGCCGTGCTGGCCCGCGCCGGTCTCGGCAATCACGCGCGGCTTGCCCATGCGGCGGGCGAGCATCGCCTGGCCGATGGTGTTGTTCACCTTGTGCGCGCCGGTGTGGTTGAGGTCTTCGCGCTTGAGGTAGATCTGCGCGCCGCCGAGTTCACGGCTCAGGCGCGCGGCGTGGTAGATCGGGCTCGGCCGGCCGACGAAATGCTTCAGCTCGGAGCGAAACTCTGCCATGAAGGCAGCGTCGGCCTGCACCTCGGCGTACGAGCGCTTCAACTCGTCGAGCGCGTGAATCAGGGTCTCGGCGACGAAGCTGCCGCCGTAGGTGATGCCGCCCACGGGGCCGAAGTGCCCGCTGGCGTCGGGTTGCTGGTAGTTCAACATGGAAGGGGGTTTTCGATTCTTCAGGTGGCGGATGCGGCGCGAATGGCATCGGCCTCTCGCACGGCATCGCAAAACCGACGCATCTCTGCGGCATCCTTGATGCCTTTGGCAGACTCCACGCCGGAGCTCACGTCAACGGCCCAGGGCCGCACCTGTCGAATGCCTTCGATCACATTTCCGGCATGCAACCCACCAGACAAAACGACTGGACGGCGCACGCTTGGAGGAATGAGTGACCAATCGAAAACCTTTCCACCACCGCCATACCCTTCGACATGAGCGTCGAGCAGGAGGGCTTGGGCATCGGCAAATTGCTGTGCGAAGTCTAGCAAATCGAACCCCAGGCCCATGCGGGCCGCGCGGAGGAAGGGGCGACCGTGCTGGCGACATTCGCGCGGCGTCTCGTCACCATGAAACTGCAGCAGCAGGTGCGGAATGGTTTGCGTGGCCAAGGCGACTTCGCCTGCGGTCGCGTTGACGAACAAGCCGACCGGCATCACAAACGCTGGAAGACGACCGGCCAGGTCAGCGGCGCGGCTGACGCTGACGCGGCGCGGACTTTTGTCGTACAGAACAAATCCGATCGCGTCGGCACCTGCCTCGACCGCGGCGTCGACATCGGCCTCGCGCGTCAGGCCGCAAATCTTGATTCGAGTTCGCTGGTTCATCGAGGCCGCCTTCACGGCAACCAATCCATCGCGGGCGTGTGGATCGGAATGTCGTGAACCGCATCGTAGTACGGGCCCACGAAGTACAACCCTGCGGCCGAAAAGGTCGGCGCGGCGAGCTCCCGACGCCGGGATGCGAGCACGTCGTCCAGCCAGCCGGCCGGCTTGGCGCCCGTGCCGACGGCAACAAGGCAGCCCATGATGTTGCGCACCATGTGGTGCAGGAAGGCCGAGGCGTCGAACTCGAAACGCCAGTACGCGCCGCGCTGATGGATGGCGATCGAGCGGATGGTCTTCACTGGAGAGGCCGCCTGGCACTGCGACGAGCGGAAGGCGCTGAAGTCGTGTTCGCCCTGCAATCGGGCGGCCGCGTTGCGCATCGCGTCGCCATTCAGCGGGCGAAAGCACCAGCCCACCGAGCCCACCTCCAGCGCCGGCCGGGTCGGCGCTTGCAGGATCAGGTAGACATAGCGCCGACCCAGCGCGCTGAAGCGGGCATGGAACGCTGGCGTCGTGGTGCGACACCACTGCACGGCGATGTCAGCGGGCAGGAAACGGTTGGTGCCTCGAACCCATGAGGCGGCGGGCCGCTCGACGGTGATGTCCGCATGCACGACCTGATTGAGCGCGTGCACCCCGGCATCGGTGCGGCCTGCGCAGACGGTGCGCACCGGCATCGCTGCAAAGCTTGAGAGAGCGGCTTCGAGGTGGTCCTGGACCGTGTTGCGGCCCGCCTGACTTTGCCACCCCTGGTACGCCTGGCCCCGGTAGCCGACGCCCAAGACCAGCCGCTGCAGAGCAGGCGAGGCCCGCTCGCTCACGGCCAGGCTCTTCAGGCCAGGTCGGCCAGCATGGTTCGCGCTTTGGACTTGAGCGCGCCGTCGGAGTTGGTGATCACCTCGTTCAGCAGTTCGCGGGCCCCTTCGACGTCCCCGATCTGGCTGAACGCCTCAGCCAGCTCCAGCTTGCGGGCGAACGGATCGGCCGCACCATCGCCATCGGGCATGCTCAGATCAAGGTCGGCAAAACCGGACTCCGAGTCGAGCCCCGCGTCGCTCGCCGCTCGCTCTGCAGGCCGATCGAGGTCGAGCGAGAAGCCCGACAGGTCGAACTCCATCGGTTGCGAGATGGTGGACGTGGGCTCCGCACTTCCCCGCATCGTCGCGTCACGGTCGGAGAACTCGGGCAGCATCGGCGGGTCGTCGAAGCGGATGTCAGGCTCGACGGCTCGCAACGCAGGTGTCGCCGCAGAAGCCGCAGCAGCGGCTGCCGCCGTGACAGCCGCCGCCTTCACGGCTGCTGGTGCAGCCGCCACGTCGCTCGCTGGCGGTGGCACGGTCATGTCACCGAAATCGAGGTCGAGATCCACCGACGAACTGTCGATGTACGGCGCCGCGTTGCTGGACAGGCTGCCGAACTGCGACGGCGACGGCAACACCGACTGTGGCATCGTCGTCGCGCCCAGCGGCTCGACGATCTGGCCCGAATTGCCTTGCGCCAAGACGGGTGCGCCGCCTGGCTGGTACAGCGGATTTTCCGGGTCGATCTGCTGCCCGAGTTCCTGTGCCTTGGCCCAGTCCTCACCTTCGCCACGTGTCAGCGCATAAAGCTGGGTCGCGAGCAGCTCGAAGCCCTTGGTGTCGCGCCGCTTGGCGTAGACCTCCAGCAGCTTCGAGCGGATCGCCATGCGGTCCGGGTTGCTGCGCATGGCCTCTTTCAGGATCTCCTCGGCCTGGAGGTCGCGTCCATAGGCCAGGTACACGTCGGCCTCGGCGACCGGGTCCACGTCGCCGATGGCATCGAGCTGGCTGAGCGAGTAACTCATCGACGAGGAAGACGCGGCTCCCGCGTCTCGCGTGTCGATGCGCTGCCCGCCGCTGGCGCCGAAGAACGAGTCCGGCTGCAGCCGGCTCTCGAGGAAGGAGGTTTCCCCACTGTCCTTCTTCGGCCGAGTGAACCGGTACAAACCGAACCCGGCCAGCAAGGCGATCAAGCCGGCGCCTCCAGCCAGCGCCCACGGGTTGTCCTCCATCAAGCTGCTGAGGAAACCAGGTTCTTCGGCAGCGACGACCGGCGCGGAAGGCGCCGGTGCGGCCTTGCTCGCAGCTGCCACAGGGGCAGGTGCCGAAGCACTAGGCGTCACTGCCGCGACGGGGGTCTCTGCGGGCGCGGGCGCGGGTGCCGGCGGAGGGGGCGGCGCCGGTGCCGGCGGTGGGGGCGCGGGCGGTGCCGGCGGTGGGGGCGGCGGCGGCGGCGGCGGCGGCGGCGGTGGAGGTGGAGGCGGAGGCGCCGGCGGGGGCGGCGGTGGAGGCGGCGGCGGTGCCGGAGGCGTGGCAGCGACCACAGGTGCCGTTGCCGGAACCGTCACACCGGGCGCCTTCGACGCCGCCGCGGCGGCAGCCGCGGCACCCGTGAGTTGGGTGAGTTCCTTGACGTTCTTGGACAGTTCGGCAACGCGCGTTTCAGCGTCTTTCTTTTCGCGTTCCTTCGAGATCCGCTCTTCGGCGGCGGAGGCCTTGCTCGACGCGGCGCCCTTGCTGAGAGTCAGTTTGTCGGGTGTCGGCGCGGCGGCTTGTTTGCGGTCATCGACGGACGCCCGGACCCTGCCGCTGGCCTGGCGCGTGCTCGCCTCGGTCTTGGCGACCGGCGCTGCGCCGGCCAAGCGTTGGCGGTAGGCACCAAAGTCGGCGCTCTGGGCCCGGATCTCCTGGCGAGCCTCGGCGGGCGGCACCGCCAGCGCGGTTTCGGCACTCGGCACAGCCAGCACCACACCGGCCTTGAGCCGGTTCATGTTGTTGTCGACGAAAGCCTGCGAGTTGCCGCGGAACAGCGACACCAGCATCTGGTCGAGCGACACGCCCGGTCGCTGCGTGCGCGAGGCGATGCTTGAGAGTGTGTCGCCAGACCTGACGCGGTACTCGTCAACACCCCCGGCAGGCGCTGATGAGGGCGCCCGCGCCGTGGTTCGCGGTGCGGCAGGCTCGGTGGCGATGGGACGGGGCGGCGCAGGCGATCGCGCCACGGCAGGAGCCGCAGGCGCAGCGGCCGATGCGGGAGCAGGTGCAGGCGCCGCCGGGACCGGGACAGGCGTCGCCGCCTCGACGGGCGCCGCCGCCATCACAGGTGCGGTGGTCGCTGCCGCGGGCGCCCGGGCCGTCGTCGGCGGGTCGAGCAGCAAGGTGTATTCGCGGACCAACCTGCCGGTCGACCAGGAAAGCTCCAGGATCACATCGACGAAAGGCTCCTGGACCGAGCGATCACTCGTGAGCCGAAGGTAGGGTCGGCCGTCGGCGCGGCGCTGCAGCACGACCGTGGTGCCGGGCAGCACGGCGTTGTAGTCGACACCCGCAGCGCGGTAAGACTCGGGCGGCGCCACGCGAACGCGCAGGTTCGAGGCTTCTTCGGCCGTGAGGCTGGTCACGTCGATCTCGGCGCGCAGCGTTTCACCCAGCGCCGACTGAACGGCCAGCTTGCCCAAACCCAGCGCCCAGGCAGCCTGGACGGGCATCCACAGCGCAGCCGCTGCGATGCTGGTCAAGGCAAAGCGCCCTGAGAAGATCATGTTCTTTTTCAAGGCGTCTCCCAAGATAGATCAAACGGGTGCCTGATGACACCCGCCGTCGCCGACAGCGGCACCCACTTCATGCAAGCATTTCCACAGCGCAACAATAAAAACACAATAGCATCAATGAGATACGCTGACAAGCTCAAGGAATGGCTGACATTCGGACCTGTTTCACGAACTGCGCCCCTTCAAGCGCGGGATTGTGCATCACAGCAACTGTGATGCGCCCCCCTAGCCCGCCGGCAAATCACGCCTCGAGCAGGATGCGAAGCATGCGCCGCAGGGGCTCGGCAGCACCCCACAGCAACTGGTCGCCGATCGTGAACGCACCCAGGTACTGAGGGCCCATCGCCAGCTTGCGGACACGGCCGACCGGAATGTCCATCGTGCCGGTGACAGCCACCGGCGTCAGGCCGCTGAGGGTGGCCTCTCGGTGGTTCGGGATGAGCTTGACCCATGCGTTGTCGTTGGCGATCAGGGCCTCGATGTCTTCGAGCGGCACATCCTTCTTGAGTTTGAACATCAACGCCTGGCTATGACAGCGCATGGCGCCCACGCGCACGCAGAAGCCGTCGACGGGCACGTGGCTGGGCGCACCCGCGTTGCCGAGGCCGAGGATCTTGTTGGTCTCGGCGCCGCCCTTCCACTCCTCGCGGCTCACGCCGCCGCCCATGTCCTTGTCGATCCACGGAATCAGGCTGCCGCCCAGCGGAACGCCGAAGTTTGTGGTCTCTGCCTCGCCCAGCGCACGTTGCGCGGCGACGGTGCGGCGGTCGATTTCGAGGATTGCGCTCTTCGGGTCGTCGAGCAGGCCCTTGACCTCGGCGTGCAGCGTGCCGTACTGCGTCAGCAACTCGCGCATGTGCGCTGCGCCGCCGCCGGAGGCCGCCTGGTAGGTCATCGTGCTCATCCACTCCACGAGCCCGGCCTTGTACAACGCACCCACGCCCATCAGCATGCAGCTCACCGTGCAGTTGCCGCCGATCCAGTTGCGGCCACCGCGCGCCATCGCCGCCTTGATGACCGGCAGGTTCACCGGGTCGAGGATGATGACGGCATCGTCCTTCATGCGCAGCGTCGACGCGGCGTCGATCCAGTGGCCCTTCCATCCCGCGGCGCGCAGCTTCGGGAACACCTCGCTGGTGTAGTCGCCACCTTGGGCAGTGATGATCACGTCGCAGCGCTTGAGGGCCTCGATGTCGTGCGCGTCTTGCAGCCGCGTCTCGTTCTTCGCCATCTTCGGCGCCGCACCACCCGCGTTGCTGGTGCTGAAGAACAGCGGCTCAATGAAGTCGAAGTCGCCCTCGGCCTGCATGCGGTCCATCAACACGGAGCCGACCATGCCGCGCCAGCCGACCAATGCTGTGAGTCTCATCGTGTTCGCCCTTTCAGAAAGTTTGTTGAAACCTCTTGTCCCCCGGCTCGATTCGCCAGGGATGGGCGAGACGAACCGGAGCCTGCTAGCTCTTGGTGATGATCTTTTTGATGGCGATCTCTTTGCTGGTGTCGCCGGACAACGCGGCCACCACCGCATCGCCCATGGCGCGGGTGCCGACCTTCGTCGTGCCTTCCGACCAGATATCGGCCGTGCGAAGCCCGGTGGCGAGCACGTGCTGGACGGCCGACTCGATCCGGTCGGCAGCCTCTGGCTGTTGGAGTGAGAAGCGGAGCATCATGGCAGCGGACAAGATTGTAGCCAGCGGATTGGCCAGGTCCTTGCCCGCAATGTCGGGCGCGCTGCCGTGGCTGGGCTCGTACAGGCCCTTGCCCGATGCGTTCAGCGAGGCCGACGGCAGCATGCCGATGGAGCCAGTCAGCATCGCCGCCTCGTCAGACAGGATGTCGCCGAACATGTTGCCGGTGACGACCACGTCGAACTTCTTCGGCGCCTTCACAAGCTGCATCGCAGCGTTGTCGACGTACATGTGGTCCAGTGCCACGTCGGGGTACTGTGCGTGCACTTCGGTGACCACGTCCTTCCAGAACTGGAACGTCTCCAGCACGTTGGCCTTGTCCACGCTGGTCAGGCGCTTGTTGCGCTTGCGCGCGGCCTGAAACGCGACGTGCGCGATGCGCTCGATCTCGGGGCGGGTGTAGCGCATCGTGTCGAAGGCTTCCTCGGCGCCGGCAAACGCGCCGTCGGGTGACGCGCGCCGGCCGCGCGGCTGGCCAAAGTAGATGTCGCCGGTCAGCTCGCGAATGATCAAGATGTCGAGCCCCGCCACCAATTCAGGCTTCAAGCTCGATGCATGCGTCAGCTGTTCGTAGCAGATCGCCGGGCGGAAGTTGGCGAACAGGCCGAGGTGCTTGCGCAGGCCCAGGATCGCTTGCTCGGGGCGCAGCGCGCGCTCCAGCTTGTCGTACTTCCAGTCGCCGACGGCGCCGAACAGCACTGCGTCGGCGGCCTGCGCAAGCTTGAGTGTGGACTCCGGCAGCGGATGGCCGTGCGCCTCGTAGGCCGCACCGCCCACCAGCGCCTGCTCGGCCTCGATCTTCAGGTCCAGCACCTCCAGCACCCGCACCGCCTGGGCGACGATCTCGGTGCCGATGCCGTCACCCGGCAGGATTGCAATCTTCACGTGTTGATCCCTGAAATCGCGGTCAAATGCGGTGCGCGAGCCACGGCTTCTTCAGCAGCCGCTCGGCCTCGAAGGCTCTTATCTTGTCGGCGTGCCGCAAGGTCAGCCCGATGTCGTCGAAACCGCCGAGCAGGCAGAACTTGCGGAACGGCTCCACGTCGAACTGCAGCTCGCTGCCGTCGGGCTTGCGCACCACCTGGCGCTCCAGGTCGATGGTGAGTTCGTAGCCGACGAAGGCGTAGACCTCGTCGAACAGCTTCGCCACTTCATGCTCGGGCAGCGCGATCGGCAGCAGGCCGTTCTTGAAGCAGTTGTTGAAGAAGATGTCGGCGTAGCTCGGCGCGATCAGCGCGCGAAAACCATACTGATCGATCGCCCACGGCGCATGCTCGCGCGACGAACCACAGCCGAAGTTCTTGCGCGCGAGCAGCACCGACGCACCTTGGTAACGCGGCTGGTTCAGCACGAAATCGGGGTTGGGTTTGCGCAACGCCGGGTCCTGGCCCGGAAAGCCTGGATCGAGGTAGCGCCACTGATCGAACAGGTTCTGGCCGAAGCCCGACTTCTTGATCGACTTCAGGAACTGCTTCGGGATGATCGCGTCGGTGTCGACGTTCTCGCGGTCCATCGGCGCCACGCGTCCGGTGTGAATCTTGAATGCTTGCATGTTTGTTGGCCCCAGATCAGGCGAGCCGCCGCACGTCGACGAAATGGCCTTCGATCGCTGCCGCCGCGGCCATCGCCGGGCTCACGAGGTGCGTGCGCCCACCGGCACCCTGGCGGCCCTCGAAGTTGCGGTTCGACGTCGACGCGCAGCGCTCGCCGGGCTCCAGCCGGTCGGCGTTCATCGCCAGACACATCGAACAGCCCGGCTCGCGCCACTCGAAGCCCGCCGCCTTGAACACCACGTCGAGCCCCTCGCGCTCGGCCTGCTGCTTCACCAGCCCGGAGCCCGGCACGACCATTGCCAGCTTCACGTTCGAGGCCAGCTTGCGCCCCATGCGCTGCACCACTGCGGCGGCTTCGCGCAGGTCTTCGATTCGCGAGTTGGTGCATGAGCCGATGAACACCTTGTCGATCAGGATGTCGGCGATCGGCTTGTTCGGCGCCAGCGCCATGTACTCCAGCGCGCGCTCGATGGCACCGCGCTTGTTGGCGTCTTTCTCACGGTCGGGGTCGGGCACGCGATCGTCGATCGACAGCACCATCTCGGGCGATGTGCCCCATGTCACCTGGGGCCGAATCTGCGCCGCATCGAGTTCGATCACCGTGTCCCAGTGCGCACCGGGGTCGGAGTGAAGGCTGCGCCAGTAGCTCACCGCCTGATCCCACTCCACGCCTTTGGGCGTGAACGGCCGGCCCTTCACGTAGGCGATTGTCGTGTCGTCCACCGCCACCAGGCCGGCGCGCGCACCGGCCTCGATCGCCATGTTGCACACCGTCATGCGCCCTTCCATGCTGAGCGCGCGCACCGCCGAACCGGCAAACTCGATCGTGTGGCCGGTGCCGCCGGCGGTGCCGATCTTTCCGATCACCGCCAGCACCAGATCCTTGGCGCCGCAACCTCGGGCCAGCGTGCCTTCCACCCGAACGAGCATGTTCCTGGCCTTGCGCGCCAGCAGCGTCTGCGTGGCCAGCACATGCTCGACCTCGCTGGTGCCGATGCCGTGTGCGAGGGCGCCGAACGCACCGTGCGTGGACGTGTGCGAGTCGCCGCACACAACAGTCATGCCCGGAAGCGTGGCGCCTTGCTCGGGGCCGATCACGTGCACGATGCCCTGGCGCAGGTCGTTCATCTTGAACTGCGTGATGCCGACACGATCGCAATTGGCGTCCAGCGTGTCGACTTGCAGGCGCGAGATCGGGTCCTTGATGCCTTGCGAGCGGTCGGTGGTCGGCACGTTGTGGTCGCTCACCGCCAGGTTGGCCGACAGTCGCCAAACTTTGCGGCCCGCCAGGTCAAGGCCCTCGAACGCCTGGGGGCTGGTCACTTCATGCACCAGGTGGCGGTCGATGTAAAGCACCGCCGTTCCGTCATCCTCGGTGTGGACGACGTGTTCGTCCCAGAGCTTGTCGTAGAGCGTGCGGGCGTGGGGCGTATTGATCGTGTTGGCCGGAGTCATGGCGAACCTGTCATCGGAGGAGCGCAGATTTTAGGCGCTCGCGCCGCTTGCCCCCGCCCGCCCGCGCGCGCGTCGAGCGCGTCGAATGCGCGCGCGGCGGTCTCAGACGCGAGCGGCGAGCGGCTTCACGTCACGCGCAGTTGCGCCGTTGAACAGCTGGCGGGGTCGGCCGATCTTGTACTCGGGGTCGCCGATCATCTCGTTGAGCTGCGCGATCCAGCCCACCGTGCGGGCGAGCGCAAACACCGCTGTGAACAGGCTCACCGGGATGCCGATGGCGCGCTGCACGATGCCCGAGTAGAAATCGACGTTCGGGTAGAGCTTGCGGGCCACGAAGTACTCGTCTTCGAGCGCGATCTTCTCCAGCGCCATCGCCAACTTGAACAGCGGGTCGTTCTCCAGGCCCAGCGCACCGAGCACCTCGTGGCAGGTCTCGCGCATCAGCTTGGCGCGCGGGTCGTAGTTCTTGTAGACGCGATGGCCGAAGCCCATGAGCTTGACGCCGGCCTCCTTGTCCTTCACCTTCTTGATGAACTCGCCGATCTTCTCGACGCCGCCCATCTTCTGCACATCGCCCAGCATGTTCAGCGCCGCCTCGTTGGCGCCGCCGTGCGCAGGGCCCCACAAGCAGGCCACTCCCGCCGCGATGGCGGCGAACGGGTTGGTGCCAGAGGAGCCACACAGCCGCACCGTCGAGGTGGAGGCGTTCTGCTCATGGTCGGCATGCAGGATGAAGATGCGGTCCATCGCGCGCACCAGCACATCGTTGGGCACGTACTCCTCGCACGGTGTGGCGAACATCATGCGCATGAAGTTGCCGGCGTAGCTCAGGTCGTTCTTCGGGTAGATGTAGGGCTGGCCAACGGTGTACTTGTAGGCCATCGAGACCAGCGTGGGCATCTTGGCGATCAAGCGGATCGCTGAGATCTCGCGGTGCTGCGGGTTGTTGATGTCGGTGCTGTCGTGATAGAAGGCCGACAGCGCGCCCACCAGCCCGGTCATGATGGCCATCGGGTGGGCGTCGCGCCGAAAGCCGCGCAGAAAGAACTGCATCTGCTCGTTGACCATCGTGTGGTTGGTCACCAGCTTCGTGAAGGCGATCTTCTGGCTCGGGTTGGGCAACTCGCCGTTCAGCAGCAAGTAGCACGTCTCAAGGAAGTCGCAGTTGGTTGCCAACTGCTCGATCGGGTAGCCGCGGTACAGCAGTTCACCCTTGTCACCGTCGATGTAGGTGATGGTCGAGTTGCAGGCCGCCGTCGACAGGAAGCCGGGGTCGTAGGTGAACTTGCCGGTCTGCGCATACAGCTTGCGAATGTCGATCACCTCGGGCCCGACCGTGCCCTTGTAGATCGGCAACGCCATGCTCGGGCTGCCGTCGGAGAAGGACAGGGTGGCTTTCACGTCGGAGGGGGTCATGCTCGTTCCTTGGAGTGATCGGATTCGCTGAAATGGGACCGGTCCAGCGGCGGTGTTCGCATCAGCTGCAGCACCTCCAGCACGTCAGGCCGGACCAGCGCGCCCGCCGGCTCGGTGCGCGCCAGCAGCAGGTCCAGCAGGTCGTTGTCGCTCAGGTCCATCAACATTCGCAAGCCCTGTGCCTGCCGCTGCGTCAGCGTGGCCTCGTGGCGGGCAAAGAATCGTTCGATGAACAGGTCGTTCTCAAGCAGGCCACGGCGGCAACGCCACTTCAGCTTGCTGAGCGATCGGGCGTCGACAACGGTCTGCATCGCGGGTGGTTGTCCTTTGACGGCCGCGTCACACCGAGCGGCGCACCATCAGTTCCTTGATCTTGCCGATCGCCTTGGTCGGGTTCAGGCCCTTGGGGCAAACGTCGACGCAGTTCATGATGGTGTGGCAGCGGAACAGGCGGTACGGGTCTTCGAGGTTGTCCAGGCGCCCGGCGGTGTCCTGGTCGCGGCTGTCAGCAATGAAGCGGTAGGCCTGCAGCAGCCCCGCCGGGCCGACGAACTTGTCCGGGTTCCACCAGAAGCTCGGGCAGCTCGTGGTGCAGCTCGCGCAAAGGATGCACTCGTACAGGCCATTCAACTCGTCGCGTTCGTCGGGCGACTGCAACCGCTCCTTCTCCGGCGGCATCTCGTCGTTGACGAGGTAGGGCTTGATCGAGTGGTACTGCTTGAAGAACTGCGTCATGTCCACGATCAGGTCGCGGATCACCGGTAGGCCGGGCAGTGGCTTCAAGACGATCGGGTCCTTCAGCGTCAGCATGTTGGTCAGGCAGGCCAGGCCGTTCTTGCCGTTGATGTTCATCGCATCCGACCCGCACACGCCTTCGCGGCACGAGCGCCGGAAGCTCAAGCTCGGGTCCACCGCCTTCAGCTTCATCAGCGCATCGAGCAGCATGCGCTCGCTGCCGTCGAGCTCGACCTCCAGCGTCTGCATGCGCGGTTTCGAATCCGTATCCGGGTCGTATCGATAGATCTGGAAGACACGCTTTGTCATGATGGGTTCTTCAGAAAGTCCGGACCTTGGGCGGGATCGACTCGGCCGTCAGCGGCTTCAGGTTGACTGGCTTGTAGTCGAGCCGGTCGCCGTCGGAGTACCACAACGAGTGCTTCATCCACACTTCGTCGTTGCGGCCGTTCGGGTGCTCGGGCGTGTCGGCGTAGTCGTTGACGGTGTGGGCGCCGCGGCTCTCGCGGCGCGCTGCGGCAGAGACCATGGTCGCGCGGGCCGCCTCGATCAGGTTCTCGACCTCCAGCGCCTCGACGCGGGCGGTGTTGAACACGTTGGACTTGTCGGCCAGATGGATGCCCTTCACGCGTTGCGCCAGCGCGGCGATCTTGCCCACGCCTTCGTCCATCGATGCCTGGGTGCGGAACACGCCGGCATGCAGTTGCATCGTGGCGCGGATGTCGTTGGCCACATCCTGTGCGTACTCGCCGCCGGTGGTGGCGTCCAGCCGGGCCAGGCGCGAGAGCGTGAAGTCGGCGGCGTCGGCGGGCAGCGGCTTGTGCGTCTTGGTCTTCAGCGCCGAGTCGACGATGTGGTTGCCCGCCGCGCGCCCGAACACCAACAGGTCGAGCAGCGAATTGGTGCCCAACCGGTTCGCGCCGTGCACGCTGACGCACGCGCATTCGCCCACCGCATAGAGGCCGTTGACCACCTCGTTCGGGTTGCCCGCCTTCGGCACCACCACCTGGCCGTGGATGTTGGTCGGCACGCCGCCCATCTGGTAGTGGATCGTCGGCACCACCGGAATCGGCTCCTTGGTGATGTCGACGTTGGCAAAGTTGTGGCCGATCTCGAACACGCTGGGCAGGCGCTTCATGATCGTGTCGGCGCCGAGGTGCGTCATGTCGAGCTGGATGTAGTCCTTGTTGGGCCCGCAGCCTCGGCCTTCCTTGATCTCCTGGTCCATGCAGCGTGAGACGAAGTCGCGCGGCGCCAGGTCTTTCAGCGTCGGCGCGTAGCGCTCCATGAAGCGCTCGCCCGCGCTGTTGCGCAGGATCGCGCCTTCCCCGCGGCAGCCTTCGGTCAGCAGCACGCCGGCGTTGTGCACTCCCGTCGGGTGGAACTGCCAGAACTCCATGTCTTCGAGCGGAATGCCGGCGCGCGCCGCCATGCCCAGCCCGTCGCCGGTGTTGATGAATGCGTTGGTGCTGGCCGCGAAGATGCGCCCGGCGCCGCCGGTGGCCAGCAGCACGGTCTTGGCCTCCAGAATCTGCACCTCGCCCGATTCCATTTCCATCGCGGTCACGCCCACCACGTCGCCTTCGGCATCGCGGATCAGGTCGAGCGCCATCCACTCGACGAAGAAGTTGGTACGCGCCTTCACGTTCTGCTGGTACAGCGTATGCAACATCGCGTGGCCGGTGCGGTCGGCCGCGGCGCAGGCGCGCTGCACCGGCTTCTCGCCGTAGTTGGCGGTGTGGCCGCCAAACGGGCGCTGGTAGATCGTGCCGTCGGGGTTGCGGTCGAACGGCATGCCCAGGTGTTCGAGCTCGTAGACGACCTTGGGCGCCTCGCGGCACATGAATTCGATCGCGTCCTGGTCGCCCAGCCAGTCGGAGCCCTTGACGGTGTCGTAGAAGTGGTAGTGCCAGTTGTCTTCCGACATGTTGCCCAGCGACGCGCCGATGCCGCCCTGCGCCGCCACCGTGTGCGAACGCGTCGGGAACACCTTGGACAGCACCGCCACGTTGAGCCCGGCGCGCGCGAGTTGAAGCGAGGCACGCATGCCCGAGCCGCCCGCACCGACGATGACGAAGTCGAAGCGGCGCCGAACGACCGAACTTGTCGCTGAGGAGACCACCGAGGTTCCAGCTTGCATCAAAGTCTCCACAGAACCTGGATCGACCAACCGGCACAACCCACCAGCCAGACGAGCGTGAACACCTGCATCGCCAGCCGCAGCCCCATCGACTTGACGTAGTCCATCCAGATGTCGCGCATGCCCACCCACGCGTGAACGAGCAGCGACACGATGACGACGAAGGTCAGCGCCTTCATCCACTGGCGCGAGAAGATGCCGGCCCACTTGTCATAACCCATTTCGCTGCCGAACAGCACCTGCCCGATCAGCGCCAGCGTGAACAGCGCCATCAGCAGCGCCGTGACGCGCTGCGAGAGCCAATCGCGCAGCCCGTAGTGCGCGCCGACGACGATGCGCCGCGATCCGAAGTTGTCAGCCATGAAGCACTTGCCTCAGAAGAAAAGTTTGTAGCCCAGCGCCAGCGTCAGCAGCGCGCTCAGGGCCAGCGTGGCGACGGCCGACTGGTGACCGAACTCGCGCGTCACCGCGTGCGTCGCGTCCATCCACAGGTGGCGCAGCCCCGCCAGAAAGTGGTGCAGGTAGGCCCAGATCAGTGCCAGCGCCACCAGCTTGACGAACCAGCCGCCGAACCAACCCACGCCGTTGCTGAACACCGAAACGAACTGGCCGTAGGTGATCTCGGAGGTCAGGCTCGCGTCGAACATCCACACGATGAACGGCATCAGCATGAACAGCACCAACCCACTCGCCCGATGCAGGATGGACACCACGCCCGCCAAGGGCAGCCGGTATTGCAAGGCGTCGACCAACCGCATGGTTCCCGGTCGTTGTTTCATGGCTTCGGGCATACCGTACCTTCTTGTGACGTCGAGACGAACCCGACGAGTTTATTGCATTGCAGCAAAGATTTGGCCGGTGGGGTTCAGCCGCGAGCAAGCCGCTCAACTCAGCTCGTTCCGGTAGTGGTGGGACGCGGTGTTATACAGCCCGCGGCGTAGTTCGACGGGCCTGTCGCCGTACGTCAGCGCCAACCTTTCCACGCCCAACAGGGGTGCGCCCAGCGGCAGGGCTAGCAACTCCGCTTCCGGGGCAAGCGCCGCAATGGCGCGGATCTTTTCTTCCGCGCGGATCATGCGCACGCCGAACTCGGACTCGAAAAAGCCATACATCGGCCCGCGGTACCCACTCAGTCGCTCTGCCGTGAGGCCCTTGAACAAGGCGCCAGGCAGCCAGATGTCGTCGAGCACGACCGGCGTGCCACGGAACGACAGCAGCCGGCGCACTTGCACCACCGACTCGCCGCTCTTCAGGCGCAGGGCGCGCGACACATCAGCGGGCGCGCGCAGGCGGCGGCAGTCGATGAAGCGGCGCTCCATGCCGCCGGGGTCGCCGCCACGGTCGCCGTCATCGGGCGTCAGGCGCAGGAACCGAAACTGCACCTTCTCTTCCGCATGCGTCGCGACGAACGTGCCCTTGCCTTGGCGCCGCACCAGCAGGTTCTCGGCCGCGAGTTCGTCGACAGCCTTGCGCACCGTGCCCTGGCTGACGCGAAAGCGGGTGGCCAGGTCCATTTCACTCGGAATCGCCTCGCCCGGACGCCACTCGCCGGCCTGCAGGCCCCGCGTCATCGAGGCCTTGACCTGCTGGTACAGCGGGCTGAACGAGGGCGCGTCGGCATGCGACTCGCGTGCGGCCGAAACCGCAGAACGGACCGTTGGGGAAGTGGGTGGCATGGCCAGGATTGCAGCACAAGCGCTCTGCCCGGTCCATCTGTCTTCTATAAGACATATGAATTCTGGCGCCTCCTCGGGTTGACCCTTAGAATGCGCCGCGCGTTGGCCTAAACTTCCGCGCCCGGCATTGCCCGGCCACGGCTGCCGGCCACGCCGCGGCTGCACCCTTCACCTCGGCCCCTTTTTCGATTTTCTGTCCTCTCATCTTCCCCAGGAGACTTCGCCATGAGCAAGAAACCAGTTCGAGTGGCCGTCACCGGCGCCGCGGGTCAAATAGGCTACGCCGTGCTGTTCCGCATTGCCTCGGGCGAGATGCTGGGCAAGGACCAGCCGGTGGTCCTGAGCCTGCTCGAAGTGCCGATGGAAAAGCCCCAGGCGGCGCTCAAGGGCGTGATGATGGAGCTTGAAGACTGCGCCTTCCCGCTGCTGGCCGGCATGGAGGCGCACAGCGACCCGATGACCGCCTTCAAGGACGCCGACTACGCACTCTTGATCGGCTCGCGCCCACGCGGCCCGGGCATGGAGCGCGCCGAACTGCTGGCGGTCAACGCCGAGATCTTCACCGCGCAGGGCAAGGCGCTCGACAAGGTCGCCAGCCGCAACGTCAAAGTGCTGGTGGTGGGCAACCCGGCCAACACCAACGCCTACATCGCGATGAAGAGCGCGCCCAGCCTGCCGCGCAAGAACTTCACCGCCATGCTGCGGCTGGACCACAACCGCGCGCTGAGCCAGGTCGCCGCGAAGACCGGCAAGGCCGTGGCGGACATTCAAAAGCTCGCCGTCTGGGGCAACCACTCGCCCACGATGTACGCCGACTACCGCTTTGCCACCGTCGGCGGCCAGAGCGTGAAAGACATGATCAACGACCAGGCCTGGAACGCCGACACTTTCCTGCCCACCGTCGGCAAGCGCGGCGCCGCCATCATCGCGGCGCGCGGCGTGTCGTCGGCCGCTTCGGCGGCGAACGCGGCCATCGACCACATGCGCGACTGGGCGCTCGGCACGAACGGCAAGTGGGTCACGATGGGCATCCCGTCCGACGGCCAGTACGGCATTCCGAAGGACACGATGTTCGGCTTCCCGGTGACCACCGAGAACGGTGAGTACAAGGTCGTCGAGGGGCTCGCCATCGACGCCTTCAGCCAGGAACGAATCAATGTGACGCTTGCCGAACTGCAAGGTGAGCAGGACGGCGTCAAGCACCTGCTGTGAGCGCCGCCACGCGTCCGCGCGATGCGTTGTTCGACGTGGGCGAGGCCGCACCGAACTTGCCGGTGTGCGATCACTATTGCGGCGTCGAGGCGCGCATGCGCAAAAGCCTGGCGCTGCAGAGCGAGCTGGGGCCGGTGTTCGACGTAACGCTCGATTGCGAAGACGGTGCGGCCATCGGCAACGAGGCAGAACACGCCCACTGCGTGGCCGAGCTGGCGCTGTCGCCGCTGAACCGGCATGGCCGCGTCGGCGCCCGCGTTCACCCAGTGGACCACCCGAGCTTCTTGCCCGACCTCGACACCCTGATCGGCCGCGCGGGCGACAAGCTGGCCTACCTCATGGTGCCCAAGGCTCGCAGCCTGGCCGACGTGCAGCGCTCCTGCGAGCGCATCGACCAAGTGGCTGCTGCGCACGCGCTTCATCGGCCGATCCCGGTGCACGCGCTGATCGAGACGCACGGCGCGCTGCGCGACGTGCAAGCGATCGCGGCGCATCCGCGCATCGAGTCGCTGTCGTTCGGGCTGATGGATTTCGTCTCGGCGCACCGAGGTGCGATCGACGCCGTCGGCATGAGTGCCTCAGGCCAATTCAGCCACCCGCTGGTGGTGCGCGCCAAGCTCGAGATCGCCGCGGCCTGCCACGCTTTCGGCAAGACGCCTTCCCACTGCGTGGTGACCGAGTTTCGCAACGCCACGGCATTGACTGCCGCTGCGCGCAAGGCCCGCAACGAGCTCGGCTTCACGCGCATGTGGAGCATCCACCCGGACCAAGTCCGACCGATCGTCGCCGCGTTCGCGCCCGACCCGGCGGAAGTCGACACGGCCATCGAGATCATCACCGCCGCACAAGCCGCCGACTGGGCGCCGATCCGGCACCGGGACACGTTGCACGACCGCGCCAGCTACCGCTACTTCTGGCACGTCATTGAGCGCGCGCACCGCACCGGCGCCGCCCAGGCGGCCGAGATCGGCAGGGTCTGGTTCGCCACCGGCAGCACCTGAATTGCCAGAGTCAAGGGCTTTGGCGGCCTGCCAGCGCCGAAGCCGCAAAGGGTGTGGCGCATGCCCGCCAAACTTCAGTTTGTTGCATCTTTGGCGGTGGCTGCGAGCGGACGGCCCTCCACAATCAGGCCCCCGAGTTTTTGAAGAGCAACTTCCCATGAACCACCTCTCGCACTTTGCCGTCGCTGCTGCCCTGACTCTCGGCTTGGCGCATGGCCACGTCAGCGCGCAGGCCACCGCCCCGGCCAAGCCGGCCGCTGCGCCGGCTGCCGCCGCAAAAGCCGCCGCCCCCGCCAAGGCCACCAAGCCGGCACCTGCCAAGAAGGCGGCGCCCGCGGCTGCTGCCGCTGCAGGTGCGGTTGCCCTGGCCGCCGCCAGCCCGGAGCAACTCGACGCCGCAGAGCGCACGCACTTCGGCAACTACATCTGCGAACTCGACCAGTCGATCGACGTGGGCATGAACCCGAAGTCGCCGGGTTACGTCGATGTCAGCTTCAAGAAGAAGACCTACACGATGAAGCCGATCGTGTCGTCCACCGGCGCGGTGCGCCTGGAAGAGGTCAAGGGCGGCGGCATGCTGCTGATCCAGATCGCCAACAAGTCGATGATGATGGACTCGAAGGTTGGTCAGCGTGTCGTCGACGGCTGCGTGCACGAGAAGCAGCGCGCCGCCGCGGCGCTGATGCCCAAGAGCTGAGTACCGGGCCTGCCTGCGGGCCGGTGACGGCCCTTGGACCGGACGCCGCCACACGCGTGGCGGCTGAACGACCCAGACGTTGAGTATGCTCTCCAGAGTATGTATCATCTGAGCATACTCAACCCAGGGTCCACCATGGAAGCCACCGTTGCCGAGCGCGGTCAGATCACCTTGCCCAAAGCGGTGCGCGACGCGCTGGGCCTGACCAAGGGCACGCTGCTGAAGGTCGAACTCGACGGCGGTCGCATCATCCTTCGCAAGAACGTCGACGACGCCATCTCGCGCGCGCGAGGCCGGTTCAAGCTCGACGGCTTCGCATCCACCGACGAGGCGATGCGCGCCATCCGCGGCCGCGCTCCGGGCGATCCGCTGGACCTCTGATCCAGCGGCCGGCCACATGATCGCCATCGACTCCTCGGTCATCATCGACCTGCTGGCGGACGACCCGGCCACGGCGGCCGGCGCCGAGGCGAGCCTGCGCCAGTCCCTCAACATCGGGCCGGTGGTCGTCTGCGACGTCGTGCTGGCCGAAATCACCACTGCAATGCGCGACGGCGCGGAAGCGCTGGGAGCGCTTGAGGAGATGGGCATCGGCTACGCCACCATCGAATCCAAGTCGGCCGTGCGCGCCGGCGAAATGCAGCGTCGCTATCGCCAGCGCGGCGGGCGGCGCAGCCGCACGGTCCCCGACTTCCTTGTGGGGGCACACGCTTTGCTTCAATGCAACGCCTTGATCACCCGCGACGACGGGTTCTTCCGCGACTATTTCAAAGGGCTCAAGATCATCGTGCCCAAGGCCGGCTGAGGCCGACCCCACTTCGTTCGTCGTCTTTTGCACAACATCGTTCACCGGAGATCCGCTCATGCTGCACGCCTACCGCCAACACGTTGCCGAACGCGCTGCCCTCGGCATCCCGCCATTGCCGCTGTCGGCCCAGCAGACCGCCGAGTTGATCGAGTTGCTGAAGGCGCCGCCGAACGGTGAAGAAGTCACGCTGGTCGAACTGATCACCCACCGTGTGCCGGCCGGCGTGGACGACGCGGCCAAGGTGAAGGCCTCGTACCTTGCTGCCGTGGCCCACGGCACCGAGAAGACGCCGCTCATCAGCCGCCAGCGCGCGACCGAGTTGCTCGGCACGATGCTGGGCGGCTACAACATCCACCCGCTCATCGAGCTGCTCGACGACGCAGCCGTCGGCGCCACCGCCGCGAACGCGCTGAAGAAGACGCTGCTGATGTTCGACCAGTTCCACGACGTGCAGGAGAAGGCCGCCAAGGGCAACGCCAACGCGAAGGCGGTGCTGCAAAGCTGGGCCGATGCCGAGTGGTTCACCTCTCGGCCCGAAGTGCCGCAAAGCATCACCGTCAGCATCTTCAAGGTGACCGGCGAGATCAACACCGACGACCTGTCGCCCGCGCCCGACGCCTGGAGCCGCCCCGACATTCCGCTGCACGCGCTCGCCATGCACAAAAACCCGCGCCCGGGTGTCACGCCTGAAGAAGAAGGCAAGCGCGGCCCGGTGAAGTTCATCGAGGACCTGCGGGCGCGCGGCAACCTCGTGGCGTATGTCGGCGACGTCGTCGGCACCGGCTCGAGCCGCAAGTCGGCCACCAACTCGGTGCTGTGGTTCACCGGCGAGGACATTCCGTTTGTGCCGAACAAGCGCTTCGGCGGCGTGTGCCTGGGGGCCAAGATCGCGCCGATTTTCTATAACACGATGGAAGACTCGGGCGCACTGCCGATCGAACTCGACGTGAGCCAGATGAACATGGGTGACGTGGTGGAGCTGAGGCCGTACGAAGGCAAGGCGCTGAAAGACGGCAAGGTCATCGCCGAATTCAAGGTCAAGAGCGACGTGCTGTTCGACGAGGTGCGTGCCGGTGGCCGCATCCCGCTGATCATCGGCCGCGGCCTCACCGCCAAGGCGCGCGAGGCGCTCGGCCTGCCCGCCAGCACCTTGTTCCGCCTGCCGCAGAGCCCGGCCGATACGGGCAAGGGCTTCACGCTGGGCCAAAAGATGGTCGGCCGCGCCTGTGGCTTGCCGGTGGTGGGCGGCAACCAGCAAGGCGTGCGGCCCGGCACCTACTGCGAACCGCGCATGACCAGCGTCGGCTCGCAGGACACCACCGGCCCGATGACGCGCGACGAGTTGAAAGACCTGGCTTGCCTGGGCTTCAGCGCCGACCTGGTGATGCAGAGCTTCTGCCACACCGCCGCCTACCCGAAGCCGGTGGACGTGAAGACGCACCACGAGCTGCCAGCCTTCATCAGCACGCGCGGCGGTATCTCGCTGCGGCCGGGAGATGGCGTGATCCACAGCTGGCTCAACCGCTTCCTGCTGCCCGACACCGTGGGCACCGGCGGCGACAGCCACACGCGATTCCCGATCGGCATCAGCTTCCCCGCAGGCTCGGGCCTGGTGGCGTTCGCCGCGGCCACCGGCGTGATGCCGCTGGACATGCCGGAGAGCGTGCTGGTGCGCTTCAAGGGCACGATGAAGGATGCACAAACACGTGGCGTCACGCTGCGCGACCTCGTCAACGCGATCCCGCTCTACGCCATCAAGGCCGGTTTGCTGACGGTTGAGAAGAAGGGCAAGAAGAACATCTTCAGCGGCAGGATTCTGGAGATTGAAGGCCTGCCCGACCTGAAGGTCGAACAGGCTTTCGAACTCAGCGACGCCTCGGCCGAACGCAGCGCTGCCGGCTGCACCGTGCACCTGAATCCGGCGCCGATCATCGAGTACATCCACAGCAACATCACGCTGATGAAGTGGATGATCTCCGAGGGCTACGCCGATGCGCGCACGCTGCAGCGTCGCATCGCCGCGCAGGAAGCGTGGCTGAAGGACCCGCAACTGCTCAAGGGCGACGCCGATGCCGAGTACGCCGCCGTGATCGAGATCGACCTGGCCGACGTGCACGAGCCGATCGTCGCCTGCCCGAACGACCCGGACGACGTGAAGACCTTGAGCGAAGTGGCCGGCGCGAAGATCGACGAAGTGTTCATCGGCTCGTGCATGACCAACATCGGCCACTTCCGCGCTGCCTCGAAGCTGCTCGAGAACAAACGCGACATCCCCGTCAAGCTGTGGGTCGCGCCGCCCACCAAGATGGACGCGCGCAAACTCAGCGACGAAGGCCACTACGGCGTGCTCGGCAACGCCGGTGCGCGCATGGAGATGCCCGGCTGCAGCCTGTGCATGGGCAACCAGGCGCAGGTGAAGGAAGGCGCCACGGTGTTCAGCACGAGCACGCGCAACTTCCCCAACCGGCTCGGCAAGAACGCCAACGTCTACCTCGGCTCTGCCGAACTCGCCGCCATCTGCTCCAAGCTCGGCCGCATCCCGACGCGCGAGGAGTACATGATCGACATGGGCGTGCTCACCGCCGCGAGCGACAAGGTCTACAAGTACCTCAACTTCGACCAGATCGATGAGTTCACCGAAGCCGCAGACAAAGTCGTGGCGTGACGACGGCGGCAGCGCGCGCGCCGCGGCTGGGCGCGGCAGCGGGCGCATGCCTTGTGCCGCGCGCCACGCCGTGCTTCACGCCTGCCTCGCACTGCTGGTGGGACTGGCCGCGTGCAGCAGCGGCGCGCAGCGCGGCAAGTTCCAGCCAGAGGAATTCGGCTCGACCACGACGCATGCGCGCAACTACGCGTCGGCACCCGCCGCCACCTGCGAGGCGGGGCGCCGCGCGCTGCTGAGCCAGGGCTTCGTCATCAACGCGGCCGACGCCGCGCAGGTCAAGGGCCGCAAGCAGTTCCAGCCCGAAGCGGAAGTGCACGTCGAGATCGAGTTCACCGTCGTCTGCGCGACCGACGGTGCCGGCCGCAAGACGATTGCCTTCGTCAACGCGCGGCAGGATCGCTACGCGCTCAAGCGCAGCCCCAACTCAGCCAGTGTCGGTGTCAGCGTGATCGGCTCGCTGTCGCTGCCGATTTCGTCGAGCGAAGACTCGCTTGTCAAGGTCGCCAGCGAGACCATCACCTCGGCGCCGTTCTACGACCGCTTCTTCAACCTGCTGCAGCGCTACCTGAGTGCCGATCCCGGGCCGGTCGATCCCGCGCAAGCGCCGCCGGCCGTCGCGCCGGTGCCCACGCAAGCGTTCCCCGTGACGGGCGGCGCGTCGGCCCCGCGCTGAGGCGCGCGCGTTGCAACGGCGCGCGCCGACCGTGGATCGCCTGCCGACGTTCGCGGACGCGGACGCGGTTGCGGTTGCGGTCACGACTCAGAACTCGAACTGCAGCGCCGCGAACGGCCCTCGGGCGTGCACGTCCAACTGGGTGGTGAAGCCCGGATCGCCACGGAAGTCGGTGGCGAAGCTGCGCCTGGCGTAGCCCAGCCGCAGTGCGAGCTGCGGGATCGGCGTGAGCACGGCCGCCAGCTCGATGCTGCCGCCGGTGACGTCGGACTCGCTGAACGGAACGATGCTGAAGCGCGTTTCCAGCGCAGCCCAATCGTTGAGCCGCAGCCGCGGGGTGATGCCACCGATCAGCGCCGTGCGAGAGGTCGACAGCTCCTGGCCCGGCGCGCCGGCCGGCGTGGCCCGGTAGCGCAACTTGACGCTCGCCAATCCGATGAACGGCTCCAGCTCGAACTGGCTGCCGAAGTACAAACGATGCGTGTAGCCCACGTGAGCCACCTGCACATCGGCGCGCTGCGGCAGGCTGCCGGGCCCGCTGATGACCTGGCCGTTGAGCGTGAGCGACTCGCCGGTGGCCAGCGTGCGCACATCGTCGGCGCGCACGCGCTCGACGCCCGCTTCGATGCCTGGCCCCGGCTTGTCGCCGCGCGACCACGCCTGCGGCCGCACGGCCACTCGCAGCGCCGCCGACGTCGCGCTGTTGTCGCGCACCGGCAGCTCTTGCCACGAGCCGCAGCCAGCCAGGCACAGCAGCGAGAGGCCCACCAGCAACCACCGGCGACCTGCCCTCGGGCCCTCACCGGCGACGTGGTCGAGTCGAGGTGCAGATCGGCGTCGCAGATGTTTCATGGTCGGTATCGCCAGGTGGGAGGGTGGGTCGGCGGCCGAGGCGTGATCGATCAATCGCGATCCGGCGCGATCTCGGTCGCGTAGTCGACGAGCGCGCCGAGGATGTCCTGGCCACGTTCGTCGGCAGTCTCGCCGAGCCGGTCGATCTGCTCGAAGAACGCCTGCAAGGTCTGCCCGCCGCCGGCGCCGTCGTGCAGCCGGTGGGCGCGGTGCTGCTGCCATTGCGCTTGCTCCGGCTCGCTCAACGTGGCGGGGAAGTTGCGCGCGCGGTAGCGGAACAGGAGCTCGTCGAGGCGCGGATCGCTGAAGGCGGGCCGCTTGGCGGCGAGTTGATCCGGGCTCAAGGTGCGCAGGCGCTGCAGCGTGCGCCGGTCCTCGTTGCCGACGAAGCCGCCGTACAGGTCTTCGTCCACGTCGGGCGCTTGCGCGGGCACGGGGCGTTCGAAGACCGCCGGCCACAGGCCCGCTAGCAGGCCGCCATGGCGGGCCGCCGCTTCGGCGTGCTTGAGCGCCAGGTCCACGTCGAGTCCCCACTTTTGCGCCGTCGCGGCGTTGAGCGTCTTCAGGTTGCCGATGACGATCGGTGACTTGTTGAGGTGAATGGTCTTGATCGGCAACCTGGTTTCGCCCTCGGGCAACTCGTCGGCCTTGCTGAACATGCGGCGGCGGATCGACTCGACGCCGAGCGTGAACAGCTCGGCCGGGTCGTGCGCCAGGTCCCACACGATCACCTCGTTCTTGTTGCTCGGGTGCGGGCTGAGCGGCCAGACGATCGCCATGCAGCCGTGCTCCACCGCGTACATGCCGCTGATGTGCAGGAACGGCAGGCCCTGGCCTTGCGCGAGCGCCATCTCCTTGACCACCTCGTCCTTGCGGCGCAGGCGCAGGCAGAAGTCCCACAGGCGCGGCTGGCGTGTCTTGACGAGGCGCGCCATTGCAATCGTCGCGCGCACGTCGGAGAGCGCATCGTGCGCCGCCTCGTGCGCCAGGCCGTTGGCGCGCGTCAGGTGTTCGAGCTTGAACGAAGGCCGGCCGCGCGCCTCGCCTTCTTCATGCTTCGGCCACTCGATGCCCTCGGGCCGCAGCGCCCAGCAGCAGCGCACCACGTCGAGCAGGTCCCAGCGGCCGCACTCGTTCTGCCACTCGCGCGCATACGGGTCGATCAGGGAGCGCCAGAACAAGTGGCGCGTCACCTCGTCGTCGAAGCGGATCGAGTTGTAGCCCACGCCCACCGTGCCGGGCTGAGCCAGTTCGCGTTCGATGGCGGCGGCAAACGCGTGTTCTGGCACGCCGAGTTCCAGGCAGGCTTGCGGCAGGATGCCGGTGAGCAGGCAGGCCTCGGGGTCGGGCAGGAAGTCGGGCGCGGGCTGGCAGTGCAGCATCACCGGGGCGCCGATCTCGTTCAGGTCGGCGTCGGTGCGCACGCCAGCAAATTGCGCTGGGCGGTCGCGGCGCGGCACGCGACCCCAGGTTTCGTAGTCGTGCCAGAAGAAGCTGAAGTCGCTCATGGTCGCGCAAGATAACCCATGCCGCGCGGGCGGCCTTCGGGGCCGGGGTGCAAGTCGGGTGGCATCGGCTAAGCTCTGGCGCCCTTTTCCCCTGCGGAGATTTGTTCATGACACGCGTTTTCAACTTCAGCGCCGGCCCGGCTGCGCTGCCCGAGCCGGTGCTGCGCCAGGCGGCTGACGAGATGCTCGACTGGCACGGCTCGGGCATGTCGGTGATGGAGATGAGCCACCGCGGCAAGGAGTTCATCTCGATCCACGCCGAGGCCGAAAGCCTGCTGCGCGAGTTGATGGGCGTGCCAGCCCACTACAAGGTGCTGTTCATGCAGGGCGGCGCCATCGGCGAGAACGCGATCGTGCCGATGAACATGCTGCGCGGCCGCACCAGCGCCGACTATGTCAACACCGGCGAGTGGTCGAAGAAGTCGATCAAGGAAGCGAAGAAGTACTGCGCCGTGAACGTGGCCGCCAGCAGCGAGGCCGGCAACTTCACCAGCGTGCCGAAGCAGCAGGACTGGAAGCTCGACCCGAAGGCCGCCTACGTTCACATCTGCTCGAACGAGACGATCGGCGGCGTGGAGTACCACTGGACGCCCGACACCGGCGACGTGCCGCTGGTGGCCGACATGTCGAGCAACATCATGTCGCGCCCGGTGGACGTGAGCCGCTACGGGCTGATCTACGGCGGCGCGCAGAAGAACATCGGCCCGGCGGGGGCCACGATCGTGATCGTGCGCGACGATCTGATCGGGCAGGCGCTGCCGGTCACGCCGAGCGCGTTCGACTACAAGCAGCAGGCCGACAACGACTCGATGTTCAACACCCCGGCCACCTACTCGATCTACATCGCCGGCCTGGTGTTCAACTGGATCAAGTCGCGCGGCGGGCTGGCAGCGATGGAGCAGCACAACCGGCGCAAGGCGGCGATCCTCTACGACTACCTCGACACGACGCGCTTCTACTCGAACCCGGTCGCGCGCGAGGATCGCTCGCTGATGAACATCCCGTTCAAGCTGCACGACGAGAAGCTCGACGACGCCTTCCTGAAAGGCGCGCAGGCGCGCGGCATGGTGCAGTTGAAGGGCCACCGCGCAGTGGGTGGCATGCGGGCGTCGGTCTACAACGCGATGCCGGTCGAGGGCGTGCAGGCGCTGGTCGCCTACATGAAGGAATTCGAGCGCAGCCATGGCTGACGAAACCCTCGGCCCCAGCCGCCTTGAGAGCGGCCCGGCGGCGGCCGGCGGGCCGCTCCGATACGAAGTGCTGGTGCTCAACCAGATCTCGCCGAACGGCCTGAAGCGACTGCCGGCCGATCGCTACACGGTGGGCAAAGACGTGCCCCACCCCGTCGCCGTGCTGGTGCGCTCGGCCGACATGCACGCCATGGACATCCCTGCCAGCGTGCGCGCGATCGGCCGCGCTGGCGCCGGCACCAACAACATCCCCGTCGATGCGATGAGCGCGCGCGGCGTGCCGGTGTTCAACGCCCCCGGCGCCAACGCCAACGCGGTGAAAGAACTGGTGCTGGCGGGCATGCTGCTGGCCGCACGCAACCTGGCGCCGGCGCTGCGCTTCGTCGCGGCGCTCGACCCGACTCTGCCCGACATGGACAAGGCGGTCGAAGAAGGCAAGAAGGCGTTCGCCGGCTACGAACTCGCGGGCCAGACGCTGGGCATCGTCGGCCTGGGCAAGGTCGGCTGCCTGGTGGCCGACGCCGCCATCAAGCTCGGCATGGACGTGCTGGGCTTCGACCCGCACATCACCGTCGACGCCGCCTGGAGCTTGCCCGCGCAGGTGCGGCGCGCCGCCAGCGCCGCCGAGGTGCTGAAGCACGCCGACTTCGTGACGCTGCACGTGCCGCTGGTGGCCGCCACGCGCGACCTCGTCAACGCCGACAACGTGGCGCAGATGAAGCCCGGCGCCGTGTTGCTCAACTTCTCGCGCGAGGGGGTGGTGAACGAGGCGGCCGTGCTGGCGGCACTGTCGGCAGGCCCGCTCGCGTGCTACGTGTGCGACTTCCCGAGCGCTGCACTGAACCGACACGGCAAGGTGATCGCGCTGCCGCACCTGGGCGCCTCCACGCGCGAGGCGGAAGAAAACTGCGCCGTCATGGTGGCGGACCAGTTGCGCAACTACCTGGAACACGGCGTGGTCGTCAACGCGGTGAACTTTCCGCACGTCGAGATGGCGCGTGAGTCGGCCTACCGCGTGGCCATCGCCAACGCCAACGTGCCCAACAAGCTGGGGCAGATCTCCACCGCCATGGCCAACGCTGGCTTGAACATCCACAACATGGTCAACAAGTCGCGCGGCGAGATGGCCTACACGCTGGTCGATGTAGACAGCGCGGTGGAGCCGGCGGTGCTGGACAACATCCGCGCCATCGCCGGGGTGCTTTCGGTGCGCTACCTGCCCCAGCCAGAGACGCCATGAGGCCGGCCCGGCCGCCAACGCACCGCGGCCGCGCGGGGTCAGCGCCGGGCTGTCACAACCGGCTGGCACGATAGGCTGGCACGACAGGCCGGCACGATAGGCGTAGTGTTCCACCCCTCCCCAACGGAAGCCCTGCACCATGCTCAAGACGACTCCCGCCCAGGCGTTCGCCAAGACGCTCAAGACTTTCAAGACCGCCTCCGGCAAGCAGGGCAACTTTTGCTCGCTGCCCGAACTGGCCAAGACCTACCCGAACGTGAACCGGCTGCCGGTGTCGATCCGCATCGTGCTGGAGTCGGTGCTGCGCAACTGCGACGGCAAGAAGGTGACGCCCGAGCACGTGGCGCAGCTCGCCAACTGGAAGCCCAACGCCGCGCGTGTCGACGAAATCCCGTTCGTCGTCGCGCGCGTGGTGCTGCAAGACTTCACAGGCGTGCCGCTGCTAGCCGACCTGGCGGCGATGCGCAACGTGACCGCCGCGATGGGCCGGGACCCCAAGACGATCGAGCCGCTCGTGCCGGTGGACCTGGTGGTGGACCACTCGATCATGATCGACCACTACGGCGCGAAAGACTCGCTCGACCTGAACATGAAGCTTGAGTTCAAGCGCAACGAGGAGCGCTACCAGTTCATGAAGTGGGGCATGCAGGCCTTCGACACCTTCGGCGTCGTGCCGCCGGGCTTCGGCATCGTGCACCAGGTGAACCTGGAATACCTGGCGCGCGGCGTGCACAAAACCAAGGACAAAACCAAGGGCACCGTCTACTACCCCGACTCGCTCGTCGGCACCGACAGCCACACGACGATGATCAACGGCATCGGCGTGGTCGGCTGGGGGGTGGGCGGCATCGAGGCCGAGGCCGGCATGCTGGGCCAGCCGGTGTACTTCCTGACGCCCGACGTGGTCGGCTTCGAGTTCACCGGCCGGCTGCGCGAGGGCGTGACGGCGACCGACCTGGTGCTCACCGTGACCGAGATCCTGCGCCGGCACAAGGTGGTCGGCAAGTTCGTCGAGTTCTTCGGCGAAGGCACCAGCGGCCTGGCCCTGCCCGACCGCGCGACCATTGCCAACATGGCGCCCGAATACGGCGCGACGATGGGCTTCTTCCCCGTAGACGACAAGACGATCGACTACTTCAAGGGCACCGGCCGCACAAAGGGCGAGATCGAAGCCTTCGAGGCCTACTTCAAGGCGCAGCGCCTGTTCGGCGCGCCGCGCCGCGGCGAGGTCGATTACAGCCAGGTGGTCACGCTCGACCTGGGCACAGTGGCGCCCAGCGTGGCCGGGCCGAAACGGCCGCAGGACCGCATCGAACTCGGCCACGTCAAGTCGCAGTTCACGCGGCTCTACAGCCAGCCGCCGGCAGTGAACGGCTTCAACCTGCCGGCCGCCGGGCTGCACACGCGGCACCTGGTGCGATCGCAAGACATGGCCGCCCAAGCGAAGACCGCAGTGCCCGCGGCGGCGCCTGCGGTCAAGCCTGGCGCGCCGCGCCAGGTGGTCGAGATGGTCGGCAACGTGCCGACGCTGGAGGCGGCGCAGTCGGAGGCGCCGTCGGCCCAGCCGGGGTTGAGCGACCTGTCGCTGGGCAATGGCGACGTGCTGATCGCCGCCATCACCTCGTGCACCAACACCTCCAACCCGAGCGTGCTGCTGGCCGCCGGGCTGTTGGCCAAGAAGGCGGTGCAGGCCGGGCTGACGGTGCAGCCGCACATCAAGACCTCGCTCGCGCCGGGCTCGCGCATCGTCACCGAGTACCTGCAAAAGGCCGGCCTGCTGCCTTACCTTGAGAAGCTCGGCTTCCATGTGGCGGCGTACGGCTGCACCACGTGCATCGGCAACGCAGGCGACCTGCGCCCCGAGTTCAACGACGCGATCGTCAAGCACGACCTGGTGTGCGCGGCGGTGCTGTCGGGCAACCGCAACTTCGAGGCGCGCATCCACCCGAACCTGAAGGCCAACTTCCTTGCGAGCCCGCCGCTCGTCGTGGCGTATGCCATCGCCGGCACGGTGTTGAAGGACCTGATGACGGAGCCGCTGGGCCAGGGCAAGGGCGGCCGCGACATCTACCTGGGCGATGTGTGGCCGAGCAGCGACGAGATCTACGCGCTGATGAAGTACGCGATGAACGGCCCGGCTTTCAAGAAAAACTACGACAAGGTCGCGCGCCAACCCGGCAAGCTGTGGGACGACATCCAGGGCGCGCGGGGGCAGGTCTACGACTGGCCGAAGTCGACCTACATCGCCCGCCCGCCGTTCTTCGACGGCTTCACGATGGAGCCACCTCAAGCCGCGGCAGCAATCACCGGCGCGCGCGCGATGGCGCTGTTCGGTGACTCGATCACCACCGACCACATCTCGCCGGCCGGTTCGATCAAGGAGGCATCGCCCGCCGGTGCGTGGCTGAAGGCGAATGGCGTCCTGAAGGCCGACTTCAACTCCTACGGCTCGCGCCGCGGCCACCACGACGTGATGGTGCGCGGCACCTTCGCCAACGTGCGCGTGAAGAACCTGATGATCCCGCCGGGTGCCGACGGCTCGCGCGAAGAAGGCGGCGTGACGCTGTTCCAGCCGGGTCAGCAGAAGATGTTCATCTACGACGCCGCGATGAAGTACATGGCCGCCGGCACGCCCACCATCGTCTTCGGCGGCGAGGAGTACGGCACCGGCTCCAGCCGCGACTGGGCCGCCAAGGGCACGCAGTTGCTCGGCATCAAGGCGGTGATCGCGCGCAGCTTCGAGCGCATCCACCGCAGCAACTTGGTCGGCATGGGCGTGCTGCCGCTGCAGTTCAAGGGCAGCGACTCCTGGCAGTCGCTGGGCATCCGCGGCGACGAGCTGTTCGACATCGAACTCGCCGCGCAGATCGCACCGCAACAAGAAGCGATGCTGGTCATCACCGCGGCCGACGGCCAGCGCCGCCGCGTGGCGCTGGTGCTGCGCATCGACACCGCCATCGAGGTCGACTACTACAAGCACGGCGGCATCCTGCCGTTCGTGTTGCGGCAGTTGCTGGCGGGTTGATCGTGACTCCGAGCGCGAGCCTGGGCTTTGCGCTCGGGCGTCTGTAAGCATCGGCCGAGTGCCTGCCGGTGGAGCCCTTCAAGAACCTGATCGGCCCGCAGACGGTGGCCGACGCCGGCCTCCACTTGCAACGCGCCTGGCCCGCGTTCGACCGCCGGCGCTTCGAGGCTCTCGCCAGCGATGGCCTGGCCGCACTGGAGTTCAAGGCCCGCGCGCACCACCTGTGCAGCGCGCTCGAAACCACGCTGCCCGACGATTTCAGCGTGGCCTGCGACGTGATCGAACGCTCGCTCGGCCCGGCCGGCGTCGGCGACGAGCTGGCCTCGCTGCGCACCACCGCTGCCGGCCTGGCCGGCTGGGTGGTGTGGCCGCTGGGCGAGTTCGTCGTGCGTCGCGGCATGCACGCGCCCGACCGCGCGCTGGCGGCGCTGCACGCGCTGACGCAGCGCTTCTCGGCCGAGTACGCGGTGCGCCCGTTCATCGCCACCCACCCCGAGCTGACCTTCGCAACGCTTGCGCGCTGGGCGCACGACCCGAGCGCGCACGTGCGACGCCTGGCCAGCGAGGGCAGCCGCCCGCGCCTGCCGTGGGGCATGCAGCTCAAGGCCTTGATCGCCGACCCGTCGCCCACGCTGCCGCTGCTGCGCGTGCTGCAGCACGACCCGAGCGAGTACGTGCGCCGCAGCGTGGCCAACCACCTCAACGACATCGCCAAGGACCACCCTGCCCTCGTGGCGGCGTGGGTTGAACAACACCTGCCCGACGCCGCGCAACCGCTCCAGGCGATGCTGAGGCATGCGAGCCGCACGCTCATCAAGAAAGGCGATGCGCGCATGCTGACGGCATGGGGCCTGGGCCAGCGCCTGCAGGGCCAAGCGCGGTTGGCGCTGTCGCCCCAGCGCGTGGCGGTTGGCGGGAGCATCACGCTCGAGGTGCGGCTGCAGTCCACCTCCTCACGCGCGCAGAAGCTGGTGATCGACTACGCGGTGCACCACGTCAAGGCCAACGGCGAGACCTCGCCGAAGGTGTTCAAGGGCTGGGTGCTCGACCTCGGCGCGGGTGAGTCGCGTTCACTGTCCAAGACGCACTCGCTGCGCCCGATCACGACGCGGCGGTACCACGCGGGGCGGCATGCGGTGGAGCTGCGAGTCAACGGCGAGGCGCTGGCCAGCGCGGCGTTCGGGCTCACCTTGTAGAGGCGGCGCGTCGAACGCTGCGCGACGCCGTCGCTCACTGCATTTGCACGCCCCCGCAAGTGGGAGTCCATCACCACGATGGGGGACGTGGCCCGTTGACCACGCTTGGCAGCAGCTCTACAACGCCTCGTTGCCGTCAAGTGCGCGAAAGTGCAGTGCCGCCAACCGTGTGAGTGCAACAAACCCCACTGAAGGAGCATCATGGGAAAGCCAATCGCTGAAATCACCTCGATCGACGTCTACACGACGAAGTCCATTCCACCGCAGTACATCGTCGAAGCCAAAGGCAAGGTGTCGACATCCGGCTGGTCCAAACCCAGACTCGAGCCACGCATGTACATGGGCGGGACGCCTCCGGACGGCTACTACGGCTTCGACTTCGTTGCCGATCCGCCCGACAGCAATGCGCTGATGGTCGTTCTGCCAGTGACCGCGGTCTTTCGGTTGGACGGCGATCCACCCAAAGTGATCAAGGGTGTCCGCGTTCACTCGGCCAACAATCATCTGGAAGCCACGTTGGAGCGAGCCAGGACGTTTGCCTGATCGCGGCCAGCGCGCGAGGCTTGTGCAGTTGACTCGGCTTTACCCAGGCGCCTGCACTTCCACCCGCCCGTCCACCACGCGCACTGCAAACGTCTTCACATCTCGGCACGGTTCACCGCGCAGGTGTTTGCCGCTGGTCACGTCGAACACGGCGTTGTGCAGTGGGCATTCGACTTCGCAGCCCTCGATGAAGCCCTCGCTGAGCCGGGCTTGCGCATGCGGGCAGATGTCTTCGATCGCATGCAGCGCGCCGTCTACTTCGTAGACGCCGATCGCCAGCGTGCCGACGGTGGCGGCGAGGGGCCATTCGGGCGCCACCTGGTCGCGGTTGCCGATCGGTGTCCAATCGCTCATGGGGGGTCCTTCAGACTCGGGTCATGCCGAGCATTGTCGGAGGAGTCGGCACTTTGGGCCCAACACACCGACCGCCGACGCAAGCGCGGGGTCGCCTTCGTGCGACTTCCAAGCGACTTCAACGGGCTATCACTGCGCAATGCGCTCGCGCCACGCCTCTGCCGAGAACCCAACGGTCACGCTCCCGTCGGGCCACTCGACGACCGGCCGCTTGATGACGCTCGGCTGTGCCCGCATCAGGCGGGTGGCACTCGCCGCATCGCTGACCTCGGCCTGCAAGGCAGGGTCGAGCCCGCGCCAGGTGGTGCCCTTGCGGTTGAGCAGCGCCTCCCAGCCGAGTGCGCTCACCCACGCGGCGAGGGCGTCCGTCGGCACGCCGTGCTTCTTGAAGTCGTGGAAGTCGAACGCGACTGCGTGCTCCGCGAGGTAAGCACGGGCCTTCTTGACGGTGTCGCAGTTGGGAATGCCGAACAGACGCAGGGTCATCGCAGGGTGGCTCAGCGAACCAGCCGCGAGACCAGGTCTCCCGGGTCCTTGGGTTCGCACATCGGGTCGGGGAAGTAGCCGGTGTCGGTGACGCGACCTGCCTCATCGATGCCGACCTGGAACCAGCGGCAGAAGTGGTCTTCGAACCGGTACGACCACACCGTCTGCCGCTGCAGTGCGATGCGCGACGTCTCCGACGGGCGGCCGAGCGCGAGCAGCACATCGCCCTTCGGCGTGCCGGCCCGCACTGCGTTGAAGCGCGCTTCGGTCAGCACCTGCGTCCAGCCGAGCAGGCGCTGTTGCGCGTCGAAGTCGAGCATGTAGGTGTGCTTGCCGAACGGGCCACGCGCAAACTCCAGCCGCTTGGCGCCGGCCGGCAGCGCGTACTCGCCGGTGGGGGCGCCGAGCGCGCGCGTGGCGTCGGCGACCGAGGCGCCCGGCGCAAGTTTTGGCGGGCCGTACGTGGCGCACGCCGACAGCACGCACAGTGCGAGGCAGGCGCCAGCCAGGCGGGGCCATCTCGTGAGGTTCATCGACATTGCTGCCATTGCCACTCCCATTGTGTTCAGGGGCGCTGCGGCCCGCACGTCCATAGAATCGCTGCATCATTGTCCGAGGCCGAACCATGCGCACGCCACCGCCTTTTGTCCACGTCCTCGAACATGGCATTCACACCATCGACACCGGCTTCCACCGCCCCGTCTTCGACGCCGCCTACTTGATGATCGAAGACGGCCGCGCGGCCTTCATCGACACCGGCACGAGCCATTCGGTTCCGCGCCTGCTCGAAGCCTTGAGCGCGGCCGGGCTGGCGACCGACGCGGTGGACTACGTGATCGCCACGCACGTTCATCTCGACCATGCCGGCGGCGTGGGCCAGTTGATGCAGCACCTGCCGAGCGCCCGGCTGGTGGTGCACCCGCGCGGCGCGCCGCACCTGATCGACCCACGGCTGCTGATACAAGGGGCGCGCGTCGTCTATGGCGACGAAGAGTTCGAGCGCTCGTACGGCGAGGTGGTCGGCGTGGATGCGCAGCGTGTGATCGAAACCGACGACGGCATGGTGCTCGCGCTGGCCGGCCGGCCGCTGACCTTCATCGACACTCCCGGCCACGCGCGGCACCACCACTGCATCTGGGACGAACGCAGCCGCGGCTTCTTCACCGGCGACACCTTCGGCCTGTCGTACCGCGAGTTCGATACCGACCAGGGCGCGTGGCTGCTGCCCACCACCACGCCGGTGCAGTTCGAGCCCGAGGCGCTGCGTGCGTCGGTGCTGCGCATGCTGGCCTTCGAGCCGGCGTGCATGTACCTCACGCACTACGGCCGGGTGACGCAGGTGCCGAGGCTGGGCGCGCAGTTCCTTGACCAGCTCGACCAGATCGTGCGCCTGGGCCGCACGGTACCGACCGGGCCCGATCGCCATGCCGCGTTGAAGCAGGGGCTGCTGCAGATTTGCATCGCAGGCACCGCCGCCAACGGCTGCAGGCAAACACCGGCCGAGCTGGAAGCGTTGCTCGGGCTGGACATTGAGCTCAACGCGCAGGGCATGGGCATCTGGCTCGACCGCAAGGCGAAGCCTGCGCGCGCATGACGGCCGACATGAAGGCTGACGTGACAGCGGTTCACTTTCATCTGGAGGGCCGGGTCGCGGTGGTGACCGGCGCGGCGCAGGGCATCGGTGCGGCCTGTGCCGAACGCCTCGCGCGCGACGGCGCTGCGGTGGCGCTGTGGGATGTGGATGCGGCTCGCGGCGAGGCGCTCGCGGCGTCGCTGCGATCGAGCCAGCACCGCGCAGTGTTCATGCATTGCAACGTGGCCAACAAAGCGTCGGTCGATGCGGCCCTGGCCACCACGCTGCAGGCCTTCGGCCGCATCGACGCGCTGATCAACAACGCCGGCATCTTCAAGGCGGCCGACTTTCTGGACATCACGGAAGCCGACTGGGACGCGGTGATCGACGTCAACCTGAAGGGCGCGTTCCTCGTCGGCCAGGCGGTCGCACGTGCGATGGTGCAGGCGGGCGGCGGCGCCATCGTCAACATGAGTTCGGTGAACGCGGTGATGGCGATTCCGAGCATCGCCAGCTACAACGCCAGCAAGGGCGGCGTGAACCAGTTGACGCGCGTGATGGCGCTGGCGCTGGCCGAGCACGGCATCCGCGTCAATGCGGTGGCGCCAGGCACCATCGCCACCGAACTGGCGCGCAACGCAGTGCTGGGCAGCGACGAGGCCCGCGCGCGCATCATGAGCCGCACGCCGATGAAGCGGCTGGGCACGCCGGAAGAGATCGCCGACGTGTGCGCCTTTCTCGTCAGCAGCGCATCGAGCTACATGACGGGCGAGATCGTCTACGTCGACGGCGGCCGGCTGGCGCTGAACTACACGGTGCCAGGTTGACGGCTGCTGCGCGAGAGGCGCTGGCCGAACGCGCGCCTGTGATCACAGGCCCTGCGACACGAGGCGCTTGATGTTCGAAGCCTTCAGCGTCTCCACCGGCGTCGTCTTCCTCGGCGAAATGGGCGACAAGACGCAGTTGCTGGCGCTGTTGCTGGCGGCACGCTTTCGCAAGCCGGTGCCGATCACGCTCGGCATCCTGGTGGCCACGCTGGTCAACCATGCCGGCGCGGCGGCGCTGGGCGCGTGGCTTACGCGGTGGCTGGATCCGCAGTGGCTGCGCTGGGCGCTGGGGCTGTCGTTCCTGGCCGTGGCGGCGTGGATGCTGGTGCCCGACCAAGCCGACGAGCTGAACACGAACGAGCGCGCCGGCTGGGGCGTGTTCGGCATCACCGTGGTGGCCTTCTTTCTGGCCGAGATGGGCGACAAGACGCAGATCGCCACGGTGATGCTCGCCGCCAAGTACAACGCGCTCGTCGCCGTGACGGCCGGCACCACGCTGGGCATGATGCTGGCCAACGTGCCCGCGGTGCTGTTCGGCGACAAGGTGGTGCGCTGGGTGCCGATCGCGTGGGTGCACCGCGTGGCTGCGGCGGTGTTCGCGCTGCTCGGCTTGCTGGTGCTGATGGGGCACGGCTTGTGAGCGGTGCGGCGCTGCGCTAGCCTCGCACGCTCGACACCTGATTCACCGGAGCTGCGCATGACCCAGGACATCGAACCCTCACCTCTGACCGGCGGCTGCCTGTGCGGCGCGGTGCGCTTCGAGGCGCGCCTCGACAAGCGCGAGGGCTACTACTGCCACTGCCGCATGTGCCAGATGGCGTTCGGCAACACCCGCGCCACCTTCATCAACCTGCCCAAGGAGCGTGTCGCGTGGACAGCCGGCGCACCGACAGAATACGCGTCGTCGAAGCTCGCGTTGCGCGGCTTCTGCAACCGCTGCGGCACGCCGCTGAGCTTTGCCTACGTCGGCTCGAAGAACATCGACCTGGCGGTCGGCGCGCTGGACGATCCGTCGGCGATCCAGCCGACCTCGCACTTCGCGGTCGAGACGCGCATCGCCAACTGGCATGTCGAGGACGGCCTGCCCGGCCAGCGGCTGGACGAGTACACGTCGCTGATGGACCGATGGAAGGCCGCCTACGGCAATGACGTGGTTCCTGGCGTGGCCGCCACGCGCGCGTCCACGCCCGCACGCTGAACAGACTACGCTCCCACCTCCCTCACCTATCTTCCAACCCCACCATGAGACTCCTCCACACCATGCTGCGCGTGGGCAACCTGCAGCGCTCGATCGACTTCTACACGAACGTGATGGGCATGACGCTGCTGCGCACATCGGAGAACGTGTCGCAGAAGTACACGCTCGCGTTCGTCGGCTACGGCAACAACCCGGACCACGCCGAGCTGGAGCTGACCTACAACCACGGCGTCGAGTCGTACGAGCTGGGCACCGCCTACGGCCACATCGCCATCGGCGTGCCCGACGCGGCGGCAGCGTGCGAGAAGATCCGCGCCGGTGGCGGCAACGTCACGCGCGAGGCGGGGCCGGTGAAGGGCGGCACGACGGTGATCGCGTTCATCACCGACCCCGATGGGTACAAGGTCGAGTTGATTCAGCGCTGAACAGCCCACCCTGAAGCGGCTGTCACCCCGCAGCTAACTCGCACTCACCTTCCACTTCTTGGCGAGTGCGGCAACCTCGTCGTCGCTGGCAAAGTCGCCGGCATCGGCTTCTTGCAACGCCGCCGCGATCTCGGCAATCTGCCATTCGTTGGTTTCGACGTAGGCGCCGATGGCTTCGGCGGCCAGGAAGGACTTGCTGCGCTGAGTCGCTTCGGCCAGCGCGTCTAGGCGGTTCTTGAGGTCGTCATCGATGCAAACGGTCATCGTGGCGGACATGATTCTGGTCCTGTGTGCTCAGATGTACACACTCTGGAAAGCACGACTTCCAGTCGTCCCGCAAGCCTGGGTCAACCCCGCTTCAAGGCGCTCGCTTCTTTCGCAAGCAGCGTGATCCGCCCCCAATCCTTCGCCGCCACCGCGTCAGTCGGCGTCAGCCACGAGCCGCCGCAGACCTTGACGTTGGGCAGCGCCAGGAACTGCGGCGCGGTCTCCAGCGTGATGCCGCCGGTGGGGCAGAACACCACGTCGGTGAACGGGCCGGCGAGCGCCTTCAGCATCGGGATGCCACCGGCCTGCATCGCGGGGAAGAATTTCAGGAACAGGTAGCCATCGGCGTTGGCCTGCATCACCTCGCTGCCGGTGGCGGTGCCGGGCAGCAGCGGCAGGCCGATGTCGCGGCAGGCACGACCCACCTCGCTGGTGTAGCCCGGGCTGACCGCGAACACGCAGCCGGCGTCCTTCGCGGCCTGCGCGTCGGCACGGTTGCGCACCGTGCCGGCGCCGAGGATCGCACCCGGCACGGCCTTGGCGATCGCCTCCATGCATTGCAGCGCGATGGGCGTGCGCAGCGTCACCTCCAGCACCTTCACGCCGCCGTCGACGAGCGCCTGCGCCATCGGCACCGCGTCTTCGAGCCGGTGGATGACGATGACCGGAATCACCGGGCCGTGGGCGACGAGATCGAGGGTGTTCAACATGGGGTGTCCTGGTTCAGGTCCAGAGTCTCAAAGCCAGCTGCACGCGCCTTCTTCTGCCGTCAGCACATTGCGGCGCAGGCCGGCGAACAACTCGCGGCCGAGGCCGTGGCCGTTCACGTCGGCGTGCGCGGCGGTCAATTCGACCACGTTGCGCGACGACCAGGTGGCCACTTCGACCAAGGCTTCGAGCGTGCCGGCCACCGCGTCGAGCCGGATCACGTCGCCGGTGCGCACCTTGCCGAGCGGCCCGCCGGCCAGCACCTCGGGGCTCACGTGGATGGCCGCCGGCACCTTGCCCGACGCGCCGCTCATGCGCCCGTCGGTCACCAGCGCCACTTTGAAGCCTTTGCCCTGCAACACCGCCAGCGGCGGCGTGAGCTTGTGCAATTCGGGCATGCCATTGGCACGCGGGCCCTGAAAGCGCACCAACGCCACGAAGTCGCGCTCCAGTTCGCCGGCATTGAAGGCGGCGAGCAGTTCCTCCTGCGCGTCGAACACGATCGCGGGGGCTTCGACGATGTGGTTCGCTTCGGGCACGGCCGACACCTTGATGACGGCGCGGCCGAGGTTGCCGGTCAGCAGCTTCAAGCCGCCTTCGGGGCTGAACGGCGCGGCGGCGGTGCGCACGATCGAGTCGTCGCCGCTGGCCGCTGGCAGCGCGGTCCAGCGCAGCCGCCCGCCTTCACCTGCGGGTTCGCTCGACGGCAGCTTGCCGTACTCGGCCAGGCCGCCTTCGGCGACGGTGGTGACGTCGGCATGCATGCCGCCACTTTGCAGCAGCTCTCGGATCACGAAGCCCGGGCCGCCGGCCGCCTGGAACTGGTTCACGTCGGCGCTGCCGTTCGGGTACACGCGAGACAGCAGCGGCGTGCAGTGCGACAGGTCGGAGAAGTCGGTCCAGTCGATCAGGATGCCGGCCGCGCGCGCCACCGCGACCCAGTGGATCAGGTGGTTGGTCGAGCCGCCGGTGGCCAGCAGCGCGACCATCGCGTTGACGATCACGCGCTCGTCGACGAGTTTGCCGATCGGCGTGAAGCGCTTCGAGTTCGGCGCGATCGAAAGCACCGTGCGAACCGCCTCGCGCGTGAGTACCTCACGCAGCTCCGCTTGCGGGTGGACGAAGGCCGCGCCGGGAACGTGCAGCCCCATCGCCTCCAGCAGCATCTGGTTGCTGTTGGCGGTGCCGTAGAACGTGCAGGTGCCGGCGCCGTGGTAAGCGGCCTGCTCGGCTTCCAGCAGCTTGTCGCGGCCGACCAGGCCTTGCGCAAACTGCTCGCGCACCTTCGACTTGGCGGTGTTCGACAAGCCGCTGCTCATCGGCCCCGCCGGCACGAACACGCACGGAAGGTGGCCGAAGTGCAGCGCGCCGATCAAGAGGCCCGGCACGATCTTGTCGCACACGCCCAGCAGCAGCGCCGCGTCGAACACATCGTGCGTGAGGGCAATGGCGGTGCTCATCGCAATCGTGTCGCGCGAGAACAGGCTCAGCTCCATGCCGGGCAGGCCCTGCGTCACGCCGTCGCACATCGCCGGCACGCCGCCGGCCACCTGCACGGTGGCGCCGAGCTTTCGAGCCTCGTCGCGGATCAGCGCGGGGAAGCCTTCGTACGGCTGGTGCGCCGACAGCATGTCGTTGTAGGCGCTGACCACGCCGATGTTGGGCGCGCGTTGGGCCACCACGCGCAGCTTGTCGTTGGCGGGCAGCGCTGCGAAAGCATGCGCCACGTTGGCGCAACCCATGCGGTCGGCCCCGCGGGGGCGGTTGATGGCGGCATCGACGCGCGCCAGGTAGGCGGTGCGCGTGGCCGCGCTGCGATCGCGAATCCGCTCGGTGACTTCGACGAGGGCAGTCTTCATGGCGGTGGACCCCGATGTAACTCGTGTTCTGATTGTGATGTAACCTGGTTACATCGTCAAATCAAGGTCGATGCAAACCCCCGCGTGGCCTTGCCAAGACGCGCCACCGGCCCGCGATAGAGTGGCTGCATGTCGCACCACGCGCCGCACCACCCGCCGTTGCACCCGACGCTGCACCCGTTGCGGGACCCGGCGCCGATGCTGCACCAGACGGTGCGGCAGTGGCAGCAAGCCGGCGGTGGCGACCTGTGGGTGTTCGGCTATGCCTCGCTGATCTGGCGGCCCGAGTTCGACTCGGTGGAGCGGCGGCCGGCCAAGGTCTACGGCTGGCACCGCGCGCTGGAGATGCGCTCGCGCATCAACCGCGGCACGCCGGAGCGGCCCGGCCTGGTGTTTGCGCTGGTGTCGGGCGGCTCGTGCCGCGGCTTCGTGTACCGCCTGGCGCAGGCCAGCGTGCGCGCAGAGATCGAACGCCTGTGGGCACGCGAAATGCCCACCGGCGTCTACGACCCCAAGTGGCTGCCGTGCCACACGCCGCAGGGCCGCGTGCAGGCGCTGGGCTTTTCGCTGAGCCGCACCAGCCCGAGCCACACCGGGCCGATCGACGATGCGCAGATGCTGGACATGCTGCGCCACGCGACCGGCCGCTACGGCCGCACGCTGGACTACCTGCTGGAGACCGCCGGCTGCCTGCGCGAGCATGGCATTCGAGACAATGAGATCGAGCGCCTCGTGGCGCTGGCGCGCCAGCACGGGCTGGCCTGATGGCGCGCGGCAGCGCGCGGCGCCCGGCCTCAGCCTCTCAGCGCATGGGCAGCGGCGCTTCGCCGAGCGTCTGGCGCACTTGGGCGAGGTCGGCCTGGGTGTCCACGTCGACCAGCACGCCGGGATCGTCCAACTCGAGGCCGAGCGCGGGGTAGCGCGCCACCAACCGGCGGGCGCCTTCGTCGCCCGACAGCGTGATCAGCTCGGAGTACAGCTCGGCCGAGAAGCCCACCGGGTGACCGCGCCGGCCCTTGTAGTGGGCACAGACGACGGCGTGGTGCTCCAGCGCATCGGCCACCGCCACCAGCGTGGCGGGCTTCACCAGCGGCATGTCCCCGGGCAGGATCAACCAGCCCCCGGCGTTCGCGCGCGCGCCCACGCCGGACGCGATGGAGTGCCCCATGCCGAGCAGTGCGCCACCGGCGTTGCCAGCAGCGCCCTTGACGTCCGGCAGCACCACCAGGTCGCGCGCGGCCACGCTGCGGCGGGCGATGTCGGCCAGCGGCTCGGTGGTGACCACGACCACCGGCAACTGGCTCGCGATGGCATGGCGCAGCGTCGTGCCCAGCACGGTGGCGCCGCCCAGCGGCTGGCTCAGCTTGTGCGTGGCGCCGAGGAATCGCTCCCCCCGCCCCGCTGCCACCACGATCACCGCCGGTCGCGCTTTCATCACCCTGCCCTTGTGTTTGCTGTGCGGCGCTGTGCCCTCACCGCTGGTCCGAGCATGAAAGCCGGTGCCGGATTGATCCAGTCGTGCGAATACCTACGGGCATTCACGTAAGCAGCATTGCGGATGAAAAGTTTCACGCAGGTACATGCACCAACCTCGAACGCAGGCATCACGCATGGCACTCGAAAGGCTGCGCCTCGCACCCCGCGCCGCGCGGTTGAAGGCGATGCTCAAGGGACCGCTGCCCATCCTCTCGCTGCCTATACTCGTTGCATGACTGAGCTCTCCTCCAACATCGCCGACCTGCGCAAGAGCTACGAACGCGCCGAACTCGACGAGGCCGCCTCCGACGCCGACCCTTCTCGGCAGTTCGCGCTGTGGCTGCAGCAGGCCATCGACGGCCAGCTGCCCGAGCCCAACGCGATGGTGCTGGCCACGGTGGGCAGCAACGGCCGGCCCTCCACGCGCGTGGTGCTCATCAAGGGCTTCGATGCGCGTGGCATCGTCTGGTACACCAACTACCAAAGCCGCAAGGGGCAAGAACTCGCAGGCAATGCCTTCGCGGCGCTGCAGTTTCATTGGGTCGAGCTCGAACGCGTGGTGCGCATCGAAGGCCAGGTCGAGAAGACCAGCGCCGAAGAGTCCGACGCCTACTACCAGACCCGCCCGCTCGACTCACGCCTGGGCGCGTGGGCGTCGCCGCAGAGCGAGGTGATCGCCTCGCGTTCGGTGCTGGTGGCCAACGCGGCCAAGTTCGGCGCGCAGTTTCTGTTGCAGCCACCGAGGCCGCCGCACTGGGGCGGCTACCGGCTTCTGCCCGACACCTGGGAGTTCTGGCAGGGCCGAAAGTCGCGCCTGCACGACCGGCTGCGTTATCGGCGGCAAGGCAACGCCCAGAGTGCCGGGTGGGTCAGGGAGCGGCTCGCCCCCTGAGCCCACCTCAGAACGCCACCCGCAACCCCGCCGACAGGCTGCGCCCCGGCAGCGGCGCCAGCGCACGGATGGTCGCTGCCGACGCCGCGTTGTAGCCCAGCTCGTTGCCCAGGTTGTTCAGCTTGGCGAACACCAGCCCGTCGAGCCCGCCGAGTTTGAGCGACCAACTGGCCGACAGGTTGACGAGCGTGTAGCTGCCGGTGGGCACATCGTCGGCCGGCACGCGCTTCTGCGACGCGGCATGCACCACCTCGCCACGCGCGGTCCACGCGCCGCTGGCCCAGTTGAGGCCGAGCGTGGTTCGCAGCGGCGCGATGCGCGGCAGCGCCTCGCCGGTACTGCGGTTGCTGGCGCGCGTGACGTCGAGCTTGCCGTCCAGGTCGATGCGTTGCGGCCCGTCGAGCGCGCGCCACTGGCCCTCGAACTCGAGCCCTCGCAACTGCGCCGGAACGCCGGCGAACGCATACACCGGCACCAGGTCGCCTTCGTCGGTCAGAAAGTCCGGCTCGCCGGTGGCCGCCAGCAGGATGTAGTTGGCGAAGCGGCTCGCAAACGCGCTGGCCTTCAGCCGCGTGTCGCCGGCCTTCCACTCCAGCGCCACGTCGATGTTGGCGCTCTTCTCCTTGGGCGTGTCGGGGTTGCCGCGTTCAAACGCGGCGGTGGCGATGTGCACGCCGTTGGCGTACAGCTCGGCGTACGTCGGCGCTCGTTCGGTGTAGGCCACGTTGCCGCTCAGTTGCCATTGCGGCGTGAGGCTCGCCACGGCGCCGACGGCCGCGCTGCCGGTGCTGAAGGTGCGCGACAACGCCCGGCCGAACTTGGGCACAACCGCGCCTGCGTCGTCGCCGGCTGAGTCGACACGCGTGCGCTCGATGCGGCCGCCGAAGGTCAAGCGCGTGGGCACTGACAGCGGCCCAAGCGCGGCCAACGCCAGCTCTTCCAGCACGAAAAGCGCCGTCTGCGCGGTACGCGTGCTGGGCACGAACGCTTCTTCGCCCAGCGCCGAAAAGCGCGCCCGCTCGGCCTGCACGCCTAGCACGCCGCGCAGCGGGCCGATGGGCAGCACGATCGGCGCGTGCTCGATCTCGACGCGGCCGTCGGTGCCCTTGTTGTCGAACGTGGTGCCCACTTCGCCAGTGCCTTCGACCTCCTGGTGCTGGTAGTCGGTGCGCTGCAGCTGGGCGCGCACGGTGCGTATCGGGCCAGCCAGGTCGCGCGCTTCGCCGGCCACAGCCAGCTTGTCGCGCTTCATGCGGATCGTCACGTCTTCTTCGGCGACGATGCCGTAGGTGTTGCGGTAGGTGTCCACCGAGGCGCCCAGGAAGCCACTGCCCCACACCAACGAGCCACCGAGCGCGCCGCCGTCGGCTCGGCTGGCGGAGTTGACGATGCGCTCGCGTCGCTCAGCTCCAGTGTCTGTCGGGCGGTCGAAGGACGGCACGCGCAGGTCGCCGGTGTTGCGCCAGAACGCGTCGGCGTGCAGCGCAAAGCCCGCGCCGCCAGCCTCGACCAGCGCACCGACGCCGCGCTCGTCCGCAGCGCCGCCCAGGCGCAACTCGGCCGCGCCGGTCGGTGCGCCGACGGCAGCGCGTGGGATCCGGTTGTCGATCGCGTTCACCACGCCACCCACCGCGCTACCGCCGTACAGCAGCGCGGCCGGGCCGCGCAGCACCTCGATGCGCTCGACGACCAGCGGGTCGATCGGCACCGCGTGGTCGAAGCTCAGGCTCGATGCGTCCAGCGACGCACCGGCGTTGCCGAGCACGCGGATGCGGTCGCCGTCCTGCCCGCGGATCACCGGCCGGTTGGCGTTCGGGCCGAACCAGCTCGACGAGACGCCGGGCAGGCCGTCCAGCGTTTCACCGAGCGTGCTGGCGCGGCGCAGCACCAGGCCGTTGCCGCTGAGCACCGAGGCGGGCGTGCTCAGTTCGTTGGCCCGCAGCGGGTTGCCGGTGACGATCACGGGCGGCAACGCCTGCGCGCCGGGCGCACCGGCCGCCTGGGCAACGGCGACTTGGGGAAACTGGGCGTAGGCCGCGCCCAGCGCCAGCGCGAGCGCATGGCGCTTGGAGAGGAAATGCGAGTTCATGGAGAGTGTCCTGTCGACGGGCTGCCATCGGCGAGCCCGGAAGCTGAAACCAGATCGCCGCAACACGGGAGCGATCGCGTCACGCGGCCCGCGCCACCACCAAAGCGGTGCGAGGCCGCAGCACGATGCCGCGGGGCAACCCGCCGTGCGTGCGATCAGAGAAGTTGAACGGCCGGCGTCACGCCGGTCGCTCGGGCTTCAGGCTCCGATGGGCGGGCCTCGGGCGAGGTAGCCGGCCGCCTGGGCTGCCCAACGCGCTTCGGTCTGCAGCGGCACCAGGATGGCCTGCCACGCCTGCGCGCAGGCCACGGCGGGGGCACTCCAGAGGAAGTCGGCATGCAGCCCGTGGTCGTAGGACGCGCAGGCACGCTCGTCGTGCGCGCCAAACAGCGTGTGCAGCCAATGCCCGCCTGAGTCAACGTGCGACGCGTCGAGCTCGGCGGCAGAGTGATCGTGCTCGCGCTCGTGTGCGTGGTCGTGTGCGTGGTCGTGGGCATGTGCATGGGCGTGGGCGTGCGCAGCAGGCGCGGCAAACGCCTGAGCGCCAGAACCCACCCACGCTTGCACGGCGTGGTCGGCATGCGGCGCATGCGCCACCCGGTGCAGCAGCCCCAAGGTCTGCGCCAACAACAGCGCCGCCACCACAACGACCAGCAAGCTGGTGCGGCGGAAGGGGCGTGCCGTGGTGAGGGGTTGCATGAACAAAGGCGCAGGCTCGGGTTTCACAGGAGGCGGGAGTCTAACAACGCCGCGGCACGGTCTGCGCCGAGCGCGTCAGGCCCGTCGCGTCATGCCCGCCCCCGTCATGCCGCCAGCGCCTTGCTCGCAAACGTCTTTCTGAACTTCTCGACCTTCGGCCCGACCACGAAGGCGCAGTAGCCCTGGTTCGGGTGGTTGGCGAAGTAGTGCTGGTGGTAGTCCTCGGCGCGCGAGTAGTTGGCTTCGGGCAGCAGCTCGGTCACCACTCGACCGCGGTGGTGCTCGTTCGCCTCAGCAATGACCTCGCGCGCGACGCGTTCCTGCTCGGCGTTGTGAAAGTAGATGCCCGAGCGGTACTGCGTGCCGCTGTCGTTGCCCTGCCGATTCAGCGTGGTCGGGTCGTGGATGACGAAGAAGATCTCGAGCACCTCGCGCAGAGAGATCTGCGCGGTGTCGAACTTGACGCGCACCACCTCGTTGTGCCCGGTCGTGCCACTGCACACCTGCTCGTAGCTCGGCTTGTGGGCGTGCCCGTTGCTGTAGCCCGACTCCACGGCGACCACGCCGTTGACTTGCTCGTACACCGCCTCGGTGCACCAGAAGCAGCCGCCGCCCAGGGTGATGGTGTCGAGGTTTGCACTCATGAAGACTCCTTGTGGATGGCTGAGCTCCGATTGTCGGTCTGCGACGCCACCGGGGTCTTACACAGACGTGTGCACCCTCACTGCCACTCGTACTTCGCTGTCAGCACCGCCATCCAGTTGCGCGACGGCGCGGGCTCGAAGAAACGCTGGTTCGCGTCGTTGACGATCACCGAGCCGGCGTAACCCTTGTCGGCGGCGTTGTCGATGCGGAGAAGCTGGCTGAACTTCCACGGCCCGGTGGCTTGCGCAAACCCGGCGCGCAGGTTGACCACGGTGGCTGCTGGTGCGGCGTCGGAATTCACGTCGTTGACGAACAGCTTGCCGGTGTGCACCAGCTCCAGGCCGCTGTTGAAGCCGCCCCACGCGCCCTTGGGCGCCCAGGCGAGTTCGGCAAACGCGCTGCGCTCGGGCGTGCCGGCCAGGCGGCTGCCGGCGGCGACCGGCACCGCGGCGGCGCCGCTGCCGCTGATGAAGGCGTCGGCGAAACGCGCGCGCAGCGCGGTCAGGCTCAGCGTGGTTCGCCATTCCTGGGTGAGCTGGCCGGCGTAGGCCAACTCAATGCCACGGCGCTCGGTGCGCCCGGCATTTTTGAACGTGGAGCGGCCGCCAGCATTGGTGTCCACCACGATCTCGTCGCGCGTGGTGATGTCGAACAGCGCCGCGTCGACGCGGTGGCCGTCTGCCAACTTCCACTTGGCACCGAGTTCGGCGTGCCGGCTCGTCGAGGCCTTCAACGCAGTGTTCAGGCCGGTCAGCCCACCCGGCCGGTACGACAGCTCGGTGAAGGTCGGCGTCTCGAACCCCTTGCCGGCGTTGACGTAGACGTTCAGCGTCGGCGCGGCGCGCCAGCTCACGCCCAGCACCGGGCTGGTGGCGCGAAAGCTCAGGCTGCCGCTGTCGTCGGGGTTGCCGGGCGCGATGAAGTTGTCGGCGCTGCGAAACCGCACCTCGCTCGCGCGCACGCCCACCGTCGCGGCCCAGTCGGCGTGGAAGTCGTAGCCCGCCTGCGCGAACACATCGCGGTTGCTCGCCTTGTTGCGTTCGTCGCGCTTGAGTGCGCCTTGCACGCCGCCGGTGTTGAGGAAGCCCTGGCGGTCTTCGTTGCTCTGGTCGATATCGACGCCGCCGACCAGGCGCAGCGCCTGCGCGTCACCCAGCTTCATGCGGTGGCTCAACTGCACCCCCAGGCCCATGTAGCTGCGCGAGAAGCTCACGATGCCGCCACTCGAGGTGGGTGCCGTCTGGGCAGCGGGTGGGATCGACAGCGCGTTGTCGAGCTCACGATCACCGAAGTAAAGGCGCGCCGTCAGGTCCGTCGAGTCGCCGAGTTTTTGCTCGAGCACCGCGCCGATCTGCTCTTGCAGCACGCTCTTGCGCGAGTTCTGCGTCTTGGCCAACGCCACCGCCTGCTGCGGGTTGGCCTGCCACTGCGCGCGCGTCAGGCCCAGCGGGTCGAGCGAGACCGGTTGGTACAGCGAGTTGACGACCACGCTCACGCGCGTGCCGGCGCTCGGGTCGTGCTGCCACTTGCCGTTGATCTGGTCGCGCCGCGCCGTGCTGTGTTCGCGGTAGCCGTCGGTGCGAAAGCTCGATGCGTCCAGGCTCACCGCATCGGTGCTGTTGCCGCCGGTGAACTTGATGCCGCCCTTCTTCTGGCCGAACGAGCCGGCTGCGCCAGTCACGGTGGTGGTGGGCTTCGTGCCGTCCATGTCGGTGAAGACCTGCACCACGCCGCCAGCCGCATTGCCGTAAAGCTGCGCCAGCGGGCCGCGCAACACCTCGATGCGGCCGGCGGATGCGAGCGACACGTTGGAGGCCTGGCCCTGCCCGTCCGGCATCGACGCCGGGATGCCGTCGACGACGAGCCGCACACCGCGGATGCCGAAGGTCGAGCGCGCACCGAAGCCGCGGATCGACAACTGCAGGTCCTGCGCATAGTTCTGGCGGTTCAGCACCGTGATGCCGGGCACGCGGTTCAGCACCTCCGACAGGTTGGCCTGCACGCCGCCGTTGTCGATGGTTTCGCGCGTGACGGCCGAGATGGCGGCGGGCGCATCGAACGTGGTCTGGCGCGATCGCTCGGCGCTGACGACGACCGGGTCGAGTTGCGTGGGAACTTGGGTTGGGGCCTGAGCCTGCGACAGCGCCGGAAACGCGACCGCTATCGAAGTGGCCAAGCCGCACAACAAGGAACTAGGAGGGGCACTCGCAGCACCCTGAAGGCGGGTACCCGCAGCGCGGGCACGGGGAGAAGGTTGAAGGGTCGGCGACGTGTTCTGAGAAGGGCTCAAGCGCATCGGAAGATTCATGTCTCGTGTGTTCTCTTGTAGACGCTTTTGGGCGGACCTCACGAGTCTATGAGCGGTTTTCCGCCCGTCGCCTCATGATTTTCTTTGTTTTGAGTCGTGTCTCGGCACGCCCATCATCAAGGCGACTTGACTTCGATCACCAACGACGCGTACCACGCCGACAAGTCGCGCACGTCGTCGTCCGACAGCGGCTTGGCGATCACCGACATCACCTCATGGTGGCGCTTGCCGCTGCGGTAGGCCTTGAGCTGCTCTACCAGGTAGCGCTCGGGCTGGCCGGCCAGGCTGGGCGCATCGGGCGCGTTGCTGATGCCCATCGGGCCGTGGCACACGGCGCAGGCTCGGGCCTTGGTTTTGCCAGCCGCCACGTCGGCGGCCACCGGGCCGGCAGCGGCCAGGACCAGCAGGCACACGACACTTTGCTGAAGTTCTCGTCTCATCGTCCTCACCCAAAAAACAACACGGGCCGGCGCAGTGCCGGCCCGCAAGCCCACCTTGCGGCGGGCAAGCTGCACCTTACTTCGCGTCGCCGCTGTAGGTCACGCGGTAGATCGCACCGGCGAAGTCGTCGCTGATCAGCAGCGAGCCGTCCTTCATCACCGCCACGTCCACCGGCCGGCCACGGTACAGGCCGGTCTCGTCGAGCCAGCCTTCGGCGAACGGCTCGGTCTTGTCGGCCGTGCCGTCGGCCTTGAGCGACGTGAACAGCACCTGCGCGCCGACCGGCTTGGTGCGGTTCCACGAACCGTGCTGCGCCGAGAAGAAGCCGCCCTGGTACTTGGCCGGAAACTGCTTGCCGGTGTAGAACGCCATGCCCAGGTCAGCCGCGTGCGCCACGGTGTAGACCTGCGGGTCGGTGATGTTGGCCGGCAGCGGGTCCTTGTCGTAGCCGAAGTCGGTCATGCGCGTGCGGCCCTGCTTCCACGGGTAGCCGAAGAACTGCCCCGCCTTGGTGATGCGGTTGATCTCGCCAGTGGGAATGTCGTCGCCCATGCCGTCGGTCTGGTTGTCGGTGAACCAGAGCGTGCCGTCCTTCGGGTTGAAGTCGTGGCCCACCGAGTTGCGGATGCCGGTGGCGTAGACCTCGCGCTTGCTGCCGTCGAAGGCGTTCATGCGCACCATGCCGCCGATGCCGACGTCGTTGTACAGCTTGATCTTGTCGCGCGGCTGCACGTTGAAGGGCTGGCCGAGCGACACGTACAGCATGCCGTCCGGGCCGACCTTGCACACGCGCGCGCCGTGGTTGTACGACTCTTCCTCGACCGGGATCAGCTTGCCCTGCGGCACCACCTCGATCACCGCGACGTCCGGGCCTTCGTAGAAGAACTCGGCGGCAGGGAAGTTGAGGATGCGGTTGTGTTCGGCCACGATCAGGAAGCCGTCCTTCGTCCAGCAAACGCCGTTCGGGTTGGTGAACTTGAGCGACGGAGCGAAGGTCTTGACCTCGTCGGCCACGCCGTCGCTGTTGCGGTCGGTCACGGCCCAGACGGTGGTCTTGCGCGTGCCCACGAACAGCATGTTGGTGGACGGCGCCACCGCCATGTGGCGCGCATCGGGCACCACGGCGAACAGGTCGATCTTGAAGCCGGCCGGCAGCTTGACGCGCGCCAGGTTGGCGCGGATCGCGTCAGCGTTCTTGCCCGCTTGCGGCACCACCGGGATGTTGAGGTCGGTGGTGGCGACCTTCATCTGCTTGAGTTTTTCGATGTTCTGCGCCTGGGCCACGCCCACGCACAGGGCCGCGGCTGCGGTGGCTGTCAATACGAGCTTTGAGAGTTGCTTCACGATCGATCGTCTCCATGGTTTTCGCTGATGAAAGCGAGGCCGAAGCCACGCCGGGGGAAAACAAAAGTGCGGCGGCCCGCATCAACCGCGGGCGGGCGGGGTGCCCAACGCCACGACCTTGTGCGCCGCAGCTCGCGTGGTGCCACTGCTGGCCAAGGCATTGGGGCGCAAGCGCTCCGGCCCACCCACATGGCGCTTGGCCTCGGTCAGCTTGCGGCGCAGGTAACGCATCGACGACACGCGCAGAAACGACGCGAAGTTGGGCACCTCGCCGCGGTGCGCCAGGATCTCGTCGTGGAAGGTCGAGATCAGCGCGTTGGTGGTGCGCCCTTCTTCTTCAGCCATTTCGGCCAAGGTGTCCCAGACCATGTTCTCCAGCCGGATGCTGGTCAGCACACCATGAATGCGCACGGTGCGCGAGCGTTGCTCGTAGGCGATCGGGTCGGCCTTGACGAAGTACTCGCACATGTTCGTCTCCGTGAGTGGTTTCGGGTCCGGTACGGGTCTCTTCCCGAACACTGAATTCAGTATTACATCGACCGGCGGCCTTCGGGTGATAGTTGGATACCTACCGGGTAAGCACGGGTACCCTGCGCCACACCGGACCGAGCGGGCTGCGGGTTGTCCACGATCAACCGGCGGGGCAGGACACCCATGTGTGCAAAGAATCATGCCTCGCGTGCCGGCCTGCAGACATGAAGAGCGGCGCTGCAGGGTGCGTCCTGCACAATCGCCGCGACATCAACGCCGCGGCGCGCAGCCCACTCCCTGACCGTGAACAGCCTGTTCGTCCTGCTCGACATCGAATCGTGGAAGCCGATCCTGACCGCGCTGCTGCTGCCGCCGGTGCCCTTGCTGTTGATGGTGCTCGTGGGCGCGCGCCTGTTGCTGCCCAGCCGCGGGCTCGGCTGGCTGGTGATCCTTCTGAGCGTGACCCTGCTCTGGCTGAGTGCGTGCAGCGGCACGGGTCAGTGGCTGTCACGCATGCTGCTGCAACCGCCGCCGGCCATCGGCCCGCAGCGCATTGCCGAGTTGAAGGCGCTGGCGCAGACGCGCCAGCCGGTGGCCATCGTGGTGCTGGGAGGCGGTGTCGAACCCTACGCCCCTGAGTACGCGCTGAGCAACCTGCTCCACCCATCGCTCGAACGGCTTCGCTACGGCCTGTGGCTGGGCCGCGAAACGGGGTTGCCGGTGGCCTTCAGCGGTGGTGTCGGCTGGGGCCTGAAGGACTCGGTCGCCGAGGCGCAGGTGGCGGCCCGCGTCGCCGCCCAAGACTTCGGCCGGCCGCTGCGCTGGGTCGAAGACGCCTCGCGCGACACGCGCGAGAACGGCGCCAACAGCGTGGCGCTGCTCAGGCAGGACGGCGTCAAGCACGTGCTGTTGGTGACGCACGGCTGGCACATGAAACGCAGCGTGCGCGCCTTCGAACGTGCCGCCGGGGGCGAAGTGCGCATCGAGGCTGCGCCGATGGGCCTGGCCTCGGAGGGTCAGACCTCCGCACTGTCATGGCTGCCGTCGGGTTCGGGCGCGATGCGTGTGCGCAACGTACTGCGCGAACTGGCCGGCCTCGGGTTCGGCGCCTGACGGCCGTCGGGGCGTGCTCGACCCGTTGGTCGAGCGAGACGACGACAGCGCACGCCCTGATTGCCGTGACGTGCCTGCGTGACTGGCAAGCAGCAAAGCCCAGCAGGACAGCCAGAGAAAACACAAACGAACAGGGCCAGCGCCGGGAAAGCCGCTGACCCTGATTCGTTCTGGTGGGCCCTGAGTGACTCGAACACTCGACCTACGGAAGCCTTCTGGGAGCTTCTGGGAGAAGGCCACGATCCTGCGTGCCGAGCACCACCGGCACTGGACGCCGCCGAGCGAACCCTCAACACGCGGCCTGGCGGAGCCATACCACTCAACATGCAGCGCGCCAATTGGAAAGAAGATGGCCGATTCCTGCAATCCATGAGCCCATCGGTCTGGGACTCTATGCAGGCCGGCGTGCGATGGCCTCGCCGGCTGAAACCCCCTTCAACTCCCTTGTTCCAGTCTGAGAGGATTCCATGACCACAACCCGTCGTACCCTGCTCAAAGGTGCCGCAGGCACAGGGCTGGTTGCCGCCATGCCCCCCTTTGCGACTGCGCAGAGTGCTCCGTCACGCGCCAGCGTGCTGCGTTGCGTGATGCACGCCGACCTGGCCTCGCTGGACCCGATCGCGACCACCGCCAGCATCACCCAGATGCACGGCGCGCTGATCCACGACACGCTGTTCGCGCACGACGAGGCCGGCGTCGCCCAGCCACAGATGGTGGCCGAGCACAAAGCCTCAGCAGACGGCCTGAGTCACGACTTCACGCTGCGCCCGGGCCAGAAGTTCCACGACGGCAGCGCCGTCACCGCGAAGGACGTGGTGGCTTCCGTCAAGCGTTGGGGCGCGCGCGACGGCGCCGGCCAGCACCTGTTCAAGAACGTCGCCGAGGTCACCGCCAAGGGCGACAACGCCTTTGCCATGAAGCTCGCCAAGCCCTACCCGGCGCTGCTGGACTGGCTGGGCAAGTCGTCGCCGAGCATCTGCTACGTGATGCGCGAGAAGGACGCGCTGTCCGACCCGACACGGCCGATCACCGAGGCGATCGGCTCCGGCCCCTACACCTTCAACCGCACCGAGACGCGCACCGGCTCGCAGTACGTGTACGACCGCAACGCCGGCTACGCGCCGCGCAGCGAGGCGGCTTCGGGCTTCGCGGGCGGCAAGAAGGCCAACTTCGCGCGCATCGTGTTCCAAAACATGCCCGACGAGCAGACCGCCATTTCGGCGCTGCTGGCCGGCGAGATCGACTTCATCGAAAAAGCATCGCCCGAGCTGCGCGGCCAGCTCACGGGCAACCCGCGCGTGCGCACCGAGGTGCTCAACCGCACCGGGCAGATCGGCTGGCTGCGCATGAACTGCCTGCAAGCGCCGTTCAACAACGTCAAGGCACGGCAGGCGATGCTGCACTTGATTGACCAGGCCGCCGTGATGCAGGCGACCTTCGGCGACCCGAAGGCCTTCCGCGGCTGCGCCAGCCTCTTTGGCTGCGGCACGACAATGGAAAACGACGCCAACACGGCGTGGTTCAAGGGCGGCCAGAACATCGCCCGCGCCACGGCCTTGTTCAAGGAAGCGGGCTACGCCGGGCAGCCGGTGGTCATCATGCAGCAGACCACCTCGCCGGTGCTCAGCAACGCCTCGCTGCTGATCGCGCAGTGGCTGCGCCAGGCTGGCGTGAATGCCCAGTTGGTGCCGCTGGACTGGGCTGGCATCGTCGCCCGCCGCGCCAACAAGGGCGGGGTGGCCGACGGCGGCTGGAGCATCTTCCTCACCTGGGCTTCGGGCAGCGCCTTCAACAACCCGATCACGCTGGCCGGCCATGCCGCCACCGGTGACAAGGGCTGGTTCGGCTGGCCAGAAGACGCCAAGCACGAGCAGTTGCGTGATGCCTGGGTTTCCGCACCCAGCCTCGACGCGCGCAAGAAGATCGCCCGCGACCTGCAGGACAACGCCTGGAACTTCGTACCGCACGTCTACCTCGGCCAGTGGTTCGACAGCGCGGCGATGCGCAGCGACATCAAGGGCGTGATCGGGCTGCCCGACATCGTCCCGTTCTGGAACGTGTCGCGCGGCTGAAGCGCAACGCAAACGCGGCGGGCAGGAACACGGGCCGGGCACCGAGCGATGCGCATCTTTGCTGCCGCGCTGAACCACGAGACCAACACCTTCTCGCCGATGGTGACGGGCTGGCGCGGTTTCGAGCAGCAGATCGCGTGGCGGCCGGGCGAGCATCCGCCTCAGGCCAACCTCAACACGGCCGCGTTCTGGGTCGCCCGCCGCCGCGCCGCTGTGGACGGCTACACCTTCGTGCCCGGCAGCTGCTTTTGGGCCGCGCCGGGCGGCACCGTCACGCGAGCAGCCTTTGAGCGCATGCGAGACGAAATCCTCGCCCAGCTACAGGCCGCGCTGCCGGTGCAGGGCGTGGTGCTCGCGCTGCACGGTGCGATGGTGGCCGACGGCTATGACGACTGCGAAGGCAACCTGCTGGCGCACGTGCGGCGCATCGCCGGGCCGGCGGCGGTCATCGGCGTCGGCCTCGACCCGCACTGCCACCTGACCCGCGCGCGCTGCGAGGTGGCCGACCTGCTGGTGCTGTTCAAGGAGTACCCACACACCGACTTCGTGGAGCGCGGCGAAGAGCTGCTCGACCTGGTGCTGGCGCAGATCCGCGGCGCAATCCGCCCGCTCAAGTCGGTGTGGGACTGCCGCATGATCGCCTCGTTTCCCACCAGCCACGCGCCGGTGCGCGATTTGGTCGATCGCATCAAGGCGCTCGAAGGGCACGACGGCGTGCTGTCGATCTCCATCGCGCACGGCTTCCCGTCAGGCGACGTGGCCGACAGCGGCACCCGCGTGCTCGTCATCACCGACGACGCCAAGCCGCGGGGCGATGCGCTTGCGCGGCAGATCGGCGAGCAGGTCGTCGCGCTGCGCGGCCACACCGAGCCGGCGCTGCTGGAGCCCGCCGATGCGCTGGACGAGGCCCTGCGCATCGCCGAAGGTGCCTCCCGCCCGGTGATCATCGCCGACACCTCCGACAACCCCGGCGGCGGCGCACCGGCCGACAACACCGACTTCGTGCGCCTGCTCATGCAGCGCGGAGTGCACGGCGCCGCCGTGGGCCCGCTGTTCGACCCCGTGGCCGTGCAATTGGCCTTCGACGCTGGCGCCGGTGCGCACCTGCGCTTACGCCTCGGCGGCAAGCTGTGCTGGGCCTCTGGGCAACCGGTCGATGCCGAGGTACAGGTGCTGGCTTGCGTGCGCCAGGCGCAGCAGACCTTCGCCGGCACGCCGGTACCGCTGGGCGACGCGGTCGGCCTGCGTACGGCCGAAGGCGTAGGCGTGGTGCTCAGCTCCAGCGCCCACCAGGCGATGGGGCCGGACTTGTTCGCCAACCTGGGCATCGACCCGACGCGAGAGCGGGTGCTGGTGGTCAAGTCCAAGCAGCACTTCCAAGCCGCCTTCGAACCGATCTCGCAAGCCGTGCTCTACGCCACCGGCAACGGCTTGCTCGCCACCGACTGCCGACGCTACCCGTGGCGGAAGGTGCGGCGCCCGATCTGGCCGTTGGACGAAGCGGCCGTGCCCGGCCCGGTGATGTAACCCGCAGTCCAGGAGAAAGAACCCATGCTGTCCTACGTGCTGCGCCGTGCCGGCTCCACCGCGATCGTGATGCTGCTGGTGAGCCTGCTCGTCTTCATGCTGCTGTACCTGACGCCGGGCGACCCGGCGGCGGTGCTGGCCGGCGACAACGCCACGCCCGAACAGATCGCCACGCTGCGCGCGTCGATGGGCCTCGACGACTCGGCCCCGGTGCAGTTCTGGCGCTGGCTGTCGCAGGTGGTGCAGGGCAACCTGGGCGTGTCGATCTTCTCCAACGAGCCGGTGGTTCACCTGATGGCGCAGCGCGCCGAGGCAACGCTGTCGCTGGCGCTGGCGACGATGACTATTGCCGTGCCGCTGGCCATCGCACTCGGCGTGACGGCCGCGCACCGCGCCGGCACGAACACCGATCGCGTGCTGATGCTGCTGTCGGTGGTGGGCTTTTCGATGCCGGCCTTCGTGGTGGGCTACTTCCTCGTCTGGGTGTTCGCCATCAAGCTGCAGTGGACGCCGGTGCAGGGCTACGCGCCCATCGCCGAGGGCATCGGCCGCTGGGCCTGGCACCTGCTGCTGCCGGCGGCCACGCTCGGCCTGACCTACACCGCGCTGATCGCACGCATCACCCGCGCCACGATGCTGGAGGTGCTGTCGGAAGACTTCATCCGCACCGCGCGCGCCAAGGGCGTGCCGATGCTGCGCATCCTGCTGCGGCATGCGCTGCGCAACGCGGGCGTGCCGATCGCGACAGTCATCGGCATCGGCGTGGCGCTGCTCATCGGCGGCGTGGTCGTCACCGAGACGGTGTTCAACATCCCCGGCGTCGGCCGGCTGGTGGTGGACGCGATCGCGCGGCGCGACTACCCGGTGATCCAGGGCGTGATCCTGGTGTTCTCGGCCATCTACGTGCTGCTGAACATGGCGACCGACCTGTCGTACACGCTGATCGACCCGCGCATCCGCTACTGAAGTGAGGACTGCCCCATGAGCACCGCCCGGCCGCCCGAAGGAGCTCGCACCGCAGTGCGCAGCACGAAGGTTTCACAATGAACACCGCCGTCGCGCCGCCTTCCGTGTCCGCCCCTGCGCCCGCTGGCGTCGGCCCGCGCGCGTGGCTGTTCGCCCGCCGCAACCCCACGCTGGTGGCCGGCGGCGGGCTGATCGTGTTGATGGTGCTCGCGGCCCTGGCCGCGCCGCTGTTTGCCGGCGACCCGACAACGATGAACCCCGCGGTGCGCCTCAAGCCACCCTCGGCCGAGCATTGGCTGGGCACCGACCACCTCGGCCGCGATGTCTTCGCGCGCGTGATCTACGGCGCACGCGTGTCGCTGCTGGTGGGCATCGTGGTGGCGGTGGTGTCGGTGACGATCGGTACGGTGATCGGCCTGCTGGCCGGCTACTTCCGACGCGCCGACGCGGTGATCACCCGGGCCATGGACGGCATGATGGCCATCCCCGCCATTCTGCTGGCGATCGCGATGGTGGCGCTCACCGGCGCGTCGGTGGGCATCGTCATCCTCGCCATCGTGTTGCCGGAGATACCGCGCGTGGTGCGACTGGTGCGATCGGTCGTGCTGTCGGTGCGCGACGCGCCCTACGTCGAGGCGGCGCGCGCCGGGGGCACGCGGCTGCACGTGATCCTCTCCCGCCACATCCTGCCCTCGACGCTGGCGCCGCTGATCGTGCAGGCCACCTACATCTGCGCGGCGGCGATCATCGTCGAGTCGGCGCTGTCCTTCCTCGGCGCGGGCGTCCCGCCGGAGACGCCGACCTGGGGCAGCATGATTGCCCAATCGCGTCAGTACCTGCCGCGCGCGCCGTGGACCGTGTTCGCGCCCGGCATCGCGCTGTCGCTGCTGGTGCTCGCCGTCAACCTCTTCGGCGACGGCCTGCGCGATTGGCTCGACCCGCGCGCTGCGCGCCGCGCTTGATCACGGCAAGGAACGACCATGAGAGAACCTGTGTCACCCCCTGCTCGCGGGCCGAGCGCCGGGCCGCTCCCAAGCCGGCCCGCGATCCCCTTGGGGGATCGGCCGGCGTACCCGTCGGACGAGGGGCAGACATGACCACCCCTGTTCTCAGCGTCCGCCAACTCACCACCTCGTTCCGCGCCGACCCGTGGTCGCCGTGGAAGAGCGTGGTGCGCAATCTCGATTTCGACGTGGCGGCCGGCGAGACGCTGGCCATCGTCGGCGAAAGCGGCTCGGGCAAGAGCGTCACGTCGCTGTCGGTGATGCGGCTCTTGGCCGCGCGCACGAGCCGCATCGAAGGCAGCGTCAAGCTGAATGGCCGCGAACTGACGACGCTCAGCGAGCCCGAGATGCGGCGCGTGCGCGGCTCGGAGGTGTCGATGATCTTCCAGGAGCCGATGACCTCGTTGAACCCGATGATGACCATCGGCGACCAAGTCGCCGAGGCCCTGCGCTGCCACCTCGACATCGGCGCGGCCGAGGCGCGGCGCGAGGTGATCAAGCTGTTCGAGAAGGTGCGCATCCCGAACGCGAAGGACCGCTACGACGCGCATCCGCACAAGCTGTCGGGTGGGCAGCGGCAGCGCGTGATGATCGCGATGGCCCTGGCCGCGCGGCCAAAGCTGCTGATCGCCGACGAGCCGACGACAGCGCTGGACGTGACCATCCAGGGCCAGGTGCTCGACCTCATCAAGGAGCTGCAGGCCGACACTGGCATGGGCGTGCTCTTCATCACCCACGACATGGGCGTGGTGGCCGAGATCGCCGACCGCACACTCGTGATGCTGCGTGGCGACAAGGTCGAGGACGGCCCCACCGCCGAGGTGTTCGCCGGCGCTCACCACCCTTACACCCGCGCCCTGCTGTCGGCCGTGCCGCGGCTGGGCTCGATGGCCCTCCGCGACACGCCAGCCACCTTCGGCCTGATCGACCGCGACACTGGCAGCGCCGGGCCCGAGGTGCCCGTGCCGGCGGCGCGTGCTGAGCAAGCGCCGGTGCTGGAAGTGCGCAACCTGCGCACGCGTTTTCCCGTGCGCGGCGGCGCGCTGGCGCGCGTGACCGGTGCGGTGCACGCGGTGGAAGGCGTGTCGTTCACGCTGCAGCTGGGCGAAACACTGGCGCTGGTGGGCGAATCGGGTTGCGGCAAATCGACCACCGGGCGTTCGATCCTGCGCCTGACCGAGCCCGACGACGGCGAGGTGCTGGTGCAAGGTGTGGCAATGCAGTCATTGAGCGAAAGCGAGCTGCGCCGAGCCCGACGCGCCATCCAGATGGTGTTCCAGGACCCGTTCGCCAGCCTCAACCCGCGCGTGCCGATCGGCACAACGGTCGCCGAGCCTTATGTGGAGCAAAAGCTCGGCAGCACAGACGAAGCCCGCGCCAAGGCTGCGGCGCTGCTTGAGCGCGTGGGCCTGTCGCGCGACATGATGGGCCGCCTGCCGCACGAGTTCTCGGGCGGCCAGCGCCAGCGCATCTGCATCGCCCGCGCGCTGATGCTCGACCCGAAGATCATCATTGCCGACGAGGCGGTGTCGGCGCTCGACGTGTCGATCAAGGCGCAGGTCTGCAACCTGCTGATGGAGTTGCAGCAGAGCCTGGGCCTGGCCTACATCTTCATCAGCCACGACATGGCGGTGGTGGAGCGAGTGAGCCACCGCGTGGCGGTGATGTACATGGGCGAGATCGTCGAGATCGGCCCGCGCCGCGCGGTGTTCGAAGCGCCCCAGCACCCGTACACGCGCCAGTTGATCGCCGCGGTGCCGGTACCCGACCCGGCGCGCCGCACGCTGCGGCGCAACCAGCAGGTGGAAGAGCTCAAGAGCCCGTTCCGGCCCAAGGGCTTCGTGCCGCCGCAGCGCCAGTATCGCGAGGTGGCACCCGGCCACCTGGTGCTGGCCTGAAGGTCCGGAACGTTGGGCGACCCGCATGAACGGCACCGTGAGGCGCCCGCTGGTGCTGATGACAGCGGACCTCGACGAGGGCGACGCAGCGCATCGCGAACGCGAGTACCGGCTGCGTTCGAACTACGCCGAGGCCGTGACGCAGGCCGGCGGCATGGCGCTGATCCTGCCGTGCGAGACAGCGCAGGTGGCGCAGGCGATCGACATCGCCGACGGCATCCTCGTCTCCGGCTCGGAGCCGGGTGTGGAGGTCGCGGCTACGCGCCTGGCGTTCGAGCGGCTGCTGGTGCAGCAGGCGCTGGCGTCGTCGCTGCCGTTGCTGGGGATATGTCATGGCATGCAGCTGATCGGCGAGTGCCTGGGCGGCTCCGTGGTGCGTGACGACCCGGCGCTGCTCGGCGACGTCACGCCGCACATCCCGGCTCCGGTGCCCGACCGGCTGGCGCACGAGATCGTGCTGGAACGCGGCAGCCGCTTGGCCGCCTGGGTCCCGCACCCGCGGCTCTCGGTGAACAGCTTGCACCGCCATGCGCTGGCCGAAGGCGGGCGCTTTCGCGTCGCCGCGCGGGCCGCCGACGGCGTGGTGGAGGCCATCGAAGGGCTGGGCGAGACGTTCTGCCTCGGCGTGCAATGGCACCCTGAGTACCGGCTGACGGCACTGGACCATCGCATCCTCGGCGGCTTCATCGAGCACTGCGCGCAGCGTGCAGGCAAACGTTGATGCCGCGCACGGTGATCGTCGGCGCCGGCGTAATCGGCGTGGCAACGGCCTGGCTTCTCTGCCGCGCCGGGCACGCGGTGACGCTGGTGGACCGCCACCTGCAGCCGGCGCAAGGCGCCAGCCGCGCCAACGGCGCGCAGTTGAGCTACGGCTACGGCGACGCGCTGGCATCGCCGGCCATGCGGCGCAAGCTGCCGGCCATCGCGCTCGGGCTGGACCCGGCGTTCCGCGTCCGGCTGCACGCCGACCCGGAGTTCCTCGTCTGGGGCCTGCGCTTTTTGCTGGAAAGCTCGCCCGGCCGCTTCATCGACAACACCTGCGAGCTGCTCGCGATGGCGGCGACCACCCGGCAACTGCTGGAAGAACTTCTGCGCGAGCTGACGCTGCCCTTCGACCACACCCGCTCGGGCAAGATGATCCTGTACGACACGGCGCAAGCCTGCGAAGCCGGCGCGGCGGTGCGGCAGCTCAAGCAGCGCATGGGCATTCGCCAGGAGGTGCTCGACCGCGCCGAGGCCACCGCCATCGAGCCCGCGCTGTCGCTGTACCGCGAAACGATCGAACGTGTGGTGTGGAGCGAAGACGATGCCGCCGGCCGCCCCGATGCCTTCTGCCGCGCGCTGATGCCGGTGCTCGAGCGCCAGCATGGCCTACAGACACGTTTTGGGCACGAGGCCAGCGCCATCGTGCACGAGCGTGGGCAGGTAACGGGCCTGGCGCTGCAGGGCGGGCCGACGCTGGCCTGCGAGCACGTCGTGCTCGCCACCGGCGCCGCGCTCGGCCTGCTGCCTCGCCGCCACCGGCCGTTCGCTGGAGTATGGCCGGTACAAGGCTACTCCCTGACCGCACCGGCGACGGCGCGTGCCATGCACGTGTCCATCACCGACCTCAAGCGCAAGATCGTGTTCGCGCGGCTCGGCGACGAGGTGCGCGCTGCAGGGCTGGCCGACCTCGGTCCGCACACCACACGCTTCGACGATGGGCGCTTCGCGTCGTTCCGCGACGCCGCGGTGCAAGCCTTCGGCGGCGCCTTCTGCCATGGCAGCGGCGTCGACCTGCAGCCATGGACCGGCTCGCGGCCATGCACGCCCACGTCGCGCCCCATCGTGCGCAACGGCTGGCTGCGCGGCCTGCACCTGAACCTGGGCCACGGCAGCCTGGGCTGGACGCTCAGCCTGGGTTCGGCACAGCAGCTGTTGCGGGTGATGCAGGCGCAGGCCAGCGAGCCGAGGCCGGCGCCGGCCTGAGACGCTGAGAGCCTCTCAGGCCGGGCCGTTCAGAGCAACGCCGCGAGCTCCTGCAGCAAGCGGTCAATCATCGCGTCGGTGTGCGACGAGAACACCGCGATGCGCAAGGCACCATCTGCGCCCACGCCGGGGTAGTTGCGTGAGTGCGCCACGGCGATGCCGCGTTCGAGCAGCGCGGCCTGGATACGCGCCATGTTGTCGCCGTCGCCCACTTGCACAGCCACGATCGGCGTGGGCCAGTCGGCCACCGCCAGCCCGAGCCCGCGCAGGCCCTGGCGCAGCCGCACCACGTTGTGCAGCAGACGCAGCCGCAGCTCGGGCTCGGCGAGCAGGATCGACAGCGACTCGGCCGTGGCCCCCGCCACCGGCGCAGCGGGCGCCGCGGCGCCGTGATACCAGCGCGCCTGCGCCTTCATCCGCGCCACGAACGCGGCCGAGCCTGCGATGATGCCGCCCGCACCGCCCAGCGCCTTGCTCAGCGTGCCGCACATCCAGGCGGCACGCCCGCCGCCAGCCGCCAGAGGGGCCCCCAGCGAGGCATTCACGGCGATGTCGCGCCCGGACACGTCGGCCGCGTGCTCCAGCGTGCCGCGCCCGTGCCGGCCGAGCACTCCCACGCCGTGCGCATCGTCGACGATGAGTGTGCCTTCACCGTGCTCGGCAATGGCGTCGATGTAGTCGCTGGCGGGCGCCACGCTGCCCAGCACCGGCGAGACGCCGTCGCACAGCACGGCCACGCGGGCGGCGGCCGGCAGCGCGCGCCTCAGCTTGCGCAACAACTCGCGCAGGTGCTGCGCGTCGCCATGGCGGAAGTGCTGCACCGGCGCGCCGTGCTCGAGCATGGCGTCTTGCGAGGCGAGGTGCACGCTCTCGTCGGCGAGCACGTGGCTGAAGCGCGCTTCAGCGCACTGCATCAGCACCGCGACGCCCGCGTAGCCGGCCGCGAAGTAGAGCGCATCGTCGGCGCCGAAGAAGCGCGCCGCGAGCTGCTCCACGCGCAGCAGCAGCGGCGTTTCGCCAAAGCCAGTGCGGCTGGTGGCCGCATGCAGGCCCTGCTGGCGCACCGCCGCGCAGGCAGCGTCGACGACACGCGGATCGCCCTGCAGTCCGAAGTAGGCGGTGCCGGCGAAGTACAGGACGGGCCGCCCGTCGATGACGGCGTGGGCGCCGGGTGGGGATTGCATCAAAGGCATACTCTGGAGCATAGCGTCGCAATGCACAGGGCCCACACGAGCATGTCGATCGACGAAGCGGACGACTACGTTGGGTGGCTCGACGGCCTGTGGCAGGAGCGGCTCGCCACCACGCGCAACCACGAGCCCGAGCTGTCGATCGGCATCCTGCTGTGGCCCGGCTTTCCGCTGATGTCGCTGACTGGTATCGTCGAGTCGCTGCGCCACGCCGCCGACTTCGGCGACCACTCTCGCCCGCTGTACTGCCGCTGGTCGGTGATGGGCAGCGACGCCAGCGCCAGCTGCGGCCTGCTTGTGCGGGCCGACGCGCCCTACACCAACCCGAATGACTTCGACTACATCGCGGTCATCGGCGGGCTGCTGCCGCAGCTGAAGACTGCGCCCGCTCGCCACCGCGACTACCTGCGCGTGGCAGCTGCGGCCGGCGTGCCGATCATCGGCGCGTGCACCGGCGTGTTCGTGTTGGCCGAGGAAGGGTTGCTCGTGGGCCACAAGGCGTCGATCCACCCTTACCACGCGCTGGACTTCCGCACGGCGTTTCCGCGCATCGCCATGTCCACGCGGCACGACTTCATCGACGGGAAGACGCGCATCACGGTGCCGGGCGGTGTGTCCATCCTGGCCTTGATGACCGAGCTCGTCAGGCGCCACAGCGGCGACGACCGAGCGGCGAAGGTGGTGCACCAGCTGTCGCTCACCGACCGCAAGGGCCCCAGCGCCTTCGACCGCGAACGCGCCAGCGAGGTACCCAAGGTGGCCGACCCGCGCATCCAGCGCGCGGTGGTGCTGATCGAAAGCCGCAAGGGCACAGGCGTGGACAGCGAACGGGCCGCACAGGCCGCCGGTATCTCAGGTCGCCAGTTCTCGCGCCTGTTCCGCGAAAGCATGGGCGTGACGCCGACGCGGTACATCCTGCTGACGCGCCTGCGCTACGCGCGCTTTTTGGTGCAGCACAGTTCGATGGGGATGACCGCGATTGCCTTCGAAACAGGCTTTGCCGACTGCGCTCACTTTTCAACGGCCTTTCGCACCTGCTATGGCGTGACGCCTAGCAGTTTGCGCACCGAGAAGGTCAAGGCGGCAGCGTAGGTTATGGCCACCATTTTATGGCGTCGAGATGTAGCCGCCGCCATAGCGCATCGGACACGTGGATCCGATCTCGCTGCGTGGCGGCGCCTATGAATACTGCCTGTCGCTCTCGACATCGGCCGGCTCGACGTCATGAACTTGCCGTGACTGCTCGCGCGATTCGCCTAGACAGAAGTGGTGGGCCCTGAGTGACTCGAACACTCGACCTACGGATTAAGAGTGCGATAGAGCCCGGGGCGGGCCTTGTGAATCAACCACTTGCGATGCTTGCCGCCCGCCGCCCCAGGCACATCACGGCACAGATCCGTCACAGCCGTGCTTCGGCACGGCACAGTTTCGTCACGGAGGCAACCTCAGCTGCCCAGCTGCTGGGCGTCCGCTTGGGAATGCCCGGCACGCGCGCGGTCACCGAAGTCTCATGCCAATCCTTGCGGTGTCCACCTTCCCCCGAGTAGTTGCGCGGAACTGTCATGAAACCTCGCCAGAATTCTGGTTGCTTTGGTTCGCCCCGAACTTTGAAGGCTCCGCAAAAGTCGCCCATGCAGCCGCCGAATCGAAACAGCGCCAGGTGCGCCGCCTTCCTTCTGGTCACCCGCGGGCTCGTCGCAACCTGCACGCTGGCTGGAGCAAGCGCCGCGCTGGCGCAGGCCGGCGGCCCATATTCGCTCGGTGTGAACCAGGCCTTCGGTCACGACTCCAATTTGTTCCGCACCGCCACCGCTCCGACGCCCGACAAGTATTCGGTGACCAGCCTTCTGGCGGGCATCGACCAGCCGATCGGCCGCCAACGCTTCTTCGCAAGCGGCTCGGTGAAGGCCACGCAGTACGAAGACATCGACCAGCTCAACAACACAGGCTACGCCGTCAACGCGGGGGTGGATTGGCAGACGATCGAAAGGCTCGCCGGGGGTTTGAACTTGGCGCTGAACCAGAGCCTCGCGCGCTACGGCGCCTCGGCAGGCCAGCCCTCGCTGGCCAAAAGAAACCTGGAGACAACGCAAGAATTCGCCGCGCGGGTTCAGCTCGGCCTGGTATCGGTGCTGGCGCTGCAGGGCTCGCTGTCGCATCGGCGCGTGGGCTACTCTGCCGCCGAGTTCGCCGCGTCCGAATACAACCAGACCGGTGCCAGCGTGGGACTGAACTACCGCCCCAGCGGTTTGCTGTCGCTTGGCGCTGCCGTGAGGCATACCCGCGGCGAATACCCCAGGCTGGTCCTTGCCAACGGCGACGCCGCCACCTTCGAGCGCAACGACCTCGACCTCACCGCGACTTGGGTCGCCAGCGGTTTGAGCACGGTCAATGCGCGGGTCAGCTTCGGGCGCCAGACCAGCGACGGGCTGACTCAGCGCGACTTCACCGGCACCACGGGCTCGATCAGCTGGGCCTTCTTGCCGACCGGCAAACTCGGCTTCAACACCACACTCAGCCGCGACACCGGCGCCGAGTCCAGCTTTGCCAACCAGGGCGGCTCGTCGATCAGCGGTGGTGGTGACAACAGCCGCTTGACGACAAGCTTGACCCTCACAGCAGGCTATGAGGCGACTGCCAAGATACGCATCAACGCTACCTTGCGCTACAGCCGCCGCAACCTTGTTGACGAGAGGTTCGTGAACGGTGTGTCGGTCGGCGCGATCGAGGGCGTGGATTCGCTGAAGACCCTGTCGCTCGGGGCCAGCTACGAGCCGACCCGCGCGTGGTTGCTCGGCTGCAACGCTGTCCGCGAACTGCGACTGGCCGAAGGCGGCCTGTCCAACAACTACGCTGCCACCACTGCCAACTGCTCCGCGCAGTTCAGCCTCAAATGAAAGAGAACCACCATCCCGAGCCCGAACGGCTTTACGGCGTGAGCAAAGTTGCGCTGATCACCGGCGTGACCGGTCAGGACGGCGCGTACTTGTCGGAGCTTCTACTGGACAAGGGATACACGGTGCATGGCGTCAAGCGCCGCTCCAGCCTGTTCAACACCGACCGCATCGACCACCTGTACCAGGACCCGAACGTTGACCACCAAC